>NZ_JAPHEH010000001.1:277529-1538907 GCF_029607905.1 Thiovibrio frasassiensis
CTTGAGGAGGAGGTGGAGATCCTTGACGAGGAAGAACTTGAGGAGGTTCTCGAAGAAGAAACCTCCCCCACCGAAGGCTTGGGGGAAGAGGAAGGAGGGGCCGGGGATGCAGGGATCGCCGAAGGGGTGGAACTGCTCGACGAGGAGCTGATCGAAGAGGTTCAAGAGCTCGCCGATGAAGACCTTGCCGACACCGAGCTCCTTGAGGAGGAGGTGGAGATCCTTGACGAGGAAGAACTTGAGGAGGTTCTCGAAGAAGAAACCTCCCCCACCGAAGGGTTGGGGGAAGAGGAAGGAGGGGCCGGGGATGAGGGGGTCGCCGGAGAGATTGAACTGCTGGACGAGGACCTGATCGAAGAGGTCCAAGAGCTCGCAGACGAAGCGCTGACTGAAAGCGAATTCATTGAGGAGGAGGTGGAGATCCTCGATGAGGATGCGCTGGAAGAAATTGGAGAATCAGCGGAATCATTGGCCGCTCCTCCCCATCAGCCAAGCCCCCTGGAGGTCCTCTCAAAATACATCGAAGCGGAAGAAGCGGTGAACCAAGGAGAGTTGCTGCGGGAGACCCAGGAGGAGTTTATCAATCAGATCCTGGAACGGTTCATGCCGAAATTTATCAAGATCCCCGCCGGCACCTATCTGATCGGAAGCGCCAACCCCAAAGGGTTGGAACAACCCCTGCGCAAGGTCGATCTGCAGGATTTTTATCTTGGTCAATCGCCCGTAACCAACGACCTGTTCGACATGTTTGTCCGGGAAACAGGCTATACCACCGATGCCGAGGAAGCGGGCTATGGGATTGTCTTCGAAGGCCGCTGCACCAACAGGAAAGACCCGGAAACCGGCAGGCAAACCTTCAGCCTGACCCAAGGAACCATTGCCCGCCATGTGAGCGGGGCAAACTGGCGCCACCCTGCCGGGCCCGACAGCACTCTGGAAGGGCGACACAATCACCCGGTGGTGCAGGTCAGCCACCACGACGCCATGGCCTTTGCCGCCTGGGCCGGAAAACGGTTGCCCACGGAAGAAGAGTGGGAAGCCGCAGCCCGCGGAGCACGCGGCCAGCTTTTCCCTTGGGGGGAAATGTGGCAGGTTGATTTTGGCAATTTTGAAGGTGCCTGCCTCGGCGGCACAACCTCGGTCGAGCATTTCGGCCGCAAGGGGATGAGCCCCTTCGGCATCTACGATCTGCTGGGCAACATTGCCGAATGGACCTCCTCCCTCGACCCGGGGCAACCTGCCTCCCCCGGCAAACCGACGGAAAAAATTTACATCCTCAAGGGCGGCTCCTGGATAACCGGAGGAACCGTGACCGCGGCGTGGCGGCAGATAGAACGGGGGAAATATTGGGCAAACACCATCGGCTTCCGCTGTGCGGTCTGAAAAAACCTCCAATGACTCCCCTCCCCCTGCGGGAGGGGTTGGGAAGAGATCGAGTTCCACCCGGAATAGGATGAGCCATGCTCAACAATAACCGAGCGAGACAAAATACTGCCTCTATCCCGCTCCTTAAACCGCGAAGCTACCCTGCCAACACCTGATCAATCAGCTCCTCGCTCACCGCATCGGTGATAACGACCTTGCCGATCTCGGTGGGCAGGACAAAGAACGGCCGCCCAGCCACGGTTTTCTTGTCCGTTTTCAGAAACCCCTTGATTTGCACCGGGGAAAATTCCGCAGGAATCTCCGTGGGCAGACCATAATCCGCGATGAGCCGGCACACGGCATCAGCCTGATCCTGGGAAAAAATCCCCTTACCCACCGCCAAGCGGCAGGCAGCCACCATCCCCAGGCCAACCGCCATCCCATGGGCCATGCTGAAGTTGGAAGCCGCCTCCACCGCATGCCCCAAGGTGTGGCCGAAATTCAGAATCCGCCGCAGATCTGCCTCGCGCTCGTCCGCCGCCACCACCGCAGCCTTGATCTCGCAACAGCGGGCGATCATCGTTTCAAGAACGGAGAGATCCCGGGCCAAAATCGCCTGCCGCTGTTCAGCAAGAAAACGGAAAAATTCCGCATCATAAATCACCCCGTATTTGATCACCTCGGCCAAGCCGTTTAACAACTCGGCTGGGGGCAGCGACATAAGAACGCTGCTGTCGATGTACACGCAGCGGGGTTGATAAAAAGCGCCGACCAGATTCTTGCCCTCGGGGATATCCACCCCGGTCTTGCCCCCCACCGAGCTATCCACTTGGGCCAGAAGGGTGGTGGGAATCTGAACAAAAGGGATGCCCCGCATATAGATGGCCGCGAGAAAACCGGTAATATCCCCGGTCACTCCGCCGCCCAGGGCGATGAGTGCGTCTTTCCGGTCCAGCCCGAGTTGCGCGAGCCTGCTGGCCAGTTCGGCAACCGTGGCCAAATGCTTGCTTGCCTCACCCCGGGGAAAGGTGATGAGCTCCGCGGAAACACCTGCCGCTGCCAAAGAGGCCATAAGCTTGGGGCCGAGAAGTTCACCGACATGGGAATCCGCTACAACCACATAGCGTTTGGCAATCCCGCGCTGCTTGAGATCCGCGCCGATTGTGGCCAAAATGTTGTTTTCGATCAAAATATCATAAGCCCTGTCGCCAAGGCCAACCCGAATTGTCCGCATATCCTTCCGCCTTTCGGAGTCTCGACTCCGTCTCGCTTACCTGGAGTCCCGACTCCGACTCGCTTACCTCGGGGTATTTCCCATGTCCCGGCCACAGTAACTATTCAGCACAAACGCGCATTGTGCAACACAGTCCCCCCTCCCCTTGCGGGAGGGGGTTAGGGGGTGGGGGTAATCAGTATAAGCAACGTTGCCACACCTAATCAGTCGGCAACTTCACCCGCCCCGTTCGCCTTTTTCTTTATAAAGAATCGGGCAAGATTGCAACCTTCTTGACAAGTTCGGCAAGATCGCTAGACTGGATATAGGATTGTTCCACCAAACAACAGCGAGTTACGGGAGAACAGACATTATGGCCGCACCGAAAAGCAGCTCCGCATTGACCGAAGCAGGAAAAAAAGTAGGCAAAGCCCTGGCCCGGTCGGGCCATACGGTTGAGGAAACCGGACAAAAGATGAAGAAAGCGGCGCAGAAGATCGTAAAAAAAGCGACGAAAAAGGCGGAAAAAACCGTGGGCTCCGCCATCGGCACGATCAAAAAAGAAGTACAGGAACTCACCCATAAAAAGGGAGCCTGTGCAACGGCGGGAAAAACCCCGCTGTTTAAGCCGGGCAAGGGCATGACCGTGGAAGGGCAGATCGGCTTCCTGGCCGGAGACATCTTTCTGTATCTAAGCGAAAACGGCCCGACCCCGGTGACAAAAATCACCAGCGTCATGAAAGACCGGGGCTCCCTTTCCCTCCTTGGCGCAGCGCTAGGCTGGCTGGCCCGGGAAGCGAAGATCTCCTTTTCCAAGGACGGCACCAAGGTTTCCATCCTCTGATTCCGGCTGGCAATCAGGCTATTGCTTGGGAGGCTAAACCTACAACCGTCATTCCCGCGCAGGCGGGAATCCATGCTTGAGAATGAAAAAACAAGCCGCAGTGTATATTCTGGCAAGCAAATACAACGGCACCTTATATCTCGGTGTAACCAGCAATTTAATGCAAAGGATTTGGCAGCACAGGAGTAATCTGGCTGATGGGTTTAGGAAAAAATATACCGTCCATTTTCTCGTATATTACGAATTGCATGAGGAGATGCCAACAGCGATTCTGCGCGAGAAACAACTCAAGCAGTGGAACAGGCAATGGAAAATCAACTTGATCGAAACGATCAACCCAACCTGGAAAGACTTATGGCAAGAATTGATCTGAGCATGGATTCCCGCCTGCGCGGGAATGACGGTTTAGACATGTAATCATCAAAGCAATGCTCTGGCAAGCATGTCATTCCCGCGCAGGCGGGAATCCATGAGTACGGCGACCAGACTAAAACATTCGCGCAGGGGTGAACCAATCGCCTGGCCAACAGCAAAAACCTACATAAAAAAAGGGGAGACACCTTACGGTATCTCCCCTTTTTTTATAACCAAAAACTCAGGAACAGCGAGATTACATCGCGGAACCGGAAGCAGCGCCCTGCATCTTGACCTCAACCTTCTCGGTCAAAGTGGCATAGTATGCGCGCAGGATAACCAGAACCTCTTCACGGCCAAAGTGGTCAACAACCTCTTTGCCCTCGGAAAGAGCCTTACGCAGCTTGGTGCCGGAAAGGATAACGCGATCATCCTTGGTGTGCGGGCAGGTACGCAGAGAAGCCATACCATCGCACTTGGTGCAGTAGAAGGTCCAGTCGATCTTCAGCGGCATGCACTTCAACGCCTTGCCTTCGGCCAGGTTGGTCGGGATGCGGTCGAAGATTTCCTGAGCCTCGAACAGGCCGTAGAAGTCGCCAACACCGGCATGGTCACGACCGATGATCATCTTGGTGATGCCGTAGTTCTGACGGAAGGTTGCATGGAGCAATGCTTCACGGGGACCGGCATAACGCATATCCAGCGGGTAACCGGCCTGGATGACGTTGTCTTTTACAAAGTAGTTCTCAACCAGGCAATCGATGGCCTTAACGCGAACCTCGGCAGGAATATCGCCGGCCTTCAGGTTGCCGATCAAAGAGTGGATCAGGACGCCGTCACATACTTCGATGGCGATCTTGGCCAGGAACTCATGGGAACGATGCATGGGGTTACGCAGCTGCAGGGCAGCAACGTCGGACCACTTACGCTCTTCGAACATGGCGCGGGTCTCGGCAGGGGTCAGGTACACGCCCTTGTACTTGGCGGGGTACTCGCCCTCGGAAAGAACCTTAACCGGGCCGGCCAGGTTCACTTCTTTCTGCTTCATAACCATCTGAACGCCGGGATGATCCTTGAGCGCGATATCCCAGAACTTGTCATCGGCAGACTCTTCGCCTTCGCCCTTGAATACCTTCTCACACTCCCACTTCTTGTCAGCGTCGGTCATTTCGAACTTCTCGCTGATCTTCATGGTGGCGTAGATCTCACCATCAGCCTCAAGAGCAACCTCGTCGCCTACCTTGATTGCATCGGCATCGGCCTTGGAAACGTCCAGGGTGATGGGCAGGGGCCAGAAGGTGCCGTCAGCCATGGTGAAATTCTCAACAACACCCTTCCAGTCGGCCTTGCCCATGAAGCCATTCAACGGAGAAAAACCGCCGATGCCCATCATGATCAAGTCGCCTTTTGCGCGGGCGCTGATCTGGATCTTCTTCAGGCCTTTGGCCTTTTCCTGCTCAGCGGTACGCTCGTTGCCATGCAACAGACAGCATACCAGACCTTTTCCACCATGGGGAGCGACTAACTTAGACATGATTGAGTCTCCTTTTTATAATGATACAGAAAATATTAAAAGAATGCACAATTGCACAATGAACACAGATTCAGTTTGACGATCAGGTATACGAGAGCCCCCAATAATTGTCAAGCAAAAAGTCTTGGCAAAAACACACAACCCTCCATTACAGGGCAACAACAAAAAGCCCCAGGCAACTGGGGCTTTGTTTTAAAAGATATTTTTTTGCTGGAGGAGAACAAGAGGTCAAAAAAAAGAGCGGTTGACGCACGTCCAGCGGCAACCGACGACGTCCTGTTTTTTCAGAACGCCGACAGCACAATCAGGGCAGGCAACTGACAGAAAAGAGGTTACGCCTTTCCGTCAAACAGCATCCCAACCAGATCATTCAGCTTCGTCCGCAGTTGCAGGATCTCTTCCGTGGGAAACTGCCGGATCAGATCACCGCTGTTCTTGTCGGTAATCTTCACCACCACATCTGCCGAGCTGTTATCAATGGAAAACTGGAGATTTGTCCCCATTTTGTCGAAACGAGCCTGGACTTCCCGGACATATTGTACGGCCTGCTCTTGCGACAGCTTTCCTTCCCGTTGCGACATGGCCTTGCGATCAAGCGCAGCGCCTTCGCTCCCACCACTCGAGGCAACCGGCATTACCGCCACCTTCTGCTTGTCCTGGCGCACCATGGCCGGAGCAACCGGCATACTCCCCAGATTCTTGCTCTCACCAGCAGCAACATTATTCACGTCCATGACAACCTCCCATTGTTACTCCACGATGCTTCCATGCCTACCACAACAGCATCCTTCTATCAAACAGAAAGCCCGGCCTTATTGCAGACAGGAACAACCGGCCTCCCAGTTTTCTTCTTTCTCAGACCAAAAAACACATGTTGGCTACGGCGACAGCGCCTTCCTTTTTATGGCCGCGAGAATAGACCATTGCCGACTCTTCGGGTGCATTCTCGATGATGCTCTCCACTTTTTGCTCACTCCCCAGACCATTTTCCCGCATGGCGGTTTCTTCCCAGATCTCTTTCAAGCGCGTCACATACCGCTGCGCCTGACGAATAACAGCGGCATCCTTGTTCACCGGGACCTTGCCCAGCTCAACCAGCATCGTGGCATACATGCCCCGCAGAAACTGGGCCGGCTCCGACTCATCTCCCGGTGTCACGCAGCAATTCAACTCCGTGATAATGGCAATGGCCTTGGAGAGATTTTCGCCCCGCTTTTTAATATCATTTTCCTCAAGCCCCTCACAGGCGCAGGTGAGGTTGATTAAAAGCCGTTCGTACAGCATATGAATAAGCTTGGCAGGATGAATCTTTGCACTTGCCTGCGCCTGAAAATAGGCATTGCTTGCTTGCTTCGAGACCATATCCACGCTCCTTTTTACGAAACCATTTTTTCTCCGGCTAGCACCGGAGCCTTTTGCAAGCCCCCCCGGGCCAATAATTTTCACGCTCTGGCCTGGCTACTTGCTTCTTTTACCCAATGTTGTACGTATCGGTAGTTCCCGGAAAAACGATAAGGGAATTTTTTTCGCCTTTCCCCATAAAACCATGCCAACTCAGGCAGTTCGCTGACAAAAACGCGGCGCCCCCTTCAAGCCGACCCGATAGCCGACAAGCCTTTTTTTGCCCTGACCAAGCGATTTGAGCTCCTCACCAACCTGGGCCTGCAAGGCAACAAGCCGTGCGACAATCCGGGCATCAAGGTCGGCGACCAGCTGCATCTTTTCCAACTGCAGCGCAAGGGAGTGCTGCCGTTGTTCCTTCTGCTGACGTCCGTCGCTGTGACCCAACCAATGCTCTTCTTGCGCCAGAAGCGGCTGCAATCTCCCAACCAACTCAGTGCGTGCCTGCCAAAAGAGGCTCTGCGCCTCTTCCTCCGGCGGGCCATCCTGCACCGCTTCTAAAAATGCGGCGGTCACCTCTGCCAGCTCCCCATAGAGAGCCACGACCGTATCCACCAATTCCGTTGCCGGTTGCCCTGCCGCATCCATAGTCATCGTTCGTCTTCTCCCCCCAGCGCGAAACGCCACACCGTCCCGCTAAATTCAGCACCGCTGCGCCCCCCCGGCACATCAATTCTTGCTCGCGCTTAGGCTCGCAATTTGGGCGCTTAAAAAGTCACCCTGCTTCTGGATACTGCTCAACAAGGTATCGAGCTGAACAAACTGCTTGGTAAGCAAGTCGTATTTATTGTTCAGCCTGATGGTCATGCTCTCGATCTGGTCGTCCAGCCGCTGGATGGTCTGATCAACCCGCCCCTTCTCGTTGGCAATCACCCCAAGAGTCGGTTTGGTGATATCCCGCAACTGCGCGTTCAACAGAGTGGCAACCCCGTCAATCCCATTGTCGGTATCGCCCACCAGAAGGAGCTGAACATCTTCCGGGTTACTTTCCAAGGCGGCGGCGAGAACCGTCTCATCAAGGGAGGCGGTGCCGTCCCGGTCAAAAGAAAGACCAATATCCGTCATGTTGCCATAGGCGCCACCCAACCCACCAATCGAGGCCAACAGAGTCTGATTCAACTGGCTGGTCATGGTGCGGAAGGTGGAAACACCGGAAAGAGAACCACCCACCCCTGTGTCCTGATCGTATTTGGAATTATCGGCAATCTCCTTGGCTGCGGCATTATAGGCCTCAATCATGGCGACGATCTTTGCCTTAACGCTGTCCATATCACTGGTAACCTTGACTGAGGAAGCGCCAGTGGCTTCCAGATTCAGGGTAACCCCGGAAATGATATCACTGATGGTATTGGTGGCGCGCTGATAAGTTATGCCGTTGATGGTCACTTCCGCATCAAGGCTTTCGGCAAGCCCCTGCACCTCGGTAAAGGTCAGGTCCGTGCCGTTGGTGTCAATGGTTACGGCGTTGGCCTCGCCGGTCTCGTTGGAAACCAACACCAAATGAAAGGCCGTAGCCGTCCCAGTGCCGTCATCCATCACACTGGCGGTAACGCCGGGATTATTGACATCATTGTTGATCGCATCGCTGAGTTGCTGCAGGGTGGTGGAAGAGGCAACCGCCACACTGGACTGGGTACCATTGATGGTGTAGGCGAAAGTTCCAGTACCGCTGGCAATCGCGGTGTCTGCCGTGGCCACCCCGGAAGATTGCCAGGAGTTCTGCTTGGCCAATCTCCCTACTGTCACCGTGGATATCCCGGTGCTGGCTCCACTGCTGACCGTGGCAGTCAACACACTCGTCTGCGACGAGGAAATCTGCCGCGCCAAAAAGGTGGTGGACAAAGAGAGATCAAGAGCCTTCGTTTTAACCGCCAGCAACTTGGTGTTCACGGTGTCGAACTCGGCGAGCTGATCCTTATACTGGAGCTGTTGCGCCTTGATATTGGTGATCGGTACCTGATCCGCGGCCTTGAGCTTCTCAATAATGCCCTGCAGATCGATACTGGAGCCTGCGCCAAGCGTGGAAATTGAACCAGCCATGCTGTCTCACCTCTGTTAGATGTTGCGCCTCTTTGACAAGACCAACCTTTTACTCTTCGACAGGATCAGGAACTAACGGAAAATATCTTTTCAGGTTGAATTTCCGGTCGTGCTGAGCGTGTCGAAGCATAAAAAATCTTACAAAACCTGCCCACCCGCTTGAAAAAAAGGGGGCTGGCGGCCAAAAACCGCCGCCCCCTATGTAGCCAAAACCACATCCTCAGGCGTTAGAGCTGAAGAGCGATAAATCACCCGCTCTTCAGCCCGTCAGCCCGATGGATTAACGAAGCAGAGTCATGATGTTCTGCTGTACTGCGTTTGCCTGCGAGAGGGCATAACTACCAGCCTGTACCAGGATATTCATCTTGGCGAAGGTGGAACTCTCGTCGGCGAAGTCAACGTCACGAACAGCTGATTCAGCCGACTGGATGTTGACCCGGGTTACGGAGATGTTACGCAGGGTTGCTTCAACCTGGTTCTGAGCAGAACCAAGACCGGAACGGATCTTATCCAACGCCTCCAAAGCAGAGTCAGCACGCTGGATGGTGGTCTGTGCGGCGCTAGCGGTGGTAACATCGGCATCAGCAATACCACCGGAGGCGGCTGCCACCTGGCTGGTTGCGCTGTTGAAACCGAAGGCTTCCATGGTCTGCTGATCACCCGTCAAGGCGATGTTTCCGGTGGAATTCAGCGTTACCGAACCGTGCTGGGAGCTGTTGGTAACAAGGGAAGAACCGAGAGCCTCGGTCTGCGCAGCCCCCTCATTGGCGCCCGCAGGGGTAAGGGCCTGAATGGACAACGTATCAGCAGCAACCTCGGTAGAGGCCACGAGGTTGATATCTTTGCCGTCTGTCCGGGTGATAACGGTTGCAGCACCGGGAGCAGACTGTGTAACGGTATACTCGCTGCCAAGGGCGCTTAATGCAGCAAAAATATTATCCCTGGTGGTAGCGGTATCAGAGGCGGCGTTATAGGTAATATTTACCCCGCCGACATTGATCTCCGAAGCCCCATCAGCAACATATGCCGCGGTGATAGAAACCGAGGTCCGGTTATCGACAAAACCGGAACCCAAGGTATTGTCGAAACTGGTCGCTGAATAGGCGCCGCCGTTATAAATAGCGATATTCCGGCCATCCGCTGCGGTAAGGGTCAGTTTGCCGTCGGCAGAAACAGAAGCGCTAACCCCGGTCTCTGCCTGCTTGGCGTTGATCGCCGAAACCAGCGCGCCATCAGCATCATTTGCCACCACGGTAACCGCACCTACATTGATACCATTGATTACCAGACCGCCATCGGCGATGGTGCCGCCGACAATGGTACCGGTTCCGGCCCAGCTCGTCTCGGCGGTAGCCTTGACACTGGTGGTTTCTGTGGTTCTGTTGATCGCAGCAGCCAACCCCTCGGCCGACAGCTGACTAACGCCCTGACCGGCGAGATTACCCGCAAGATCAACGCCATTGATCGTCAGATCGTTGGCCGCCAACTGGGCGTATGTCCCGTCTCCCAGAGTAGCATTCGTGTATTGAACAAAGTTGGAGGTGCTGTCCAGACTTTTCAGATTGGTCTGGGTGGTGGTGGTGTTGATAGTGGCCAACCGACCAACATGGCTGGCATCGGCGTTGTCGATGGAAACGGATACGGTCTGGTTGGCATAGGCGCCAACCTGGAAAGATTTATTGGTAAAATTGCCTTTCAACAGGGTCTGGCCATTGAAAGCGGTGGTATCGGCAATGATGTTCATCTCTTCCAGCAGCTTGTTGACGTCGGCCTGAATAGCTGCCCGAGAAACGGTGTTCTGACCGTCGGACGCCGCCTGGATAGCCTTGGTCCTGATGGTGGTTACGATGTTGATGGACTCTTCCAAAGCACCGTCAGCAACCTGTACCAGAGAGATAGCATCGCCGGCATTCCTCATGGCCTGACCAAGACCTGTGGCCTGGGCCCGCAGAGAGTCGGCAATGGTCATGCCCGAAGCATCATCCGCGGCACGGTTGATCCGCAGACCGGAAGAAAGACGCTCCAAAGATTTGCTCAGCGAACCGCTGGTGCCAAGCATATTCCGATGAGCACTCATTGCATCGATGTTGGTATTGATTCTGAAACCCATGGTGAAACCTCCGTGTTGTGTGTGTTTGTGAATACCGGCTTCCTTGCCGGCGTTTTAAAGCATATGTTGTTTTTTTGTTGCAGTTCCTGGCAGGTGTGTCTGGCAGCTCTTTTTGTCACCTCCTTCCCGACCAAACCCTACACGCATTTTAATCATTGCTTGATTTTCTTATCGACCCTCCCGGATTAAACTTTAAAAGAAATATTTGTCCTGAACGCGCATCGATACAAAATGCCCTTCCCCCTTGGAGGCAATGCTTCCTGGGGAGAAGAGACGAGGACTCGGATGATCTCGGGAAAAGTTCGAAATGAGGGGGATTACAACAAGCTATTGCGGTAAAACGGGAAGATGCTTAATGTATAATTGCATTCTGCACATAAAGAATATATATTGAAAATGTGGCAAGATTATCGCCTCCATAACCACCACAACTTTCCTGTGTTCTCCGTGCAGAAAGGAGCAATACCATGGGACCGGAAATAAGTTCGGCAACGCAAGCACCAGCATCTCGCCTGGCTCCTACGAATGTATCCAGAACAAATACCATGCAGAAAGTGCGGCAGGCCCAGGCAGAGCAACAACGTGCCGCGCAAAATACTGCGTCAGCCCAAGCCTCAGCCCAGGAATCGCAAAACAATCTGCGGGCTGCGCAGGCGGAAGAGCGTCGAGCTGCGGAGAGAGTTAGCTCGGCCCAGGCCGAGCACCGGAAAAACAACCAGCCCCAGCAATCCCAGACAACCGGGGAAAACATCAACATTCTGGCCTGAGCCCGTTACCCCCCCGGCCTAAACGGCTTGCATAACAAACCGACAATCCGCCCCCTGCTGCCCCCAATGCTCAAACAAATCCCTGTGCTTTTTCAATGGGTATTGAAAATTCAAACAGACTCGACTACACTAATTCGAAATCCGTGGACGTCTGATTTTTAATATCCTGCTATTGTAGCTATCCTACAGCTTTTAAGGGAGAAAAATTCAGTTGCTGCTCGATACCAAGACCCTCCTTTGCAGTCACCCCTCAGAAAACATTTATTCTCTCTTTCAGGCTATCATTCTTCCATGAGCCCTCCCAAAAAACAAAAACATTCTGCGACTAAAAGACAACATCAAAAGACTCCCCCCAATCAAAAAACTTCCTTTGATATCGAACAGGCCTTGGCCAAGGCTATCAAGAATCACCAAGCAGGAAACCTGCAACAAGCAGAAAAGCTATACAGAGAGATACTCTCACTAAAACCAAATCATGCGGAAACATTGCATGGGCTAGCTATCATTGCTTGCCAATGCAGACAATATACCGCAGCAGTCTCTCTCTTCCAAAAAGCTATTCATGAAGAGCCTACCAAAGCAGTGTATTATTATAATTTGGGCAATGCCTTCAAAGATCTGGGTCGATTTAATGAGGCCCTACCATGTTACGGACAGGCCCTGCGTTTAAAGCCAGATTATATTGAGGCATTAAACAACCTGGGGATAATTTTTCACAGCCAAGGAAAGTTTGACGAAGCAATCGCCGCCTACCACGAGGCATTACAGCTCAAACCGGATCATGCCGATGCCCTGTATAATCTGGCCAACACCCTGTACTCCCAAGGGCGGACCCAAGAATCCCTTTTATCTGCCCAAAAGGCCCTGGCGGCAAAAGAGGATTCCCCGGAAGTATACACCCTGCTGGGATATATTTTTCATAAACAAAAAAAATGGGAGGCTGCAGTTAAATGCTTCCAACATGCATTGCATCTCAGCCCAACGACCGCCATCCACTACTCTAATTTAGCCCTGGCCTTTCAAGAACAAGGAAAACTGGACGAAGCAGTAGCTTGCTATCAAAAGGCTATCGAACTGGATCCAGATTCCGCGATCGTATACAACAACCTCGGGAATCTCCTCAACAAACAAGATCGCCTCCTGGACGCCGAATCCTGTCTTCGCCAAGCACTAAAGCTCATGCCAGATTGTGCTGAGATGCACGGCAACCTTGGTGGCATTCTGAGGAGTCAGGGCCGGTTTACCGAAGCCGAAGCCAGCCTTCGCATGGCACTGGACATCATGCCTGATTATGCCTCGGCGTATAACAATCTGGCCAATACTCTCATGGCGCAAGGCTACCTCGCCGAGGCCGAAGCCAATTTTCGCCGAGCCTTGGAACTCAAGCCCGATTTTATCGAAGCGCATAGCTCCCTGCTTTTTGCGTTGAATTACCACCCGGATAAAAGTGGTGAGGCAATTTTTGAGACGTACCAAGAATATGACAAGCTGTTTGGCTTTCCCCATCGAAACAAATGGCAGAGACACACCAATAGCCGGGTTGTAAACCGCCGCCTGAAGGTAGGCTATGTATCTCCGGACTTTCGCCACCACTCGGCGCGCCATGTCCTGGAACCTTTGCTTGCCCACCGCGACAAGAAGGTGTTGGAGGTGTATGCCTATGCCGAACTCTCCAGAGAAGACACGAAAACAGCCCTATACAAGGGATATGTGGACCACTGGATACCCACAGCAGGCCTGACCGACGACGCTCTTGCCGAACACATCCGTGCCGACGCCATCGACATTCTGGTTGATCTCGCCGGGCAGACAACCAACAATAGACTGGGGGTATTTGCCCGCAAACCGGCCCCGATCTCAGTTTCATGGATCGGATGTGGCTACACCACGGGACTTACCGCCATTGACTATTACCTGACAGACCGCGCCATGGCTCCTGCCGGTAGCGAAAAATTTTTTTCCGAAACGCCCTGGCGTTTGACAACCCCTGGATTTACCTACCGTCCGGCAGAAGGTATGGGCTCCGTAAATCCCTTGCCGGCAATAGCGCGTGGACATGTTACTTTTGGGACCCTTACTCGGGCAATCCGTATCAACCACCGAACAATTCGGGTGTGGTCGGAGATTCTGAAACAGGTGGCAAACTCTAGATTGGTGATCGACAGCAGCAATTTTAAAGACACTGCCCTACAGACAGCTTTGGCCAAAAAATTTGCCGCTCATGGTATCAGCCGAGAGCGGCTGGAAATCGGCTTCCACAGCCCACCGTGGGATGTGCTGCGTGGCATGGATATTATGCTGGATTGTTTCCCCCACAACTCCGGCACCACACTGGTTGAATCCCTTTACATGGGGGTGCCCTTCGTTACCCTTGCAGGCCGACCCAGCGTGGGGCGACTTGGAAGTGCAGTCCTAGAAGGAGTTGATCATCCAGAGTGGATTGCCAGAACGGAAGACGAGTATGTGAAAATCGCCGTGGCCTTGGCCTCCGACCTCCCACAATTGGCAGCGCTACGTATTGTTTTGCGGAAAGAGTTGGAGACGGGTCCGCTCATGGATGAACCGTCCTTCGCACGCAAATTGGAATCTGCATACAGGGAGATGTTTGCAAAATGGTGCGAGAAAAATCAATGAAAGCCGTTATCCTCGCCGGGGGACTCGGCACCCGCATTAGCGAGGAAACCCACCTGAAGCCCAAGCCCATGGTTGAAATCGGTGGCAGGCCGATTCTATGGCACATTATGAAACTTTACTCCGCCCACGGGGTGAATGACTTCGTGATCTGTTGCGGCTACAAGGGCTACATCATCAAGGAGTATTTTGCCAACTACTTCCTGCACATGTCGGATGTGACCTTTGACATGGCAAATAACCGGATGGAAGTACACGAACAACATGTTGAGCCATGGCGGGTCACACTTATAAACACTGGAGAGGATACGCTTACCGGCAGCAGACTCAAGTGGGTTGCACCGTACATCCAAAACGAAGAGGCATTCTGCTTTACTTACGGTGATGGTCTGGCGGATGTGAATGTGACCGCTGCAATTGCCTTTCATCGGCAGCACGGCAAACTCGCAACCATCACGGCCGTGCAACCGCCTGGCCGATACGGCGCCCTACAAGTAAATGGTTCACAAGTGGATGGCTTCATGGAAAAACCGCGCTGCAATGGTGGATTGATCAATGGCGGTTTTTTTATCCTTTCCCCCAAATGCCTCGACTATATCGAGGGCAACAATTCGAGTTGGGAGGGCAAACCGCTGACCACCCTTGCCGCTGCGGGGCAACTCATGGCTTTCGAACACAAAGGCTTCTGGCAGCCAATGGATACATTACGCGAGAAAAACCAACTCGAAGAACTTTGGCATTCGGACAAGGCCCCGTGGAAAATCTGGTAATGATGAATCCATCCTACTGGCAAGGTCGCTCGGTTTTGGTCACCGGCCACACCGGTTTTAAGGGAGGGTGGCTCACCCTCTGGCTTCATCGGCTTGGCGCAAAGATACATGGTTATTCGCTTGATCCGCCGACCACCCCAAGTCTGTTTGAGGTCGCGAATATCGCGCCCCTGCTGGATTCACATACTTTGGCTGACCTGGCAAATCTTGCGCAGCTGCAAGCAACATTTCGTGAGACCCAGCCCGAAGTAGTGTTTCATTTGGCGGCTCAACCTTTGGTGCGGGAGGGATATCGCGACCCACTGGGAACCTTGGCCAGCAATGTAATGGGCACGGCACATGTGCTTGAGGTGGCTCGTATGACCGCTTCGGTACACGCGATCGTAATCATCACCACCGACAAGGTCTATGAAAACAGAGAATGGGAACATCCATATCGAGAAATCGATCCGCTGGGGGGACATGACCCTTATAGTGCCAGCAAGGCGGCAGCGGAGATCGTGACCGCCAGTTATCGTGCGAGTTACTTCGGCCAAGGAACAGATCATTCGGCCCAGCTTGCAACAGTTCGAGCCGGCAATGTGATCGGGGGCGGTGATTGGGCTGCCGACCGGTTGGTGCCAGACTGCTTGCGTGCCTTTGCTGAGGATGATACGGTACGACTACGTTTTCCCAGGGCCATGCGGCCGTGGCAGCACGTACTGGAGCCGCTTGCCGGTTATCTGCTGCTGGCGGAACAACTCCTCAGCACCGATGGCAAACGATTTGCCAAGGCCTGGAACTTTGGCCCCGATACACGCAGCGACGTCACTGTGGGCGAGGTCGCCGAGGCCACAGCACGTTATTGGGGGAAAGACGCGAGTGTTGAATATATGCCCTTGTCCGACCATCCTCACGAGGCTAGACTACTTCGACTCGACAGCACTCAGGCGCGATGTGAACTTGGCTGGCAACCCCGCTGGTCGCTGCAACACGCCCTTGAGCAGACAGTTGCCTGGCACCGAACCTGGCTGCAGGGAGCGGATATGGCCGCCTACAGCCTTGAGCAGATCCGCGCTTACGAGGAGCACGGTCAACCATGAAGAGCTGTTTCGCCCTTTCCGAAACACCCCTGCCGGGGCTGACCCTCTTACAACGAAAGCCCTTTGGCGACAATCGTGGATTCTTTGAACGCCTGTTCTGCCATCAAGAACTCCAAGCTTTCGTTCCCGGCAAAAATATTATGCAAATCAACCACACTCTGACCACAAAAATCGGGACAATCCGAGGCATACACTTCCAGTACCCGCCCCATACCGAAACCAAGCTTGTAAGCTGCCTGCACGGCGAAGTGTACGATGTCGCCGTGGACCTGCGGCAAGGATCCCCAACCTTTCTGCGTTGGCACGCTGAAATACTCAGTGGTGACAATCACAAAACTCTTATTATCCCGGAAGGTTTTGCCCACGGATTTCAGACCCTTACCGAAAAATGTGAAATGTTGTATTTACACACCGCCGCATATCACCCAAATGCAGAAGGCGGGATACACAGCCAGGATCCACGGCTGGCTATCCGCTGGCCCCTGCCCATTAGCGTTCTTTCTTCCCGCGATGCGACCCATCAGTTGCTGCTTGATGATTTTACCGGAATAACGATATGAAGTGCCGTCACTGCGCAGCCGAACTCACCGTGCCGCTAGTGGATCTTGGTAGTGCGCCGCCATCCAACGCATACATCACCGAGGAGCGCCTGCATAGGTCTGAAAAATGGTTTCCCTTACGAGTGTTAGTGTGTGATTCTTGCTGGTTGGCACAGACCGAGGATTTTGCCGGACGGGAAGAACTTTTTGTTCCAGACTATGCCTATTTTAGCTCTTTTTCCACCACTTGGCTGAAACACACCGAGCGCTATGTCACCGCAATGATCGACCGTTTCAACCTCAACGCCCACAGCCTCGTTGTCGAGGTGGGCTCCAACGATGGCTACCTGCTTCAATACTTCAAAGGGCGAGGTATTCCCTGCCTGGGGATTGAACCCACCGCCAGCACCGCCACTGCAGCCAGAGAGAGAGGAATCGCCATTATAGAGGATTTCTTTGGGGTAAATCTCGCATCTGCACAGGCCGCAGAGGGCAAGCAGGCGGATTTGATTGCCGCGAATAATGTCCTGGCCCATGTTCCGGACATTAATGATTTTGTGACAGGCTTTGCCGTGCTGCTCAAGCCCCAGGGCGTAGCCACTTTCGAATTCCCCCACCTATTACGCTTGATGGCCAACAACCAATTTGACACCATCTACCATGAACACTTTTCCTATTTGTCGCTCACTGCGGTCAGCCGCATCCTTGCCAGCAACGGGCTGACCGTGTTTGACGCGGAAGAACACCCCACCCATGGCGGCAGCCTACGCGTCTTTGCCCAACGAAGCGATACTGGGCAGGCACCATATAGCGCCCGGGTAAGAGAGTTACTTCAACACGAAAAGAAAGTTGGCATGCTCACCGCCGCTTATTACTCTGGCTTCCAGGCAACGACAAACAAGGTGAAAAATGATTTTCTCTCCTTTTTGCTGGATGCCAAACGTCAGGGAAAAACCATCGCTGCATACGGTGCTGCCGCTAAAGGCAACACGCTGATAAATTATGCGGGGGTTCGCCCCGACCTGATTTCCTTCGTCGTGGATCGCAACCCACAAAAACAAGGCAAATACATGCCGGGAAGCAGAATTCCCATCGTGGACGAAGCCCTATTACAGGTTACAAAGCCAGACTTTATCGTTATCCTGCCTTGGAATCTTGAGGAAGAAGTCACACAACAGCTTGCATACGTGGACTCTTGGGGCGGCCAATTTGTAACCGTCATTCCTTGCCTGAAGGTAACATGAAATAATGAAATAGCACTCACTTTACACTATATTTTCCTCTGTTGAAGCCGATTCCTGTTTCGGTTTGATTTGCAGATGCCACGCTGAACTGCATTTGTAAACTTACAAATTATGGCGTTGCAGTCCCTGGATTTATAAAGCTAACTCATAACTACCTATAGTCTCAAGTATAGATTCTCTGTATCGTTCGAACAGTCTGGCTGACTCGCGATTTTCAAGAACAAGCCCCTTTATCTCTGCAACATCGTCAAGAGCGTCTTCGTACCGACCGAGTTCGTGAAAACATTTTGAACGACAAGCCAACGCAATTACATGAAATGGATATCGGTCTATCAGCTTATTCAGCTTCGGTATGACATGCGCATAATTCTTCATCCTGAGATTGTAGTTTAGGAAAAAATTCAGTTTAATATTCATGTCATATATGAGATCTGACAGATCCTGCCCAGAAATTTCCTCCGTATCAAATGGTCTTTTCTTGAATCCCTGCGTAGAACTATCCCAGATATTAACTAAATCGTCCTGTGTTAAGGTTCCTCTGCTTAACAGGATGTTAGTCATTTCCGTTTCCGGATAAGGATAGGCAGCAAAAAACGCAATCCAGTCGACCGAGAGATCGCTAATGAATTTGTATGTTTCATGCATCATCTCCTTGGTTTCACCAGGAAAGCCTAGTATGATATTTATACCGGTAAACAATCCCTTCTGCTTCGAATAGCTGACCAAACGAACTGCCTTATCAAGATCCACTCGTTTCTTAATTATTTTGTCTTGAACATGCTTGGAGCCAGACTCAATTGGGAAATAAACTGCCGTTAGACCATGCGCAATCAGGATATCAATCATTTTCTCGTCGAAGACCGCGATTGAAAGCCCCCCCGGAACAACAAGCCTAAAAGACAGGTTCCGCTCCTCAATCTTCGAAAAAAAATCTCGGAAATATTGTTTATCGGCGCCGAATAGATCGTCCAGAATACTGATCGTATTAACTTGAAAGGTAGTGATCAAATACTCGATCTCTGCAACTATCCTGTCGACACTAAAAAAAGAAACCTTCCTTCCGTGAACCTTGTCTGCGGAACAGAACGAACAGCCGAAAGGACAACCTCGGGACATGAATATCATGCCGGTACGTGTACCTTCTTCGTAGGTCGGCGCAGTGGACTCGTTAACAACAAGGTATTCCATGTCTATCAGATCATACGGATATGGGGGAATTGTGTCTAGATTGGTGAGAGTGGGGGCCATGCTTGCAACATTATCAATCCCAGTTACGACGCCCGGAATTTGGGCAGGATTTTTGCCTTCCATCAGGCATTCAAGCAAAATCAAAAAAGAAAGGTCGCCTGGCCCCCTGACGACAAAGTCGATACTTGGATCAGTGATGAGTCCGCGAGTGAAAGTTGTCGCGTGAACCCCTCCTGCAATGATCTTGCTGGTGGGCCATTTATCTTTGCATATATTACTAAGCTGCAAGCAAGATTTATGTCCATTCGAGAAACTGAACGATATGCCGATAAAATCTGGGATAAAGTCCACATTCCCAAGCATAATTTCTATAAACTTATTAAGTTCGATTGGTTCTTTGTTGGGATCGGATATGTGTTTATGTAGATCCATTGAAGCATCAACGATCTGAATTCTGAAACCTGGAAACTTTTGTCGGCACCAAGCGCCTAGCGTCATGATGCCCAATGGATATGAAAGATAAATATTGCTATCGCTACCCTGGTTTACCAACAACTCATTTATTATTTTAGTGGGCGAGCTGAAACCGTTTACAAGTAGTATGTTTTTAATTTCTTTCATATTTGACATCTTCACCTGCCTAAAATATAATAGGAATATATATTTCCATGTTTACTTTACATATAAACAATAAATTAGCAGTCAATATATCAACAAAAAGTTATGAAACCTATGGGATATGACATGCTTACCAGATTATTTACCATGTCATCTTTATTGAATACGGATGCAATTACAACAACTGAGTCTAGCGGAGCAGAAGATAGGCACTCAGGCGATATTATGCTTAGGCCACCAACGGTCTTAAGTTGTTTAGCCGGGTTTTTATCGACAAGATAACGCAAGTTGCAATCTCGTAATCCGGCAAGAGAATACAATGAAAAAAATTCAATCCCAATGCCCCAGACATAGACAGGTCGACCACTCGCTGCCAATTTAGACACTTGGTCGCGATGGATTTCAAGAAAATCCTCTTCAGCGTCAATGTACCGGCGCACACTATTACTGAGTCCTAAAGTATCCGCCCCATACCCTGACGCGACATTTTTTGATTTGCAGAACAAGACACATAGCGACGGGTAGTTCGCCGTAGAATTGTATGGCATAAGAGATTGGCACTCATATATCCTTTCAAAGCCTGCGGCTTCCATCAACATTGTCAGATGTGACAAATCAAAGTGGTTTATATGCTCACGCATGCAGAACCAATAGAAATCAAATATACGACCATCTTCGTACCGACCAGCATTTGGTACCTCAACGAAAACAATACCGTCCTCGGCTAACACGCGGTTTGCTTCAGCAAGGGCACGTAATGGATCGTACAGGTGCTCAAGGACATGATTGTATATCAGGATATCCCTTGAGCCATCAGTGAACGGCAAATTGTCAACTGTACCTGTTGCAACATCCAGTTCATAGTGAGTGCGAGCGTACTCAGCGCACTTGGGGTCAATTTCAACGCCTTGTAGGCTAGAAAATCCACGTTGCTTTAAAAATGCCAAAAACCCTCCTTTGGCACACCCCACATCAGCAATTGCTGCTTCTTTCGATATTGAATTTGAATCGAAAATCTCAACATATTTCTCATAACGGTTCAAGTCCGCCGGTGTCGATCCACCGATACCAAAACCTGATTCCCCCGAGTAAAACGTTTCATTCTGGTAGAACCTGTCAATGCTGGTGTTGCCTATGTCGTTATAAACAAAACCACAATTGCCGCAACAGACAACCCTTATGTCAACATTGAACGTGGATCCATCAAAGCTATGTATTGTGTTCTGGAATAGAGTCTCGTGCTTGTCACTGGAACAAATTGGGCACAACCTGCTGGATATCATATCTTGCCCCCATTGGCATCGAGACCGGGTATCGGATTCCCAAAGAACTACTAACGTGCATGAAGCAATTCATATTATTCTAAAATCAATATCTCGCCCGAAAAACCTAGCTGCTCAAGAGATGCTTTAATCGAATCCACATGAGCTACCGCAGCAATCAAAACGATGGCATTGAGATCGGCATTGCAGATCTGATCCTGTGAAGCGATGACAATGCCATCAACAGCGCTATTCTGCCGGCAAGGGTTCATGTCTATCAGGCCAACGATATTACACTTCTTAAGACCGGCTGCTTCGTATAAATAGAGAAACTCCCGGCCTATCCCCCATACATACACTGGCCGCTTATCTGCAGCCAACATCTTTAAAATACGCTGTTTTCCCTCAAGACGCGACAGATCTTGCTTCACATATTTTTCTATTTTTTCTTGTAATGCTATTACAGCTGTTCCCCTGCCTTCTTCCACAGGAAAAGACCCGCTCTTGCGGAACAAGGCGCAGAGATTCGGCATGACCATTTTAGAACTCATTATGGCATGGTCATTCTGGACATATTCTAGCAACTCAAAACCCTCTCGTGCAGCGAGACAAGTCAAATTCCCGATATCAAAATGCTGTATGTGTTCACGCAACAACAACCAATAAAAATCGAAAAAATAGTATCCAGCATACCTGGAAGCATCCGGAACACCGACACAGAAGATACCGCCTTTTTTAAGAACCCTGAAAGCTTCACGCAATGCCTTGGCGGGACTTACTAGATGCTCTAACACTTGCTCTACAACAACGACATCAAACATATTATCCGCAAAAGGGAGATTTTCAGCGTTACCGTGTTTAATCGTGAACAGATTTTCCTCCTGAGCCCGATGTGTGTATGTCACCGTTGAGTCTACCCCAAAAAGGTCCACAAAACTTTTGCGACTGAGGTAGCTCAAAAAACCGCCAAGAGCACAACCCACGTCAAGGATTTTGTCACTAAAAGATAGGTGCGAGGAAAGCATCTGGAACAAATGATCGTAGCGTCCGACAGTCAGCACATCCGCACTACCGGGACGATCCCCTTCTGTGATTACTGAGCTCAGGTTTGCGGGCGCATATTCACTATTATAATAGTTTGCCAAACCCAAAATTTCATCCGGGGATAAATCATTATAAACATGGCCGCAACGGATACATGCCTCAAGCCGTATCGTTGAATAAAGGGTGGAGCTGTCAATATTCCCGCAGTTTAAAGATAGAATCAGTTTATTGTCAGTCGAATTACAAATCGGACATGACAACCAATTCCCGTGGCTCATTTTTTCCCCTTTATCTGGTTTAATCTATTAGCCCAACAATTAAGTTTTGAATTTTCTGGAAAATACCGCTGAAAATGAAAAACTGATCCTTTCGTTTTTTCAATTAACCCATACCTTGAGAATGCCGAGATAGCTATTTCCAAGTCAACATCAGCATTGAATATTGCTTTATTTCCCTGGCAAGAAATAAACCACTCAAACGGATCTTCGCCAAAAATGTCTTTAAAACAAATATATTGCTTTATCCGAGATGACACTAAGCTGCCATAATGATTATTAAGCGAGGCTTCTAGCACTTCAACAGCAAACCGCGTTCTCACCGACTCTGCAGCTCTCCTCCCAATCCTTTTCATTTCGTTTGGGTTATCATATAACCATTCTACAACCTCGCCGAACTCCTCAGGAGAATTTACGAGGAAACCCGTTTCACGATCTTTTACAATAAATCGTTCCGCCGGATTGTTAAGCACTACCGGAACAATTCCCATGGCCATTGCTTCCAGAAGAGCATTTTCGGTAGTGCCATAGTGCTCAGGATTAAGCAAATAAACTAGGACGTTGACAGGGGCTAATTCGGAGACAACATCGTTCGTATACCCACGAAATTCAAGCATTCCTGGCCGACCCGCCTTTCCGCACTCCCCCTCAAGGACCTCTTTATTTTTCACATCACCAATAAGACTTACTTTAAAGCCTGGAATACTGACTGCGGACAGGAAATCCACATAACGTGGATGTAATTTTGCAAAATTCAAACTCCCAATATAACCGGCAACAAGTGTTTCGTAGTCCTTGGATTCGGGCAATGGCAATCCATCAAAACCACCGCTGCTAGAAACAACTCGCATTTTCCCAACTACTTCCCCAGGCAGACTTAAAACCTCCTTAGCCTCATACGAACATGCGGAAGTAAACAAGAATTGATGGGCAGCAAGCAGTAAACCACGCGGAATTATTGGATTAAATAACCCTGAAACATGGCTCCAGGCAATAAGTCGCATGGGGGGGAACGATTGAGCACATAACACTTTTATTGTTGCCGGATGGTTCCACCACTCCAGTTGGACAATATCAGAAGCCTCAACCAACTCGCCTAAGAGTTCTGGAAGGGGGGAGACAAATACCTCCGCGCCCCTGTCCCTGACCAACTCAACAAACTGGTTTTTCTCTTGCTGCTCAAAAGTAACGATGGTGTGCTTGACATCAGCCCCCGAGAGTAAAGACTGGCAAACAAGCCCACTCAGTGCTTTACCAACCCCTCCGCCGAGATGAGCAGTGAGATGTAGCACCTTAATCATAAGGTCCGCCATGAGATGCAACTAGCTTTACAAATAAATCTTGCGCAAATGGATCTATGTTATCCGGCAGACCATGGGAAAGCTGCCCACATTGACCACAGACCGCATGCTCCTTACGCTTCTTCGATAAAAACATCTTTTGATATTCAAACATTCTGGAACCATTCCATATGTCCGTGACGGACTCCACTTTAGTGTCGCCAATGATCAACTTTCTGGACCAGTCCAAAAAACAGGTGCTCGCTGTGCCATCAGAATTTACCGAAAATGAGTAGAACACATACGGACAGACCTGAACTTCATTGATTTCTTGGCCATAGATACCAACCTCCTGATTAATATCGACACCATTGAGCTTGAATCCTGGCCAGCATGACATGATATGTTCGATATAGACACCGTCGGCAATATCCCCAAAAATTTCATAAAATTTATCTTTATCACCTTGTGACAAGGTGTCACCATTGATTTTCACGATCATTTCGCATTGTTTTTTATTTTCATAAAAATGCCGAACATTCTCCACCAATTTTTCGAAATCTATTTTATATTTCGAAAAATTCAAATACTGCTCAGAATTAATACCTTCAATTGAAATGTTAATCCTGTCCAAACCAGCATCAATAATTTCCAGGTTTAACTTTTTATTGAGAAGCGAAGCATTTGTGGTCGTATCGATCCGCTCTGAACATTTTTTCTCTTTTGCGTAATTGACCATTTTCGCGAACCTTGGATTCACTAACGGCTCGCCATCTTTGTACAACCTAAGTACTTTAATTGGAGTGTCAAATTCACAAAGATCATCAATTATTTTCTTATAAAGTCCATAATCCATTACCCCGTGAATTCGCCCACGTGTTTTCCCCATGAGATTTCTGTCGCCGGTTGGGCAGAATTTACATTGAAAATTACATGCATCTGAAGGGTCTACATTAACAATAAAAGGGACACGTAAAGGGATAACTGTTTCCAATTTTGTCCTATTTTCCAGATCTATTCGGGGCTTAATCTTAGCTTTCATTTATTTCCCCTTAAAAATTCCTGCATTTTTTGCAATATCGCCCCAAAAAGCCATCGGCTCATAATCTGGATATGGATAATAGCCAAGGTTCAGTGTAATTTCCCAATTATTATCCACGAGCCACTGCTCTACAAGCCTTCTTATTGAGATGGGCTTTCCAGAACAAATATTAACAGTCCCTACATCGAGACCGGACAATGCAAACCGGACAATCTCTCGCGCCACTTCAGCAACAGGCAAATAATCCCGCAACTGCTCTCCGCCGGACATATTAAAGCTATTATCTCCGCGCAATATTGCCTCTTTTAGCATTGAGTAAAGCGAGTTACCAGACTGACCTTCTCCATACATGTAGAAAAGACGCGCCCAAACCAAGTTGAAGTTCTTGATTGTTTTTAAAAATTCCAACTGTTGCCGCAAAGCATCCTTGGCATAACCATATGGATTAGTGGGACACGGCCTAATATCTTCTGAAAGTGGTCCCGACTGCATCCCGTATTCCAGACATGTGCCGGCCACAAATACAGATGACAATCCAGCATTAACGAGGTTTTCAAGGAACCGATACTGTCGAGGTAGTTCCGTATCGAAGTGATGAAGTGCTCTGTAGTTTGGCAGGCCGTCCCAAGCAAGGTGTATCAACACATCCGGATATCCCATTTGTGCAAAACAGTTTTGCCATGGCAAAGAAATATCCCTTTCAACGACATGTACACATGGAGGCAAGAACAACAACTTTCTTGCGTCACGTGTAACAGCAACAATTTTTATTTGCATACGGGAAAGCTCTGCCAACACATAACGGCCAACAAACCCGCTTGCCCCAGTAAGCGCTACTTTCACGGCTTACATTCTCCTTAAAAATCCATCCGGCGCGGCAGTAATCATCACTTTACTCTCTATCATTTTGTCAATTTCAAATTTCAACGGCAAACCATCTGCAGCAATATGCACATTGGCCTCCAATTGACGCAGATATTCCCAAACGGCTGTCTTGGGGTTGTTACCCTTACCCCATGGGCGATTACTGCAAAATCCATCTGGCAAATCTTCAACGCCAGTATCCCAAACGATACAATAACTTCCCGAGGATGTAAGCGGTGCATATGCTTGAAGTTCTGCAAGCACATGGTCATGAGTATGATTGGAGTCCAGACAGACAACTATTTTCTTGTGCGACCCAGCCTCAGCAAGGACTTGACCCACCACTTTCGGATCAACTGAAGAGCCTTCTATCATCTTAACCAGATGTGCAAGCGGGTGTCCCTCAATCGCTGTACGGTTATGGCTCCGAATATCGATGTCGATGCCCAGCACCCGCCTCTTCGACTCACTAGGACGGCAAGCACATCCCTGTTCTATAGCCTCGCAGTAATCAAGAAGAGCGAGCATGGAAGCGCTCATAATCAAAGAGCCGCCATGCGCAATGCCTGTTTCGATAATCAGATCAGGCTTTACTTCCCATATAATCTCCTGCAGGGCATAGACATCCTGAGGTATTTGAATGATAGGCCTACCCAGCCAAGAAAAATTATGTGAATAGTTGTACCTGAGGGCTTCGCGGATCCATATGTTAGAAAGTCCTGCCAAGGCACTATCTTTTGAGAGATTGGCCAGATTAGTTTTGACTTGATCTTCGAATGCAACACCAGAGTTCATGCTGGCACCTCAGTCCTTGAATTAATAACGCGAAAACATTGTGCATTTGCCAACATCAACGTCAACGCGGCACATTAGCTTTGCATGCCGCAGAGTAACTACACCTCATTTTTTTTAGCATTTTCTACTCCATATTTTGCCCCATCGAACACATCAAAAAGAAGCAGATTCCCCACTTAATATACTTTTGCAATTGTCCAGGGCAAGTTTTTCAGAATATAGTTATACATGTCGGTATTGTATAAAAATACTTGATACAACATCAGTAAAACATGCAGGCTGTCGAGATAAAATACCCTTTGGCTGCAAACAAGGGCAACGTGGCCCAAAATGAACACCTAAAGTGCTATTCGCTCGATATCGTCTTAGACAGACGGACAGATGGCCCACTGCCTTGCTGATCGGCCAATAAATTCGTCAGGGCCGATTAACACACCAGCAATTACTCTGCCGCATCCCCAACTTTTTCGGTTTCATCAAACCCAGCCAACCTCTTTCTCCCCAACAACCAAACGGCAACAATACTCACCTCATAAAGCACAATGAGGGGAAATGCCATGAGGCACTGGTTGATCACGTCCGGGGTGGGGGTGAGGATGGCGGCGATGACAAAGGAAAGCAGGATGGCGTACTTCCGGTGCTTATTCAGAAAAGCGGCGCTCACTATGCCCATTTTGGCAAGGAGCACCATGAAGATGGGCAGCTCGAAGATCACGCCAAAGGCGATGAGCAGACGCAGGCAGAGGGAAAAGTATTCCTTGACCGTGGGCATGGGGCTGAGAAAATCGTTGGAGTAACCAAGGAGAAACTTGAAGGCCGGAGGAAAGACGACGAAATAGCCGAAGGCCGCCCCGCCAAAGAAGAAGAGGGAGGAGAGGACGGTGAAGGGCAGCATCACCCGCTTTTCATGCTGATACAAGCCAGGGGCAACGAAGCGCCAGAGTTGATAAAAGATCACCGGGCTGGCAAGAAGAAGACCCGAAACCAGGGAAAGCTTCAGATAAAAAAAAACCCTTCCTGGTACGAGGTGAAGATCAGGCTGGAGCCTGCAGGCATCACATCGCAGAGGGGCTTGAACAGCAACTGGCCAAGCTCTTTGCTGTAAGAGTAAGACAGGGCAAAACCCGCCACCGTGGCGAGCAGCGAATAGATCAGGCACTTGCGCAACTCGGTGAGATGTTCGGTGAGCGCCTGCTTTTGAAAATCATCCATACCCTGCCCCCAAACCCGTTTCGTTATTTATCGCTTCGGTGTTTAAAAATGTAAATCGTCATTCCCGCGAAGGCGGGAATCCAAGGGAATGGATGCCCGACGAAAGCCTTCGAGCATGACGTATTGAGTCCCCGGATCAAGAGAAGACAAACCCAGGCATACTACCCCTTCTCCCCCACACGGTCAAGAAAGAGGGCCGAGAAAAATCAGGCCCTTGCCTGCCGGCTTAGGCCGATTTGCAGAGAGCCCACAGGGCGGAGTGCCACCATCCGGAGGATATCACTCCGGGTCCTTTGCTGCGGCGCTCAAAGCATCCTTGATCTGCATGCTCAATTTCCACAGCGGGGTTATCTTGCGGATCCGTTTCGGCGGCAGGATGTCCCACAAAATCTTCCGCTCCGCCTGGCTGTCTGCATTCTGCAAAGCAACCCCCTCGGCAGTGACAAAGCCGTTGAGGCGGATATCCCAAGCCCCATGCTCGATTTCCTGCGCAAGCATCTGCGCCGGCTCCCCCAAGGCATACGCCTCGGCTCCGGGGGCGAGTGCACGCAGTTCCGCGAGGATGGCAACCGCAAGGTCGAAAAACCCCTTGCCCTCGCCGACAAAATATCCAGCCGGATCCACGGCCAGACAATCGGTGAGCAGCAGGCCGACGGGCTGCCGGCAAAGTTCCTCCACTGCAACCTTGCGGCCATACTGGACAAGACCATTATAGCCCACGGCATAGACCAGGTCCTTAAAGGGTATCGCATAGGGGGCCAGGAGGTAAAACCCCTCCTTCAAGCCAGGGGCCGGGACCAACAGCTCCTTGCCATCGATCAAGGCGTTGATCCGGACCTGCTGCAATCGCGCCGTGGGTCCAACAAAAACCCTCTTCGCCTCCCGATATTTCTCAAGACGCCGGACCAACTCCGCAACTTTACCGGAGGATTTCCCCTCCGGAGCATCCAGAAAATCCGCCCGCACTTCTTCTTTGCTCATCATAATTCCACACTCTTGCCTGGAACAAAAAAAGCCGACAGGTGGATTCCTGTCGGCCTTGGTTCTGTTCTGGGAGTCGTTGTTACATTTTTATTTTTTTCTTTTGCCCGGTCAGGGTCAACATGGCGTAATCAACACGTTCTTTGCCCTGATCCTTCTGCTTGATCAGCGACACCCGCGTCCCAGCGGGAGCATTCTCGTGATCAAGGGAGGCCATTTCCTGCTTGGCAAAACCGTGCTCAACCAGGGTGGCGATATCATCCCACATGGAGGCGCTGCCAAGCAAGGAAACGATAATCGCCTGACCGTCCCGCTGAAATTTACCGACATAGGTTTTCCCGGCAGCCACGGTATAGCCGGTTTTCCCCCCGACCGCGCCATCCACAGTCCACAACGCCTTGTTATGGCTCCGCAACACCTTACCGTCGCTGGTGTGCACCTTGACGGTGGACATGCGCTCGGCAAACTCGGGGTTGCGCATGGCCCGGTTGAATACCGTGGCCAAATCACGGGCTGTGGTCTGCTGTCCGGGACGGGTAAGACCATTGGCACTTTTACAGATAGTATTCTGCGCGCCAAGGGCCTCGGCCTTTTTGGTCATCAATTGGGCAAAGGCCTGCTCGGAACCGGCAACCTTTTCCGCCAACGCCACACTGGCATCATTTGCCGAAGCAAGCAAGACGGCGTTAATCAAATCAGTGGCCTGATAGGAAGCGCCCTTTTTCAGATACACCTTGGACGCCGGCATGTTTGCGGCATAGGCGCTGGTACGCACCATCTCTTGGTTGTCCAGACTTTCAACGGCAATGAGTCCGGTGAGAACTTTAATGGTACTGGCCGGCTGCCCGGGACGGTCTGCACTGCGGTCATACAAAACCTTGCCGGTTTTGGCATCCATGACAAACGCGCTCCGACAGGTAAGTTTGCCTTGTAACTCCGTGGAACCCTCACCGGCGGAGTTCTGCGGTTCAGCCACTTGACGCACCAATTCCTGCTTGTGCGGAACCTGTACCTGCTTACGCTGCTCCAGTTCTTGCGTGTATCCCTTCACCTGCCGTTTCAACTCTTGCATGGAAGGACGCGCTGCTACGCGAGCGGTTTTTTTCTGTTTTTTCTTTGCACGCGCCTTCGCCGGCGCAACCTTGTGCGATGTGCGCAAAGAGACCGTCTTTCCTTTCTTGACATTTTCTACATTTTTTTGCGCACCTGCCGGAGAAGCCAGCAGGAAAACAAACACGACAAGAGAGAGAAATAATCGGTAAGAAAAAGAAGCCATAATCTATCCACATTCCGGCAAAAAAGTTATTTCAGAAAAAGCTCTATTATTTCAAAACACTACATCTATATTTAGCTATAATTTATACACACCAGCAAAATCAAGTTTTTTTTGAGGTTATTACCCCATCTCATTGATTTATTGTTTTTACAATCAATCAAAAGAGCATGAGCACCCTCCGGAAAGTACAATGCACCATACCAGATAGACGCGGAACATAACCCAAAAAAACTCATAAACCAGCAGCTCAACGCTCTTTTTACATTTATTATCGGGCGTTACCGCCTTTTCAATAAAAAAAACTCCGCAAAAATCCACCGGGAGATCGGTAACCTCATCTCCATCGAGCCCATGCCGCAGCTTCAACTTCTCTGAGGAAAGACATGACCCGGCAAAACAGTGGCTCAGAAAAAATCTCGGCCCGAAATGCAGGGCAGACAACAGCACCCAACACCATTATTTTGCCAATCTTCTTGGAAAATTTTTCGAGGGGCGCCAGCACCTTCCGTCCAAGAGCAAATCGCCATTTGTCGAACAGGCTACCACCTTCCAGCGACGCATCTGGGATGCGTATTGCTGAAATCCCTAGGGGGAAACAACAACCTACGGAGAATAGGCCAAAGAACTGGACCCCCCTGGGGCTGCCCGGGTAGTGGGACAGGCTTGCAACGCCAATCCCCTAGCCCTTATCGTGCCATGCCATCGGGGTGGTAGGGACTTCCGGACTGGGAGGGTTTGCCGGAGGGGAAACCATAAAGAAGAGGGTGCTCCTCCTGGAGCAGAAGACCATACTGCGAACATAAAGGGGGGATCAAGACCGAGCTTTTCTCACACAAGCCCTACAGCATCTTCATAACTTCACCGGGGATATCAAGCAGCGGCACAACCTTGTCCACGCCGCCGGCAGCAATGGCCTCCTTGGGCATCCCGAAAACAACGCAGGTTTTTTCATCCTGGGCAATTGTCTGCGCCCCGGCCTCTTTCATCTTCAGCATGCCCTGGGCGCCATCCTTGCCCATGCCGGTGAGGATAACCCCCACTGCGTTGGCCCCGCCATAGGCGGCCACCGAATTGAACAAAACATCCACCGCCGGGCGTTGGTAACAGACCAAGGGCCCGCTTTTGATATTCACATAATACCGGGCGCCGCTCCGCCGCAGGACCATATGAAAGTTCCCCGGGGCAAGCAAAGCAGTCCCTGGCACCACGGAATCCCCATCCTGCGCCTCTTTTACCCGAATCTGACAGAGGCTGTTCAGCCTCTCGGCAAAACTGGTGGTAAAATTGGCGGGCATATGCTGAACAATCATGATCCCCGGCGTATTGGGTGGGAACTGCATAAGAACATCCTTCAAGGCTTCGGTGCCGCCGGTGGAGGCACCGATGGCGATCAATTTGTTGGTCGTCTTGGTCAGCGAAAGCTTTGGCGCGTTGGCTGGACGAACCGCGGCAAGGTGCAAGGCCCGTTGCGCCATGTTCACGTGCGCGGCGGCCCGGATTTTTTCTGCAAGCTGGGCGCTCATATCACCAACTGAATAGGCCTCGCCCGGCTTACAGATAACATCGATAGCCCCACTGTCCATGGCCTCCATGGCCAGGGCGCCGCCCGCCTTGGTCAGGGAACTGACGATGATGACCGGAAGCGGAAAATAACGCATCAGTTTTTTCAGAAAGGTAATGCCGTCCATCCGTGGCATTTCCACATCAAGCGTCACCACATCGGGTTTGAGAGCAACGATTTTATCCCTCGCCACATAGGGATCCGGTGCCGTTGCCACGACCTCAATGTCCTTTTCATAGGACAATTCTTCGCTGAAAACCTTGCGGACCACAGCGGAATCATCTACGACCAATACGCGTATTTTTTTCATAGTTTCGTCTTGTCTTTTTGGTCACTCAAAAAAACAACGCTCTTTTTCATGTATCTGTCTATTCTAGGCATGTGTGCCGACAACCCAGAGAACCCCGAATTCGGTGTTAAACATATACAGGCCGGTCTCGCCGAGCAGGATTTCCGGGGAAAATTCGGCCAGCACCCGGGCTTGCGGGATAGCCAGCGCGGCCTTACCGCCAGGGTCCAACTCACCCAGCAAGCTGCCGATGGCCATGTTCGCCGTTTCCGCCGCCGTATCCTTGACCTGCCCTTCCTGCACGCCATCCTCGTCAACCCCGAGGAAATTCACCGTGATGTTCTTGCCAAGCTCCCAGGGAAAATAAAACAAAAAGCTCCCATTGCAACCACCGCTATAGCTGATTGTGGCCTCAATAAACCGGCCATGGCCAAGGTCTTCCTTTCCCGGCACCTCTTCAAGCGGCTCCAGGAAGGTGAAAAACATGGTCTCAAAGACCTCTGAAAAAGTTTTAAATATGATCCGCCGCAAATCCTGATCCATGCCTGCCATCCTCCCCAGCCATTTTCCCAATCCTCAAGCAACCCAACCCTTGGCCACAGTTGCAACCCTGGATCACAATCATCCAGAGATTCCTCTTCTTCTTGTTATTACGGGAATGGTGTTTCTAAAAATCACTTTCCTCGGCAGGCTCTTCGCCAGGCTTCTCTTCAAGCCTGTGTGCATAGGCCTTTTCCAGCACCTCGTAGAGGATCGCTTTGATGGTCTCGGGCTGAAACGGTTTTTTCACGTACCCCGCAACCCCATACTTTTGCGCCTCTTCCCTCCGAGCATCGCTGGCCTCGGTGGTAATAAAGATCAAGGGAATCTTTCTCAGTTCCTCATCCTCACTGACCTTTTTCAAGAGTTCCATTCCGCCCATTTCCGGCATGTTGATGTCTGACAAAATAACATCAATCCAGGTTTCAGCCAGAATAGCCAAGGCCTCTTTCCCGTTACATGCGTCATGAAACTCCCCGACAGGCACCCCGGACATGCTCACGGTTTTCTTGATTACGGCCCGCATGGTTTCAGAGTCATCTGCCACCAAAATATTGAAAGCCATCGCCTTCTCTCCCGCCTCCTTAAGTTATTCCATCTTGGCCATGCGCCGCCTTCTGCGCTGTCCTGACCCGCTGTATTTCCTGGGGATAACCGTACCCCTGCTCAACCGTTGTCCAAAAATTACTGAGCAAACAACATATCGTGTTCGGCATAAGGAGCCGTATCGCAATAATCAAAAGAGCACAGGATCGTTTTAAACGGCTCCTAAGCCGTCGTCAAAAAACAATTTGTGAAATTGTGACCCAGAAAACGGCATAAGGAGCCGTATCGCAGTAATCAAAAGAGCACAGGATCGTTTTAAACGGCTCCTAAATATGAAAAAGTTCCTGCGCCCGGTCGAGCTCCATGAGAAGATTGGCCATACACAGTTCCAGATGCATTGAGGTAATGCCAAATCTTTTCAACCCCCCCCCCTGCATTTTCACGGACAATCCATCCGCGCCAACCCCGATCCCCATGCTGATCACCAAGGCATTGGCCAAAGCGACAATGGCGGTAAGGGGATCTTTTTCCAGGGCATCCGGATCATGGTGCTGCAAAACAGCCAGCTCTATCTCCTTGGGAAAATCCCACTGGCTCATAATCATCCCGCCGAGTTCGGCATGGGATGCGCCCAACAGCTCCTTCTCCGCCTCGACAAAGGAACAGTTGTCCTGGACCACCTTCATCATGATCTTTTTAAAATCATCGGCGACAAAACTGCTTAAAAAGCGTTTGCCGATGTCATGCAGGAGCCCGGCGGTATAAGCGCTTCCCGATTCCACATCCTTGACATACTTGACCAGTTCCTTGGCCATTATGCCAACGGCAATGGAGTGCTTCCACAGCTCCCCCTGGTCCAGCTTGTAGCCTTCTCCGGCGGCGCCCTTATAAAAACGGGCACTGCTGCTGGTAATGATAATATCCTTGAGGGTATCATTGCCCACAATAACCAGGGCCTCATCCAAGGAAGAAACCTTCCGGGAAAGGCCAAAATACGCGGCATTACAGATCTTCAACACATTGGCCGTAATCACCTGATCGTATTGAATGACCTCGGCCAGAGCAGCGGCACTCACCTCCGGGTCGTTCAACATCTCCGAAACCCGTTGGGCCACCTTGGGAAAGGGGGGAACATGCTTGACCAAGGAAAGGATCTCATCCAAACGGCTCATAACTCAAACTCCCCTCTTCCAGAAACCTTCAAGTGGGTTACCCCGGTGCCAATTTCCAAACTCACGGTACGGTTGCCTGTTCCCCCGACATCTTCCTTGGCCAGCATAATCTGGTTTTTCCAAAACATTTTCCGCACAACAGCCTGGTTTCGCTTGCCGATATTAAAGATCCCGGCACTGTCCATGATTTGCGAGCCGCCAACCACCTTGACGATCAACCGATTTTTCAGGGCTCCGAACTTGTACGTCTCCTTAAACAACCGGGGGATCCCGGTATCCGCAAACATGAAGGGCTTGGCCTCGGCCTTATCCTTATCAAGGGAAGAATCCGGCAGCATATAATGCAGCATTCCCCCAACCTTGGCCACCGGATCCCAGATCACCACCCCAATACAGGAACCGAGAGAATAGGTGATCAGAACATCATCCGGCTTATTGCTGACCTTCATGTCTGAAATACCAACGATTATCTTCATGCGCTCCCTGTCTCGTAACCGTCATTGCCTCGGGACCTTGCCCAAGGCAACAGCCTCATCGTTTCATATATGCGGTCGCATCAACCTGGGTAAAGCTGTGTTTCAACCCGCTGATGCTCTCGGAGTGACCGATAAAAAGATAGCCCCCAGGGGTAAGAGCGTCATGAAATTTGCTCACCAGTTCCTGCTGGGTTTCCCGGTTGAAATAGATCATGACGTTTCGGCAAAAAATAACATCAATGGCCGCGCGCCAGGGAAAATCGCCCATAAGATTGAAACGGTCAAACTGCACCACCCGCCTCAGCTCGTCCTTCACCTTGACATAGCCATCGGAGCTGCCCACCCCTTTCTGAAAATATTTTTTCAAGAAAGGCTTGGGCACCTTGGCAACCCGTTCCTCGGCATACACTCCCCTCTTCGCTTGTGCCAAAACGCGAGTGGAGATGTCCGTGGCCATGATCCGATAGCGCATGCCGGGATGTTGGCTGGCAAAATTCTCCACCACCATGGCCATGGTGTATGGTTCTTCCCCTGAGGAACTGGCAGAGGACCAGAGAAGAATCTCCTTGTTTTTTCCGCGCCCCTCCTTAACAAAAGCGGGTAAAACCGTGGAACTCAAGATTTCAAAATGGGAATTTTCTCTGAAAAAAGAGGTGAAATTAGTGGAGACATTATCGATGAGATGAACAAGCTCTTCCCCGGACCTGTCATGGATAACATACTCGTAGTATTCCTTAAACGACTCAATCCCGGTGGCCCGCAACCGCTTGCCCAGCCGGGCGTTCAGCAGTTCTTTTTTTTCCGGTTTCAAAAAGATCCCGGTTTTTTCATATACCAGATCGCTGAATTTCTGAAACAAGCCATCAGTCAGCTGCTGATAGCGCATATTGCTTGGTCCGTCACTGTTCAATACCACAAAGCCGCTCCCTTGTTATCCTTGCAGAAGATCCACTTCCATCCGCACATAGATACAACTCCATTTCGGCCTGTGATGCAGGCTTGCGGCCGGAAAAACAACCACAGCCAAACCTACGCTTTCATTCCCCACAGAGCACTGCGCGCAACTCCTGAAAATCTCGGATGCCCCGTTTATCTTACTCGGAGGCAAGCTGCTGCAAAAGCCCTTCGCCAACGACCCTATCGACATCGAGCAGAATCTTGACCTCACCTTTCACTTTCGCCATCCCCAGGATATTCTCGGTCTCGGAGGAAGAGCCCAAGGAAGGCGGAGGCTCGATTTCCCCGGCGGCGATATTCAGGACTTCCGAAACCGAATCGACCACCATGCCAACTTGCACCGGAGCCGTTTGCCCCTGCACCTCGACCACGATGATGCAGGTTCTTTCGTCATATTCCTTGTGTTTCATCGTGAACTTGAGCCGCAGGTCAAGAACGGGGATAACCTTGCCCCGCAGATTGATAACCCCCTTAATATACGCCGGGGTGTGCGGCACCGCCGTAATCTCCATGACCCCGATGATCTCCCGGACACTGAGGATTCCGACCCCGTAATCCTCGTTCCCCAAGGAAAAGGTGAGATACTTCCCTGCCAGTTCCGCTGCTGGGCCTAAATTCTGCGCTACGCTTGCCGCTTCCATCAACATCCTCCTTTTGCCTGAAAGACCCACAGGACGAATTCCTCAGCCCCGGGGATGAAAACATTCCCCACAGTCCCGCAATGTTCCGTCTGTTATACGAAAAATCAATCCGCTATGCTGGCCATAACACCAGACAAATCAAGGATAAGTCCAACCCGGCCATCACCGAGAATAGTGCCGCCGGCAACACCGGGCACATCCAGGCCGCCAAGGTTTTTAATGACGACCTCCTCCTTGCCCAAAAGCTCATCAACCATCAACGCCCGCCGCCTGCCCTCATTTTCCACGACAACGACAATGGCATCACAAGGATCCGTATAGGTGGGTTCCACCCCAAAGAGGTCATACAACCTGATAATGGGCACAAGATCGCCGCGCACGAGCAGGTTCTCCCCCCGGCCATGCACGGTGCTGTAATTTTTCTCCTCGGGATGCATGGACTCCTGGATGGCAATGGTCGGGATGATGTACCGTTCGCTGCCGACCCGAACAATGATCCCGTCGATGATCGCCAGGGTCAAGGGCAAGCGGATCACAAACAAGGAACCCTTGCCCGACTGGCTTTGCACCTCCACCTTGCCCCGCAGTTTTTCCACCGCCTTTTTCACGACATCCATGCCCACCCCACGGCCGGAGACATCGGTAATCGCATCCGCCGTGGAGAACCCGGGAAGAAAAATCAGGTTGTTCAGTTCAAAATCAGAGAGGGAATCGGATTCGCTGATCAGCCCGCGCTCAATGGCTTTTTTCCTGATTTTTTTGGTATTCAGCCCCTCGCCGTCATCCTCGATCTCGATCATCATACTGCCGCCTTTCTGGTAGGCGCGGAGAAAAACGGTGCCGGTTTCCGGCTTGCCGACCTTTTCGCGATCGGACGGAGGAGAGATGCCATGATCCACGGAATTTCGCATCATGTGGACAAGCGGGTCATAGATTGAGTCCACCATGTTCCGGTCAATCTCGGTCTCGGCACCCTCCATGATCAGGTCAACCTTTTTCCCTGATTTCTTGGCAAGATCCCGGACCAGACGGATCATCTTGTCAAAGGTTTGCTTGATGGGCACCATCCGCATGGACATGGCCGTGCGCTGCAACTCCGAGGTAATCCGGGTCAGTTGGGAAAAATCCTTGGTAAGCTTGGGGTCGGCGATCCTGGAAACGAGCTTGTTCTGCCGGACCAGCGACTGCATAATCACCAATTCGCCCACCGCGTTCACCAAGGCATCGAGTTTTTCCACGTCAACCTTGATCGTGGCCCCGATTTTCTTCGGCGTTGCATCCCCTGAGGCCCGGGCAGAAGTTGCCGGAGACTCGGCAGCTCTTGGAGTTGCGGCCGGAGTGGCCTTCCTGGCAATGGTCGGTTGAGATGGGGCAACGGGCTCTGCCTTCTCGCTTGCCAACGGTTCAGGCTCTTCAATTTCGGAAATTTCCGGGAGAGCAGCCCGCGCTGGAGCAGAAACCGGTTCGGCCGACGGGGCTTCCGCCCCGCCCTCTTGCAGTCGGGTAATATCCGCGAGGAATCTACTGATATCGGTATCCTGGTAATTGGCCGGTCCATTTTGCAAGACATCCTTGATGTCTTCAACCATGGATTTCAGGGCATCACCAACGGTCAGGACGATGTCAATAACCGCCGAATCCATGGGCCGCTTGCCATTGCGCACGTCATCCAAGAGATTTTCCGTGGCATGGGCGAGTTTGTTGATGGTTTTCAGATTGAGAAAGCCGGAGACACCCTTGATTGTATGGAACGGCCGAAAGATATTATTGATGATATCCTGATCATCCGGGCTCTGTTCCAGCTCAAGCACGTTGACTTCGATGGATTCAAGATGCTCAAATGCCTCTTCAATAAACCCGGCCAGCAAATCGGTGTCCTGCAAAAAATCAGGAAGCGCCTCCGAACTCGGCCCGCCCGCCGCAGGAGGGGCAGCCTGGCTTGAACCGAGTGCTGGAGAAGCAACGACGCACTCTTCCTCACCCCGGGCCTCCGCTTCATCCTCACTCACCCCTGCGGACCATACTTCCGGGGTGCCAAGAAGCGCCGAGGGCTCCATGGCAATGCCAATTGTTTTCATGTTCCCGCAGAACTGGGCAAGGATATTCTCGCCGGGATGTCCATCTTTCCGGGCACATTCCTGCATCTCGGTTATACACCGGCCGAGAAGCTCATAGTTTTCCGCGGAGTCGGCCAGCTCACCCATGATAAATTTCTCAAGGGCGCCCTTAAAGGCGGTGGCCATTCGCTGAATAACCGGCGGGGTATCCGCACCCGCACTTCCTGGCAACAACTGCTCTATCAGTTCAAGCAACTCTCCGACAATGGAAAGGTCGCCCGGCTCAATCATCAAAATCTTCAGGGCCATTTCATCCAGAAGATCAGACAATGGTTTTGGACCAGCTGTCATACATGTACTCCTTGCAAAACGAGAAAAGCCAATAAACACAGAAAACAAGCTCCCCCCAAAAAAACAGGGGGACAGTATCATATTATGCTTCCATCCTGCGCAAACATCAATGAATATTGCAAGTTTTTTCTTGCCACGCCAGCCGATGGAGTCAGGATCGGCCACCCTCTCGGGCCTCCCATCTCACATAACAGTTACAGGAAATCGATCGCTGAGATCTCTCCCTTAAAAATCGGCAAATTCCTCGTCGCCGGCGGAAATACCCCCTGAGCCGACTCCGCCCTGACCCTGAGGATTGGCGGCCATCTTCGCCACAGGCGGCAGGGCCTTTCTCGTCGGGATGGCCGCCCTTCTCCTCCTGGCAAGACCAGAGACTGATGGGTGTTGCCTGACGGAGCGCACAGTTCTGCGCGTTTCTCCCGCACCGCCTGCCATTTCCAGCAGATGCCCCACCGAGCTCTTCATCATTTTCGCCTGGGCGTTCAACTCTTCGGAAGAAGAGGCTGATTCTTCCGCGGCCGCCGCGTTGCTTTGGGTCACGGTATCGATCTCGTGGATGGCCTTATTAATCTGACCGACGGCATTGGCTTGCTGATTTAATGCCCCGGCCATCTCGGTGATGATCGAACCGATCCGGCTGGTGGCTTGGGAGGCAACATAGAACGACTCGCTGGTTTCGCTGACCAGGGCGTTGCCGGAGATGATCTTCTGTACCGTGCCCTCAATAAGGTTCGAGGTGTTTTTCAATACGGATAAACACAGAACCACGCGAGGAGACTACAGGGGCGCAAGGAGATACCACCGACAAAATGTCACTCAGAAAATAACTGCTCACAAAAAACCGGGGCAATCGGCCCACTGGCCATACTGGATTGCAACGGATTAGCGTATTATTTCGCAACTTTACCCCATGGATTTGCCCGCCGATGAAACCCAAACAACCAACCAGCAGCACCCCATGAATCCTGTGCTGAAAATCTCCGAAGAAAATCCCCATAACCCCCCTAAATTCCTTACAAAACCATGCGCAACCCCAAGCAATGCCGTGTTTTTTTCATTGCGGGAAGAGGGCTTGTCTTGTACAAGTGGCTGAGCATTCTTCGGGTGTAGCATGCAAGTTTTTTGCTGGGAGATTCAACACCCTCTTGACCAGCCAGCAAGAAGCAATCACCGACCCCCCAGGCCTTCCGACACGGTTGACGCCTGTAACCATACGGCAGCAGGAAAATACGGTTTGCGTACTCATTCATTTTTTTTCGAACTCCTCCCCCGTGCCCTCCCCAGGCTCTTTGTGGTTCTGGCGACAGGCGCGCTGGCAATGAGCGGCTTCACCGGTTGCGCGCCACTGGCCCACCCCAACAACGCCATGGCTGCCCCGGAAACCGCCCCCAGAGCGCAGAAAGAGAATGTTGCCCGCTTGCAACCAGAAGTTCCTCCAGCTGCAGCAGAAGAACCAGACCCGCAAACAGCGAGTCCACAAGCGCTCAACCTGGCAGTGAGCCCGGAAATCCGTGAGCTGGCGCAGCTCAGCGCCTGGGATGTTCTGCCCTTGCTCACCCCGGAAGAAGAGGTCGAGCCCTACGATTTCCCGATCACCATCAACGACCAGGTTGAATATTACCTGGATTTTTTCCAGAACCGCCATCGCAAGACCTTTACCAAATGGCTCGCCCGCTCTTCCCGATATCTGCCCATGATAAAAAAAGAGCTGGCCCTGGCCGGACTGCCCGAGGATCTCGCCTACCTGCCCATGATCGAAAGCGGCTTCAACCCCACGGTTTCTTCCCCGGCCAGCGCGGTGGGGACCTGGCAATTCATGCGCGCCACCGGGCGCAGCTATGGCCTGAAGGTCAACGCCTATGAAGACGAACGGCGCGACCCGGTCAAATCGACCAAGGCAGCGGTCGCCTATCTTTCCAACCTGTACAAGGAGTTTGACTCGTGGCATCTGGCGGTGGCCGCCTACAATGCCGGGGAAGGGCGGATCAGGCGGGCCATGAAACAGTCCGACACCGACGATTTCTGGGAGATTGCCCAGGGCCAGTATATCCACTCGGAAACCAAGCTCTATGTCCCGCAACTCATCGCCGCCATCATGATTGCCAAGGACCCGGGAAAGTACGGTTTTGACGACATTGATTATGACGAGCCGCTGGCATACGAGACCGTGCGCGTGCCCCGCGGAACCCCGATTAAGGCGGTGGCCGTGGCCTGTAATCTGCCCGACGAGGAGATCCTCATCCTGAATCGGCAGCTGTCCAAAGCCATCACCCCGCCATCCCAAGCGGATTACCCCTTGCGGGTCCCGCCGGGAAAGAGGGACTTGGTGAACAAAAATCTCCCAAAAGTTCGTAGCGTCAAGGTCCTCGAATTCAATGACCATGTGGTAAAACGCGGAGAAACCCTGACCACCATCAGCCGAAAATACAAATTGAGCAAAACCACCCTGCTGAAGGCCAATAATCTCGAACGGGAGCGGCTTTCCCTGGGACAACACCTGAGAATCCCCCACCAAACCACGGCTTATAAGCTCAGTGATGAACCGCTCCACCTGGCCCAGGCCGGAGCCAGCGTCCCCTTGCTTTCCATGCACATGGAGTTGACCGATACGCCAGCCGGCAAAAAAAAGAACGCCAAGCGCCTCAAAAAAGAGACCCGAACAAAAACATCGGCAAAACGGACCGCTGCTTCGCCTGGAAAGAGAAAGAAGCCCTCGGGTCCAACGGTTAAAGAAAAAACAAAAAAATCTCCGACACCTTCCCCAAAAAAATCCAGCGCCAAGAAAAAAAAATAACCTGCTGACTACCACCGAGGCTTGAATCGCTGATGCAACTGCAAGGAAAAATAGCCCTTGTTCTCGGAGGGGCGAAGGGGATCGGCAAGGGAATCGGTTTTGCCTTGGCCGGAGCCGGGGCCACCGTTGTTCTCACCCACTTTGATTGGCCCGAAGAAGCTGCCCGCATGCAGGAGGAGCTTGGGGCCCTTGGCGGCGACCATCTGGCGCTCAAAGTCGACCTGCGCGACCCGACGGCCATCGAGGAGCTTTTTGCCACCATCCAGACGCGCTACGGCGGACTCCACATCCTGATCAACAATATCGAACGCGGCGGCATGCCCGTTGTCCACGGCCCTTACACCCCGGAGCAATGGGAGTTGGAGATGGCCACCACCCTCCGGGCAAAATGGTGGGTCATGCGCTCCGCCCTGCCCCTTTTGCAAGAAAGCCCCGAGGCAGCGGTGGTCACCCTTTCTTCCATTGCCGGGATTGTCGGCCGCTTGGGGCCGGCTGGGCTCATCTTCAACGATGGGTACAGCGCAGCCAATCGCGCCGTTTCTTCCTTTACGGAAACCTGGGCCAGGGAAGGCGCTCCCACGATACGGGTCAACGAATTGATGCTGGGATTTTTTGAAACCAGACACGGTGAGCACACCCGGGGCTGGGGGTTGCTCAGTGCGGAACAGCGAGCGGCCATCACCGAGCATGTCTTGCTGAAACGAACGGGGAAGATTGAGGAAATTGTTGCAGCGGTTTTCTTTCTCTTGCAAGACGCCACCTACATGACAGGTTCGGTCCTGCGGATGGACGGGGGCTATGTCCTGGGCGGCGAAAAAATTCCGCCCATGCCGGATGGGGTGGAGTGAAAAAGGGACAAAAGAACTGATATTTTCTTCTTGCCTTGCAGGGATGATAACGTTGTGCAAATAAAATATGTTCCGGACAGTGCTTCGACAGGCTCAGCACGAACGGATGTTGTTGTAATATATTGATGTTCCGTTCATGCCGAGCTGTCGAAGCATCTTTTTTTGTGACCTGCAGCCCTACTTCCTTTCCAGCCCCATCTTGACAAGCAGGTCTTCCACCGCCCATTTCGGGATCTGATGCAGGACCAGTTCCACGGCCTTGGCCTTCATCTCGTCTTCATTTTTGGGAATGCCGCCCTCGCTCTCCGCCATTTCGGCAAAAATATCCTCGGCGTCGAACCAACAGATTTCCTGGTCGTTTGTCCCATATACGGTCAAGACCCGCCGGTTGGATTCGTGAAGGTGTTCCTCTTCCATCACCGCACCGACCAACTTCTTGGCCACCTCATAGGGAATGCATGGCATCTCTTCCGCGCTCATCGATTGCTCCTCATCTTTTTTAAAATTACTGCCGTTTCACTACCTTATTTTTTCGCATTTTTCAAGCACTCCCTACCACCTGCCATGGTGGTTTTCTCTCCGCTTTCCACCTTGACGGCTTCCGGGCAGACTGGTAAGACTTTCACTACCTCTTACCAAAAGGTTTTGCATGCATCACGAGACATTCATGCGCCTTGCCCTGCAGCAGGCGAAACAGGCCTTGGCCAATAACGAATTTCCGGTGGGCGCCGTTATTGTTTCCGACAGCGAACCGGTCGCCGCGGGCAGACGCGAAAACAGCCAGAGCGATAGGGCCAACGAACTGGACCATGCCGAGATTGTCGCCCTGCGGGATCTCCTTGCCCGCCGGCCCGATATCGACCGGCAGAGCCTCACGGTGTATTCGACCATGGAGCCCTGCCTTATGTGCTACTCCACCATGCTGCTCAACGGCATCCGCACCTTTGTCTATGCGTACGAAGACGCCATGGGCGGCGGCACCGGCTTACAGCTTACCCACCTCGCCCCCCTCTACCAGGCAATGATGCCGGAGGTCCACATCCTGCCCCATGTCCTGCGCCAGGAAAGCCTAACCCTTTTCAAGACCTTTTTCTCCAGCCCGGCAAACAACTACTGGCATGAGAGCCTGCTGGCAGAATACACCCTGGCCCAACCCTGAAAAGCCCACATTATGAACCAGCCTGTCGCCAAAACCCTGCACTTCAAACCGCACGAGCGCAATATCTTCTTCCACCTCCTGACCGCCTGCAACCTCTCCTGCAAACATTGCTACATCAACCCGGCCCAACACGGCACCGCAACCGTTTCCCGCGAGACCATGGAGCAATGGCTCACGCTTTTTTATGATCCGCACAAGGAAAGCAACGTCATCTTCCTGGGCGGCGAGCCGACCCTGCACCCGGACCTGGTCCACGGCATCCGGTATGCCCGATCCTTAGGCTACAAAACCATCACCGTGGACTCAAACGGCTATCTCCATCACGACCTGCTCAACCGACTCAAGCCCGACGAGGCCGTACTCAGCTTCAGCCTGGACGGTCCGAATCCGGAGGTCAACGATGCGCTGCGCGGGGCTGGGGTTTTCGCCACCTGTACCGCCAATCTGCAAAAGGCCATCGGCCTGGGTTTTGAGGTAAGCGTGATCTATACGGTGAGCCAGCTCAATATCGAGCATCTGGCGGCCATGCCCGAGCTGCTGGAGCGGTTGGGCTGCAAGCGGTTTTTTATTCAGGTCATCGGGTTGCGCGGCAAATCGGCCAGCGAACAGGAAACAAACCTGCAGGTTTCCCCGGAAGAGTGGCTGGCCGTGATCCCTGGGGTGGCCAAGGATGCGGCCCACAGGGGGATCCATGTCATCTATCCCAAGGTTTTCCTGGAGCCGGGGGAGGAATTTCTCTGCGCAGGCAATGTGGCGGAGAACTACTTCATCTTCCCCAATGGGAGGGTGTACCTCTGCCCGCTCTGCGAGGATTTCCCCCTGCACACCTTCCGCATTGAAGACAACTGCCTTGTGGAAAACAGCGGGATCACGGAAAAAAACCTCTTTTCCCTGAACATCCCCGAGGGGTGCGTGATGAATAAACTGCTCCAGCCGGGCAACCTCGAATACAAGCCGGACGGCAGCCCGCGCCACCGGATTTCCTGCTGCCTGCTCAAGCAGGAAATCCGGCCTGAACCGCCGCGCAAACAAAAATAACCAGGCAGGGCACCATAAAAAAAGGGCCCCCGTGTCCCTGGGGCCCGCCACTTTCCCCGGGATTCCCGGGTGAACCTAAAAAAAAAGGCGGTCGGGCTTTACGCCACAACCGCCTGTACAAACTTACGCATATTGGCAACTGGCAGGGCTTGGATCATTTCCAAGCGAATGCCGCTTAGCAGGGTTCCATGCAAAACGGCATTGCCAGAAGCTGCCGCCCCCGGCTAATCATTGCGGGGTGAACTTACCCTTTTCACTTTTCTTGGCTTGCTTGGCTGCCTTCTTCTCTTTCGGGGTCTTAGCGGCTTCCTTCTTGACTGCTTTCTGGGTGTCCTTGGCTTTACTCATGATTGGCGCTCCTAGATAGTTAAGATTACGTGCGCACCGCGACTGACGGACAGCAATGCCATGGGATCGGCACGACTCACACAAATCATCATGCCTTTTTCCTCTCATTATGGCAAGCTTTACGCGCAGGGAAAAAGGGAGAAAATTCTCCATTGTTGCCTGCGCGCCAATCGTCTAATATAACGTCTTTCCTTTTCGCTCTCGGGGACGCATCCCCTCTTTTTCATGGGAACCGCAATGAACATAACACTCCTGGACTACGGGGCCGGCAATGTCCGCAGCGTCCGTAACGCCATCAAAAAACTCGGCTTCACCGTTACCGACGCCAAAACTCCGGCGGATATCCTGGCTGCGGAAAAGCTGATCTTCCCCGGGGTGGGCAGCTTCGGCAGCGCCATGCAGCGGCTGCACCAGTTCGGCTATGTCGAGCCGCTTTTGGAATATCTCCGAGCGGACCGCCCGTTTCTGGGCATCTGCCTGGGGCTGCAAACCCTGTTCGAGGGAAGCGAAGAGGCCTTGGGCGTGGCCGGACTGGGGATCATCAAGGGCCAGGTCCGACGGTTCAGCGAAACAACCCTTTCGGTGCCGCAGATCGGCTGGAACGGGATCAATATCAGAAAACCCTCCCGGCTGCTGGCCGGTTTCTCGGAGGAAAAGCTCTACTTTGTCCACTCCTACCGGGCCGCCATCGAGGCGGGCAACGAGGAGTGGGTGCTGACCACCACCAACTACGGCGAGGAGTTCATCAGCTCGGTGCAGAAGGGCAATGTGGCGGCCTGCCAGTTCCATCCGGAAAAAAGCGGCGCCGCCGGGCTGGCGATCCTGAAAAACTTTCTCGAAGCCACGGACCTTTCCGCTGCTGGCCCCATGGAGATTGCCACAAACCCTACGGAAACACACCTCGCCAAACGGATCATCGCCTGCCTCGATGTGCGCAGCAACGACAACGGCGACCTGGTGGTGACCAAGGGCGACCAGTACGATGTGCGCGAAGCCCAAGGCGAGGTGCGAAACCTCGGCAAGCCGGTGGAGCTGGCCCGCCGCTATTACGAGGAAGGCGCCGACGAGATCACCTTCTTGAACATCACCGGTTTCCGGGACTTCCCCATGAAGGACCAGCCCATGCTCGAGGTCTTGCAGCGCACCTCGGAGCAGGTCTTCGTGCCGCTCACCATCGGCGGCGGCATCCGCGAGTTTACCGACTCCACCGGCAAGCACTACTCGGCCCTGGACGTGGCCGCGGAATACTTCCGCTCCGGAGCCGACAAGATCTCCATCGGCAGCGACGCGGTGCTCATTGCCGAGGAATACCTGAAGGCCGGCAAAAAATCCGGGGCCAGCTCCATCGAGCAGATCTCGGCGGTGTACGGCAACCAGGCCGTGGTGATCTCCGTTGATCCGCGGAGGGTGTACGTAAAATCGCCAGAGGACACCCCGCGCCACACCATCAAGACCAAATTCCCCGGACCAAACGGTGAGGAATATTGCTGGTATCAGTGCACCATCAAGGGAGGCCGCGAGGGCCGCGAGGTGGACGCCCTGGAGCTGGCCACCTCCTGCGAGGCCTTGGGCGCGGGAGAAATACTGTTGAACTGCATCGACAAGGACGGCACCAATTCGGGCTTTGACCTGGAACTGATCAATCAGGTGCGCTCGGCTGTCTCCATCCCGGTCATCGCCTCAAGCGGCGCAGGCAAGGTGGAGCATTTCTCCGAGGTCTTTGCGGAGACCGGGGCCGAAGCAGCCCTGGCGGCAGGAATCTTCCACCGGCAGGAGGTGCCCATCAGCGCGGTGAAGGCGCATCTGCGCGAAAAGGGGATTGAAACGCGGTAGTGGAGGGAGCTGCTTAAACACCACGGGAAAAACCCTGCTCCCACCACTGCCTGCTGATAATTTTTTCTTGTACAACGCCACTCCATGTTGCCACACTCTGCCTGTCAGAATGATGCAATACTTGACATTCGTAACCCAGAGGGTTACAATAAGCCATGATTAAATCATTCAAACACAAAGGGCTTGAAGATTTTTTCTACAACGGCAGGAAGAAAGGAATTCGGCCTGAACATTCCGTTAAGCTTGCGCTCATTCTTGACCGTCTCCATGCCGCGAACGAAGTCAAGGATATGAATTATCCAGGCTCCAACCTGCACAAATTAACAGGAGATAAAAAAGGACAATACGCCGTAAATGTATCCGGAAACTGGAGAATATTTTTCGAATTTACGGCTGGTGATGCATACGTTGTTGATTATGACGACTATCACTGACAGAGAGGTTCAAACATGAAAAGGCCACCTACCCACCCAGGAAAAATCATAAAAGAAGACTACCAAAATCCTTTAACCATATCCGTAACTGAGTTGGCTTCCATCCTTGGCGTTTCCAGAAAAACGATATCAAAAATAATCAATGAAAGAGGTGCCATCACCCCGGATATGGCATTGCGCCTCTCTCGTGCCTTCGATACTACCCCCGAGCTATGGTTAAATTTACAAAAAAATTATGACCTTTGGCAGGCAGAGCATGAATCAAAGGCTTGGCAAATGGTAAAGCCAATTTCTTCGCAATTGCTTCATTCTCTTGGATAAAATTTAATTGGGGAGTGTCCCTTATCTCCTGTGTTTAGCAAGGAGGCAGCTTTGAAGACGAAGCAACAAATCATCGAGATTCTGACGTCCTGTAAGCCTGAGGTAGAAAAGAATTTTGGGGTGAAACGGCTGGCGCTTTTCGGTTCTTATGCCCGGGGCGAGCAAAAGCCTGACAGTGACGTGGATATCCTTGTGGAAGTGGGGCCGGAAATAGGTTTGGAATTCGTAACTCTGGCCGATCGGATTGAACAATTGCTGGGGGAGCCGGTGGAACTGGTATCCACCCGGGCAATCAAACCGAAGTTCTTACAGCACATCAGCAAGGATCTGGAATATGTCTGAACGTTCAGCCGCTCTGCTGATCGATGATATCCTTGAGGCCGCGTCAAAAATCGCTTCCTACACGGCTGGGATGACGCGAGAAGATTTTGTATCCTCCGGCATGGCCGCCGATGCCGTGGTTCGCAATCTCGAAATCATTGGTGAAGCCGCTAATCGACTGCCGAAGGATTTCACCGATAAACACCCCAAAATCGAGTGGCGCAAGGTCATCGGCTTACGGCACCGGATCGTGCATGACTATTTTGGCGTTGACCTGGATATCATCTGGGCCGTCACGCGGCAAGACCTGCCGGACTTTATATCCCAAATCACCACCCTGTAGAAGCAGGGGGCTCTGAACTCCTGTATGGGGCTGCGTCAACTTGTCTCCGCCATTTGCCCTACAACAAAGAAACCACGCGCCGGAAACGGTTGCGGGTTTTTTTTGTGCCTTTTCCACGTATTTTTTCTGTATTGTGATCGAAGATCAGGTTTGATAGGGTGTTCTAAACCTTTTTCTGGCAGGTGCTCCCGGAAGGAGAGGATGTGCAGTCATAACTGGAATTCAAGAATCAGGGATAGGTTGGCTGGCAAATCAACAACGTGCCCCCCTCTGCGATTTACGGGAGGCATGTGAATTGCGTATCCTGTCCCCGGAACTCAATACCGAGAAACTGATAGAGAGCCTTGACATGCCTGACAATCCCCTGTCGGCGGGATGGCAAGAAGAAATTCGGCGTCGCTGTGCCGAATTTGACAATTCCACAGGCCTGCTACGCGACGCCGATTCCGTATTCAAAAATGCATACGCATCATTGACATGAAAGCGGACAAGCTGATTGGTGGGAGAAAGAGTAGGGTCTGAAATTTAATTGGGGAGTGTCCTTTATTTCCATTATTTCGAGACCGTCCCGAACAAATCGAAGTAATAGCAGTTATGCACTTGCACCGTGCGCCAAATTATTTGCAAGAAAGGCGGTAAGTTGGACAGGGTCTGAAATTTAATCGGGGAGTGTCCCTTATTTCATTCTGGTGAGAGCATGAAACTTGTGATGCTGACCATTGCGGGAGTTACGAGCACAGCGGCTTTTATGTCGTTGTGTGTGTACATTTTTCTAGCGGTTCGGGGAAAGAGCGTAACCCTGTATTCGACCTCGCATACTTCACTTCTTTCATGGCGGCAAAAGGTTTTTCTCGCTCTTGCTGCGCTCGCATTCCTAGCTTGCATGTATAAAGGTGCAGAGGCAATGCTTTGGTGGATGCCAAGCACTTGGGGAGGAGTAGACGAGGATGGTGAGTACCAGACGCTCCGTGCTTCAATGGCTTCTTTGTTTGCGATTTTAGGTGGTTTGGCTTTTATTCAGTTTATTGACGCAGCAACCCATAACAAGTTTTTTCTTCGATTAGCTTCGGAAAGAGCCAGGGAATTTGAACGAATATTGAAAGCGTCTATAAACACGTGGGAACTCCCTATGCTCAGTAAGGAGTACAAAGAAAAGTTATCAACCATAGAATCAGAAGCCTACGGCCCAAACGGGATACGCTCGCGTATTGTGGACCTACGACCTGAAGGCGGAAGAGCGCAGATGTATCGAGAATTGATTTTTCATGTTGAACAACTTGAATCAAAAAACAAGGCCACCGGGAATCCTGTTGGCCAACTCGCCTAACTACCGTATAAATTCGAATCGGTGTTCTGCGCATTTTTTTCCAGCCGTGTCCGTGCCCAGCGCGACTCACACGGTCCGTTAAGTACTTTAAAGGGGAGATCATTTTATGGACTCAACGTTGCTGCTATCTTTCCTCCCACTGCCAATCTTCATCGTGATTGCATGGGCAATATCACGCGCCATAAAAAAGGCTGCAAACAAACATCCGCCTGCTACGCCAGATCAAAGTGCAATCTCTGGTATTGGAGGCTGGTTGTTGCTGTTGATTCTTGGCCTTATGTTTTTGGGGCCACTTATGGGTGCTGGTCGTATAAATTTGGACTTTATGTCCGTTGAATCTCAATACCCAAATCTGAAAACAGTAGCCGCCTGGGGCACATTCAAGTCCTCGACATGGTTGACTTTCCTGCTCGTATCTTGCCTGAGTTTTTACGCAGGTATTGGCCTCGTGAAAAGCCGCAACATTCTTGTAGTTAAGCGCGCAAAAATCATTATCTGGGTGATCGGTCCAGCCGCCAGCATCTTGCTGGGTATATTAATTCCTCTCTTGGTGTTCGGAAAGAGTGACCCCGATCCAAAATTTGTAGGAAGCATGATCGCTTCTATTGTCGGAGCAGCAATCTGGACCGCGTATCTTTCCAAGTCCAAACGTGTCCTGTCTACGTATGGTATCAAGCCCCCCAGCACCTAACCACACGCTCAAGCGGGACGCGCTAAAGCGCGCCCCTTAATTCAAACGTTGGCCTAAACACAGGAGACAGGGATAAAGCGATGCAAGACGAGCTTGAGAACGATACGGCAGGACGATCCGATGATTCGGGATCGACCCACGCGGTTCCTCCGATTCAGGGATTTGAGAGGGAATTGGTTGATCAGGAAACCGAGAAGCAGTGGGTCCCGGTTTCCGATCGCAAGATCCGGGTGGGCATCATTGGCTATGGCGTGTGTGGATTCGGTGCGGATTTCTCTTTTCAGGATCACCCGAATGTAACGGTCACGGCGGTTGCCGATCTCGTGCCCGAGCAGTGCGCCGAATTGGCAAGAGCCTGTCGCTGTCAGAAGATGTACGCGACGGGCGAGGAACTTATCCGAGACGAGGCGGTGGAAGCTGTTTTCATTGCCACGGATGCACCCAGCCACGCGCGCCTCGCCATTGCGGCTCTCCAAGCTGGGAAGCACGTTGCCTCGGCCGTGCCGGCGGTTTTCGGGTCCCTGGAAGACGCTGATGCGCTTTTCGCTGCGGCAAGGAGCGCTGCTGGGAAGTACATGATGTTTGAGACCTCCTATTTCCATGTCAATCTCTACGCCATGCGCGAGATGTACAGGCGGGGCGATCTGGGCAAGCTGATTTACGCCGAGGGCGAGTATATGCATTACCTGGGAACACCTTTGGCCGCCTACGGGGGATGGCGGGCGGGCCTGCCGCCGCAATGGTATCCAACCCACACGAATGCTTATCACATGGGGGTTACAGGCGGTTCATTCACGGAAGTGTCGTGTATGGGCAGACCCAGTCCCATTCCACACATGCAGGCCAAGAACAGGTATAATAATCCGTTCGGCACCGAGATCGCGCTGTTCCGCACCAGTGAAGGAAGCATGGCCCGAACAGCGATCAGTTGGGACATCCCGGGTACCGGTGATGAAACGGGGCGAATCTGGACCGAGAAAGGAACTTTCGACCGTGTTTTCAAAGGGATGGATGGAAAGGAGGCACCATTGATCAAACGGCCGCCTCTGCCGCCGGGAGTCGAGCCCGGTGGCCACAACGGATCGCACGGCTATCTGACGAATGAGTTCGTAGAGGCCATCCTGCTGGACCGCAAGCCGCTTGTGGACATTGCCCAGTCATTGAACCTGACGGTGGCCGGCATTATCGCGCACCAGTCGGCGATGCGGAACGGGGAATTGCTGAAGATTCCCCAGTATGTTCTCTGATTCGCAGTAAAGAATCAGCGGCCGACAAGGGGGATACTGGCGATGCTCGACAGCGCGCCTGAACGCTGATGTGGGTGTGTAAAAAATTTACTGATTAGCGCTAATCTTCCGCACGACGCAATTTGTACTCGGGAGAGCCCCTACGAAATCCCCCCTCTCCCCAGCTGTAGTGGGGGAGAGGGCCGGGGAGAGGGGGTAAACGGTGGCTTTTCACCCTCTCCCTCACCCTCTCCCTCAAGGGCGAGGGAATTTGCGGAAGATTAGCGCTAATTCGGCAAGGAGATTGAAACACGGTAGCTTCAGCCTTCAGTCTTCAGCTTCCCCTTGAATGGCCGGCTGAAAATGATGCCTGCCTCGTACAGCCCGAAAAGCGGTACGGCAAGCAAGATGGCGGACAAAACATCGCCTGCGGTCAGGAGAAAGGAAAGGATCAGGATGGCGATATAAAAATATTTCCGCTGCCGGACAAAATACCCCTTGCTCACAATCCCTGCCTTGGCTGCCATGACCATGAGAAAGGGCACCTCAAAGGCCAACCCGAAGGCGAGCGAGGTCCGGGCCACGAAGGTCAGATAGGCATCAAGCCGGAGCAGAGGCTCAAGCTGATCATCGGCGAAGCTCAGTAAAAAAGAGAGCATCTCCGGCATGACCACCAGATAGGCAAAGACAACCCCGCCGGCAAACAGGGAGGTGGCCCAGAAAACCACCGTTCTCGCCATCCGCCGCTCATGGCTGTGCAAGCCCGGAGCGATAAACATCCAGAGTTGATAACAACAAACCGGAAAACCGACGATGAGCCCGGCCAGGAGCGAGATCTTCAGATAGCTGACAAAGGCCTCGGTGAGGTTGGTGTAAACGAGTTTGGCCAGATTGGGGTGGCCGGTGATCAGGGGGGCCATCAGAAAACGGACGAGGTGCTCGGAAAAGGCATAGGCAATGAGGGTTGCCACCAGAACGGCCAGGAAAGAGGCCAAAACCCGATTCCGCAGCTCCCGGAAATGTATGGAAAAATGGCCGGCCAGCGCGCTCATCCTGCCGGCGTCTCTTCTTTGGTCTCGGGTTCTGCAGGTATCTCCGCAAAATTGGCGTCAGGCGACGTCACCGCATCAACCTCCACCGCGTCCGACTCCGGGACCGAGGTGGAGGGCAGATTGGGATAGGCATCTCCCAGCCTCTGCTGCCAAGGGTCCTGTCCCAGCTCTTCCTTCATCTCCTCGTTCAAACTATCCTTGAGAGAGGAGGCCGTTTTTTTCAGCTCCAGGACCATCTTGGCCATGGACTTCGCCATTTCCGGGAGTTTATCCGGGCCGACCACAATCAGCGCAATACCCAGGATCAGGATCAACTCAGGGAGCCCTATGCCAAACATGGTGTTGCCTCAATATGCCCGCAAAAAAGATCCAGTCTGCCGCGAAAATCAGCGGCGCCTCACATTCAGGGGCAATCTACGGCATTTCCCTGTGGGTGTCAATACAGCAGGCGTCCCCGGAGCGCAGGGGCCATCACTGATTGACTTTTTATTTTCCTTTGGCTATGGTGCCTGTTGCTGTTAACGCTGAAATATAATGCGGCCCCATTAGGCGGCTCGCGTGCAACCTTTTTTCGGATGATTGCGGAGGAAAAGCAAGATGGCCAATGTGGTGATTGTCGGAACGCAATGGGGAGATGAAGGCAAGGGAAAAATCGTCGACCTGTTGACGGAGCACGCCGATTTCGTGGTGCGCTTTCAAGGCGGCAACAACGCCGGCCACACCCTGGTGGTGGAGGGCAAAAAGTACGTCTTCCACCTCATCCCCTCCGGCATCCTCTACGAGAACAAGATGTGCTTCATCGGCAACGGGGTGGTCCTCGACCCCGGCGTTTTGCTGGAAGAGATGGACAAGCTCGCGGCCAGCGGGTTGCCGGTTAACCCGCAGCGCTTGATGATCAGCGAGCGCGCCCACCTGATCATGCCCTACCACCGGCTGCTCGACTCCTGCAGCGAATCGGCCCTGGCCAGCGGCAAGAAGATCGGCACCACCGGGAGGGGCATCGGCCCTTGTTACGGCGATAAGATCCTCCGCAAGGGCATCAAGGCAGGAGATCTGCTGGACGCCCCCTCGCTCATGGAAAAAATCCGCGAAAACCTCGAGGAAAAGAACTTTCTTTTCAGCAAGAAATTCAACGCCGATCCGCTTGCCCCCGAAGCGGTGTACGACGAATACATGCAACACGCGGACCGGCTCGCACCCTATATCGATAACGTTTCCGTGGCCCTGGACAATGGGCGCAAGGCGGGCAAACACATCCTTTTTGAAGGCGCCCAAGGCACCCAGTTGGACATCGACCACGGCACCTACCCCTTTGTCACCTCATCGAACACCATCGCCGGCAACGCCTGTACCGGCAGCGGTTTCGGCCCTTCCCACATCGACTGCGTCATCGGTATCCTCAAGGCGTATACCACCCGAGTCGGCGAAGGCCCTTTCCCCACCGAACTGTTTGACCCCACCGGCGACGAGTTGCAGAAAAAAGGCGGGGAATTCGGTGCCACCACCGGCCGCAAGCGCCGCTGCGGTTGGCTGGACGGGGTTATTGCCCGCGAAGCCGTACGGCTCAACGGCATCAACGGTCTGGCCATCACCAAACTCGATGTCCTAAGCGGTCAGCCGACCCTGAAACTTGCCACCAGCTATGAAGCGGACGGCAAGACACTGAACGCCATGCCCGGCAATATCAAGACCTATGCCAAGATGCAGCCAATCTACGAGGACCTCGCCGGCTGGAGCGAAGAGATCACCCAGGCCCGCAGCGTCGAAGATCTGCCGGCCAAGGCCCGTGACTACGTGAAGCGCATCGAAGAGTTCACCGAGACCCCGGCCTACATTTTATCCGTGGGCCCGGGCCGCGAGCAGACCATGCTCCTCAACAACCCCTTCCAAAAATAACCAGAAGGAACAGGCATGAGCACAGAGCTGCGGCCCGACAGTTACGCCCGGCACACCCTGGAGCGCTACACCGGCTCCAGCGTCAAGGACTTCGGCTCCCACATTCTGCTCTGCAACTTCCACCGCTACATCGACGATTTTGCCCGCATCACCGGCAATCCGGTCCAACGCGGGCACTGGAGCGTGGTCCATGACCGCAAGCGGGACCTGAGCATCATCAACCACGGGGTCGGCTCCCCCTCGGCGGGCATTGTCATGCACTGCCTCTCCTTTCTCGATGATATCAAATGCGTACTCATGCTCGGCATGTGCGGCGGCATCGACGACGTACTGGAGATCGGCGACATCATCATTCCCACCGCCAGCATCCGGGACGAGGGCACCAGCCCGCATTATCTGCCCAAGGATGTCCCGGCCCTGCCCTCGATCCACCTCAACCGCATCTGCGAACAGGTCATCACCAGCGAACTGAAGATGCTCCCCAAATCAGGGATCCTGATGACCACCGACTACCGGATGTGGGAGTTTGACCCCGAATTCATCGAATACATCCGCAAACACCGGATCATGGCCATCGACATGGAGATCGCCACCCTGTTCGCGGTGGGCTATGCCCTCAATGTCCCCACCGGCGCCATGATGCTGGTCTCGGACCTGCCCCTGAAAAAAGGGGGGATCAAGAGCAAGGACAGCGCCGAGGAGATCTTTCTCACCTACACCCAGGAACACCTGCAGATGGGACTCAAGGTCATGGAAACCGCCTGCCTGGAAAGAAAAGCCCCGCTCGGTTGACCCCCGAGACGATACCGACAAGGGCACTCCCCTCCTGAGCCCCTTGCCGTCTGAACCCACATTGCGTGGCGTGAGATACTTCCTTCGGAGAAATGCATGTCCCGTCAGATCGTCCACATCTCGCTGACCGCCAAAGACACCCCAGCCCGCCTGAGCGAACAGCCCCCCGTGTTTTTTGAAGCATCACGACCGGATACCCCCACCATCACCATCGATCCGCGCAAGCGCTTCCAGAAGATGGAAGGCTTCGGCGGAGCATTCACCGAAGCGGCTGCCGTTACCTGGCAAAAACTCCCTGCGGAAAAGCAAGCCGAAGTCATGCGGGCATACTTCGACCCGGAAAATGGCCTGGGGTATAGCATGGGGCGGACGCATATCAACAGTTGCGATTTCGCCCTGGGAAATTACGCCCATGATGCAGTGGATGGCGACTTTGCCCTGCAACACTTTTCCCTTGCCCGTGACCGGGCCGCTATTGTGCCCATGCTCAAGGAGGCCCTGCGTCTCAGCGGCGGCTTGAAGCTGTTCGCTTCCCCCTGGAGCCCGCCGGCCTGGATGAAGACGAACAAGCAGATGAATGGCGGCGGCCGATTACTCCCGGAATGCCGTGATGTCTGGGCGCGATACTATTGCCGCTACATTCGGGAATATGAAAAAGAAGGCATCCCCTTCTGGGGCCTTACCGTCCAGAATGAACCGGAAGCGAGCCAATCCTGGGATTCCTGCCTGTACTCCGCCGAGGAAGAGCGCGATTTTGTCCGCGATTATCTGGGGCCGACCTTACGGAAAGAGGGGCTGGACCATCTCAAGCTGATGATTTGGGACCACAACCGTGATGGGATCTACGAGCGCGCCAGAGTGGTGTACGATGACCCCCAGGCTGCGCAATACGTTTGGGGTGCGGCTTTTCACTGGTATATGGGGGATCATTTCGACAATCTGACCGCCTTGCACGAAGCCTTTCCGGACAAACGACTGCTCTTCAGCGAAGGGTGCCAGGAAGGCGGCCCGCACACGGGCGAATGGACCGTGGGCGAGCGCTACGGGCGTTCGCTCATCAATGACCTGAACCGTTGGACCGTGGCCTGGGTGGATTGGAATCTCATGCTGGATGCGAGCGGCGGCCCCAATCATGTCGGCAATTATTGCAGCGCGCCCATCCTGGTGGATACCCAGGCAGGCCTGCCCCTGTATCAAAGTTCCTTCTACTATCTCGGCCATTTCTCCCGCTACATCCGCCCCGGCGCCGAACGCATCCTGCACGCCGGCACGACCGATGCACTCGAGACAACCGCCTTCCTCAATCCGGATGGGGTAATCGCCGTCGTGGTGATGAATCGCACGGAGCAAGCGGTGCCCTTTACGCTGCGATACCACGATCGGGCTGCCCGCACGATCAGTCCGCCCCATTCCATCATGACCTTACGGTTTGCCAATTTTTCCGGATAAGTAAGCTGTCACGCGGGGCGATGTTTTTTACATCACTCGCAAGAAGATGTTGACGGAGTCACAGGCTTTCTGTAGGAATTGACAAGGGGGGTTGGACGGATTGATATGGCCCGATACCAGCCGGAAAAACGAAACCGATCACGGGGCAGGTCACGAAACAGCGAAAACCACGGAACAAGCGGCCACAGGGTGCCGCAGGTTGCGGTAAGCGGGACGGCGATGCGTACATCAAGTACGTGAGCCGGGCCGATCGCCGCAAAATGTGGTGCTCTGTGACCGCTTACGGAAAAACATTTTTTTTATAGCCCTATGACCTGCAAATACGATTTCTCCCCGCCGAGACAATGCGCGAGGACAACCACACGCACGATGTCTTCAGCCTGGCAGCCATCGCCTTTCGCTGACCGCGCCAAAGGTTCCATCGCCGCTGATTGGCGTCACTTTCACCAGTACTCCCTGAGCCCAGATGCCTAAATCCCTCGATTTTCTCGTTGAATTTCTTCGCCTGTCGAAGCTGTTTTGGTCCTCGAAGCAAAAACTGAAAATTCGGGGCACCACCTTCCTCCTGGCGCTCCTGACCGTGATGCAAATGATCCTGGCGGTGGTGGTGACGCAATGGAGCGCCGCGTTGTTCAACGCCTTGGAGCAGCACTCCATGCGCGGCCTTATCACCCAGATCGGCGTACTGGCGATCATCTTTGTCGCCGACATGGCCGTGACCGGATCGCACCTGGCCATCAAGCGCAACCTGCAGATCTATTGGCGCGACTGGCTGACGGACCATGTCATCTCCCGCTGGATGCATGATGGCCGCCACTATCTGATCTCCCATCTCCCGGGCGAACACGACAACCCGGATGGGCGTATTGCCGAGGATTGCCGCGTCGCCAGCGAGTCGGCGGTCGCCTTGGGCCACTCGCTGTTTTACTGCATTTTGCTGCTGATCGGCTTCTCGCAGGTGCTCTGGGCCCGCTCCGGGGTGGTGACGCTCGAAGTGGGCGCATGGCAACTCCCCATTTACGGGCATCTGGTCTGGATCGCGGTCATCTATACGGCGTTGGCCTCCTGGCTTGGCTGGCGGGTGAGTCTGCCCCTGACCGCGGCCACCAACGCCCGGCAGTCGGCGGAGGCGGACTTCCGCGCCAGCCTGCTGGAGGCGCAGGAAAACAGCCAGGCCATCGCGCTGATCCATGCCAACAGCTATGAACGGCATCTTTTTCGTGAGCTGTTCTGCAAGCTCCGCACGGTATGGAACACGCAAACCACGGCATGGCGAAATATTCAAATCTTCAGTACCGGCTATGCCTCATTGAACATGGCCTTTCCGATCCTGATCTCCGCCCCCCGTTACATCCTGGGGATGATCTCCCTGGGGGCAATGATGCAAGCCGCCCAGGCGTTCCAGCAGATGGTCGGCGCCCTCTCCTGGCCGGTCGGCAACGTAGGGGGAATCGCGGAATGGCGTGCCTCGGTGGAACGCGTTCTGAGTCTTCTCAAGGTGTTGGATAATGTGGACGAGCAGCTGGCACGACCGGATCACTGGATTCAGGTGAGAAACTCCGAGCGGCCGGTGTTGGCCCTCCGCAACCTCAGCATCGCCAAATACGAGGGGCCGACATTGACCAAGAACATCAATATGGAGATCGGCGAGGGCGAACATGTGCTGATCACCGGCAACCCTTACACCGGGGCAAAGCTGTTTCGCGCCATTGCCGGGGTAAGGCCCTGGGGCAGCGGCGTCATCGAACTCCCCAGCCAAGGCCGCCTCTTTTTCATGCCGCCTCGACCGCATCTTCCCACCGGCTCCCTGCGCAACGCCATATGTTACCCAACCTCCCGCCGGGTTTTCAGCCAGGAACAACTCGAACAGGCGCTGCGTTTGGTGGGCCTTGAACACCTGATCGACCAACTCGATCAACAGGACAATTGGACCCACACCCTGGCCCGGGGAGAGCAACAACTCCTGGGCATGGTGCGCCTGCTGCTCAACCGGCCCCAGTGGATTTTCCTGCAGGAGGCCTTCGACTCCCTGGACCCCCGAGAAGAGGAACGGATGCTGCGCCTGATCTCCGAACAGCTCCCCGATTCCACGCTGCTTGCGATTTCCCATCTGCCAAACGGCGAGGCTTTCTATGCACGACGCCTGGCCCTGTGAAAACCTTTAAGGAAGACCAACGATGACTACCAAAACTGTGCACGAATCCGGCAGCAAACTGCGCGGCGTCAATCTCGGCGGCTGGCTGGTGTTGGAAAAATGGATCACCCCGAGTCTATTCGAGGGGCTGAACGCCACCGACGAAACATCCTACTGCGTCGAGCTGGGCGAGGCCGAGGCAACCCGACGCCTGCACCAGCACTGGAACACCTTCATCACCCGCGACGACTTCGCTTGGCTGAAAAGTGCCGGCATCAATGCCGTGCGGTTGCCGGTCGGCCACTGGCTCTTCGGCAAGGACTATCCCTACCACCGCAGCTATCAGGAGGCGCGCTATCCCTTTGTGGAAGGGGGGCTTGCCATCGTCGACAAGGTCTTTGAGTGGGCCGGGGAGTTCGGCCTGCGGGTGGTTCTCGACCTCCATGCCGCGCCGGGATGCCAGAACGGCTTTGACAACGGCGGCATCCTCGACGTTTGCGAGTGGCACACCAGCGAGGAATACATCGAACACTCCCTGGCTCTGCTGGAACGGTTGGCCGAGCGGTACGGAGATCAGCCAACGCTGCACGGCATTGAGACGCTCAATGAACCGCGCTGGGATATCCCCACCGAGCTGTTGAAGCGCTTCAACCTCGAGGCCTACCAACGCATCCGCCGCCACTGCCCGCCCGAGCGGGTGACGGTGGTGTTCCACGACGGCTTCCGCAGCTTCCGGGAGTATGCAGGGTTTCTCCTGGAGCCGGAGTTTCGCAACGTGGCCATCGATATCCACCGCTATCAATGCTTTATGGATTACGACACCAGCCTGGACATCTTCGGTCACCTCCGTAAGTCCGCCGTGGACTGGCGCGACGAAGCGGACGAGATCATCCGCGAGTCGGGCTATCAGGTGTATTGCGGGGAATGGAGCCTGGGGCTCGATCTGAAGATGGTCTCCCTCTGGGCGGAGGGGCCGTTCAATCATGCCCTGGAGGAAATGGATCTCTTTCAGATGTCGGCGGCCTATCGCGGCTACGCCTCGGCCCAAGTGCTGACCTTCGAAAAATACGCCGGCTGGTTCTTCTGGACTTACCGGACCGAGACTGCTCCGGAATGGTGCTATCGCGACTGCGTGGATCAAGGATTCTTTCCCAATATGGGGCAGCCGGAGCAGTTTTCTGGCATCCGAGGAACCCTGGAACGGGCCAAGCAGCCATAAACCCGACCGCAGGAACCGATCACGGGGTAGTCCATAACACAAGCGGTCACAGGGTGCCGCGGTTTGCGGCAAGCGGGATGGCGATGCGTACATCAGGTACGTGAGCCGGACCGATCGCCGCAAAATGTGGTGCCCTGTGATCGCTTACCGCAGGAGAGCCCGGCCATGATCAAGGTGATGAGCTTCAACATCCGTGTCGGCCTGGCCGACGACGGCGAGAACCACTGGGACCGCCGCAAGTCCTTTGCCCTGGAAAGAATCCACGCCTTCGGGCCCGACCTCATCGGCCTCCAGGAATGCCTGGATACCGAGCAGGCCGAGTTTGTCCGCGCCAACCTGCCGGACTACCATTTCTTCGGCGTCCATCGGGGCGGCCCCGGAGGCACGGCGCTGGAGATGGCACCCCTGCTCTTTCGCCGCTCACCCTTCCACCTGCTCGATACGGGATGCTTCTGGCTGAGTGAAACCCCGGAGATTTCCGGCAGCATGAGTTGGCAAAGCAACTATCCACGAACGGTGAGCTGGGCCAGACTCTCCTGCCGGCGGACCGGGTCGGTGCTCACCTACGTCAACACCCATTTCGACTACGAACCAACGGCCATCGAGGGAGACGCCCGCGCCCTGCGCCAATGGCTCGACCAGATCCGCCAGGATACCGCGCTCATCGTGACCGGCGATTTCAATGCCGACAAGGATTCAAACGCATACCGCCTGCTGACCGGCGATGGAACGCTGATCGACGCATTACGGCAAATCCAGCCAAACGAGGAAGATGAGGCCACCTTTCATGGTTATGGGAGACAGGAGGAAATGGCAGCCATTGACTGGATTCTGGTCTCCGACCATTTCCGGGTCCTTGATGCACAGATCGACCGTTCCCGCCAAGGCAACCTCTTCCCCTCGGATCATTACCCCATAACGGCAGTGCTCGACTGGAAGGCTTAGAGCTTGTCCGTCACTCGCCGATGCAGGAAACCCGCCGATCTCGACAGCCCAAAAAATCTTGGAAAATTTTTTCCCGTGGCACGACCTTTCAGGTTGCGCCCTTTGCCCCCAACACAAGTTCCCTCTATCAGCGACTGACCGATCTGGCCCCAGCCATAACCTCGGCCATGTCAAAGGCAACCTGGGCCAACATATTGGGAATCACCGGACCAGCCTGGGAGGGCTTGATCTCAGGTGGGTTAAAAGCGGCGACAAAGCGGGAGAAGGTACTGCTTTTCGGATAGGCGACGGGCTGATCCATGGACTGCTCGATATACCAGACTGTATTGCCGGTATGCACATTGAGCAACCGGGTTGCCACCTCAACCCGTCCTCCGCCAAACTGGGTGCCTTCCAGAGCATAGTTCACCTTGCCAGCCAGGACCAGATCAACCTTTGCCTTCCGGCCAAGGGCGAGAGCCTCCTCCATGTCCCGATACGGCTCGGCAAGGCGAACCACCTTTGGGAACGCCTGTTTGCCCAAGAGGACATCCTTGAAAAGCATGCCCACTCCTTCCCCCTGTTCCTGCGTCATATTGTCGGGCATCTGAAAGGGGAGGACGCCCACGGTCGCCTCCTGATAGGTGTTCATATCCGGATGAATGAAAACCACCGGCGAGTTCTTTTTGACCTCCACCGGCTGGTTGGCCCAGTTTTTATGGGGAGAAGCACATCCGCTCAGAAGGAGAACCAGAAGCACGCCCACGAAAGTTTTCTGCATACCGTTCTCCTCAACGCTCGTAGGCAGAAAGCAGGGAATCACCAAGGACGCCGCCTCCTGCCGCGAGCAAATGATTGATATTGCGGCTGCGCTGCAACTCAAGCCCTGCCACGGAAAGCACCTGCTGGGAGCCGGCATCGAGCAGCTTGAGGTTGAGGATCACCGTGGTCGGGGTCAACGAATAGGTGCCGGTGAGAATGGCCGCCGCCTTTTGCTGCTTGGCGAGAAGCTTGGCGTCCCGGGTGAGCATCAACTCCCCCCGGTTGTCCCGGATGAGCAACTCGGCGGACTTGCGGATCTCCACCACGCCGAAGCCGTGGCGAAACAGACTGGTGGACAGGGCTTCGGTCAGGGTCCGGCCGAAACGGGTGGTGGTGTACAAATTGTCGAGATCAACCACCGTGGTCAGGATCAGCCGCTGCCCCCCCCCGGCGCCCCGCATCCCGGAGGTCAACTGCAGGGCCAACTCCTCCCCCACCCCGAAAAAATCAGGAGTGACCACCGAGGCGGTGCCGCCGGTATTCGCCTGGGGCACGCAGCCGCCCAAAAACAGCAGACACCCACACAAGAGGGACAGTCCTGGATAAGCAAAGATTTTCAAGCTTTTCATGAGCCACCTTTTTGGGTTGAGCGCTTGGCCGTTTTTTTCGTGGTCTTTTTTGGTGCCGGCGGGACAGTCCCCTCTTCCTGAAACTGCCGGATCCCAACCTGCGAGGTCCGGGTCGAAGCAGGCATGCTTTCGTTAGCCAGCAGATTGGCGGTCATCGCGTCAATGGGCAAAACCAGACTGGCGGAGGAAAGAATTCTGTTATCCTCATTGCGCAACAGCCGGGCATTGATAAAGATTTCCTGCCCTGCCACCGCATAGGTTCCCACCACCACCGCCTGAGCCGCCTGCACCAGGCTGATCTCATCCATGCTCCGGGACAAGGCGTACTCCCCATGATAAGGACTCACCATCATGCCCGGGGTTTTGCGCACCTCAATCACCTCCAACCCGGCCTGCTGCAAGGTGGCAAGCAGCTCCTCACCCAGAAAGCGCCCCAGGGATGAGGTCGCATAGAGATTGTCAAGACTGACAAAGGTGCTCACCGCCACCACATACTCATCGGCCACCACCTCGCTGGCATTGGCCATGAGCGCTTTGCCCAGCTGGTTGATCTTGGCATGCAGGGCCGCCCCCTGCCCCGCACCGTCTGCCGGTGCTCCGCCAGACTGCCCTGCCCCGGCCAAGAAGGACTGAGACATATTCCGCGGCGAAAAAACCCGACCGGTGCGGAAGACATAATCCGCCGGGATCGCATGGGGATAATTATAGAAATAAGGACGATAGGCCGGGGTGGGATTCTGTTGCGCCGGCACCATTGCCCCCTGGGGGCTATCATCGGCCAGCACGGGAGTTACACCACCTGCCAACGCCAGAAAAATCGCAAGCACTCTCATGATCATCATTTTCGCCTCCCCCTATCAGGGATTAAAATTATAGCCGGGATAGTCCTTTTCCATGCTCCGCCATGACGGACCAAAGGCCTGAACCATGGGATCCCCCGAAGCGCCGCTTTTGCCGGGGTACACCACGGGCACGCGCTGCCCCTCGCCAAACATCGGCGTGGCAACCCGCATTTCAACCTCGACCAGATCGCTGTACATTCCGCCGGAACACCCACAACAACTGATGAGCAATACCCCCGCCATGATTTTCCGCATATTCTCTCCTCTGTGGTCTTGCGTCACCGAATAGCGTTATTCCGTCAATAATATGACGATGTTTCCCGCAATCGGGCCTGGGAATTTTTTTCCGGTTTGTCCCCATGGAGACGCCGAAACTCGGGTCGAACAAGGAATTTTTTTCTGTTCCACCCCGCTCGCTTACCGTTTTCCCACAATCACGCCCTGTTTATAAGCATTTTCCATGCCACCATGCCGCATTTCCTCGAAGCGCCGGGCTGATCCCCACCCATGACTTGGCATATCAAGCAGGAAACACCCCGCCATAACCCTTGAAAATTCCGGGCATAATGGAGACAAAGAGAAAAAATGATTGCCAAAAGGACGGGATAGATTATACTTTTCAAGTTTATACTACCGCGATACCCAACGGGAGACTTCCCACAGGAGGAGTTGCATTATGGCACGCATCACCGTCGAAGACTGCCTGAGCCAAATAGGCAATGAAAATCGTTTTTCCTTGATCCACCTTGCCGTTGAACGGGTCAAACAGCACCGCAAGAACGCTCCTTTTCTTGTAAAATGCAAAAACAAAGAGATTGTCGCCACCTTGCGCGAGATTGCCTCCGGCGAGGTGAGTTTTGCCACCATCAAGAATTTCACCCCCTCAAAAGAAGAGGTTGCCGCACAGGAAGACACCTCTGTCCTGACCGTGCAGAAGGGTGATGGATCGACTGAGCAGGCCTCCCTGTAGCCCATGGAAAACGATTTTTACAAGAGACTCGGAGTCGCCCCGGATGCGACTGCGGAGGAAATAAAAAAAGCGTACCGCAAGCTGGCCATGAAACACCATCCGGACAAGAATCCGGGGGACAAGGCGGCTGAAGACAAGTTCAAATCAGCCGCCGAGGCATATGAAGTTTTAGGCGATCTGGAAAAGCGGAAAATATATGACCGCTACGGAGTCGCCGGCCTGAAGGACAGCGGTTACAGCGGGCCCGGCAATTTTGAGGACATCTTCTCAAGCTTCGGCGATGTCTTCGGCGACATGTTTGGCGGTCGCTCCGGGCAAAGACGCCAGGGCCCCATCGCCGGAAACGATCTGCGCTACGACCTGGGCATCAGTTTCATGGATGCGGTGCATGGCGCGGAAAAAGAAATAGAGATCACCAAGCGGGAAACCTGCTGGACCTGCGACGGCACCGGTTTACGCCCCGGACACAAAGCCTCGACCTGTCCCACCTGCAAGGGACATGGTCAGGTAGTGCATGCCCAGGGGTTTTTTCGGGTACAGACCACCTGCCCGAAATGTCACGGGGCAGGCACCATTATTACCGAACCCTGCAATGACTGCCAGGGCGAAGGGCTGGTCAAGAAAACGAAAAAGGTCTCGCTGAAGATCCCGGCCGGGATCGACACCGGCGCCCGCATGCGTTTGCGGGGCGAGGGCGAAGGCGGCCGCAAAGGCGGACCTCCGGGCGACCTCTATGTGATCATGCATGTGGAGCCCCATGAGTTCTTCATGCGGGAGGGCAATACCATCCACTGCCTCTTCCCCCTGACCATGGTGCAGGCCGCCCTCGGCGCCACCGTTGAGGTGCCGACCATCAACGGCAGCAAAGAACTGGTAATCCCGGCGGGAACCCAACCCGAGCAGGTCTTTACCCTGAAAGGCGAAGGCGTTCCCTCCCTCAGGGGCGGGAGCCCGGGCAACATGATTGTTGAGATCAAGGTTGTCATCCCAAAGAAACTATCCGCGCGGGAAAAAGAACTGCTTACGGAGTTTGATGCGTTGCAAAAAGAGAAGGGTCCCAGCAAAGAAGAAGAGGGCTTTTTTAAAAAGTTCCTGCACAAATTCGCTGAAGAAAATTCTTGATTCTTCCTGCCCGGACAACGACAATGAGCGACCAACCCATGACCGCAAATCTACTGACCCATTTTGACGAATCCGGGAATGCCCGCATGGTGGATGTGGGCGGCAAAAACGAAACCGTGCGGGAAGCCACCGCTTCCGGTTCCATTTCCCTCTCACCCCAAGCGTTTCAGCTGGTACAGGAAGGGAATATCGCCAAGGGTGACGTGCTCGGGGTTGCCCGGATCGCCGGGATCATGGCCGCCAAAAAGGTCGATGACCTGATCCCTCTTACCCACCCTCTCGCCATCAACAAGGTGACTGTTGACTTTGCTCTGAATGACTCGACGCACACCATAGAAATTACTGCTACCGTGGGCATAACAGGCAGAACCGGGGTCGAGATGGAAGCGCTTACCGCCGTCTCGGTCGCCGCTCTGACCATTTATGATATGTGTAAGGCTGTGGACAAAGGCATGATCATTAACAACATCAGACTGGAAAGGAAAATCGGGGGCAAAAGCGGCACGTTTCAACGGAACAAATAACGCTCGCCCAAGATATACCAAGGGAGTAAGACTGTGGACAGAGAACAACTTGATTATTTTCGCCAGAAGCTGGAGAGCATGAGTCAGGATCTTTTGCAGGAGGCGGAAAAGACCATCCATGAAATGACCGACAGCACCGAAAATTATCCCGACCCCACCGACCGGGCCAGTGCCGAATCCGACCGGAGTTTCGAGCTCCGCATCCGTGACCGCGAGCGCAAACTGCTTGCCAAGATCCGGGAGGCCATCGAACGCATCGACGAAGGAACCTACGGCATCTGCGATGAATGCGGCGACGAGATCTCGACCAAGCGTCTGGAAGCGCGGCCGGTGACCACCCAATGCATCGAATGCAAAACCCTTCAAGAAAACCAGGAAAGGGCTCAAAAAGGACTATAAGAGACCGCGATGCCTGAACTGCGCAAAGACCCGATCATTGGCCGCTGGATCATCATCTCCACCGAACGGGGAAAACGGCCCACTGATTTCATTGTGGAAAAAAGCGAGACCAGGGGTGGGTTCTGCCCTTTATGCCCGGGCAACGAAAACACCACCCCCCCGGAAGTTCTGAACTACAGCAGCACCAGTGACCATCAGGCCAATCGGCCGGGCTGGGATCTGCGGGTTGTGCCCAACAAGTACCCCGCCCTCGTCATCGAAGGCAGCCTCAACAAGGAAGGTGACGGCCTCTACGACCGGATGAACGGGATCGGGGCCCATGAAGTCATCATCGAAACCCCGGATCATAACGAGACCTTCACCAATCTGCCGCCGGAGCGGATGATCAAGGTTTTTCTGGCGTATCGGGATCGGCTCCTCGATCTGGCCCAGGATCCGCGCTTCCGTTACGTCATGGTTTTTAAAAATTTCGGCGCCGCGGCCGGAGCCTCCCTGGAACATTCCCACTCCCAGCTCATCGCCCTGCCCATTGTCCCACGCATGATCAGCTCCGAGATTGAGGGAAGTCTTTCTTACTACAAATACAAAGAACGCTGCATCTTCTGCGACATTATCCGCCAGGAGATAAACCAGAACAAGCGGGTGGTGGCCGAAAACGAACTGTTCCTCGCCATTGTTCCCTATGCGCCCCGTTCGCCTTTTGAGATGTGGATTCTGCCCAAGCGCCATGCCTCTTCCTATCTTGCCATGGACGATGACCATTTCAAGGCGCTCACCGCGATCTTTTCAGAATGCATGCGCCGCCTGGACACCTGCATCCCCAATGTTCCGTATAACTTTGTCCTGCACGGTGCGCCCTTACGTTCACAACCCCTTGATCATTACCACTGGCATTTCGAAATCATGCCCAAACTGACGATGATCGCCGGTTTTGAATGGGGTTCGGGTTTTTACATCAACTCCATTCCGCCGGAAGAAGCAGCCCAATATCTCAAAGATGCGGCAATTTGACGGATGACAAAAACAGCAACTCTCACTACCCTTGGCCAGACAAGAGGGGGGATCAATGAAAAAAATACTGCTTGTTGACGACGAAGACAGCATCCATCTCCTGTACCGCGAAGAGCTTGAGGAAGAAGGATACGAGATCCATTCCGCTCTCTCCGGGGAAGAAGCCTTGGCCCAGCTGAAGGTCATTCTGCCGGACCTCATCATTCTCGACATCAATATGCCCGGCATCAACGGCATCGATGTCCTGCGCCAGATCAAGGAAATGAATCCCTCCCTGCCGGTTATCCTCAGCTCCGCCTATCAGGAGTTCAAACAGGATCTGGCCACCTGGGCCTCCGATGAATACATCGTTAAGTCATCCAATCTGGATGAGCTCAAGGCCGCAGTGAAAAAACATCTTGCCTGAGAGCCGAGACCAGCGAGAAAAAACAGACTAACACCCGCCCTCCTGCCCAATGAGCGTACCCGTTCCCCAAGAGCCACCAAGAGACGGCTTCCACTCAGCGCCGCGTTGCTGCTGCCGGAGATGCGCGGAAGAGGTCTTGAAGTGTGCTACTGCACATGAGCAGGCCGATGACAGCTAAGCGAGCCCGCGAGAGTGCGAAGCAGATTCGGTGCTGGGGAATGTTTACCAATGAGCGACATGAAAGATATCCAAGGCCAGCGTGACTACCGCCGGATCAACATCAAGAAGGTCGGGGTCAAGAACATCTCCTACCCGGTAACGGTCCTGGACAAGGCGCGGAAAACCCAAAAGACCGTGGCCACGGTCAACATGTACGTCAACCTGCCCCATCAGTTCAAGGGCACCCACATGAGCCGCTTCGTAGAAATCCTCAACCGATTCCACGGCGAGATAAACCTGAAAAGTTTTCATCGCATCCTTGAGGAAATGAAGATCAAACTCCAGGCAGAAGCAGCCCACCTGGAAATCACCTTCCCCTATTTTTTACAGAAATCTTCCGCGCAGAGCCAATCGGTGGGCATGAAGGAATACCTCTGCACCATGCATGGCTCGCTGGAGAAAACCGACGATCTCATTCTGGAGATTCAGGTGCCCATTTCCCCCCCCCTTCCGGCGCAGAGCGGCCAGGGATTGCCCCGCTCCCTCGGCCACTGGGGCCGGGCCACCATCCGTCTGCGCTTCAAGCATTTCATCTGGATGGAGGAGATCATCCAGCTGGTTGAAGAGGTAACCTCCCACGATCTCTGCTGGCCCACACCAGAGACCTGCATGGAGTATACTCTTTCCGTGGAGAGCATTACCACGGCCCTTGGCCGCAAACTTGAAAACCACCCGGCCATCGCCTGGTTTTCCATTCTGGTGGAAAACCTTTCGCAGGGCTACAATACCTTTGCCTCTCTGGAATGGCAGGATGGCAACAATATAGCCGACGCCTGAAGACGGCCGCACCGCCGCCTACCCATAAAAATTATCGCGAGAAACTGACCATGCAACACGAACTCCTCTTTGAAATCGGCACCGAAGAAATCCCGGCCGGCTATATCATGCCGGCCCTTGCCCAACTGGAAAAACTCCTCGCCGAACGACTCACCGCTCTGGCTCTGCCCTATACAAACCTGCACACGGCGGCTACCCCCAGGCGCCTTGCCGTTTCGATCAGTGGCTTGGCCGAACGCCAGCCGGACCGGACAGAGGAGATTCTCGGCCCCCCAAAAAAAGCGGCCTTTGACAAGAATGGCCAACCCACCCAGGCAGCCATCGGCTTTGCCAAAAAAAACGGGGCCGAGGTCGAGGCCCTGCAGACCGTGGCAACGCCAAAAGGCGAGTATCTCATGGTCCGCGTCGAACAGATTGGCCGTCAAACCCAGGATCTCCTCAGCGATCTTCTGCCCGAGGTGGTTACCAGCCTCAATTTCCCCAAATCCATGCGCTGGGGCGCAGGCCGAATCAGCTTTGCCCGCCCGATTCAGTGGCTGCTCGCCGTCTATGGCGGCGAGACCGTCCCCTTCACCCTGGACACCATCACCAGCGCCAACACCACCCGCGGCCATCGCTTCATGGCCCGGGCCCCTTTGTCGGCAACCTGTTTTTCCGACTACGTGGAAACTTTGCGCACAGCCCAGGTCATGGTCGAGCCGAAAGAGCGCCGCGCCGCAGTGCTTGCCGAAATCACCCGGGCGGCCCAGCAGGCAGGCGGGACGATTCTCCCGGATGAGGAATTGGTGGACACGGTCTGCAATCTGGTGGAAAAGCCCTTTGCCATTTGCGGCACCTTTGAAGAACGCTTTCTCGCCCTGCCCCGCGAGGTGTTGATCACCTCCATGCGCGAGCACCAGAAATACTTTGCCGTGGTTGACCCCGCCGGCACACTCATGCCCAATTTCATCGCGGTGAACAACACCAACACCAAGGATGCGAAACTCGCCGCCGATGGACACCAGCGGGTGATCCGGGCGCGATTGGAGGATGCATTTTTCTTCTTCAAGGAAGACCAGCGCCGAACCCTGGAGGAGCGGGTCGAAGACCTTTCCGGCGTTATCTTCCAGCACAAACTGGGCACCATGCTCGACAAGACCCGGCGGGTTACCGCCTTGACCGGGCTGCTGGCAAGTAAACTTGCCCCCCAACACCTGGCCCATGCCGAACGGGCTGCCCGCCTCGCCAAGACCGACCTGCTGACCGACATGGTCGGGGAGTTTCCCTCCCTGCAAGGGGCCATCGGCCAGGACTATGCCCTGCTCAGCGGAGAAGCTCCGGAGGTTGCCACGGCCATCCGGGAGCATTACCTGCCGGTCAGGGCCGGAGGCACACTGCCCCTCTCAATCCCGGGATCGCTGGTGGGCATGGCCGACCGGCTCGACTCCATCACCGGCTGCTTCGGCATCGGCCAGATTCCCACCGGCACCGCCGACCCCTTCGGTCTGCGCCGCCTCTCCCTGGGGCTTCTGCACATCCTCAACGGGATGGACTTTCGCCTCTCCCTCGCAGAATTCGTCGACCAGGCCCTCTCCCTGTATGGAGACAAACTGACCGTTCCCCGGGATGAAGCCCGCCGCAACGTGCTCGAATTCATCAAGGGCCGTTTCAGCAATGATCTCACCAGCCAGGGTATCCCGGCCGAAGCGGTCGAGGCGGTCACCTCGGTCTCCTTCGACGATCCGGTCGACTGCAAGCGGAAAATCATCGCCCTGATGGCCATAAGCAAGCAGGAAGCCTTTACCATCCTGGCAGGGTCCTTCAAGCGGGTGATCAATATTATCAAGGATAACAGCAAAACCTCGGTGCAAGCGGAACTGCTCACCGAGAGTGCGGAACAAAAGCTTCACGAGGCGTTTCTGACTGTTCGCCTGGAGGCGACCCCGTTGCTTGAAGCCGGTGATTACGAAAAAGGGTTGGAGGTGATCCTCAAAATGAAGGGCCCGGTGGATACCTTTTTTGAAGAAGTCATGGTCATGGTGGAGGATGAGAGGGTGCGGGCCAATCGGTTGAATCTGCTGACCGCCATCGCCCGGCTCTTTCTGCAGATCGGCGATTTTTCAAAGATGAACGCGATCAATCAATAAGCTGACCCTTGGCGATTTCAATGGCCTGCTCGTAGAGCAGGGGCAGGGAGTATTGGTTCAGGTTAAGTTTTGCCGCCAGATCGGAGGCCTTTTCCCATTCGCCTCGTTCGTAGGCCATGACCAGGGCAAGGGTAAGGGCAAGGGAGGTGGTTGCCTCCCCGGAGAGCAATGCCTCCTGAAGCTCTTCCGGCAGGGCCAGCTCCGGCAGGATATCCGCCATCCTCTTATCAAGCATGGCGGGAAGCAGGGAGAACATCCCGGCGGTGTGGAACATCCCCGCCTCCCTCCGTCGGTCCAAAAGCTGGTCGGCGATCAGTTCACAGAAACTGCCCCGGAAGGCGGCCAATCGCAGCAGCTCGGACGGCTTGTCTTCGGCGAGGTAGGAAAGCATCATCAGCGACAGCCATTTCCTCAAGGTGATCTGCCCCAACATGGCCACGGCCATTTCGATGGTGTGGAGCTTCTGCCTCCGGGCGTAATAGGCTGAATTGACATACTTAAGCAACTTGTAAGACAAGGAAACATCCCGGCTGACAAAGGTGGCCAGTTCAGCGAAGTCGTAATCCTCATCCTGAATGACCTTCAGCACCTGCAGGTAATGGAGCTTGGAGCCCGGAATATCCCGGCCTTCCATGATACGGGGGCGGCTGAAAAAATACCCCTGAAAGAGCTCAAAGCCCAGCTTCTTGGTGGCCTCAAACTCCTCATCGGTTTCAATTTTTTCCGCCAGCAACTTGACGTTGTAGCGACTGACCACCTTGACCTGCCGCTCAAGCTCGGCAAAACTCATCTGGCGGATGTCGAATTTGATGATCCTGGCCAGCTTGATGAGCGGCAAAAAGCGGTCTTCGTAGAGGAAATCATCCAGGGCCAGCACATAACCCTCCCCGACCAGGGTCTCGCAGGCTTGCACGATTGCCGGCGTCACCCCCACCGTTTCCAGCACCTCAACCACGGTAATCTCTTTGGGAAAGAGGGAGGGATATCCCTTGAGCAGCATCTCTTCGCTGAAATTGATGAACGCCTTTTTTCCTTCGGTGATGGTGGCAATGCCGATCAGGAGAAAGCTGTTGGTGATAACCTTGGAGGTGGCCTCTTCCCCGTTCTGCAAGGGGTCGAAGTAATTGGTCAGGCCGGAACGGAAGAGCAGTTCGTAGGCGAACACCTCCTTATTCCTCTTGAAGATGGGCTGACGGGCAACGAAGATGTTCGGCTCTGAGGCGTTCATGATTGTATTGATATTCTCACAAACCGTCCATCAGCACAATCACCTTATGGTGGAGTAAGACCTCCAAGACCTCGGCCATGGGCAAGCCCACCACATTGGTATAAGAGCCGCTGATCTCCGGCACCAGAAAACACCCTTTGCCCTGAATCCCATACGCCCCCGCCTTATCCAGGGGTTCCCCGGTGCGGACATAGGCCCGGCATAATTCCGGAGTGAGGGTCAGGAACCGGACCTTGGTGCAGACGGTTTTCGTGCACAGCGCCCCGGTTGTTTGGTGCCAAAGGGAAAATCCGGTCCACACCTCATGCCAGCGGCCGGAGAGCCGCATGAGCATCCCGCAGGCCTCCTCGGCGTCGCCGGGCTTGCCGAGGATCTCCCCATCCACCACCACTGCGGTATCGGCAGCCAACACCCAGGCAGAGGGCAGATCCACCCCCTGGGCCTTTTCCCGGGAAAGCCGCGCGACAAAATCAACCGGGGGCTCACCGGAGTGCGGAGTCTCATCAATCTCCGTTGCCAGCACCTCAAAGACAAGGCCCAGCTCGGCAAGAAAATCACGCCGCCGGGGCGAACCCGAGGCGAGAATGAGTCGCTCCTCTGTCTGAAAGGCTTCCATAGAATCGAAATCAGGCCCTGATCGAGTAGCCACCGTCCACGACGATGGTCTGCCCCTGAATCATGGCGGCCAGTTCACTGCATAAGAAGAGGGCGACATCCGCCACATCCTCGGGGGTGGTCAGCCGCCCCATTGGGGTCCGCAGCAGGGCACCATCAAGGATCTGTTCCCGGTTGGGGAATTTTTTCAAGGCCTCGGTATCCACGGCCCCGGCGCTGATGGTATTGACGTTGATCCCCATGGGCCCCAGCTCCACGGCAAGATGGCGGACCAGCGACTCAAGCGCCGCCTTGGAGGCGCCCACCGCCGTATAATTCTCCACGGCCCGCACCGCCCCCATGCTGGAAACCGCCATGATCCTCGCCCCCTTACTCATAAGCGGCACAGCCTGCTGGGTGAGGGAGAGCAGAGCCCGGGCATTGATCTCCATGGCCCAGTTCCAGTGGCGGCTGCTCAGCTCAAGCGCCGGCTTCAAGACACCGGAGGCGGCATTGCTGATCAAAAAATCAAGATGGCCGAACTCGCTTTTGATCAAAGCGAACATCCCCTGAAGATCCTCATCGTTGGCCACGTTGGCCTTGACCACCAGACAACGCGCCCCCTTCTCCTCGATAAGCCGGGCCGTGGCTTCCGCATCCTGCCGGTGGCGCACATAGTTCACCACCAGATCAACCCCGTTTTCCGCAAGCCGCACAGCGATTGCCTTGCCGATCCCCCGCGAACTGCCGGTTACCAAGCCCACTTTTCCCCGCAGATTGTACATATCCCTGCTCCTCTTTATAACTGTTCCCGTAAAGGGTTTATGCGTATCAATGTGCTGCCCACGATAAAATTTTCAGGCCGGAAAGTAAAGAAGACTTTCCGGCAGAACCAGTGGTTGCACCATCCGCGCCTTATCTTGCCATGAGCCGCTTCACGGTGCCCGACAAAAGCCGCCAGGGATGAAAGCTCACCGGCTTGAGGCGAGAAGGGGCTTGAAATCCTTGCACCGCAACCTCTTCCGGCCTGGCCAGCGGAAAAGAAAGCTCCGCGAGTCCGCAGCCGGCAAGCTGGCGACGCCGACACTCCCGCCAAACAGGGCTTGCTTCCGGAGGCAGACCAAGCACGGCCAACAGGGCCGTGTCCAGGGAAACGGGATTCAACCCTCCGGCCAGCAGGTGTAGGGGAAAGGGTTTGCCTGCCACCGGCCCGTCCACATGCATGGCCTCCACCCCATCGGCCAAGGTAATCCCGCCAGGAAGCACGTCAAGAAGATCGACCAGCATCTCCTCGAAGCGGTTTGCGACATCGCCATAGCGGGCGTGGAGCCAAGGCTTACGAAACCCGACCACCACCCCGAAATAGTTCTTCACCGCCAGGCTCAGATAGAGCTGCCCATGGGCCTTGATCTTCGGCAGATTGACCAGCAGATCGCACTCTCCCACCGCCCGCGCCACGCCAACGGACAACCCCGAGGCAAGGCGGGTCGGTTCGGGGTTGTCGAAATTGACCAGAGTCACGGGCAGACCTTTAAGAGCCGCGCTCATGCCGCAGGCCGCCATGACCCCCAAGGCCGTGCCAAAGGCAGGGGAATCACCAACCCGCACCTGCGCACCATGATCGAGAAACCACTCCGCCACCGCGGCGACAACCTCAGGATGGGTGCAGGCCAAAGATTTGTTCCGTACGGCGGAAACCAGATTGGGCTTCAAGAGCACCCTGCTCCCCGCGGAAATCTTAAAGCCAAGCGCGTTGCAAAGCAACTCCACCCGCTCTTTCAGCAATCGGCGCTCATACTGACTGCACGCCACCAGACCAACCTCAGATGCATCCAGTTCCATATCCCCTCCGGCCAACATCCCACAATCTTTCAAACAATTGCGATACCATCATAATCGCTTCAGGAAAACACCCCTTGCCCGGCGCCCCCTCTCCCACTTTTGCCAATCCTTGCTATTTTTTTGACACTCAGTCCGATTGACGTCAAATTCATGACGAAATATTTCCGAACATATCTCCCCAATAAAAGACCGCTCCTCCTGCTTATTTCCTAGAAATACATTGAATTACCGATAATTTACATATACTGTTATACACAAGAAAAGCCTCGCGGCACAATGCTTGCTTTACAACCAAACCAAAGAGAAGGCTTCCCTTGTTTCGACCTTCCTTTTTTTCCTCGAGGAGAGATGACCATGGCTGCAGAAAAAGACCCAGAGACAACAGAGCAGGAGACGAAGAAGAAGTCCAAGCTGCCTTTTTTCATCATTCTTGCCGTAGGCATTTGCGTCCTCGGCGGCGGCGGTTTTTTCGCCTACAACAAATTCCTCGCCCATAAACCGGCGGTTGAAGAGGTTGCCAGCCAAGAAACAAAAAAAGAAGCTGCGCCGGTGATCGGGGAAATGCTGGTCATGGAACCCTTTGTCGTCAACCTGGCAGACCCGAGGGGCAAACGCTACCTCAAGGTCAAGATCGAGCTCGAGCTGGAAAGCAAGGAAGCGGTGGACAAGGCCACCAAAGCTACGCCCAAGCTCCGCGACATGGTGATCATGATGCTCACCAGCCTTGGCTTTGAAGAAGTCATGACTCCGGAAGGCAAAATCCGGGTCCGGGATGAGTTATTGGAACGTTTCAACGAAATCATGCGCCCCGACCATATTAAGAATATTTATTTTACGGAATTTGTCGTGCAGTAGCCCCTTGGCCCCTGCACGTTCACAGCAAAAAAACAACCACGACACACCCAGCGGAAAACCATGGAACAGATTCTCAGCCAGGACGAGGTTGACGCGCTACTCAAGGGGATTTCCGGCGGCGAGATCGAAGAGCCCGAGGAACCCATTGACGCGGAAGCTCTCGGCTATCAGGCCTACGATTTCACCCGACAGGAAAGGATCGTCCAGGTCAAGATGCCGGCCATGGAGGCGATCTCCGACGCTTTCATGCGCGCGGTCCGTACCTCGCTTTCCACCACCCTGCGCCGGATCATCGACCTGACCTCCGCCCCCATTGAGCTGGAACGCTTCGGCGCCTTTGTCCGTACCCTGCCCGTACCAAGCAGCCTGCAGATCTTCCGCATGGCGCCCTTCCGCGGGCATGCCCTCATCGTCCTTGAGCCCAAACTGGTTTTCACCCTGGTGGAAAACTTTCTCGGCGGCAGCGGGACCAGGAATATCCGCATCGAGGGTCGCGACTTCACCGCCATCGAACAACGGCTCATCCGGCGGGTGGTGAATCTGCTGCTCAACGATCTGGAAAAGGCATGGTATTCCCTGCAACCCCTCAAGGTGCAATACATCCGCAGCGAGATCAATCCACAGTTCGCCAAGATCTGCCAGCCCGAAGACGTGGTGATCATCTGCCGCTATGATGTGGACATGGACCGGGCCGTGGGCAGCATCACGGTCTGCATCCCCATGAGCAACCTGGAGTCGGTCAAAAGCAAGCTGCTGACCACCTTCCAGCGGGAGCAGAGTGACGAGGATATCAGCATCAAGCGCGTGCTCACCGAGAACATCAAGAACATTCCGGTGGAGTTTGTGGTGGAACTCGGCCGGGCCTCCATTTCCGCCGGCGATGTCATGGAACTGGTGGTCGGCGACATCATCCAGCTGGAACGCCGGACCGACGACCTTCTTCCCGCCTTTGCCGCCGGGGAAAGAAAATACATGGGAACCCCTGGTGTGCATCGCGGCAATAATGCGCTGCTCATCAAGAAAAAGGTTCTTGACCCGAACCGGGAGTGAGGCGAAAAGCCTTTCCCTGTTCCCCTTGAGCCTTTCTATAGCGAAGATCACCTGAAAGAGGAGAAAAACCATGGCTGACGATCCGTTGGACGCCGCCGGCACACAAAGCGAAACCGAAGCACCCGGCGATGACTGGGCTGCCGCCCTGAGCGAACATGAAGTTTCCGGGGGAGCTCAGGCACCTGCTTTTGCCGAATTGGGCAATGCCGTGGCCGCAGCCCCGACCGGCAGCCAGAACCTTGACTTCCTGCTGGACATCCCCCTGGAAGTCACCGTCGAACTGGGGCGGACCAGCATGATTATCAACAAGATGCTGCAACTCACCCAGGGCTCGGTGGTCGAACTCGACAAAGCGGCCGGCGAACCGGTGGAAATCTTTGTCAACGATAAGCTGCTGGGCAAAGGTGAGGTGATCGTGGTCAACGAGCGGTTCGGAGTACGGATCACGGAAATCATCAGCCAGGCGGACCGGGTCAAAAACATCGCCTGAGCAAGGAAACCCTCTGACCGACCCTGTCGGCAAGGCTGTGGACAGAACCATTATGACGATCCGGCAACCATCATCCACACAAAGACCGTTCCGGGCCAAGGCGCTGGCCGCCTTGGCGGCCAGCCTGCTCTACCATCTCTTCTGCCCGCTCATGCTCTTGGCCGCCGAACAGCTCACTGGCGCGACCGGCACAGCCGCCGCCCCGCTGCTCACCGCCAATCAGGAAACCATTTCCCTGACCACGGCCATCTTTAAAACCCTTGGCTCACTCATCATTGTGATCGGCCTCATGCTGCTCCTGCTGTTTTGGGTAAAAAAAATGGGGTTTACCAAGGGCGGTTCCCGGACAGAAGGGCTCATTACCGTGCTCGACAGCCAGATGCTGGCCGCCAAAAAGCAGGTGAGCGTCCTGGAGGTCGCCGGAACATATCTGGTGGTCGGACTCGGCGAACAACAGATCACCCTGCTTGCCACCCTTGAGCCCAATGAGCGGCTCACGGCGGCAAGCCAAAAAAGAAGCACCCCGCTGCCACCCGCTTTTGCCGCCATGCTCCAGAAGGCGGCCCAAGGCGTTTCCGGGCTCAAACAAAAAAAAGAAGGCTCTGCCAATGCGGAATAAAGTGCCATCCTGGCCCATCCTCATCGGGCTCCTTGCAGGACTCATCCTCCTTTGGCCCGGCGACAGCTTTGCCGTGACCCTGCCCACCCTGCAGATCGGGCTGGGCGAAGCCCAGAATCCCAAACAGGTTTCCGTGCTCATCGAGATCCTCCTGCTCTTCACGGTGCTCTCCATGGCTCCGGCCATTCTCCTGATGATGACCTCCTTCACCCGGTTGGTGATCGCCTTTTCTTTTTTGCGCCAAGCCATGGGCACCCAACAGATGCCGCCGACCCAGATCATGATCGGCTTGGCCCTTTTCCTGACCATGTTCATCATGACCCCCGTCTTTACGGAGATCAACACCACCGCCGTCAAGCCATACATGGCCGAACAGATCAACGCGGAACAGGCCCTGGTCGAGGCGGCAAAACCGGTGCGCGCCTTCATGTTCAAGCAGACCAGGGAAAAAGACCTGGAGCTCTTTCTCTCCCTGGCCAAGACCCCAAAGCCAAAAAACAAGGAAGAGGTCGCCACCACCGTGCTCATCCCGGCCTTCATGATCAGTGAGCTCAAAACCGCCTTCACCATTGGCTTTGTCCTCTTCCTCCCCTTTATGATCATCGACATGGTGGTGGCCAGCATCCTGCTCTCCATGGGCATGATGATGCTGCCGCCGGTCATGGTCTCCCTGCCCTTCAAGCTGTTGCTTTTTGTTCTGGTGGATGGCTGGTACCTGATTGTCGGCTCTCTCGTAAAAAGTTTTGGGGTGTAGCCATGACTCCTGCCGAAGCAATCAACCTTACCCAAAACGCTGTGGTCATGACCCTGTTGCTCTCCGCCCCAGTGCTGCTGGTGGCCATGGTGGTCGGATTGCTGATTTCTCTGTTTCAGGCGATCACCCAGATCCAGGAGATGACCCTAACCTTTGTCCCCAAGATCGTGGCCGTTATGGCGACCCTGCTCTTTCTTTCCTCCTGGATGATCAACAAGCTGGTGGATTACACCCATGATCTGATCGTCAGCATCCCGACCATCATCCACTGACGGAGACCCCTGCAACCATGCCTGAAGTCGCGCTACTGAACTGGACCCTGACGCAGATCCTCACCATGGTCATTATCCTGACCCGGGTGGCGCCACTCCTGTTTTTTATGCCCGTCATCGGCTCGACCACCGTTCCGGCCCAAATCAAGATCCTGCTGGCCCTGATGACCGCCCTGGTCCTGACCCCGGTGATCCAGGTGAACCCACGGTTGATAAGCGGGCCCCCCCTTGGCTTTGTCGTCCTTGTCCTCCGCGAAATCCTCTTGGGCGCGACCCTGGCCGTTTTTGCCCGCTGCGTTTTTGCCGCGGCGGAAATCGCCGGTCAGATGGTCGGCATCCAGATGGGCATGGGCATGGCCGGGGTCATGGACCCCCAGTTCGGCACCCAGGTCTCGCTGGTGGGCATGCTCTGGAATCTCACCGCCATCCTGATTTTTTTAGGGATCAACGGCCACCATATGTTTTTCTCCACCCTGGTGGAAAGCTTTGAATGGATAAAACCCGGCGGCGCCATCCTGACCAAGGCCACCTTCGAGGGGCTCATGCAGGGGGCATCCCACATGTTTGTCCTTGCCGTCAAGATCATGGCTCCGGCAGGCGCCGCCCTGTTTTTTTCCCATGTCGCCATGGGCATCGTCGCCAAAACCGTTCCGCAGATTCCCATCATGATTGTCGGCTTGCCCATCAATCTTGCGGTCGGCTTTATCTTTGCCGGTTTGTCATTGGCCTACCTCATGCCGCTGATGATTGCCAATTTTGAGATGCTGGCCCGGCTGTTGCCCAGGCTGGCGCAGGGCATGGGAGGCTGAGCCATGGCGGACGAATCCTCCGGCCAGGAAAAAAGCGAGGCCCCCACCTCCCGCCGCATCCAAGAGGCCAGGGAAAAAGGGGATGTCGCCAAGAGCATGGAAGTGCCTTCCGCCGCAGTCCTGCTCGCCGGCCTGCTCACCCTCTATTATTCAAGCGATTTCATGCTGGGGCAATTCCTCCTCTTGCTCCGGTATTACCTCGGCAATCTGCACACCATTACGATTACCTCGAGCAACATGACCGTGCTTACCCGGGAATCCATGCTCCAGACCGTGCTCATCGTCGCGCCGGTCATGGGGGCCATCTTCATCGCGGCCCTGGCCTCCAACTATGCCCAGGTCGGCTTCCTCTTCACCACGGAAAAGCTGATGCCGAAGTTCGACAAGATCGATCCGATCCAGGGTTTTTCCCGGCTCTTTTCCAAGCAGACCCTGGCCAATGTCGTCAAATCCGTGGGCAAACTGCTCATCATCGGCTACGTTTCCTATGCGGAGATACAAAAAGCCTTGCCCGGCATCCTGCCGCTCATGGATCAGGAGCCCATGCCCATCCTGGCCTTCATGTGCAAGATCGCCTTCTGGATCTTTCTGAAATCGGCGCTGATCATCGCGATACTCGCGGCGGCGGACTATGCCTTTCAGCGCTGGCAGTTCATGGAAAAAATGAAGATGACCAAGCAGGAGATCAAGGACGAAGCCAAACAGACCGAAGGCGATCCCCACGTCAAGGGGCGCATCCGGGCCATCCAGATGCAGATGGCCAGACAACGGATGATGGCCGAGGTTCCCAAGGCCGATGTGGTGATCACCAACCCCACCCGTCTGGCCATCGCCCTGCGCTACGATGCCCTTGCCATGGTGGCCCCCACGGTCCTGGCCAAGGGCGCCGGGGTTATCGCCCAGAATATCCGGAAAATCGCCGAGGAACATGCCATCCCCCTGGTCGAAGACAAACCCTTGGCCCAAGCGTTGTACAAAAGCACGGGCCTCAATGAAACGATTCCGGAAAACCTGTTCCAGACCGTGGCCGAGGTTCTCGCCTATGTATACAGCCTCAAGCGAAAAAGAGCCTGATGACAATGCGTAAGGTATTATTATCAAGACAGCCGGATTCCCCCCACATCTTCACCACTACGGGTTCGTACAACCATGGCAGATAACACCGGGGCAGCAACAGGACTGAAAGCAGTCAACTTCGAGATGTCCAGCCTTTTCGTGGCGGTCGGAGTCGTGGCCATTCTCATGGTCATGATCATTCCCCTGCCCACCATCATCCTCGACCTGCTGCTCTCCATGAACATCACCATCGGCTTGGTCATCCTGCTGATGAGTATGTACAATACCAATCCGCTGGATTTTTCTTCCTTTCCCTCGCTGCTGCTGATCACCACCTTATTTCGCTTGGCGCTGAATATCGCCTCCACCCGACTCATCCTGCTGCACGGTCATGAAGGGCAAGGCGCGGTGGGCGATGTCATCCAATCCTTTGGCAATTTTGTGGTGGGCGGCAATTTTGCCGTGGGCATGATCATCTTCCTGATCATGGTGCTCATCAATTTCGTGGTTATCACCAAGGGTTCCGGCCGTATTGCCGAGGTGGCGGCCCGCTTCACCCTGGACGCCATGCCCGGCAAACAGATGGCCATCGATGCGGACCTCAACGCCGGATTGATCAACGAAGCGGAGGCGAAACACCGCCGCTCGGAAGTCAGCCGCCAATCGGAATTTTACGGAGCCATGGACGGCGCCAGCAAATTCGTGCGCGGCGAGGCCATGGCCAGTTTGGTGATCATGGTCATCAATATCATCGGCGGGTTCTTCATCGGCGCCTTCATGCAGAACATGCGGGCTGCCCAAGCGGCGGAAACCTATACCCTGCTCACCATCGGCGACGGGCTGGTCTCCCAGATTCCGGCCCTGGTCATCTCCACCTCCGCGGGTATCATTGTCAGCCGCGCGGCCTCCGATGTGACCATGGGCAAGGAATTCATGAAACAGTTCGGGCACCAGCCCCAGGCCCTGGCGGTTTCTTCCGGAATCATCATCCTCTTCGGCCTGGTGCCGGGGTTGCCGCACCTCCCCTTTATCGTGTTGGGCATCATTATGGGAGCCATCTCGCTGATGGCCTTCAATAAAACCGCCGCCGACCAGGAAGAGAAAAAGGTCGAAGCAGAAAAAGAAAAACAGGCTGCCACTCCCCTGCCCGGCGCGCCGGAAACAGTGGAAAGCCTGTTGCCCCTGGATATCCTGCAACTTGAAGTGGGATATGGTCTCATTCCTCTGGTTGACGAGGCCCAGGAAGGCGATCTTCTGGAACGGATCCGGGCCATCCGCAGGCAGTTTGCCATGGACATGGGGATGATTATCCCGCCCTTACATGTGCGCGACAACCTCCAGCTCAAACCCGACCAGTATGTCCTCCTTCTCAAAGGGGTGGAGGTCGCCAAAGGGGAAATTATGATGGGCCATCTGCTGGCCATGGATTCCGGCATGGCCAAACGGAAGATCGAAGGAATACCCACCATGGAGCCGGCCTTCCAGCTCCCCGCCCTCTGGATCGATCAGGAGAAAAAAGACGAAGCCCAGGTGGCGGGCTACACCGTGGTTGATCCCTCCACGGTGATCGCCACCCATCTCACCGAGGTGCTGCGCACCCACGCCGATGAACTCCTGGGCCGCCAGGACACCCAGAAGCTTCTGGACAATCTGGCCAAAACCCATCCCAAGGTGGTGGAAGAACTGGTACCCGGCCTGCTGCCTCTTGGCCTTGTGCAAAAGGTACTTCAGAACCTCCTGCGGGAGCGGGTATCGCTGCGCGACCTGCTCACCATCTGCGAAACCCTGGCCGACTTCGCGCCCATGGGCAAGGACCCGGACATCCTTACCGAGTATGTCCGACAGAAACTCGCCCGTTCCATTATCAGCTCCTTTACCGATGAGCAAGGGACACTTACAGTCCTTACCCTCTCCACCCAGGTCGAAGATCTGGTGCGCGAATCATTGCAGAAAAGTGACCAGGGCGTATTCCTTAACCTGGAGCCGAACCTGGCCCAACGCTTACTGGCCTCGGCAAAGACCATGGTGGAAAAAGTTTCGCTGGACGGTTATCAGCCCATCATTGTCTGCTCCCCGATTATCCGCCGCCATTTTCGACGGCTCATGGAAAGGTTCATGCCCCACGTCATCGTCCTTTCCCATAATGAATTGACCGCGCAGACCCAACTGCAATCCCTGGGGACAATCGAACTCAACCCCAAGAAATAGAAGTGAGGAGCAGCGATGCGAATCAAACGTTTTGAAGCCTCGGATACATCCAGCGCCATGGCCATGGTCAAGGAAGAGCTGGGAGAAGATGCGGTTATTCTTTCGACCCGCAATCTTCCCGGAAAAAGCGGCTCGGCCAGAGGCGGACCGAGGATTGAAGTGGTGGCTGCCATGGAATATGACCCGGAGCCGGAGATTACCTTGCCGCCCCCGGGATCAGACACCAAGGAGGGCAGATTACCGAAAACGGTGGGGTACGGCTATCATTCCGTGCGTCAGGCCCCGGCAAAAAATACAGCCGGCCGGGTAGCTCCACAGCAGACCCCGCCCCAACCCGGTTTTGACCGCAAACTGTCCGCCGAGCTTTCCGCCCGCACCCTGCCAAGCAACTCGGGGGAAAAAGGTACCAAAGCCGCAAAGGTCCAGTTTGAAGCCAATGACCTGCGGTTGCGTTTTGCCAATTTCCTGCGCCGGCAATACTGCGCCAAGGAAGAACTTGACGGCCATTCCCTTTCGGGTCACTCCTCCGGGCAAGCCGCGCAAAAAGGCGGTCGGCCCGACCCGAAACAGGTTGCCCAGTGGCGGGACAAAATTATCGATCAGCTCCAGATAACCCCCCTTGCCATCGGGATCACCAAGGCGCCCACCGTGGTGGCCCTGATCGGCCCAACTGGGGTGGGAAAAACAACGACCGCCGCGAAAATCGCCGCTTGGTACAGCATTCACGAAGGGATGAAGGTGGCTCTTCTCTCCATGGATTGTTACCGGATAGGGGCCACTGACCAACTGCGGACCTATGCCAAGATCATGCGTCTGCCCTGCGAAATCGCTCTGCGCAAAAGGGATCTGCAGACGGCTCTTCTTCGCCATCAGGACAAGGATCTGATCATCATCGATACGGCGGGCAAGAGCCCTTATGATCCGAACCACATCCGGGAGCTGGGCGAATGGTTTTCTTTGAAAAACGGGATTGATCCGTATCTCGTGCTCAGCGCCACCAGCAAGAAAGAAGACCTGCAGCAGATCCTCTCCTCCTATGAGCCCTTGCGGGTCAAGGGGCTGATCCTCTCCAAGCTCGATGAAACCCGGGCATATGCTTCCCTCTGCCAGCTACTGGCCGGCGCGGCACTGCCCATTTCCTGCCTATGCACCGGCCAGAGGGTCCCGGAGGATTTCCTCCTCGCCTCCCGGGAATTCCTGCAGACTCTATTCGGGCAGGGCTGGCAGGCGGCTGCCGGTGAGCTTGCCACCGAAGCCCAATGCAGATGGACCCAATGATGATGGACTCGCAAAAATGAAAACTCCCCACATGTCCGTGCACACGATCAAAGGTTACAAAGTGACAACCGTTGTAACCGCGTTTTTTTCGCGATTACAACAATGACCACCCCCGGGGAACGCACATGAATCAGGCAGAAACACTGGAAAGGCTTATGACCCACTCGCAAACCCAAAAGAAAAGAACAGCGGTGCCCCGCGGCCGAACCGAGCCCCAACCACGGGTCATTTGCGTGACCAGCGGCAAGGGCGGGGTCGGCAAAACGAATATCGTCACCAACCTCGGCTATGCCCTGGCAAAGGGTGGCAAAAAGGTGCTGATCCTTGACGCGGACCTGAACCTGGCCAACGTCGACATCCTGCTCGGTCTGACCCCCCGCTACAACCTGCACCACGTTTTCATGGGCGAAAAAACGCTCCAAGAGGTTTTGGTGCAAGGGCCCGAGGGTCTGCTCATTCTTCCCGCCAGCTCCGGGATCATGGAACTGGCGGACCTCACCGAACAGCAACGGTTGTACTTCCTTTCCGAGATGTCGGCCCTGGCCCAAAAAATCGACATCATGCTGATCGACACCGCCGCAGGCATCAACAATAACGTGATCTACTTCAATCTCGCGGCCCGGGAGCGCATCATCATCCTGACCCCGGAACCGACCTCCCTGACCGACGCCTACGCGCTGGTCAAGGTCCTCTCCAGCAGGCATGACGTGAAAAAATTCCGCATCCTGGTCAATCTTGCGCGCTCCGAAAAGGAGGCTCTGGCTGTTTTCCGGAAATTGAGCATTGTGGCCGACCGTTTTCTCGACTCGCTTTCCCTGGATTATCTCGGGTATATCCCCTATGATAGCAAACTCCCCACTGCGGTGCGCGAACAGCGGCTGGTCTCAGACATCTTCCCGGATGCTCCGTCCAGCAAGATGTTCAGTAAAGTGGCCGGGAATATTTCCCAGGAAGAGCCCGAGATGAAAGCCGATGGGAACATAAAATTTTTCTGGCAGGGACTCGTTGATCTGTAATATACTTTTCCATATTGCAGGCCATCAATCTCCTTTGCCCCTGCGGGCCTATCCGGTATGAGCAAACAGCTGTCACCCAAGTTCAAAGACTACACGAATACTTTTTTCAGCCAGGCAGAACCGCTGAGTGCAGAAAAACGCAATGAGCTGATTCTGACCTACACCCCGCTGATCAAGTATATCGCGGCACGCTTGGCGGCGCGTCTTCCCGCGCAGGTGTCGCTCGATGATCTCATCAGTTGCGGGATCATCGGCCTCATTGACGCCATCAATAAATTTGATGTTTCCAAAAACGTGCAATTCAAAACCTATGCCGAATTCAGGGTCAAGGGCGCGATGCTCGACGAACTTCGCGCCTTGGATTGGGTGCCCCGTTCCGTGCGGCGGAAGACCACGGACCTGGAAAAGGCCTATGCCGACATTGAAAAGAAGATGGGCAGACCGGCCACGGACGAGGAAGTCGCCCAGACCATGGGCCTTGCCTTGGATGATTTCTACAAGCTCCTTGATGAAACCAAGTCCGTCTCTTTCATGGATATCGAATTTCTTCGTCAGAAATCAACAGAAACAAGCGATCCTACCCTGGCGGAAACCTTCGCCATGGACGATCGCGATCCCTTCACCGCCATCAACCTGTCCCAGATTAGGGAACTCATCGCTGATGCCATTTCCGATCTCCCGGAAAAAGAAAAACTGACTGTCTCCCTCTATTATCAGGAAGAACTAACGATGAAGGAAATCGGCGAGGTGTTGGGCTATACGGAGTCACGTATTTCCCAGATGCACAGCAAAGCCATGTTCCGCCTCCGAACCAAGCTGAAAAAGACCCTGGCGAATTGAACGTGCCGGCAAGCCCCTTTTTTTATACAATGCCCGAAAGAACAGCCCAAAATACAGTGCTGCTCCCCATAACCCTCTTTTTTTATTTCCAAAATCAATTGTTACAGTTACACTAAAATTAATATGTTTTTTATTAACACTGCGAACATGCCCCCAGGCCACTCGTATCACAAAGCTGTTAGGGAGGAAATATGGCTGCTGATCCTAATATGAAAATTCTCGTGGTTGACGATTTCGCCACCATGCGACGCATAGTCAAAAACATTCTCACCCAGCTTGGCTTCAAAAATATCATTGAAGCGGACGATGGCACCACGGCCCTGAATGTCCTGAAATCCGAAAAAATCGGGCTTATCGTCTCGGACTGGAACATGCCCAAGATGACAGGTCTCGACCTGCTGAAAGCTGTCCGGGCTGACGCCAGCATGGCCAATACGCCTTTTATCATGGTGACGGCGGAAGCACAGCAGGACAATATTATTTTGGCGGTTAAGGCCAAGGTCAGCCAGTACATTGTTAAACCATTCACCGCTGAAACCCTTTCCGAAAAACTCAACAAAATATTCTGATCTAAAATATGGCTGACGAACGCCCTCCCCAGTCTGTTGACCAGTTCGCCAGCACGGATCCTGCTGCTGACCACGATGAAACAAACTGGGGGGAGGACTGGGAATCCGCATTTCAGGCTGAGGATGACGCGTTTTTCTCCGAGGACAAAGAGGAGGAGAATTTCTTCCTTGAGGAAAACGAGCCGACAGCCACCGCCGGGGTTGGCGCCCCGGACCTCGATGCTTCGCTGGAAAAAACTCTTTCCGGCATCCCAGATCAGGGTACCGCCGCCGGTGCCAAACAGGCTCAACCCTTTACCCGTTTCCTGGCATTCCCCGCCCTTTTTATTTCCGCCAAAATAATTGCCCAAACACAGTTCGCCCGGCTGCAAGCGCTGCCCATTTTTGTCCGCATCCCCCTCTATGCTCTGCCGCTCCTTGTTGTCGGCCTTTTTATTGTTTTAATCTCCACACAAAAACCACCCCCCTCCCTGCACCAGACTGCCACCACCTCTACCGAACATCCTGGAAGCACAATGGCTCCTCCCGACATCAACACGGTCGGGACATCCTCTCCGGACGCGCACGAAGCCAGCCAGCTTCACCCGGGAAAAGTCCGTAAAAAATGGGCCTTCCCCGCCTTCGTTATTCCGGTAAAAAACCCGACAGGCGATCAGCCTGCCCCCCCAGTCACCTTTGTTCTTGTTGACATCACCCTGATCACCTCCCTTGCCGAGCAGGAAGAGCCTCCCGCAGACAAAAAAATATTTGTCCGCGACATCATCTATCAATTCTTTCAGAACAAGCCTCTTGAAGAATTGCGCAGGTACTCTCTTGCCCGGGGCGAAATGAACAAAGAACTCCGCGCCTGGCTCCAGAAACAATGGCCCGAGGCCCCCATCGAATCAATCATCTTTAACCAGTACCACCTTTCTTGACCCCCTCCCAACTTAACCAAAAAACTACAAATTTGTATTTAAATTATAAAGTTTATACTTTTTTGTTATTTTTTTGTCACCACCAGCCCTATAAATAACCACCATACCCACGAAAAATCAGCACCTTACGCAACAGCATCCCGCTGGCACGAGATTTGCTTATCTTATTCTGCAGCATGCATAGCTACCAACTGAGAAAGGAACAATTCCAAACAATGCACAGAGAGAGGAGATGTTTATGGACACAGGTGATACCGCATTCATGCTGATTGCCACGGCCTTGGTCATGCTGATGACCCCGGGACTGGCTCTTTTTTATGGCGGCATGGTCCGCTCAAAAAATGTTTTGAGTACGATTCTGCAAAGTTTTGTCTGTCTTGGTGTCGTCTCGATCATCTGGGTGGTCTATGGCTACTCCTTGGCCTTCGGCCCCGATGTCAACGGCATGATCGGCAACCTCGATTGGGCCGGGCTTGCCGGGGTTGGCCTTGAACCCGGCAAGTATTCCGCCACCATCCCCCATCTGCTGTTCTGCGCATTCCAACTGATGTTCGCCGTTATCACCCCGGCGCTGATCACCGGCACCTTTGCGGAACGGGTAAAATTTCCAGCCTTTCTCCTCTTTACTGTTCTCTGGAGCACCCTGGTCTATTTGCCCGTGTGCCATTGGGTTTGGGGCGGGGGCTGGATCAGCGGCCACGGCGGCCTTGATTTTGCTGGCGGCACTGTCATTCACATCAATTCAGGCGCGGCAGCCCTTGTTGCGGCCTTGGTTTTCGGAAAACGCAAAGGCTGGGGCAAGGAATCATTTCATCCACACAATCTGACCATGACCATGCTTGGCGCGGGGATTCTTTGGTTCGGCTGGTTTGGCTTCAATGCGGGCAGCGCCTTGTCGGCAAACGGTGTCGCGGTCAACGCCTTTTTCACCACCCAGGTCGCCACCGGCGCAGCCCTGCTTTCCTGGCTGATCGCGGAATGGATAACACAAGGGAAACCCACCACCCTGGGCGCCGCCTCCGGCGCCATTGCCGGCCTGGTTGCCATCACCCCGGGGGCCGGCTTTGTCGGCGCCACCTCCGCGGTGCTCATCGGCCTGGTGGCCGGCGCTCTCTGCTACTTCGCAGTTCTCGCCAAAAGCCGCCTCGGATACGACGACGCCCTTGACGTGGTCGGAGTCCATGGAGTCGGGGGCCTTTGGGGCGCGTTGGCCACAGGGCTGTTTGCCACCACCGCCGTCAATGCGGCAGGCAAGGACGGCCTGTTCTTCGGGAATCCGCAGCTCTTGGGCATCCAAGCCATGGATGCCTTTACGACCATCGCCTACTCGGTTGTGGTAACATTCATTATCCTCAAGTTTGTCGACCTGGTGATCGGTCTCCGGGTCAGCGAAGAGGAAGAGGTTCAGGGTCTGGATCTAACCCAGCACAGCGAAATCGGCTACTCACTCTAACAGCGTCAGCGTTCCGGGAACAAGCGTCACTCCCTGCCCCGCCGCTGCACACTGCCACCGCGAAGAAAAGGTAACTATCCCGCTTGAAGCCGGAAAGCGAGAAAAACCAACGAAGCGTAACTGTTCGGCGGTACCGCGGCTGCTAGGAAGAGGTCGGCGACCTGTGCTGGTGCACATGAGCTGGCCGATGACAACGCAGATGCGGTGCTGCCGGGCAGTTACCAGAAAAGGAGAATTGCATGAAGAAGATCGAGGCAATTATCAAGCCGTTCAAGCTGGACGATGTCAAGGACGCCTTGAACGAAATGGGCATCAAGGGCATGACCATCTCCGAAGTCAAGGGATACGGCCGCCAGAAAGGACATAAGGAAATTTACCGCGGCGCGGAATACATCGTCGATTTTATCCCCAAGGTCAAGATCGAGATCATTGTCGAATCCGGGATGGTTGAGGCTGTGGTCAATTGCATCCGGGAAACCGCCAACACCGGCAAGATCGGCGATGGCAAAATCTTTGTCTTGCCGGTGGAAGAGGTTATCCGCGTCCGCACGGGGGAAACCGGGAACGAGGCGATCTAGGCCGTCGTAACCGGCATAAGGAGCCGTAACGAAATGAGCAAAAAAACTACAGATTATTTCCTAACGGCTCCTCAGTGATGGATGTTGAGCTGCGGGCAAAACGGGAGGCCCTGGAGTATCTCTGGCGTCAGGGGCTGAGCGGTCAGGCCCTCCTCCATAAAAACTCGCAGCTCATCGATGACTATCTCGCGGCTTGCTTTGCCAACTGCCCGGAAGCATCAGAGGGCATGTGCCTTATTGCTCTTGGCGGCTATGGCCGAAAAGAACTGTTTCCCTATTCGGACATTGACCTCCTTCTGCTCCATGCCCCCGAGGCAGAGCATCGCCTCGGGCCAGTGACGGAAGCCCTGTTTTATCCCCTGTGGGATGCGGGACTTGAGGTCGGCCATGGAGTAAGAACAGAGGATGCCTGCCTGGCTGATGCCAGGCAGGACTTCTTTTTTCAGGTGGCGCTGCTGGATGCGCGCCACATTGCAGGCTCCCTGCCGCTTTTCAATGCGATGCGGCAGTCATTCCACCGGGAATTATTGGCTGGGCACCGACAGGAATTCTTGCACACTATGATACAGCACCGCAACGAACGCCATCAACGGTTTGGCATGCACAGCTACCAACTGGAACCGAATATCAAGGAAAGCCGCGGCGGCTTCCGCGATATTCAAGCCATAATCTGGGTAAGCCACGCCCTCTTCGGCTTGCAGGCGCTTGACGACATCGAAGAAGCAGGGCTGATCTCGCCCCAGGAAAAAGAAAGTTTCGCCCAGGCCAGGGATTTCCTGATCAAGATCCGCAACAGGCTCCATTACCTCAGCGGCAGAAAAAACGACCAGCTGTTCTTCGAATATCAGGAAGAGATGGCAAAGGCCTTCAAATATCACGACACCCGAGGCACTCTCGGAGTTGAACGCTTCATGCAGGATACCTACCGACACCTGCAGGCCATCGCCACCACCACCGATCTGTTTTTTGAACATGTCGATGAAACCCTGGGCGCACCGCGCGCCAACCCGGTGGAGCAGACCATCGAGCCAGGGATCACGATTCGCCAGGAGCGGCTGCACCTGACCGATCAGGCGCTTCTCGAGAAGCGCCCCTATCTGCTGATGCGTCTCTTTGCCCATGCAGGAAAAACCGGGCTCGAGATCCATCATCGCAGCAGAAAAATCATAACCGCCAACCTGCATCTGGTGGATGACAAGCTGCGTCACTCAAAACGAATGGCCAAACCCTTTTTCGATGTTTTGAAAAACAGCAAGGACGTGATGAGCGTCCTCGCTGTTCTGCTGGACACCGGACTGCTCACCGCCTATCTCCCAGAGTTTGAGCAGATCCACGCCCTGGCCCAGCACGATGTCTACCATGTTTTCACGGTTGACCGGCACCTCCTGCAAACCGTGGCCGAGCTGAAAAAAATCTCCCTCGACAAAACCCCTTTCGCGGGCATCGCATCTCCCCACGTCCTTTTTCTGGCCGCGCTCCTGCACGACATCGGCAAGGGGCACCACGAAGATCACGCCCAGCACGGCAGCATCCTTGCCGCCGGAGTAGGCAAACGTTTGGGACTCACCCGGGAAGAAACAGCCTGCCTACAATTTCTCGTGGCCAAGCATCTCTTCCTCACCGTAACCGCCTTGCGCCGCGATCTTGACGATGATGCCTTTCTCCGGCAATGCGCAGAACAAATCCAGAGCCAGGAGCGGTTGACCATGCTCTACCTGCTCTCCATCGCCGACGCAAAAGCCACCGGGCCGACAGCCTGGAGCGAATGGAAGGGCGCCCTGCTTCTGGAAATGTCCCTCAAAATCTCTCATCTTCTGGAACGACAGGACGCCCCCCCTCCCGACAAAAGCCAGGGCGCCGACTGGATGCTGGAACAGGTTCGGGCAATCCTTGGCAAGGCGGCTCCGACCGATTACAAAATCCTTCCGGAGGAATATCTGCTGAGCTTTCCCCCGGAAGAGATCGCCCATCATCTCCGACTGCGCACCGGATTAAAAAATGACAAACAGGCCATTACCGAGCCCGCCGACCACGGCTTGTCCTGGTCGGTCCTGGTGATGGCCCACGACTCCACCGGCCTGCTGGCAAAAATCTGCGGAACCTTGGCCCTGCATGGCCTGAATGTGGTGAGCGCCCAGATCTTCACTTGGGAAGATGGCACGGCAGTGGATGTACTCAACGTTCGTCCGACAGCGGAGCTGAGCTATGCCGAACAGAACTGGCAGGCGCTCGGCGAAGACCTCAACCTGGCCCTGAAAAATCGTCTTGGCCTCAGCCACCGTTTGGTCGATAAATTCCGCTCCGCCTTCCGCCCCTCTGGGCAAAAAAACGTGCAGGCTCCCCCGCGGGTTGTTATAGACAACAAGATATCGGAACAGTATACGATCATCGAGGTTTTTGCCAATGACCGGCCAGGATTGCTCTACGATATCACCCGAACCCTGGCCGATTTTGAAATCAACATCCACCGGGCAAGATTCAGCTCGGATGGCGATCAGGTAGTCGATGTTTTCTATACCCTGGACTCCTTCGCCACCAAGATCAACAACGCTTCTTTTCAGGAGGAAATCTCAAAGGCCCTTCTCCATATTGCAGAAAATGAGACGGGAACAGGGACGAAGTTACAATGGTAAAATTACCCGGGAACAATGCCAACCGCCAGCGGTTGGCTTAAACGGATGCCGCCCCCTTTGAATCGGGGGTGGAAATTTTTCAACCTTACCCTTCAGCACCCAAAAAATAAGGAGAAACACAATGAGTGACAATTGCACCTGTGGTTGCGGTAACGACTACGACCAGACCCTGATGACCGTGCCAGAGCTGTTCGGCACCAACGTGTTCAACAACAAAACCATGAAGGAAAGACTGCCCAAGGAGACCTACAAGGCTCTGCAGAAAACCATCACCACCGGTTCTTCCCTGCCGCCGGACGTCGCCTCGGTGGTAGCCAACGCCATGAAGGACTGGGCCATCGAAAAGGGCGCCAGCCATTACACCCACTGGTTCCAGCCCCTTACCGGCACCACCGCCGAAAAGCACGACTCCTTCATCTCCCCCACCGACGATGGCGGGGTGATCATGGAGTTTTCCGGCAAGCAACTGATCCAGGGCGAACCGGATGCTTCTTCCTTCCCCAGCGGCGGCTTGCGCGTCACCTTCGAGGCCCGCGGCTACACCGCCTGGGACTGTACCTCCCCCGCCTTCCTCAAGGAAGACGAATCCGGCGATGTGACCCTCTGCATCCCCACCGCCTTCTGCTCTTACAAGGGCGAAGCCCTGGACAAGAAGACCCCCCTGCTCCGCTCGATGAGCGTCGTTGCCAAACAGGCACTGCGGGTGCTCAAGGCCATGGGCAACACCACCTCCAGCATCGTCAGCTCCACGGTGGGCGCGGAGCAGGAATACTTCCTGGTGGAAAAAGAGTACTACCTGCAACGCCTCGACCTGATGACCTGCGGCCGCAGCCTGTTCGGCGCCCCCGCCCCCAAGGGCCAGGAACTGGAAGACCAGTACTTCGGCGCCATCAAGGATCGGGTTTCCTCCTACATGAAGGATCTGGACATCGAGCTCTGGAAGATGGGCATCTCCTCCAAAACCAAACACAATGAGGTGGCCCCGGCCCAGTTCGAGATGGCCCCGGTTTTCACCACCACCAACATGGCCACCGACCACAACCAGCTGGTCATGGAAACCATGCAGAAGGTGGCCCTGCGCCACGGCATGGTCTGCCTGTTGCACGAGAAGCCCTATGCCGGAGTAAACGGTTCCGGCAAGCACAACAACTGGTCGCTCTCCACCGACGACGGCATCAACCTGCTTGATCCGGGCCAGACCCCCGAGGACAACGCCCAGTTTCTGGTCTTCATTTCCGCCCTGATCAAGGCAGTGGACACCCATGCCGACATCATGCGCGCCACCTGCGGCAGCTCCGGCAACGATCACCGGTTGGGCGCCAACGAGGCCCCGCCCGCGATCATCTCCATCTTCCTGGGCCAGGAGCTCTCCGATGTTCTGGAAAAGCTGGCCAAGGGCGAGAAGATCTGCAAGAAGGGCGCCTGCCAGACCTTGAAAATCGGGGTTGACTCCCTGCCCGAGCTGCCCAAGGACAACACCGACCGGAACCGGACCTCGCCCTTTGCCTTCACCGGTAACAAGTTCGAGTTCCGCATGGTCGGCTCCGCCCAGTCCATCGCCGGTCCCAATGTGGCCCTGAACACCATTGCCGCCGAGGCCCTGGAAGAGATCGCCGTTCGTCTGGAAAAAGCCAAGGACGTGAACAAGGAAATCCAAGCCATTCTCAAAGACGCCATGACCAAACATGGCCGGATCATCTTCAACGGCAACAACTACTCCGCCGAGTGGGCCAAGGAAGCCGAGAAGCGCGGCCTGCCCAACACCCGCAACACCGTGGACGCGCTCAAGGCCTTTATCTCCCCCAAGGCGATCAAGCTGTTCGGCAAGTACAACGTGCTTTCGAAGGATGAGCTGCATTCCCGCTACGACATCTATGTGGAGCAGTATGCCAAGCACATCAACATCGAGGCCCTCACCGCCATCCAGATGACCAAACGTCAGTTCATCCCGGCGGCCATCCAGTTTGTCGCGGAACTTGGCGCCTCCCTGGCCGCAGCCGGCAAATACGGTTCGGTGCAAAAGGGATTGCTGGAGGAGGTTGGCAAACACCTTGAGGCAGCAGGCAAGAAGGTGGCCAAGCTGGAAGTGGAAACCAAGAAGGCCCAGGGTATCTCCGACGTGGCCAAGCAGGGTGCGGCATACCGCGACAAGGTATTCCCCGCCATGACCGATCTGCGCGGAGACATCGATGCGCTTGAGGCCATCATGCCGGATACTCTCTGGCCGGTACCGACCTACAGCGATTTGCTGTTTAATTTGTAAGAATACAGCAGCCAAGAGACGGGGCTTGTACCCGTTTCAGACTGTTGCAACGATGATTAAAAAAGAGGGGGAGCCAATTGGCTCCCCCTCTTTTTTTTAGCTATTCATCCGGAATCCGGAAAAATGTAACGTAAAGTCAAGATGTTCATTTCCTTGCTTGCCCAAAGAAACGGACCAAAGAAAAGGCCCCGTGTCCCTTGTCCCGCCGTTGGCGGGCTACCCTGCGGGACTCCTCGATGCTGCCGGGGCTTTGCAAACTCGGCTTCGCCTCAAACAGTGCAAAGCCCTTTTCAGCAACCTCTCCGGTGCTCGGCTACGTGCCAATAGGAATTTCCCCCATTTGTCCTGCCGAACCTCGCAGACGGGGGCGGGAAAAGACGCAGAAACTGTCTGAGGGCGAAGCCCGAGTTTTTCTGCGTCCCGCCATCGTCGAGAAGTGAGGGGAGCCCGCAGGGCCAGGGCTGGCGGGGGTGCCCTTTTCTTGTTTCTTCTTTTGGGCACGCAAAAGAAGAAAGAGAGGAGAGCAGAAAGGTTCTCCTCGTCACCTCCCGAAAGTCCCGGATGATTTTTCCCGTTATTGACAACCCTGTAAAGGGAGGATGTCAATCTGGAACCGTGGAGAGCAACTCGTTCCCAGTGAATTATTTTTTATAATACCTGCGTTCGCAGACTCAAACGGTGAGCATAACCACCGCAGCCAGCCAGCCACACACCTCCCCCAACTCGCAGGAAGCCCCCAACACATCGCCGGTGACGCCGCCCAGCGCCTTGCTCGCCTTGAACCGGAGCCAGAGGGCAGGCAGCATTGCCGCACCGAGAATAATCAACCCAGCCGACCAATGCCACCAGATGAGCGGGGTCAGCAGGAGACCGCCCAGCGCCAATTCCGCCAACCCGACCTTACCGACAAAGGCGTGGCCGGTGCCTACCTCCCTGGGATATTGCACTCCGCTAGCCAGGGTGGCCATACCCCAGCGGGCCGCTACCGGCGCGGCGAGCAGAACAAAGAAAAGATACTGGCCTCCATTTGCCAGAAGCGAGGCAAGGCAGACAACCTTCAAACCAAGCAGCAGCACCAGACCGATCACCCCAAAGGCGCCGGTGGCAGAATCCTTCATGATCGCCAGGCGTCGCTCCGGGGTCTGCCCGCCGCCCAGGCCATCCAACAGATCAGCCAACCCATCGAGGTGCAACCCCCTGGTCAACCAGGCCCCACAGGCCACCAACAGCACCGCGCTCACCAGCGGAGGAAGACCACCCCACATAAAAACCCAGGCGCATCCGGCGAGAAACCCGCCGATCAACCAGCCAGCCAAGGGAAAAAAACCAGCACTCCGTCTGAGCCCATCTGCGGGCAGTTCCGCGGGCAACCGCACAGGCAGGATGGTAAGAAAGGCGATGGCGATCTTTGCAGTCAGCAGCATGCTATTCAACCGGCCTCGCTTACCCCGGCCTCGCCGAAGGTGGCCATCTCGTTCATGATCTTGAGCCCCGCCTCCACCAGATTCATGGTCAAGGCCGCGCCTGTTCCCTCGCCCAGCCGCAGGTCAAGGTGCAGCAGGGGACTCAACCCCATCTTCTCAAAGAAGATCCGGTGGCCCTGCTCCGCCGACATGTGGCTGAAGAAACAGTAATCCAGAACATGGGGGGCAAACCGCTGGGCGACCAGGGCTCCGGCGCTGGAGATAAAGCCGTCCACCACCACCGGAATTTTGCTTCTCGCCGCTTCCAGAATACAGCCGCAGATGGCGGCGATCTCCAAGCCGCCCACCGCAGCCAATGCCCCAAGGGGAGAATCCAGCCGTTCTTGGTTCACGGCCAGGGACTGCTCGATCACCGCGATCTTGTGTTGCAGCATGGCGTCGTCGATGCCGGTGCCCCTCCCTGTCACCTCGGATACCTTGGCAGGCAGCAGGGCGGCAAAGAGCGCGGCGGACGGGGTGGTGTTGCCGATGCCCATGTCGCCGGTGCCCAGGATCTCGGCCCCGTCCTCAATGGCCTCGCGGGCCATCTCCATGCCGACCCCGATGGCGGCGACGGTCTCGTCGATGCTCATGGCCGGCCCCTTGGCCATGTTGGCGGTGCCGGGCCGGACCTTGCATTGCCGCAAGCCCTCGGCTTCGATAGGCACGGCCACGCCCACATCGACCACCCGCACCTCGGCCCCCACATGCCGGGCCAGCACATTGACCCCTGCGCCTCCCCCCAGGAAATTGAGAACCATCTGCGGGGTGACTTCCTGGGGAAAGGCACTGATGCCCTCGGCCACCACTCCGTGGTCGCCGGCAAAGGTGAGAATGATCTTTTTCTCCACCCTGGCGCCAATAGTTCTCCGCATGGCGCAGGTTCTGGCCGCCAGCATCTCCAGCTTGCCGAGGCTGCCCAGGGGTTTGGTGAGATTATTCAACTTAGTCTGGGCCTGCGCCATTACCGTGGCGCTGGCAGGCTCAATGGCGGCGCATGCTGCCTGCAGTTCTTCCGCTGTCCGTATCATGTTTTCTTCTCCTGTGTTTCTCCGCAGCCAACTTACGACGCGATATTGTTGAGGTTCTTGCAACATCATCAAAAAAATGTCCTCCCCCTGGCGGGTGTTTAGACCGAGGACATGGGGAACACCTGTTCGGGGAGGGGATGTGTCATCTTCAGATATGATGGAAGCCAGCCCACCCCTCATCGAGAAGCGCCAACGAACCTTGCAGCTTTTCCAGGCTGTACATCTCCAGGGTAACCACCCCGTCATACCCAGCTTCGGCCAGCCGCCGGCCCAGCATCCCGGCCTGCCCCGCATCATGCAGCCCCTGATGATCCTTGCCGCCCCGCACCCCATGGTAGTGGAGATGACGAACCCGGGACAGCAGCCCCAACCCTTCTTCCAGATCATGGCCGTAGTGGACAAGATGCCCGAGATCAAGGCACACGCCAAAGCCGTACTCCGCAACCAAAGGGGCCACCAGCCCGAAGGGATACTCGATATTTTCGACACCAACCAGCCTTTTTTGCTCACCCAAAGCACCGGATAATTCCCGGAGGCTGGCCGCCAGATTGTCAAGCCAGGCAGCCTCGGGCAAGTCCGGCTCCCGGACCAGATGCAGGTCAAAACTCAGCACCCCAAGAGGAGCCAACTGCGCCATGAGCCGAAGAATCTCACCGATCCCCTCCTGCCGCTCGACCTTTGCTGCCGCACCCAGGGCCAAGTCGGCGGGCAGATGCACCGTATAGCTGAGTCCGTGCGCCTCGGCAATCTCCCGCAACGCCTGCACATCAAAAGGCTGGGGCAGACGGCTTTTGGCCGCGCTTTCAAAAAAGAGCAACTGGACATCGTCTACCAGGGGGGCCAGTTGCCGGACATTGGCCATGATGTCCGCAGGCAGCACGCAGGAGGTCGCCCCCAGCCGCCACGGAAAACGGTTCTTAAACGCCATCACCCCGCGCTGCCTCGAAGAGTGACCACCTCCCCGACCCTATCCTGATGGGCAAGGGAGATCACGGGCACCCGGCACGCGCCCCGCTGCTGCCGGAGTCTCTCCAGCATGGCGCTCATGGCTTTTTCGGCAAGATGCGGACGGTTGTTGGTTTCGCTGAGGTGGGACAGAACCACATGTTCAAGACCGTCGTGGAGGATCTCGCTCAAAAACCCGGCAGCGTCTTCATTGGCCAGATGGCCGCTCTTGCCCCGCACCCGCTGTTGCAGGGATGGCGGATAGGGACCGTTACGCAACAGGTCCGGATCGTGGTTGCATTCGAGCACCAGCCCGTGGCAATTGCTCAACCGATGATGCATCAGTTTGGACACCACCCCGGTATCGGTGCAGTAGCCCATGAGCAATCGGCCATTGTTCAGGAGAAACCCGACGGGATCAGCGGTGTCATGAGAGATCGCGTAGGGATGGATCTGAAAATCCTGAAAAACAAAGGTTTGCCCCGTAACAAAGGCATGGCATTGGTGGAGGTTAGCCAAGACCGTGCCGGCACCGGCCAGGGTCGCTTCGTTGATAAAGACCGGCAAGCGAAAACGGCGGGAAAGGATGGCCGCGCCCTTGACATGATCGCCATGCTCGTGGGTGATGAGGATACCAGACAAGGTTTCCGCGCCAACCCCGATCCCGGCCAACCGGTGCTCGATCTCCTTGCCGGAAAAGCCGGCGTCGATCAAAAGCCGCGTCTGCCCGGACTCGACAAAGGTCGCATTGCCCTTGCTGCCGCTTCCCAGTACACAAAATCGCATAACTCACCCAAGAGGCAACCAGCCAGCTCGCCCCTTCTCTCTTTCAAACTCCGGTATGGCCGAAGCCGCCATCCTGACGGAGGGTCTCGTCCAGCCTGTCCACCGCAACCACCGTGGCCCGACAAACCGGGGCCAAAACTAACTGGGCGATGCGGTCTCCGCGCCGGATGGTGAACGGCTCGCGCCCCAGGTTGATCAGGCCGATCTTTACTTCCCCCCGGTAATCGGCATCAATGGTTCCGGGGCTGTTGACCACCGTGATCCCATGCTTGATGGCAAGCCCGCTCCGGGGCCGCACCTGCAGTTCATAGCCCGGAACCAGGGCCACCGCAAAACCGGAAGGCAGCAACCGGATCTCCCCCGGGCCGATAACCACCGGCTCGAGCACCGCCGCGGCCACATCCATGCCTGCGGCCAGTTCGGAATGGTAAGCAGGCAGGGGAAGATCGGCATGACCTGCCGGATCGAGCCAGGACAATTGGATAATATGCGTTTCTTCTTTCCGGTTTTCCATCATCTTTTACTCCAGATCATAATCGTTCCCCACAAACGGAAAAACAAGAGAACCGCTGGGCAGCGCCGCTGCACTACTGTCGCAGATGCGATGCTGCCAGGCGTTTACTCCAAATCAAGGGGGTGCCAGTCAATATCTTTTGCCTTCAATGGCCCGAGAACCGTGGCGAACAACGGTCTGCTAAAAAGAAGTGCGGCCAGCTCACCAATATCCTCCCGCCGCACCCGGTCAAAGCCTGCGGCAACCTCTTCAAAGGGGATATAGCGGCCGAAGGTCAGCTCGTTTCTGGCAATCCTGGTCATCCGTGATTCCATATTCTCGGCGGAAAGGAAGATTCCGGCCTTGGCATAATCCTTGGCCCGGGCCAGCAGCGTCTCCGAAACACTGCGCTGACGCAACCCCTTGATTTCCTTGGCCACCAGGGCCATGGCCTTGTTCACCACTCCAGGGTCCACCCCGAGATAGACGCCGAGATACCCGCTGTCGGTAAACGAGGAAAGGTAGGAATAGATGGAATAGGCCAGCCCCTCTTTTTCACGCACCTCCTGAAAAAGTCGGGAACTCATATTGCCGCCGAGGAGAACATGCAGCAGATAGAGGGCATAGCGTTCAGGGGCCATGAGGGGCAAGCCATAGGTGCCCAGCACCACATGGGCCTGTTCGAGGTTCTTCTTGTGGAGCTTGCGCACCGGGGCAAGCGCGGTGGGAGGCTGCCGCCGAGCTTCTCCCCTGCTTATCTGGGCCACGCCTCCCAGCTGCTTCTCCCAAAGGCGGCAGAACTGCTCATGTTCCACATTGCCGGAAGCGGCAATAACCAGCCGCTCCGACGTGTATTCACTCCGCATATACTCCCGCAGACTGACGGCATCCATGGCCGCCACCACCTCACGCTGCCCGAGTACCGTATAGCCGAGAGGGTGTTCCCCCCAGAGACTGCCGGTAAACAGCTCATGGATCCGGTCATCCGGGGTGTCTTCCACCATGGATATTTCCTGGAGTATGACCTCCCGTTCCCGGACCACCTCTTCCGCTTCAAAGAGCGAATTCTGGAAGATATCCCCCATGAGTCCGACCAGTCGTTCCATCTGGTCATCAAGGACGGTGGCGTAATAGGAGGTGGTTTCGCCGGAGGTGAAGGCGTTGGACATGCCGCCCAGGGTGTCGAGTTCCTGGGCGATTTCCTGGGCCGTCCGGCTGGCGGTGCCCTTAAAGAGCATGTGCTCGACAAAATGGGCGCTCCCGTTGTTGTCGGGCTGTTCGTCGCGCGCACCCACGTCTACCCAGATCCCTGCCGAAACCGTGCGGGAGGGAATCTTCTCGGTGATGATCCGGACGCCATTGTCGAGCACGGTTTTCTGGTAGCTATTGGCCACGGGCTTCCTTACTGGTTACGGTTACAAGACAGAAAAGGGGAAAGAGAGCCGCGCCCCCCTTCCCCTTGGAAGAATCAAAAACACTACCAAAAGGCAGTGGATCAGGAACCTGCCTCCTCCTGGAGGACGGCCTTGCGGCTCAGACGAATCTTGCCCCGCTGGTCGATCTCAAGAACCTTCACCCGGACCTCGTCCCCTTCCTTGAGAACATCGGTGACCTTCTCTACCCGCTTGTTGTCAAGCTCGGAGATGTGCACCAAGCCGTCAACCCCCGGCATGATCTGAACAAAAGCACCGAAATCAAGGATCTTCTGAACAACGCCGTCGTAGATCCTACCGATTTCAGGATCGGCGGCGATCTCGTTCACCTTAGCGATAACCGCCTGGGCAACCTCACCATTGGGTGCGAAAATCGTCACCTTGCCCGAATCCTCAACATCCATCTTGATCCCGTAATCGGCGGTGATCGACTTGATCATCTTGCCGCCCGGGCCGATCAGATCGCGGATCTTATCGGGATTGATCTGCAGGCTGAAGATCTTGGGAGCATGCGCAGGTACTTCTGCCCGAGACGTTTCGATCGCCATCTTCATCTTCTCGAGAATATGGAGACGTCCACCCCTGGCCTGGGCAAGAGCGCTGGTCATGATCTCCTTGGAGACGCCTTCGATCTTGATGTCCATCTGCAGGGCGGTAATACCTTCATCAGTACCGGTTACCTTGAAATCCATGTCGCCGAGATGATCTTCATCACCCAGGATGTCGGAAAGGATGACGATGGTGTCGCCGTCCTTGATCAAGCCCATGGCCACGCCGGAAACCGGTTTTTTAATCGGCACGCCCGCATCCATCAGGGCAAGACTGCCACCGCATACCGTGGCCATGGAGGAGGAGCCGTTTGATTCGAGCACCTCGGAAACGATACGGATCGTGTAGGCAAATTCATCGTCTTTCGGCAACACCGCTGCCAAGGCGCGTTCCGCCAGGGCACCATGGCCGATATCACGACGGCTCGGTCCACGCATGAAACGGACCTCGCCAACACAATAGGGGGGGAAATTATAATGGAGCATGAAGCGCTTGAATGACATGCCGGTGAGGGATTCAACCCGCTGCTCGTCATCGCCGCTGCCCAGGGTGGCGGAAACCATGACCTGGGTCTCGCCCCGGGTAAAGAGAGCGGAGCCATGAACTTTCGGCAAGGCCGCGACTTCACAGCTGATCGGGCGGATCTCGTCAAAACGACGGCCGTCGATCCGGCTCTTCTCCTTGACGATCCGGTCGCGCATCATGGTTTTATTCAGGGAATGGAGATGCTCCTTGGCCTCCTTGAGGCTGTCGCCATATTCTTCACCCAAGGCGGCGAGGATCTTTTTCTGCAGCTGATGGTACAGCTCACTCCGCTGCTGCTTGTCGGCCATGGTGATAACCGCCTGCATCTCTTCGCGGGCCAGCTCTGCCACCTTGGCTTTCAATGCCTCGTTGACCACCGGGGGGGCAACCGCCATCTTAGCCTTGCCCACCGCAGCCCGCATCTCTTCCTGCATCTCCAAAATGGGTTGCAGCGCCTGATGACCAAAGAAGATCCCTTCGAGCACCTCGGCTTCGGAAAGGCTGTCCGCCCCGCCTTCCACCATGACCACGGCATTCTTGGTCCCTGCCACGATAAGGTTCAGCCGGGATTTCTCCCACTCTTCCGGGCTGGGGTTGAGCACATACTGACCATCAACATAGCCCACCTTTACCCCTGCCACCGGTGCGTTGAAGGGGATGTCGGAAACAATCAGGGCGCAGGAGGCGCCGATCATGGCCAAAACATCGGGATCATTCTTCTGATCGGCCGAAAGAACGGTGGCGATGACCTGGGTTTCATGCTGATACCCTTTGACAAACAGGGGCCGCAGGGGCCGATCGATAAATCGAGCGGAAAGCGTTTCCTTATCAGTGGGCCGGCCGATTTCACGACGAAAGAAACTTCCCGGAATACGACCCACCGCGTAAAACCGTTCCTGATACTCAACGGTGAGCGGGAGAAAATCGATTTCAGCTTTGGGGTCCTTGGCCGCAGTAGCCGTTACCAGCACCACTGTCTCACCATAGGTAACAAGGGCTGTACCGCTTGCCTGTTTTGCCAAGCGTCCGGTCTCAATACTGAGGGGCCGTCCACCAAGATCAATCGTTACTTTTTTATACATATACTCTCCTCTAACAGCCGCCCCTTCCGTTGTTGTCGGCAACCACGCCACCCGGCCCAAAGCCGGATATTACGCAGTATCTTTACAGCAAGGGAAAGGTGGTGTCTTCGCTGCCCCGATCGCACGCAGAAGCGGCGATGTCAGATTGCACAGGGGCAAAAATGATGGGCTCGTGATAACCCCAAAAAGTCACAGGTCCGTTACAAAAAATTAAACAAGGACACATCGCCACCGTTGTAATCGCGATTTTTTGTGCGATTTCAACAAAAATGGAGCCACCGCCAGATGCCCGGCGGTGGCTGTTATCGCATCTTACTTTCTGATGCCAAGCTTTTGAATCAGGTCACGATACATATCAACGTTTTTGCCCTTGAGGTAGTTCAGAAGACGCCGTCTCTGACCGACCAGTTTCAGCAATCCGCGCCGGGAATGATGGTCTTTTTTGTGTTCTTTGAAATGCTCGGTCAGATAGGTGATCCGAGAGGTGAGCAGGGCAATCTGCACCTCAGGAGAGCCGGTGTCCTTTTCGTGATGGGCATATTGGGTGATAATCTCTTTTTTCTGTTCTGCTTGCAGTGTCATAACTTCCTCATGTACTGATAATTAATAATTCGGGAGATCGAGAGAAATTTCTAACCATCGATTCCTATGGGTACGCTTCTTAATAAATGATCCCTGCGCCAATGTCAAATGAATGTCGGGCCGCGCTTTTTCCCCTGCGGGTTTCAGCCATTCCCGGCCAGCATCGCCTCGACCTCTTCCACGGAGAGAGCCTTGGCCAAGAGCAGATCCCGAGCCGCTAGAGGGTCCTGCAACAGGCTGCCATCCACGGCGCTGTCCACGGTAAACGAGCCGCTTTGCAGACGGCGCAAGGCAACCAGATGGGCACCGCAACCAAGGGAACCGCCTATGTCGGCGGCCAGGGTCCGGATATAGGTGCCCTTGCTGCATTCAACCAGAATGCGCACGGTATCGGCACCGGCAGCCAATAGTTCCAACCGGAAGATCGTTATCGGCCGCGGGGCCTTTTCGATGATAATCCCCCGTCGGGCATAATGGTACAGGGGCTTCCCCATGTGCTTGAGCGCCGAATACTGCGGAGGGGTCTGCAGCTGCGCGCCCAAAAATCCGCTCAGGCAATGCTCCAGCTCCTCCCGGCTGAGGGGGGGAACCACGTGTTGGGCAACAACCTCTCCCTCAAGATCCTGGGTGGTGGTTTCGATGCCCAGCTTGAGCACCGCTTCATACCACTTGTTGCCATCCATGAACTGCGAGATAAGTCGGGTGGCCGGACGTCCCACGCAGATAATCAGCAGGCCGGAGGCAAAAGGATCGAGGGTGCCGGCATGCCCCACTTTTTTTATGGACAGAGCCCTCCGCACCAATTGCACCATGCGGAAGGAACTCGGCCCCACCGGTTTATCCACCAAAAAAATACCGGCCGCAAGGGCCGGTTCGGCAGGGATTTTCTTCCCAGCCAAGGCATCGTGGGCCTTGGCTGGCATCTCCGGTATAGGCTCCATCAGCTTAACGACTTACCATGGGCAACAATCGGGCCAGCAGCTTTTCCTGCACCTCGGCAATGCTCATATCCCGCAGCTTGCAGCCGGCGGCATTGCGATGTCCCCCGCCACCAAAGATTGCGGCAACCTGGGCCACATCATAATCAGTGCCTTTGGAACGAAGGCTTACCGAAATCAGCCCCTTCTCGGTTTCTTTTAAAAACGCAGCCACCTTCACGGTGTTCAGGGAACGGGGATAATTTATAAAGGTTTCCGCATCCGCTTGGGTGGTGCCGGTCTTGATAAATACCTCCCGCGGAGCGGCGATGATCGCCAGTTGGTCCTCGGCATACAATTGCAACGAATCGAGAACCAGCCGCATAAGATTGAGGCGCTTCACCGTGAAATTATCAAACAGCTTCCCGGAAACCTCGGCAGGCTTTACCCCTTTACGCAGAAGTTCGCCGGCAATGCGGAAGGTGTCGGCAGTGGTCGAAGAATATTTAAAGGAGCCGGTATCAGAAACTATGGCGGCATAGAGACAATAGGCGGCCTCATAGCTCAGCTCGGCGCCCAGGGCTTCCGCAAGATCATACACCATCTCGCCGGTTGAGGCCCGCTCCGGGGCAATCCACCGGAGATCGCCAAATTCCTGGTGCCCGAGGTGATGATCAATGACCACAAAGGGATGAACGGTCAGCAGGGAATCCATGGCTGCCCCGAGCCGGTTGCAATCACCGCAATCCAGGGCAACCGCGCAGTCAAAGCCGTTCAAGGCAGGGAGCAAAGAGTCGATCTCCGCACTCCCCGGGAGAAAGCGGTACAGATGCGAGACCCGCTCCTCGCCGTAGAAGAACACATTCTTGCCCAGGGAACGCAAAATATTGCCCAGGGCTATCTGCGAACCGAGGGCATCGCCGTCCGGGTGGATATGCGTTGCCACCAGAACGTTTTTTGCCGAGTTCAGGGTCCGAACAATCTCGTCACGGGGATGATCCGTCTTCATTCGCTATCTCCCTGAGCAGTTGTTCCATTTCAGCCTGCTTTTGGCCCGCCAGATCAAGGTGAAAATCAAGCACCGGCACATGCCGCAACTCCAAAGCCCGGGCCAGATTGGTCCGGATAAAGCCCTTGCAGCTCTCCAGCCCCTTGGCAACGTCCTTCGCCTGTACCTCTCCGAGGAAACTGTACAAAACCCGGGCATGGCTCAGATCATCGCTCACCTCCACCGAGGTAATGATAACATTGAGCAGGCGGGGATCATTGATCTTCCGCAGAAGCAACGAAGCGATCTCACCCTTGATGGCGTCCGCCACCCGGATAGGGCGCCGTTTCGGGGCGCTCCGGGCAAGGCCGGCAGGCAGGCCAAAGCGCGATTTTGCTTTTCCGGCCGCCATTAGAGCTCTCTCTCAACCTCTTTCAGGACAAAGAACTCAAGCACGTCACCGAGCTTGAGATCGTTATAGTTGGCAACCCCGATCCCGCACTCGTAACCGCTCTGCACATCCTTGACATCGTCCTTGAAGCGCCGCAGGGAGGCCAGCTGGCCGGTAAAAATCACCACGCCTTCCCGCACGACGCGCACCTTGGCATTGCGTTCGATCTTGCCGTCGGTCACATAACAGCCGGCAATGGTGCCAACCTTGGGAACCTGATAGGTCTCGCGAACCTCGGCCGCGCCGAGGATCTTTTCCTCGTAGCGGGCATCAAGCAACCCGACCATGGCCTTTTTAATGTCGTCCAGGGCATGATAGATGACGTCGTAGGTGCGGATATCCACCTTCTCGTTCTTCGCTAGCTCCTGCACCTTGGCTGAAGGCCGGACATTAAAGCCGATGATAAAGGCGTCCGAAGCGGCGGAGAGCAAGACATCCGAGTCGGTTATGGTGCCGGTACCGGCATGGAGTATCCTGACTTTGACCTCATCGGTTGCCAGGTCCTCGATGGCTTTACTAAAGGCTTCCAGGGTTCCCTGCACGTCGGCCCGCAGGGCGACCCGCAGCTCCTTAACGTTTCCTTCCTGCAATTTATCAAAGAGATTCTCCAGGGATATCTTCGTGGTGGTCCCCAGTTCAGCCTCCCTGCTCTTGAGCTGCCTATCGGCGCTCACGCTCCGAGCTCTCTTTTCATCGGGCAGAACAACAAACTCGTCACCAGCCCGCGGCACCCCACTCAACCCCTGAACTTCAACAGGGGTGGCCGGCCCGGCTTCCTTGACACTTTCCCCCCGATCATTGGTCAGGGAGCGCACCTTGCCGTAAAATATCCCGGCGACACAGGCATCGCCAAGACGCAGGGTTCCCTGCTCGATCAGCACCGTAGCGACAGGACCGCGGCCCTTATGAAGTTGGGCCTCGATGACATGCCCCTTGGCGCGCCGATTAGGATCAGCCTTCAGCTCAAGGAATTCCGCCTGAAGATGAATGCTCTCCAGCAGCTCGGGGATGCCTTTCCCGGTTTTCGCCGAGGTTTCGCAAAAGATCGTATCCCCGCCCCATTCCTCGCTGACCAGATTCAGGTCGGCCAATTCGCGTTTCACCCGCATGGGATCGGCATCGGGTTTATCAATTTTATTGACGCAGACCAGGATGGGCACATTGGCGGCCCTGGCATGATTGACGGCCTCTCTGGTCTGATCCATAACCCCGTCATCCGCGGCGACAACCAGAACAACAAGGTCCGTAACCTGAGCGCCACGAGAACGCATTTCCGTAAACGCTGCATGGCCAGGAGTATCAAGAAAAACCACATCCCCCTGGGGAGAGCGGACGTAATGGGCTCCAATATGCTGGGTGATACCACCGGCCTCGCCGGTCGCCACATCCGTTTTCCGGATGGCGTCCAGCACCGAGGTCTTGCCATGATCGACATGGCCCATGACCGTGACCACCGGAGGCCGCGGCAACATCTCCCCGCCGCCTTCCTGCTCTTCCAAGTTGATAATGGTCTGTTCTTCGGTAACTCCCTGCTCGACTTCATAGCCGAAATCAGAGGCTACCAGCGTCGCGGTATCAACATCAAGGGCCTGGTTGATGGTGGCCATAACCCCCATCCCCAGCAATTTGGCAATGAGTTCGCCGACCTTAAGACCCATGCGGTGGGCAAGATCTCCAACCGTAATGGTTTCAAGCACCTTGATCCGCTTCTTGATGGCCTTTGTTTCTGACGCCTGCTGGGATACGATCTGACGCTTGCCTTTCTTGCCTCCGCTCCGCAAGGTGCGTCCGACCCGCAAACCAGCGGGAATTTTTCCACCCAGCGCATCGTCAACATCCTCGATATCGATATCTGCCTGTCGCTGACTGCGCAACGGAGTTTTTTTCGTCCGGTCATGCTCGGCGGTTTCCGTGGTGAACTTAACAAACCGCTTGCCCTTTTTCCCCTTGAGCGCATCGCTCTTTTCGCCCTCATCCTTCGCAGCGGGAGCCTGGGCAACGACGGGCCTGCCTTTCACGGGTTCAACCCTTTTCGGCCTGGGAGTAAAAGGACGGGAAGGGGCACTGGGCGCAATGACAATGGCAGACCTTTTAATCACCCGGGCAAATCCCTTGCGGTGATTCTCATCCACCACCGGCGCTTGCTCTTCAACTTTCTCCTCAACCGCCTCCACCCCAGAGACCTCTTCTTCCTCGGGGTGGGCAACAGCAGACCCAACCATGGCACCCTCGGGCTCTTCTTCCGCGGACGGGACAGACACCTCGGGCTCGACCTCAGTTTCACCTTTCGCTTCAGCCGGCAGCTTCGCTTCGGCAACCGTTTCCCGAACGACTTCCTCGACGCTTTCTGCGGATATCTCCACCGGTTGGACCGTCTCCCCGACCTCCTCGCCCTCTTCCTGAGAAACGGCGGCTGGCCGTGGCTTAACCGGGAGTTCCTCGACTGGCGGCACTTCAACCGGGACGGTCTTGGTTCTACGACGAATAATGGTCGTTTTCCCGGCACCCTGAATCCGTTTTTCTTCCGTCCGGGTCTGGCCGATCCCGAGCCTTTGTCGGATCTCCTGTGCTATCTCGTCCTCCAGAGTGGAACTATGAGATTTAATGGCATAGCCCATCTCAATGAGGGCAGCCACCAAATCCTTATTTTCCATTTCCGCTTCTTTAGCTAACTCGTAAACCCTGATTTTTGTCATTGCTCACTCCCGAAGAGGCCTTGCAACCCTTCGTCAAATCCCAGCACCTGTTGGCGAAACGCTCTGGATAATCCTTTTTTGTTTTTAAAAAACTTCTGCAGACAACTGTCGTCCTGACAACAGTAAGCATGACGTCCATCATGCTTCCCGCGGAAATCTTTCACTACACGGCCACTGTTGTCCACGGCAAACCGCCACATCACCTGTTGCGCTTTTCTCTGGCGGCACCCCAGACATGTCCGGATCGGCGCCTTGCCTTTTTCCTCAGAGACAGTGGTCATGCACAACGACTTATTTATCTCCATCCTCGGTTGCCGCCGATTCTGGCTCATCTTGCTCCTGGGTCGTCTCAACTTTTTGCGCGGCAGCGATCAAGCGGGCAACCCTGTTCTCGTCAAGGGATTGCACTTCGGCAAGCACCGTTGCCGCCTCTGCCTGGCCCAACTCTTGAGCCGAGCTGAAACCCGCATCATAGAGCGCTTCCGCGGTTTTTTCGTCCATCCCCTGCACATCAAGAAGCGACTGAAAGCCTTCTTCAATAAATTTAGCATATTTCTGTTCGCTTTTCACATCAATCCGCCACCCCAGAAGGGCTGCGGCCAAACGCACATTCTGCCCCTGTCGGCCGATTGCCAGGGAAAGCTGGTCATCGGGCACAACCACCACCAGGGTTTTCTTCTCCTCATCCACCACCACCAGGGAAACCTGGGCAGGAGAGAGGGCATTGGAAACATAGCGGGCCGGATCCGGACTCCAGGGAACGATGTCGATCTTTTCTCCCTGCAGTTCCTGGACCACATTCTGTACCCTGGACCCCTTCATACCGACGCAGGCACCTACCGGATCGACATCCGACGCGGAGGAGCTCACGGCAATCTTGGCACGGGCGCCGGGCTCACGGCTCACGCCCATGATCTTCACAATCCCTTCGGCAATCTCCGGAACCTCCATGGCGAACAGCTTGGTGAGGAATTCATCGTTGGTCCGGCTGAGCAAAAGCTGCGGGTCTCTGCTGCTCTGGCGCACATCAAGAACAAGAGCCCGGATGCGGTCTCCCTGGCGGTATGACTTACGGGGCATTTGCTCCTTGGTCGGGAGAATGGCATCGGTCCGTCCGAGATTGACAATAATATTGCCCCGCTCGAAACGCTGGACGATACCGTTGACCACCTCGCCCTTACGGTCCTTATACATTTCGTAAATGACGTTGCACTCGGCATCCTTCATTTTCTGAATGATCACCTGCTTAGCGGACTGTGCGGCAATACGGCCAAGGTCGGAAACGCTGTCCATCTTGCTGCCCAATTCATCCCCGAGCTGCACTTCCGGGTCCAGCCGCAAAGCCTCGTCCAGGGAAATTTCCGTCTGCTCATCCTCAACCACAGGGACAACATTCCGGAACTGGAAGAGCTCAACCTCGCCTATCTCATCATTATAACGGGCCTCAAGCTCACGCCGCTGGCCAAACTTCTTCTTAGCCGCGGACATCACCGCTTCTTCGATGGCGTCAACCAGCAACTGCCGATCAATTCCCTTATCTCTACTTATCTGATCAAGAATTCGTTTCAAATCTGACAGCATTATTCTCTCCTGTCTCTCTTTCGGCGATTACGCCCGGGCATCGGCCACCGAGAGCCTCGCGCCCGTTATGATCCACACCGACCATCCTGTCTTAAAACTCAACAACCAGACGGGCCTTTTTCATCTTGGCAAACGGAATTTCTATAATACCATGATCGGTACCCAAAGTTACCGACTCCTGAGTCACATCTTCAATCAGGCCAATACACTGGTTCTGGCCCTCGATAGGCTCCCGGACAACCACTTTGGCCTTTTTCCCCTTGCAACGCAAAAAATCTTTTTCGCACTTTAAAGGCCGATCAAGGCCGGGGGAAGAAACCTCAAGACTATACGCCTGCTCAATCGGGTCCTCCACCTCGAGAAGATGGGCAACCTCACGGCTGATCCTGGCGCAATCATCTATCCCTACGCCATTCTCATTATCAATAAGCAAACGCAAGACCCAGCCGTGCCCCTCCCGCCTGAACTGCAACTCAACCAGTTCACAACCAAGATCCTCAACCACCGGCACGACAAGCTGCGTCAAACGGTGCACCAAGGGTGACTCTATCGCTTCCTCTTCCATCACACAGTATACCAATAAAAAAAGCGGGCCTGGGCCCACTTCCTAAAAAAATAACCGAATCGGAATGACCGGTTCTTACAATACGAAACCAAAAGGCCTGACCAAACAGCACCCTTGCCCCTTAAGAAAACATTGCGCTTTCCTTCCAGCAGGAACCAGAATGCAAAAATAAACTGGAGCGGGAAACGGGATTCGAACCCGCGACCTTCAGCTTGGGAAGCTGACACTCTACCACTGAGTTATTCCCGCAGGCCCGAATAATTCTATAGATTATACAATTATTTTGCCACTTGTCAAGAGTCTCCCCAAATCCTGGCGGAAACTCAACGGACGACAGGCCGATGGCCTGGGATTATGACCCGTTACAAAATAAGCGCACCCGGGTGACAAACAGCGCCGCAACTTACTTGATACGGAACGTCCAGTCGTTTACCCGGGTGAGACTCCACTTATTACAAGCAACGAATTAAAGGATGGCGCGCACAGCGTCCGTGGCCAGCAAGAGAAGCTGGTCGGGCAGGAGCCCCATGGCGATAATAATCATCACCAGGGCAACGCTTACTGCCTTGGTCACCCCACCGACAACCACGGCGGGTCGATCTTCCGGGCTGGCTGAATAGGTTACCCGCACGACGGAGAGATAATAATAGATGGAGATGGCGGTATTGATCGCCGCCAGGATGACCAAAGGAAGATGACCGGCCTTGTAAGCCCCGGTCAACAACATGAATTTACCCATGAAACCGACAAAGGGGGGGATGCCGGCCATGGCAAACATGCTGACCGCCAGCGTCAGAGCAAGTAAGGGCGAGCGCTTGTGCAACCCGCTCAAATCATCGACCGCAAGATTTTCGCCGTGCTCGGAGACCTTGCAGATAACCAGAAAACCGGCCAGGTTCATCACCAGATACCCGACGATATAATAGAGCGAGGTGGCGTAGCCAACCTCCTGCATGGTAACAAGGCCCAGCAAAACATAGCCGGCGTGGGCTATGCCCGAGAAACCAAGCATCCTTTTGATGTCGGTTTGAACCAGAGCGACAAGGTTGCCATAAAACATCGAACAGACCGAAAGAACGATGAGCAGCGTAACGATGGCGTGCCCCTCGGGGGTGGCGAGGGCGGTGAGGCGGATGAGCATGGCCACGGCGGCAACCTTGGGAACCGAAGCAATAAAGGCGGTTGTTTCGTTGGAAGCGCCCTGATAGACATCCGGAACCCACGAATGGAAAGGGAATACCGCAAGCTTAAAAAAGAAGCCGCCCAGGACCATGACGATGGCAATAAGCGCTGCGGGGTTGCCCATCATCTGATGCAGCCTTGGCAGCAGTTCAACAAGATAGGTGGTGCCGGTGAGACCGAAGAGATAGCTCATGCCAAAAAGCATGATCCCGGTGGCGACCACCCCAAACAAGATGTATTTGATCGCCGACTCCATCTGCATCCGCAAACCGGTACGGTCATCACGCATGGGCACCAGGAGGTAAAGGGAATAGGAAGAGAGTTCGAGGGCAATAAACATGGTGAGCAGCTCGACACAGCTCACCAGCATGACGAGCCCGAGGGTGCTCAGGGTCAAAAAGAGGTAATATTCCGGGCGAACTTCATCGTCGATCCCCTTCAACTCCGTACTGAAGAGGAGAACAACCGAAAATCCCATGGAAATGACAAGCTTGATAAGCTGGGAGAAGAAATCGATCCGGTAGGCCTCAAAAAACAGAAAGCCCTCCTGGCGCAGACAGGCAAAACAGACAAGCACATTGACCAGGGCCAGACCCAGGGTCAGGGAACGGGCCTTTTTGCCGCCAACCTTGCCGGTACTGACCAGGAAAAGGATCAGACTCCCCAACAGAAGAACTAACTCTGGAGCAAACAGCATGAGCTTCATTTTGTATCCTTTGCGTAAGCCGTTGTTCAAAAATAACTACAACGTTTAAATGCCGCGACCGGCATAAAGAGCGGTAACGAAATGGTCGCTGTATTGGTTATTTCGTAACCGCTCCTAAGTTCCTTAAAAACCTTCAGAAAGTTCCGTTACGGAATCATCAGCTTCGCGACAGAAACAGCACCGTCCGGAGAAAACCCTACCTGCTCGATAAGGTGGGAGACGCTCGCGTGCATCACCCCGAGGAAGGGCTCGGGAGACAAGCCAATCCAGAAAACAAAGAAAAGCAAGGGCGCCAAGGTCACCATTTCCCGAATATTCAAATCGGATAAGGCGGAATGATCCGGATTCACCGGCCTGCCCCACACCACCCGCTGGAGCATGCGGAACATGTATGCCGCTGCCAGCACCGCGCCGGGAATGGCGCAGGCTGCAACAATCTTATTGTTGGCAAACCCCCCGACCAGGATCAAGAATTCCCCTACAAAACTGTTGGTGCCGGGGAAGGCGAGAGAAGAAAGCGAGAAAAAGGCGAGAAAGGTGACATAGATCGGCATGTATTTGCCCACCCCGGCCGCCTTATCCAATTCCCGGCTATGGGTACGCTCGTAGATCATCCCCACGCAGAAGAAGAGCGCGCCGGTAGTAATACCATGATTGATCATCTGCAGGAGAGCACCCTCGATGCCCTGCTGGTTCAGGACAAAAATACCAAGGGTGACAAAGCCCATATGCCCGACGCTGGAATAGGCAATCAGTTTTTTCATATCCTGTTGCGCCAGAGCGGTGAAGCCACCGTAGAGGATGCCAATCACCGAGAGCCAGAGGATATAGGGGATGAACATAATGGTTGCTTCCGGGGTTATGGGCAGGCAAAACCGTAAAAAACCATAGGTTCCCATCTTCAGCAAAACCGAAGCCAGAATGACGCTGCCGGCGGTGGGTGCCTCGACATGCGCGGCAGGCAACCAAGTGTGGAAGGGAAACATCGGCACCTTGATGGCAAAAGCGAGAAAAAATGCCAGAAAAACCACAACCTGAAAGGTGGTGGAATAATCCTGCCCCATGAGGGTTGGGATACTGAAGGTTCCCTGGTCAAGATACAAGCCGATGATGGCAACAAGGAGCAGGACCGAGCCTGCCAGGGTGTAGAGAAAAAACTTGGTCGAGGCATACACCTTGCGGGGACCGCCCCAGACCGCAATCAACAAGTACATGGGAATGAGCATCGCTTCCCACAGCAGGTAGAACAAAATAAAATCAAGGGCCATGAATACGCCGAGCATGGAGGTTTCCATGAGGAGCAGACAGATCATGAATTCCTTGACCCGTTTGTCGATGTATTTCCAGGAGCCGAGGACGCAGAGCGGCATGAGCAGGGTGGTCATCAAAACCAGCAGCAGGGAGATGCCATCAAGACCCAGGGTATAGTTGATATCCAGGGCAGAGATCCAGGAGGCGTGTTCGCCAAACTGGTACTGCGCCGTGGTCACATCAAAATTCCAATAGAGGGGCAAGGAGACCAGCGCCGTAACCACGGTCACCAACATCGTCCAGTTCTTGGCTGCTGTATCCCCGGGAATACATAATAAAATCAGAGCGCCGGCCAATGGCAGAAAGATCAGGGCGCTCAGAATGGGAAACCCCATTGCATTCATTATCAAAAAGTCCATTCCCACTATCCTCAGTAATAAAAATTAGGCAAATACGTATAAAACGAGCGCAACAGCAACAAGGGATACCGCATAAAAAATGTTGTACTGCAGCTGGCCGCTCTGCACCCGCCGGACCAGACCGCCGACCCCGCGCACAGTTCTCGCCAAACCGTCAACCACGCCGTCAATGGCGTGCCAATCGAACCAAGACCAGAAACTTGCCATGGTCATGAGCGGAATCAGACCGACATAACGGTAGGCTTCACTGACACAGTTGTCCGCCCACTGGATCGGGCGCTTAGCCAGCCAGAGAAAACCACGCCCACCCATGCGGTAGAACCAGTCCAGATCGATGCTGATCTTTGGCTCCGGGGCAAGCTTCTTAATGAGCAGGAAGAAGCCCAGCGCGGTAAACAAGAGGATCTGTAAGGTTTCAGAAAGATGGTAGGCGGTATAGGGGTGATACGCCGCCGCAGCCTGCTGATAGGGCAGCATGTTATAAAGATAGGGGGTATAGCTGCCGATCAGGATACAGAGGAAGGCGGCAATACCCATACCCAGCTGCATGTTCCATGGCGGATCAGCGGCCTTGTCCCAGGTTTCCTTGCTGCAATTGTTTTTGCCGAACCAGATAAAGTAAGGCACCTTGAGACCGGTGTGGAGAAAGGTCCCGGCCGAGGCCATGGTCAGGAAAAATCCTGCCCAGTAGTTATGGACCTCAAAGCCCGCAGAGACGATCATCGCCTTGCTGACAAAACCGGAAAAAAGCGGGAAGGCGGAGATGGAAAGCCCCCCGATCATGGTAAAGACAAAGGTCATGGGCATTTTCTTGTAGAGGCCGCCCAGATCACTGAACTTGCTCTTGCCGGTCATATGCAGCACGGAGCCGCATCCCATAAACAACAACCCCTTATAGAGGATATGGGCAAAGGCATGGGCACAGGTACCGTTGATGGCCAGCTCGGTGCCGATACCGACACCGGCCACCATGTAGCCGACCTGACTGATGATGTGGTAGGCAAGCAGACGACGGGCATCGTTTTCAAGCACCGCATACACTACCCCATACAGGGCCATACACACCCCAAGAGGCACCAGGATTTCCATCCCGGCAAAGGCGCGGGCCAGGGCGTAGATCGCCGTTTTCGTGGTGAAGGCACACATGAACACGGCGCCGGTTACGGTTGCTTCTCCGTAAGCGTCGGGCAACCAGGCATGGAACGGCGGCACCGCGGCGTTCAGGAGAAAACCTACCATAATCAGGTAGGTGGAGATACTCGGGCTGCCGACCCCGATAGGGCCGAAGGAGAGATCACCGCCGGTGGCCTGGTAGCGAAGAATCAGACCGGCCAACAGGGCAAGGCCGCCGGCAGTATGCACCAGCAAATACCTGTAGCCGACCGCCTGGGATTCGGGCCGTCTGCGGAACCAGACCAGAAAGACCGAGGCAAAGGCCATCAACTCCCAGAAGAGAAAGAGCACCAGATAATCGGCACAGAAGATAACCCCCAGCGAACCGGCGACATAGAGCCAGGCTGCGACATGCTGAAAATCATCCTCCACATGCAGCCCGAAGATGGTGCCGATGATGCACATCAGGGTCATGATGTAGGCAAAGACCATACTCAGACCATCGACCCGACCGAAGGTGAGGTACCAGTCGAGGAAACGAACCACCCCAAAGGTGCCGTGCTGCCCCTGCATGGACAATACATCCAGAAAGGCAAGGGTCGGGACAATAATCAGATAAGGACGTTTCAGCCATTTTGGCAAAAACGGCAGAATAAAAGCGCCAACAATAAGGATCAGAGATGGATGCAGCCAGAAATCAGTTATCATAGTAATCCTCACGGGTCATGATTCCCAGATGACCATACCACTTGGAGACAATTATGATCACCACACAAGCTACAAAGCCAAAGGCTGCCCAAAATCCGGGGATATGCTCAACCGCGGTATGGGCATGTTCCTTGGAGACAAAAAAGATGTCCCAAGCCACCACAAGCGCCAGCCCGACATAGGACAGGCGGATGACCAGCGGCAGCCGGTCACGCAGAAAATCAATCAGTTTTACTATCATCCCGTCACCGCCTTGACAAAGTTCATCATAAAATCAGGGTAGATGCCGATGACCACCGAGATAATCGCGGCAATCATGATCGGCACCACCATGGCCAGAGGCGCCTCCTTGATCCCTTCATAGGCTTCACCCTCCGGGCGTTTGCCAAAGAAGGCCCGATAGGTCACAGGCGCAAAATAGGCCACGTTCAGCAAGGTGCTGGCCAGCAGCACCAGCAAAATACCGATATAATGGGACTCCATTTCCATGGTCCCAACCAAAAGCTTCCATTTGGTGACAAAGCCTGCAACCGGCGGGGCCCCGATCATGCTGAGCGAGGCGATGGCAAAGGCACCAAAGGTGAAGGGCATGGACCGACCAAGGCCACTCATCTCGGAGATGGACTTCTTATGCGTAGCCACATAGATGGCGCCGGCACAAAAGAAGAGGGTAATCTTGGCAAAGGCATGGTTGGCGATATGAACCAGCCCGCCCTGGATACCGCTGGGGGTAAGCAAGGCCACGCCAAGGATGATGTAGGAGAGCTGACTCACCGTCGAATAGGCAAGCCGCGCCTTGAGGTTATCCTTGGACAGGGCAATGATCGAGGCCACCAGAATGGTGAAGGAGACAAAATAGGCGGTGGGGATGCCAAGATTGAGGCCATGCATCAGATCGGTGCCGAAAATATAGAGCATGACCCGGGTCGTGCAGAAGACGCCGACCTTAACAACGGCCACGGCATGGAGCAGAGCGGAAACCGGGGTCGGGGCCACCATGGCGCCGGGGAGCCAGTTGTGAAACGGCATGATGCCGTTCTTGGCAAAACCCAGAATGCAGAAGACATAGAGCATGGTCACCAAAGCACCATGGGCATCAACCGTGCCCCCGGAAAAGATGCCGGTCCTGATATTATCGGCGAAATCAAGGGTGCCGGTAAGTACATAGATAAGGATCATGGCCGGCAGCACCAAGCCCTTGGCCGTGGTGGTCAGGTAGACAATATACTTCTTGGCCCCCTCGTAGCCCTCCTCATCCTGATGATGAGCAACCAAGGGATAGGTGCAGATGCTGACGATCTCATAGAAAAGATAGAGGGTGAAAAGGTTGTCGGAAAAGGCCACCCCGATGGCGCCGAACAGGGCCAGAGCAAAACAGGCGTTGAAACGGGTCTGGGCATGCTCCTTGAGCCCCCGCATATAGCCAAGGGAATAAAACACCGCCAGCATCCAGAGAAAGGAGGCGACCACGGCGAAGATCATGGAAAAGGCGTCAACCCTCAGGGTGACGGAGACGCCCGGCAGGATCCTGAACAACTGATAGACAATGGTTTTGCCTTCGCCCAAAGGCGCCGGGGCAACGGTGGTGATCATCGAGGCGATGATGCCAAACATCGTCACCGCCGCGATAAAGGACCACGACTCCCTGATATTGGGCTTTTTCCCGGACATCATCACGAGAACGGACCCGGCCAGAGCCGTCAGTATGGCGAGCAGCGGTTTTACGGAAACAATTGTATCCATGACCCTTATTCCTTTCCTCTCTAACCTTTCAGATCCATGACATCTTCGGTGTCGATGGATTTGTAGTTCCGATAGACGGCGATGATTATGCTCAGAGCAATGGCTGCTTCCGCAGCGGCAATGGCCATGATGAACAGGGTAAAGACCTGGCCCACCGTGGGATCGGGCGCCAAAAAGCGATTAAAGGCCATGAAGTTGAGGGACGCACCGCTTAAGATAAGTTCCGCGGAGATCAACATGCCGATGAAGGTCTGGCGCTGCACCAGGCCGTAACAGCCAATACCGAAGAGCAGGGCTCCGATCACCAAGTAGGTGTGCAGGCTGTTGCTCAACACTAAGATATTCATTATTTATCCCTCCCGGTCCGGGCCAGCACCAGCGAGCCAACCACCGCCACCAGCAAGACCACGGAAATCAATTCAAAACTCATGCTGTAGGTGGTGAGCAGCGACTGGCCAAGATCCTCAACCGTGCCGCGATTTACCAGACAAGGTGCCGGAATCCATTCTGTTTTTAAGGCCAACGCCGCCAGGCCAAAGACCAAAATGCCGCTGGTCAAAAAAGCCAGGGGGCCGACCAGCCCATTACGACTGGTGACCTGCTTGAGTTCGGAAGACTCGGCCAGCATCACGGCAAAGATGATGGTGACGCAGATGGCACCCACATAGATGAGAATCTGCATCAGGGCTACAAAGGGGCTGTTCAGATAGTAGTAGAGACCGGCCACCCCGAGAAAACAGAGGGCCAAGCCTGCCACGCTGCGGATCAGGCTGCGGGCGGAGGTGGCAATCAAAGCTCCGGCCAGAGTGACACCAATAAAAGCGAGAAATAAAAGGCCGGACAGGCCTTCAACCGAGAACAAGGAGATCATCAGTTCTTTGCCTCCAAACGTTTTTTGAGATCAAAGATGTACGCTTCCTTTCTGACGCCTGCGAGGTTGTAGTCTTTGGAAAAGGTGATTGCCTTGGGCGTACAGCTTTCCACACAGAGCCCGCACAGGCTGCATTTGGTAAAATCAAGCGTATACTCGGTGAGCACCTTCCCCTTCACCCCTTCCCGCTTTTCGCCATTCACGGTGATGCAGTTCGAAGGGCACGCTTTCTGGCACATGCCGCAGACGATGCACTTAGTCTCGCCGGTTTCCTCGTCCTTCACCAGTTCTATATGGCCCCTAAACCGCGGGGTCATGGGCAAGGTTTCGTAAGGATACTGGACCGTCACCACCGGCTGGAAAAAATACCGAATGGTAATGCCCAGGCCGACAAACAGGCTCCAGGTCCCGCTGATAATCTCTCTCAGATAGTCGATCATGGTTAAAACACCTTCAACATGGCACTGGTAAGAATCAGGTTAACAAAGGAGATCGGGATCAAAATCTTCCAGGAAAGATTGAGCAACCCGTAAAAGGTTGTCCTGGGATAGGTCCAACGAATCCAGATAACGGTAAAAATCAGAAAATACATCTTGATCAGGAACCAGTGTACCCCGGGAAAAAGCCCAAAGGGACAATCCCATCCCCCCAGGAAAAGGATGGTGGCCATACTGGCGCCGATGACGATATTGGCATACTCGCCCATGAAAAAGACACCGAAGCCCATGCCGGAATACTCGGTAAACGCACCGGCAACGAGTTCGCTCTCCGCCTCGGCCATGTCGAAGGGAGCCCGGTTGGTCTCCGCCAGCATACAAACGAAGAAGATCAGGAAGGCCACCGGCATCAGCGGGCTGGCCGAAAGATTGAGGATGTTCCAATGCCAGAAACCGCCCTGCTGCAAGGCAACAATCTTGCTGAGGTTCATGGTGCCGCTGATCATCACCAGGGTCACCACCGTGACCAGCATGGGAATCTCGTAGGCCACGTTCTGGGAAACGACGCGGGCCGCGGAGATAACCGCATATTTGTTGCGCGACCCCCAGGCACCGAGAAGAAGCCCGAGGACGTTCACCGAGGCAAAGGCAAAGATGGCGAGGAGGCCGATGTCCAGATTCCTTGCCACCAGCGTTTCGCTGAAGGGTATGGTGACAAAACTCATGATCGCGGGGACCATGACCAGAATCGGGGCGATCTTAAAGAGAACGGGATCAACCCCGGCCGGCACAATGAGCTGCTTGGTCATCAGCTTTATGCCGTCGACCAGAGGCTGGAGCAAGCCGAAGGGCCCAACTTCTTTGGGCCCGATCCGCCGCTGGATATGCGCGGCTTCCTTCCGTTCCAGCCAGACCAGATAAGCGGCGTTCAGGGCGGCGAAGGCGATCACGCCGATCAGGAATGCCAGCAGCCTTATTATTTCAGGATCCACATACATAACGAAGCTCCTTACCTGTCTATCTCGGGGATGACCAAATCCAGGCTTCCCATCAGGGCGAGGGCGTCAGGCAACAACATGCCCTGACAGGCCTCGCCAAAAAGACTCAAATTGGAAAAGGTCGGGGCACGGAGCTTCAGGCGGTACGGAGTGTTGCTCCCGTCGCTGACCACCCGGACACCAAACGAACCGCGCGCTGTTTCCACGGCATGGTAATAATCGCCCTTAGGAGGCTTGATGATCTTGGGAACCTTTTCCGCCATGACCGGGCCATCCGGCAGTTTATCAAGGGCCTGTTCAACAATGCGCAGACTCTGCTCGATCTCGTCCATCCGCACCATATAACGGGCCATGGAATCGCATTGCTCGTATACCGGCACCTCAAAGTCAAACTCCGGATACACGGAATACGGCTCATGCTTGCGCACATCAAAGTTGATCCCGGAACCGCGGCACACCGGGCCGGTTGCCCCGTACTTCCGACACATCTCAGCGGAAATCGGGCCGATCTCCTTGAGTCGTGTCATCAGGATGATGTTCTTGGTGACCAGATTATGGTACATGGGCATCCGATCCCGCAGCCGCTTGATAAAGGCGCGGGTCCCGGCGACAAAATTCTCATCGATGTCGTTGTACACCCCGCCGAAACGGAAATAACAATAGGTGAGGCGTGAACCGGTCACCGATTCCAACAGGTCAAGGATATGCTCTCTATCATCAAAGGCATAAAGCAGCGGGGAAAATCCGCCCAAATCCAGAATAAAGGCGCCGAACCAAAGGAGATGACTGGAAACCCTGTTCAACTCGGCGGTGATCACCCGCAGGTATTCAGCCCGCTCCGGCACCGCAATACCCGCAGCCCGCTCCACCACGGAGACATAGCCATGGTTGTAAGCCAGGGCATGCAGATAGTCCATCCGCCCGGTGTTGGGCAGAAACTGGGCCCAGGTCCGGTTCTCCCCCATCTTCTCGTGCATCCGGTGAATGTAGCCCAGCACCGGTTCCGCCTCGACGATGTACTCCCCGTCCATGGTCAGCTTGACGCGCAGAACACCATGGGTGGCAGGATGTTGCGGGCCAAGGTTTAAGACAAATGTTTCATTGGCTTCACTTTTGGCAAAGGCGCTCATGGGCGAAAATCCTTCAGCAGGGGATGATAATCAGCATCTTCCGGCAGCAGCAACGGGACGAGATAGGGGTGGCCGACAAAATTGATCCCGAAGAAATCATGGGTTTCCCGCTCGTGCCAATTGGCCCCGGGATAAATCTGCGAAATGGAGGGAACCTCCGGCGCGCTCCGTACCATTCTGGTGCGAATGGTAACCCGGCACAGCGCATCGTAATGATTGAAATCGTACACCGCCTCCAAGACGTCCTCGGGAAGCTCGCCCTGCTCAACAGGCTCGGCAACAGGCGGCTCTTCTCCCGCCGCCGCTGCGGCCTCTGCCTTGACCTTGGCCTCGGCCGCAGCTTTTGCCTCCGCCTCTTTGCGCAGGGCAGCCTGTTCACCCAACCAATCTACGCCGGTGACGGCCTCGATGAAAAATCCTTCTGCGTCCAGGACCGAGACTGCGGCGATTAGCTGCTCCGGAAGCACTTGCACATCCAGGGCAAAGCCTTTACCGGCGTAATCGCTTTCGCTGACCGCCTCAGCGCCGATGACGACAAGTTTCTGTTTGATCGCGGCACGATTCATGTTCAACCCACCTCCACTCTTGGCCATCTGCGGGAGCCCGTCACTTTTTCCTCAAGCTCGAGAATCCCTTCGATCAACGCTTCAGGCCGCGGGGGACATCCGGGGATAAACACATCCACCGGAAACAATTTGTCCGCGCCCTCGACAATGCCGTACTGGCCTTCAAAAACAAAAGGGCCGCCGGAAATGGCACAATTGCCCATGGCGATAACCCACTTCGGTTCCGGCATCTGGTCGTACAGGGTTTCCACCGCCGGGGCCATCTTCTTGCTGATGGTGCCGGCAACGATCATCACGTCACACTGGCGGGGGGAGGGACGGAACACCTCGGCGCCGAACCGGGCCAAATCAAAGCGGGAGGCGCCGGTGGCCATCATCTCAATGGCGCAACAGGCAAGGCCGAAGGTCATGGGCCAGAGAGAATTGGCCCTTCCCAAGGCAAGCAGTTTGTCTAGCTGGGCAAACTGAACTATCGCGGGTTGTATATTTTGCGTTCCCACTTGAACACTCCCTTTTTCCAAGCATAGATGATTATCAAGGACAGGATGCCGACAAAGATCAGAATCTCGACAAAGGCCCGGAGGTCGCCGATATTGAACCCCGCCTGCCCTGCCCTGTTATAGACAAGCGCCACCGGAAACAAAAAGAGGATGTCCACGGCAAAGGCCACAAACATCAGGGCATAGAGATAATAGACAATGCCAAAACGGATCCAGGCGTCGCCAATGGGCTCCATGCCGCATTCGATGAGTTGCTTTGTTTTTCCCTGGGTGTTTCTGGTGGTTCTGGGGGCAAGAAGGAGGGCGATAATGAACGGACCCACCGCAAAACCCAGGCCACCCAGAAAAAAGGCCGCCACATAAAGAATATCAAGAGTTGCCTGCTGTTCCACGACTGTAAGCTCCTTTGGTTGAAGCGCATTATGCGAATAGCTTCCGACCTAAATAGCCCTATCAAAAATCGATGTCAAGCAAATACTGAATGAGTATTCAGAAAAAGCATTGCGCATGAAAACAGGGCAAAAAAACCACGTTTTCCACATTGTTTCAAGAGGTTAAAAGGAGAGTGTCGCGCAGAAATTTCGTCTGGGCCAGCATGGGCAGAGACTTGGAAATCAGCACAAATTCAAACTGTTAGCCAAGGTACAAATACCGTGGCGACAAATACCTAGCCAGGGCATTTTTTTTGTTTTTTTATTGCGCGGTGACAACAGTCCGAGCCAGCAACTCGAGAAGCCGCTGATGGATATTATCAAACCCGCCATTGGACATGATGGCCACCACATCGCCCTCGCGAAGGGTGGAATCAAGATGGGAAAGAAGTGCTTCGGTGGTGGAAAAATAGCCGGCAGCAAGGCCGCGGCTCGCCAAATCGTCAACCAACTGAAGGGAGGAAAACCGTTCCCCCTCCGGAATATTGACAAGGGGGGCAGGCTCGCGCACCAGGACCTCTGCCGCGGCATCAAAGGCAGAGGCGTAGGCCTCCTGAAACACCTTCCGCCGGCTGGAGTTGGTGCGGGGCTCAAAAACAGCCACCAACCGGCGCCCAGCATAGGCAGCGCCCAAAGCGCCCAAGGTTTCCCGGACCGCGGTCGGATGATGGGCAAAATCGTCGATCACCGTCACCCCGCGCGCCACGCCGCGAACCTCCTGGCGCCGCCGGACCCCTTGAAATTTTCGTAACCCTTGGGCGACATCCTCCCGGGCAAAACCCAGGATATCGAGAACCGCGATAACGGCCAGAGCATTTAAGGCATTATGCTGACCGGGCAGCACATTTTCGAACGCACCGAAGGAGGCGCCATTTTTGCGCACCTGAAACGAGGTCGCAGAAGGACGGACATCCAGGTCTGTCACCTGCCACTCGCAACCCTCGGTGCAGCCATAGCCGACCACCGTACACTTGGCCCCCAGACAAACCTCGCGGACAACCGGGTCGTCCCAGCATGCCACCAGAAACCCATCAGGGGGCATGCTGGCGACAAGCTTGGCAAAGGAAACCTTGATCGCGGCAAGGTCGGCATAGATATCAGCGTGGTCAAACTCGATACTGGTCAGAATGGCAATATGGGGCCGATAATGCAAAAATTTCGGGCCCTTGTCAAAAAAGGCCGTGTCGTACTCATCGCCTTCGGCGACAAAATATTTTCCTTCCACCACATTGAAATTCCGGCCAAAGGCCTGCACCAGGCCACCGATCATAAAACTCGGTTCCGCCCCGATCTCACGCAGCAGGCTGGCCAGGAGAGAAGAAGTCGTGGTCTTGCCATGGGTTCCGGTCACGACCAGAGAGGTCTTGTCGCGGATAAAAAAATGGCTCAGGGCTTGGGGAAAAGAAACATAGGGGATGGCGCGCTCGGCCAGGGCCAAGGCTTCCGGATTTTCCCTCCGGATGACATTGCCGACCACCACCAGATCGGGGCGCGGCTCAAGATTGTCGGGAGAATAGCCGGACTGCACGGCAATATTCTGCCCGGCCAGAAAATCACTCATGGGGGGATAGACCTGCTGATCCGAACCGGTCACGGTGTAGCCCGCGCTTTTCAGCATACCGGCCAAGGCCCCCACCCCGGTGCCGCAGATGCCCATGAGATGGATGTGCCTGATCGTTTCAGGAAAACGGTTCAAAGCCGGCTCAAGGACCGCCGCGGATTCCGGCACGGTCAGGACCTGACGGTATCCCGCACCGACTGATAAATGGCGCGGAACATTTCGTCAAAATTGGACGGGGCAAGCCGACCCACCTCGATGAACTTTATCACGATCTCTTTGGAGACCTTGAGAATGGCATCCTCGGAAACCGGTTTCAGGGCAGGCTCTGGCGTTTTAACTGAATGACTCATGGAATTCTCGAGAAAGAAACACTAGGAGAAAACAAGAAAAAAACCTCTGCCAGACACGAAGAAGGCCAATTCTTAAAGTTGGCAGAGGCTGACCTGTTGAGAAAAACCGGTTAAGCCCTCCCCAAAGGTGCTTTTAGATAAAGAATGGTGGAGCTACGCGGGATCGAACCGCGGACCTCTTGCATGCCATGCAAGCGCTCTCCCAGCTGAGCTACAGCCCCACATTGTCCTAGGAAGTGCCGGGCAACGACTATCCGCCTGACACGCTGCTTCAAATACCATCCCGCAGCATGGCATGTCAAGCGTTTTCTCCACGAAAAGAGCTGCCATTTTTCTTGCCAAGGCATAACGAGTCTGTTACAGTCTGAAAGATTTTTATCTATACTCATAACTCTCTGTAAATTAAAGGCATTCTAAATAAAACGTAGAGGTAACCGCATTATGTTCTCACCCTTTGACTCGCTGTTCGGATGGCTCTCCAACGATCTGGCCATTGACTTGGGAACTGCTAACACCCTGGTTTTCGTAAAAGGCAAAGGTATTGTTCTCCGGGAACCCTCGGTGGTTGCCATTCGCAAGGATGCGCGCACCAACAAGGTTCTGGCCGTGGGTAAAGAGGCGAAAATGATGCTGGGCCGCACCCCGGGCAATATCATTGCGGTGCGCCCGATCAAGGACGGCGTCATCGCCGATTTTGAAGTTACCGAGGCAATGCTGCGCTACTTCATAAATAAGGTGCACAATCGCCGCACCCTGGTGCATCCCCGCATCATCATCAGCGTTCCCTCCGGGATCACCCAGGTTGAAAAGAGAGCGGTCAAAGAATCCGCCGAATCGGCAGGGGCCCGCGAGGTCTATCTTATTGAAGAACCGATGGCCGCTGCCATCGGCGCAGGATTGCCCATCACCGAGCCCACCGCCAACATGGTTGTCGATATCGGCGGCGGCACCACCGAGGTTGCGGTGATTTCCCTGGCAGGCATCGTCTATGCCAGCTCCCTGCGGGTGGCCGGCGACAAAATGGATGACGCCATTCTCCATTACATCAAACGCAAACATAACCTGGCCATCGGCGAGCACACTGCCGAAGTCATCAAAACAACGATTGGCGACGTCATGCCCGAACCTCCCTATGACACCATGGAGGTCAAAGGCCGCGACCTTGTTTCCGGCGTACCGAAAACCCTGACCATCACCTCGGAAGAAATCCGCACCGCGATCACCGAACAGGTGGACGCCATCATCGAGGCAGTCAAGATGGCCCTTGAGCTTACCCCGCCGGAACTTTCCGCGGACATCGTCGACCAGGGCATCGTGCTCACCGGCGGCGGCGCTTTGCTCCGTAATCTCGACAAGCGGCTCAGCGAGGAAACCGGCCTGCCCATCATCATCGCGGAAGACCCTCTCTCCTCGGTGGTGCTTGGCTCGGGCAAGGCCCTGGAAAATATCGATATCCTCAAAGAGGTCATGACCACCTAAGGCAGCGCGGTCAGGCTGACAGAGTGCTCATTATAGGCAACAAAATCCCCAGGCGCACCTTTCCTCTCTTTACCTTTCAGAGAAACATGGCGACATACAACTATTTTCAGAGTCTGTGATGAGGAAAAAAAACAAACGCGCCAGGCAGATCAGACTCTTTCTTTTTTTCGGCCTTCTCCTCGCCCTGTTCATTATCCTGATTGTCTCCACGGTGGGACGCCAGGAATTTAATGCTCCCCACAAATTAGCCCTTGAGGTCATCGGCACGGCGCAGTATGCCATGACCCGGATGACCGGCAGCTTCAAAAATGGCTGGCAGAACTATACCGCCCTGATCAACGTCCGGGAAGAAAACGCCCGGCTGCGGGAAGAGCTGCAAAAACACAAAGCGGTCAACAATGAATACCGGGAAGCCGTGGCAACCAATGTCCGGCTGGCAAAACTGCTTGAGATGAAGGAAACCCTCCCGGCACCCACCCTTACCGCGGAAATCATCGGGGTGGACCCTTCCCAGTGGTTCAAAACCATCATCATTGACCGGGGCAGCAGCGATGGAGTCCAGGCAGGCATGCCCGCCGTAACGGTGGAAGGCGTGGTCGGTCAGGTCACCAACACCTCGCCCCATTTTGCCAAGATTCTTCTGGCAACCGACCCGAACAGCGCCCTTGACGGACTGGTCCAGGAAACCAGGGTGCAGGGGATTGTCAAAGGTGGCGGCGCCGGATTCCACATGGAATATGTGCTCAAAAACGCCGAGGTGAGCAAAGGCGACAGGATTGTCACCTCCGGGATCGGAGGGGTTTTCCCAAAAGGGGTGCCGATCGGCACGGTCGCCAAAGCAGAAAAAGCAGGGCGGGGCATGTTCCAGGAAATCGAGATCGAACCTGCGGCGGATTTCTCGCAACTTGAGTATTTGATCATTGTCATGAAAAAGGATCCGCTGGCAAAATAATGGCGCACATTTACCAGAAAAATCCCTCCTCCCTTCAGGGCACCGCCCTTTCCCCTGAAGATTCGGCCATGCCCCAGGCGGTGCGCCAACCCTTGCCGCCGACAATCTCAACCCAGATCCTATCCCAATGGTTCTAAGTTTTCTTTTTCTCTCAGGAACTATCCTTCTCATCCTGCAGACCACCCTGCTTCATGCCCTACCCGAGTGGTTTGGCCGACCTAACCTTTTGTTTTTGTTTATTGTTTTTCTTGGCACCTACCTCGATCTCTATAAAGGGGCGATGCTGGCCTTGCTGTTCGGCCTGATTATGGATATCTTCTCCGGGGTCTTTCTTGGCCTGCACCCCGTGATCTACCTTATTCTCTTCTTTATTCTCCAACTCATTTCCAGGCACCTGGCCATCAATGAGTCGATTCACCAAATCCCGCTCGTTGCCCTGAGCTACCTGTTTACCGCCAGCAGCATCTTTGTTTTCACCTCAATCCTGTCGCCGGAGAGCAGACTGTACTGGGCCTGGGGCAATGAAATCCTCCAAGTCCTGATCCTCTCGGTAATCTGTATCCCTTTTTTCAATTTTTTCCTTTGGCTCACCACAGCTTTTGACAGCAAGAACGCGAACAATCCCTTTCGCCGCTCCAAAACAGGCAACCGCTACCGGATGTAGCAAGGATCTCCTTTAAAAACATGCCGCCACGTCCCCTTGCCAAAATAAACAAGATCGATCCCGCCGAGCTCAAGATGCTCAAAAAGCGGATCGATATTGCCATGGTCCTGATCATACTCTCCGCCGCCCTCCTGATCACCAGACTCTGGTATCTTCAGATCTATCGGGGCGATGAATACGCAAAACTTTCCGAGATGAACCGCATCCGCATCCAGGATATTGCCGCTCCGCGCGGCAATATCCTGGACCGCACCGGTCAGCCGATCATCACCAACCGCCCTCGCTTCAATGTGGTCTGGAGCCGGGAAGACGCACCGAACCCCGATGAGGTCATTAAAGATCTCGCCAGGATCCTCCACGAAGATATCTCCGTACTCCTGGACAGAATCCGGGCCGCCACGGAAAATCCCCGCTACATGCCCACCAGGCTAAAGGAAGATATCGACTGGGAAACCCTGGCCGCCATCGAGAACAAACACCTATCCCTGCCCGGGGTCCGCATCGAGGTTATTCCCTCCCGGGACTACCTCTACGGTGATTTTGCCTCCCATCTGGTTGGCTATCTTGCCGAGATCAGCCCGCGCGAACTGACGGAAAAACGCTACGCCAGTTACCAAAGCGGCGATCAGGTCGGCAAACAGGGAGTGGAAAAGATCTTTGAAAAGTATCTCAAGGGCGAAAAAGGCCGCAACTATCTGGAAGTTGACGTCCATGGCTTTGAACAGCGCCAGATGCAGCTGCAGGAACCTTTCCCAGGCAACGACCTGCACCTGACCCTCGATATCGAGCTGCAGCGGGTCGCGGAAGAAGCGATGGACGGCAGGGCCGGCGCCGTGGTGGTCATGGATGTGAACACCGGCAACCTGCTCGCCATGTGCAGCTCCCCGCCGCTCCATCTCCAGGAATTTGTCGGCGGCATCTCGCAAACCGCCTGGAACAGGCTGCTCGATGACCCGCTCAACCCGTTGCTCGACAAAACCATTCAGGGACAATATCCGCCAGGTTCCGTCTTTAAGATCGTTACCGCCCTGGCAGCCATCTCCGAGGGGATCATCACCCCGGACGCCACCTATTTCTGCGGCGGCTCCCTGAATTTCGGCAACCGGCGCTACGGCTGCTGGAAGAAAGGCGGCCACGGGACGGTGGATTTCCAGCGGGCCCTGATCGAATCATGCGACGTCTATTTTTATTCGGTGGGCATGCGGCTGGGGGTGGACAAAATCGCCAAGTACGCCACCAGCCTGGGACTTGGCAAGAAGACCGGGATAGAACTCGAACATGAAAAAGGCGGGATCATTCCTTCCATGGAGTGGAAACAACAACGCTACAAGGAAAAATGGCAGGACGGGGAAACCCTCTCCGTCGCCATCGGCCAGGGCTATGTGCTGACCACCCCCCTGCAGCTCTGCCGCATGACGGCGGCGGTGGTAAACGGCGGCACCCTCTACCGACCCCAGCTGGTCCAGAGCATCACCGCGCCTGACGGAAGAACCCTGAAAACCTTTACCCCGATCAGCGAAGGCAAGATTCTCGGTTCCGCACACTCGCTGGCGCTCATCAAGGAAGCCTTGGTCGGGGTGGTCAATTCACCGGGCGGCACCGCCAAGGCGGTGAAGCTCCCCGATGTCCTCATCGGCGGCAAGACCGGCACCGCCCAGGTGGTCCGTCTCGCCCAGGTTGAAGGCATGAGCGAGAAAGCCATCCCCTACAAATACCGGGACCATGCCTGGTTCACCTCCTTCGCCCCCGCGGAAAAACCGGAGATTGCCGTGACCGTCCTGGTTGAGCATGGCCAGCACGGCGGTTCCGCGGCTGGCCCTATCGCCAGGGCGGTCTACAAGCGCTATTTCGAGCTCAAAAACGGCACACCGGGGGACGCAGTCGAGACACCACCATCCCTTACCAAGGATGAAAAGGAAGAATAATGTTACGCTTTGACCGCCGCCTGTTTCTGAATATCGACTGGGTCCTGATTGGAGCCGTACTTGTTGTCGCCTTCATCGGCCTGGCCAACCTTTACAGTTCAACCCATCTCTACACCAATGTGGGCACCCCGCTCTATCTGAAGGAACTCACCTACTACCTTTTCAGCGCGGCCATCCTCCTCCTCATCGTCAGTATCGACTACCGGGTGTTGCTCACCCTGAATTACCCCTTGTATGTGGCGATGATTCTCCTCCTGGTCTTCGCCCTGGTTTTCGGTAAAACCATTGGCGGCGCCCAGCGCTGGATCAATCTCGGATTTTTCCGATTGCAGCCGTCGGAACCGGCCAAGCTCATCCTGGTCATTACCCTGGCAAGCTACTATTACCGCAAAGAAACAGGCAAGGGCTTCACCCTGCTCGACCTGGCAGTGCCTGCCCTGCTGACCGGCCTGCCCTTCCTGCTCATTGCCAAACAGCCCGACCTCGGCACCGGCCTGTTGCTGGGGTTTGTCTTTATCTCCATGACCCTCTTTGTCAAACTCCGCTGGACCACCCTGGCCACTCTCTTATGCGGGGGGCTTTCCGCCATCCCCATTGCCTGGAAGTTCTTCCTGAAACCCTACCAGCGCCAGCGGGTTACCACCTTTCTCAATCCGGAAAACGACCCCCTGGGCACGGGCTATCACATCATCCAGTCAAAAATTGCGGTGGGCAGCGGCTTGATCTTCGGCAAGGGATTTATGAAGGGTACCCAGGGCCAGCTCGATTTTCTCCCGGAACGGCACACCGACTTCGCCTTTTCGGTCTGGGCCGAGGAGTGGGGGTTTATGGGCTCTGTGGTTCTGGTGGTCTGCTATTTTTTCATGATCCTCTGGGGGCTGAACATCGCCATCTCGGCCAGGGATAAATTCGGAGTGCTGCTTGCCTTTGGGGTGGTTTCGCTTATCTTCTGGCAGGCCTTCATCAACCTGGCCATGGTCATGGGCCTCTTGCCCGTTGTCGGGGTGCCCCTGCCCCTGATCAGCTACGGCGGTTCTTCGCTGCTCACCAACCTGGCAGGGCTTGGGCTTTTGATGAATATTCGGATGCGCCGCTATATGGGGTCCAGCTGAGCGCCGGGGTCCCCGAGCCATCTTCTCATTTTAGAGCCAGCCCTGTTGCCGACAGCAATCAGCAACCAACACCCCCAGCCCGCGGATGAATGCGGGATTGATGTTCAGGGAATCGGTCCGTTCCAGCCGCAGCCCCAACGAGGCAGCCAGCTCCCGATACTGGATGTCGATCTCATACAGGGTTTCCACGTGGTCGGAAACAAAGCTGATCGGGACCATCAGGACATTCTTTCCCCCTGCCTTGGCCAAGCGCGCCAGCATCTCCGGGGTCGAAGGGGCAAGCCACTCCACCGGCCCGCTGCGGCTCTGAAAACACAATTCCCCGCCCACCCCGCTGATTGTTTCCACCGCCTGAATGGTCCGCTTGATCTGCTCCAGGTAAGGATCGCCCTCCCGAATAAAGGAAACCGGCAGGCTGTGCGCGCTGTAGACCAGCTGCGCCGGTGCCCCGGCAAACCGTGCCAGCCCCTCTTTAATGCTCTGCGCCAGGCACCCGACATAGTCCCGCTGCTCCGGCCATTCCCGAATCTCCGCCAACTCGAAATCATGCCCTGCGGCAGCAATCGCCTCCCGGAGCGCATCGAGGGACGAGCCGGTGGTGGCCCGGGAATAATGGGGGTAGAGGGTCAGGGCGACAATCCGGCGCACCCCGGCCCGAGCAAATTCCGCTAAGGCCTTCTCCGCGTCGGGCTGCCAGTAGCGCATGGCCATGCGCACCGTAAAATTACCTTCCGCACCCAGCACTGCCTCCAAAGCCCTGCCCTGCTCCCCGGTGATCCGGGCCAAGGGCGAGCCGCCGCCGATCAAGCGGTAGGCCTCGCAACTCTTCGGCGCCCTACTGGCCGCGATCCTGCGGGCAATGAATTTCTGCAAAAAAGGAAAGGGGGAAAGGCGGATGATGGTGCGGTCGGAGAAGAGATTGCGCAGAAACGGCTCGACATCGGCCAGGGTTTCCGGCCCGCCGAGATTGAGGAGGATGACGCCGATGGGTTTGTTCATGCACCGAACCCCTCCAAGCGAAAGAGATCCCGGTCTAATTGCGTCCCCAGCTCCTCCGGGGGAAAATCAAGCTCCGCGAACAGCCGCTCTTCAATGGCATGGGCCTGGGCAAAGTTTTGCCGGATTCTGGTATGGAGCATCTCGTCCCCGTTGCCGTAACGGTGGAGGATATAGTCAAGCCGGGCCTCAAGCCCCACCACCTGATCGTGGAGTACCCGCTTGTCCGCGTAATAGACGACCTCTTTTTCCGAACAGCGCTCCGGCATCCCCCCCTTCAGGATGACATGCTCGGCCACGATTTCTGCCAGCTCATCCAAGCTATGCTTGAGGCAGATCTCCCTGCCCAACTCATCATGGCGCAACTCCGTCTCCAGGGTGGCGGTCTTGGCAATATCATGCAGCAGAGCGGAGCTGACGATGAGCTCCAGGGACAGGGTGTGCCCGGAGCGGGCCAACCCCTGGCCGATGCGTGCCGCCACCCGCCCGACCATCAGGGAGTGGGCCCGGATATTGGGCAGCATCGCATACTGCTCCATCAGCGCGAAACATTGGGCAATGGAGGGAATCATTTGCTCAGCCTTTTTTGCTCAACCGATGCACCGCTTCAACGAAAAATTTCGCCTGCTCCGGCGGAATCTCCGGGACGATGCCGTGACCGAGGTTGAAGATATGGCCCCGGGCGCCCTTGGCCTGATCGAGGATATCCTGGATCAGTCGCTCCATCTTGGCCGGCGGCAGCAGCAGGGCGATGGGATCCATGTTGCCCTGGAGCGAGACCCTCTGCCCCACCACCTTCACCGCCTCGTCCAGCGGCAGCCGCCAGTCAAGGCCCAGCACGTCGGCGCCGCTCTCCAGAGACTGAGAGAGCAAGGTCGCGCCGTTGTTGGCGAAGTAGATAATGGGCACCGTCACCTCAGCCGCTTTCAGGGCCGCAATGATCCGTTTCACGTACGGGATAGCAAACTCGGCAAAATCGCGGGGCGCCAGCACCCCAGCCCAGGAATCGAAGATCTGCAAAGCCTGGGCTCCGGCCGCGGCCTGGGCCTTGAGATACTCGATGGTGCAGTCGGTGATCTTGTTCAAGAGCTCCGCATAGAGCACGGGATCGGTGTACATCATCTTCTTGGTGAGAAAATAATTCTTGGAAGAGCCGCCCTCAATGAGATAGGTTGCCAGGGTGAAAGGCGCCCCGGAAAAACCGATGAGCGGCACCCGCCCGGCCAGCTCCCGGCGCAGGATGCGGATGGTCTCCATGACGTAGCCCAGCTCCGCCTCCGGGTCGGGCACGTGCAGCTTCTCCAGCCCGGCCCGGTCCCGGATCGGCTCAAGAAACACCGGCCCCCGCTTCTCATGGAACTCCAGGGGAGCCCCCATCTTCTCGAGCGGCACCAGGATGTCGGAGAAAAGGATGGCCGCATCGACCCCCAGGATATCCACAGGCTGGATGGTCACCTCCGCCGCGGCCTCCGGGGTCTTGCACAACTCCAGAAAGGTATACTTGCTGCGGACCGTGTGGTACTCGGGCAGATAACGGCCCGCCTGACGCATGAGCCATACAGGAGTGTACTCGGTCTTTTCCCCGCGACAGGCCTTCAAAAACGTCTCGTTCATGTTTCCTCCAGTTAGGAATGCAGAATGAAAAATGTAGAATGAAAAATGCCCCCCGCTACAAGGAAGAAACACCCACTCAGGCGCTCATGGCGCCCCTTCACTCTTAACTTTTCACTCTTAACTTTTCATTTTTCATTTTTTTCGGGACGTAGGTGCAGTAGGGCTCCTCCGCCATGTAGTCGCCGCTCACGGCATAGGCCCTGGCCCGGCACCCCCCGCAGACGTTGACATACTCGCAGGAACCGCAGCGGCCCTTGTAGGCCTTGAAATTGCGCAGATCGTGGAACAGCTCCGAATGCTCCCAGATCTCCTTGAAGGATTTCTCCCGGATGTTGCCTGCGGCCAGGGGGAAATAGCTGCACGGCAGGACGTTGCCGTCCACATCGATCAGGGAGATCAACTGCCCGGCCAGACACCCCTTGGCGCCGCCGGTGGAAAACTGCAGGGTCCGCCGCTCGAAATCGTCGCCCTGCGCCTTGGCCTGCTGGAGCACGACCCGGTAGTAGTTCGGGGCGCAGGTGGGGCGGACCAGGATATCCTTTTCTCCCTTTTCCATCTCGTAATGCCAGACCAGGAGCTTCTCGTAATCCTCCGGGGCGATCAATTCGTCCATGATATCCTCGCCGCGACCGGTGGGTACGATCATGAACATGTACCAGGCCGTGGCCCCGAGCTCCTTGGCGAGATGGTAGATCTTGGGGATCTCCTCCTGGTTGCGCTTGGTGAAGGAGGAGTTGATCAAAAAGGAGATGCCGTTCTCCTTAAAGAGCTTGGCCGCGTTGATCGTGCCGGCAAAGGCGCCGGGCTGGTTGCGGAAATTATCATGCACTGCAGCGCTCGCCCCGTCCAGGCTCAGGGAAACCATGCGGATTCCGGCCGCTTTGATCTTGCCACAGATCTCCTGGGTCACCAGGGTGCCGTTGGTGGCCAGACACATGCGCAGCCCCAGGTCGGTGCCGTACTGGGCGATCTCAAAGACATCGGCCCGCAGCAGGGGTTCACCACCGGAAAGCACCACCACCGGCTTGCCGTAGGAGGCGATATCGTCCAGCACCCGCTTGGCCTCGGCCAGGGTGAAATCAGGGTGTCCTTTTGCCTCCAGCCCGGAGGAGGAGCGGCAATGCACACATTTGAGATTGCAGCGCCTGGTGATCTCCCAGGCTATCCATTTCGGTTCAAATTCCACGGGTACTCCTCAAAATGTTGCATAGTGCCCAATACACAGCACGTTGGCAGACTATAATCAAAGCCGACAAAAGAACAAGCCCGTATTAGAGAAAATCGGCGGCTACCCCGGCCAGCACGCTCCGCTCGCTTTTGAGCAGGGTGATGTGGCCGTGAATCTTCTGCTGCTTCAGCCGTTCCACCGCGTAGGCCAGGCCGTTGCTGCTGGTATCGAGATAGGGGTTGTCGATCTGGTACGGATCGCCGGTGAGCACCATCTTGGTCCCTTCTCCGGCCCGGCTGATGATGGTTTTCACCTCGTGGGGCGTCAGGTTCTGGGCCTCGTCCACGATGACAAACTGACGGGGAATGGAGCGGCCGCGGATATAGGTCAACGCCTCCAGCTCCACCACATGGGATTGCAGGAGCTTGTCCACCTTCTGCTTGGCCGATTCGTCGGTTTCGTGCTCCTTGCGCTTGGCGCCGTCGGCCATCAGATAGGTGAGATTGTCGAAGATCGGCTGCATCCAATGGGCCAGCTTCTCATCCTTGTCACCGGGCATGTAGCCCAGGTCCTTGCCCATGGGGATGATGGGCCGGGAGACGAGAATCCGATCGTAGCGCTTCAGGCTGAGCACGCACTCCAGGGCCGCAGCCAGGGCCAGCAGGGTTTTGCCGGTACCGGCCTGGCCCACCAGGGTCACCAACTGGATGGCCGGGTCCATCAGGAGCTCAAAGGCCATGCGCTGCTCCTTGCTGCGCGAGCGGATGTTCCAGACCGTTTCGTACTCCTCGTGCAGGGGGCCCAACATCTGCCCCTCCCGGGCGCGGGTCAGGGCGGTATGCTTTTCATCCTCCTCGTCCCGCAAAAGGACAAACTCGTTGGGCATCAGATCAAGCGCTTCGGTTGCGACCTGTTTCTTCTGGTAAAATTCGTCGATCACCAAGCCGGGCACCAGGATCTCCCGCTGCCCCCGGTACAGCTCGTCGATATTGACCTTCTGTTTCTCAAAATCCATCACCTCGATGCCCAGGGCGTCGGCCTTGATCCGGGCATTGATGTCCTTGGACACGAAGATGACCGTTTTTCCTTGCTTGAGCAGGGTGAAGGCCACGGCCAGGATCCGGTTGTCCGCCACATGCATGTCCAACCCCGTGTCGATACATTGGCCCTTTTCCATATAGATCTGCAGGGTGCCGCCGCCGTCCATGACCACCCCTTCACCGAGCCTGCCCTTCTGGCGCAAGGCATCGAGCTGGCGGATCACATATCTGGCATTGCGGCCCAGTTCGTCGTTATGGCTCTTGAACTTATCCAACTCCTCGATAACCGAGATGGGCAGAACCACGATATTGTCGGCAAAAGCGGTGAGGGAATCGGCATTGTGCAGGAGGACATTGGTATCGACCACAAAGTATTTTTTCAAGAGGGGCTCCTGAGTGCGAAAAGGCGGCGGCCAAAGACGCGGCAGTCGGCAGGGATTGTCTGCGGGCGGCGAACACTGCTCCGTAACGGCTCTTAAATTAGCCCGTTACCCTGTTGCTTGGCAAGCAAAATGATGCACCAAGATGCCCGCCGGGCCTGACCTTTTTCCATCCCCTTTCCATAATGATTATGCTATGATACCGGCCATGAAAATAGCCCTCATCCAATACAACCCGGTTATTGGCGACTTTGCCGCAAATATTGCCGCCATCACCACCTGGCTGGACAAGGCCAAGGCGGCGGGATGCCGGCTGGCCATCTTGCCGGAACTTGCCATCAGCGGCTACCCGCCCCAGGACCTCCTTGAACGGTCGGTCTTTCTCAACGATCAGGACCACGCCTTTGCCCAACTGGTGAAAAAAACCAGCGGAATCGGTGTGCTCTGCGGCCTGGTCAGCCGCAACCCCGACCCCGCCGGCAAGCCGCTGCACAACAGCGCGGTCCTGTTCAGCGACGGCGAGCTCCTCTGCACCACCCACAAACAGCTGCTCCCCTCCTACGATGTCTTTGACGAGGCCCGCTACTTCGAGCCGGGCCATAGCAACGGAACCTTCCGCTACAAGGGATTGCACCTGGGGGTCACCATCTGCGAGGATATCTGGAACGACAAAAGCCTCTTTCCCCGCCCCCTCTATGCCACTGATCCGGTGGACAGTATGCTGGCCCAGGCCGAGACGCCGGTTGATCTCCTGATCAATCTCGCCGCCTCCCCCTTCACCCTGGGCAAGAGCGGCATCCGGCAGAAGATCTTCACCAACCTCTGCCGACGGTACCAGCTGCCCTTTATCTATGTCAACCAGGTGGGCGGCCAGGATTCCCTGATCTTTGACGGCGACAGCATCGCCCTGGACAAAGCCGGCACGGTTATCGCCCGGGCCGCCCGCTTCCGCGAAGATCTGGTGGTGGTGGACACCGAGACCTGGCAGGGGGAAATCCACTCCACCCCCGTTGACCCGGAGCAGGAGACCGGCGAGGTCTGCGAGGCCCTGGTGCTGGGCACCCGCGACTATGTGACAAAATGCGGTTTCAGCAAAGCAGTCATCGGGTTGTCCGGCGGGGTGGATTCGGCCCTGACCGCAGCCATCGCCGCCCGCGCCCTGGGACCGGAAAACGTGCTGGGTCTGGCCCTGCCCTCGCCCTACTCCTCCCCGGAAAGCCTGGAGGATGCCGAACAACTGGCCAAAAACCTGGGTATCGAATTTTCCATCCTGCCCATCTCCGGGCTCTTCGAGGCCTATCTCGCCGCCCTGGCCCCCGTCTTTGCCGGGGCAGCGGTGGATGTCACCGAACAGAATATCCAGGCCCGCATCCGGGGCAATCTGCTCATGGCCATCGCCAACAAACAGCGTCGCTTGTTGCTCTCCACCGGCAACAAGAGCGAAAACGCCGTGGGCTACTGCACCCTGTACGGCGACATGAGCGGCGGCCTGGCGGTGATCGCCGATGTGCCCAAGCAGCTGGTCTACGCGCTCTGCCGCTTCCTCAACACCGAGCGGGAGGTCATCCCTGTCCGCACCATCGACAAGCCGCCCAGCGCCGAGCTCGCCCCCGAGCAGAAGGATGAAGACGACCTGCCGCCCTACCCGGTGCTGGACGCAATCCTGGCCGCCTATCTCGAGGAACACCGCTCCATAGCCGAGATCGTGGCCATGGGCTTTGCGCAAACGGTGGTGGAGGACGTGGTCCGCCGGATCCGGATCAACGAATACAAACGCAAACAGGCTCCCTTAGGCCTCAAGGTCACGACCAAGGCCTTCGGCCAGGGCCGCCGCTACCCCACGGCCGAAGGGTACCGGGAAGGGGCGCAACCATGAAGCTTCCCCCCATCTCCCCCCGCTGGACCATCCTCGCTCTGCTGATGCTGGTGCTGGCCCTGGTGGTCCGCGAGAATCTGACCAAGAGGCCGGACAAGCTCTACCAGCTGGTCAACGGCCAGGTGGAGATGTGCCTCTCCTGCCATAAGGATGAAAAGCTCGACCCGGCCCACGGCCGCGAGGTCCTGGGCTGTTCCGCCTGCCATCTCGGCGACCCGCTGGCCATCGAGAAGAAAGCGGCGCATAAGGGCATCGTCATGAATCCCGGCGACCTGCGGGTAGTGGAGAAAACCTGCGGGGTCGAAGGGTGCCACGCCCAGGATGTCAAGAAGGTGAAAAACTCGCTGATGGCCACCAACCGCGGGATTCTCGCCACCCTGCTCCACTACTGGGGCGAGGCCCCGGACCAGAACGGCGATTTTTCCGTGGAAAAACTCAACAAAACCGGCAAGACCTCCCTGGCCATCGACTATTACCGCAAGCTCTGCGCTACCTGCCATCTCTGGAAGGAAAAAGGCGATCTGGAAGGGTTCTTCGGCGAGAAGGGCGGCGGCTGCTCCGCCTGCCATTACGTCAGGCCCCAGGCCCCGCAGGCAATCAAGCCCTGGGAAACCTTTTTTAAGTTCGGCCAGCTCAAGAAAAAGCCCCACCCGCTCATCAACAAAAAGGTGCCCATGGAGAACTGCATCCGCTGCCATAACCGGAGCGGCAGGGTGGGCACCTCGTTTATCGGGGTCTACGAGGGGGAGAGCTACGGCACCCCCTACGAAAAAGGGAGCCCCTCGAAAAAAGAGCTGCCCGGCGACCGCTTCTACCTCGATCTGCCCTCGGACATCCACCACCAGAAGGGCATGGCCTGCATCGACTGCCACACCCGCGACGAGATCATGGGCGACGGCACCAATTACCCCCATTACGAAAAGGCCCTGGAGATCTCCTGCGCCCTCTGCCACGTGAACCCCAAGGAGGGCAAACCCGGCCTCACCCGCAAGAACAAGAAGCTCAACAACCTCGAACAGACCCCGGAGGGGAAATATCTCCTCATCGGCAAGCTCAGCGAGAAGAAGCACCCCCTCAACCCGCCCAAGAGCGGGACCTGCGATTACCCGGGGCACAAGCGGATGGGCTGCCAATCCTGCCATTCCAGCTGGATCCCGCAATGCTACGGCTGCCACGCCAAGCGGGACATGCGGGAAACCCATCTCGACAAGTTGACCGGCAAGGAAACCCCGGGCTGGTGGGAAGAGGGCCGCTCCTATCTCCGCTACGAAAAACCCATGCTCGCCATCTGGAAGGACAAGATCGTCACCGTCACCCCCGGCTGTCAGGACTTCGTGACCCTGATCGATAAGGAGGGCAAAGCGGCAGGCTCCTTCAACTCCCTGACCATGGCGGCCCTCAGCCCCCACACCACCCAAAAAGAGGGCCGCACCTGCGCGGACTGCCACACCTCCACCAAGACCGTGGGCTTGGGCGAGGGCACGGCCTGGAAGGAAAAGGGAGAGTGGCGGTTCAGCGGGGTTGACCAAGGCATCACCACCGAGGCTGGCCCCACCCCGCCCCTGGACGGCTACGTGGACATCAACGGCAAACCCTTGCAAAAAAGCGCCCGCCCCGACCTGCGCCCCTTCAACAAAAAAGAACTGGCCCGCATCCTGCGGGTGGGACAATGTTTGCCCTGCCACAAGGATTACAGCGACAAGATCTACACCAATTACACGCCGGAGCGGAAATGCCCGGTGTTTGACGAGGAGTCCGGAACGACGAAACGATAATCCCGCTGCGCCGTTGGCTCAACAGCGGGAGGTACAACCTGCAATCAACGCATGGGGCTCCCGCTAAACTCTTGCACAATGCTTCGCGGTGCAGCCCCTATGCCTTTAAGGACCAAACCCGGAGGACCACAATGCGCAACCCCATCTTCTTGTGGAGCATAACCACCCTTTTGCTGGCCGGATGCGCGGTGGAACAGCCGCCCGCGCCGCTGTCCGTTGCCCCGCATGCAACCACGCCAAGCACAAGGACAAACATTGCCCAAAATCCGGGTACGCCGACCGCCCCGGCCCATACTGCTGCGCCGCAACCAACGGTGGGGCAAAAAACCCGCGCCACCGGCACGCCGGAAGATGCCCGGCGCCATATGCTTCGCGGCATGGCCGCCATTGAAATGGCCAAATCCAACGATGACCTGGCCCTGGCCGAAGACGAGTTCCGCCTGGCCACCGAGATTGCCCCGCGGATGGCCATTGCCTGGTTCAACCTAGGCAAGGCCCAAACCCAGTTGGGACGCAATAACGAGGCCATGGCCAGCTTTCGCCAATACCTGACCCTTGCCCCCGACGCCAAAGACGCGCAAACCGTGCGCGATGAAATCGTCAAACTCGAATTCCGGAGGGAACTGGCGGCCAAGGCCCAGGCGCGGGTGGGACTCTGGGTGGGGCAGGACGGCTCTTTTTACCGCCTGACCCTCAACGGCAATCGGCTGACCCTTAAAACCGACCAGCGGCGGGTGCCGGAAGAGGAAGTCCGCTCCACCTATTCCCTGGTCGGCGATGTCCCGGTCTCGGGGTACACCCCGGCGGAATACCAGCTCACCCTGCAGGGCAACCGTCTCACCGGCACCTGGAGCCGGGGGGGTGTGCGCGCGGACAAATGCATGATCCCCCCGGACACCTCGGAGGCCGCCGGCGAACTGAACGACCGTGAGGGCAAGATCGTCCTGCACCATGAGAGCACGAGCTACCAGGCTTCCACGCAGATGTCCCTTCTGGGCGACGACAGTTGCGGCGGCGTCGTTGCCGTCGGGAAGAAAACAGCGGAAGACACGCTCTACGGCCCCCTCGGAAAAGGCTGGCTGGACGTGACCCTCTCGGGACTCACGCAATGGTGGGATGGCGGTTTCTCCATGGTCCAATACGGCTGGCAGGGACGCTTGAAAGTGGGGGTGAAGCCGGGAACCCCGGCCTTTGAGGCGGGATTGCGCGACGAGGATGAGATCCTGGCCATCGACGGCGTGGCAGTGAAAAGCCTCTCCGCGGGCCAAGCCGTGGTCCGACTGTACGGCGAGCCTGGGAGCACCGTCACGCTGGAGCTCTGGCGGAAAGGCAACCAAGCCCCCTTTACCCTCGCCATCCAGCGCATCGATGTCTCTTCGCTACAAGCCAAGCAATGATGCGCCAGGATACTGTCTGAACGGAACAGCCGCACTCTTCGTATCAATCTGAAAACAGCGGGAGGAAAAAATAGTATGTCTCGGTTGAAAGCGCTCTTGGCATTCACTCTGTCTTTTTCCATCATAGCCGCTTTGCCGGGCTGCGCTCCCATGGATTCCGGCGGGAGCCAGCCCAAGGACGTTATCCCGGCAGGGTACACCTATCACCCCAAGCCCCGGCCCGAAATTGTGAGCCCTGAGGCGGCGAAGAAGGATCTGGCCGCGCTGCTGGCCGGCAGCAAAAACCCCGGCATCAAATACCATGGGCAACCCGGCCTTAACAATAGTGCCAATGAGGAGGCGTTAACGGCATTCATCCGGGGCAAAAGCGGCCCGATCACCTTCTGGTACGACCCGCAGAACGAACTGCTATTCATGGCCTTTTCAGGCAGTAGCGCCCTGGATGACCGGATCGAGGTGCACCCCCGTATCCTCTTTTTCTATGCCGATCTCTTGGACCAACCCATCGTGGTTATAAAAACAACGGAATGGCCCTCCTGGGGCCGCCATGTTGTGGAAAAGAACATGGAAGGGATTGTGCGCCCCTATAAAATCCATTTCCCGGGGCTGATGTCCTTTGTCTTCGAAGGCCTGCCCGATGCGCAACGGTTTGCCGACGACCTCTTTGTTATCCAGCAGGCATTGCAGAAGAAGCATGACGAACGGCTCGCTCTTTTTCAGGCAAAGGCGACGCAATATCGCGGGATGAAGGTCAAACCGCCGGTCTCCGAGGAGCAGCGGAAATACATCGTGCAGGCCAATGCCCTGAATCAACGAAAAGAGTATGCCGGGGCCATTGATCTGTACAGCAAGGTCATCGACGTCGATCCGGTCTCTTTCCCGCCGGCCTATTTCAACCTGGCCCTGCTTTGTGCCCAGATGCAGCGGTTCCAACCGGCCATTGCTTATATGAAACAGTATCTGCTTTTGGTGCCGGACGCCAACGATGCCCGCGCTGCTCAAGACAAGATCTACGAATGGGAATTGAAATAGAGCCGCACAACTCGCGCGTCTCGCGCTAACGTCCCTTTATATCTCCGGGAGAAGACCTATGCATCGAGCTTATTTTTCTTTGCTGCTTACGATTTCCCTTGTCCTAGCCTTGGCTGCACCAGCCTTGGCCCAGAGCAATCCCGAGGACGCCCATACATACATGGTGCGCGGCATGGCTGCCGTAGAAATGGCGAAGAGCAATGACGAGTTGGCGGCAGCCGTCAAGGAGTTCAGGAAAGCCACCGAGATTGCCCCCACCTTGGCGCCCGCCTGGTACAATCTGGGGTTGGCACAGGCCAAGATAGGGCAATTGAAGGATGCCATTGAAAGCTATCGCAAATACGTTGCCTTGGCGCCGAAGGCGAATGACGCTCAGAAGGTCAAGGACGAGATCATTAAACTGGAATATCGGCTCGAACAGATAGAGCAGATTAACGCCTTTGCTGGAGAATGGGTGGCAGCCGACGGCACATTGAGGGCCTCCATCGTTGCTGAAGGTAACAAATTGACGATTACAATGAATACCACTGTTACATTTTCCGGCAGCACCGCGGCCTGGATTTATGATAATCCAATTCCTTCTCCCAACGTATACGACAATAAAAGCCTTGTCTTTCACCTTGAGTCGAGGGGAAGCAAGTTGCTGGGAACGCTTGAGTCGCCGGAGATACCTCCTTACACGACGGGAGCATGCTCCCTGCCCCCCGAAAAAAACCAGGCCGAAGGAACGTGGGAGAATGGCCGCATTATGCTCAAGTCGACTGTGATGAAATTTAAAATGATCATGAACAGCAATGACAGCCTGTTTGCCGACCCGAAAGTGCGTTGTGACGGGGTTGCAGCAATCGGCACCATGCCGTTTGCGCTCGCCCTCATCGGGCCATTAGGTACGGGGGGAATTGGTGCCGGTGTCTCTTCCGGCGCAGCGGGTGGCCTGATGATTACAGAGGTAATTGCGGGGGCGCCGGCTGAACAGGCAGGATTGAGGAAAGGAGACGAAATTGTTGCCGTCGATGGAAGCGAATTGTCTCTTCTCAAGGGAGATGGAGAAAAACTCATGAAGCTGCGGGGGCAACCAGGGAGCATGGTGCAACTGGTTGTGAAACGGGTAAACGAAAAATCCGATAGTTCTCCAGCAACGGAAAGAGGGAATACGCTTACCCTTTCTGTCGCTCGGGTGGATATTTCAGCTCGGAAATAGGGAAATCAACGCTGAAAGGGAGGAAGCTGGATGCCCGCAGCGCCAGGGAGGAGATTTACGAATGGGAAGCCTCGATAAAACAATACGCAATAAGCGTCGTGAATATCCATCATGATGCCTTTTGCCAGAGAAATTGCACGGAAGAGGAACCGGTTATGAGGTATCAGGCCAAAACTGTTCTCGTTTTCAGTAGTTATATTATGCTCATGGTTACATTAACAGGATGTGCAGGGGTGGGCAAGGTAGCATATCGTCCTGTTCCTCGGCCGGATATGACCTGTGCCGTTGCCGTGGATGATATTCTGAACGCTGCACGCGCCGGCAAGATATATACGGCGACAGGACCGTTTACACCTGTGCGTCACATTACCAACATCATTGTTAATGAAAACGGGACGGTGAGGTGGGAGCTTACCCCTGAACCGGGCCTTCCCCGTGCTTTCGACATCTCCTTGTTAGCGCCCAGGCAGGATTTCGCTGTCAATGAGTGGGGGCCGAGCTGGGCAATCACACTTCCCGGTTTCATGATCGCAGGAAGTCTGCCGAACTTAACAAAAGTCGCAGATGACCTTTATGTTATCCAACAAAGTGTGGAGAACCTGACGGAGAGACAGAATAAGGAGCTTGCTCTTTTCCAGACAATCGCCGCCAAGTACCGAGCCCTTGCCATCAAGCCCCCGGTATCGGAAGAGCAGAGAAAATTTGTCGTGCAGGCCAATGCCTTCAATGAACGAAAGGAGTATACGAAGGCAATTGATCTGTACCAGAAGGCCATCGAGGTGGACCCGGTTTCCTACCCGCCCGCCTATTTCAATCTGGCCCTGCTCTCCGCGCAGATACAGTGGTTCAAGTCGGCAATCCGGTATATGAAGCAGTATCTCCTCTTGGTCCCCGACGCCAAGGACGCTCGCAGCGGGCAGGACAAGATCTATGAGTGGGAAGCCATGGTGAACAAGTAAAACGGGATGGGACTCGCACGATGAACATACAAGCAAAACATTTTTTTGAGCATCTTCTGATTTTCTGTTGCGTGCTCTTGCCCCTGCCGGCTTTGGCAGGGCCGGCGCTTGATTGCGAAGGATCGGCCAAGGCGTATGCGTTGCAGGGAATCCCGTGCACCTGTGTGAACGGACAGATCGTGTGCGATAAACCTGCCGGGGGGCACAAAACCAAGAAGCATGGCGTTACATCCGGGGATATCAACGCCATGGTCGTGGGTACTATCTTCCAGGGGTTGCTGACCTCCATGTTCGCGCCCCCGACCAGCTCGAACAATGCACAGGAAGTCCTTGTTGCCCAGCAAAAGGCCGCCGCCCTTGCCGCCCAGCAGGCGGCTGCGCACCAGCGCGCCCAGGAGGCAGCCTTCCAGGCCGAACACAACAAGATGATGCAGTCGTTCAAGCAATTGGATGGTTCCCAGGGCGTGGCCTTCAAAAGTTTGTCGGATGCTTCCCTTGCCTTTAAAACCCTGGACGATGACCCGGAAACCCTTGCCGCCGATGCCCGGAAACCCTTCGACACCGCCGCCGAGCCAAGACCGCCCACCCCCTTCTTCGGGGACACCATGCCGCTCAAGGACATTCAGTTTCTGGTCAACCCAGAGAACGACCCCAGGGTTGTCGATCTGAAAAACGCCAACACCTATGTGACCAAGAATCTAAAGAATGAGGGCGATGGCTCTGCTCCAGCCACGAAGCCGCGCGACGGAAAGGCTGACGGCAAGCCCATAACCAAGGCGCCGGATTGCGCCAAGCTGAACCGGAAATTGCAGGGGTTCCTCACCCAGAGGGGCAAGTTCCACAACACCATCACCATGGCGCAGGAACAGGTAACCACCTGGGAAACCGCCAACCGCAACGCCCTGCTCAATGCGGCCAAGGACGGCATCGAATATTTCACCGGCCAATTGCTGGAAGGGGTTGCCAACCGAGGCAAAGCGGCGGATCGCTTGCAGCATATTTACGAAAAGAATGCCGCGCAGATGGCGCAGGATGGCTTGGATATCGCCGCACTTGAGGCCAAGATAAAACGGTTAAAAATGCTCTCTTCCGCAGGCAAAATCTCCGAACTCACCAGCAACATCCTCGACTGGCAAACCTTCATCAAGGATGGGATGTCCGGCCTGATGGCGCAGTTGACCTCTTCAAACCAGGAAGTCCACGCGTTGCTTGAAGATCCGCAACTGCAAAAATATTTCGAGACAGAGGCGCCGGAGTTGAAGGCCCTGCTCGATATTTCGAAGATAGCCGCGGCCAATAAGGTTTTTGGCAAATGGGTCGCGAAAAAGGTCCCCCTCATCGCGGGGGTCGAGCTTGCGATCAACCAATCCTACAACGGGCTGGATTGGATATTGAGCTTCAAGCGCATGACCGAGGCCAACAAGATCAACGGCAAGGTTCTGGCTTCAGCCAAAGCGCTTCAGCAACATATTGATGATACCTCCTGGGCCTTGCGGGACTGTCCCTGAAAACGGAAGCGATAAGCACAAAAATGCCACTCATACCGCTTGACAATAATATCGCCAAGCAATATTATATTCCATGATCACCGCATTCCACGACAGCGACACGGAAAAGGTGTGGCGCGGCGAATTTTCGCGGCGTTTGCCCAATCAGATTCAGGCCGTCGCCCGCCGCAAGCTGAGAATGCTGAACAACGCCCGTGCTCTCGACGACCTGCGCATCCCCCCGGCCAACCGGCTTGAACGGCTTACCGGAGACCGGGACGGACAATGGAGCATCCGGATCAATGACCAATGGCGCGTCTGCTTTGCCTGGGCGGACGGCAACGCGGAGCAGGTCGAAATCTGCGACTATCACTGACAGGAGGCAACCATGAACAGACTGCCCAACATCCATCCCGGCGAGATACTGCGGGAAGAATTTCTCAAACCCATGGGGCTCAGCCAATACCGCTTGGCCAAGGCCATCGGCGTTCCGGCCATGCGCATCAGCGAGATTTGCGCCGGGAAGCGTTCGGTCACCGCCGACACCGCCCTGCGGTTTTCCCGCGCCTTCGGCACCACACCGGGGTTCTGGCTTGGCTTGCAGGCCGACTACGACACCGAGGAAGCTGAAAAAATCGCCGGGGAATCGCTTGCCCGCATCACGCCATTGGCTGCATGAGAAGAAACCGAGCCATGGCCGAGACCATCAAATATTCTTTCGAGGTGCGCCCATTGTCAAACGAGGACGGTCGGGGCTATCTGGTGACTTTCCCCGACCTGCCCGGGTGCATGTCCGATGGCGAGACCATCGAAGAGGCCATTGCCAACGCCATGGACGCAGAGCACTCATGGCTTGCAACGGCTAGGGAGTTCGGCGATGCCGTGCCCAGGCCTGGGAACTAGACAAATGGGGAAAGATGACAAAGGCCATGAACTTGAACCCGATCAGCTATAACTTCTTGACAATAATTAAGTAAGATGTCCCCGGAATAACCGCCAGGCCGAGGTTGCCGAACGGGCCGGAATTTCTCAGGCCGCGCTCTCTCAAATGGAGTCTGGCGAGGCCAAGCTGCGCAAAGCCACACGGGAGAAGCTGGCGCAGGCCATGGGCTTGAACCCGGAGCAGTTGGCATAGCCGGACAAAGCCAGAGTTCATTAAAAAACAGGGAGATGTCCCCAGATTTCCTTCACCAGGACCAAATAGATCAATTCTAATCTTAACAATGAAATTAGCTCTTTTCAGCGATACCCATGCAACACACGGGAGAATAAATATCCCCGATGCAGATATTTTAATATTTGCCGGCGATATGACCCATTGCAGAACTTCGCAAGATGTTGCGAACTTTAACAACTTCCTGGGAACTCTTCCCCATAAGCATAAAATTGTCATTGGAGGCAATCACGACCACAGGCTGGCACGTGACCCGGGAAAGGCCAAAGCTCTTTTATCTAACGCGGTATATCTTCAGGATGAAGGTGTTGTTCTTTCCGGGATCACTCTCTACGGAACGCCTTGGCAACCAACATTTAATGACTATGCTTGCGATGCCTTTGCCTTGCCACGAGGGCAAGCCCTGAAAGAAAAATGGGATATGATCCCAGCAAAAATCGATATCTTGGTCACCCACGCCCCACCGTTAGGCATTTTCGACCAAGATGGCCCTGTATCGCATGGCTGCTCCGAGCTTGCCGCTGCCGTGGCCAAACTCAAACCCAAATATCATATTTTCGGCCATATCCACAGTCATCACGGAATGATCAAAATTGACTCTACAAGTTATATAAATTGTAACGTCCAAGGGAAAAACGGTGTGTTACGATCCGCACTATTGCTTGACTACTACTCAGGAGAGCTCCTTAAAGTTGAAAGCAATAAAGAATGAAATAAACCGGACAAATGGGGCACAATGCGCTTAAGCAGGGCAGAAAACCGGACTCCGTCCCTAATTATTTCAGATCTACACCAATTACACGCCCGAGCGGAAATGCCGAGTATTTGACAAGGAAAGTGGAGCGGCGAGAAAATAGCCGTTCTCGTTCTCCTAGCTTGACGCGCAGCCATTGAATGTGCGATGCTCCATGCAGCTGTTTGGTGGGTAGATAACACCCCTGACTATTTTTAGCCGGAATTATATAGCTAGCTCGATAACACCCCCATACGGGGTGGATATGTAGCTATTTAAGCAAAAAAATGCTCACAAATTGCCCAGAAAAATCAATTAAAGGGCTAAAAATCGAGCAGAAAAAAACAACTCGAGCTAGCTCGATAATATTATTGTTATAGCATCTAAGATCCGTGGCTTGTATTTGTAATGAATAAAAAACTCCGAAAAATTCTATCCAAGGTCGATTATTACTTTATTTCTTCAGGAATAACCTTCCTTGATAATATGCTAATGACTTTGGATGATAAGTATTATCTCCATCGTATTGAGCATCCACCTTCTCCTCTCTTTATTTGTACTATTGATGGCACAAAACCTAATCTGAATGATATTGTATTTTATAATGATTGCTTAGCATATCTGCATGATGTTCCTTTTATCTTTCGTTCTGCTAAACAGTCAAAAAACTCACCACATAAGCCTATAAAACCAATCAAAAAGAACAAGTATATCACAAAAGATACATCATACTACGATACCAATATTCAAAATGTATTTGATGCTATTACTGATATAAAATTCAATGGAAACATTCTGTTTTTGTGGGAAGAGTCGTATCTCAAAGCCGTTAATATAAATTTACACAGTAAATACAGGTCTGTTTTAAAAGAGATACAGCTATATAGTATGGCGCTGAAACAAGTTGATCCATTGACAGAATTCTTATGCTATTACCGGGTGATAGAAAGTGTTTCAGGAAACAATGGAAAGACATGGATAAGAAACAACTTAGGAGATTCTATTCAATTTGATTATGGTTTCGTGGAGATAATTGAAAGTTATACACTCAATCCTCCATCCAGAAGAAGAAACTTATTTACAGCATACAAGACTAGAGCAAGAAGGCGAATAGCACACCTGAACAGTTCCTTAGGTACTACTCCAATCGAGAAGTATTTATATAATGAAATAAGGTGTGGAGTAGCTCACGGAAAGGACAATGTTGTGACATATGATTACGATACAAACCTTAAAGAAATTTCAAAAGACATATTCATAATCAAATTACTTGCACGCTACGCAATTGAAAAGAAAGCTATAACCAGCGGGTCAAGTTGACCGGAAGAGGCTCGGCGTCGCTAATCGCGGCAGGCACGGGGCCGGCAACTTACCCTTAACGTTAACCAAACAAGATAGAAACTATGTACATAGATAGCAAAAAATTTGACTATAAAGAATTCGCTTACCCAGATGCTGATCGCCTCATCGAGAGAGATAAAAAATTTGCTCAGGAATCTTACCGTAACTGGCTAAATGAATCCATTGAGGCAATTGTCGAAAGGCAATGGGAAATAGATGACATAGGTGCAATAGGGCAAGTTGGTGATTTCGTAAAGCTACTCAAGGAAGCGGAATTTACTTACTCAATTGGTGCATATACAAGCACTATAGCTCTTGTTGGCGTATGCGCTGAAGATCTATGCCGTTTTTTTGCAACAAGTGCCGGACACAACCTTGATTCACAATCCCAATTTAACCGTGTTAACACATTATTGGGGTTTGGCGCCATCACTCAAGACGTAGCCGACAAATTCCATATTATTCGGGGCCTTAGAAATGATTGTCTTCATTTCAACCAAGGTTTCAAGCAAAAGAACCAAGAGGCATTAAATTCCGACGCATTAAATGCCTTAAATTCAATCAAAGCTATATATGCGCAAATAATGGGCGCAATTGATTACAAAACTATCGACTCTTCAAAGTTTTCAGAGATGGTTAACATAATTGCAAATGAAGCAGCTGGCACTGAAGTAGGAACCTTAGGTGTTGATGAAGCACTAACTCGTACCAGAAATATTTTTGCAAGTGCTTTCGGGATTGATATATCAATGAATAACTTAGGTCGTCCTGTTTACAAGACATCAATCTATGTTGTGGAGGAAATTGACGCCGAAGGTGAGCCCTTCGAGTTAACGCTCAAAGATTTTGCCGTTGGAGCCTACGTGATCGTAGATATTAACGAAAATGAACTAACTGCTATACGAGAAAAAAGTATTACAGAGGGGGACATTGTTGCCGTTTCTTTAATGTCTGTACCAAATAAATTGGAAACCACAGGAACTTGGCATTTGTGGTCTGAAATTAAAAAACTTACCTAGCTTCAACTTTGAAGTGCGACAATTTTAATAAAAAAAACGAGCCAATAATCACCTAAGTACTTGAAATTGGTTAACAAATCAATCAACCCGACTTGCGAGCACGCGCGTTCTCTTGAGTTGGCTTCAATAATTATAACCGTTTAAAATTGGTAGCCAGCTGGTTGGCAAGCCGGTTATCTCGGCCGTTATATTTTGGATAATCCATGTCAGATAATTCGGACCTAATAAATGAAAAAAGAATAATGGACGTGGTTTCTGGGAGTATCTATTCTTTAAATTTCCTGAAGAATATTACTGAAGCCATAACAAACCCATCGTTGGGCGATGAATCAGTTTCGGGAATCTATGCAGCGTGGAAAAGAATGTGTGGTGGCGTTGATTGGCTTCCATATAATTTAGGATCCATTATTGGCAACCTTTATTGTGGAATTTTACTGGCAAAAGAGCATTGGTACAATCTTCTCCCGGAAGACAAAATTGAATCAGCAGACCCCAAATGGGGATTTGAAAATGTTCAGTATGAATCACCAAAGAAATCAAACCCAACAATTCGGTATTCATTTCGGAGAATAAGGAACGCTTTAGGACATGGAAATTTTGAAATTCATTTTCCACCTAATTACCAACGAGATATTAATGACAAAGCTGATTTTGAAAAAAATCTTACACTAAAATTTCATGACACAAACCCTCATGACAATGAAGACACCTTTGATATTGAAATTTCACTTTTAGGCCTTTTGACGTGTATAAGAGAATTTCACAAAATCGCTTACGAACATGTGACTTCGAAGTAACTATATGAAATAAATATAACAATTCGCTCAAGCACGACGCGCGAGCACGCCAGTTTTATCGGCTTCGGCCAACTCATTTCAACCAGAACTTACTCAACCTCGGCTAGGCGCGCGTCTTAGCTTTGCGTTGTAGGAAAACTAGGGACACTCCCCTATTTTCCTCTACTCTCCCCAACTCGTCGACCACCTCCTGCCCCCTTTTTTTTAACAGTCTACAAATCATGCCCTTGCTTTTTCGTACGATATGTCGTACGGTTTATTCGGGAGGCAACATATTATGACAACACTTACTATTTCCGAAGCAAGGGCCAAGTTGTACGGGTTGGTGGATGAAGTCGCGTCCGAGCACAAGCCAGTCACAATCAAGGGCAAAAGGGCAAACGCCGTATTAGTGTCGGAAAATGATTGGGAAGCAATCCAAGAAACTCTTTACCTTACTGCAATCCCAGGCATGAGAAAATCCATACAAGAAGGATTAAAAACCCCAGTAGAGGAATGTGCTGAGGATTTAGATTGGTGAGCTGGAAAATAGTGTTCACCAAAATCGCTCAAAAAGATGCAAAAAAGATCAAAAGAGCCGGGTTGAAGCCAAAGGTAGAAGAGCTGCTTTCATTCATCACAGAAAACCCCTTCCAGAATCCACCCTCATACGAAAAACTCGTTGGAGATCTAACCGGGGCTTATTCTCGCAGGATCAATATTCACCACAGATTGGTCTATCAGGTTATTGCCGAAGAAAAAGCCGTAAAGGTTCTTCGCATGTGGACACATTACGAGTAACTTACTGAAATAAAAAAGTAAGGGGTAGATCTCTCTGTCCTCTTTTTCAGTTGCCAAGTTGGACATTTTCCGGGCCTGTCTCGCCCTTAAACACAACAACTTACGGCCATCCATATGAAATACAACTACATCGGAAAAAGCGGCCTGAGAGTCTCCAACATCTGCATGGGGACCATGACCTTCGGGAAAAAATGCGATAAAAAAATATCGTTTGAAATCCTGGATAAGGCCTATGCCAATGGCGTTAACTTTTACGATACGGCTGAGGTCTATCCCGTTCCACCCACCGCGGAAACCTACGGGATCACGGAAGCGATCTTTGGGGAGTGGCTGGCAGGCAAGCCTCGGGATTCAGTGATCGTTGCCACGAAGGTCGCAGGCGCGGCCAATGGCTGGTTCGTCCCCCCGGTGCGGCATGGCCTAACGGCCATCGATGCCTTTCATATAACCACCGCCGTCGAGGGGAGCTTACGAAGGCTCAAGACCGATTACCTCGATCTCTACCAGGTCCACTGGCCCGACACCGTCGTACCCATTGAAGAGAGCCTGGAAGCGCTCGACCAACTCGTACGCAGCGGGAAGGTGCGCTATATCGGGACCTCAAACGAGAACGCCTACGGGTTGACCAAAGCCTTGGAGACCAGCCGCTATCGGGGCTTCAAGCGATTCGAGAGCATCCAGAACAACTTCTCCCTGCTCAACCGACGCTTCCTGGATGAAATTGCCATCGTCTGCAAAAAAGAGCAGGTCGGGTTGCTCCCATTTTCGCCGCTGGCCGGCGGGGTGTTGAGCGGCAAGTACAAGTCCGACCGAAATTGGGACGGATTTCGCTTCGGGGAGTACCTGAACAATCCCGACCCGAGGATGAAAGCGCAGGCCGGACGATTCGCCAATGACCGCTCCATTGCGGCGGCACAAAAATATGCCGCCATCGCCATGAAACACGGGCTTGCCCCGGCAACCATGGCGGCAGCCTGGACGCTCAGTTTTGATTTTGTCCCCAGCACCATCGTCGGGGCAACGCATCCTTCGCAGCTTGACGATACCCTCAAAGCCTCGGAAACTGTCCTTTCCCCAGAACTCCTGCAAGAGTGCGACAGCGTCAATCAAGAAATTCTTTACCCGATGGGATGAGCGGGATGACGGGAAGACCCTTTTACACTTGGGACGGCGACGTTCTGGTCCTCAATATCCTCGGCACCCCCAATGCCAAGAAAGACGCCATCGGCAAGGTCAAGGGACATCAGCTCTGCGTCAGCGTCAAGGCGGTGCCGCGGGGCGGAAAGGCGACCGACTACATGGTGCGCTTTCTGGCCGAGGAGTTTGGGGTTGCGGTGCGGGATATTGAGGTCGTGACCGGCAGGATGAATGTCAATAAGGTGCTCAGGATCAAGTCTCCCCAACGGCTGCCAGGGGTTATCGGGCAGCGGAAGTTGTTTTAGTCTCTTCGCAGGGATGCCCCAGATTTTTCCGCCTCTTTTCCCGCCGCTCACCAACCGCGACAAGCACTCAACAAAAATTCTGGGTGATCAGCACCTTGCCGTTCTTCCCGATGGCGATGCCAATCCCCTCCCGCCGGTAGTGACGGGTCAGGATATTGCGCCGATGGCTGGGACTCGTCATCCATTGCCTGACTACGGCGGCGGCAAACTGCGCCTCCGCGTCCGCCTGTCCATTCCGACGCACGATGGCGCTGGAGAGATGATTATAGGCAATGTTTTCGCCCCCAAGATTGGTGCTAATGCCAAAGAAGAAGCCCTTTCTGATGGCGCACTTGAATCCGGCCCGCCGGTAACGCTGGACAAAATTGCGGCCTTCCGGATCGGTGTGGGAGAAAAAGTTCCGCGTCGCCATATCCTGGCTGTAATTGCGGGCGATCTGTTGCAGGGCTTGATTCCATGCCAGCGCCGGCAGCCCTGCATTCTTTCGCTCCTGGTTGATGAGGTCATGGATTCTACTTTCCAGCCTGGCAACATCGACGGCGGGTTGTCCAGCGGAGCGCGAATCATTACGGTTCGCCGCGCTCGCGACTGGCCCGGCCAGCCAGCAGAAACTGAACAGCACAAGAAGCATGGGGATACGAATTGTATTTTTTCGCATGGCGACCAGGAGGATACTATTTCCTAAAATGGGGTGACAACGCCGATCTGTATCTTAACAGTAGCAGAAACGCTCCGGTTGGGCGAGTTGCGTTACAGTTTTTCGTCACAAGGCCAGATGAAGCCGGATTGCGGGGGCAATCGCCGTGATCAGCCGCGTCTTGCCCCTTGAACCGAGGAGACTGGGGGCGTGTTTGGCCTCTCTCGGTTCACCGACCATCCCCGCCTGTTCCCACGCCCTTCTTTTCCCCAACCCCCAAAATAGTCCAGCAAACCATCGGGCTCGGTTCCCCATGTGCCGTTGCCGGAAATCTCCCGCGACAAACTGCCGCACGCACAACATTTTGACATTTTTCCCTTCGCCCTATACCCTGAAAACAGGACGCCAGACCGCGCCACTCCTGACATTCAGAGGCAGCGAGCATTTATTTCCGAGACCGACCAAGGAGGCAAAAAATGGGCCCGCGCCAGACATCACCGGCCATGACTTTTTTTCTCAGCCTGATCGCCACGATCACCATGGCTGCCAGCGCCCTTGCTGCCGACCCCGCGAAAAAACCGGTGATCGTCGGCTTCGACGCCGAGGTCGGCCATACCACCAGTACCTCGGATGACGCCATCCGGATGGGAATCCTCACCGCCATCCACGAAATCAATGCGGCGGGCGGGGTGCTGGGCGGCAGGCCGCTGGAGCTGCTGATCAAGGACCACCGCTCCGTGCCCGCCCGGGGAATCAAGAATATCGAGGAATTCGCCGAGATCCCAGATCTGGTCGCGGTGGTGGGCGGCAAATTCACTCCGGTGATGCAGGAAGAGGTACCGATTCTCCATGAGAAAAAGGTGATCCTCCTCGATGCCTGGGGCGCGGCCGACAACATCGTCGACAATGACCGCACGCCGAACTACTGCTTCCGCCTTTCCCTCAAAGACAGCTGGGCCATCCAGACCATGCTGAATCACGCCGCGAAAAAAGGGGCCAAACGGTTTGGGGTGCTGCTGCCCACCACCGGCTGGGGCCGCAGCTGCGAAAAGGCGATCAAGACGTCTCTCGCCGCGCACCCGGACCGGAACGTCACCACGATCCAGTGGTACATGTGGGGCGACAAGTCCCTGCTCGACAAGTACGAAGCGGCCCGCAACTCCGGGGCAGAGACGATCATCCTGGTGGCCAACGAGGCCGAGGGTTCGATCCTGGTCAAGGAGGTGGCTGCCCTGCCCCAGGAAAAACGCCTTCCCATTGTCAGCCATTGGGGGGTCACTGGCGGCGACTTCAGCAAAATGACCGGCGAGGCCATCAATCAGATCGATTTCTCCGTGGTGCAGACCTACAGTTTTTTCGACAACCACCGGGAGCAGAAGCTGAAACAGTTTTACAAAACCGCCGGAGCGCTCTTCAAGATCAACAGGCCGGAGGATATCCCCTCGCCGGTGGGCATGGCCCACGCCTATGACCTGACCCACATCCTGGCCCTGGCCATCACCAAGGCCGGAACAACCGACCGGGTCAAGATTCGCAACGCCCTGGAGCAGGTGCGGAACTATGACGGCCTGATCAAAGCCTACCCCCGGCCATTCACCGCCGAACGCCACGAAGCCCTGGACCCCGGAGACCTGTTCATGAGCCGCTTCCGGAGTGATGGCGCCATCCTGCGGATTCGGGAGTAAGCAGCCCATGCCCCGGAGCATTGCCAACAAGATCTCCCTTGCCGCCCTGTCGCTCACCATGGCCGTGGTCCTGACCCTGGGCACGGCGAGCTATCTCTTCACCCGGCACACCCTCAAGGAGCAAATTAAAGAAAAGCTCTCCTTTGAGGCGGCCCTGATCAGCCACCGGCTGGAAGCGCGCCTGGACAACATCAACAACGACATGCGCAACATGTCGGCAAATCTCATTGTGGTCAATGCCCTCGTCGATTCGGCGGGACGGGAGATGTACGTTGAGCCGTTTCTCCGCAGCTACCATCTCCCGCAAAACATCCCCTGCCTGCTCACCCTCTGCGATTTTTCCGGACACCCGATTATCTCCTGCCAGGGGCCGGAAAAATTACGGGTTTACTCGGATCAACCCCTGCTGACCCAAGTGATCACCCACCAGCGTCCCTTGGCGCGCCTCGAGCAGAACGAACAGGGAAGCAATCTGCTTATCGCCTACCCTGTTCTCTATGGCGCCACCGGCCAGGCCGAAGGGTTGCTGGTCCTGGAGCTGCCGCTCAGCCCCCTTGTCAGCGCTTGCCTGCCAAAGATCCCCGGCGCAGAAGGTCACATCTTCAAGCTCTCGGACAAGGACGGCGAGATCTGGACAACCGCCAAGGACCATACCCCGTCCATATTAAGCACCACAATCCAACTCAAGGGCCAAGCCCCCCTCGACCAACTGGCCCTGGCCCTGACCGTTGGCCAAGAAAGCAGGCTGGCATATGCCTCACTCACAACCTTGACGGGCATCTATCTTGTCATTGGCATCTTGATCCTCCAGTTAACCATTGCCGCATCACGGTTCATGGCGAAAAAACTTACCGCCCCCCTCGTCGCCCTGACCATAACCGCCGATCAGGTGACCAAGAGTAACGATCCAACCAGCCAGATCACCGTTACCAGCCACGATGAAATCACCCAGCTGGCCTCTTCGTTCAAAACCATGCTCGCCCGTCTCCAGGAATCGCACGATTCCCTGGAACAACGGGTAGCGGAACGCACCAAAGAACTGCACTCCCTGAATGCAGAGCTGGTGAATGAAGTGGCTGAACGCATTCGTGCCGAGGCAAAAACGCGGGAGTATGTCGAGACACAGGCCGTACTCCTCCGGGAGGTGAACCACCGGGTCAAAAACAATCTGGTCGCCATCATCAGCATGCTGCACCAGGAGGAGGACCGGGCCAGGGAAAAGGGGATGCAGGAATACGAGCACCGCATCCAGGAAGTGGTCTGGCGGGTGGCTGGGCTGCTCACCGTACACCGGCTCCTTTCCTCCTCGGAGTGGAAACCCTTGCCGCTGAGCCAGCTCTGCGAAAGCGTGATTCAGGAGACCCTCAAGGGATTATCCGCATCCTCCTCGATTCGCCTGAGTGTTTCTCCCTCTGACCTCTGCGTGGATAGCGATCAGGCCCATTCCCTGGCCATGGTTTTAAACGAATTGAGCACCAACACCATGAAGTATGCCCTCTGCGGGCGGGATACCGCCAGTATTAGCGTAGCCATCGAGCCACGGGACGGTTCGATCCAGCTCACCTACCAGGATGACGGCCCCGGCTTTCCCGAACCGCTCCTGCGGGGGGACTTCTCCGACAGCGGGATCGGCATCACTCTGGTGAACGGACTGGTGACAAGAAACATGCAGGGAACAATTACACTGGCCAACGACAACGGGGGGGTGGCCCGCATTTCCTTCCCGGCAAAAGCCCCTGAGCCGGCGGCTTGATCGCAAGGAGAAACAATCATGAATGATCGACATATCCGATTGGTGGTGGCGGAGGATGATTTTCTGGTCTGCGAGGAAATAAAACGCATCCTGCGGGGAAGCGCCTATGAAGTGATAGGCGAGGCAGGCAACGGCGGGCAGGCAGTCCGGCTGGTTGCCGAACTGCACCCCGATGCCGTGCTCATGGATATCAAGATGCCAGAAATGGATGGCTTAGAGGCCTCGCGCCGCATCACGGAAACATGCCCCACCCCCATCGTGATCATGACCGCTTACGAAACCGCGGATCTGGTCGAAACGGCGAGTAAGACCGGGGTTGCCGCCTTCCTGACCAAGCCGCCGGTGCTGGCGGAAATCGACCGCGCCATCACCATCGCCCTGGCCCGCCATGCCGATCTGATGGAACTGCGCCGGGTCAATCAGGAACTCCAGACCGCCCTCGGGGAAATCAAGACCCTGCGGGGCATCTTGCCGCTGTGCAGCTTCTGCAAAAAGATCCGCACCGCGGAGGGAACCTGGGAAAATGTCGATGTGTATATCCACAAACATACCGAGGCGGACATCAGCCACGGCCTGTGCCCGGACTGCCTGAAGGAACACTATCCGGACATATATCTTGCCATGCCGCACGACACATAGAAGCGCCCGCGTCCAGGCCTTGGCTCCACGCCGGGGCTGAATTCGGCACATCCTTGCCCGCCGCAAAGCCCCTTACTTCTTTTCGCCAAAACCCAAGGTAATCCAGAACACCCTGGCAAGGGAACGCACGGGCTGGCCCGGATGGATCAGATGACGCAGCTCGCCGATGGGGGGCTTGCCCTCCTCCGGGGACAGTCCGAACATGCAAGAGGCCGCAGCCAGCCCGAGCCCCCCGGCGATGCAAAAACAGAGGCGGAACCCGAGCAGCCCCAGATGGTCGATGAGCAGACCGGCCAGGATCGGCGGCAGGCCGTTGGCGGTGGAGACCCCGAGAATCCAGAGGCTGGTGTAGGCCACCCGTCCCTCGTCGCGCACCCGGCAGAGCATGCCGCGGGCGCTGACCATGGTGAAGGCGACATTGAAGATGGCGCTGAACACGATAATCGGCAAGGCGAGCAACCCGGTCATTCTGCCGCCCGGCAGCAGCCCCCACCAGGCGAAGGCCAGCAGGGCATGCGCCACGAGAAGCTGGATCATGGCCGGCACGCTGCCGAAGCGGTCCGCCGCCCTGCCCCAGAAATGGACGGTGCAGGCCACCCCGATCCCGCCCGCTCCAAGAAGAAGCATGATCCTGGTTTCGGAATAGAAGAGCATGTCGCGCAGGTACATGACCGAGGCGGCATTGAGCCACATGAGCGAAGCGATCCCCAGCATGGCGAGGAAGAAAAAGCGCCGGTACTCTCGATCCGCCAGCGCCTCGCGCAGGGCCGGGCTCCGACCACCAACCCCGATCTCCGCCACGCGCCGCTTGCCGCCCGGGATCTTTCGCAACAGCTGCACGCTCCATAAGCCAGCGGTGATGCCCGCCCCGTAGAGGAGGAAGAAACGGCTCAGCCCCTGGCCCAGGCCGAGGATCAGGGCCATGCTGACGGCAACGACGATCATGATCACCTGGCTCATGGCCGCCTCGATGGAGAAGTAGGAACCAAGGAGCGGCCGGGGCACGATCTCGTGCAGCCAGGGATACCAGGCGCCCACCCCCACGGCCCGGATCAGGGAGAAGGCCAGGGTGGCGAAGAGCAGCACCTGCCAACCGGCCGCCTCCCCCCAGCGGAGCACCGCCCAGGGGAGGAGAAACACCGAGAGGGCCAGGATGTTTCTCCCAAGCCAGGTCCACATCAGCAGCTTGCGGGGCCCAAGCCACTCCACCAAGGGCACGGCGAAGACCACCAGCAGCATGGAGATGGGGAGAAAGGAAAGGAGCAGCCCGACCCAGGCCGGGGGCATGTTCAGGGCCCGGGCAAAGAGGACCAGCGCCTGCCCGGCGATGCATTGCCAGGAAAAGACGTTGACCGCCGTAAAGATCAGAAAAAGACGGGGCGGCTGGGGAAGCTCCCGCACCGCCGTAAGATAGGAACGCAACATGGTGTACCCCGGAAAAAAGGAAAGAGGTCAGACAACCCCCAACAGATCTTAGTTTAGCCGCCCACCGGCCTCTTGGCAATGCCAAGCAGGGCCGGGAATCTTGCCCATTTCCGCGAAGAGGGCTTTTCTTCCCCTCTAATCGCTGGTATAGAAAGAACTGGTATCAGAACAGCAACCACCATTAAAAAAACGCGACCTAAATCCCCAGGCTGCGCCCTCGCCTGCCGCTGAACATTAGAAAGGTGCACCATGCTCATCACCCCCGTTGCCACGACCGCCGCCAAAGGCAAAAAAATCCTCGCCACCCTGCGCAACCGTTTTCAGCTGGCCGACCCAGCCTGCCAAGAGGCGGTGTCCGGGATCATCGGTGAGATCCGCCAGCGCGGCGACGAGGCGTTGGTGGAATACATCCGCAAGTTCGATGCGCCCAAGATGAGCGTCAAACAGCTGCGGGTCAGCGACCAGGAGCTGCACGACGCCCTGGAGTCGGCGGAGGACGAGTTTCTCGACACCCTGGAGCTCGCCATCGAGCGGATCTACACCTTTCACGAGCGGGAGAAGGAACAGTCCTGGATGGTCACCCGGGAAGACGGCACCATCACCGGCCGGCTCGTGCAGCCGGTGGATTCCGCCGGCCTCTATGTGCCGGGCGGCCAGGGGGGGAAAACGCCCCTGGTTTCTTCCGTATTGATGAACGGCATCCCCGCGGCCATCGCCGGGGTGGAGCGGCGGGTGATGATGACCCCGCCGGATAAAAACGGCAAGGTCAACCCGGCCCTGCTGGTGGCGGCGCAGGAAATCGGGATCACCGAGATCTACAAGGCGGGGAGCGCCTGGGCCATCGCGGCCCTGGCCTACGGCACCAAGACCATCCCTGCGGTGGACGTGATCGTCGGCCCCGGCAACCAGTATGTAACCGAGGCCAAGCGCCAGGTTGCAGGGAGAGTGCGCATCGACATGATCGCCGGACCCAGCGAGATATTGATCATCGCCGATGAAACCGGCGAGCCCTCCTATATCGCCGCCGACATGCTGGCCCAGGCCGAGCACGACCCGTTGGCTCTGGCCATGTGCATCACCACCAGCGAGAAATTGGCTGGCCAGATCGTCAAACAGCTGGAAAAACAGCTGGCCAAGCTGAGCCGGGCCGAGATCGCCAAAAAATCCCTGGGCGAGCGCGGGGTGATCTTGGTGGCCAAGAACCTGGACGAGGCCATCACCCTGGCCAACGACATCGCCGCCGAGCATCTGGAGCTGATGGTCGCCGAGCCCTTCCACTGGCTGACCCGGGTCCGCCATGCCGGGGCGATCTTCCTCGGCCGCCACACCCCGGAATCGGCCGGCGATTACCTGGCCGGCCCCAACCATGTGCTGCCGACCATGGGCACGGCCCGCTTCTCCTCGGCCCTGGGGGTGGAAACCTTCATCAAGAAATCGAGCCTGATCGCCTACTCCGAAGAGGCCTTAAAGGCGGACAGCGCCCATATCCAGCTGCTCGCCAAATTGGAAGGGCTCACCGCCCATGCCAATTCCGTGGCCATCCGGACCAAGAAAAAATAGAGCGAAGGGGCCAGGAATCGCCGCGCATCCCTAACATACGACAGGGCGAAAAAAAGCACCGATATTTTTTTGCTTCCCCCCCCTTTTCGGAGTATATTGACTACCGAGTATCCCGTAGTACTATTGTTACCTGAGAGATTGCAAACAAGGTCCATGCTAAAAACCATCCTCATAGTCGACGATTCCGCCATGATCCGACGCATCGTCAGCCAGCTTGTCCAACAACTGGGGCACCAATCCATCACCGCGGAAAACGGCCTTCTGGGGTTCGAACTGGCCGTCAAGAGCCAGCCGGACATGATTATCATGGACATCGAAATGCCGATCATGGGTGGCTTCGAGGCAACCTGGAAAATCAAGGCGGACCATCGCACCTCCCATATTCCCGTGGCCTTTTTTACCGCCCTGGGGAGTGAAGAGAGTATCGTCCAGGCCAAGGAAGCGGGCGGCATCGGCTTTTTAAACAAGCCGATCTGCCGGGAAGAACTCTCCCAGGCCATCCACGACATCATCGGGACGGCCTGAACAGACATGGCCTCTATCCGCGACCATCTCTTCGACAGCTCTTTTTTAGACCAATCCATCGCCTATCTGGCCGAGGCGCATAAGCTCGCGATCACCGTGCTCGACAGCGACGGCGCCACCGTGGCCAGCCGCCGGAGCGAGGGCAGCGACACCCCGACCAGCCGCGCCTATCCCTTCAGCTTTTCCTCCGACATCGGCAGTATGGTCTGCGGGGCGCCAAACCCGGAGCAGCTGGAGCAGGCGGAACCGCACATCCGCTATTGCCTGTCCGCCTTGAACAGCCAGCTGATGCGCGAGACCGAACTCCAGGAAACCACCGAGGAGATGCTGCAGCTCGCCAGCCAGATGAACTTCCTGTTCAAGGTGGCCAAGCAGATCATCGGCATCGATGATCTGCAGAAATGCTACCAGATCATCCTGGAGGAAATCGCCAAGGCGACCAAGGCGGACCAGGGGTTTATCCAGACCAAGGGGCGGTGGGACGAGGAAATCTGCGTCACCCACCGGATGAGCGAGGCGGAAGTTGCCGCAAGCCGGGAGAGCAGCAACCTGCAGCGCTCCGCAGGCGTCTCCACCATCATCTGCGCCCGGGAGGACGGCGCCTCGCTGCTCTACTCGCCGATCAAGGAAAAGGACGGATTGAGCGGCCAGATGCTCTTTATCCGCGCCCTGGGGCACCGCGCTTTTTCCGCCTCCGAAAAACAGCTGGTCGCGATCATCGAAAACATCATCTCGCCGACCTTTGAAACCCTGCGCCTGTATGACAGCCTGCAGGATCTCTACCTGAACACGGTCAAGGCGTTGGCTGCGGCCATTGACGCCAAGGACCAGTACACCCACGGCCATTCCTTCCGGGTGGCCAAGTATGCCATGGCCATCGGCGGAGAATTGGGGATCGACAGCCAGCAGCTCAATGACCTGGAAATCGCCGGCTACATGCATGACCTGGGCAAGATCGGCATCTCGGAACTGATCCTGGGCAAGCCCGGCAAGCTCACCAGCGAAGAGTTCTGCCTCATTCAGCAACACCCGGTTTTTACCGACAAGATCCTCCAGCCCATCAAGCTGCCGCCCCACATCCTCGAAGGGGCAACCCAGCACCATGAACGGATGGACGGCACCGGCTATCCCGGCGGCCTGGTGGGCATGGACATCTCCCGGTTCGGTCGGATCATCGCGGTGGCGGATGTTTTCGATGCCCTTACCTCCAAACGCCCTTACCGGGACGCCTTGCCGGTGGAAGAAGCACTCCAGAAGCTGTGCGAAGGGATCGACACCCTGTTCGATCGCGAAATGATCCTCGCCTTTATTGCCGCCTTGCAGTCGGACCGGAGCAAGGAGGTTTTGGGCGAGATCAACATGAGCCTGCGCCACAACGACCTCCAGAACTTGAATCACTTTCTCGTCGAACTGACCGAATTCGCCATGACCAGCAAGCGCGACTAACCCTCTTAGACAGAGCACAACGCAAGGAAATCCATGCAGGTTCTCAAGCATCTTTTCGACAACAACAAGAACTGGGCCGCCAACATCAAGAAGGCGGAGCCGGACTTCTTCAGCAAACTCGCGAGCCAGCAGCGGCCGGAATACCTTTGGATCGGCTGCGCCGACAGCCGGGTGCCGGCCAACGAGATCGTCAACATGCTGCCGGGCGAGATCTTCGTGCACCGCAACATCGCCAACGTGGTGGTGCATACCGACCTCAACTGCCTCTCGGTGATTCAGTACGCAGTGGACGTGCTCAAGGTCAAACACATCATTGTCTGCGGCCATTACGACTGCGGCGGCATTACCGCCGCCCTGGAAAACAGCGAACACGGCCTCATCGACAACTGGCTGCGACACATCAAGGATGTCTACCGCTTTCACAAGAAAGAGATCGACGCGCAAACCACGGAAAAAGAGAAGCTCGACCTGCTCTGCGAACTGAACGTGATGGAGCAGGTGGCCAATGTCTGCCATACCACCATGGTCCAGAATGCCTGGAAATCAGGGCAGGAACTGGCGGTGCACGGCTGGATCTACCGGGTGAGCGACGGCATCCTCAAGGATCTCAATGTCTGCACCACCGGGATCCACGAGATCCCCACCATCCAGCGGATCGTCTGACCCCAGGGGCAGCAACCTGCCAGCGCCGCTCATCACTGCCAGCCTCTTGTATTCAAGAAAACTCCGGCAGGACAATGTCGTATTTTTTGATCCGGTACCCCATCTGCCGCTGGGTGAGCCCGAGTTCCCGGGCCGCCCTGGCCTGTACCCACCCGTGTCGCCGCAACGCCGCCACCACCTCTTCTTTCTCCATATCCTTTAAAAACTTATGCGTTCCCTTTTCCTCCGCAACCCCGCCGGTCAATGCCTGGTACCCGACGCCGGCTCCCTCAATGCGGCAAAAAGGCGCGGCTGACTCCTCCGTTTCCGTGACTGCGGTGATGTAGCTGGGCAACTCCCGGGAAACGATGCTCTCGCGATCCGCCATGATCACCAACCGCTCGATAAGATTCTGCAACTCGCGGACATTGCCCGGCCAGTTGTAACCACAGAGGAGCTGAAGCACGGAGCTCGAAAGATGGACCTCCCGCTGGTTCATGCGATTGCTCTCCTTCAGAAAATGATCGAGGAGCAGGGGGATGTCTTCCCGGCGCTCCCGGAGGGGGGGCAAAATTACCGGGACGACGTTGAGGCGGTAGTAAAGATCCGCCCGAAAACTCCCCTGCTCGACACATGCTTCCAGGCTTCGGTTGGTGGCGGCAATGACCCGAACATTGACCGTGATGGTCTGGATGCCGCCCAGCCGTTCAAACATCTGCTCCTGCAGCACCCGCAGCAGTTTGGCCTGCAGGGCCAGGGGGAGCTCCCCGACCTCATCAAGAAAAATAGTGCCGCCGTCCGCCAGCTCGAAACGCCCCTTTTTGAGGGCGGCCGCCCCGGTGAAGGCGCCCTTCTCATGGCCGAGCAGCTCGCTTTCCAAAAGATTTTCCGGCAGGGCCGCGCAGTTGATTTTGATAAAGGGCTTGTTTGCCCGAGGGCTTGCCAGGTGGATGGCCCGGGCGACCAGTTCCTTGCCGGTGCCGGACTCTCCCAGGATCAAGGCGGTGGCCCGGCTGGGGGCGACCTTGTCGATGTAGTTGTACACATCCTGGATCCGCTTGCACTGGCCGATGATGTTGTGTTGGTTGTAGCGGTTGCGCAGCTCCTTTTTGAGCAGCAGGTTCTCTTCCACCAGCACCTGCTGCCTGTGGGAGACCGCCTTGTGCAGCCGCAGGAACTGGGCGATGAGCATGGCAACCACGGTGAGAAAACGGATGTCTTCCTCAAAGGAGATCTCCGGACCGAAGAGCCGGTCCACGGAGAGAACGCCCACCGGTCCCTCGGGCAGCATGACCGGCACGCCGATAAAGGAGATCTCCCCCTTGGGCAGATTGGCCCGGGCCCCGGTTCGGTTCAGGAAAAGCGGTTCGCTGTGGATGTCCGGCACCACGAAAGGATAGCCGCTCTGAAAGATGCGGCCGATCACCCCCTCGTTGGGTCGGTAAATCCCGCGTCGCTCCTCCGCTTTGCTGAGCCCGTATGAGGCAGCGATGGAGAGCTGCTCGCCGCCTTCTTCCTGGAGGACCAGGGTCGCCCGCTCCATACGCAGGGTTTCGTGGAGGATCCCCAATACCTCCGCAAGGGTTTTCTTGATATCCAGAGCCGAGCCGATGAGCTGGCTTATCTGGTACAGAGCCTGCAGCTCAAGGCGTTCGGTTGGGTAGTCGGGTTTGCTCATGATCTGTATCAGCCTTTGTCTTTGATTCGCCGAAACGGAAACTTCCGGCATTACTTCTTTGTGTATGAAATAAGCAATAAATGTTCCAATACTTCAAAATTGTAACATTATAGACGGAATCACCACATAACATGCCGAAATTTAAGTTAAATTAAAAACAGACCGTGCCGAGGCACCGAAACAACAAACACACAAAAGTTACATTTTGCGTAATATCAATTTAAATAAATACACACAAATGTAATTAAATACCTCCACAGCACCTTGCTCGCGCGGTTCATCGACCTTCCTTTTTGTAGCCTAGTTTACAAAAGAGAACCCAGCACATGCTCTCTTCTTGCTAAAACAACACCTTATAAAACCTGTAATATTATACTGTTACGTAAATTTTATTCGCCTTGCCTCGGCTCTGGCACACACCTTGCGTTACCAGCAAATGACGGCAACGCATGCCAATGGAAATTCAAAACCCATATTCAATACAGAGCGAGGAGGATTCAAGATGCGCAAAGTGGCAATTTACGGAAAAGGCGGAATCGGCAAGTCAACCACCACCCAGAACACCGTTGCCGGCCTGGTGGAGTTGGGCAGAAAGGTCATGGTAGTTGGTTGCGATCCCAAGGCGGACTCGACCCGGCTCCTGCTTGGCGGCCTGGCCCAGAAATCGGTCCTCGATACCCTGCGCGAGGAGGGCGAGGATGTTGAACTCGACGATATCCGCAAGGCCGGATACGGCGGCACCTGGTGTGTTGAGTCCGGCGGACCCGAGCCCGGCGTTGGTTGTGCGGGGCGCGGCATCATCACTTCCATCAATATGCTGGAATCCCTCGGCGCCTACGAAGAGAGCGAAGGGCTGGATTATGCCTTTTACGATGTCTTGGGCGACGTAGTGTGCGGCGGCTTTGCCATGCCCATCCGCGACGGAAAGGCGGAGGAAATCTACATCGTGGTTTCCGGCGAGATGATGGCCATGTACGCGGCCAACAACATCAGCAAGGGCATCATGAAATTTGCCCAGAGCGGCTCTGTACGCTTAGGCGGCCTGATCTGCAACTCGCGCGCCGTCGACAATGAGGAGGAAATGATCTCGGAATTTGCCAAAAAGCTCGGTACCCACATGATCTACTTCGTGCCCCGCGACAACGACGTACAGCGCGCCGAGATCAACCGCAAGACCGTTCTCGAGTGGGACCCCAAGGTCAAACAGGCGGACGCCTACCGCGGTCTCGCTAAGGCCATCGACGATAACAAAAAGTTTGTCATTCCCACCCCCCTGGAGATCGAGGAGCTCGAGAAACTCCTGATGGACTACGGCTTGATGAACTAGGAGGCAGCTGACAACCGTAAGCTGCCAGCGAGGGTTAACCCAACAGCAGCGAGCAACACCAAAAAAATAATGGAGAAACAACCATGTTGACTATGATCAGAGCAATTGTCCGGCCGGAAAAAGCAGACAAGGTCCTTGCCGCCCTCATGGAGGCGGGCTATCCGGCGGTAACCAAGTATTCCGTGGCAGGCCGCGGCAAACAGCGCGGCATCAAGATCGGCGAGGTCACCTACGACGAACTGCCGAAGGTTATGCTGATGAGCGTTATCAACCCCTCGGACAAGGAGTTTTTCATCGAGACCGTGATGAATACGGCCCGCTCCACCGGCAAGGGCGCCTTCGGCGACGGCAAGATTTTTGTTTCCGAGGTGGAGGAATCCTACACCATCAGCTCCGGCGTCAAGGAGACAGATTATGTCAAGGAGGGGGTGACGCCATGAAAGAGGTGATTGCCATCGTGCGGATAAACATGATGAATCAAACCAAACAGGCCCTCACCGACTGCGGAGTGGATGCCTTCTTTGCCCATGAGGCCCAAGGCCGCGGCGTAGGCTTTGTCAGCCCGGCAGTTCTGGAAGGGGCCGTGCAGGGGTATGAAGAGGCCGCCGCACTTTTGGGGGAAAAGGGCAAGCTCTACCCGAAACGAATGATCACCGCGGTGGTGGAAGACTCCATGGTGGGCTGCGTGGTGGAAACCATTATCAATACGAATCAGACCGGTCTGCCTGGCGACGGCAAGGTTTTTGTTTTGCCTCTCACCGATGCGGTCCGGGTCAGGACAGGCGAGACGGGCGTTAAATCCATCTCATAAGGAGAAATACAATGGCAACAGCAACAAAGAACAAGCTGGTGCAGTGGGGTCCTGCCGAGGTCAAGTCGGCACTCCTTGAGAAGTATCCGCCCAAGGTAGGCCGTAAGCGCGCCAAGCAGATCATGATCAACGAAGCCCTGCAGAACGAGACCCCGGAGCTCACCGCAAACGTGCGCACCATTCCCGGCATCATCACCATGCGCGGCTGCACCTATGCCGGCTGCAAGGGCGTTATCATGGGGCCGACCCGCGACATCGTCAATCTGGTGCACGGCCCCATCGGCTGCAGCTTTTATGCCTGGCTGACCCGGAGAAACCAGACCGATGCGGGGCCTACCGGGGAAAATTACATGAACTACTGCTTTTCCACGGACATGCAGGAGCAGGACATCATCTTCGGCGGCGAAAAGAAGCTGGCCCAGGCGATCCAGGAGGCGTACGACCTCTTTCACCCCAAATCCATCGCCGTGTTCGCCACCTGTCCGGTGGGGTTGATCGGGGACGATATCCATACCGTGTCCAAGAACATGAAGGAAAAATTCGGCGACTGCAACGTCTACGCCTTTTCCTGCGAAGGGTACAAGGGGGTGAGCCAGTCCGCGGGCCATCACATCGCCAACAACCAGGTGTTCAGGCATCTGGTGGGCCAGAACGACGAGGTGAAGCCGGGCAAGTACAAGATCAACCTCTTGGGCGAGTACAACATCGGCGGCGACGGCTTCGAGATCGACCGGATCTTCAAGAAATGCGGGATCACCTGCATCTCGACCTTTTCCGGCAACTCGACCTACGACCAGTTCGCCTCCTCCCATACCGCGGATCTCAATGCGGTCATGTGCCACCGCTCCATCAACTATGTGGCGGACATGATGGAGACCAAGTACGGCATTCCCTGGGTCAAGGTGAATTTCATCGGCGCCAAGGCCACGGCCAAGAGCCTGCGCAAGATCGCCGAATATTTCGGGGAAAAGGAGCTCATCGATACGGTGGAAAAGGTGATCGCCGAGGAGATGCCCGGAGTAGAGGCGGCCCTGGCCGAGATCACTCCCCGGACAGAAAATAAGACCGTCATGATGTTTGTCGGCGGCTCCCGGGCCCATCATTACAAGGAACTCTTTGACGAGCTCAAGATGAAAACCATCTCGGCCGGCTATGAGTTCGGGCATGAGGACGATTACGAGGGTCGCCAGGTGCTGCCCAACATCAAGCTGGATGCGGACAGCCGCAACATTGAGGAGCTCGAGGTTGAGCCGGATGAAACCCGCTTCAAGCCGCGCAAAAGCGACAAGGAGATGAAGGCCCTGGACAAGGCGGGCTACAAGTTCAAGCAATATGACGGCCTGGCCGCGGACATGGACAAGGGCACGCTGATTATCGACGATCTGAACCAGTACGAGGCGGAAAAACTGGTGGAACTGATGAAGCCGGATCTTTTCTGTGCCGGCATCAAGGAGAAATACTCCATTCAGAAACTGGGCGTGCCCATGAAACAGCTCCATAGTTACGACTCCGGCGGCCCCTATGCCGGTTTTCTGGGGGCGGTCAACTTCTACCAGGAGATCGACCGCTTGGTGAACTCCAAGGTCTGGGGCTATATGAAGGCTCCCTGGCAGAAGAACCCGCAGTTGTCTGGTTCCTTTGCCTGGGAGTAAGGCGGCTGTGCCGGGCTGGAAATGAAAAGTTAAAAATGAAAAGTGAAAAGTGGAGGATGGCGAAGAGAATTTTCTCATTCTTCACTCTTCATTCTTCACCCACCACTAGAGGATACAACAATGCTCTTACGACATACACCCACAGAGATTACAGAGCGCACGGCCCTGACCATTAATCCGGCCAAGACCTGTCAGCCCATCGGCGCCATGTATGCGGCTCTCGGCATCCACGGATGCCTGCCGCACAGCCATGGCTCCCAGGGTTGCTGCGCGTATCACCGCTCCGCCCTGACCCGGCATTACAAGGAGCCGGTCTCCGCCTCCACCAGCTCTTTTACCGAAGGTGCCTCGGTTTTCGGCGGCCAGGCCAATATGCTCCAGGCCATCAACAACATCTTCACCGTCTATAACCCCGAGGTGATAGCGATCCACACCACCTGCCTCTCCGAGACCATCGGCGACGATCTGCCCCAGATCAAGAAAAAGGCGGTCGCGGAAGGAAAGGTTCCCGAGGGCAGGTATTTGATCAGCGCCTCCACCCCGAGCTACGCGGGATCGCACGTCACCGGTTTTTCCAACATGGTCAAGGCCATGGCCGGGATGGCGGAGCCAACCGGGAAAAAAAACGGCAAGGTCAACATCATCCCCGGCTGGGTGGAGCCTGCCGACATGGAGGAGATCAAGCGGATCACCGGAATGATCGGGGTGAAAACCATCCTTTTCCCGGACACCTCCGGCGTGCTCAACGGCCCGCTCTCCGGCGAGTACAAGATGTTTCCCGACGGCGGCACCACCGTGGCCGAGTTGAAGTCCACCGGGGACTCCAAGGGAACCCTGGCTCTGGGAGAATGGTGTTCCGCCGATGCGGCCCGTGAACTCGACAAGCAGCACAAGGTTCCCTGCAGCGTCTTGGACATGCCCTTTGGCCTTATGGCCACAGACCGGTTCATCGATGCCCTGCGGACCATCGCCGGGGTGTCCATCCCCGATGTGATTGTCAATGAACGCGGCCAGCTGGTGGACATGATTTCGGACATGCACCAGTATCTCTACGGCAAAAAGGTGGCCCTGGTCGGCGACCCGGATCAGCTCATCGCCATGACCGAGTTTCTGGTCTCCATGGATATGAAGCCGATCCATATCGTCACCGGTACCCCGGGCAAGAAGTTTGAAAAGCGGATCAAGGAACTCACCAAGGAGATGGGGCGTGAGGTCAACGTCAAGGCCAAAGGGGATATGTTCCTGCTCCATCAGTGGATCAAGAACGAGCCGGTGGACCTGATCATCGGCAATACCTACTGCAAGTATATCGCCCGGGACGAGGACATTCCCTACGTGCGTTGGGGTTTCCCCATTCTGGATCGGCAGGGGCATCAGTACTTCCCCACCGTGGGCTACAAAGGCGGCCTCAGGCTGCTGGAAAAGATCCTCGGTGTGTTGCTCGATCGTAAAGACCGGGATGATTCCGAGTCGAAGTTCGAGCTGGTGCTTTAGTTCCGACAAAATTGGGGCCAGATTCCAAATCTCTCCCCATCCTGAAGAGAGTACAACTGGCGGTGGCGGGGGAAGTGATTCCCCCGCCGCTCCTTGCGCATTACGCCGGAGGCCGGGATGACCATTATTCATTTACCCAAGACCAAACAAGGGTGCGGCACCAAGATTCCCCAGCGGCTTATCCTGCCGGTGGCCCCTCAGGCGGCAGCCCGGATCCGTTTCTGCGGTGAGGATCCCCTGCCCCAGGCGGTGCCCCTCCGGGGAGCGCTTACCTGGATTGCGGATTTGCTGGGTCAGGGAAGCGATCTTGCCGGGTTGGACCTCCATGGTCCGGGGGACCCTCTGGCCACCGTGACCATGACCCGGGACATCCTGGCCATGCTGCGGGAGCACTATCCTGATTTGCCCCTGGGCATTACCACCCTGGGGCTGGGGTTGGCCGAGCATGCCGGAGTGTTGGCCGAGCAGGGTGTTTCCAGGGTTACCCTGCTGCTGGATGCGGTTACCCCGCAGACCATCAAGAAAATCTACACCTGGATCCGGCCGGGCAAACGGAATACCCCCCTGGCGGAAGCGGCGGAGATCCTGATCGAATCGCAAGCCAAGGGAATCTCGGCCTGCAAGGCGGCAGGCATTGCGGTCTCTATCCAGACTACGGTGTATGGCGGGATCAATGAAGAGGAAATTGAAGAAATTGCCCGCCAGGCTTCCGGTCTCGGCGCAGACTCCATCAGCCTGCTGCCCGGGAAGGGATGGCTGAACAAGGAAGAGAAACTGCCCCTGCCCTCAGAAGAGACGATGGCGGCTCTGGCACAGAAGGCGGGCCAGCACCTCTCGGTTGTCTGCCTGCCGGAGCAAGCGCTCCAGGGCGAGGGTATCCCCTCGGCAGACGCAGGAGTCCTGTCCGTGCCCAAGCCGACCACGGCCAGACCCAATGTGGCCGTGCTCAGCGCCAACGGCATGGATATCGATCTCCATCTCGGGCAAGCCATCAAGGCGCTGATCTATGGGCCGAGGGAAGACGGCCTCCCCTGTCTGCTCGGGACCCGGGATCTCCCAGAGCCCGGCAGTGGTGACAACCGCTGGCAGCAGGTGGCGGAAATTTTAAACGATTGTTTTGTGCTTATGGCCGCCAGCGCGGGACAAAAGCCGCGGGATATTTTATCAAGCCACGGCCTGAGCGTACTTTTGCTGGAGGACAATGTCGAGGGCACGGTGGATGTGCTCTACGGCGGCGGCAAGAAAGGAAAAAACAGGAAGTAGTATTCACAATAGAGGAGATACTCAAAATGGCCATACCAGCGCGTCAGATCATCGTTTGCCAGAGTTTCCGGGTCGCCGGCGACAAGAAGGGCATTTGCCACAAGCAGACCGAAGGGTTTCTGCAATACATCGAAGAAGAGGTGCTCGATCGGGGGCTGGACTGCCTGATCAGCGCCACCACCTGCCTCAAGCAATGCGACTCCGGGCCCATCATGGTGATTCAGCCGGAGAACTGGTGGTTCAAGGGGGTGGACAGCGAAGAGGCCATCGACGCGATCCTGGACGGCCTTGAGGATGGCGAGCCTCCTGCCAAGTACCTGATTACCGCATAGGGTGGAGAGCAGATGACCTTTCGATCCTATCTGGAGTCAGGGGGCACCACTTGCCCTAAATGCGGTTCCAAGGCGATCAAGGCGAGTGCGCCACCGGAAAAAACCGGGCCCGGCCAGGTGCAGGTGTCCATGCTGTGCGCGACCTGCGGCGCCAGATGGCGGGATACGTATATCCTCAGTAAGTCCGAGGAGTTATGACCTACAGAGAAAATTGTGCACACAGAGCACGAGGGGGGGAGTTCGCCATGGGTCTCAAACCGCTGGGAAAGGTCAAAACCATAGTCGAGGCGGCGGGGATGGGTATCTCCTATGCCTATGATGATCTGGTCTTTCTGGAGCACAACTCCTTTTTGCTCCAGTTCACCGACAACGACCATGAGATCATGATCCACGTGAACAGCGAGGCGGACGAGGCCACGGTGCACGGCGATATAGAGAGACTGCAGGAGGTTGCTCGCAACCAGGCCATGCAATTCAGCCGCGGAACGCACTACACCTTGATCCCGGCGGGAGAGGATGCCATCCGCATCGAGTTCAGTGGCTAGGTCGGGAGGGTTACATGACACAAGCAGTGATACGACCCGCCAACCCTGGTGATCTTGACGCCCTGGTGGATCTGCTCCGCATGCTTTTTGGTATCGAAACGGACTTTGATTTTGCTGCAGCCCGGCAGCGTCGGGGGCTGGCAATGCTTTTGGCCCATGAGACAGCGGTTATTTTGGTCGCCGAGACAGCGGGACAGGTCATTGGTATGTGTTCCGGGCAACTGACCATCTCCACGGCAGAGGGGGGATTTTCTTTGTTGGTGGAGGATATGGTGGTTGCCGAACCATGGCAAGGGAGGGGGATAGGACGAGAATTGCTGACAACCCTGGAGCAATGGGCTGCAAGCAGAAAGGTCGGGCGGTTGCAGCTTCTGGCCGACCGGAACAATACCGCGGCTCTGGAGTTTTACCGCAAGCTCGGTTGGCAGCCCACCGAGCTTATCTGCCAACGCAGACGACTATAACCCGAGGAGGGAGAAGCATGGCGGAATCAGGGAAAGTTGTTACCCTGGCAGGGTTTCCCGAGGTCAAAAGCGAACCCATCAAGGGATGGCAAGAGTTTCTCCAGGAGGGCAATCAGTTTCTGGCCACGGCCAACAATGCCTATACGCAACGGCGAAAACCGTTCACCACCGAGATTCTTTACAATCTGGTGGCCATGGCCGTTGAAAAACTGATCATGGCCTTGCTCATGAAAAGCGGCAAGCTGCCGTATAACCACACCATGCACGATCTGGTGGAGTCTGTTGATGAGTTTCTACCCGGCGAACTGGCGGGTCTGGGGACAGACCTTAAGGCCTGGGATGGATTTCAGGATATCTGCGATATAGAGAGCTACTCCATCACTCCCCCGACCATGGGGCAGATAGGCGGCATGCTCAAACTTGCCTTGGAAGTTCAGTCGCGAATTATGACCTCTGTTATTAATTGATTGTATTATAAGGAGAAAGACCATGGCGAGAAAAGATGTAGAGGCATTGCTGATTGCCGGCGGCGGAGACAAACATGTCCGGGCCAAATATGATGTCCCTGGTACCCGAGAGGAGTTTGTCGCTCTGGCCGCGGAAGACGGCTATCATTTCACCGTTGAGGAGCTTGATGTGGTGCTGAAAGAGTCAGGCGATGTCTTTGAAAAAAACGGCAACCCGGCCAAGCGCCAGATCTGGTGGGTGTGAGGGGGGACTTTCATCCTGTTTTGCCAATGAGCAAGGCATGGCAAGAAGGTGCATTGACAGGCAGACCACCCCGCTGCTCTGCCTGAGCAGATATCTGTTGCAGTAAGAACCCGAAGGGGCCAGACAAAAATGTCTGGCCCCTTCTTTTTTGTCGCAAAGGTTACACAACCCTCCTTCGCCTCTTTTTCCTCCCGAGTCTTTCCGCCAAGATTAATCCGTATAACAGCAAGTAATCACTTGATAAAATAATATTTTCCCTGCGTGGCACACCCCTTGCTCTTATACCTTTGCAAATCATAGCACAGGAGTATGAAAGCCATGGAAGCAGCCTTACTGGAACGACAGGATTCGATACACCGCACCGGGGAGGCCCCCTTTGCCATGGACTGCAACAAGGACAGCCTGGCTGGGGCGGTGAGCCAGCGGGCCTGCGTCTTCTGCGGTTCCCGGGTGGTGCTCTATCCCATTGCCGACGCCCTGCATCTGGTGCACGGCCCCATCGGCTGCGCGGTCTACACCTGGGATATCCGGGGCGCGCTCTCCTCCGGCCCGGAGTTGCACCGGATGAGCTTTTCCACGGATATGCAGGAGATTGACGTCATCTTCGGCGGCGAGAAAAAACTCCACAACGCCCTGGTTGAACTCATCGACCGGCACAGCCCCAAGGCGGCCTTTGTCTATTCCACCTGCATCGTGGGGATCATCGGCGATGACATGCAGGCGGTATGCCGCAAGGTGAGCGAAGAAAAAGGGATTCCGGTCCTGCCCGTGCAGTCGGAAGGGTTCAAGGGCAACAAGCGGGCCGGCTACCAAGCTGCCTGCAATGCCATGCGGCAACTGGTGGGCATGGGCGATATCAGCGGAATCTCCAAGTACAGCCTCAATATCCTGGGCGATTTCAATCTCGCCGGGGAGATCTGGCTGATCCGCGAATACTTCAGCCGGATGGGCGTCGAGGTGGTGGCCAATATCACCGGTGACGGCAGGGTGGGAGATATCCAGCGGGCCCACGGCGCCGCACTCAATGTGGTGCAGTGCTCCGGTTCCACCATGGATCTGGCCCGGATGATGGAAAAAGACTACGGGATCCCCTCGTTGCGGGTCTCCTATTTCGGGGTGGAGGACATGGCCGAGTCGCTCTATGCGGTGGCCGAGTTTTTCAAGGATGAAGAGATGATGCAGCGCACCCGGGAGCTGGTCAAGGAGGAGCTTTCCCTGATCATGCCGGAACTCATGCGGTACCGGAAGGCCCTTGCCGGCAAGCGGGCGGCCATCTATGTGGGCGGCGCCTTCAAGGCGTTTTCCCTGGTCAAAGCGTTCCGCACCATCGGCATGCAGGTGGTTATGGTCGGTTCCCAGACCGGGACCCCGGAGGATTATGAAGAGCTGGCCGAGATCACCGATCCGGGCACCATCATCGTCGACGATTCAAATCCCCTGGAGCTCTCCGCCTTTCTCCGGGAAAAGGATGTGGACATCTTTGTGGGCGGGGTCAAGGAGCGGCCCATTGCCTATAAGCTGGGGGTTGCCTTTTGCGACCATAACCACGAGCGCAAGGAGATGCTCGCCGGCTTCAGCGGCATGCTCAACTTTGCCCGCGAGGTCTACTCCTCGGTGATGAGCCCGGTCTGGCGCTTTGTGCCCCGGAAAGAATAGACCCTCACCCCACCCCTCTCCCCGAGGGAGAGGGAGATTCTGCAAAGAAACCGGGTTGAGGCGTCCCTTCTCCCTGGGGGAGAAGGACAGGATGAGGGGGGAGAAGACCTGCCCCGCAAGCGTTAGAAGAGGTTAACCGAGATGACCAAAATGCCCCCCCAGTATGTCTCCACCACCAATGCCTGCAAGCTGTGCAAGCCGCTGGGCGCCAGCCTCGCCTTTCGGGGCGTGGAAGGGGCGGTCCCCTTTCTCCACGGCTCCCAGGGCTGCGCCACCTACATGCGGCGCTATATCATCAGCCATTTCAACGAGCCCATCGACATCGCCTCCTCCTCGCTGGGGGAGAAGAACGCCGTTTACGGCGGCGGCGCGAACCTGAAGCTTGGGTTGAAAAACGTGACGGAGAAGTACCACCCGGCGCTCATCGGCATAGCCACCACCTGCCTCACCGAAACCATCGGTGACGATGTGAAGAGGTTGCTCTTCGAGTACCGGCAGGAGTTTATGCAGGACGGCGGCCCGCTCTTGGTGCAGGTTTCCACCCCGAGCTATTCGGGCACCCATATGGAGGGGTTTCATGCGGCGGTGCGGGCTCTGGTCGAGCAGCTGACCAAGGAGAGCGCACCGAACGGTACGGTGAACATCCTGCCCGGCTTCCTCTCGGCCGCAGACCTCCGGAGCCTCAAAGAGATTGCCTGTGATTGCGGTCTGATTGCCACCGTGCTCCCTGACTTTTCCGAAACCCTCGATGGTCCGGCCCTGCGGGACTATCCCCTGATCCCCGAGGGTGGGACGAAGATCAAGGATATCCAGGCGATGAGCGGCGCCAAGGCAACGGTGGAGTTCGGCTATACCCTGCCGGATCAGCTCTCCGGCGGCGTCCATCTGGAAAAGACTTACAAGGTGCCCCTGCACCGGTTGGGCATGCCGGTGGGCATCCGGGAAACGGACCGGTTTTTCGAGGTGCTGAGCGAGCTTTCCGGCAAGCCCGTGCCGGAGAAGTACAGCATGGCCCGGGGGAGGTTGGTGGACAGCCTGGTGGACGGGCATAAGTACGTGTTCGGCAAACGGGCCGTGGTGTACGGCGAAGAGGATCTGGTCATCGGCCTGACCTCCTTTTTGGCCGAGATCGGGGTACAGCCGGTGCTTTGTGCCTCGGGCGGCACCAGCGGCTCCTTTGTCAAGGCCATCGAAAATGCGGTGACAGGCTTTCCCGTGGAAATGCCCCGAGTGCATGAGGGCATGGATTTCCACGAGATCGGCGAGCTGGCCGCGGAACTCAAACCCGACTTCTTCCTCGGCCACAGCAAGGGTTACCCTCTGGCGCGGGACTTGAATATCCCGCTCATCCGGATGGGCTTTCCCATCCACGACCGGGTGGGCGGCCAGCGGCTGCTGCATATCGGCTACCACGGCGCGCAGCAGCTTTTCGACCTCATCGCCAATGCGATGATCATGGCCAAGCAGGACGGGTCGGATGTCGGATACAGCTATATGTGATGGGGCTTTGGCAACAGCCCTTCGACAGGCTCAGCACGAACGGAAATTTCTCAACGTATTGCTCCGTTCGTGCTGAGCCTGTCGAAGCACAGATTTGAGAAAGGGAAAAAAAGACAAAAGTCTGGGCGCTGAACCGACGGAGGTCGGGTTGCTGTTCGTACCCCGCCCTGTGTGTCCCAGTCTGTCAATTTATAGAAATAAGGGAGAAAATCATGAGCGAGATCCACAAAGACCTGAACAAACATCCCTGCTTTAATCCGGCCATGAAAGGACAGGCCGGGCGCGTCCATCTGCCGGTGGCGCCCAACTGCAATATCAAATGCAATTACTGCGACCGCAAGTACGACTGCGTCAACGAGTCGCGGCCCGGGGTGACCAGCACCATCCTGACCCCCGAGCAGGCCCTGGTCTACATGGGCAAGGTTCTTGAGAAGGAGCCGCGCATCACCGTGGCCGGCATTGCCGGACCCGGCGATCCATTTGCCAATGCGGAAGCGACCATGGAAACCATGCGGCTGATCAATAAAAATTACCCGCAGATGATCCTCTGTCTGGCCAGCAACGGCTTGGCCATCGGTCCCTATATCCCGGAGTTGGCGGAGCTCAACGTCTCCCACGTGACCGTCACCATCAATGCCGTCGATCCGGAGGTGGGCGCCAAGATTTACGGCTGGGTACGCGACGGCAAGGTTGCCTATCAAGGGAGGCAAGCGGCGGAACTGCTGCTCTCCCGCCAGCTGGAGGCGGTCAAATCCCTGAAGGCCCACGGCATCACAGTGAAGATCAACTCTATCCTGATCCCGGGGATCAATGACCGGCATATCCTCAAGGTCGCGGAAACCATGCGGGAATTGGGGGCGGATCTCTTCAACTGCATGGCCATGTTCCCCAATGTGGGCACTCCCTTTGGCACAATCCGCGAGCCGTCCAAGGAGGAGGTCGGCGCGATGCGCACCGAGGCGGAGAAGTTCCTGCCCCAGATGCGCCACTGCACCCGCTGCCGGGCCGACGCGGTGGGTCTGCTCGATCAGGATCGGACCGAGGAGATGCGCGGCTGTCTGTCGGCCTGCGCCCAGCTCCCTGCCCTGCCGCCGGAAATCCGACCCTATGTGGCCGTGGCCACCATGGAGGGGGTGCTGGTCAATCAGCATCTTGGCGAGGCCAATCGCTTCCAGATCTACGAGCGCAAGGGAGATGAGTATCTGCTGGTGGAAGAGCGGCCCGCGCCCAAGGTGAGCGGCGGCCTGCAGCGCTGGACCTCGCTGGCCCGGGCCTTGAACGATTGCCGGGCGGTTCTGGTGAGCAACGTGGGCGAGACGCCCCGCGGGATTCTTGAAAAAGCCGGGGTAAAGCCGGTGGAAATGGGCGGCTTTATTGTGGATGGGGTGAAGGCGATCTACGAAGGCACCAATGTCGCGCCCCTGCAAAAACGAAAGAAGTCATGCGCCTCCGGCGGGTGTGTCGGCTCGGGCGGCGGGTGCTCTTAAAAGGGTAACTGTCCAGCACCACCGCATCTGCGGCAGTGCTGAACAGTTACATTTCTTGGTTTTCTCTCTATTCCGGCATTAAGCTGGATAGTTATAAAAAAACTGAAAGAGGTGATGTATGAAGGCTACCTGGGAAAAGGTGTTTGAGTATTCTTCCATGCCGGTGCAAGGAACCATGTCCCGCAAGCTGCGCAAGGGCTTATCGGTGCAGGTGAACGAAGGCAAGGTGTACGAAAAGGCGGTGATTTTTCTCGGCGAAGAGTTTGTCCGGGTGACGGAAGAGGGGAAAACCGGGCAGACTTTCAACACCTATTACGACTGGACAAAGATCGACTCGGTTCGGACCTGTAGCGCCAAGGAGAAGGAATAACGCGAGACGTTGTCGGCAAAAAGGATTGCACACTACCCTTTGCCCGTTTGCCTCGCGCCCTTTCCAGGCCGAAGTAGACGGGTTTTTTTGCCTACAGCGGTTTACGCTTTTGTTCTATTTCGCCGCGCATTTCTTTAGGCCGGCAAAAGGTATCGGAGATGAGAGACATGGAGCATGTACGAGGTTTAGTGGACAGCACCCTGCGCGAGGGCAGCCAGACGGTGGGCGTTGCCTTTACCCTGGAAGAGAAGCTCTCCCATGCCCACCATCTCGTGCGGGTCGGGATCGAAGAGGTGGAGGTGGGTATCGCCTCCCCGCTGGACAAAGAGCTTCCCTCCTTGGTTGACCGCTGTCGCCGCGAGACAGGGTTGCGCCGCTTAGGACTCTGGTGCCGCTGCCAAGAGGATGATCTTGCCTGCGCTCTGAGATTGGCCCCGGATGTGCTTTCCCTCTCGGTGCCGGTTTCCGATCTGCATATCGCCGTCAAGTTGAAGCTTAAGCGGGCGGCAGTGCTCAAGATGGTGGCCAGGTCGGTCTCTCAGGCACGGACGGCGGTGGAGTATGTTTCCCTCGGCTTGGAGGATGCGACCCGGGCCGACCCGGACTTCCTGCGCGAGGTCGTCACCGTTGCCTGTGCCAACGGGGTGGACCGCATCCGGATCGCCGACACCGTGGGAGTCGCCACCCCCACCACCATTGCTACCCTGGTCCGCGAGCTGCGCCGCAATTTTGAAGTGGAGATCGGGGTGCATATGCACAACGATTTCGGCATGGCCACGGCCAATGCCATTGCCGCCCTGGAAGCGGGGGCCCATTGGGCCGACGTAACTGTCTTGGGACTGGGTGAACGGGCGGGAAACAGCCGACTGGAAGAGGTGGCCGGGTATCTTGCCCTGCAGTGCGGCAGGCCCTATGAGACCACCCTGCTCAAAAGGCTCTCCCGGTTGACCGCGGACTGTTCGGGACGGAAGATCGAGGCACATCGACCGGTGGTCGGCGAGGGAATCTTTGCCTGTGAAACAGGTCTGCACCTTGCCGGAATCGCTAAGGACCCTAAAACCTACGAGCCCTATGAACCGATGCTGGTCGGGGCACGGAGAAAATTATCCTATGGGGCCAAGGTCGGACGGCAGGGCGTAGCCGACCGTTTGCGGGAGTTGGGCTTGTCGTGCCAGGAAGCGGAGCTCTCTCGGCTGGCCGAAACCTTTCGCCGTCAATGCCAGGCCTTGGGCAGACCCCTCCATGATCTGGAGGTGCATCAGCTCGTGGCCGCATACAATTAAACCAGAAAGGGCTTCCGCGGGAAGCCCTTTCTGCCGGGCATTCCGCCACTTCGGTTTCAAGAAATAATTTTCAGATAATCGGCGAAAAAACGGAAAAAATCCTGTTGGATCTGCGCCCGCAACCGCATGGCATCGGCAAGCATATCCGCGGGCCGCACCACCAGGGAGCGAAAAGAAGCCAGCCACTGCCAGTCTTTTTCCAGCCAAGTGGCGATGTCCTCGATCAGGGCAGCCTGGTTGTCAAACTGCATCCCGAGGATATGCGGTCTCTGCGCCAAGGAAAAGGCTTCCACCTGGCACTGTTCCGAGGTGGCAAGCAGGGAAAAATGCTTGGGTAACGGCTCCAGGACCATCTGGCTATGCCATTTAAAGAGGGGGAGAATCTTGGGAAGATTGACGAAGGCCGGATGTTCCCGGCCATTATGGGTCAGATGCCCCTGCACAAACCCGATACTCGGCTTCACATTCGGCCCGACCTGGGCACCCAGGACCGAGGCCAGCAGCTGGTGCCCCAGGCAAAACCCCAGTATCGGCTTATCCGCAGCAATGGCTCTTTTGATAAACCGTTTTTCCTCGACGAGAAAGGGGAACTTTTCCTCCTCATCAACATTGGGCGCCCCGCCCAAAAGGATAATGCCGTTGTAGTCATTGAAATCAGGAATCCAATCCTCCCACACCCTGACCACATCAAAGGCAATCAGGTGGGCGTCCAGCGCAGCCAAGAGCAGCCGGCCGGGTTCTGCCCAGGAAGTATGTTGCAGGATGAGAAATTTCATTGAGACGGTTCCCCTTACAAGTTTGGAGTGACCGGGAAACAAGCCCCCTGATGGTGACGTGAACTCTTCAGGAACCAAGCGGCACGCTGCGACTATGAGAAGGCAGCGTGCCGCTTGTTATTTTACAGAGACTGCAACTACGCCTGCTTGGATCCCATCTGGAAGTCAAAGTAGGAATGGCCACCGTGCTCGGCGATATCAAGCCCTTCCATTTCTTCCTCTTCGGTAACGCGCAAGCCGATGACCGCCTTGATGATTTTGAAGAGGATAAAGCAGGTCCCGAAAGACCAGGCAAAAGCCGTGGCAATACCGATCAACTGGACGCCGACGATGGCAGAAGTTGCCCCTTCGATATTGAAAAGACCCGCAGCCAGGGTGCCCCAAGCGCCGCAGACACCGTGGACGGAAACCGCGCCGACCGGATCATCCACGCCAATCCTGTCAAAGAAAAGAACCGCAAGAACCACGAGCACTCCGGCGATGGCGCCAATCACGATGGAACTGCCCGGGGTAACGTTGGCGCAGCCGGCGGTAATCCCAACCAGCCCGGCCAGGGCGCCGTTCAGACTCATGCCGATCTCTGCCTTCTTGAAGATAATCCAAGAAGTGAGCATGCCCATAATACAGCCTGCCGCAGCAGCCAGATTGGTGTTGACAAAGATCATGGCGATATCCTTGTTGCCTGCGGTGGTGGATCCGGGATTGAAGCCGAACCAACCAAGCCAGAGGATAAAGACGCCCACGGCGGCCATGGGGATGTTATGCCCGGGAATAGCGCGGGGCTTGCCATCTTTCCCGTATTTCCCGAGGCGCGGCCCAAGCACGATGGCCCCGGCCAGGGCTGCCCAGCCGCCGATGGAATGCACCACGGTTGAGCCGGCAAAATCGATGAAGCCCATTTTTTCCAGCCAGCCGCCGCCATGAAAGAGGCTGCCCCAGGCCCAGCTGCCGAAGATCGGATAGATAAAGGCCGAGATCACCGCGCTGTAGAGCAGGTAGCTGACAAATTTAGTCCGCTCGGCCATGGCCCCGGAAACAATGGTCGCGGCCGTAGCGGCAAACACACACTGAAACATCCAGAAAGCCAGAACCCAGGGGTCACCGCCCACGGTGAAGTCACTGAGCATGAAGCCGGTGGTGCCGAACCAGCCCGTGGTGGTCACGCCGAACATCAGCCCGAAACCGACGAGCCAGAAGGCAATTGAGCCCACAGCAAAATCCATCAGATTCTTCATCATGATGTTGATTGCATTCTTCGCCCGGGTGAAACCTGCCTCAACCATGGCAAAACCTGCCTGCATGAAGAAAACCAGGGCAGCTGCCACCAGGGTCCAGACATAATCGAGATGGGTCTGCACCCCCTTAATGGCCTCGGCATTTGAAGCGATGGTCGGCACAGCTTCCTCCGCCCCAAAGGCGATGGCCGGGACAGCCAGCAAAGCCAGGGCCAGCAGTAATTTCTTTTTCATTTTCACTCCTCCTTAAATCTCTCATTACGGAAGGCCTGCCCGGCCTCCGTTCCTTAGCCCTGTTAGATTGCCTCTTTCCCCGTCTCACCCGTTCTGATCCGGCAGACAGAATCAACCGGCAGGACAAAAATCTTGCCATCCCCGATCTTGCCTGTCTTGACGGTTTCGACGATTTTGGCAACCACTTGCTCCACCTTCTCCGCCGCCACTACGATCTCAACCTTGACCTTGGGGATGAAGTCCACCACATACTCGGCCCCACGGTAGATCTCCGTGTGGCCCTTTTGCCTGCCGAACCCCTTCACCTCAGTGGCCGTCATCCCCAAGACCCCGATATCAGCCATGGCTGCCTTCAGATCATCCAGCTTGAACGGCTTGATAATCGCCTCAATTTTTTTCATCACGCATTCCTCCTTGTGCCAGAACTCTTTATGAAAATGTTCCACCGTCACCGGCGATGTGCTACAATTTGATTATTGTTTTTACAAGGAATGTGCCACCTCGCTAAAAAAACACAAAAAAACAGACAACGTCTTGATATTAAATAATTTTTCATACAACTATCGGGCCTGCTTGTTTTCAAAAAAAACACATAATTGTTTTATTTTTTGTCATGGTCATCTTTTTTATTACACATTTGTAGTCATCTGGCAGGGTGTCCGCACAGAGGGGAAGGGAAAACAATGGCCATCTTTGACCATGTTCGTGATGTGCTCGAGTCGAACTCCGCCGCCGGAAAAACAATCCCGCCTTTTTACGAAAGGACCATTACAAAAAAGGAATGGCCGGGCCAGCGGACGATTACGGGCACAATTCCTTCCGTCACTCGGACACCTTGGCCATGCCTGTTTTTCAACTGAACGAAAATTTACTTTTTCCGCCTCCGGCCCTTGCCCGGGAAGACGGTCTGCTGGCGGTAGGCGGCGACCTCTCGGTGCCGCGTTTGCTTCTCGCCTACCAGAACGGCATTTTCCCCTGGTACTCGCCCGGCGACCCGATCCTCTGGTGGTCGCCCAGCCCCCGCCTTGTCCTGATCCCGGAAGAATTTCATCTGCAAAAACGCTTAGCCCGCACCATCCGGCAGCACCGTTTCGAGATCACCTTTGACACCGATTTCGCCGCGGTTATTCGCGCCTGCGCCCAAACCCGCACCAGCAAGGGAGAAGGCACCTGGTTGGACGAAACGATGATCGAGGCATACTGCCGGCTGCATGCTCTGGGCTACGCCCATTCGGTGGAATGTCGTCAGAAAGGGGAACTGGTCGGCGGCTTGTACGGGGTAGCGCTGGGAGGGGTGTTTTTCGGGGAATCCATGTTCAGTGTGGTGCGCGACAGCTCAAAGGCAGGATTGGCCGCCCTGGTTGAGCGGTTGCGAGGATGGGATTTTGCGATGATTGATTGCCAGGTCGGCACCGGCCACCTGCAGCGATTGGGGGCCAGGGAGATTTCCGGAGAGGAGTTTTCCGCCCGGCTGGCGGACGCGCTGGAGATGGCACCCCACCAAGGCAGATGGAGCACCCCCTAAAAAAGCGCTCAAACCGTTTGGCAAAATTTGCGGAGCAGATCCTCAAGGGTAACAATGTCGGCCGGATCCAGCCCTGCCTGCCGTGCCACGACCCGATACACCTGCGCCGAGGAAACCCCTGTCTCCCGCAGGGCGGCAAGGGAGAGGGCATCGTCCGACTTGGAGAGCTTTCGGCCATCCTCACCCCGGATGAGCGGGTGATGGAGGAAGCGGGTTGCCGCAAAGAGATTGTCCCCATGCAAGCGGGCAAGAAAAAGCTGGGCAGCGGTGGAGGCGAGGAGATCCTGACCGCGGACAATGCAATTGATCCGGTCATCAAGATCATCGACCAGACTGACCAGTTGATAGGCGGGAAGATCCTCCTTCCGCCAGAGCACAAAATCCCCCATCTCCTTGCACAGGGCGACCTCCTGCCCCTCCACCCGGAACACGCTCCCCTCCGAAACCCGCACCCGGAGCGCCTCTCCCGGCATAGGCCCTCCGGCGCGGCTCCGGCAGAACCCAGGATACACCCCATCCACCGCGTGTTCCCTGATCTTGCTCCGCGAGCAACCGCAGGGATAGAGATGCCCGAGGCGGTCAAGTTCGGCCAAAAATTCACGGTACCGCTCCAGCCGAAGCTGCTGGGAAAACCGGCGACAAAAATCATCCGGGCCGGTCGGGCCCTCATCCCAGGTAAGCTTGAGCCAATCGAGCTGGCGGAAGATATCCTCAAGATATTCCTGCTTGGCGCGAAGGCAATCGGCGTCATCGATGCGCAGCCGCAACGTGCCGCCCGCCTTGCGCACCATCAGCCAGGTGAGGATAAAATTGACCGCGTTGCCGAGATGGAGCAGGCCGCTGGGGGTGGGAGCAATGCGGGAACGGAGCATCATGTGCATTCTCTAACTAATGACGGGTAAGCCCAAAAGTAAACGGCCACAGGGTGCCGCAGATGCAAGGAAGAGGCCTGCGAAGTGTGCAATTGCACATAAGCAGACCGATGACGCGGCAGATGCGGTGCCATGTGGCCGTTTACTCAGAAGAGCTTGCCGTCTCGGCTGTGCCGGAGAATGAGCTGGCGAAACATCTCGATAATGCCACGGGCCAGCAGGTTGACGGATTGGGCATTGATATTCTCGCCGGCCGTCCGGTCGAGCAGGATGTTCAATTTTGAGGGAAACCCCTCTTCCGGCTCCCAGTAGTTGATCAAAAAAGGCACCTTGGGCAGGGGCAGGATCACGAGAGAATGGTCCGCCCCTCCGGACAGGGTTGCCGGTTTTGCCCCGAAAAGGTGGAGCATCTCAAAAACCAGATCGCTGTGGGCATCGGCCAGCTGCCGCAAAGGTTCTTCGCAGCGGTGGCTGAAGTATTGGCTCCACTCCGAGGCGCCGGGCAAGGTGCTGTATGGGACCCACTCGCCCAGGGGTTCCTTGCCCTGACATACAATAACATAATGGAGCAGGGGAACATAAACCCAGTGATTGAGATGGCATTCGGAAACCATTTCTCCCGCCGGGGTGATAATAAAATCCTTCCCCAGAGAGTTGATCGCCAGATTCCCATCCACCAGCCTCGCGCCAAGACACGGGGCACGGAGAGAAAAATCAAGCCCGGCCACTTGCTGCTGCAGCTGGCTGATGGCCTGCTGATGGTCGTCTTCCAGGGAGCGGCGCTGGACAATATTCTGGCTCAGCCGAGCCATGGCGGCAGGGTCGAGATAGGGACAGGCAACCAGCTTTTTTTGTCCCTGGAGCACAGCAGCGGCAAAAGCCATGCAGGACGGAACCCCGCACTCGCCGCAATTGGTCTTGGCCAAGGCACCATAGATCTCCAGAGGATTTTTTATCTCGGACATGCGCTGTGCTTCTCGAAAAAATTCATATTTTCAATCGCTCCGTTTTACACCGCCCATAAAAAAAGAGGCCGCCAGGCCCCTTTTTCACACGCAGCCTGTCACCCAAAACAATCAGGCAAGCTTGTTCCAGCTTGCGGATTTCTTGAAACCGCCATCCTGGGCAACGACAAAACATTCGCAGCCCGGCAGACTGTCGGCAAAACGAATCCCATCAGCGGGCGACATAACCATGATCCCGGTGGCCAGGGCATCGACATCCATAACCGAAGCCCCCTTCACCGTCACGCTGGTAGCAAGCCTCGGGGAATGGCCGGTTTGGGGGGTGACGATGTGGTGGAACATTTTCTCCCGGTCATAAAACACCTCATAGCTGCCGGAGGTGGAGATGGCCCCGGTACCCATGGCCAAGACCTCGGGATAGGCTTTCTGCTTGGCCGGATCCTGGATGGCCACGGACCAGGGCTTGCCCTTGGCTGCCGTCCCGCTGGTGCGGATATCACCGCTGCAGTTGATGAGATGATTGGTGATCCCCTTGTCCACAAGCAGCGCGGAAACCCGGTCAACGATATAGCCGGGAGCGATACCGTCCAGGGTGATACCCATGCCCTGCTTGGCAAAAGAGATGTCGCCGCCCGCAAAGCGAATATGCTCGGAACCGACCTTCGGCAGGAGTGCACTGATCTCCGCCTCCGAGGGTTTCACCCCGGCAGCGAAACGATCCTGGTAGAGATCGATCAGAGGCTTGACCGTAATATCAAAGGCTCCGCCGCTCGTCCGGTGATGATACAGAGAGCGGGCCACAACCTCGAGAAGTTCGGGCGGCGCCTTGGGCAAAACCCCGGTACTGTTGAGCTGCGATACCGGAGTGCTGGAATCATGGCGGCTCAACAGCTTGCCCAACCGATCAATTTCCTCCCAGGCAAGACCAATGGCGTTTTCCGCCTCATCCCGTGAGGAATGGATGGCGGTAATGGACAAAAAAGAACCCATGGAAAGCCTGGTCGAAGAGACCTTGTACTCCTTGGGGCCGAAAAGTATCGCCTCAGCCCGGGCAGCAGGCAGCAGGGCCACAGTGGCAGCGCCAAGACCAAGAAGGCCGGAGAGCTTTAACAAGGATCTTCTCTGCTGATTGCACGGGTGCGGCATGGTCGATTTATTCTTCATTGTTTCCCTCTCTCAAGGCGATAAAAAAAGGATTGGGGGAGACTCCCCTTTCGCCCTTCACTTTAAACTTTTCACGCATCATTTTTCACGATCTAGGAAGCCATCTTCAGCCCTTCCGGCTGACGGGCAATTGCCGCTCTCCCCTCATATTTCCGCATGATATTGCGGGGACATTTTTCCACACAGATCTCCTGGCATTCCGCACCATAGGCGATGCATTTCGGGTGATCGACAACGATCAACCCGTCGGTATACGCAACGGCTTCGGCCGGACATTTCTTCACGCACATCTGACAGGAGATACAGCCCACCTCGCAGACCTTGCGGACATTCTTGCCAAGATCCTTGGTGGAGCACGGCACATACACCCTGGCCTTGAGGCTCATGAGTTCGATAACCCGCTTGGGACAGGCGCGGACGCAAGTGCCGCAGGCCACACACTTGTCGGGGTTCACCACCGGAAAGCTGTCCACCATGGTAATGGCATCAAAGGGACAGCTCGCGGCGCATTCACCGAGACCGATACAGGAATAGTTACAGGATGACGGCCCGCCGAAACCGAGATTGGCCGCGGTGCAGGAGGCAAAGCCAATATACTCATGCTTGTGGCTGACCCGCCCTTCCTTGCGGGAACAGCGAACCAGGGCGATCATATCCTCTAGCTCCGCCATCTTCTTGCCGGTGAGGAGGGCCACCCGCTCGGCAACCTTTTCCTTGCCGGGATAACACAGATTGGGCGGGACTTCCGGATTGGTGACCACCGCGATGGCGTATCCCTCGCAGCCGGGATAACCGCAGCCGCCGCACTGGGCGCCGGCCAAAGACTCCAGGACCTCTTCGATCAGGGGGTTTGCCTCAACCGCGAATCTATGCGCCGCCAGGGCCAGGCCTATGCCGAAGAAGAGGCCGATGCAGCCCAGAAGAGCGATGCCCCCCAGGGCGAGTTTTACTAATGCTGGATCCATTTACACACCTACCCCACGTAAACCGCAGAAAATTATTCCTAAACCACCAAGCCGTTACAGGAGAACATCTTGCAAAAACGAGGTTCTTGCCTAACGGCTCCTAAAAAAGAGTGAGCCCGGAGAATCCGAGAAACGCCAGGGCAAACTGTCCGGCAACAATAAAGGCAATGGGCACGCCCTTGAAGGTCGTCGGAATATTGGCCAGCTCCATCCTCTCCCGCACCGAACTCATCAGATAGAGGGCCAGAAGAAAGCCGCCACCTGCCCCCAGGGCAAGCATGAAGGACTCGAGAAAATTGTATTCGTTGTCAGCCAAGATCAGCGGCACCGCGATGATCACGCAGTTGGCGATAACCAGCACCAGATAGACGCCGAAGGCATTGAACAGGGCGGGGTTCACCTTGCGCAACACCGTGTCCACCGCCTGGACGGTGAGGGAGACCAGGCCGATGAAGACCACGATCTGGAGAAAATTCAGGTCATAGGGCTTGAGGATGAACTGATAAAAAAACCAGCTCATGATGGCGCTGACCACGATGACCATGGTGAAGGTGAGCCCCATGCCCTTGGCGGTATCCTTTCGCTTGGAGGTGCCGAAAAAGACGCAAAGGCCGAGATACTTGGTGAAAACAAAGTTGTTGATCAAAAGCGCGCTGACCAGAATGGAAAGCAGGTAGCCGAGATAGGGCTTCATCACCTTAAAGGTCGCCGCCGCCCCGCTTTCGTCGAGACTCTTGATGGTGACCACATGGGGCAGCCTGGCGTTGAGCGGCTCCTTAAAACTCAGGGTGGCGGTTTTCTGGTCATCGGCAAGAACGACCTTCGCCAGCTCCAGCTTGATGTCCGGATCCTGCTCCTCGTACACCTGGTAGTTTGCCGGATCCTCAACCACCGCCCGATCCACGGGTGCAGCAAAGGTGACAACCATCTCGTTCTTCGCCTTGCCGAAGGACTTTCCGGCAATCAATTCCTGGGCCTGCGCCGGAAGCGGCAGGCTCAGGAGCAGAACGAGAGAAAGCAGTATCCGTTTGATCGTAATTGTCTTCATGGTTCAGGCCCGTTTGGCTCGCTTGTAGACTATCTCGATATAGTTGAAAAAGGCCATCATCAGGCCGACACAGAAGAACCCGGCAAAAGGAAGGACGAAGAACAAGAGCGGCTTAAAGCCCAGCACGTCGTAGCCGAGCAGGGTGCCCATGCCCAACAGCTCGCGGACAAAGCCCAGGGCCATCATCCCGAACATAAAGCCCAGCCCCATGCCGATGCCGTCCCAAAACGAGGCGTTGACGCTCTCCTTACTGGCGAACATCTCCAAGCGCATGGTGATGATGGCGAAGGCCACGATGAGTTTGATGAAGATGCCCATCTTGGCGTAGGCCTCGGGCAGGTATGCGGCGAGAACCATGTCGATGACCGTTACCCAGGTGGCGATGGTCAGGGTGTAGGTTGGGATCCGGATCCGGGGATGGATGACGTTCTTGAACAGGGCAATGGTGCAGCTCGAACAGACCTGAACAAAGAGCACGGCAATCCCCAGCATGAAGCCGTTCATCACCGTGGTGCTGATTCCCACCGCCGGGCACATGGAAAGCACCAGCCGGAAGATGGGGTTCTCGTTCAGGATCCCGTTGACCACCAATTGCAGGTTTGTTTTATCAGTCGCCACTGTCACATTCTCCGTCTACTAAGCCGTCGTTCAAAAATAACTTGAACAATGGTGACTCCGTGAACGGCATAAAGAGCCGTACCGAAGGGCCTAAGAAACTACAGGTTATTTCGTAACGGCTCCTAAAAAGGGACCGCGATATGCTGTTCAACCAGAACCCGGTCCAAAATCGCCAGCCGGTAAGCGAATTTCTTCACCATCGCCTTGACCCCGTTGGTCACGGAGCGGCTTGAGATGGTGGCGCCGGTGAGGGCGTAGATGTCGTTATCCTTGTACTGCTCCTGGATACGGGCCACCTCTTCCGCGTCGAGACCGTTCTTCTCGGTCTCCAATCCCTTGCGGTACTCCTCGGGCAGAGGGGTTTTCACGACCTCCAGCTTCTTCACCGTTTCAAGCGGCTTGCCCTTGAACTGGTTCTTGAAATACTCTTGGTCAATCTCCGCGCCCAGACCCGGATCTTCTTCATGCTCCATGATATCCAGACCGAGGATGGAAAAATTCGGATCAAGGGCCAGCATGGCGCCGATGAAGGTCTTGAAGCCGGGGAACCTGCCGGGCAGGAGATAGGCCATGCGCTTGCCGTCGTTGGTGACCACGATGGTCTGGTCGGCGTAACGCAGCGATTTCTCCGCGCCGATGGCCGCGGCAATCGCCGGGGTGCGCTCACCCTCCTCGACTGCCTTTTCCGGAGAAATGGCCACTGGCGTCTGGCCGACAAACCCGCCCGTCAGATCGATGGTCACAAAGGAAAATGTTCCGTCTTGCAGGGGCAGGAGATAGCCCATGCCCAAAGCCTCGCCTTCGCCGACGAGGTAGCGGTACACCTCATGCATGGCCACGCTTTCCGGAGCCGGATTCTTTTCCGAATACCCCAACAGGCTGAGCATGACCTTCTGCTCGTTGACATGGATATTGTGTTTCTTCGCCTTGTTGGTGAGGATGAAGGCAGTACCCATGACCAGCCCGGCCAGCAGACAGGCCACGGTCAACCGGAAGATAATGGTGAGGATGTTCTTCATTTGCCACCTCCCTGGAGAGGCGCAAACCGCTTGGGCTTAAAAAATCCGTCCAGCACCGGGCTCACCGGATTCATGAGCAGGATGGCGTAGCAGATCCCCTCGGGATAACCGCCCTTGAGACGAATCAACACGGTGAGCGCCCCCACCCCAACCCCGTAAATAAGCTGGGAGGTCTTGGTGGTCGGGCAGGTGACGTAGTCGTTGGCCATGAAAAAGGCCCCGAGCAAGGCGCCGCCGGAAAGCACGGCCAGCAGCGGATCGCCGCTAAACAGGCTCTCGCCGCCGAAGCACCAGGAAAGCAGGGCGATGGTACCGATGACCGAAACCGGGATATGCCAGGTGATGTAGCCGCGATAGAGCAGATAGAGCCCGCCCAGAACGATGAGCAACCCCGAGGTTTCGCCGATGGAGCCGGGCCGCCAGCCGAGGAAAAAATTGGTATAGAGGTTGGCCCCCACGCCGAATTGATCGCTGAAGACAGCAAGCCCCTGGGTCTTGAGCACGGCCAGCGGGGTGGCGGTGGCAATGGCATCGATGGGGGTGCCGAGATAGGAAAAGATCGCCAGATCGGAGAGCGGCGGCAGCCAGGCCGAGGTCATGGCCACCGGAAAGGTAGCGAGGAGAAAGGCCCGTGCCAACAGGGCCGGATTAAAGATGTTGTAGCCGATCCCGCCCAGCAGATGCTTGCCGATGGCGATAGCCATGACCGCGCCCAATATGGGCAGCAGTGGCGATACCCCGGGCGGGATGACAAAGGCGATGAGCATGCCGGTGATCACCGCGCTGCCGTCGGTAATGGTGATTTTACGGCCCATGGCCTTCTGGGTTGCGGCCTCGACCGCCACGCAACTCGCCACGCTGACTGCGGTGATGAGCAGGGTCTGGATGCCGAAGATAAATACGGAAAGTACCAGGGGCGGCACCAGGCAGGCCACCACGGTCCACATGATTTTTTCAACCGACTCGCCGCTCTTCACATGGGGGGAAATGGAAACCTTCCACAACCCTTGTGGCGTGTTGGGCAGCTGGGTATCTGAAGCGTGCTCGTTAATGGCCGTTCTCCTTCGATTACATTCTAAAAAATCAACGCTTGGCCTTCATCTTGGCCAGCCGGATGAACTGGACCAAGGGGCGTTTTGCCGGGCAGACATAGGCGCAGCAGCCGCACTCGAAACACTCGAATACCCCGAATTGCCCGGTATCCTGCGGCCGACCCGCCTCCACATAGAGGGCGATCTCCTTGGGCTCTAACCCCATGGGGCAGGCGTTAAGGCACCAGCCGCAACGGATGCATTGGGAATGGGGGGTGGTGTCGATCTCATCCTCGGCGAGAAACAGCACCGAAGAGGTGGTCTTGGTCACCGGGATGTCGAGACTGGATACGGCAAAGCCCATCATCGGGCCGCCCATGACGATCTTGGCAAGCTCAGGTGTTACCCCGCCCAGGTACTCGACGATGTCGCTGACCTTGGTTCCCACCTTGACCAACAGGTTGGCGGGCCGCTTGATCCCCTTGCCGGAGATGGTCATCACCTTCTCGTACAGGGGCTTGGACAGCACCACCGCATCGTAAATCGCCCTGGCGGTGCTGACATTGTGGACCACCACCCCCACCGCGGAAGGCAGGGCAAAACCGGGAACCTTGCGTCCGGTGATGGCCTGAATGAGCTGCTTTTCCGAGCCTTGCGGGTACTTGACCTGCAAGGGCTGGACAACAACGGTGTGTTCCGGGGTGGAGGCGGCGGCTGCCGCCTCGGTCATGGTCTTGATGGCGTCGGGCTTGTTGTTCTCGATGCCGATGAAGCATTTCTTGATGCCGAGGATCTTGAGGATCACCAGAGCGCCCTCGACGATCTCCTGGGCCCGTTCCAACATCTGGCGATGATCCGCGGTGATGTACGGTTCGCATTCCGCGCCGTTTAAGATCAGGGTATCCACCGGATTGTCCGGCGGAGGGGAGAGCTTGACATGGGAAGGAAAGCCCGCGCCGCCGATACCGATGACCCCGGCCGCATGCACCTTGGCCAGCAGCTCTTCCTTGCTGAGCTTCTGCCAGTCGCAACGGCTATACTGCACCGGCAATGCTTCTGTATCGGTCTGGATGGTAATGGAGGGAGCGGAAACGCGCATGGGGTGACCGGACATGCCGAAACCCTTAATGGTTCCGGTTACCGGGGCGTGGAGAGGAACCCCGAGCCCCTTGGTCACCTCGCCGATGAGGCCGCCTTCCAGCACTGCATCTTTGGGGGTCACCGTGGGGGTGCATGGCGCGCCGATATGCTGGCCAAGAATAATCTCTAGCTCGTCGGGCACGGGCATTACCTCGATGGCGAGGTTCGCGGTCAGGCCCTTTGATGCAGGCGGATGCACACCACCTTTTGGGAAGGTCAATAAGGATGACATGTCACATTCTTCATGGGGGTTCTCGGCACGCAGGGTCACGCACAACATACCGAATTTAATCCGATTTCAAACAACAGGGTTTCAACGGAAGCAGACGATGCATGCTGCACCGAGAGGGATTTGATTATTCCTTTTGTCTTTTTTTGTCAAGGGAAAATGGCCCGATTCGAAGACCTGCCCGAACTGGGCCAGGACCTGAGACCCGACATAAGATTCAACGGAAAAACGCATTCTCCGGTAGGCTTCACCCAGGCACTGGCCCACTTTTATCTGCGCAACAAAGTGAATACCGAAAAGACAAACATTTCCGCCTCTATCGTTTTCATTTCCGCCAGACTGAAATTTAAGAAAAGCAAAAGGCTACAAGAAGATACAAATCCCTTCGGCCCTGTCCTTCATTTCCCCTAAAAAATACTTCTTCAACGATTCAATATTATTGATGAATAACTTCCGGCAAACCGACCGAAGGTGAAATATAGGACTCCCTTGTCCCTCTCGAAGCTAAAGGCCCAAACAATTTTTGCGCCGTAACAGCAATTTTCTCCCCTTGATGCAGAATTCTTTCAACCAAGGCAATCTGGTCATCCTTCCAACTCCCCTCGTGACCAAAATCAAGAAGCATCTGGGCATAATTGATAATGCCATTACTTTGATTGTTTATCTCATTACCAACATCGCCAGCGACTTCGACCAGGGCGGCCATCTGCAAGGAAGAGGTTCCCGCTTCTGCACACGTCCCCGTATCCCTGCCCAGGTCGTGGGCAACAAAAAGCACCCGGTCTTTTTCTTTCGGTAAAACTGCCAGTGGAGCAAGGGTTATTCGGTATTGCCCTGCGAGATTATCAAATTCCGCATCAAAATTCGTTGCCTCCTGTTTTCTGAGGGAAAACTCCAACAAATGGGCCTTGCTCTTCGATCTGGACCGATAGAGCAGATCAAGAATGTTCCGGGTATCTCCCCCAATTGTGCTCATGCCAAGGGCACCTCTTCCTGCGCCGTTTATTTCAAGAATTTCTCCCTTAGGGGAAACAACCGCGACAATATCCGGCAGAGAGTCTAAAACATGGCTGTGTTGCGCTTGGCTGGCGGCAAGGGCCGCGGCAAGCCTTTTCTGTTCGGTTACATCTGCAAACAGGCAGAGAATGTTGCCCCCTTCCCAGGCTGGATTTTCCTGGTAATGGTACGAGAAATGCAAAATTCGCTCTTTTCCTCCTTTCCCGCCGACTATGGTTGCAACCCCTTCAACCTCAGGAGTTGCCTGAACATGCTCCAAAAACCGGGCAAATTCCCTTTTCAGGCCTGCACGTTCTTCCGGGAGGGCAAAATCAAACCAGGTTTTCCCCAGCATCTGCTCGGGCTCCTTCCAGAAAAAACGTTGACTGTCGGCGTGGATGACAAGGACAGCCCCCTCGGGCGAAAGCGTTACAGCCCCGTATTGAGACTCTTGGAGCAACAGGGTGTTCATCGCCTCCTTCTGCGTCGCCTCCTTTTTTACTTGCAAAAAATGGAGAGCAAAAGCAACATCGTTGGCCATCTTGTCAAGCAAGGAGATTTCTTCACCCGCAAAACTATCTTGCATTGTGGAATAAAGGGTAATGACTCCCATCATTTTCTGTCTCCAAATCAAGGGAACGGAAATGCAGTTGGCATACCCCTCCGCTAAAATGGTGCCGTTGAGATGACCCTCGGGGATGTCCGCGAGAATATCGAAATCCACCACGGGTTTGCCTTGCCTGAAAGCTCGAAGCGATGATTCCAACTTCTCCCCCTCACCTTTTGCCTCACTCAGCAAAAAAGCAAGGCAAAGCTCTCCTGGCTTTCTGTTCATAATAACAGGGAGTCCTTCCGTCAAAGCAGGCATCAGGGTCTGTCCGTCCTTATCCGGAACGCTGATCGCCACCATGCAGTAGTTTTTACCGAACAATAAAGCGCTGCAAACCTTCTCAAACAAATCGTCAACGGACTCAGCGGTGGTGCTAGCCAGCCCCGCCCGATGCACGGAGTAAAGAATTTCGTTGCGTTTACCGAGGTGACTGGATTCCTGCATCTGGTAGACAAGCAAATTCTGGAATGACTGCCCGAGATTGGCGACTTCGCTGGCAAGACCTCGTTCCGGCAAAGAAATATTCTTACGCACCCCATCACCAACCCCCTTGACCTGTCGGACAAGGTCCACCAGGGGAACGATAACGGTCCGGTGACCCAAGGCCAAGATAGTAACTATAAAGAAAACGACAAGAGCCAGAACTCCTGTGACGATATACTGAAAGCCTGATATCTTCCGCTTTGAATGGCTGGCGACAACACGGTCAAACAGAGAGAGCCGCTCTTCGGCAGCGCGCATTTTCTCATTAATCTGTCCGGCTGCCTGCACACTGATGCCGTCCCTTGCCGCACGCTGAAGGAGGGCGAGAGTCTCCTGCATGTCCAAATGGCTGATTACAGTTCTTCGATATTCCTCCGGAATACGGCTGCTTTCTATTGTCTTCGCGAAATCGCCCTGAAAATCGTTCAGCTCCGCAGTACTGCGAGCCATAAGCTCCGGGTTGCCACTGATAAGGGCATTGATGGTCTGTTCACGAATGGCGCCATATTTTGCCACCATCTTTTGGCTCTGCTCGAGCAGCGCGTCATATTCCTTCTGCAGCTGATGATGTCGATAGCCAAGCAGCAGGAGACTGCCAAGAATTACGATAAGGGCAATGGAGATTGTGGAGATGGACTTTCTCAGTTTGATAGCCATTGCAACCTCACAGGAAAAAATGTTGGGTGCGAATCCGGGCCGACCCGGCGTTTTGCAACTGCTTCAATCATTATGCACCCAAAGGATTGTCCGCCATGCCATATGGACGAAAACGGCCGTCTACCTGGGGCAGGGAAATGCCAAGGGCCCGAATCTTGCGAAACAAAGTGCTTTTATGGATGCCGAGTTCGCGGGCCGCAGCCACCCGGTTAAAATTATTGCGTTTCAGTGCATCAATGATCGCCTTGGCCTCCACGGCATGCACGGCGGATTCCATCCCGGAAAATTCGTTGGGATGCGCCGGCCTCTCTTGAGTATTTTGATAAGCCGCTGTCCCGGGGACGGCCAGGTTGTCTTGATCCATAAAAAGGATTTCGGCAGGGAAATCATCCGGGGTTATCATTCCCGTTTCCCGGAGGACAAAAGCATGCTCGATGATATTTTCCAATTCGCGGATATTACCGAGAAATTCATGCCCAAGAAGCAGGGCAAGCGCCTCCATATTCAGCCCTTGAATGGATTTTTTCTGCCTGCGGTTAAAGCGGGAGATAAAATGATGCACCAGCAAGGGGATATCTTCTTTTCGCTCACGCAGAGGAGGCAGAGTAATCTTTACCACATTGATGCGATAGAAAAGGTCTTGCCGGAACTCCCCGGTGGTAACGAGGTGAGCCAGGCTCCGATTGGTGGCGGCAATTACCCGCACATCGGTTTTAACCGATTGGGTGCCGCCCAGTGGCTCATACACTTTTTCCTGGAGTACCCGCAAAAACCGAACCTGAAGGGCTTGACTTATTTCTCCGATCTCGTCCAGGAAAAAAGTACCCCCTTCAGCAAGGGCAAAACGGCCCACTTTATCCTTGTTGGCTCCGGTGAACGCCCCGGCCTTGTATCCAAACAACTCCGACTCAAGAAGGCTATCCGGGAGAGCGCCGCAGTTTATGGAAACAAGGGGTTTGTCCGCGCGCGGGCTAAGATCATGGATGGCGCGCGCCAGCAATTCTTTCCCGGTTCCGGTTTCCCCTTCAATGAGGACAGTGCTGTTGCTTGCGGCAATCTGCGGCAGCATATCAACGATTTTCTGCATGGCCGGGCTTCTGGTGATAAGATCCGCGATCTGGATCCGACCTTCCAGTTCTCTCCGCAAATTTTCCATCATGCTGAGATCTCGAAAACTTTCCGCTCCGCCAATAATTCGGCCGTCGCTGTTGCGTAACAGGGAGGTTGAGATGCTGATGGGAACCTGGTCCCCCATATGATTAATGATGCTGGCAGACCGGTTAATGATTGGGGAACCAGTTTTCATGGTCTGACGAAGGGCGCAGTCGTTCTTGCACATATTGGAACGAAAAACATCCCAGCAGAATTCCCCGATAGCCTCCTTGCGTCTCATCCCGGTGATTTCCTCAGCTGCCCTGTTGAAAGAGATGATGCGCCAGTGCTCGTCAACAGTAAAAACGCCATCTGAAATGCTTTCCAGGACAGCCTCAGTCAAGGCAGTGTGGAGGCCTCTTCTTTCCGTCAAATCCCCGGGCCGCTGATTTGTGTGCGCTGACGAGATACGTTCTCCAAATTTCTCTAACATAGTGTATCTCCTTTTCCTGTGTTCTCTAGACGACCCCTCAAGCTTTGCAACTTTTTTCTTTGACCAGACACCTGAATCACCAGACACGAAACTGCACCTCACGCAGAGCACTACATCCCTAATACGGCGTTGAACCACTCCAGCCCAAGCTCAGCGACACCACCGCTTTGCAGTATCCCGGAAAAGAGATTGACCAGACCCCACAAACCGACAATGGCGGCCAGCGCAAGAAGTATCCGGGGTGTATCCAGATGGATTTTTTCCTGCGCAGCTTCTTTTTCAAGCTCCGCCATGCTAATGGTGAAACCGCGGCCAGGGCGTGCCATCGATCTGTGTATTGATTTATGCATTTCCGAGCCTCTTGATGTTTAGTTTTGAAACCACCATCCTTTTATTGCAACACCCAACTTGACGATAAAGCATTTTTCGTGCCGCCGTATCATATTCTGAATTTATCAATCCATATCGGCATGTTACAATTATTTCGATACTAAGGAATATGTTGCACAAACGCAAAGATGCAACGATAGCATCACTACCGTTGCATCTTTGCGTTTATCTATGCGTCGATAGATTCTCAGCGCTAGAGGGATTTCCGCGACGGAGCAAGACTCCAACCCCTTACCCGCTCTTCCTTGCTCTGCCTCAGATCAATATTGTAACCAAGCGATCCATAAAGTGAACACCAGAATAACCCGCTCAAAACATTGACCATGAAAAGCTCAGGAGATGTGAGCACAACCCCTGGCTCTATAATTCCCGCAAAGGTTGCCATGAGGTATCCGATGGGGCCATGGATAATGTTCAGCAATACGCCAACTGCACCTATCATCTTGCCGACCCCTGCGACATGGATCCATTGGGCCAGGCCCAGGCTGACCGGAGCGACGACCATGCCGATGGAGATTCCGGTCAACATCCATTTCAGGCTCAACCGGTTGAGTTTGCCAAGATGACAGCAACAAAGAGGTACTATACCGAGCAGCAAGCAATATTGACTCATGACGTTTCCTCCTGTGACTAAAATTACCGGTCAAGCCAAAAACCGAAAATCAGCCTGCTTGCGGCGAGGCTCCGACGGGAACGGGATGCCCAGCACCTGCCTCACTGGCGACCTTCAAGTCAATATTGTATCCGACCGACCCATAAAAAGAGGCCCACAACAGCGCATTCAGAAGATTGATAATAACAAGTTCCGGTCCGGTAAGAGCGACACCCGCCTTGATAAGACCAGCCATTGTCGCCATCATATAACCAATGGGACCGTGGATGATATTCAGGACAAGCCCTACAACACCAAAGAGCTTAAGAATTCCTGTGGCATAAATCATTTTCACCAACCCGAAACTTATAGGCGCAATGACAGCACCTAATGATATCCCGGTTAACATCCATTTCTTATCAGACTCTTTTTTTACTATTTGATAACAGGCAACCGGAACCCACCCGAGCAATATAAGTAATTGTTCCATGACCTTTCTCCTTATGTTGAATTTTATTTTTGTTGTAATTATCTATTTTAAATAATCACAACTCTAGTTTTTATTATAACTTTACAAATATATTTTTAAGTATTTACAACATTAACCATATACTCTATTGCACTACAGTCGCAAGCTACTCCTGATCACCTATTTAAGCATTAATCATGCCACAAAGTTCATATTTTGTTTTTCTTTGTTATATCGGTATATTGCAACGACAACTACTCGCCTTGCGTCTCTACATGGTCGCACCAAAGCCTCACTGCTTCGCTATGATAGTGCTGATATCGCGACCCATACCTTATCGCCTCCCACAACAAAAGAATGGCACCATCATCATGACAAGATCAAAACAATAAGCCTGCACCCTATCGCCCTGCCTGCCAATACCCCGCACGAACACTGGAGGAAAGTTACGAAAATTGTGCGACTGCACCCCCATCTCCAAACAAAAAGAGATATCGCGGCATAATTTTCCAACCAAGCGTACAAAAAGAGATCAACCACGCAAAAGAGAGACGACAGAGAATTCAGATGGATGCTGCCTGTTGCCTAAACGAAAAACAGCGGGGCCCGAGAGGACCCCGCTGTTTTTCGTCTGCGGTCCATACTTATTATCGACATACTACTTCAATGATGATGCTCCTCGTACCCGGTAAACATCGCCTTAAAATGTGCAAACGGCGTGTGCCCCAAGGTGGCCAGATAAAAATGCACGATCAGAAAGACCGCAAAGAAGAAAAAGAGCAAAACGTGCAGAGTATCCACAACCTTAATCCCACCGAGCAGTCCCAGGTAAGCCTCATGTTTTTTTACCTGCCACAGGAAAAGTCCGGAAAATATCTGAACGGGAACAAGAAAAAACATAAGCCCCACATAGGCTTGCTGCTGAAGCGGGTTAAACTTGTTCTCCGGAGTCATCTGGTGCGGATTTTTCTCCCCCCTAAAGAGTCCGCACCCATAGTATCTGGCCTGCGCGATGGTTTTCGGGATAAAATCCTGTAATTTTGGGAAATAGATGGTGATCTTTCCTGTCCCCAGATAATACCCCAACCAGAGAAGATAATCCGCCATCACCAGAAACCCGGTATAGTTATGGAGAACAATTGCATCCCGAAGAGAGAGAAAGGAAAATACCTCGGCAAATCTGATCTGAAATCCGGTCGCCACCAGAACAATAAATCCTGCGGCGTTGATCCAGTGCCAGACTCGGATCGGGGCGGGGTGCACATATACCTTTTCTGTGTTTTTCATTGCCATATCTCCTTATTGCTCTTTTTTGCTTTTTTTGCGTCGGGCAGGAATGGTTACGACCCTTACGCCAAGGTGAATCAAGACAACGGCGATTCCCCCGAAAATAATGGTCAGACCGATCTTGTCGACAAATCGTACCCGGGTGCCGCCTAAGGCCGAGAAATGGCTGGTGTGATAGCTTTCCAGGACACTTCGATTCACCTTGTAGTGCTCAATGGAGCCGTCATCCTTATTCAAGACAATGGTAACCGCATCAAAAATGGGGGCATCCTGAACGTGACATTGCTGACAATCCTTGATCGCCCCTCCCTTCTGAACTTGATGGACAATGGCTTGCATTTCAGAAACAAGCTCCGCACGAAAAATGATATGCACGTCTTTCTGCCGGAGGAGGATAAAAAGTTCTTCGATTTCATCGTTGTCGATAACTCCATCGTTGTTTTTATCCACTGTCTTGTAAAACTCATCATAGCCAACACCCAGGGTTTTAACGATTTTGTCCCCGGTTAAAAAAGTATTGGTTACCAGATCATAGAACCTGAGATGCACATGGCGTGGGGCTGCCGGCGCATGACAAACCGTGCATTCCACAAAGGAAAAATGCGCCTGCTTCTGGGGCAGCCAGTTATGTTCCTGATAGGGGTTGTGGCATCTCAAACAAAAACCATTTTCTCTCTCGGCAACCGATGCTGATTCAAGATGACTCGTATAGTGATAATCATGGCAAGCGTAACACTGCATAACAATCCCCTTGCCTCGCGCCTCCATGTGGACGCTATGAACAAAGGCATCGCCCTCTGCCTGATGACAGGTTGAGCACTCAACTTTTTTCAGGTATTTCGGATGAGGCACCTCCTGATTGCAATTAAGCTCCTTGATATCTGTATGACAGTCCACACAGGTAATGCCGTTGATGTTGTGTATGGAATGATTAAATTTGTTTTCATCAACATATAGGTTGGCTTTCATACTGCTATCGTTGAAATCTTTTTCTCCTGAACGCACTAGGGTTTCATCCACATGGCAATCCAGGCATTCGCTGTTTTCAAGGGCATAATTTATTCCCGGGGACATGAGACAAAACCAAAACAGGAAAAGGCCCGTTGCGCTTGAAAACATTCTTTTTTTGTATTTCACGATTTTTGTCTCCATCATTGGTATTGAGTGCTTTTTTTGATCTCCTGAGCCTAACGACCAGAGTTTCATGATGTCGCACAATGTGTTCAACAGAAGCTTTAGCAGAAACTATGCCATGCTCGGCTTATATTTCTTTGTTCTGTTATATTAAACAGATACATCCATTTCGGTCTTTCTGCATAACCAACCAAGGTCGCGCTGGTGCTTCACTGCACTGCGACTACCAGCTCGTTTTTGCAACTCTACGTATTGAGATGACGGGCAAAAAAAGAAGAGAATCTCCTCCATAGGCAGGAGAGGCGACCTCAATGGGAAGGGCGCGCAGAGCTGCACGCCCCTTCATGTTTTTCGATACATAACTCAGGAAAAACTGTCCTGAAGACCCTTGCGCAAAGCCGTAAGATCATTTTCGTCGGGATGACCTGCTGCGGCTGGCGCATCGTGAAGCCAGGGGGCCTTGGGGTTTTTTTCTGCTACCGCAGCCTGCACCTTGACAGAAACCTCGCCGGGACAACTGAAGCTGCCTGTCACTGTTGCCCCCGCCGCCAGCTCCCGTGCCTTGCTCATCCCGTTTTTGACATGACTGGAGTCTACGGCACCGCCATGGGTTGCAAACAGGAAAACTTTTTTCCCGGACAACTTTGGCAAAAACTCCTGAGTCGCAGGATCCGGACCGCCCCCCTTTAACCAGAAGCCAACAACGATGTGATCGTAACCACTGATGTCTCCTGCCGCCCCAACCGAAACTATTTCAGCGTTAAGCTCCGCGGCTGCGGCTTCCGCCAGTTTCTTCGTGTTGTTTGTCTGTGATGAATAGACGACCAGTGCCTTCATGTCCTGCCTCCCTTCTAAAAATTAAAAACCTGTGCCTCACCAATCAGGTCAATTACCCTGGGCAAGAGAGATAATTTTCTCATAAAGCCCATAAACAGCAAGAGCTGCCGGAGAATTTGGTGCATGCTTCGGCAGAGGCATGGCCGCGACTACCGCCCATACAACTGCCCGGTCAAAGGGGATTTTTGCCAAAACAGGAATACCCTGCTCGCGACACAACCGCTCAATATCAGCACTATACCCGGGATGAAGATCCCATTTGTTGATGCAAACACCAACCGATACCTTGAAGTGACGGGCCAAATCCGCCACCCGCTGCAGGTCATGCAGGCCGGCAAGGGTCGGCTCGGTAATCAGCAAGACAAAGTCAGCCCCAGAGAAAGAAGCGATAACAGGGCACCCAATACCCGGTGGCCCGTCCACCAATAGCCAAGAGGCTTTTTCAACTTCAGCCAGCTCCCTGGCTCTTTTTTTCACCAGAGAAACGAGCTTTCCGGAATTCTCCTCTCCAATCCCAAGACGGGCATGCACCATGGGGCCGTATTCGGTATCAGACCTGAACCAGACCCCGCATTGTTTTTCCTGGAGACGGATTGCATGCTCCGGGCAAAAGCGGGCACAAACACCGCAGCCTTCACAGGAAAAGAGCTTTAATTCCGCCTTTTCTTCCATACGAATGGCGTGAAACTCGCAAAGATCGGCGCAAAGACCGCACCCGGCACAGAGAATAGGATCGATAACCGCCTCTACCCCAGACCAGAAGGCATGCTCTTCCCGAACCTGGGGAGAAAGAAGCAAATGTAGGTCTGCGGCATCCACATCGCAGTCCGCCAGAACCGTTTCCGGCAACAGCATGGCCAGGGCCCCGGCTATTGAGGTCTTCCCCGTGCCCCCCTTACCGCTCAATATCAGCAGTTCCTTCATGAAGTTAACTCCTTGAGCAAAGAGGCAAATACAGGCAGCAATTCGGGACGACAGTGAATCAAAGGTTTGCCAGCGGCATATCCCTCGGCTATCCCGCGCTCAAAGGGAATTTCAAGATGTACCGGAATATTTTCTCTGCGGCACCATTGCCCGGTTTTTCCGTCTCCCAGATCGGCCCGATTGATAATGACCCCGAAGTGCTGGTCAAGTTTACGCAATACTCCCACGGCCAGTTGCAGGTCATGGAGGCCGAAAGGCGTTTCTTCGCTGACCAGCAGGGTATAGTCTGCTCCGATTATGGTGGCGATAAGCGGACAGGAGGTTCCGGGGGGCGCATCAAGAATAATAAGCCCGCCTTCCTGCTCCGCCGCCTCCCTTACCGCTGCGATCAGCGGCACGGACATGGCTTCGCCCACCCGAAGAATGCCATGACTGAAACGAATCTTGCCTGCCTGTCCGGTTTCAAGAATGCCAAGCAATCGTTTCCCACGAACGAGGGCTGCTTCCGGACAAACCAGAAAACAACCCCCGCAGGCATGACAGAGTTCGTTGAAAGCCATAGCCATGACGCCAAAAACCGTGATGGCGTTAAATCGGCAGATATCCCGGCATTCCCCGCAGCCGGTGCATTTCTCTTCAATAATCTCCGGCACGGTGAGCGTTATCTCTCTGCACTGATCAAGAACCGGCCGCAAAAAAATATGACCGTTTGGCTCTTCCACATCACAATCGACATACTGAACCGGGATATCCGCCGCAAGGGCGAGACTTACAGCGATTGTGGTTTTGCCAACACCGCCCTTGCCGCTGGCAACGGCAATTTTCATGCTCCACCCCGCCTGGCTCGGCAGCCACAGCCCTTTTTCCCCTGACCTTGGCCCTGCTGTCCCCGGCGTTTACCTGTCGCACATGCCACAGATTTTCCAACTGATCTCTGCCCTGGGCCTTCCTGGGCCCGGGAAACTGCCCCGGTTGCCGGGAACTTCTCTATTGCTTCGGCCACTGTTCCGCGTATCCCATTGATCATATCTATCCCGGCTTTTTCGCAGACTGCGGCCGCCTTGGGTCCAACAATACCGGTGAGTATCGCCTTTGCTCCGGCCTCGGCAATACGGCCCGCCGCTTTGATTCCGGCCCCCTGAGCTGCCTCGTTGGCCTCGCGATTATCGATTGCCTCGATAATCGCTCCGGTATCGGATTCAATGATGAGCAGATAGGGGGCTCGCCCGAATTGTGGATCAACAGCGGAAGAGAGTTCTTTGCCTGTTGCGCTGACTGCGATTTTCATGTCACGTTCCTCCGGTTTGATTTTCTCTAATATGGCAGCCTAGTCATTCTATTTTGTGCATATGCTCATAATCAGATTATTAAAGATCTTGTCACGGAATGTCAAGCGTATTGCCAATCAAACTTTAAAATCAACGTGAATTACCCCCCGAACAGCCCGGTTTCCCCCCTTGACAATCCACTTTTTGTGGTGTAATGCAGTGAGTCGCTATCTTCGCCCTGCACGGTTGAAATTTCTGGTTGGAATCACTATATTTACCAGATTGCAGCCGCATATTTTTTTCAATAGCGCAAGGATGTCGGTTGCCTATTCGCTTTTTCGTAAAGCCTATCATTATATAATGCAAAGGAGTGACACATGTGCCGGTTAGCTATGAAAACCGCAAGTGAGCCTTTCTCCCCCTTTTCGGTCCTGCAGGCCATGGAGGCCATGCAGGAAGGGTATGACGGCAGCGGTCTCGGCCTGCTGCTCCGGGGGCTTAAGTTTGCGGACTACAAATACAATGCCCAGGACCCGATCCTCTCGGGCATCGCCCACACCGAAGAGGCGCTGGCCCGTCTTGATCATATTATGGATAAGGCGGGATTCACCCTCAAGTACGACCACGAGTATGATGTAAAAAAGGCGATGATCGAGGCCCAAGACCGGCACAAATACATCCTCCGGGTGTACAAAAAACCGGCCGCCTGGAGCAAGCTCTCCACCGACCAGGTGGAACACGAGCTGATGCTGACCCGCCTGGCCCTGCGCGCCGACGGCGAGGCACATGGCAACGACCTCACCGCCTTTTCCCTGTGGCCCGACGTGGTCATGGCCAAGGAAGTGGGCTGGCCCCTGGACATCGGTCTTGCGCTGGGCCTGGACTCCGGTCGGATCACCAGCCGGATCTGCATGGCCCAGGGCCGCCAGAACACCAACTACGGCATCAACCTCTATGCCTGCCACCCCTTCTTCATCCAGGGCGTGGCCACCATGACCAACGGCGAGAACACCGCCTTTATCCCCATCAAAGATTGGCTCACCGGCCGGGCCTACCCCGGCTACATCGGCTATCAGTCCGATTCCGAAGTCTTCGCCCATATTCTGCACTATGTGACCAAGCAGCTCAAGCTGCCCCTGGCAACCTACAAGCACGTGATCACCCCGCTCAAAAACGAAGAGCTGACCAAGCACCCCCAGGGCGATTTCCTTCGCGGCCTGCGGGATGCCTGCCGCCGCTTGATCATCGACGGCCCCAACGCGGTGATCGGCACCCTGCCCGATGAAACCTCCATGCTGGTCATGGATGCCAAGAAGATGCGCCCCGCCACCGTGGGCGGCAAGCCCGGCGAATGGGCCATTGCCTCGGAGATGTGCGGCGTTGACGCGATGATCCCCGACCGGGATCGCTCCAAGGATTTCCAGCCCATGCGGGAACACACCGTTATTATTCCTCCAGACAGACAGGAGTTGCAGATATGGTCTCAGTTCGATCAATTGCCAATACACCAAGCAGCCTGACCCCCAACGATCTGCCTTGGATCATTGAGCACCGCGAAGACCGCTGCACCCTGTGCGGCAAGTGCGCCGCCGTCTGTCCGGTGGGCACCCTGAAGCTGGCCTACATGCGCAAGCGCATGCCCCAGCTGGTGCTTTCTTCCTCGGAACGGGGCAGCTCGTACAAAACCTTTGTCGGCATCCGCCAATCCACCGAGGTGAACAAGCGCTGCATCGGCTGCGGCACCTGCGCCATGGTCTGTCCCAACGAGGCGATCCATCCGGTGCAAAATGCAGAACGCGACCGCTTCCGTTTCCTCAACAGCCAGCAGGGTGAACCGGCCAAACGCGGCGGCCGCCGCAACGATCCGGGCGCAAGCCTGCTTGACCGCATCATCTTCGACCGGATCTCCATGCTCACCGATCCGGCTCTCGATGCTGGGCGCCACGAGTTTTCCTGCAATACCTTGCTCGGCCGGGTACTGCCGCCGGAGGAATATGTCCGCCGCAAACTGGCCGGCGAGTGGATTCCGCCGGTACGGGAGATCTTCCCCTTTGTCATCGGCTCCATGTCCTTTGGCGCGCTCTCGCCCAATATGTGGCTGGGCTTACTGCAAGGCGTGGCCTATTGCAACGAGGTTCTGGGCATTCCCGTGGTCATGGCCACCGGCGAGGGCGGCTGCCCCCCCTGGGTTCTGCGCAGCCCGTTTCTCAAATACATCATTCTCCAGATCGCGTCCGGCTATTTCGGCTGGGACGAGATCATCCGGGCCATCCCCGAGATGCAGTGCGATCCGGCGGCCATCGAGATCAAGTACGGCCAGGGCGCCAAGCCCGGCGACGGCGGCCTGCTGATGTGGTTCAAGGTATCGAAGCTCATCGCCCGTCTGCGCGGGGTGCCCGAGGGTGTGGATCTGCCCTCGCCGCCCGTGCACCAGACCTTGTACTCCATTGAGGAGTCGGTGATGAAGATGATCCAGACCATGTCCATGGCCTGGAACTTCCGGGTCCCGGTGTATCCGAAGATCTCCGGCTCCACCTCGGCCAAATCGGTCTTAAACAACCTGGTGCGTAACCCCTATGCCGGCGCTTTGATGATCGACGGCATCGACGGTGGCACGGGTGCGGCCTACAATATCAGCATGGACGCCACCGGCCACCCCATCGCCGCCAATGTCCGCGAGTGCTACCTCGACCTCTGCGCCCAGGGCAAGCAGAACGAAATCCCCATCTTCGCCGCGGGCGGCGTTGGCAAGAACGGCAACGTCACCCAGAACGGCATGGCCCTGATCATGCTGGGCGCCTCCGGCGTTCACATGGGCAAGTTCATCATGCAATCGGCGGCCGGTTGCCTCGGCACCGAATCGAACCGCTGCAACGTCTGCAACATCGGCCTGTGCCCCAAGGGCATCACCAGCCAGAACCCCAAGCTCTATCGCCGCCTCGACCCGGATCAGGTCGCCCAACGCGTGGTGGAGACCTTCATGTCCATCCGCACGGAGATGAAGAAGGTCATGGCACCCCTGGGTCGCTCGCAAAGCCTGCCCATCGGCATGTCCGATGCCCTGGGTATCAATGACAAGGATGTGGCCGAACGTTTAAATATCAGATACGTCTGTTAGCCGTCGCTTAGAGATAACTATAAAATATTGAGATGCCATGAACGGCATAAGGCGCCGTAACAAAATAACCACTGTAGCATCGCCGCTTACGCGGCTGTTAACAACGATAGTTATTTCGTAACGGCCCCTAAAGAAGGAGTACGCTGTGAGTAAAGCAATTGTCGTAAAAGGGCTTGATGCCAATGGCCAGCGGATCAGCTCCAAGAACTTCGAAGAACTGGTCCAGAAGGCCTTTGCCAAATCCAACCGTTTGAAACTGGAAACCTACGGCCAGCACAATGTGGGCGGGCGCTTGAAAAACGGCGGCAAGAAGGTGGAGATCGAGGTCAGCGGCCCCTGCGGCCAGCGCCTCGGCTGCATGGGCATGCCCGGCACCACCATTCTCTGCGACGGACCCGCCTCCGATGACGTTGGCTACCTCAATATCGGCGCCGAAATCACCGTCAAGGGCGACGCCACCAACGGGGTCTGCAACGCCATGGCCGAAGGCAAGGTCTATATCGGCGGCTCCATCGGGGCGCGCGGTCTGACCATGACCAAATGGAACCCCGAACACCAGCGCCCGGAGCTCTGGGTGCTGGGCTCGGTGGGCGACACCTTTGCCGAGTTCAACTGCGGCGGCATCGGGGTGATCTGCGGCATCGAAGCCAAGAACCCGAAAAACATCCTGGGCTACCGCCCCTGCGTCGGCATGGTCGGCGGCTGGCTCTTCTACCGGGGCAAAAACGACGGTTCCTATGACAAGAAGAGTGTCATGGCGATACTTCCGGATGACGCCCAATGGCAATGGCTCATGGAGCGGATGCCTCAGTATCTGAAAAAGATCGGCCGACCCAGATTGCTCAAGAAGCTCTCCGTCCGCAAGGAATGGATGATGCTGATCTCCATCCCGCCCCAGACTCGGGCCCTGATGTTCTCCGGCCCCATGCCCATGGCCGAGTTCAAGCAAAAGATCTGGAACCCGGGTTTCGGCGGCGGCGACCCCATCCGCGATCTCGCCCCAGGGCTGGACCGCAGCCCCATCGGCATGATCGAGACCGGGGATCTCAGGCGACGGCAGCCCTTCTGGGCCAACCGCGACAAAGCCGCGCCCTGCGCCTATTACTGTCCGGTGCATATCCCCACCATCGACCGTCTGCGCTTGTTCCGCGAGGGTAAAGCAGATGAGGCCTACAAGATGCTCCTTGACTATACCCCTCTGCCTGCCTCGGTTTGCGGCCATGTCTGCCCGAATCTTTGCATGCAGAACTGCTCTCGGCAGGTGGTTGACGAAAAAATCGACGTACAGATGCTGGGCCGTGCTTCCCGCGATGCCAAACCGCCCAAGCCGGCAAAATCACTGGGCAAGAAGGTCGCCATCATCGGCGGCGGCCCGGCTGGGATGAATGCGGCCTGGCAGCTGGCCAAGGCTGGGGTAGAAGCGCATATCTTTGAACGCGACCAGCAACTCGGCGGCAAGCTGGCCCAGGTTATCCCCTGGGAGCGGTTGCCTCGAGCCATCTGGGACGCGGAGATCCAGCGCTTCCTCTCCATGCCCAACATCAAGGTCAACTTCGGTGTGGCCATGACCAAGGAGAAGTTCGCCGAGCTGAAGAAAAAATACGACCATGTCATCGTGGCCGTGGGCACCCATCAGCCGCGCACCATTCCCTTTCCCGGCCATGAGCGGGTTATCCCGGCCTTGGACTTCCTGAAGGGGGCCAAGAGTGCCAAGCCCCCCAAGGTCGGCAAGCAGGTGGTGATCATCGGCGCAGGCAACGTGGGCTGCGATGTGGCTTGCGAAGCGTACCGGCTGGGCGCCCAGGAAGTATGCCTGGTGGATATTCAAAAGCCCCTGGCATTCGGCAAGGAAAAGGCGGCGGCCGAGGCATTGGGCGCCACCTTTAAATGGCCGGTTCAGACCAAGGAGGTCACCGCCGAAGGACTCATCGACGCGGCAGGCCAGCTCATCCCGGCCCAGACCGTGATCATCTCCATCGGCGATGTCCCGGCCCTGAAGTTCCTTCCCGACACCGTCGAGGTTATCACCGTGGGCGGTGCCGGTTGGATCAAGTGCGACGCAGCCGGACGGACCAGTGACCCCAAAATCTCGGCCATCGGCGATGTGGAGCGGCCAGGCCTTGCCACCAACGCCCTAGGCGCAGGCAAGAAGACTGCGGAAGCCCTGCTGGCAGCCTTTAAGGGGGAGGAATGGCATGATTTCGGCCAACAGCTTATTCCCCAGGCCACTCTGACTGCGGCCCATTACACCCCGGAGCCCTGCCCTGGGTCTTCCGAGGCTGCGGAGGCGGAACGCTGCATGAGCTGCGGCACCTGCCGTGACTGTCATCTCTGCGAGACCATCTGCCCGACCCAGGCGATCTCCCGGCAGAAGCTGGACGGCAAAAACTACCAGTATGTCTCGGACCCGGACAAGTGCATCGCCTGCGGCTTCTGCAGCGACACCTGCCCCTGCGGCATCTGGGTGATGCGGCCCTTCTGATTCTCGCTGTATTTGTTTCTGTTTGCGCCAATCCGGCGGGGCAGCCTTTCCTGGCTGCCCCGCTTTTTTTTGCCGATGCCGTACGCAAAAAAAGCTCCCGGATTTTTCACCCATGGGGGTTGGACAAAAAAAAGAGAGCGCGGCCCCGGGCCACTCCCTCTTTAAAAAACATCTCGGTATGAAACCTCAGATCCCCTGGGCTAGACCTCTTCGTACACCTCGGTAACGGTCATTTTTCCGCTGACCTGTGCGTGTTTTCGATGAAACTCAACCATGGCCATGGCCACATTCTGCGCCTTAACCGTTGTTTTTTCGATGGCGGCAGTCCGCCAAAGCTCAGCTCCCCCGACCTTAAATTTCACCACAAACCTGCGCATCCCCCTCTCCTTTTCCCGGTAAAATCATGGGCAGTCCCCCCAGGACACCCGCCGCTTGCTCCATAACTCAGCAATGTATGGGTATCTCATTTTTTCGCCCTCAGGGTCAATACTGAAAAAATACCAGTACCAGGTCCATGATTTTCCAAACCTCCATTTCTCCCCCTTTCCGTACGGCTCTCAACAAAAATCCGCTACATATATGTACAAAACAAAGATGAATTTTACATATATGTCTGCATATTATGACCGGGCAAAAAAATACTGGAAGTGCAAAATGATGTATCTTCAGCCATATAACAAGAAACTTAAACGTGGCACGATTCTCGCAGACCGTTAATGGGTCCACCAAACCAGATCAATCCGGAACACCAAGGAGATACCATGCGGCATCGTTTTATCTTCACACCCTGCACCACCCTTGGCCTTGTGCTCTTCCCCACCCTTGCGTTGGCTGCTGACAGCCAATGTGTAGACAGCGGCACCACCGCCTGGATGTTGATTTCCACAGCCTTGGTCTTGCTGATGGTCCCCGGCCTGGCCATGTTTTACGGCGGCCTGGTCCGCTCCAAAAACGTCCTGGGCACCATGATGCACAGCTATGTTTCCATGGCGGTCATCGGCGTGCTCTGGGTGGTCTGCGGCTTCAGCCTCACCTTCGGTAAAAGCATTCTTGGCGGGGTCATCGGCTGGAACCCGGATTATTTCATGCTCAAGGGCATTGACGAGACAATCACCAACGGCGTGCCCGAGTATGTCCTGGCCATGTTCCAGGGCAAATTCGCCATCATCACCCCGGCCCTGATCAGCGGTGCCCTGGCCGAACGGATCTATTTTCGGGGCTACGTCCTCTTCATCGTCCTCTGGTTTCTCGTGGTCTACAGCCCCCTGTGCCACTGGATCTGGGCTCCGGACGGCTGGTTGTTCAACGCAGGGGCCAATGGGGTCATCGATCTGGCCGGCGGCTTGGTCATCCACGTTTCCGCCGGCGTCAGCGCCCTGGTTGCCGCCCTGTTCCTCGGACCGCGGCAGGGGTATCCAAAGACCGCCATGCACCCGAACAACCTGGTCATGACCATGATGGGCGCCGGCCTTCTCTGGGTTGGCTGGTTCGGCTTCAATGCCGGCTCCACCATGCAGAGCGGCCTGGAAACAGCTCGGGCCCTGACAATGACCCAGATCTCTGCGGCAAGCGGGGCGCTGACCTGGCTGCTCATCGAAGCCATCGTCTTCCGCAAGGCCACCTCTCTGGGCTTTGTTTCCGGAATCCTGGCCGGGTTGGTGGTGATCACCCCGGCCGCCGGGGTGGTTCAGCCCATGGGGGCTCTTGCCCTGGGCGCGGCCTCTTCCATCGTCTGCTACTTCGCCCTGATCATGAAAATGCGCCTCGGCTACGACGACTCCCTGGACTGCTTCGGCATCCACGGGGTAGGCAGCGGCCTCGGGGTCTTGCTGCTTTCCTTTTTCATCCGCGACTCCTGGATGGCAAAGGCCTCGGAGGCTGCCGGACGGACCTGGACCGCTTTTGATCAGTTGCAGGTCCAACTACTGGGGATGGGCGTCACCATTGCCCTGGCCGCTTCGGCCACCCTGCTGATCTGTGTGATTGTGGAAAAGACCGTGGGCTTCAGACTCGACCAGCAGAGTGAGTTCGACGGCCTGGACAAATCCCTCCATGGCGAATCCGGCTACGGGATAGCAGAGCACTGAGTAGCACCTTTCACCTTAAATGTAAAAAAGGCCGGACGCCCCACAGGGGCTCCGGCCTTTTTTTATGTTTTATCCGGGAATGCGTCATGTAATCAGTATGTTCATTTCTTTGTTTGCCCAAAGAAACGAACCAAAGAAAAGGCACCCTGTGTCTCTTGTCCCGCCGAAGGCGGGATGCCCTGTGCTCCTCAATGCTGCCGGGGCTTTGCAAACTCGCTGCGCTCAAACAGTGCAAATCCCCTTTTCGGCAGCCTCTCCGGTGCTCGGCTGCGTGCCAATGGGATTTTCCTTTCCCCCATTTGTCCTGCCGCGCCTCGCAGACGAGGGCGGAAAAAGACGCGGGAGGTAAGCGAAGACTCCGACTGTTTGAGGGCTAAGCCCGAGTTTTTCCGCGTCCCGCCCTCGGCGAGAAGTAAGGGAAGCCCGCAGGGCCAGGACTGGTTGGGGTGCCTTTTTCTTGTTTCTTCTTTTGGGCACGCAAAAGAAGAAAGAGAGAACATAAGAAAGGTTTTCCCCATCTCATTCCCAGAACTTCCCAGATAAACCTTTTTACCCAGGACAGCCGCAGCCCACTAATGATACAATGCCCCAGCATCACTCCATATCCATCTCTATCCCAGGGGGCATTTTCTCCATGCTGTTGACGCAGACACCTTTTCCCCGCGCACCCAAAAAGCTTCACGCCTTTTTCTTGGTAGCCGCATTACTCATCTTTTGCCTTACGCCATGCACGGCTACAGCTGGCCTGACCATCCGCCAGGGCTATTTCTGGGATACAGAGCGCCAGGAGCCCTTCATCCCCCACGGCTTCGCCTACCAGGTGTGGAACCCGCCGGTTTTCGCCACCCAGACCCTGGCGGAGGTGGACTATGACCTGGAGGGTATGCAGCAGGCCCATGCCAATTCCCTGCGGGTGGAACTGGTCTGGGAAAGCGTGGAACCGGCAGAAGGGGTCTTCCGCTGGGATCAGGCCGACCATCTGATCAAGAAAGCCGAACAGCTCGGACTCAAACTCTTTATCCTTATCGGCTACCAGTACCCGCCCTCCTGGTTTGTTGCCCATTACCCGGAGGCTATGGCCCGCACCGTGACCGGCCCCAGCCCTCTGCTGAACTACAGCCACCCTCAGGCCAAGGAATCCTTTGCCCGCTTCATCGCTGCGGTCTGCGCCCGCTATAAGGCTAGCCCGGCCATCGGTGGCTGGATAATCGGCAACGAATTCGCCTTCTACGATCTCTGGGAGAACAAGCCGCTCAAAAACCAGGTCGGCTACGACGAACAGGCCAGTCTTCCCTCCTACCGGACTTTTCTCGCGCAAACCTATGGGGGGAGCATCGAGCGGCTCAACACTGCCTGGGGCACCACCTTCCGCGACTTCAGCGAAGTACCCATGGCCCGGAGCTACCCCGAAGACCGGACCGATCATCAGGCCATCCGCAACTCGGGCTACCACGACCTTATCCAGTGGCGCAAACAAACCATCGCTGACTTTCTCGCCGCAGGCGCCAAGGCGGCGAAGAGCGGTGCCCCGAACCAGCTGATCTCCTATTCCATGGTGGGCGGTATCTTCAACGGTCTGGACCCCAACTACACCGGTGAGGATCCGCAGACCATCACCGAACGCTGCCGGAACGCGGGCGCGCCCCTGGATTTCATCTCCCTCAACCTCTACGCCTGGGCCCTGGCAGGGCACGAACTCCGCTCCCTGGACTTCGGCATCGCCAAGTATCGCGACCTGCTCGACATCCCGGTGCTGATCACGGAGACCGGGCACAGCTCCACGGAAACCCTCTTCCCCGGCGCTGCGGCCCGCCAGACCGAAGCCATCGTCAGCTCCACCTGGGAAGCCCTGCTCTCCGGGGCCATGGGCGTGCAGCTCTTCCACTGGAGCGATCGCAACAACTTCCTCAATACGCCATATCCCCGGGAAGCAGGGTTCGGGGTGGTGGATCAGGAGCGGCGCCCCAAGCCCAAGGTGTACGAGGCGGTACGCAATATGTTTCAGCGGATGGATGCGCTGCCCCTGGCCCGCTTTCTTGTTGGCTCGCAGCCGATGGAGCCGGACATCCTCGTCTACTGGCCAAAAGACCTTGATCTGAGCTGGAACAAGACCAAAGAGGAGAGTGCCTCCCTCTGGGGTGGATTGCGCCGCCTTGGCTTCCGGCCAAAACTCATCAACCACCCTCTTGCCGATTTGGGCACCGCCGGGATGAAGAGCGGTGCCAAGGGCCTGCTCCTGCCGAGAAACTATCAGATGCGACCGGAGGATCTGGCCGCCCTGCCCAACCTGCTGAATCAGGGCATGAACATCCACGCCAATCTTGACCTGCCCGGCCAATTCGACGCCAACCACCGGAACAATCCCCGTTGGGCCACGACCATAGCCAAGGTCTTCGGGGTGGATGTGAGTCAGGCGCGGCCAGCCTGGGAGAGCGGCACCAGACCTGGAGCGGACTGGAGCGCCGGCTATGCCCCCCTGCTCCTCAAGCCTGAACCAACCGGAATCCTCGGCCAGACCCAAGCGAAAACGGTGCGGGTCTGGAAATACTGGCTTGGGGTACGTCCGGCCTCCGGAGGCACCGCCCAGGTGTGGAGCGAAACAGAGTCCGGCCTGCGGTTGAGTGCGGCGCTGGTCACCAAGGAACATCCCATGGCGCGCACCGCCATCAACACCTTTGGCCTCGGCGATTTCATCGCCCCCGCTCTCCTAATGAACAGCCCGGGCGGGGTCCCCACCTTTGCCTGGGACACCCGCACCACCTGGCTCGGCGCGATCTATAAGAATTTTTTCGCCATGTCGCCCCGGATCGAGCTCAAAGGCCCTGGAGCCAACTACGTTCTCTGCGACCTGCGCCAGACCACGGACGGCTATCTTCTGGCATTGATGAACGAACACACCGAACCTGCCCTGGTAAGCGTGCATGCGGACTGGCTTCTTGGCGACGGGACGGTGGTGAAGGATCTGCTTTCGGATAGTAACGGAGCCGGCCAGGGACTGAACCGGCTGATTCTGGAAGGGGACGGCTACCTCCTCTTCCATATCACCCCACCAACTCAAGGGCTGAAAGAAGAACGGCCGCAGGGAAAAAAAGAAACACCCTAGGAAAGCCGGGACTTATAATCCTCATAGCCGAAGGAACGCACCACCTCGCTTTCGCCGGTGCGCGAGTCACAGACCACGATGCTGGGCAACCGCACCCCGTTGAAGGTGGTGGTCTTGACCATGGTGTAATGGGCCATGTCGCCGAAGACCAGCCGCTGCCCGATCTGCAGCGGCTCGGGGAAGGAATAGTCACCCACCACATCACCGGCCAGGCAGGACAACCCGCCCAAGCGATAGGTGTGGGCAAACTCGCCGGGCTCGCCTGCGCCGAAAAGCACCGGCCGATAGGGCATCTCCAAAACATCGGGCATGTGGGCCGTGGCCGAGGTGTCGAGGATGGCGGTATGCATCTCGTTTTCCACGATATCCATCACCCGGGTCACCAGCACCCCGATGTTGAGGCCGATGGCCTCGCCCGGCTCCAGATAGACCTGGACTCCGTATTGTTCTTGAATCCGGCTGATGGTACCACAGAGACGGTCGAGGTCATACCCCTCCCGGGTGATATGGTGCCCGCCCCCGAAATTGACCCACTGCATCTTGCTCAGAAATTCGCCGAATTTTTCCTCAAAGGCCGCAACCGTGTGCTCCAGGGCATCGGCCCCCTGCTCGCAGAGGGCATGAAAATGCAGCCCCTCGATCCCCCCCAGCAACTCGGGGCGGAACTGGTCGCGGACCACACCCAGACGGGAGAAGCGGCCGCAGGGGTTGTAGAGATCCACATCCACCTCGGAATACTGCGGGTTGACCCGAATACCGCAAGAAACCTTCTTGCCCGCTCCTCCCACCCGCTCCCGGAAATGACTCCACTGGCGGAAGGAATTAAAAACCAGATGATCGGCGCAACCGAGGATCTCGGCAAACTCCTCATCCCCGTACGCCGGGGCATAGACATGCACCTCCTTGCCGAACTCCTCACGGGCCAAACGCGCTTCCGACAGAGAGCTGGCCGAAGCGCCGTGCAGCACCTCGCGGATCTGGCCGAAGAGGCTGAACATGGCAAAACCCTTGAGAGCCAGGAGGATGCGGCAGCCGGTGCGCTGCTGCACCCGGTCGAGGATGGTCAGGTTGCGGGCCAGACTGGCCCGGTCGCAGACATAGCTCGGGGTGGGAACCCCGCTTACGTCACAGCCGATATTGATTACCTTGTGGCTCATTGATTTCGTCCAATATTAGAAAGCACCGCCTTACCCACGGGCAACACCTGCAGGGCCGCCTCGAATCCTGCCGCTCCGGGCTCGCCCTCCGCCGGAGCCCAGGGAGCGAAATCCTCCTCGGGCAGCACCGCATATGGGCCGGGCTTGATCTCCACCAGCAAGGTGCCCCGCTCTTCGATGATCAGGGTGTGCCAGATCCCGGCCGGAATCTCCACCCCATAACACGGCCCGGTTGCGGCAAGTGCGAGTTTTTCCGTGAGAAGACCCGCATCATCAAACAACAACACCGCAGCACGACCAACCAGACAGAAAAACAGTTCCCATTTCGGTGACTGCCCGTGGCGGTGGGGCCGGATATAGGTTCCGGGTTCCATGTCAACGACAAGCCGCTGGACCGGATCATCCTGGCTCTCATGCAGACAGTGGTGCACCCTCCGCCGGGGGGCTCTTTGGGCCTCTGCCCGCAGCCCTTCATACAGGGCGGCATCAATGCGCTTCATGGGAGATCCCCCGGATCGTCGGCAGTCGGCAGAAGCGCCTAAACCAGAATCTTTTCCAGCCACGGCAGACCGTGGATATTGAGTTTCTCCATGAACGGATCCGGGTCCAGATCCTCCATATTAAAAACCCCGGTCCCCCGCCACTTGCCGGTGAGCATCATCATCGCCCCGATCATCGCCGGCACCCCGGTGGTGTAGGAGATGGCCTGGGATCCCACCTCGCGGTAACATTCCTCATGGTCGCAGACATTATAGATGAACATCTTCCTGGGCTTGCCGTTCTTGATCCCTTCCACCTCGCAGCCGATACAGGTTTTCCCCTTGGTCCGCGACCCCAGGGAGGCGGGATCGGGCAGCAGCGCCTTGAGGAACTGCAAGGGCACGATCTCGCGCCCCTCGAACATGATCGGCTCGATCCCGGTCATGCCCACATTCTGCAAGACCTCAAGATGCTTGAGATAGTTGTCGGAAAAGGTCATCCAAAAACGGATGCGCTTGAGCCCCTTGATATTCTTCGCCAGGGATTCCAGCTCCTCGTGGTACATGAGATAGGCGTTCTTGGGGCCGAGCACCGGAAAATCGTAGCTCTGCTTGATGGAAAGCGGCGCGGTCTCGACCCACTCTCCGTTCTCCCAATATTTGCCCTTGGCCGTGACCTCCCGGATATTGATCTCGGGGTTGAAATTGGTGGCAAAGGGGTGGCCGTGGTCGCCGGCATTGGCATCAAGGATGTCCACATAATGGATCTCGTCGAAATGGTGCTTGGCCGCATGGGCGCAGTAGACATTGGTGACCCCTGGGTCAAAGCCGCTGCCCAACAGGGCCATGAGCCCCTTTTCCTTGAAGCGGGCCTGATAATCCCACTGCCATTTATAACAGAACTTCGCCTCATCCGGCGGCTCGTAGTTGGCGGTATCCAGATAATCAACCCCGGTTTCCAGACAGGCATCCATGATGTGCAGATCCTGGTAAGGCAGGGCCACGTTGACCACCAGCTTCGGCTTAACCCGCCGGATCAGAGCCACGGTCTCGGGGACATTGTCGGCATCGACCTGGGCGATCTCGATGTCACGACCGGTCCGTTCCTTGACGGATTTCCGGATGTTTTCGCACCGGGCCAGGGTCCGGCTGGCAAGACAGATCTCCGTAAAAACCTCCGGAACCTGCGCGCATTTATGGACCACAACACTGCCGACCCCTCCGGCCCCGATTATCAATACCTTGCTCATGAATTATCTCCTTTACCCTTGACCCTGTCGCACTTCCGGCCCCCAGGCGAGGACATGCCGCACCGGAAAATAAAATCGCATCTCACTCCTGCCACTATACCTGAACCCCACCTCTTTTGCACCTGCCGGACTGAATAAGAGGTGAAAAAATCAGCCAATCCCGGAGCCAAAATAATAGGGGATAAGTTGACGCAACATGGTTGACAAGGCAAGGCGGAAGGTGTATATCTTGCCACGACATAAAGAGAAGGGCCGTTAGCTCAACTGGTAGAGCAACTGACTCTTAATCAGTAGGTTTGGGGTTCGAGCCCCCGACGGCCCACCATCTTTTCTCATGTAACCCCGGCGAACCGCTCAGTCAGCGAGTTCGCCTGCCCCGCCTTTTCCATGACCGTTCTTCTTGCTCCTGCCCGAAAAAAATTCTTAAACGGTCTGGCCCCGGCATATTTCCTTGATGGTTCCTGCGGAAAAAACCTTTTGCCTTCCCTCCAAACAGACTATGGTTCTTTAACATCCCTCCGCAACTCCGTCATAATTGTTGAAATCGCACAAAGCCGCGATTACAGCAGGAAGCGAACGCGACCGGCGAGGGTTATTGCTTTATAACTGGCTGATTACATATTGCAGACCCGTGACTTTTCTGGGTTAACACTAGTCCGTCATAATTCATCATCTCCATTGAGAGGATATTTTGGTAAGAAAAATCATCAACCGCTTCCGTGACAAACTCAAAAAAATCATCACCGGCCGGGAAAAAGGCAGCGAACTCGCCCCCGCCCCGCAGGCACAGCTCCTGACCGAGGAAAGCCAACGGACCTCCCGGCCACGTCGTGGCAAAAAAAAGGAACCCAAGCCGCCCCATATCCCGGAGAATATTCGCCCGCAAGCCTCGCTCCCCGAGGGCGACCCGACCCCGCCCTGGGATGCTTCGCAGTTCCTGGTTCCCAAGATTGAGGGTAAAACGCGTTTCCACGACCTTGACCTGCCCAGCGAGATCATGCATGCCATCTCCGACCTGGGCTTTTCCTATTGCACCCCCATCCAGGCCCAAACCCTGCCCCACACCCTGACCGGCAAGGATGCCAGCGGCAAGGCCCAGACCGGCACCGGCAAGACGGCCGCCTTCCTGACCACCATCTTCACCCGATTGCTGCGGACCACTCCCCCCGGAAAGAGGCGCAACGGCTCGCCCCGCGCCCTGATCCTGGCCCCGACCCGCGAACTGGTCCTCCAGATTGTCGAGGATGCCCGGGAACTGACCCAGTACTGTAACGTCGTCACCGTTGCGGTACTCGGCGGCATGGATTACCAGAAACAGCAGCGCCAGATCACCGGCCAGCAGGTGGACATCGTCGTGGCCACCCCGGGCCGACTGCTTGATTTTAAGCGCCAGCAGTACGTCCACCTGGATCAGGTGGAGATCCTGGTCATCGACGAGGCGGACCGCATGCTGGACATGGGCTTTATCCCCGATGTCCGCCAGATCGTCCACTCCACCCCCAACAAAGACAAGCGCCAGACCCTGCTCTTTTCCGCCACCCTAACCCCCCAGGTCATCAGTCTCGCCTCGCAGTGGACCAAGGACCCGGTCACGGTGGAGATCGAACCCGAACAGGTGGTGACCGATACCGTGGAACAGCTGGTTTACCTGGTCAGCAGCCGGGAAAAATTCCCCCTGCTCTACAACATCATCATCCGCCAGAACCTTGAGCGGGTGATGATCTTCTGCAACCGTAAGGACGAAACCCGCCATCTCGCCGAAAAGCTGGGCCGCTACGACATCCAGTGCGCCATCCTCTCAGGCGACATCCCCCAGCACACCCGGACCAAAACCCTGGAAAACTTTCGCGCCGGCAAGATCCGGGTGCTGGTGGCCACCGATGTGGCCGGGCGGGGCATCCATGTGGATGGGGTGAGCCATGTCATCAACTACACCCTGCCCCATGACCCCGAAGATTATGTGCATCGCATCGGGAGAACGGGCCGGGCCGGTGCCTTGGGCACCTCGGTGAGCTTTGCCGACGAGTCCGATTCCTTCCAGCTCCCCGACATCGAAGAATTCATCGGGGCCAAGCTGCCCTGTATCCAACCCGATCCGGATTGGCTCTCAACCCCGCCCCCTTCCAGACCCGCGCCCAAAAGAGAGTCCTCCTCCGCGCCCCGCAGTCGGCCCGGCGGCAGTCGCCCCAGTGCCGGCAGGCCCAGTTCTGCGGGAAGGAGGGTCTCTTCGAGCCGACAGAGCCCGCCGAGAGCAAAGAGTTCTTAATCCGTTTCCCTGGCACCCAAAAACGCAGCTCAATTCTAAAATTTAAATGTCCAGCAGCGCCACTTGCGTTGCTGGACATTTATAAGACCTCAAGCAAATCATGGCCACTATTACCCTGAAAGATATCGGCTTAAGCTTTGGCGGCTTGCCTCTGCTCAACGGCATCGACCTGCAGATCGAACCCGGCGAGCGCCTCTGCCTGGTGGGCCGCAACGGCGAAGGCAAATCCTCGCTCATGAAGATCCTGGCTGGAGAGATCGAGCCGGACCGGGGGGAGATCACCCGTCAGAAAGGGCTGCGCGTGGCGCGGCTCACCCAGGAAGTTCCAGCCACCCTGACCGGCACCGTCTACGAGGTGGTGGCTGCGGGCTTGGGCGAGATTTTCGCCTTGCTCGCCCGCTACCACGCAGTGAGCCATCTCCTCCAGACCGATCACTCCGAGGCGGTCCTTGCCGAACTGGAACAGGCCCAGCATGCCCTGGATGCCGCAAACGGTTGGCAGGCGCAGCAGCAAGTGGACACGGTCCTTTCCCGCCTCCAGCTCCCGCCGGACCAGGAGTTCACCTCCCTTTCCGGCGGGCTTAAACGGAGGGTCCTGCTGGCCCGCGCCCTGGTCAGCGAACCGGACCTGCTCCTTCTGGACGAGCCCACCAACCATCTGGACATCGAGGCCATCAACTGGCTGGAAGAGTTCCTCCTTGGTTTTTCCTCCACCCTGCTCTTTGTCACCCATGACCGGATGCTGCTCCAGAAGATCGCCACCCGCATCGTGGAACTGGACCGGGGACGGCTGACCAGCTGGCCCGGCAACTTTGCCACCTATCTCCAGCGCAAGCAGGACGCCCTGGATGCCGAAGCGAGCCAGAGCCATAAGTTCGACAAGAAACTGGCCCAGGAAGAAGCCTGGATCCGCCAGGGGATCAAGGCGCGCCGCACCCGCAACGAAGGGAGGGTCCGGGCCCTGATCGACCTGCGCAATGAACGCTCCGCCCGGAGAACCCAGTCCGGCAAGGCCCGCATCCAGATGCAGGATGCCGAACGCTCCGGCAAGCTGGTGGCCTCGCTCAAGGATGTCTCGTTTTATTACAACACCACCCCGATCATCAAGGGATTGACCGCCACCATCATGCGCGGCGACAAGGTGGGGATCATCGGCCCCAACGGGGCGGGCAAGTCCACCCTGCTCAAGCTCCTGCTCGGCCAGCTCACCCCGGCGGAAGGAACCATTACCCTGGGAACCCGCATCGAATCGTGCTATTTCGACCAGAATCGGGAACAGCTCGACCCGGATAAAACCGTGGCCGACAACGTGACCGACGGCGGAGACACCGTGCTGGTCAACGGACAGCCCCGCCACATCATCAGCTATCTCCAGGATTTCCTCTTTGCCCCGGACCGGACCCGGTCGCCGGTGCACGTTCTTTCCGGCGGAGAAAAAAACCGCCTTCTATTGGCAAAGTTGTTCACCCAGCCTTTCAATGTTCTGGTGATGGACGAACCCACCAACGACCTGGACGTGGAAACCCTGGAACTCCTCGAAGAGCTGCTTCTGGACTACAAGGGAACCCTGCTGCTGGTCAGCCATGACCGGGCCTTTCTAAACAATGTGGTCACCTCCACCCTGGTTTTTGAGGGCGAAGGCAGGGTGGAAGAATACGCCGGAGGCTACGACGACTGGCTTTTGCAGCGGCCCCAACCCCCCTCACCGGCCGCCAAAGCAGAAAAAAGCAGCAAAAAAGAACCACCCCAAAAGGGTCCTGCCCGAAAACTCTCTTACAAGGAAGAGCGGGAACTTGAAGGGCTGCCCCAACAGCTTGAGGCCATGGAAGCGGAACTGGAAGAGCTGCACCGTCAGTTGGCTGATCCGGCCCTCTACCAGAAAGATTCCGGTGCTATTGCCAAGATACAAAAACGGTTGGGAGAAATTGAGCAGAAGCTGAAAGAGGCCTATGCCAGATGGGAAGCGCTTGAGGCGGTCAAGACCGGCGCGGCGTAACACTGTGAGCGAGGCAAACCGATGAAGATCATCCTCATCGCCGCCATGGCCAAGAACCGGGTGATCGGCCGGGGCAACACCATCCCCTGGCACATCCCCGGCGAACAGCAACGCTTCAAGTCCATGACCATGGGACACACCCTGATCATGGGACGCAAAACCTTCGATTCCATCGGCCGCCCCCTGCCCGGCCGGAAAACCATCATCATCACCCGCAATCGAGACTACCAGGCCGCAGGCTGTCTGGTGGCGGAAAGCCTGAGGGCGGCCACTCAGCTCTGCGCCGACGAGGAAACGCTCTTCATTGCCGGAGGCGGCCAGATCTACCGAGAGGCCTTGGACCTGGCCGACGAAATCTACCTCACCGTGCTCGATCGGGAGGTGGAGGGCGAGATCCTCTTTCCCGAGTTTGACCCCACGCAGTTCCGCAAGATCTCGGAAGAACGGGTGGCCGATACGGAGCCATACACCTTCGCTATTTTTTCCCGGTGCTGATCACTCCTTCTTCAGCGCCTCATCCACATCGATAAAATCGCCGTAGAGCTTTTTGGCGCAATCCGGACAGATGCCATGGCTGAAGGTCACATCGGCATGCTCACTGAGATATCCCTCTATCTGCTTCCAGTATCCGGAATCGTCCCGGATCTTCTTGCAGGAAGCGCAGATGGGCAGAAAACCGCTCAGGGTTTTCACTTCCGCCAAGGCCTGTTGCAACTGGACAATCAACCCTTCCCGCTCCAGTTCCAGCTCTTTTCGCTCGGCGATCTCCTGGGCCAGTTGGGTGTTTTTCCCAGCCAGCAGCTGATTCGCAAACGCCAGCCTCTCCAACATGGTGTTGATTGAAGCCGCCAACCGCCGAATCTCTGCAGGACCTTTACTCCCAACCCTGCCTTCGGGGTCAGCCTCTTCGCCTATCCGGGCGACCGAATCGCTCAGCAGCACCACCGGCCTGACCACCAGCCTGTCGAGCAGGAGCATCACCACCAGACAGACCACCGCACTGATCCCGAAAAAAAGCCAGCGCAGTACGGAGATTGCCTTTTGCCCATTTTCATAAACGCTCCGATGCAGGCTTGCCTCCACAAGCAGGGCTGGTTTGCCGAAGAGATCGTTGACCAGCATGGCCCCGGTTATACTCTTCCCCCCTTCGGCGGAAATGACCATCTTTTCCCCGGTGGCCCGCATCTTCTCGACAACCTCTTTTTGCCCCGGGCTCTCCTTGGCCTTAGCCAGGATGGTTACGGCAAGAAAAGCATCTATGCCCTCGCCGAGCCGCGCTATTTCCTCGGCGCCAAGAAAGCGGCCAAAAACCACCGCGCCCCGCACCGGCCCCTCCTGATTGCTGGTCAGAATGGGCCGCGAGGCAAAAAGCATGGGGCCCTGGGGAAAAACCACAACCCCCAGGCGCACCCCTTGCAAGTCGGTATGCCTGACCAGGCTCTGGTTTTCTTGCAAAACCTCCACCATCGTCGCGGGGACCTCAATCTGCCTACCCTGACTGGAATCATAGAGATGCAGGGAGACAGCCTTTCCATCCGGGGCAAAGAACCCGATCATATCCACCTTCATCCCGACAAAGGTTTCATCGCCCAGGTTCGTGGCAATGAATTGCGGAGTCGGGCTGGACACAAAATCGCCGGCATCGTCCCACCAGGCCCAGTCACGGGTGAGGGTGTCCAGCACCTCAAGGCTTGCCGCCAATTCCTTGGAGATCTGGTTCAGCCCATGTTTGGCCGTTTGGATCTCCTGCTCCTTGAAACTTTGCAGAAGGATATATTGGGAAACGGTATGGAGCAGCAGGAAGGAAGAGAGAAAGGTAAGACCGAGAATGACCAGGGTCTTTCTTCTGATGGAACGGAACACCAGAAAACGACGGAGAAAGGTCTTTGCTGAATCATTTGCAGGCATCGGTTCTCTCCCAAGAGGAGGACGCTACGTAGTACTACCTATTTTCAATATACGTAAAAAACACGGGGAAGCCTTCTTTTTTTCAATGTTTTCTTAAATAATTCAGCCAGATATACCTATCACACAGAAGGCGCAATACCATTATTCCCCCCCTGCCGTGACTGCGCCACCCCTAAAATTTGCACAAAAAAGCCTGGCGGCCGATACACTGGCAGCCAGGCTTTTCAACTCTTGGAGACAATCGGGACCTCAAGCGCGGGTGAGGTGACGGTATTTGATCCGGTGGGGCTGGTCGGCGGCATCGCCCAATCTCGCCTTGCGGTCCGCCTCGTATTCGGAGTAGTTGCCGTCGAACCAGACCACCTGGGAATCCCCCTCAAAGGCGAGGATGTGGGTGGCGATCCGGTCGAGGAACCAACGGTCATGACTGATGACCACGGCGCAGCCGCCGAAGTTCTCCAGCGCCTCTTCGAGCGCCCGCAGGGCACTGACGTCCAGATCGTTGGTGGGCTCGTCCAGCAGGATGACGTTGGCCCCTTCTTTCAGCATCCGAGCCAGATGCACCCGGTTGCGCTGGCCACCGGAGAGAAGCCCCACCTTTTTCTGCTGGTCGGTGCCGGAGAAATTAAATCTGCCCACATAGGCGCGGGAATTCACCTCGCGGTCGCCCATGGTAATGGTTTCCTGCCCTTCGGAGATGGCCTGCCAGATCGTCTGTTCCGGGTCCAGCACGTCGCGGGACTGATCCACATAGGCGAGCTTCACCGCCTCGCCCAGACGGATGGTGCCCGAATCGGGCTTATCCTGCCCGCTGATCATCTTAAACAAGGTGGTCTTGCCCGCGCCGTTGGGACCGATCACCCCGACGATGCCGCCGGGCGGCAGGGAGAAGGTCAGGTTCTCAAAGAGCAGCCGGTCGCCGAAGGATTTACTGATCCCCTCTGCTTCGATAACGATCTTGCCCAAACGCGGTCCGGGCGGGATGTAGATCTCCAGATCCTGAGTGCGCTTTTCCGCATCCTTACTCAGCAGATCTTCATAGGCACTGATTCTGGCCTTGGACTTGGCATGCCTGCCCTTGGGGCTCATGCGGATCCACTCCAACTCATGCTGCAGAGTCTTACGCCGCTTGGACTCTTCCTTTTCCTCTTTGGCCAGCCGCTTCTCCTTCTGCTCCAGCCAGGAGGAGTAATTGCCCTTCCAGGGAATGCCCTGGCCCCGGTCCAGCTCCAGAATCCAGCCCGCCACATTGTCGAGGAAGTACCGGTCATGGGTCACGGCGATGACCGTGCCTTCATAGCGTTGCAGATGCTGCTCCAGCCAGGAGACGGTTTCGGCGTCCAGATGGTTGGTGGGCTCATCGAGCAACAGGATGTCGGGTTTTTTGAGTAACAGCCGGCACAGGGCCACCCGCCGTTTCTCGCCGCCGGAAAGCACCGAAACCAGAGCCTCCCCAGGCGGGCAGCGCAGGGCGTCCATGGCCATCTCAAGCCTGGCGTCCAGATCCCAGGCGTCCAGGGTGTCGAGTTTCTCCTGTACCACCGCCTGCCGGGCAATGAGCTTGTCCATGGCCTCGTCATCCATGGGCTCGGCGAACTTATTATTGATTTCCTCGAACTCGGCCAGCAGATCCACCGCCTCCTGCGCCCCTTCGCGGACAATCTCGATCACACTCCGGCCCTCATCAAGCAGGGGTTCCTGCTCAAGATAGCCCACGGTCAAGCCTGGGGAGATGTGGGTCTCGCCGTTAAATTCCTTATCCACCCCGGCCAGGATCCGCAACAGCGACGACTTACCCGAGCCGTTCATGCCCAAGACCCCGATCTTGGCCCCGTAGAAATAAGAGAGGCTGATGTCTTTCAGGATCGGTTTCTTGTCGTAAAACTTGGCGACACGGATCATGGAATAGATGATTTTATTGGGCTCGACACTCATTACGGCAACTCCTTTGTTGGCAAGAGAATTTCAGGGAACGATATCAGGGGCAAGGATAGCACAGAGTGGGGAAATCTTCACTTTGAAAAAGCGGCGGTGGGGACCTGGGAATCCCTACCGTTGATCGAGGATTTCCCGGATAGCAGTGGCAAGCTGAGAGATATTGAGCGGCTTCATGATAAAACGGCGAATTCCTGCCCGAAGTGCATCCTCTTCCGAAGCCTGGGAGCTGTACCCGGTGGAAAGAATGATGGGCAGATCCGGGCGGATCTGCAAAAATGCCTTGGCCAGCTCCATGCCGGAAAGATGGGGCATGGTCTGATCGGTCACCACCAGGTCACAACCCTGGGGGTCGGCCCGGAAAGCGGCCAGCGCCTCCTCGCTATCGGCAAAGAGTCGCACACGGTAGCCGAGACGCTCCAGGGCAATTTTCTCCATGGCCACAATGGCCTGTTCATCATCGATGACAAAAATACACTCGCTGCCCTTCGGCGAGGGGCTGCAGATTTCCGGATGAGCCTCCTCGGCAACCTTGTCCGAAACCTGCGGGAAAAAAATTCTGAAGGTCGTGCCCTGGCCGAGGGTACTCGCCACGATAATTTTGCCCCCACCCCCCACGACAAGGCCATGCACGATCGCTAGCCCCATGCCCGCGCCTTTCCCTTGCTCCTTGGTGGTAAAATAGGGCTCAAAGATGTGATCCAGCACCTCTTTTCCCATACCGTGCCCGGTATCGCTCACCACCAGGAGCACATATCCCCCTGCCGGCAAACCGTGGGCTTGCGCCTCTTCCTCCCCCAAGGCCGTATTCTCGAGGAGTACGCTCAGGGTGCCCCCTTGTGCTTCCATGGCATGGGAGGCATTGGTGCAGAGATTCATGATAATCTGGTGAATCCGGGTTGGATCGGCCAGGATGGGCAGGCAATCCGGGGCTATCCGCTGTTGGATCTCGATGCTTGACGGAATGGAGGCGCGCAATAACTTGAGCGCCTCCTTAACCACACACTGGATGCGCATGGGCTTCATTTCCTGCTCGCCCTTGCGGCTGAAGGCCAGGATCTGCTGCACCAACCCCTTAGCCCGGGAGGTTGCCTTGAGCACCTCACCAAGACAGTGGTCCGGCTCGCTTTCCGGAATCATTTTTTGCTTGGCCAACTCGGTATAGCCAAGAATTGCCGCAAGAATATTGTTAAAATCATGGGCGATCCCCCCGGCCAGGGTACCGATGGCTTCCATTTTCTGGGCCTGGCGCAGCTGCGCCTCGAGCACGCTTCTTTCTTCCTCTTCCCGCAGACGCTCGATCTCGGCCGCAGCCTTGACCGCGACAATTCCCATGATCTCCGCAAGCCTTGTTGTGGGCAACAGCTCCCGACTCGAAAAGATGTTGAGCACCCCCAACACATTCTGCTGGCCATCCCGCAACGAGATGCCCACGCAGCTTTCCGCCCCCATCTCCGCGAGAGCCTTGTCCCCGGGGAACAGGCGGCGGAGATCCTTGGGATAGCTCTTGTAGACCTCTTGCACAATCACCTCGCAGGGCGTTCCGGCCAGCGGGTAACTAAAATTCTCCCGTTTCTCTCCCTGGCGGTAAAAGGAAAGCGTCCGCACCTCTCCATCGATCAGGGCGCCGATAAGGCCATACTCCGCGCCAAGCCACTCGCACAACCCCTCGATGATCCGATCAAAACAGTCCGCCCCGGTAACGCCGACCATCCCCCGGACCAGAGCATCGATGGCCCTGTCCGCCTCCTGCGCCGCCTTCCGGCTTTCCGCCTCCCGCAACCCACGGATAACAGCGGGGGCCAACCGGGCCAACTTGTCCTTCATCACATAATCGCAGGCACCGGCCCGCATGATTTCCACGGCGGTTTCCTCGCCCACCGCACCGGAAACCAAGATAAAGGGCAGATCAAGCCCCTTTTCCTGCAAGAGTTGCAGCGCGGCCAAGCCATTGAACTGCGGCATGGAATAGTCGGAGAGAACCAGGTCCCACTCTTGGCTGGCAAGACATGCCGCCATCCCGGCGGCGGCATCTACCCGCTCGTAGCTCGGCGCAAAACCTCCCTTACTCAGCGCCCGCACCACCAAGGCCGCATCATCTTCGGAATCTTCCACCAGCAAAACGCGCAACCTATCGGCCATGGCTCAACCCCGCACCACGGGAGGCGCCTGATTCAGCACCAGCCAATACACACCCAGCTGCCGGATCGCCTCGCTGAACTGGAGGAAATCAACGGGTTTGCGAATAAAACTGTTTGCCCCCAGCGTATAGCTTTTGATCTTGTCCTGCTCCTCGTTGGAGGTGGTGAGAATAACCACCGGCAGCAGCCGGGTTCTCTCGTTGGCCCGGATTTTTGCCAAGACCTCCAGCCCGTTTATCTTGGGCAGATTGATATCGAGCAGAGTGACCTCGGGCATGATGGTCAGATCACGGTCCGCATGCGGACCCGTACCAAAAAGAAAATCCAGGGCCTCCACCCCGTCCCTGGCCACCACCACCTCGTTGAGGATGTTGTTTTTCTGCAGGGCCCGAAGGGTCAGGGCCTCGTCGTCCGGATTGTCCTCAACCAATAGAATCATATTCTTCCTCATAACTGTTACTCCCTTAGCAGCCAGCTTTTTACAGGGAGAAATAAAAGGTTGCCCCTTGTCCCACCGCACCCTCCGCCCGGACTGTGCCGCCGTGCCGATGGATAATCCTCTGCACCGTGGCCAGGCCAATGCCCGTCCCTTCAAATTCCTGAGAAGAGTGCAGCCGCTGGAAGGCGCCGAACAGTTTGTCACCATAGGCCATGTCAAAACCCGCGCCATTATCCTTCACAAAGAGGAACTCCTTGCCGCCTTCTTCCCGCCGGCCGAAGGCAATCCGTGCCTCCGGGGTTTTCGCGGTGAATTTCCAGGCATTGCCCAGCAGATTATCGAGCACTGCCCGCAGCAAGACAGCATCCCCGAAAACCGTTATCCCCTTGGCAATTTCAAAGACAACCTTCCGCTGCGGCGCCGTGTGTTGGAGGTCTTCAACAATCTCGCCGGCCAGAACGCTGAGATCGACCTCCTGCCGATTGATCTCGCCCCTGGAAAGCCGGGAAAGCTGCAGCATATCGTCGATCAAGTGGCCCATCCGCACACATCCGGCCCGGATACGACCGAGATAATCCTTGGCCGCGCCATCCAGGGTCTCGCCGTAATCCTCCAGCAGGGCCATACTGAAGCCATCGATGCCGCGCAGCGGCGCCCGCAGATCGTGGGAAACCGAATAGGCAAAGGAGTCGAGTTCTTTATTCGCCGCGGCAATCTGGGCGGTGCGCTCCTCCACCCTCGCTTCGAGCTCTTCGTTGGCTTGGCGCACCTCTTCCTCCGCTCTGCGGCGCTCGAGCACCTCCTGCTGCAAGTCCTCGGTCCTGGCCCGCACCATATCGCGAAGCCGGGTGTTGAAAAGCAGCAAGCCGGCCAGCACCAACAGCCCGGTAAAGGAAGAGGCACAAACAATATAGAGAAGATAGTACTGGTGTTCCATGGGAGCCCGGATCGACTCGATCGCCCGGATATCGCCGACCTTCTCGCCAAAACCACCCAGCCCCGGATAGAGGCTTTGAAGACCGAGGGGCGCATCCTGCCGGTCTCCATGGCAGACCATGCACCTCTGCTGGTTCACCAGAAAAGGCAGGGCGACATAGAGGTAGTCCTTGCCATCGATCCGGACAACCTCCCGGTACTTCTTAACCTCCTTGTTCGCATTGAACATCCGGATCAGCTTTTCTTCCAAGGCGTCCGCCTTGTTCACCGGATTGCGCGGATTGATGGCGGCCATCTTGTAGTAAACTTCCTCGAGACCAGCGGCCTTACGCTCCTCATTGTATGCCCGGTGCTGGTTTCTGACCATGAACGAAGAGGAGAGGATCTCCGGGGCGTAAAACTTTTCCGCAACCATGCCTTCCGCTTTCAATTTGTAGAAAGCGGGATGCATGATTTCCTGGATATAACGATGCACCCCTTTGTGGGAGAGGAGTACGGCTTGGATGTTTCTTTCCGCCTCGTTGAGCACATAGAGATGGGCAAGTTGGTACAGCCCGACGGCAACAACGCAGGCAACCCCCAGCGCCAACACGGTTATTTTCCAATAGTGGTGCCTTGGTTGTGGAACAAAACGGTGTGATTCTGACCCCATGACTTCCTCCCTGAACAGGTACGTCCATTATAGGGACGGGTTGTCTATGAAGTCAAACAAAGAAGCAAGGCGAGAGAAATGCGTTCCCCCACAGAATTCTTCAACAGGAAACCCGGTTGCGCCCGCCTTCCTTGGCCCGATACAACGCCTTATCCGCCGCCTTGATCACGGATTGGGAGATGGTTTTTCTGGCTGTATCGCCCTGGGCCAGACCGATACTGATGGTGAGCGAGACCTTTTTCCCGGAGTCCCCACCCTGCTTCCTATTGCTCTGGCTCTTGCCGGCTCGCCCCGCGCTCCGGACCTTAAACCCTGCCTCCGCAACCGCCTGGCGCAATGCTTCCAGATGGGGCTGGGCTTCTTTCGTGTTTTTTCCCGGAAAAAGGATGGTGAACTCCTCGCCGCCATACCGGAAGGGTTTCCCTCCCCCCCCAACCTTGGTGAGCATGGTGGCCACCATGGCCAAGACCTGATCCCCCACATCGTGGCCGTAGCGGTCATTGAATTTCTTGAAAAAATCGATATCCACCATGGCCACGGTATAGGTGCGGCCCAGTTTGAGCATCGCCTCGTTCAGGGCCCTCCGGGCGGGCAGGCCGGTCAACTCATCCCGAAAAGCCATCCGGTGGGCAGCCTCAATGGCAGCGACAATAAGGATCAACACGGCCACGCTGAAAAGAAAAGTCTGTTTCGAGGAATTACCGATCAACAAGGCAAAAAACGAACAGACCATGGCCCAGAGAAAGCCATGATCCAGCAGGTCACCATACCGCCAAAAACGAAAAGAAAGTCCGACAACAACCAAAACGCTCACGACCAGAGCCGGGAAGAACACCCCCCCGACCAGGGGCAGAGAAACGGTCATCCCCTCCAGTTGTCGCACAATGAGGGGGCCGCGCACCCCATAGAGCCCAAGCAACAGGAGCGGCTGCACAAGAATACCGACAAAACGGCGCAGACCCTGGCCGGTGACAATGCCCCGCTCCCGCCAGAAGGAGAAAAGAAGCAGGTTGAGGGGCAGCAGCAACAGGGCCATATGGAAGACATACCTGGCCAGAAGCTGATCGATCTGGGCAGAGCCGCCATAACGGCGGAGCAGCAAATCGGCTACCATGATCACCAGCACCCCGAAGAGCAAACGGCTGCGATTAAAGCGCCAACCAAAAAAAACGGCGACAAGCCCCAAAGCCGGAGGCAAAAGCCAGTTGATCCCAAACAACCACCGGGCCAGACCCTCGTGCTGGAAGGAAGTCAGCGCCGCCGCCAAAAGAAGGCCGCCCGGCGCCAGATACAGGAAAAACCCTTGCCAGAAATACATGCTTCCTCCGCTTGTTGTCGCTGCTCTGCAGAAGCCCATTGTCCCGCGGCAAACAGCGCCGCCTTATGCTGAAACTATGCTCCCCCGGACTTTTCGTCAACTACATATGCAACCCCTTCCATTTTTTCCCAAAGCAGGGCATGATAGACAAACATGACAACCCAGCACCCACATTCCAGGCGGCCCGGCCCCATTATCGACCCAGAAAAATGCAGCGGCTGCGGTCTCTGCCTTCCGGTCTGCCCGGACCAAACCCTCTCGCTGCTGCACGGCAAGGTGATAGTCAGCGGGGAGCGCTGCCTGGCCTGCGGACATTGCCTCGCCGTCTGCCCCACCCAAGCGATCAGCGTCCCAAGCCTTGAGCACAACCTCCTTTTTCAGACCTTCGGCGCGGACAACCAATATCTGCCACCCGGCCAGGGCGACACCGCCCAGCTGGTCCGGCTCATGCTCTCCCGGCGCTCCTGCCGCAACTACAAAAACCGCGCCCTGGACCCGCAACTGCTGGAAGACCTGGCCCGCATCGGCACCACCGCCCCCTCCGGCACCAACAGCCAAGGCTGGACCTTTACCATCCTGCCGTCCCGTCCAGCGGTGGAAGCCCTGGGAACCCTGGTTGGGGCCTACTTTGCCCGGCTCAATCGGTTGGCGGCCAACCCCTTGCTGCGGAACCTTCTCCGCTTGCTTGGCAAACCGGCCCTGGCCAATTATTATCACCGCTACCAGCAAACCATTGCCCAGGGGCTGCGGGAATGGGAGGAACAAGGGCACGACCGACTGTTCCACGGAGCGCCCGGGGTCATCATCGTCGGCTCACACCCCGGCGCAAGCTGTCCGAAGGAAGACGCCCTGCTGGCCACCCAGAATATCCTTCTGGCCGCCCATACCATGGGACTCGGCTCCTGCCTGATCGGTTTTGCCGTGGCGGCCATGGCCAGAAACACGAAAATCCAACAGGCCCTCGGTATTCCCGCCGCGGAGGAAATCCATGCGGTCATCGCTCTGGGCTATCCGGCCGAACCCTACCAGCGGCTCACCGGCAGAAAACCGCTAACGCCGCGATATTTTTCCGCATAATCTGTCAAGGATACCCCATGGAAGACCGGATCATCGAACTGGAAACCCGCCTGGCCTTCCAGGAAATCGCCCTCGAAGAACTCAATGGTGCCTTGATCGATCAGCAGGCCCAGCTTGACCGAGTGGAAAAAGAATGCGCCCGACTGGCCAATCTCCTGGCCGAAATTATTTCTCCCCGGGACACCGTCTGAATGAGCCCGCCCTTCACCCTCACCGTCGGCACGCACGCCTGTCTGCGCGGTGCCTCAGCCACCCTGGCCGAGGCGCTCAAACAGCAGCTGACCATCGACAATCCCGAGTATCTCGAAGCCAAGAAATACAGCCGCTGGATGGGGAAAAAACTCAAGCCCCACCTCTATTTCTACACCGAGCACAACGACGAACTCATCTTTCCGCGGGGCTACGCCAACCACGCCATCCTCCTGGCCCGCAAATTCATGCGCCAGGACCCGCGGATCATCGACCAGCGCCGGAGCGCCGCCCCGGTGGATTTCCACTTCCAGGGCGAGCTGCGGCCCTACCAGGAAGCGGCGATCACCGCCATCATGCGCCATGACTTCGGGGTGCTCGAGGCCGGCACCGGCTCGGGCAAGACGGTGATCGCCCTGGCGGTGATCGCCAGACGACGCCAACCCACCCTGGTGCTGGTCCACACCAAGGAGCTCCTCTACCAATGGGTGGAACGGACCCGCACCTTTTTGGCTGTGGAAGCCGGGATGATCGGCGACGGCCATTTCTCCCTGGCCCCCATCACCATCGCCATTGTCAACTCGGCCCGCAACCGGCTGGAGGAACTGCCCGCCCATTTCGGCCAGCTTTGCGTGGACGAATGCCACCGGGTTCCGGCCTCGCTCTTCACCGAGGTGGTCTCCGCTTTCGACTGCCGCTACCTGTTGGGCCTTTCCGCCACCGCCTTCCGCCGGGACGGCCTGACCAAACTGATCTACATGCATCTCGGCGATCGGGCCTTCAAGGTGGAAACCCTCGATCTGCACGAAAGCGGCGCCATCCTCAAGCCGGAATACCTCCAACGGCCCACGGAATTCCGCTATGTCTACCGGGGCAATTATCAGGCCCTGATGAAAGCGCTCTGCGGCAACGCCGCGAGAAACCAGCTCATTGTCGCCGATATCCTTAAAGAACGGACCTGTTCCCCTGGCACCATCCTGGTGGTCAGCGACCGGGTCAAGCATTGCGAGGAACTGGCCGCGCTCCTGAAAAAACAGGGGTGCCCGAGCGCGGTGCTCACCGGCAAGCTCCCGGCGGACCAACGCACCGCCCTGGTCGACTCCATCCGCCAGGGCGAGGTCAAGGTGCTGATCTCCACCGTCCAGCTCATCGGTGAGGGGTTCGACTGTCCGGACCTTGCCACCCTCTTTCTCACCACGCCGATCAAATTCACCGGCCGCCTCCTCCAGGTGGTGGGCAGGGTCCTGCGCCCGGCCCACGCCAAACAGGCACGGGTCTACGATTACGTCGACCCGGTGGGGGTGCTTGCCTCCTCGGCCCAGAGCCGCTGGCTCACCTTCCAACAGGGGTAGGCTCTCTTTTTTTAGCCTTTACAACTTCTTTTTCCCCATGGTAGAAAACCTCTTTTCAAAAGAAGATGCCTCCCCGGATATCCATTTTAAGCCGAGGACAGGCACGAGCAAACGTCCCATCGCCATTCGTAACATCCGACAAGAGGGGCACCCCATGAAGGTAAAACAGCTGGAGATCTTCCTGAAGAACAATCCAGGCCGCCTGGCCGATATCAGCCATACCTTGGCGGAAAACGCCATCAACATCCGGGCGCTCTCGGTCGCGGACACCGCCGATTCCGGCATCCTCCGCCTGGTGGTAAACGATACCACCAAGGCGCAGCAGGTCTTGCAGGAAAACGGCTTCACAGTTGCGCTCACCGATGTCCTGGCTGTGGAAGTGCCGGACAAGCCCGGCACCCTGGACTGCATCCTCCAGGTGGCGCGCAAGGGTGGGCTGAACGTGGAGTACATGTACGCCTTTTCCAAAAAGAGCGGCGAATCCGGCATGCTCCTCTTCCGCTTCGACGACCAGGATGCGGCGGTGGCGCTGTTCCAGAAGGCGGGCTGCCGGTTATTGAGCGACGACGAGATCCACTCCCTGTAAGCCAAAAATCACGGCGCAGAAAAGGAACCCCCCATGGCTGTCTCACAAAAAATGCTCGCCTTTGCAGAACGCTCCTCCTGGATCCGCAAGATGTTCGAGGAAGGCGGTCGGCTCAAGGCCCAATACGGAGCCGAGCAGGTCTGCGATTTCAGTCTCGGCAACCCGGACCTGCCGCCGCCCGCCCAATATCAGGAAGCGGTGCGCGCGATTACCGCCGCGGAAACCCCGGGCAGCCACGGCTACATGGCCAACAACGGCTATCCCTTTGTCCGGGCGGCGGTGGCACAGCAGATCGCAGCCGAACAGGGCATGGAGCTGAGTCAGGACGAGATCCTCATGACCGTAGGTGCCGCCGGCGGCCTCAACGTGGTGATGAAGTCCCTGCTCGATCCGGGCGACGAGGTGATCATCCTCGCCCCCTTCTTTGTCGAGTACAATTTCTATGTGGACAACCACAACGGGGTCACCAAAATCGTCAACACCGCGCCCGATTTCAGCCTGGATCTCGCGGCCATTGCCGCCGCCATCACCCCGAAGAGCAAGGCAATCATCATCAACAGCCCCAACAACCCTACCGGCCAGATCTATGCGGCTGAGGAGCTGGCCGGGTTGGCCGAGGTGCTCGCCAAGGCGGGGCACACCATCTACCTGATCAGTGACGAGCCCTACCGCAAGATCGTCTACGACGGCCACACCGTGCCGAGCATCTTCGCCGCCTACCCCAACAGCCTCATCGTTTCCTCCTACTCCAAGGATCTTTCCCTGCCGGGCGAACGCATCGGCTACATCGCGGTGCACCCGGAGATCGAGGGCAAATCCCAGCTCCTCGGGGCCATGACCCTGGCCAACCGGATCCTGGGCTTTGTCAACGCCCCGGCCCTGATGCAGCGGGTGGTGGCGCAACTGCAAGGGGTCACGGTTGATTGCTCCGTCTACGCCCGGCGGCGCGAGCTGTTCTGTAAGGTGCTCAGCGAGGCGGGCTACGAGTTTATCCCGCCCAAGGGCGCCTTCTACCTGTTCCCGAAATCGCCCATTGCCGATGACGCCCGCTTTGTCGGGCTGCTGGCCGAAGAGAAGATCCTGGGCGTACCGGGGCGGGGCTTTGGGATGGAGGGCTATTTCCGTCTCGCCTTCTGCGTGGAAGACGCAGTGATCAACCGTTCCGCCGAGGGGTTCAAAAAGGCCCTGGCCGCTGCCAAGGCTCTGGCATAAGCCACAACACATTACTTCGAGGTTGTCTGGATGGGAGACGCACTGGCACTACTCGCCCTGCTAATTGGCCTGGAACTGGTTCTGGGAGTCGACAATATCCTGGTCATCGCGATCTTTGTCGGCCGTCTGCCCGCGGAAAAGCGCGACAGCGCCCGCCTGGCCGGGCTCGCCTTCGCCCTGGTCGCGCGGATCGGCATGCTGGTCGCCCTCCTCGGCCTGGCCAACCTTACCAACCCCGTGTTCCTGGATTTTTCCGTCCGGGACCTGATCCTGATCTCCGGCGGCCTCTTTCTGCTCTTCAAGGCGGTGCGGGAGATCCACCACACGGTGGAGGCCAAGGAGGAGGGAGGCGGTCCCGGCATGGTCATGGGCGGCTTTGCTGCAATCATCGGCCAGATCGTCCTGCTGGACATCGTCTTTTCCATCGACTCGGTGATCACCGCCATCGGCCTGACCAGCCAGGTCTGGATCATCATCAGCTCGGTTATTGTCTCCTTCGTGGCCATCCTCTTTTTCGCCCGGCCCATCGGCGAATTCATCCTCCAGCACCCGGCGATCAAGATCCTCGCCCTCTCCTTTTTGATCACCATCGGGGTGACCATCTTCATGGAGGGGCTGCACAAGCATGTGCCCAAGGGCTATATCTACCTGCCCATGGGCTTCGCCCTTCTGGTCGAAATCCTGCAGATGCGCTACGAGCATAACCGTAAAAAAATCCTGGCCGCCGAACAGGCGCCATAAAATCCAGGCCGTCCCATCTTCGCCCGCTCCCCCTTTTTTACACCGCAATGGCCAGCGGCAATGGCCGCCCAATACGCAGCAAGACTTGTCTTTTTCCTTGTCTCCTGCGTATGATGGGAAATCCTCTCCCCGCCAAAAGGTGAACACAATGCGGACAATCAAATATCCCCTCTGGACCATTCTGACGGTCTACGGCACGATCGCCACTCTGTGGCTGCTCATGGGTGATTGGTTTCTTCACGGCATGGAAAGCGACCAGACGGTGATGTTGTGGGATACGACCAAAGATATTGCCTTTCTCCTTTGTTCCATGGGGCTCGTTGCTTTGTTATTGCTGCGGCACACAACAAGTGCCCGCGAATTCTCCATCAACTACAAGGCGATATTCGATTCCGCCAACGACGCCTTTCTCGTCTTCGACAAGAACGGCACCATCGTCGACGCCAATCGCAAAGCGTGCGAAATTTATGGCTACCCCCTTGATCGCTTGAAGGGCCTTACCGGTCAGGATCTTGTCCGTCCCGACTATTTCCAGCTGTTTACAAGATTTGCCCAGGCAAGCCACCTTGACCTGGCAAAGACCATTGAATCGATTGATGTCCGGGCCGACGGCAGCACTTTCCCGGTGGAGATCCGAGGCTCCATCATTTCCTATCAGGGCGAGGAGCATAGGCTGGCGATTATCCGGGATGTCTCCTCCCAGCAGGAAATGGCACGCCATAAAGCCTCCAGCGAGCACCGGTTACAGGAACAACTCACCCTCCTGGCACTCAGCGCGGACTTGGGGGTGGTGTTGACCAGAAGCAAGAATGTCGCGGAGATGCTGCAAGATTGTACGGAACTGCTGGCCAAGCATCTTGATGCGGCCTTTGCCCGCATCTGGACCCTGGAATCCGGCGAAGAGATGCTGAAGCTTGTGGCCAGCGCCGGCATGTATACCCACCTGGACGGCCCCCATGCCCGAATTCCCATGATCGAAGAGTATAAAATCGGCGCCATCGCTCTGCACAAAAAACCCCATCTCACCAACACTGTTATCGGCGATCCGCAGATTCGCGATCAGGAATGGGCGCGCCGGGAAGGCATGATCGCCTTTGCCGGCCAGCCGCTCCTGATCGGCAACCGAACCATCGGGGTCATGGGGCTTTTTGCCAAACACCCGCTCTCGGAGGTTGTGCTACAGACCCTCGGGGCGGTGGCCGACGAGGTGGCGCTTGGCATCGACCGGATATGGACCGAAGCCGAACTGGTGCAGAAAAACCGGGCCCTGAAAACCATGAGCGGTTGCAATGAAGTTTTGGTGCGGGCCGAGGAAGAGGCGAAATTTCTGGCAGAAATCTGCGCAACCATCGTCCAGCACGGCGAGTATGCAATGGCGTGGATCGGACTCAAGGAAACCGATCCGGCTTGTGGGGTGCGGGTGGCGGCGAGCGCGGGCGATGCGCCGGGATATCTCGCCGGAATCAAGGTTTCCTGGGCTGACAACGAATGGGGTCAAGGCCCGACCGGCAAAGCAATCCGCACCGGGATGGTCAACTACTGTGAGGATGTGGAAAATTCCAAGAGCTTCCTCCCGTGGTTGGAAGCAGCACGCGAACATCGACTTGGCAGTTCCGTGGCCATTCCGCTCATTCATGGTGGGGAAACCATGGGCGCCCTGAACATCTACGCCGCGGAAAAACAAGGCTTCGGCATTTCCGAGGTGGCCTTGCTGCAAGATTTGGCGATTGATGTGGCCTACGGTCTCCGGGTTTTGCGGGAGCGAACCCTGGCAAAGAAGGGGGCAGAAGAAAAAGCTCGGCTTGAACAACAGGTGCGACAGGGACAAAAGATGGAAGCCATCGGAACCCTGGCCGGCGGCATTGCCCATGACTTCAACAATATTCTTGCCGCCATCCTGGGATTTACCGATCTGGCGAAGTACAAGTTGCCCGAGGGAAGCGAGCTGCACCACGACTTGGACAGTGTGCTCCAGGCGGGGACCCGTGCCAAGGAACTGGTCAAACAGATTCTCACCTTCAGCCCCGGCAGGTGGAGCAGGAACGGCGCCCCATCGAGGTCTATCTCGTGGTCAAGGAGGCCCTGAAATTACTGCGCGCCTCCATCCCGACAAACATCGAATTCAAGAGCACCATCGATGAAAAAAGCGGCGCAGTGCTCGCCGACCCCACCCAGATCCATCAGCTCATCATGAACCTCTGCACCAATGCCTATCACGCCATGCGTGGCGACGATGCCGGAACCCTGGGGGTTTCCCTGCGGGCGGCGGAAATCAACAAGCAGGACGCCCATGGCCTGCTCCACCCCGGGAATTATCTCGAATTCACAGTCAGCGACACCGGCTGCGGCATGAGTCCGGAAATCATGGAAAGAATTTTCGACCCCTATTTTACCACCAAGCCGCGCGGCGAGGGCACCGGCATGGGGCTGGCGATGGTCCATGGCATTGTCACGCAATACGAAGGCGATATCCGGGTGGAGAGCGCGCTTGGGCAAGGAACGACGATCCGGGTCTACCTGCCCCAGGCGGAAAATAAGGCCCCTGAAGCCGAGCGGATCATTAGCCAGCAGCTCCCAGGGGGCAACGAGCGGGTGCTGGTGGTGGATGACGAGCATATGGTCCTGGCCATGCATACAAACATGCTTGAACGGTTGGGGTACAAGGTGACGGCCATGCCAAGCAGCAAGGAAGCACTGGCGGAGTTTAGCGCCCGGCCGCAGGATTTTGATCTGGTGCTCACCGACATGGCCATGCCGGGTATGCAGGGTGATATTTTGGCCCAAAAAATTCGGCAGGTGCGGGCGGATATCCCGATTCTCATGTGCACCGGCTTCAGCGAAAAACTGACCCCGGAAAGGGCGCAGGGTTTCGGGATCGGCAAAATCATCATGAAGCCGCTTCTCTTTCGGGAACTGGCGACTTCTATCCGGGAGTTTCTCGATTCCTGACCCCAAGCCGGGGAAAACCCCGCGGAACATTACAATTACCAGAGAATAACCGTGGCAGGCGATGTCCGCTTGCACGGAGAACGACCAACCAACAACTTCTCAACAAGGGAGGGCAACATGAAAAAGAAACTCTTTGTGGCTACGGCATTGGCATGTATGTTGGCGGCAGGTACGGTTTCCGCCCAGACTGGGCCTGAGATGATGCATGGCGCAGGCCCTGGAGCCATGCCGCCGATGGGGACGGACATGGAAATGGGCCCCAACATGATGGGCGGCGGCATGGGTATGAGGCCCTGCATGATGGGCGGCGGCATGGGCATGGGACCCGGCATGATGGGCGGGGGCATGGGCATGGGGCCCGGCATGATGGGCGGGGGCATGGGCATGGGGCCCTGCATGATGGGCGGGGGCATGGGCATGGGACCCGGCATGATGGGCGCCATCGATCCCGAGGATCAGCAAAAGTATCTCGATGCGACCAGGGATCTGCGCAAGAAAATGAACGACAAACAGTTCGAATATGCCGAAGCAGCCCGCAATCCCAAGACGAGCAGGGCTGATCTCCTCAAAAAAAGAAAAGAACTGTGGGATATCCAGCAAAAAATCCATGAAAAAGCGTGGAATTTCATAAAAGAATAGCAGCGCAACCATGAGACGAGACGGCGGGAGCAAAAATCCCGCCGTCCTTGTTTTACAAGGTACAGCCCGCCCAATTCCGCGGCTGCTCCGGGGGGAGGATCTAGGTCTGCACAAGGCCCCCCTGCCGACACTCTTTCTTTCCCAATCCGCACCCCAGCCGATATCTCCTTATCGTGAGGGGCCAATACGGCGGGGTCCTACTCCTCTATCCGATGGGTCTTCATTTTCTCCCAGAGATTTTTGCGGCTGATGCCAAGCAGCTGCGCCGCCTCGCTCTTTTTCCCCCCGGTCTGCCGGAGTGCCCGCAGGATGCAGCTCCGTTCGGCCATGGCAATGGCCTCGGCCAGTTTCATCGAAGAGGATGCGGCAATCTCGCAGGGCGGCGACTCCCTTACCAGATCCGCCGGCAGGAGCCAGGGCTCCACCACGCTGGTGGGGTTGAGCACCGTGACCCGCTCGATGATATTGCGCAGTTCCCGGATATTGCCGGGGTAATTGTATGCCATGAGGATCTCAAGGGCTGCGGGGGAAAGGGTCTGGCTTCCGGCGCGGGATTTGTCGAATTCCCGAAAAAAGAAACCGCAGAGTTCGGGGATATCCTCCTTGCGCTCCCGCAGCGGCGGCACCGCGATGGGGATAACCTGCAGCCGGTAATACAGGTCTTCCCGAAAACGGCTGGCCTGCACTTCGCTCAGAAGATTTCTCGCCGTGGCGCAGAGCACCCGGACATCGATCTTGATCGGGGCACCGCCACCCACCCGCTCAATCTCCCGCTCCTGCAGAACCCGGAGCAGTTTCGCCTGAAGATTGAGGGGCAGCTCCCCAATTTCATCCAAAAGGATGGTGCCGTTGTTGGCCATTTCGAAGCGGCCGATCTTTCTGGCGTCCGCGCCGGTAAAGGCCCCCTTTTCATGGCCGAAGAGTTCGGATTCCATGAGCCCTTCGGGGATCGCGGCACAGTTCACCTTGATAAAGGGGCCTTTCGCCCGGGGGCTGCTGTAATGGATGGCCGAGGCAACCAGTTCCTTGCCGGTCCCGGATTCGCCGGTAATCAGGACGGTGGCATCCGAGGGAGCCACCTGGGCAATCAGGTGCAGCAAGGCGCGCATCGGGGGGCTGCTGCCGATAATAGGCTTTTGCGCCTGCTGACAACATTGCTCCAGAGAGGCACAGCGCACCTTGATCGCTTGATTTTCGATGAGCCTTTTAACCCGAATCACCAGATCGTCCATATCAAATGGCTTCAGGAGATAATCGGCCGCGCCTTGCTTCAGGCATTGCACCGCGTCTTCCACGCTGCCGTAGGCGGTCATGAATATCACATCCGTGGCAGGCGTATGCAGGAGCACCTCGCGCAACAATGCCTCTCCGCCCAAATGCGGCATGCGGATATCGGAAATCAGCAGGTTGTAGGCCTTTTTCCGAAGAAGCGCCTGGGCCTCGCGTCCGTCACAGGCCTCATCCACCAGCCAGCCCTCCTTGCGCAGCCGATCCGAAAGGGTGATGCGCATGATCTCGTCGTCTTCGGCAAGAAGAATCTTACTGTTATGCATTCTTTTCCCCCTCTTGGGTCTGGCTCGCGGGCTCAACGGGCAATTCTACAATGAAGCAGGCCCCCTCGCCCTGTGTGCTGGTTACGGAAATCCTTCCCTGCATCCGCTGCACCAGGGAGTAGGTGACCGCAAGGCCAAGCCCGCTTCCCTCCCCCACATCCTTGGTGGTGAAGAAGGGATCGAAGATCTTGGCGAGTTCCACTTCGGCTATCCCGGTGCCGGTATCGGCAAAGCTGAGACGGAGCCAGCCGTCTTCCTCCCTACTGCTTACGGTCAAAGTGCCGCCCTGGGGCATGGCCTGCACGGCATTGAGCACAATATTCACCACAACCTGCTGCAGCGCCCCGGAGTCAATGGGGTATTTTTTTTCTCCCAAGGCAAGCTCGGGGCGCAAGGTGATTTTTTTGAGGGCATACTCCAGCAGGAGAAAACACTCTTTGAGCAGGGGGTCCACACCAATACGACTGTAATGGAGAGGCTCCCGCCGGCCGAAATTGAGCAGCTGCTGCACGGTGTTGCCGATGCGCTTCAACCCTTTCTCAATCAACCCAAGATACCGCTGCCGCAACACCGCATCCTCCGGCGCGTCCTGCATGCTTTTGATGCAGTTGAGCATGCCGCCCAAGGGATTGTTTACCTCATGGGCCACCCCGGCGGCCAGCTGGCCCAAGGCCGCCAGTTTTTCGCTCTGGAATATCTGCTTTCTGGTCCGATCCAATTCCTGCTGGGATCTTTCCAGCCTGCCGCACAGATCCCGAAATTTTCCGCTCAGATGACCGACCTCGTCGTTGCCCGAAGGCAACAGGGCCGGAAGGGGCGACTGCTGGGGATATTGGTCCATGGCCAGGGAAAGCCGGCTCAGCCGCCGCACCACCAGGAGATCGACCATCAGGTAGAGGGTGAGCCCCACCGCCAGAATGGTGGCCACAAAAATCAGAAAGAGCATATGGTTGTTCTTGTGGATATCGGCCAGGGCCCGGTCCAGGGGGATGATCAGGCTCAGACCGCCGCGGATGTCTCCCACCTTGTTTTCTTGCTCAACATGGCATTCGAGGCAGGAGGCCTCCATGTAGAGCGGGCTGATGTAACGAAGCACCCGGCGACCATTCCGGCTGCCGAGCGAGAGCCGCTCGAACACCTCCTTGGTGGCAAAGGCCAACAGGCTTTCTCGTTCCCAGGGGTCCGGTTCGTTGACCGGGTTGATCACCTTCAGCGCCGTAACCCGATAATGGGCAACGCCCTCCGAGGCTGCATACTGGGAAATTTCCCGGGTGACCATGGCCGGATTACGCTTCACATAGTGGCGGCCGCTGGTATCGGTAATCTCCGGTTCCGCAAGGAAAGGGTTGGCCTCGACCCCGGGGCTTTTCAAAAGAAAGAGACCGTTGTGGTCAGCCACCCATTTCCGGGTGAGCAGAACCTGCTTGGAAAGCATGCGCGCCTGATCCGCCGCCTGGGAAAGCACCAGTTCGTGCTGGAACTGCGAGGTACGATAGAAGGTGATGCCGTAGGAAACCATAACGACACTGCTGATGAGCAGGATGAATTTATTGCGCAGACTCATTGGTTCTCCTTTTCGTGGGGTTCCGACCGTGACAGCCTGCAACAATGCATAATCCGTTCCTTGCTTTTCAAACGTTCGCAGCACCGATCAGCTCTGCCCCGAGAGAGGAACGCAGAGGGTGCCCCACAAGGTGCTTACCCCACAAACCCATTGTATGTTACCGTTTGGTAGCAGTCAATTGTCTTTTGCTGTTTCAGCCTGGTAACATTTCTGATTGTTTCTCTTGATTTTACAACAAAAAAACGATGGCACCCCTTTTGCAAAAAAACTTAATGAATGACGGCCTGGAGCTTTTCCGGAGCCTGAACTGAAAACAATGAGGAATGCTCGAGAAGGAAGGGTCCTCGTAATTCAGGAGGTGCCCATCTGGTGAAGATACCGATCATCCCTGGGTCGCATCAGGTTAATAAAAAAAAGTTTTTGGATACTCCTTTTTTTTGATAGCCTGAGAGAAGAACAAAGAAGAAACGCCTGCAGGATTCGCGCAGCAAAAAAACAAGGAGGTACGCCTATGGGTAACAAAAAGGGAAGGAGGGGCTGGCTGATCGCTCTCACCGTCCTTGGCGTCGGCATTCTGGTTGCGATTTTCTTGGCATTGGGACCTCCCCAGCTCCTGGCAAAATCGGAAACCCCCAACTTTTGTGCCAGTTGCCATGTGATGGAGGAGGAATATGATGCTTGGGCCCATGCCGGCGCCCATCGGCGGAAAGCGTGCGTGGACTGCCATCTGCCGAATGACAACCTGGCTCTGCACTATGTCTGGAAGAGTATCGACGGCATGAAGGATGTCCTGTTCTTTTATTCCAATCAGGTGCCAGAACGGATTGAAATCAGTGGACACGGCAAGGCGGTGGTCCAAGCCAATTGCATCCGCTGTCACGAGACCACCGTTGACCACATTGACCAAAAACGGCTTTGCTGGGAATGCCATCGCCGGGTTCCGCACAGGGGCGTTGGTTCAATGCAAACACTGTAACGCACGCAACAAAGACAACATAAGGAGGAGAATATGCAAAAGAAATTACTGTTGCCCCTGGTCCTGCTGGTAACCGGTGGCGTGCTGCTGACCGGCTGCAAAGGTCCCGAGAAGGTAGAGGCTGTCCGGGCAGTGAAGATTGCCGATGGTGAAATGGATCCGGCGGAATGGGGGAAGGCCTACCCGGTCCACTACGACCTGTGGAAAAAAACCGCCGAACCGACTCCCGCCGGCAAGAGCAAATACAAGAGAGGCTTCAATGCCGACGGCATCACCTACGACAAGCTCTCGGAGTTTCCATACATGGCCCTGCTTTTTAACGGCTGGGGCTTCGGCGTCGAGTACAACGAACCCCGCGGCCACGCCTTTATGCTTAAAGATCAGGTTACCATCGACCCAGCCCGCGTCGGAGCCGGGGGCGTCTGCCTGACCTGCAAAACTCCCTACGCACCTCAACTTGAGAAAGAAAAGGGGTTCGATTACTACAGCAAGCCCTGGGCCGAGGTCCGCGATATGATCCCGGAAAAATTCCGCGATCTCGGTGTTGCCTGCGTCGACTGCCACGACAACAACGGGATGGGGCTCAAGCTCTCCCGCGAGTTCACCCTGGGCAAGGCGCTCGAGGAAATGAAGGTTGACCGCAGCAAGCTCACCCATCAGGATATGCGCACCCTGGTCTGTGCCCAATGCCACGTAACTTACAATATCAAGAAGGATGAAAACAAGAAGTCGGTGGGCGTCTACTTCCCATGGCAGGGCAGCACCTATGGCGACATCTCGGTTGAGAACATCATCAAGCAGATCCGCTCCGACAATACCGTAGGGGAATGGACCCAGAAGGTTACCGGCTACAAGATGCCCTTCATGCGGCACCCTGAGTTTGAACTCTATTCCCGGAACAGTGTCCACTGGATGGCGGGCGCTGCCTGTGCCGACTGCCATATGCCCTATACCAAGGTGGGCAGCAACAAGCTCTCCGACCACCGGGTGACCAGCCCGCTTAAGGCCGACATGAAGGCCTGCCAACAATGCCATACCGAAACCCCGGAGTGGCTGCGCCAACAGGTGATCACGATCCAGGACCGTACCGCCTCCATGATGGTCCGTTCCGGTTACGCCACCGCCACCGTGGCCAAGCTGATTGAGCGGGTGCACACCCTGCAGGCGGAAGGCAAGGAGATCGACCAGAAACTTTACGAGAAGGCCAAGGATTTTTATATGGAAGCCTTCTTCCGCAGTCTGTTCATCGGGGCCGAGAACTCGATTGGCTTCCACAACCCCACCGAAGCGATGCGGATCCTCGGAGATTCCACCGCCTTTGCCACCAAGGCAGAAGGGCTCCTGCGCCAAGCACTTACCAAGGCTGGCGAGGATGTGCCGATGAACGTTAATCTCGAGCTTGACAAGTACCTCAATGAACGGGGCAAGAAAAAGCTCATGCAGCAGAAGGACGTGGAATTCAAGGACCCCTTCGGCGTTGAGGAAAAACTGAACACCGTGACACCCGTCACCACGAAGTAACGAGAAATAATCTCTCTCGCCAAAGCCCCCTGCCCATTCATTCCGGGCAGGGGGCTTTTTTGGGTCCGCAAAACATCAGGGCGACCACCGCAACACAACTTATCCTTTACTGCCCCCCCATTCTTTGCCAGAATGACTCTATAAACTCCAAAGACCATCGCTTCAATACCTCAGGACTCTCCTCCCATGAAAAGCTTTCGCAAAGAACTTGTCTTCAACGTCCCAAGCCGTCGCGCTTTTATCAATATCACCCCACAGGTGGCGGAATGCCTGCAAGAATCCGGAATCCAGGAAGGCTTGGCCCTGATCAACGCCATGCACATCACCGCCTCGGTCTTCATCAACGACGATGAATCGGGGTTGCACCACGATTACGAGGTCTGGCTGGAGCATCTTGCTCCGCACGAGCCGGTTTCCCAGTACCGACATAATGGTTATGAAGACAATGCGGATGCCCATCTGAAGCGGCAGGTCATGGGCCGTGAAGTTGTAGTGGCCATCACCGAGGGGAAATTCGACTTCGGCCCCTGGGAGCAGATTTTTTACGGCGAGTTTGACGGCGGCCGCAAAAAAAGGGTGTTGGTAAAAATCATCGGAGCATAGGCTGGTACCGTGACGAAAAGAGCCCTGACCATCCCCGATCTGCTGAGCATCCTGCGCATCCTCATTGCGCCCCTGCTTCTGGTGGCCGGGCTAACGGGCCAAACCGAGCTCTTTCTTTTCCTCTTTCTCCTTTCCCTGGTCAGCGATGGCCTGGACGGCTTTCTGGCCAGGCGGTTCCATCAGGTCTCCCAATGGGGCGCCCAGCTCGACAGCTGGGGCGATCTTGCCACCTATCTTGCCGCCCCGGTCGGAGTCTGGCTGCTCTGGCCGACCATTGTCCACCAGGAGCTGATCTTTATCCTCTTGGGCCTCGGTTCCTTTCTTCTTCCGATCCTGCTCGGCTTTTGCAAGTTCGGCCGCCTGACCAGTTATCATACTTGGGCGGCAAAAACCGCCGCAATCCTTCTGGGGGTTAGCGCCCCGTTGCTCCTCCTCGGCGGTCCACCCTACCCGTTCCGCGCCGCCATCATCGTCTTCCTGCTGGCCGAAGTGGAAGAGGTGGCCATCACCCTGCGTCTGAAACGTTGGCGGACAAACATCCCGAGCTTCTGGCATTGCTGCCGGTTGCCGCCGGAGTAAAAACCGGAGAGAATTGTCATGTCGCTTCCCCAAAAACCGACCCCGGAAAACCGACGGATCTTTACCTGGTGCCTCTATGACTGGGCAAACTCCTCCTTCACCACCCTGGTGGTCACCTTTGTCTATGCCACCTACTTCACTCAGAAAATAGCCGCAGACCCCACCACCGGCACCGCCCTCTGGTCGCGGGGGATCGCGATCAGCGCCCTGGTCATTGCCCTGCTCTCTCCCTTTCTCGGTGCGGCGGCCGACCGGCAGGGCAAGCTCCGCGCCTATCTGGTCCGTTCCTCCCTTTGGTGCATCGCGGCCACCGCCCTGCTCACCTTTGTCGCCCCCGGCATGGAGCACGCAACCACCCTCGCCCTGACCCTCTTCATTCTCGCCAACGTCGCCTTTGAACTGGGGATCGTCTTCTACAATGCCATGCTGCCCGCCATTGCTCCGCCGGAAAAACTGGGGTGCATCTCCGGCTACGGCTGGGGCTTCGGCTATCTCGGCGGCCTCTGCTGTCTGGCTCTCGCCGGCCTTACCCTGGTCAGCGAGACTCCGTTCCTGCCCATTTCCACCGAGGCCGGCTTTCAATACCGGGCCAGCAACCTGCTGGTGGCGGCCTGGTTTCTCCTCTTCAGCCTGCCGCTCTTCCGCTCTGCCCCGACACAATCTCCTCGCCCCCCAGAGCCTGCCCCACTCTCCCTAAAGTCCCGATTTCTGCAAACCCTCAAGGATCTAGGGGACTATCCCGAGGTGGGGAAATTTCTCCTCGCGCATCTCCTTTACAACGACGGGCTCGTCACCATTATCGCCTTTGGCGGCATCTATGCGGCCGGCACCTTCGGGATGCGCTTCGATGAGGTCCTTGTTTTTGGCATCGCGTTGAACATTGCCGCCGGAATCGGCTCCCTGGTGATGGGTAGGGTGGATGACCGGCTGGGCGGCAAGGTCACCGTCCTCCTCAGTCTGGCTGCGCTCAGCGCGGGCAGCCTCCTTGCCGTGCTCAGTTACAGCCGCCCCACCTTCTGGCTGGCCGGTTGCATCATCGGCTTTTTTACCGGCCCCAATCAGGCGGCCAGCCGCTCTTTGATGGCCCGCCTGACCCCGGAACAGCACCGGGCGGAATTTTTCGGCTTCTTCACCCTCTCAGGCAAGATCACCTCCTTCCTCGGCCCCCTGCTCCTGGGCTGGGCCACCTCCCATTGGCAGAGCCAGCGGGTCGGCATGGCCACGGTGCTGCTTTTTTTTACCGCCGGCGGCCTGCTGCTCCTCCGCGTTCATGGAAAATGCCCGGAACGCGTCCGGCCCGTCTAAAAAACCTTTGCAGCATGCGCGCTTCCCGTTACAGTTCGTTTTCTGAGAATCAATCTCCAGATGCAACACCATTATTTTTCCAAAAGGAACATCCATTATTAAACTCCCCATCCACAAGATCCTGCCGGAACTTCGAGCGCAGTTCGCCAACCACGCGGCGGTGGTGCTCAGCGCCCCGCCCGGCTCGGGCAAGACCACGGTGGTGCCGCCAGCCCTCCTTGCAGAACCCTGGCTGGCGGGCTCCACCATCCTGATGCTGGAGCCGCGCCGCCTTGCGGCCCGGATGGCCGCCACTTTCATGGCCAAACAACTGGGCGAAGAGGTCGGCCAGACCGTGGGCTACCGGGTCCGTTTTGAAGCGAAGGTCTCGAAAGCAACCAGGGTGGAGGTGGTGACCGAGGGGGTACTCACCCGGAGGATGCAGGACGATCCCGAGCTGACCGGAGTGGGATTGGTGATCTTTGACGAATTCCACGAGCGCAGCCTGCAAGCGGATCTGGCCCTGGCCCTCTGCCTGGATGTAATGAGCGGACTCCGGGAGGATCTCAAGCTGCTGATCATGTCCGCCACCCTGGATACCGGCGCGGTCAGCACATTGCTAAACAACGCCCCGGTGGTGATGGGCGCGGGACAGAGCTACCCCGTGGGGGTGGAATACTGCCGGGCAGGACAACTGCCCCAGCCCCAGCCCCAGCCCCGGGAAATCGCCAAGCAGGTGAGCGCCACCATCCACAGGGCGCTGGCCGAACAACCGGGCGACATCCTGGCCTTTCTCCCCGGCGGGGCGGAGATCCGCCATACCCAAGCCTTGCTCAATGCTGCCCTTCCTTCCGCCGAAATTGCCATCCATCCCCTCTTCGGCGACCTGAGCCTCGCGGCCCAGACCGCCGCAGTGCAGCCTGACCGCCAGGGAAAGCGGCGCATCATCCTGGCCACCCCCATCGCCGAAACCAGTATCACCATTGAGGGCATCCATACCGTGGTGGACAGCGGCTGGAAACGATCCCCGCAATTCGACCCCAACAGCGGCTTGAGCCGTCTCACCACCCAACGCATCTCGCGCGCCTCCGCCACCCAGCGCACCGGCCGGGCCGGGCGCCTTGGCCCAGGGTACTGCTACCGATTGTGGAGCCTCGGGGAGGAGCACGGCCTCAAACCCTTCGACCCGCCGGAAATCCTGAGCGCCGACCTGAGCCAGCTGGTTCTGGATCTGGCCCGCTGGGGAATACATGCCCCGAGTGGCTTGCGCTGGCTCGATCCTCCGCCACCCGGACATTTCGCCCAGGCCCAGGAGGTTTTGCATGCCCTCGGAGCCTTGGACCAACAGAACCGCATCACCCCCCTTGGCAGAAAAATGGCAGAACTCCCGACCCATCCGCGCCTTGGTCTCATGCTGCTCGGCGCTGCAAAACAGGGGGCAAGCTCTCTGGCCTGCGATCTCGCGGCCCTGCTCGGGGAGCGGGATATCATCAAGGGGCGTGACCGTTCGGCGGATATCGAAGATCGGCTCCATGCCCTGGCCGCCTTCCGCAGCGATGGCCCGGCCGCGGCCAAAGCTCTTGGGGCGGACACCGATGGCTGCCGCAGGGTGATCCAAACCAGCAGACAGCTTTGGGAGCATCTCCCCAAACCAGCCAGAACCAAAGGAGATGCCCCCGCAAAAACAGCGGCAGCAGCGACAGCGGCGGCAGCGACAGCGGGCGAACTCCTGGCCTTGGCCTTCCCGGACCGGATCGGCCAGCGGAGAGCTCTGGGCCAGGGCCAATACAAGCTGACCTCCGGGCGCGGGGCGGTGCTCCCTGCCCATGACCGCCTCGCGGCCCACGAATATCTTACGGTGGCCGAACTGGACGCGGGCCGGATCGAAGGAAGGATCTTTCTCGCCGCCCCTTTGAGCAAGGAAGCACTGATGATCCTCTTCGCCCCCCGGCTGCAACGGGAGGAAAAGGTTTTCTGGGAAGAGCAGAGCGGTTCGGTAAAAGGTCAGCGGGTTGTGCGGCTGGAGGAGCTGGTCCTTGCGACCGCCCCCCTGGCAAAACCCTCAGCCGAGGCGGTACTCACCGCCCTGCTTTCCGGCATCCGCACTCTTGGCCTGAGTGTCCTGCCCTGGAGCGAGAAGGCCACGGAGTTACGGGCCCGACTGCAATGTCTGCACCTCTGGCAGCCGGACGGGGGCTGGCCGGATCTCTCGGAGGCCTGGTTGCTCGAAAATCTTGAGCAGTGGCTCGCCCCCTATCTCTCCGGGATACGCAACGCGGAACAGCTCAAGAAACTCGACCTGGCCGCCATCCTCACTGCCCTGCTCGACTGGAAGTACCAAAGCCAGCTGGACCGCGAGGCGCCCACCCACCTCACGGTGCCCAGCGGCTCAAAGGTCCGGCTGCACTACACCCCGGGCGAGCCGCCGGTCCTGGCGGTACGCCTCCAAGAGATGTTCGGGTTGGCCGACACCCCGAGGATCTGCAACAACGCAGTGACGGTGCTGCTCCATCTCCTCTCCCCGGCCCAGCGGCCCATGCAGATCACCCAGGATCTGCGCGGCTTCTGGGAAGGAGCCTACCATGAGGTAAAAAAAGAGCTCCGCGGCCGCTACCCCAAACACCACTGGCCGGACGACCCCTGGCAGGCCCAGCCCACCCGCCGGATCAAGCCCAGAAAATAGGCGGGTTGAGTGCGGCAAATCCTGCGTGCGCGTCATGTCCTTCGTGGTACAATAAATATTGATGAAAATATGAACAGGAGCGAGCCATGGAGCTTGATGTTTCAGTAATCGGTATACTGCGGGGAGTGGCGGGTGATTTTTTCGGCGAGGCCATGCAGATCTCTTTTGCCGGTGGACTTACGGCCATGGAAGTCACCATGAACACCCCAGACGCCGAAAAAATCGTTAGAGAATACAGGTCCGCCGTGCCCGCAGGCAAGCTGCTGGGCATGGGCACCATCCGTAACCTCGAAGAAGCCATCCGGGCCGTGGCTGCCGGGGCCATGTTTCTCGTGACTCCCAACCTCGACACCAAAGTGATCGAATATGCCAAGGCAGAAGGGGTCCCCATTGTCGCCGGAGCATTGACGCCCACCGAGGTGTATACCGCCTGGTCCGCCGGGGCCGATCTGGTCAAGGTTTTTCCCTGCGGCGCCATGGGCGGACCCCAGTACATCAAGGATCTTCTCGGACCTTTCGATCATCTCCGCCTCGCCGCCGTTGGCGGGGTGAGCCTGGCCAATCTGCCGGAATATTTTAAGGCCGGCGCCGCAGCGGTGGGCGTATCAACCAGCCTCTTCGGCGCTAAGGCGTTGCGGGAGAAGAACCTTGACCAGATCGGGCAAAATGTAAAAATTTTCATTGAGCATTGTCGCGAGGCAAAAGATCGGGTATGATTCCTACCTTTACTTGCTAAATTTAGGAGCCGTTACGCAATACCCTCTCCAGTTCTGCCTGCTTCGTTACGGCTCCTTATGCCGCACGATATCCCCAAGGTGAGAGATATTCTGAAACAACGGCCTACGTCTTTTTCAAGGAGACTTTCCCCCATGTTCAGACCGGAAATTAAAGTGATTGACTGCACCGTCCGCGACGGCGGCTTGATGAATAAATGGCAGTTCGACGACAAGTTCGTCCGCGCTGTCTATCAGGGGCTGAGCGAGGCCGGGGTCGACTACATGGAGATCGGCTACCTCAGCTCCGAATCCGCTTTTTGCCGCACCGAAGTCGGACCCTGGAAATTCTGCGCCGAGGACGATCTGCTCCGGATCATCGGGGAGAGCGAAAAAAAGATCAAATTCTCGGCCATGGCCGACATCGGCCGCATCGACTACAACGATATCCGCCCCCAAAAGGAGAGCGTGCTCGATATGGTGCGGGTGGCCTGCTATGTCCACCAGATCGACAAGGCCATCGCCCTGGCCCACCACTGCCAGGACAAGGGCTACGAAACGACGATCAATCTGATGGCCGTCTCCACCGTGGGTCCGCGGGAGCTGGAAGAAGGGCTGGACGACCTGGCGAAAAGTCGGGTGCCGATCATCTATCTGGTGGACAGCTTCGGCGCCTTCTACCAGGAAGACATCGAGCTGCTGGCCAAACTGTACATGGAGCGGCTGCCCGGCAAGACCATCGGCATCCATGCCCACAACAACCAGCAGCTGGCCTTTGCCAACACCATCTCCTCGGTGATCTGCGGGATCAATTATCTGGACGCCACCCTGTACGGCATGGGACGCGGCGCGGGCAACTGCCCCACGGAACTGCTGCTCTCCTTTCTCAAAAACCCCAAGTTCAATGTGCGCCCGCTCATCAAGGTCATCGAGGAGGAGATTCTCCCCTGGCGGGAAAAAATCGACTGGGGCTATTTCATCCCCTATATGGTCGGCGGAGTTATGAACCAGCATCCCAAAGCGGCCATGGCCTGCATGGAATCCGACAAGAAAAACCTGATCACCGAATTTTACGACCAGATGACCAGCGCCGCCGCTATCTGAGTTTTTCGAAAAACGCGTATCAGACAAGGCAGCCTCGCAACGGGCTGCCTTTTTTATTGCCCCTCTTCCTGTTCTTTCGAGATATAATGAGTAAAGAACCACAAGGAGGACATCATGCGTCTCGGGAAACAATGCCATCTTCTCCGGCAGGGCCTCGTTCTGCTGCCCCTGCTCCTTATTGCTGCTGCCTGTGGCAGACCTGCCTATTTTTTCCGCGTGGATCTCAGCATCAACGCGGCCCTGGAATCAAACCATCCCTTGCCGGGCTACACCTACTACTACAGCGGCCCGGAGGATTTCCCCCTGGCCATCCTGGGGATCCGGCCGGAATACCGGTTAAAAAAAGAGTTCTGGATCCCGGTGGAGCTGACGGAAACGAAACTTGAGGGGTGGATGGAGGTCATCGACAACCCCCACCGCAGCCTGAAGACCAGATACCACGGCAAGGTGATCCGGACAGCGGAAGGGGAGGAAATCGGCATCTGGTACTCGCCCCAGGAATGGTCTACGGTGCGCATGGGAACAGATGGGGAGGTCGCCATCGACACCCCGCCCAATACCCTCTATGAGAAAATCAGCGGCGACACCACCGGTTTCCCTTGAACAAGTGAGGGCTGCGAGACACCCATGACCAACGACAAGATACAACTGACGGGAGAGGATATTACCAGGATCAAGGCGGATGGTATTGTGAATGCCGCGAACAATTCGCTGCTTGGCGGCGGTGGGGTGGACGGCGCCATCCACCGGGGTGCCGGCCCGGAATTGCTCGCGGCATGCTGGGAACTTGGGGGCTGCCCGACGGGCGAGGCGCGGATCACCAAGGGCTACAACCTGCCGGCCGCCTGGGTCATCCACACGGTGGGGCCGGTTTGGCACGGCGGCACCCAAGGAGAGCCGGAACTGCTAGCCCGCTGCTACCGCAGCTGTTTTTCCCTGGCCCGGGAATATGGCCTCACAACCATCGCCTTTCCCGCGATCAGCACGGGAGTCTATGGTTATCCCAAAGAAGCGGCGGCACGGATTGCCATCCGGGAGGCACGCAGGGCTCTCGCGGAGAACAAAACTCTCGCCAGCATTCTCTTTGTCTGCTTTAACAGCGCAACACGCCTGGCGTACGAGAAGGGTTTGGCAGAGCCCTAATCTCCCGCCTTGGCAACAACCTCCAGAAGCTCTCCCGCAAACTCCACCAGATCTCCAGGCACAAGCTGACGGCCACGGCGGGTTTCCACCTCGCCGTTGACCGTTGCCTCACCCTCCTGAATCCGGAGCTTGCTCTCTCCGCCGGTGTCCACCACCCCAGCCAGTTTGAGAAACTGACCAAGCCGGATAACCCCGGGCCGCACTGCCACCTGTTGTCTTCCCATGTTGCATGTTCCTTTTGTTAAAACGGCGGGGCGATGGTCACCAGAATCCGCAGATCGGTGTGGGCCCGAACGCCGTGGGGTTCGCTGATGTCGCACAGCAGCAGGTCGCCGGCCTGGGCCGGAATACCCTGCGCATCCTTACCGAGAAACTCCCCTGTTCCCTCCAGTATCTGGATGGAGAGCTGGCCTTCCGTTTCATGGGAATGCACCGGAAAAACCTGCCCGGCGCTGAGATTGAAATTCAGGATCCTAAACCAGGGTGAATCGTGGATCAACATCCTCTTCATGCTCTTGCTGTCAAAAATTCTCGTCTCGGCCAGGTTCTTTTTCTCCATCATCGCAGCACCTCCTAGGGGCAAGTTGGCATCTTTACTCTTGCATCCCATTATACGAGACCCGGGCCCGAATTTCCTTGACCTGGATCAACCCCCACGATACAGCATAAAAAAAGCCGCCATCCGAAATTCGCATGGCGGCGGGCACAGACATAATTTTGCGCAGCGGCTTACTTGAGAGCAGCCGCCTTCTTCTTCCCCTGGCTCGCGGAAGCGGCCTCTTTCATCCGCGCCTCCCAATCCTCTTCCTGAGAAGCAGCGCCGGGAACCAAGCGCAATTCCTGACTCCGGGATTTAATTTCCCCATTGAGCACAGCACCGGACTCCACCGCCAGATCCATGGTCTCGACCTTGCCTTCGATAAAGCCGCTTTTCACCACATACAGCTTCTGGACATTCACCGTACCTTCAACCCGGCCCGAACAGACAAAGGTGGAGACAACGATATCCCCGGATATCATCCCGGTTTCCCCGAGAATAAGATATTCCCCGCGAATATTTCCTTCGGCCTTGCCATCGAGACGCAGCTTGCCTTTAAAGGAGATATCGCCAACCAGCTGCATGTCTGCGCCGATAACACTGGTGATCGTCTCTGACTTTGTTTCGCCGATACCCTGCTTATTAAAAAACCCCATGTCAATCACCTGCTGTGGATTTACCCGGAACCGTTTTGCCATCCGGGTGATGACATCATTGCGCGCCAACGGCTTAAAAATTGTTACGCCAACAAAACAAGGTGCTTCCTCATAGGGCTTTTACCGTTGCCTGTTTCTGCGGCACGGCAACAACACGCGGACGTACTTGAATAAATCTGACCGGATCGAGCAATTTATCCCGGTACTTGATTTCATAATGCAAATGAGCGCCGGTACTTCTTCCGGAATTCCCCATCAAGCCGATGACCTGCCCCCGGCTCACGGTATCGCCGGGTTTTACAAAATCCTTCTGGAGATGGAGATAACTGGTCTGGAATTTATTGCCATGATCCAAGACGATAAAATTGCCATGCCCCCGATCAAAGCCGTTGGTAACGACAACACCGTCCGCCGGCGCAATGATTTTGGCACCGAGTTGCTTTCTGATATCAACCCCGCCATGGAAGGCCGGTTCCCCGTTGATGGGATCAAGCCGGGAGCCGAACTGGGAGGTAATAGTCCCCCGCACCGGCGCCCCCAGAGGGACGGATTGGATGGTATCCAGATAATGGTCCACCTTCAAGGTCAGACCTTCATAAGACTCTTGGGGCCGCCGGGTAAAAGGTCCACCCGCGCCTTTCGCGCTCTCATGCACCTCAAGATTCACCCCGACCGAGGCGAGGATGGATTCGATAGCCTGGCTTTTTTGTTTGAGATCGGTCAGGGCGGCGTTCAGCTGGGCCTGCTGCTCCCGCTCCTGCTTAACTGCATGGGCCTGCATGCTTGCGTTCAAGGCGGCCGTTCCGACCAGATCCTTTTGCACGGCGGCAAGCTGCTTGCGCAGGACGATGTTTTCTCCGGAAGAAAACCAGCCGAACCCGCTGCCAAGAACGAAAAAACAACAAACCCCGAGCATGACTTTGATGGTCTTGCTGGATACGGCAAAGGAACGGATTGCCCCTCGCTCACCGGTTACAATAAAATGTATCTGTTTTTCCATGCGGCAGAGATCCCCTCTCGTGTACAATCCGGCTGTCAAACAGTACCCGCGCCCGCTAAAAGCGGCCCAGGCTTATGAAACTATCTCCTCGAAAAAGGAAGGAAATCGACGAAAGCTTTGAGAAAGGGTACCAGGAATATGGTTGCCAAACCAGATTTTTTTTACCTCTTGCCGAGTGGGTGCCCGCAACCCTTTCTGCTTGAGGCCTTTGCCGGGTTATTTTTTTGTCCCTTGTCTCTCGGCAAGAAAAACGCTATGCATATTTCATATACGCATCGTTTTCTTTCTTCCTCTCTTGTATACAAACATCCATGCGCAAAAAGCACCCTTCGCCTCGACAGGCCGCCCCAGTCAGCAAAAAATCAAAGAAAGGGGCCGCCTCCCCGCACCGCCGGAAACTGACGGCCAGCGACGATCTGGGCGCTCTCTTCTCCGCTGATCAGGAAAAGGGGGGAATGCAAAGCTTTGCCAGCGCCTTGGCCACCGGAATTCCCGCGGCAACCCTTGCCGAAATCCTTTCGGATAAAGAGGAGCTGCCAACCCCGGCTCAAACACTGCGGGGTGCGATAAAAAGCTCTCCTCCCCCCCAGGAGCACATCGATCTCCATGGCTGCACCGCTGCCGAGGCGGAAATAAGAACGGAAAACTTCCTGACCCGGGCGCTGCGCAATCATCTCAAAACCGTCATGGTCATAACCGGCAAGGGGATCCATTCGAAGGAAGGCCCCGTACTCAAAGACGTTATCGAGACCAGGCTCAAGATCATGAAAGACGACGGTTCGATCCTCACCTATCTCTGGGAAAAGAAGGACCGGGAAAAAAGCGGGGCGTTGCTCGTCTACCTGCCCTGAAGCACAAACAAAAGGATTCGTGCCATGAACCATCAGGTCGCTGTTTTCACCCCCTTTCCCTTTGTCGTCGGCCAGAAAATCCACATTGCCACCGGTCCGCGCACCGGCGACTGGCTGGTGATCGGCCTGAGCGAACGCAAAGTCCAGCTCCGTTGCCCGGTTTCCGGCCGGGAGGTGGAGTGGGACCGGTTCTGCTATCTCAGCGAGACCCGCGAGCAGGAATGGCCCCTGCCCCGCTGAAATTTTCATTTTCCCCACCCTTGACTTGGATGCAGCCCGAATTATATTCCCTCACAGCGTCCGGGCCTCCCGCCCGGCGAAACAGGCACCCGATACGCAACGAGGTTTATTTATGGGAAACACGATAAAAACAGCCATGCTGATGGCAGCCCTCACCGCCCTCTTCATGGTGGCAGGCCAGGCCTTGGGCGGCCAGAACGGCATGACCCTGGCCCTGCTCATGGCGGCAGGGATGAATTTTTTCGCCTATTGGTTCAGCGACAAGCTGGCCCTGAAGATGGGCGGCGCCCGGGAGGTGGAGCAGAGCGAGGCGCCGGTGCTGCATGCACTGGTGGCCGGGCTTTCCGCGCGGGCCGGACTGCCCAAGCCCCGGGTCTATATCATTGACAGCGACACCCCCAATGCCTTTGCCACGGGGAGAAACCCCGAGCATGCGGCGGTGGCGGTCACCCGAGGGCTGATTTCCATCCTCAGCCGCGACGAGTTGGAAGGCGTTCTCGCCCATGAGCTGGCCCATATCAAGAACCGGGACATCCTGATCAGCTCCATGGCCGCAGTCATGGCCGGAGCCATCAGCGCCCTTGCCACCATGAGCCAATGGGCCATGCTCTTCGGCATGGGCCGCAGCTCCGATGACGAGGAGGGCAGCGGCGGAATGTTCGGCGCCATTGTGATGATGATTCTCGCCCCCATCGCTGCGGCCCTGATCCAGATGGCCATTTCCCGCAGCCGCGAATACCTGGCGGACGCCACCGGCGCCCAGATCTGCGGCCGACCCGCCTCCCTGGCCAACGCCCTCCAGCGGCTGGAAGACTCCAACCACCGTCTGCCCATGGAGGTCAACCCGGCCACCGCCCAGATGTACATCGTCAACCCGCTTTCCGCCGGGGGAGTGGCCAACCTGTTCAGCACCCACCCGCCCATGCAGGAACGGATCCGCCGCCTGCTGGCCACCGCTTGAGCCATGGCCAATGCTAACGTCATAACCACCGTCCTCTTCGACTATGGCGGAGTCCTGGCCGAAGAGGGGTTCATCCAAGGGCTTGCGGCCATAGCCAAGGAGAACGGGCTTGACCCACCCCCCTTTTTCCATACCGCCACCGAGACCATCTACGATTGCAGCTACGTAACGGGTAAGTGCACGGAGCAGGCATACTGGCAGCTGCTCCGTGCACTTACCGGCATCAGGGGCGAAGATCGGGAGCTCACCGAGGCAATCCTCAGCCGCTTCATCCTGCGCCCCAAGATGCTGGCTGCGGTGCGCGCCCTTCAGGGGCAAGGGCTGAAGCCGGTCATCCTCAGCGACCAGACCGACTGGCTCGACCGCCTCAATACGCGGCAGCCGTTTTTTCAGGAATTTTCCCGAGTCTTCAACAGTTATCATCTGGGAAAAACCAAACGCGAACCCAGCCTGTTTCTTGACGTCCTCGCTGCCCTCAATATCGAGCCGGGACACGCCCTTTTTGTCGACGACAACCCGGGCCACATCGAGCGGGCAGCGGCCCTCGGCCTGCACACCCATCTCTTTCACAATGAACCGCTGTTTTTCGCAGAGCTTGCCCGGCTGGGGTTTACCCACATTCCGCCGGAGGATATGACAAGGGGGGGCGACCGCTATGCTGGATCATAAAAAACTGGCCGTCATCCATATCGTCAAAAAGGAACTTCAGGTAAGCGACCAAGAATACCGCGATACCATGGAAAAGGTGGCGGGAGTCCGCTCGGCAAAGGATCTGGACGAGCCAGGGTTCCAACGGCTCATGCGCTATTTTGCCAGAAGCACCCATTATCGGGCGAGCCGGGAGGGCATTACCTTCCGGCAGAGGATGTACATCAAGCATCTGCTGGAAGATCTTGCCTGGGATAGTCTCCATTGCGCCAATTTTCTAAAAAAATACTACAAAACCAGCAACATAGGGACGCTTTCCAAAACAGAGGCGAGCAAGGTGATCGAAGCGCTGAAACATATTCTGGCTGGACGACAAAAAATGGAAGGACAAGAATGACGGCATTCAAAAATGAATGGGACCTGAGCATGGCCCTGCAGGTTCTGCAGAGTGAAACCGTGGACAGCAAGCTATGGAGCGATGCGGTGAAATGGCTCTTTCTCTTTGGTCCTCCGCAAATCAGGGAGATGATCAGCCAGGCCTCAAGCATGGCAACCAGCGAATTTTTCCCGGATCTTTCCCCCATCGGCTACACCGAAGAGGGCGAGCCCCTGTACGACATCAAAAAATTAGCGGAAAGCTTAGGGATGAGCGAAGAGGAAGCCTTGGCCAAAATGGCGGAGCTGGAAGCGGAACATCATGTTCAGAGCCTGTATGACGGGCCGGCACCGCATAAAATCCACTAGCCCGACTCAGAAAACGATCCCGCCCCGCCGCCTCTCTTTTGCCAAAAGCCGATCAAAAGATAGCATGCCGCCACCCCGGACAACAAGGGCCAGGGCAATGCCGAGCACCAGGAGATGGTACTCATACCCCTCGCCCTGCTGCTGCCCGAACCAGTTCATGAAAAAACCATGCTGCAGATGATTCATCTTCACGCAGATAATGATGGCCGTACCAATGGCCAGGGCCCAAACCCTGGTAAAAAGGCCGAGGATCAGCAACAACGAACCCCCTACCTCGGTAACCATCAAAAGAATAATGGCCCAAAGGGGAAACCCCAGGGCGGTAAACGCAGCAACCGTTGCGCCATAACCTCCCCCCCCGAACCAGCCCAAAAGTTTCTGCGCGCCGTGGGGGAAGATCACCACCCCCAGAGCCAGACGAATCAGGAGTTGAGCCGGGCTGTTATCTGTCGCTGCCAGAGTTTTAACCATCAGAAGCCTCTCACAAAAACCAGTTACACCTGCAATACCCCAGCTGCTTTCGGGATAATCTCTCCTGCTCACGAATCCAGGCAATGACACAAGTGCTTAACATACTTCTTTAACAGCTAAATTTCCAGCTGAAAAACAATCAGCCCTCGCGCCGAACAAGGTTATTTCACACAATGGGCATGGCGTTTTATTTTTTTTTCAGGTAAGTTGAAAAAGTTTACACGAGGAGCGAAAAGACAACGGATGGCAGGAGTCTTCAGAGCCATGCCCCCCCTGTGCGGGTGGAATTGATCCGTTTTTTTCGCAGGGGGAAATCTTCATCGGCCAGACAGCCAGCTGCTTTATTTCAGGTGATGATACAGTGAAACACGAGGAGAGAACATTGAACACCCAAATCCGCTATTTTTTCCTGCCCTTGGCCCTGCTTCTTTTTCTTGTCGCCGGTTGCGGCCTCATAAAAGACACAACAAGCACCCCGGAAAAATCTTCCATCCGGGAAGGAACCAAGGTCACCGGTGCCGAACTGCTCGACCTCCTCAACGACAACACCATTTCCCTGCATGAATATGGGGAAACCGCGACCATCGAGATGTACAGCAACGGCAAGATGTACGCGGTGAAAAGCAAAACGGAAAAAAATGACGGGAGATGGTCAACGGAAAACGACCGCCTCTGTCTCAAATTCATGCGCTGGGGCTTTGGCGATGAGATCTGTTACGATGTGTTTCGCAAGGGCGAAGAGTATCACCTCTATACGGAGAGCGGCATCCGGGCGAGTTATTTCACCGTAAACCCCGGGGTCAAACGCGGACCGGCAGACAAAAAATCTTCCGCAACTCGGAAACGCTCCAGCACCCGGGCCACCACCTCTCCCGATGTGGTGGTGGAAGAGCAGCCCGCCAAGCCGGTATCCACCCCGACAATCCAGGAGAGCAACCAGACCGCCAGCCCGCAGGCCGCCAGCCGGGATTTGGGCATGATCTACCGGGGCATGAGCCAGAACTGCCCGGGCTGTAACCTGCAGGGAGCCAACCTGGCCGAAGCCAGCCTGCTACGGGCCAACCTGGCCGGAGCCAACCTGAGCAACGCCACCCTGGTCAAGGCCAACCTCAAATGGGCCAACCTGAAGGGCGCCAATCTGACGAGCGCGGATCTCTCCGGGGCCAATCTGGCCGGGGCTGACCTGGCCGGGGCCAACCTTGAGCGGGCCGATCTGACCGGGGCCAATCTCGAACAGGCCAATCTCCGGGGCGCAACCATCACCGGCGCCATCGGCCTTGACCTGAAAAAGGCCATCCGCTAAACGCAGACTTCTTACCCGAGCGCGGAACGCCGACGCCTGAGCATTTGCTGGCTTGCCGCGCGTTCCGTTCTGCCCATTGCCCCGTTTTCTTCGCCAGGATCTTCACGAAACATGAAGGTCCTGGCTCTTTTTTTCCTGCCCCCCACCCTTTTCCCTTTGCTTATTTCCGGCCGGACCTCACAACGCCCTGCTTCTCCCCTTTGTCCTTGGCATAGGGGCCGGCTTGGAGAGGTGGACATTGATGGGCATCGCAGAGGATGTCCAGCTTAGGATTATAGAGTTCGGTGTGGATCTCCATACTGCCCAGCAGGGTATGGAACAGGTTGTCTTGCGAAAGCTCCCGCCCAGCCTGTTGCCTGAGAATCTGCCGATCGACGGCAAATCCCGCGCCAAACCACATGATGGCCGCGATATGCTTCTGGGTCTCCGGGGCAAGCAGATAGGGCAGGCCATGCAGGTAGACCCCGAATTCGCCAAGGGATTCGCCATGATCGCTCATGTAGATCATCGCGGTCTCGAACTGCTTGTCGTTCTGCTTGAGCAGGGCGATGGTCTTGCTTAAAAAGTAGTCGGTGTAAAGGATGGCGTTATCGTAAGCATTGCCTATCTCTTCCGGACTGCACTCGTCGAGCTGATTCGTCTGGCAGGTCGGGGTAAAGCGCGCAAACTCCTTGGGGTACCGCTTGTAATAGGCCGGGCCATGGTTGCCCATCTGGTGCAGAACGATGAGGATATCCCCGCTCTTCTGCGCATCGATATACTCCTGCAAGCCAACCAGCATCCCCTCGTCCCGACACTCCACATCACAGATCGTGTTCCTGGCCGGATCCTGATAATCCTCATACGGAACACGCAGGGCCACGCCCTTGGAATCCGAGTTGTTGTCCCGCCAGAGGACATTGACCCCGGCCCGCTGAACGACATCGAGGATATTTTCCCTGGCCGCGGCCTTCTTGTTGCTGAATCCGGCCCGAGTCAGGTCGGAAAACATGCACGGGACCGCAGTCGCGGTTGAGGTATCGCAAGAGCTCACCTGGGGGTAAAAGATCACTTCCTCCTGACTGAGCAGAGGATTGGTCGGCCGCTCATACCCGTTCAGGGAAAAGCGGTCAGCCCTGGCCGCCTCGCCCACCACCAGGATAATCAGCTCCCGCTCCCTGTCCGTGGCCAGATTATTGGCATCGGTGCCGATGGGTTCAACCGTCACCGCGGAGGTGGCAAAGTTCCTCTTTGCGTATTTGTAGACCGAAAAAAGCGCATAGGTGGGGTTACTGTAAAAACGCAGCTCCTCATGCTCCCTGAAAAACGAGGCATAGAAGCGGCTGAAAAGAAAGAGCGGAATCAGGATAAGAAGGAGAGCGATGGTGATCAGTTTGAGCCGAGAGACTGCCGCCTGGCGCCATGACTGCGGCTCAAGCGGAGCGAGCCACACCAGCAACGCCGGCACGATGCCAAGAAAAAAGATGTAGAGAAACAACTTGAGGGAGAAGAGGTCAGTGGCCTCCCGCACATTGGTCTGCAGGATATTTTGCACCATGATGTAATCAATGATGACGCTGTAATTGTTGGCGAAGTAGCTGCTCCCCGCGGCCATAAAAAGCAGGGCAATCAGCAGCGGCTTGGTGGTGAACCGGGAGGCGAGCAGGCTCATGAATAAAGCGAGGACGCCGGTCAAACCAAAGGCGAGAGAGACGACGAAGAACAGATTTTTTCCTTCGGCAAAGGGATAGACGCCGATGACGTTTTGGAAAAAGGTGACATTATCAAACAGAACCAAGAAGATGGCCGTGGCCAAAATCAACTTGTTGGTGGTCAATCGCATCGACAAAACTCCAGGGGAGGGCATTAAGGTTCGGACAGGGAGGAACGGCCGGACAAGGATTGACGCAAGGATATCATCTTTCCCCCGGAGCAGCCATAATTTTCCCCGAGCCATGTTCAGGACACGAAGGAGCGGCTGACTTTTTTGGCCGAGAGTCTACAGACGATTCGAAGGGAAAGGCAGAACTCTGTCAACCTTCACGACAAACATCGCCACGGAGAGATTGGGCCTCTCCCCGACGATTCTGTTTACGCCATGCGCCATAAGCGCACTGCTTCGGGATCTTCATATTGCAATGGTGGGCAACGTCGCCCTTGCCTCACTTGGCGCGGCGCACAGCCCTGGTCATGGCCGGCCACTGACGCGGCACCAGACACAAGAATGGATAGAGCACCCAACGCATCTTACCGAGGCGGGCAACAGTCACGTCCTTACAGCGGCAACAATCACAGGAGGCGGCAAGATCCTTTTCCTCCCCGAGCCATTGATGCTGGTACAGTAGAAACACATGAGAATTCACTTTCGCGCATTCTTCGCACAGCCATTGGACGGTTCCGTTTATCTGCCACTTCTGCATGGGTACTTCCTTTTATAATAATAATCACTAGCCACTCCCGCCACAACCCCACCAACACAACAGGTATCGGTATCTTCCTTTTTTTCTTTAATATTTCCACACCCCGGACAACCTTTCCCCCTTCAGGGAAACCCGCAGCAAAAGCCCAGTATCATCTTTGCCCGACAAACCGAGATGGATTGCCAAGGGGGCAGGACACCAAGCCGCCCTGCGCATGAAGAAAGGGCCGGGTCTCAGCCGTCCTCGCCCAGATAGGTCCGCGCCCCCAGATAGCACCCGTCAAAATAATCGCTACACAACGAACTCTGCCGAATGGTGTCGCCTTTTTTGGGCGCATGAATGAATCTGTCGTTGCCGATATAGATCCCCACATGGGAGACCGTCGCGTCCCCGTTGGTGGCGAAAAAAACCAGATCTCCCGGGGCGAGATCTTCACGGCGCACCGGATTTCCCGCCTGGAACTGGGTTCTTGAATTCCGGGGCAGATTGAGACCGTTGAGCTTATACACGGTCATGACCAAACCACTGCAATCAAATCCCGTCTCCACCGACTCCCCGCCCCATTCGTAGGGGATACCAATAAAGCCCTGCGCAGTGTTCACCAGCATTTTCCGCAAGGCCCCTTCCTGATAGTGGCGGAACCGGGCCGCAGCAGAGGAAGTCGGCGCAACCAGGTAAAAGGCCTCAATCACCCCGGATTTTCGCAACTGCGCGGCGCGGGCGTGCGCTTCTTTCCGGGTGGGATAATCCCCGAAGCGAACCTTGTACAACCCGCTGGCATGGCGATAATAATAGGCGTCCAGCCCCAAGGCATCAAGTTTCTGCATGAGGCGGACCGCATTATCCAGTCTGGCAAAGGCGCCGACCTGAATGGTATGCCCCAGCATGGCCAATTCTTTTTTCGAGGCTGTCGGCGGAAGCGGCAAGGCGACATCTCCCTGCCGGACCCCGCCGCAGCCGGAAAGCCCCGCCAGGACAACAACAATCATAATCCATCGGGCCAGAGGGAAAGCCCGGGTCCCAAAAACTTCTCCTGCCATGTTCACGCAGTCACCCTCCTCTGCGCCCTGTCATAATCGGCCAGAGCGCTGGCCAGTTCCTGTTGTACCGAATCGACCAGCTCCTGTGGCGCTAGCACCTTTGCCCCGCTCCCCCAGGAGAGCACCCAGCGCTTGACCTCATAAAGATGGTGCGCCGGAAAAGAGATCTCCACGCCACCGTCTTTTTTCCGGACCAGGCTCTGCTGCGGGTGCCATTCCCGCTCCAGAACATAGGGGGCATGCTCCTTGGCAAACCAGACCTTGACCAAAACCTCGCGCTCCCCGCTGAAAATGCCAAACTGCGACCCACCGTAGCGCGCATGGTCAAAGTCCTCGGGCACGGAAAACTTTTTGGCAAGCAACAGGGCCGTTTCGATCCTGGACATGGCAAAGGTTACAATCGCATGCCGCCGGTGGCAATACCCAATGAGGTACCACTCCCCCTGATAACGCACGAGATGATAGGGATCAACCCGGCGCTGGCTACTCGCTTGCCCTCCGGGTTTGCGGTAGGCGATATTCAGCGTTTGATTTGTATTGAGGCCTGCCGAGACAGTCTCCCAGACCTCCGGCTGCAGCCTGGTTTGCTGCTCCGGGACCACCGAGAGCTTGTCTTCCACCCAGGCTGGATGGATAGAGACCTTTTCGGGCAGGGACTCCTCGATTTTGCGGAACACCTTTTGCAGCTTGCGGTAGATGGGCGTATCTTCATGCATCCGCAGGGCTTTTTCCGCAATGCAGATGGCGAAGAGATCGCTCTCATTCAGGCTCAGGGCAGGGAGGGCGTAATTTTCCTCGGTGTAATAATAGCCCCGCTTCTTGGCATCGTAGGCGATGGGCGCATCACGCTGACTCCGCAGATAATCGATATCCCGCAAAATACTCTTGGCACTCACCTCGTATTCGGCGGCCATGGAGCTGCAGTTCGCCATGATCCCGCTCCGCATCCCCTCGCGGATCTTGCGATCAATAAACAGCAGTCGTAAAAGCTGGGTCTTGTCTCTTGCCATCTCTTTTCTGAAAAAAAGTTTGCAGGTAGGACATCATTTGTCCTACCTGCCATGTTAGCCTCAGACCAGAAGAAAACACAATAAAACTTTTCATCGGGAGGCACACAATGTTTTACAAAGAACATGGATGCAAGGAGGGATTTTTCTCTGCACTCAATCGGTGCGTGACAACTTCTTTTTTCAATGCCGCACCTGTAACAGGGAAGAACACCCAAAGCCATCCCTCCTCCGAGCTGATCCCCAGAACCCCAAAAATCCTTGGCCAGGAACAATATCTCGCCATCCCCACCTTTATCCGGCAAGGAAAAACCCTGGGGTTGTAGGAAAACCGAAAGCCAGCCACCCGCTTCTTTTTTGCTCGGGGACGGAGAGCAACATTCTTGCTCCCCACCTGGCCTTGGCGTATAGTGATTTCAATGGGTGGAGCAATCTGCCCTGAAACCTTATTCCCCAAGACCGTCAGCCCGAGGCTGCCATGATCAAAAAGGTTCCCATCCAAGAACTTCAGCCCGGTATTCATATCGAGCGTTTTGATTGCGGCTGGCTGGACCACCCCTACCTCTTCAACCACAAAAAGATCAAAACCCATGGCGAGATTGAGCGCCTCAAATCCTGGGGCGTCACCCATGTCTATATCGAGATCGATCGGAACCCGGAACCAGCGCCAATCATGGATGCACTGGAAAGCCCCCCGCCGCCCGTGGCGTTTGAACACATTATCACCCCGCAAACAGCACGAATTGACCGTGACCTGAAGCATATCCCGGTCCGCCATGAGATTGTTCGGGCCCAGAAAGTACGGCAGCGGGCCAATCTGGCCGCGAAAAACATCCTTGCCGCCGTGCAATCCGGAAAAAAGATCCAGACCGGAGAGGCCGAAGCGGCGGTGAACGAGCTGGACAATTCCATCTGTCACAACAAGGATGCGCTTTTTCTGCTCATGCGGTTACGCAAGAAAGATGAATACACTTTCGACCATTCGGTGAGCGTGGGCGTCCTGCTCCTCGCTTTTTGCCGAGCCATGGGCTTTGACCGGGAAACCACCCGGGCCATTGGCCTGGGCGGGTTGCTGCATGACGTGGGCAAGATGGCCGTGCCCCTGGCCATCCTCAATAAACCCAGCGCCCTCAACGATGATGAATTTAAAAAAATCCAGCAGCATGTGATCTATTGCCGGAAAATCCTGGCCACCACCCACAACATTTCCCTTCCAGTGGCCCAGATCGCCATGGAACACCATGAACGCTTCGACGGCACCGGCTATCCCCATGGCCTGAGCGGCGAGGCCATCAGCCTGGGCGGCCAGATGGCCGCCATTGCCGATGTTTTCGATGCCCTGACCTCGGACCGCTGTTACCGCAACGGCATCGACCAGGTCGAGGTGTTGCGCAAACTCTATGGCTGGAGCCGCAGCCATTTCAACGAAGGACTGGTACACCGTTTTATCCGCTGCATCGGCATCTACCCGGCCGGCACCTTGGTCCAACTGGAAAGCGGTCTGCTTGGGGTGGTGGTGGAGTCGACCGACAACCTGTTATGCCCGGTGGTTCGCCCCATTTATGACATCAGGCATGACTGGGCGGTGAATCAGAAAGACATCGACCTCTCAAAATCCAACGGCAAGGGAGGCGCAGACCGCATCATCGGCTATGAATCCGCCAAACGTTGGCGAATCGATCCCCTCAAAGTGCTCGGCATCACCTGATTTCCCCAGAGATACCGAACATTACCCAGCCCGGTTTACCGAGCTTCCCCCATATATTTCCCCTTCCCGCTCAGGTACAGTGTAGAAACGAAACACGCGCCGCCCTGGCAGCATAAAAGAGGAACCCAGATGATCTATTGTAAGCTATGGGAAAAATGCGTTTTTTTCGCGGTCCGCGAAGAGAGGGGGGAGATGTACGAGTATTTCACAGCGCGCTATTGCACAGAAAACTTTGACGATTGTGCCCGGTATCGAGCGGCGCTACATCTGGGCCAAGAGCTGGTCCCGGATGATATCTTCCCCAACGAAGATGATTTCCGCAGCCTTTTCGCCTGGGCCGTAAAACGACACGACAGCCAGGCTAGCAGGCGCTATCACCCGCTCTCCCCGCACCCACGGCGAGTTCCCGGGCCAGAAAAGATTGCAGCTTCTTCCGGTCATCTTCCGGCAAGCCGTCAAACTCGCAGCCGACACTGACATTGCTCACCAGCGGGATGTCCAAGACCCAGCGCACCCGAAGGGGGATGATCCTGTCGCACAAAACCTCATTCCCTTTGACGAGCCGAGCAAGAACAAGTTGATGGCCAAGTTTCAAGGCACTCCACTCCTCCCGTTTCACGGTAAAATGGAGCCCCCCCAGACTCAGATCAAGCACCAGGGCAGAAAAAGAAAACCGCTCGAAATCAGGAAAAACGAAGACGCCGCAAATATTTTCTCCCGGCGAGAAATAGACCCTCGCTTCTTTTCTTTTCTCATCAAAACTGCCAGTCATCATCTTTCCCCTTATACCCCCTGGCGGACAACAATGCCAAGCTCGGGCCGAAATTGCCGAATCATCCCTTTCGCTTCCAATTTTATATCTGGGGATGCTTTTTTTGGCAAGCCCTACCTCATCCCCCGTGGTCTTTGGAATTGACAAAGTGGCACCCCACGGCTATCAGTTAACGACACGCATCCTGAACCTCGACCAAGGAATTCCCATGCCCATCACCGTTGAAAAGCTCTCCCCCAAAAAACGCGAGACCCTGCGCCTCGACGAATGGCCGATCTGGCAGTGCGAGCCCTCGACCTTTCCCTGGCATTACGACCAGGAAGAATCCTGTTATATCCTGGAAGGCGAGATCACCGTAACCGCAGGAGAGCAGACCATGCAGATCTCCCCCGGCGATTATGTGACCTTTCCCAAGGGGCTGGATTGCCAGTGGCAGGTGCACAGCGCGGTTCGCAAGCATTACCTGTTCCGCTGAGCCGGCCTTTCCAGGATGCACCCGTGATCGAATCTTCCGCCATCGCCCGACAGTTTGCCTTTCCCGGAGAACTCCTCTCCGTAGACGAGTATGGGTCCGGCAATGTGAACAACACCTATCTGGTCCGGATCACAGGCGACCAGGGAGTGCTGGCCTTTATCCTCCAACGCCTCAATCCCGCTGTGTTTCCAGAACCCGAACGCATCATGCACAACCTGCGGGTGCTCGACGACCATGTCCGCCCCAAACTGACGGCGAACGTAAGCCGCCGCTGGGAGCTGCCGAGCATCATCCCGACCCGAAGCGGCTCTGATTATTATCGGGATGAGACCGGCGCCTGCTGGCGGGCCCAAACCTTTATCACCGACAGCGAAAGTTTCCCCACTATCACCAGCGTTTCCCAGGCCGAAGAGGCAGGCCGGGCCTTAGGCTTTTTCCATGGACTGATCCATGACCTGCCCGCGCATCTGCTGCACGACACCCTGCCCGGCTTCCATGTCACCCCCGGCTATCTCGCGCATTATAACGCCCTTGCCGCCTTACCTCCCCGCGCCGATGCATCGCCGGAGGCGCTGTTCTGCCACCGCTTCATTGGTGAGCGGAAAGCAACGGCGGAGGTCCTCGAAGCCGCACGCACTCGGGGTGAACTCCTCCCCTGCCCGATCCACGGCGACCCCAAGCTGGCCAATATCCTCTTTGCCCGCGATACCGGCGAGGGTATCAGCCTCATCGATCTGGACACCGTCAAGCCCGGCTTGCTCCATTACGACATCGGCGACTGCCTCCGCTCCTGCTGCAATCCGGCCGAAGAAGATGCGGAGCTGCGCGCAGTCTCGTTCAACCTCGGTTACTGCGCGGCGATCCTCAAGGGCTACCTGCCCCAGGTCGCCCCGTTTTTTACCCCCTTCGACTACCAGTACATCTATGACGCCGTCCGGCTCATCGCCTTTGAGCTGGGTTTGCGCTTCTTTACCGACCATCTGGCCGGGGATGTCTATTTCAAGATCCGCCACCCCGGGCAGAACCTGCAGCGCGCCATGGTGCAATTCACCCTCTGCCAAAGCATCGAGGCCCAGGAGACGGAGATCAAAAGACTCGTCCGAGAGCTGCAGAAACCATGACCCGCTTCAGCCTGCACCCCTTTCCGGGCCAGGATTCCGGCGGGATAACCATCCACGGCACCATCAAGCGGACGGAGCAGAGCATCAGCCTTTCCTTTTGTCTGCAGGGGAACCTTGACGATCTCGTCCTGCCGACTGCGCCAACGCGGGAACGGCGCGACAACCTCTGGCAAGCCACCTGCCTTGAGATGTTCTGGAGTGAAGAGGGGAGAAAAAACTACGGGGAAATGAACCTTGCTCCAAACGGGGCCTGGAATGTCTACGGTTTTACTGAATACCGCGCCGGCATGCACCGGGAAGAACGGGTGAGCGAGCCGGCTGTCACCACCGCCCGCACGCCGGACACCTTCACCCTGACCGCCCAACTGGATATTGCCTCGCTCCTTGGCTCTCCCCCCATTCGGATTGGAGTCAGCGCAGTACTCCAGCACCGGGATAACCGGCTGAGCTACTGGGCCCTGACCCACCCGGCAGAAAAGCCCGATTTCCACGCACCCCAGACCTTCCTCCTCCGGCTGTAACCCCCATTCCTTGCCCCACAACCATCTCGCCGGCCAAGCAGCGGACACCCCCGCAAAAAACTTGCCATGCGTACAGCCGCTCGATATCCTAAACAGACAGCAAGATAACTTCAGCCAGGAGCAGGGTGCCACGGTGAACACAGAGATTCCGAGAACCATTGGCCGTTACCGCATTGTGCGGCAAATCGGCTTGGGCGCCATGGGCGAGGTCTATCTTGCCCACGATGAACTCATCCACCGCAAGGTCGCCATCAAGTGCATGCGGGTCGACCGCTGCATAAACGAGCAAAAACGGCAGAAAGCCATCGAGTCCTTTCTCCACGAAGCCCGCATCGTCGGCAACCTGGACCACAGCCACATCGCCGCAGTGTACGATATCGGGGTCCGGGGCAACGCCCCGTACATCGTCATGGAGTATGTCGAGGGAGACAACATCAAGGAGCTGATTGAAAACAAAGCCCCTTTCTCCATCGAGGAAAAACTCAGCCTCATCGCCATGATGGCCCGCGCCCTGCATTTTGCCCATAAACGGGGCATCCTCCACCGGGATATCAAGCCGGCCAACATCATGATCTTACAACAGAGCCGGCTGCCCAAGATCACCGACTTCGGCATTGCCCGGGTTCTGGATGTCGCCTCCTTCGGCAGTATCGAAAGCAGCATCGACGAGGAAGGGTTCATCCCCGGCACCCCTTTGTACATGTCGCCGGAGCAGATCCGCGGCGAAGAGCTGGACAGGCGGAGCGATATCTTCTCCCTCGGGATTCTTGCCTATGAATGGTTGAGCGGGAAAAAGCCCTTTGAGGGCAAGGATCTGGATGCCCGCCTACAATCCGTGCTCACAAACAACCCGAAACCGCTCAGCGATTTCCCCGGCATCGACCCCGAGATCGACCGGATCATCATGCAGGCTCTTGCCAAACCGCGGGACGAGCGCTACCAGAGCGCCGACGCCTTCGGGGACGCACTGGAACTCTATCTCAACTCCCTGGAAAAGAAAAAAGACGGGGGAAAAACAGGATTTTCCTTTGATAAAAAGGAGATCGTCGAGCGGTTGCGGCAGCGCTACCTCTTTTTTGCCGACTTCAGCGAGGAGGAGCTGTACGAGCTGTTCCGCGCTTCAAGAAAAGAGGAGTTCGGCATGGGGGACTACCTGATCCAGGAAGGCACCTCGGGCACCAAGATGTACATCATCATTTCCGGGGCGGTCATTGTGCTCACCGAAACCGAGGGCAAGCGGGTGGAACTGGAAACCCTGCGGGATGGCAGCTGCGTAGGGGAGATGTCGATGATCGACCACCTGCCCCGCTCCGCCTCGGTGGTGGCGTTCAAGAAAACCGTGGCCCTGGTCGTGAATGAAACGGTGCTCCGCCACAACAACCCCAAGCTCTGCCTCAAGCTCTACCGCAACCTGGCCACCACCCTCTCCGAGCGGCTGCGGGCCAGCGAGGCCAAGTACCTGAAATTGCTGGCCACCCATCTTGCCTGGGGGGAGAAGAATGGCGTGGAATCCTCCGGGTTCGAGGCAGGGGCAGATTCCTAAAAAATAAATCTGTTCCGTTTTTCAGGATATCCGGGGACATAATACCGCTTTCTCTTAAAAACAAACCGTAATTGGTATTATGGCCCCGGAATTGACCTAGCTGATGCCAGAAGTAGAGCCTGTGGCGAATTGTTAGACCCATAACTGCTGTTTACGTTGCCTAACAACTTTGAATTTTTTGAAGGCAAGCCTAGCTTTAAATACTTCCACCCCAGTAGCCAACTCCCCCAGGGCAGAACGTATATCCGCTCGTGATGCTGTGGATCTCGCACCGACAATAACGGATTCCAACCTTAAACGATCAGAGAAGTCGACGAAGTAGAGCCCCGTTTCGGGATCCTTATCTTCCAGGGTTACAAAGCTCCGGTGCTCCTTCTCGTAACGCCAGTGCGAATACTTTGTAAACAAGAACTTCCTCGCCTCATCTAGGGCTAGACTAGAGGGGTTGCTAAGCTTTTCAAGGTCAGCCACCAGCCTCTTCCGGGAATAGTGAACTTGCCCTAGGCACTCATCTGGCACCTCAAAGCCGAGACACAGACCCTTGTGGTGATTAGCATAGTGGCTCCACACTACGGGATTACTCCAGTCTTCACTAAAACAAAGAATGCCTCGGTTCTCGGAAAGCTCCCTCTTCATTTTTTCGAATGCGCGGCGGACCTGATTATTTGACATTTCGACGCCAAATAGCTCAAACGGGTCGTTCAATTCTGTGAGATTCGCAATCTTCAGTCTCTTCCGCCGAAGATTCCCAATTTCATGTTCTTCATTGACGAAGTGATATACGCGCATAAGGGCTCAACATTAATATTATACGGTGGGGAATTCCGGGGACACCTTACTTAATTATTAGCAGCTCAATCACGCCTGACACGATTTAGGACGGCTCAATACATCTCATACTTGGCCAACACCCCGTCCAGCCCGCCGTTACTGAGCGGCTTCTTCCAGGCGGGCTTGAGGCCGATCTTCTTCACCAGCTCCCGGTCGCCGAAATAGAGGTAGGCCGTGGAGCCGGTGCATTTATGCTTGAGAAAGCTGCCCAGCTCCCCAACCAGGGCGGCGGCCTCGGCCTGGGCGCCCAAGCGAACCCCGTAGGGCGGGTTGGAGACAATGACCGCATCGCTGATCGGCGCAAGCTCCTGAAAGCGGCTGGAGTGTACCGGGACCTCCTTGCCGTAGGGGAGCTGACCGAGGTTGATCCGCGCTGCTTTGACCGCCAGTTTCGCCGCATCGCTGCCGGTAATCAAACCCTCCGGGAGGGGGCGGATCAACGAATCCGCATCTTCCTTCACCCGCTGCCACGCCTCGGGCTCAAAGTCGGGAAAGCGCATGAAACCGAAGCTCTCCCGCAGATACGAAGCGGGAATCCGGCAATAGCGCATCAAGCCCTCGCAGAGCAAGGTGCCGGAGCCGCACATCGGGTCGATCAGAGTGCGCTCGCCGTTCCATTCCGTCAGATCGAGAATCGCCGCGGCCAGGGATTCCTGGATGGGCGCTTCCACCGTTTCCTGCCGGTAGCCGCGCCGGTGCAGGGAGGCGCCCGAGGCGTCGAGGCTGATCACCGCCGTGTTTTTATGGATATGGAGGTTGAAGACCAGATCGGGATTGCGCTTGTCCACATTGGGCCGAGCGCCGAATTTCTCCTGGAACTGATCGACGATGGCGTCCTTGAGGCAGAGGGAGGCGTATTGGGAATGGGTGATCTTGCTGTCGCTCACCGTGGCGGTGATGACAAAGGTCTGCTCCCGGTCGAAGAGCTCCACCCAGGGGATGGTCAGCGCGGTTTTGTAGAGGTACTTGGTGCTGTGGCAGTCGAAATGCAGAAGCGGGGCCAAAACCCGGGTGCAGAGCCGGGTCTGGTAGACGATCCGGTACAGGGTCTCGGGCGTGGCGGTGAAATAGACGCCCCGGTAGACCGGATTGACCTGGGTTGCCCCCAGCCCGGTGAGCTCGCGCTCGGCAAGGGGCTCGACATTCTCCGCCACCTGGGCGAAGTAGCTGCTGTTCTTCTGATAGACAAAGGATTCCAACACCATGACCTCACGCAACTCAAGTTTGATTTCAAGACAGGAGGCAAAACACCTCAACCGCCAATCTGCCGATGGTACACCGGAAAGGGCGAAAACGCCACAGGCAAGGCGAACATCCTGCCTGCATTAGGCACACTTTGTTTGCCCCAATAGCCCGCGAGGGTGCAGCCTGATATTTACAAGACGGCCTTGGTGTGCGATACTCACAACACTCTTAGCAATCACGATCCCCTGCCCGTGCGCAGGCAGGTTTTGTGGCCCCAGAATCTGACCCGGGGGGTGTTCCCCCGCAACCTTCCAACAGGCAATCCCGTGCAGACAAAAAAGACTGATTTTTCCCTGGACGCCTCGGCCAACGAACTCTATGCCCAGCTCTCGGGCATTGACACAACGAGAAGAATCCTCGACCCGGCTCCCCAGGAATCCTCTCTTCTCGAGCTGCTTGGCGCGGAAGAACAATGGCTCGACCGCAACCGCCTCTTCCTCATCGAGATCTGCTGGCTGCTTGCGGACATCCTGCACAAGAGCCGCCAGACCGATCCCGGGCAAAGCGGCGACCAGGAAAAGGCGCTGTGGACGGCGATCAAGCAACTCTCCGGCTGTCCGCAGTTTGACGGAACCATCTCGATTCGCTATCGGGGCAGCGGCTTTCCCGGTCAGGATGCGGTCCAGGAACAATGCGATTACGAGGTCTCCAGCGGCAACCTCCTGCTGGACCTGCAGGTTGCCGGATCCATGGCCAAGCGGATGGCGGGCCGGCCAGGCTCTGCCCTGCCCGGCCAGTTGCTTGCGGCCTTCAAGGGCTTCAGCGCCTTGGGCATCAACCATCTCCACCTGGACAGCAAGGTTGGCAGCGAGGAAGACAAAGCCAGCCTCCTGGATTCCCTGCGCGCCTTGAGCCGGTATTACCGCGAGGTTGACCAGCCGGAAAACTCGGCCGCCATCGTCCGGGACGAGTACAATCTCGCCAATCCCAACCTCACATTACTGGCCACAATAAACGGGGTCAAACCAGCGGCGGTCCAGAAACTGGTGGCGGAGATCGCCCCCATGCTCTTCGGCCCTGAAGCCAAAGAAGCGCTTGCCTCCTTCCCCACGGTGTTCAACGCCATCTTCGCGTTTCCAAAACTCAAGGCCCAGCTGAAGAAGCCCGCCCTTGAGGTCAATAATATCCAACGCTTGATGCCGGGCCAGAGCGGCGCCCGCGACAACCGGGGCCAGGCCATGCTCTCCCGCATGGCCATCGCCAGCTATGGCGAAAGCCCACAGCAGGTGGCGGAGGTCCTGGCCAGCGTGAGCAGCGGGGGGTACCAAAACATTTACATGGGCACCCTGCAAAAACGGCTCACCCTGGCCAGCGATTTTCTCAACAAGAGCAAAAACTCCCCCCAGCCCGGAAAGATCCAGGAGGAGGCGCTGCACAATATCGAGGCGGGCTTGGAGATGGTGCCCGATGCACTGTATGAATCCCTGGATATTTTCGGCTCCCGGGATGAGAGCGCCAGCGAAACCGCCCCTCTCCCCCGGCATGACTGGGCGCTGCACCAGGAGATCTTCTCCCTGCTCAGCTTTTTCAAGCGGCGATCCGTGATCAAACAAAAGATGCGGGACATGGTCCGAGGCCAGGTCCGCTTCGAGCCCCAGGATTATGCGGTCATTGCCAGAAATTTCCGGATCAGCGACAGTCAGGCCGCGCATCTGGTCCAGCTGCTCAACAGCTGTTTTGACGACCATGGCCGCTTCCGCAGAAGTGCCTTTGAAAAAAATATCCCCCAGTTTGTCCAGTACGAGACCAAGGTCTTTGAATTCCTCTGGCATTACCTGAAGGAGCTTGTCTCCCGGGACGACAGGGTTTCCTTCCTCAACGCCATGCAACACCTGATTGCCAAACTCGCCAACCCTGCGGAGGCACTGAAGATTCTGCTCAGCGACATCTTCAATCAGGCGCACCGGATAGGCTTTTCCGACCGCAATGGGCTGCTGCTGGCCAACATCCTCATCCGGACCTACAACCAGGAGTTGGGCAACCATATCGAACTCACCCCCGAAGAGGTGCTGCAGGTCAAGATGGGGCTTAATCAGGAGATGGTCGCCCAGGCTCTGGCCTTTTTTGCAGAAGAGCAGGAACACCTCTTCCGCAAGCTGAGGACCATCCATGAAGAACTGCAAAAAACCGTGCGCCGGGAATCCGGCGAGGCGGGCATCCCGCTGCATTATCTCATAACCCTGGAGCGGGAGCTGATCATCTTTCTCGCCCTGATCGGCGGGCCTGCCTCCCACAAGATTCTCCACGGGGTGGTCAAGGAATACGGCAACCCCGAGGCCGGAATCTACGTTGCCCTCCCCGGACCCGAAGAGGGCAAGGGGTTTCTCCAGTTGCTCCAGGTCGCGGTTCGCGGCCTAAAACGATTTTCCGAGAGGGAGGACCTGCTCTTATTTACCGTCCTCGCCGACCGGGAGCCGCGCTTCCTCGCCCTCTGGGACAACGAGTCGCACAGAGCCCTGGTCAAACGGGTCATGGAGTGGGTGCGCTAGAGGGGCCATCCCCCAGCACCCGCCCTCTTTTCTTGCAATTCTGCGTAAAATCGGGTACCTCTGGCTGCGATTCGCCAGTTATTTACCCCGCGTTCCCTGGAGAAAATATCATGAACTTCGACTCATTTGAACAGGCCCTGCATATCTGTATGACCGCCACCCCCGGCAGCGACGAGCACGAAGGTGCCCTGATCTACTGCCTGGAGAACGCCCCGCCCGAGCTCAAGGACCAGATCGCCGACGCCCTGGCGAAATTCCACAAGAAGCAGCCGGACCATGACCATAGCTGCGGTTGCGGCTGCAATCACGGCCACGACTGATCCTGCACCATACAGAAGCCCCCCTCGCTATTTCATAACTGATCACGAGTGCGAGCCGCCCCCCAAACTAAGCGAGCACAGGGTGCCGGAGATGCGCGGAAGAGGTCTGCGAAGTGTGCTATTGCACATGAGCAGACCGATGCAGCTCAGCAAGCGGAGCGAGACTGCGACGCGGATGCGCGCCCTGTGCTCGCTTCCGCTATTTCTTCTGAAAAAGCGGAAGGAACTCCCCGTACCCTTCTTTTTCCAGCTCCGCCACGGGGATAAAGCGCAGGGCCGCGGAATTCAGGCAGTAGCGCAGTCCCGTGGGCGGCGGGCCATCGTTAAAGACGTGCCCCAGATGCGAGTTGCCTTCCCGGCTGCGCACCTCGGTCCGGGTGGTGAAGAGCTTGCGGTCTTCCCGCTCCACGATTCTTTCCGGAGCCAGCGGCTTGCTGAAGCTCGGCCAGCCCGTGCCCGAATCATACTTGTCCAAAGAGCTGAACAGCGGCTCGCCGGAAACGATATCCACGTAGATCCCGGGACGCTTGTTATCCCAGTATTCGTTGCGGAAAGCCGGCTCGGTATCCTCCTCCTGGGTGACCTTATACTGCAGCGGGGTAAGCCGCTTGCGCAGTTCCGTCTCGCTCCATTTCTTGGCCGCCCGGTCCTCGTCGCCCCAGATCTTGCCCAGAAATTGATCCCGGCCGGAACCGTTGCGGTAATAGCGATAACGGATGGGGTTCTTCTTGTAATAATCTTGATGGTACGCTTCCGCCGGATAAAAGCGGGTGGCCGGCACAATTGGCGTCACCAGGGGCTTGGCAAAAACCTTGCGGGCACCCAGCTCGTTTCTGGATTTCTCGGCCAACTGCCTCTGTTCCTCGTTCAGATAAAAAATCCCCGAGGTGTAGGCATGGCCCCGGTCGACAAACTGGCCGGTGCTGTCGGTGGGATCGATCTGGCGCCAGAAGACATCCAGCAATTTCGCATAGCTGACCTTGGCCGGGTCATAGGCGATCTCAATCGCCTCGATATGCCCGCCCGCGCCATAGTTTTCATAGGTGGGGTTTTCCGTTTTCCCCCCGATATAGCCGGAGGTAACCGAGAATACGCCCTCGATCTGCTCAAAGGGTTTTTCCATGCACCAGAAACACCCCCCGGCAAAGATCGCCTTTTGGCTTTTCTCCGCCGCGCCTGCCCTGGGCGCGCTCAACAGACCGACCAGGGCAAAGCCCAGCAGAAGGATCCCCGCATTCTCCACAAGCTGTCCGAGTATCTTCATAGACGCACCTCGCTGATTAATTTTGAGTCATTAATCAGACAATAAGCACGCGCCGGGGGAAAAACTATCAGAAAAAGGGTGAGCGCAATTCCTCCGAGGCCAGAAAGGTATCCAGCTCCTCCTGATCGTAGAAGGCCCGCTCGAAAAAAAGTCCCTGGCTCGGCGCGGTGTACGCTTTCAGCTCCACCGGTTCCTCGAGAAAATGGGCCACTTCAGCCACGGTGAGCGCTCCCTTGCCAACCTCGGCCAGCACCCCGACAATGCGGCGCACCATCTTCCAGAGAAAATGCGAGCCCACGATGCGGAAGAGGATGAGATCGTCCGTCTCTGCGACCTGAGCCTTGTGGACCAGCACCAATGGCGATTTCTTCTTGATTGCCTGGCGGTCGGTAAACGAGCTGAAGTCGTGCATCCCCACCAGGGTTGTCGCCGCCTCCTGCATGAATCCTGCGTGCAGCGGCTCCGGGATCTGCCAGACATAATCCCGGCAGAGCGCGCTCTTGCGCTTGGCAATCTGATAGAGATAGCTGCGGCCGATGCAGTTATGCCGGGCATGAAAGCGCGGACCGGCCCTTTTGCACTCCAGAATAGCAATATCCTTGGGCAGCAAGGCATTCAACTCCGCCCCGATCTCCTTGGGGGTTTGCTCGGTATGCACCTCCAGATGGGCGACAAACCGCATGCCATGCACCCCGGTATCGGTGCGGCCGCTGCCCTGCACGTCCACCTCGGAACCGAAAAGTTCGGCCGCCGCCTTCAGCAGACTCCCCTGAATGCTTTTGGCATCAGCCTGCATTTGCCAGCCGCTGTACCGGCCGCCGTCAAACTCCAGGGCCAGCTTGAATCGTTTTGGATGTGCATGCATGGTGATGGTCCCCTTAACAAATCATTTTTTTAAAAAAAAGAGAGTCGTCGGCTGCTCATTGCCCAGCCTCCTGCCAACCCACCGCCTGCCTCCGCCTTGCACTGAAGCCAATAAAGGCGAAGCTCAAGGCGACAAAACAGAGGACAAAAAGACCGCTTCCCATAAAAGAAGCGCCATACCCCCACTCCCGATTCAGACTCCCAGAGACCACTGCGGCAAGAAAAGTGGCCAGGGTGCGCACCCCATAGAGCAACCCGGAGTTGCCGCCCAGCCTTCCCGAGGGAAAAAGCAGGGCGACCAGGACGCCGAGCTCCAGCAAGGCAACGGTGTCGCCCAGATTATGGAGCAAACGGATGATCACCAGGCTCCAGATGTCGAAAGCCAGCGGGGTCAGCACCTGAAACAGCGCGGAAAAGGCCATCCCCCCTAAAAAGAAGAGAAACACCGAGTTGCGCTTGTCATGATAGCGGCCGACCAGGGGCACCATCAGCGCCATCCACAACCCCATGCAGGCAAAAACCATCCCGATCTGCCTGGGGAGCAAGTGGAATTTTTCCCTGAGCAAGAGGGAAAAAGAGGTCTGCTCCACCCCGAAATGGGTGCCAAGAACAAAGAGACAGGCGATCAGCAGCAGGGGCTTGAACTGGAGAACATCCCCGCTGTATTCCCGAAAGGAAAAGACAATGGGCTCAAAATCAACGAGAAACAACGAGCAGAGAAAGATCGCCCCGGCCCCAGCCATGGCCAGGGAGAACAAGAGGGACGGGGATGCTTGCACCACCAGACCGCCGACCAGAGGACCAAGACCGAAGCCGAGATAGGTGCTCAACTGGTAGGTCGCCACCCTCCGGCTCCGCTGAATCTGGCCAAAATGCTTCAGATACAGGGACTCGCTCACCACCACCAGGGCCGCGCTTCCCAAGCCGCCGACACAAACCGCCGCCATGATCCAGCCAAAGGAACGGGCGGTGAGGAGGGCGCCAAAATACCCCGCATAGAGCAGCGCCCCACAGAGCATGGTCCGCTTGGGCGAAAAAATATCGGAAAACATGCCGAGCGGCAGCATCAGGGCCATGGACGACAAGGAAAAAAGGCCGATAGCCATACCGATCTGCACATCGCTTAAGCCATACCCCTTGAGCAGCAGAGGCAGATAGGCGAGCACCATCCAGTGCGTGAAATAGATGAGAAAACGGATGGTGATAGACAACAGGATCTGGCGGCGCATGGAGGGGGTCCTGGTAAAGGGAGTCTGTTCCCCCTTCTAGCATGCTTGAGGCAAAGAGGCAATTGCGATGGTTTCGTAAAAACACCAGAAGGCCACAGGTCCACTGCGCAAAATCAACAAGCCACCAAGTAATAACCGTTGTAATCGCGTCTTTTGCGATTACAACAATTACGGACTTTGCCCCATAAAAACCACCCGACATGCCTGGAGAGGAACCCGACATCGGGTCGACATTGCCCCGGCTACGCCCCATATCGGCTGGAAACCCGATGATTTTCGGCGTACGGTGAAAGCGAAAACATGGTGTGCACTTTATTGCAACACAGCCAAATGCGTTTATTCTCGCAAGGAGGGAATATGCTGAAAAGAACCCTGATGATCTCGTGTGTCGGATTATTGCTTGTCAGCCAGAACGTCCAGGCCGGAGAAACTGCCCAGACCGGGGCCTTGGGCGGAGCGGCCGGAGGCGCCATTCTCGGCCAGGCCATCGGCCGCAATACCAAGGGCACCTTGCTGGGCACCGCCATCGGCGGGGTCCTCGGCTACATGGTCGGCAATGAGATGGAAAAGGAACAGGGGCAAACGGTCAGGGTGTACTCGCCACCGCCCAGGGTGGTGCACCAGTACGAGGACGATTATGACTCCCGGGTGGTCTATTACCGGCCGGTGGTCTACGAAAGGCCGGTGGTGTATTGCCCCCCGCAACGGGTGGTCAGAGAGACGGTGATCATCGACCGCGGTTGGGATGAGCCGCACCGCGGCAGACATCGCGGCGGGTACTACCGGGATCATGGCCGGCAGGCAAGCCGTTTCAACCGGGACCGGGATTAAGCCACACGCCCCGATCATCTTTCACCAATCAGCCTTAGCCAGCACACAGGCGGCTTCTCCCTTCGGGGAGAGCCGCCTGGCCTTTTTTATTCGCCCATTCCTTCCTGCGCCGACTCACCGAGATACCTTCGTGCCCCGGCCAGGGCATCATCGATATGGCCATAGATGTTCTCCGGGCCGATTTTTCCGCTGAACCGGTTGCGGTCAAGGGAAACCCGAAGCTGGGGACGGACGCCGGAAAGGATCAGGGCGGTGCCGTCCTTACGGGTCTTGCTCAACAGATCCTCCAGGGCATGCAAGGCCGTGGCGTCGATGGTCAGAATATGGCGCATGCGCAAGACCAAGACCTTGGCCGGATTCTTGAGAATATTCAGGGTATCCTTGAACTGGGTGACGGCCCCGAAGAAAAACGGCCCATAGATCTCGAACACCTCGACCCCCTTGGGCACCTCGCGGGTGGCAATGGCCAGGGCATCCTCCTTACCGTACTCCTCGTTGAGCTCAGCCGTAATATTGCGCACCTCGGTCACTTGGGCCATGCGATTCATAAAGAGCAGGGCGGAGAGGACAACGCCGGTCTGGATGGCCACGGTAAGATCGACAAAAACCGTGAGAAAGAAGGTGGAGAGCATCACCAGAATATCCGATTTGGAGGCGCGAAACAGCTTAACGAAATGCTGCCATTCGCTCATGTGGAAGGCGACCACCAGCAACACCGCCGCCAGGGTGGGCATGGGGATGAGCACGGCCCAGCGGCCAAAGAGCAGCAGGATCAGAAGCAGGGTAACTGCATGGACCATGCCGGCCACCGGGGTGCGGCCGCCGTTCTTGATGTTGGTCGCGGTCCGGGCGATGGCGCCGGTGGCAGGGATTCCACCAAAAAAAGGCACGGCAATGTTGGCAACTCCCTGGGCCACCAGCTCCATGTTGGAGCGGTGACGCATCCCGGTCATGCCGTCGGCCACCACCGCGGAGAGCAGCGACTCGATGGCCCCCAGCAGGGCGATGGTCAGGGCGGCGGGAATCAGCTGCGGCAGCATCCCCCAATCCAAGTGAGGCAACCTCGGCATGGGCAGCATACTGGGCACGCTGCCGAACTGGGAACCGATGGTCTCCACCGGCAGGCCAAGAAAATAAACCAAGCCGGTGCCCACCAGGATGGCGATGATGGAGCCGGGGATCTTCCGGGTCACCTTGCCCCAGAAAACAATAATCAGCAGCGAGATGGCACCGATCAGCAGGGCCGAGGGATTCAGGGTGTCGGCATAATGTCCGTAATCCATAACTCTGTGGATGAACTCGCCGGAGATGGCGGGGATGGTCAAGCCAAAAAAATCCTTGATCTGGGTGGTGGCGATGATCAGGGCAATGCCGCTGGTGAACCCTACGGTCATGGGATAGGGGATGAACTTAATCACCGCCCCCATCCGGGCCAGCCCCATGCCAACCAAGAATACCCCGGCCATGAGGGTGGCCATGGCCAGACCGTCGTAGCCGAACTTAGCGACAATCCCGAACACCACCACGATGAAGGCGCCGGTGGGTCCGCCGATCTGTACCCGGCTGCCGCTCAAAAACGAGATGAGAAAACCGGCAATGATGGCGGTAAAGATCCCCTGCTCGGGCTTGACCCCCGAGGCAATAGCAAAGGCAATGGCCAATGGCAGGGCAACAATGCCGACCAGGACCCCGGCCATGACCTCCCTGCCCAGATTCTTGCGGTCGCAGCCATCCTTGATACAGGAAAAAAACTCAGGAACCAAACGGGTGCTCATCGGATAATTCTCTCCAAGATACTTTTCAATATCGGCAACCATTCTGCGCTTTGCCGATATCGAAAAAAAACCACGGAATGTAACCGTTCAGCGGGGCCACAAATGCACGCAAGAGGTCTGCGAAGTGTGCTATTGCACATGAGCAGACCGATGCCAAAGCAGATGGGGTGCTGCTGGACGGTTACCAATATCGCCGGGTAGATATCAGATGGTCGGGGAGCTTTACGCGAGGGGAACAAGCGCAGGGTAAAGGCGGGGCCAGGTGATAGGTACCCGACGGACAACAATTGCCATGCACGTCAGGCAGAAGATGACAGGGTTTCCGACCTGCCATAGGGATTTATACATAGAAAAAGCGGCTTCACTTTGCAAGGGAAAATTCAGCCCAATCCATGTTTTTTTTCAAAAAATTGATCAGGCCAAGCCGCGCTTGTAATTGAAGGTGGTGGTTTCCGGCAGGGTCTGGTCGGCAGCAAGCGCTGCGAAGACCTGCTTCCCCTTTGCAGACATGCCCCCGCAATGGCTCAGATCGACGATTATCCGGGAGCAGCCCATATCTTTGAGCCCGCCCAGAAAACCAAGGAGGGAAAAATCCTGCTCTGCCAGCACCTCGGTGAGGCCGTAGTTTTGGAACACGCGATACCCTTCTCCCCCTTCCGCCCGCAGCACCGAACCGGGCCGCACTCCCCGGACGGGAATGCGGGAGAGCATCACCGGCAAGGGTCCGTAAACGGTAACCGCCAAGGGAGGCAAATGGCCACCCCGGCGGAAGAGCTCCTGCATGTTCTTGCGGTCGTCCTCCAAATTGGTGGTGAGTTCCTCAAGACCCAGCTCCTGCCAAGCAAGCGCGGCCTGACTGTTCAAAACGTAGCAGCGGAAGCCGCCCAGCAGGGTCAACCCCGACAAGCCGGCAAACAGGGGGATATGCCCAAGATTATTGAGGCGGAACCGGCGAAAACCCTGGCCTGCCAGCATCCCAACGGCCCGACGATATTCGTCCCACTCCGCGCCGAAGAGCATGGGCGGAATTTCCCAGATGACCCGCCCATGCCAGTCGGGACTCGGCCGCTCCACCTTTTTCAGACCCCCCATACTCTCCGGGGTCAGGGTCAGTTCCAGGTTGGCAACCCCTGATTCATCGAGCAGCCGGAGATCCTGGGGGCCTCTGCCCCGCACCGTGAGAATCTGAGCAGAGGGTGGCTTGGAAACTCCCGCCGGCAGCAGGCTGGCCAGGGCCTGAGTCCGAGCCTGATCGAGGCGCTCTTTCCGGGCCGGACTCTTTTCCGGCACAACCACCTGCTCAAGGGTGGCGCGGCAAGCCTCCGGACTCATGGTAAAAGCGGCCTTGCCGCCTACCTTGAAAACCTTGTCGCCCGCCTGAAAAAAACCGCCCTTATCGGGAATCCGCACCCGGACAAAATCTCCTGCCTTGACCGCCTTGGTTTTTTTCTCTTCGAGCCAGAGATCCCGCACCGTAAAGCCGGTGCCGGCCTGATCGTTCTGGGGCTGGACGCGGATTCGATCGCCCACGTGCAGCCGGTCGCTGGTCTCAAACCCGATCATGCCGCCGCGCAACGAAGTCACTTGGCCGAGATGCTTGCCAAGGGTTCCTTGTTTGGAGGAATCCGCAATCGCCGCCGGCACGGAACCGGAGAGAAAACCCTTGGTCGCCTGTCGGCCAAAGGAAAGGGCCAGCTGCTCCTCCGCCTCCTGCATCGCCTGCTTGCGCCCGCTTTCCGGGGCATCCAGCACCAGCCGGTAGGCCGCCACCACCCGGGCCACGTAGTCGGCGCTCTTCATCCGCCCTTCGATCTTGAGGCTGACGACCCCGGCCTTGAGCAACTGCGGCAGCTGGGAAAGGGCGCAGAAATCGCTGGTGGAGAAATGATAACCGGGCTGTTCCCTGTTGAGATACTTACGGCGGCAGGGCTGGGCGCAGCGGCCGCGGTTGCCGCTCATCGAGCTGGCGGCCGAAGAAAAGAGGCATTGTCCGGAAATGGAAAAACACAAGGCCCCGTGGACAAAATGCTCCAGCTCGATGGTGCTCTGTTGCCGGATGGCCCCGATCTCGGCCAGGGACAGTTCCCGGGCCAGGACCGCCCGGGTGAACCCCATCTGTTCCAGCATGAGAACGCCCGCCGCATTATGCACCGCCAACTGGGTTGAGGCGTGCAGAGGCAGCTGCGGGAAATGGTTTCTGGCCAAGCGCCAGACCCCGAGATCCTGGATGATCAGGCCATCGATGCCGATCCCGGCCAGGTCTGCCAAAATCCCCACCAGCTGGGGGAGTTCCTTTTCCTTAAGCAGGGTATTGAGGGCGACATAGAGCTGGCGGTGTTGCTGGTGGGCATGCATGGTGAGCTTTTCCACCTCGGCCATGGTGAAATTCTTGGCCTTGGCCCGGGCGGAAAACTCCTTCAAGCCGCAGTAGACGGCATCGGCCCCATTTTCCAGGGCGGCGAAAAATGACTCCAGGCTGCCCACCGGGGCCAGGAGTTCCGTTTTTCTGCGTGTTTTCTGCTCCATCATCTTCCCTTCCCTTTGGACACAATCGTTTCCGCCTGCTCTGCTGTTTTTTCCACCGGGTGCCAGACTACCACGCGCGCCAAAGCAGGGGCAATGGAAATAAAGCCGGACAAAAACCGGACTCGACATGCCCCTGGACATCCCAGCCAGCAAGGAATGTCGCCCGACATCACCCCATGTCCTCTAGGAAAAGCAGCGGGGGGTGGCTAGGATACAGACAAGAGGAGAAAGGAGTCAGCAAGAGCCGACTCTAGAACCAAAAAACAAACTTAGGAGGAATCACGATGAAAAAAACCATGATTGCCCTTGCCATGCTGTTGGCCGGTGGCCTGAGCCTGAGCATGACCGACCTGCAGGCGGCCACTGCCCCAGCCCAGGAGCTGACGATCAAGGGCAAAAAGCCCGCCCAGTTCAGCCATGCCAAACACACCGCCCTTGGCCTTAACTGCGGAACCTGCCACCACGACGCCAAGCATCAGCCCCTCGACGAAAAAGCCATCGCCGGGCTGGCGAACGGGGACGGCTTGCAATGCGCCACCTGCCACAACGAAAAGTTCGGCAATGCGAAGCTGCAGAAAGCCATGGACGTGTTCCATGGACGGTGCAAAACCTGCCATACTGCGGGAGTGAACGGCAAGAAGGGTCCGACCGCCTGCACCGCCTGCCATACCAAGGCTGCGGCCGCTCTGGGCCAGAAGGCAGCTCCAGCCGCGACAGCCGCTCCGGCCCCGACCAAGAAAAAAGCCATAGAAGGGTGCTGAACCGGAAATCAGCCGCGCAGCGTGCCCCGTTGCCGTAAAAACTCCAGCAGCAGTTGTTCCAACCCATACTGCTGCTGGAGCAGACGGCCGACACTCTGCTCAAGGTGCCGCATCCGGACTGGCCCGGCGCCCCGGATGATCTGTTGGCAGTTATAATTGAGACAGAACATGGGTTTAAACAAAAGCGGACAACCCAGTTCCCCGAGGAAACAGCATTCCGCATCCTCCCGGAAGACTCGCACCGCCACCCCGGCCAGAAGGTTCAAAAGCAACTGGACCACGTCATTCTCCCCGGCCATGAAACTGCTGCAGCAGCCCCCGCCTGGTTTGGCGCCGCAGACACCGCAGAGTCCGCCCAGGTCAAGGTCAGCCATGACCCGGGTCAGCTCCTTCTGGGAGATCAGCGCCTGGGCCAGCTGGCACCCAAACGCTTCCTTGGCCACCAATTCCCTGGCAAGATCGGGGTAAAGTCCCTGGGCGATACCGAGCCGCTCTCGAATGGTGCCGCCGTAAAATTCGTGTAAGGAAAAACAAGGTTGCGTTGCCATCATGGTCCTCTCATCGGCTGACGACCCAGACCATGCAGTCACGCTTTTTCTGGCCTTTTCGGACCGGGTGTGGTTAGCTGGGCCGAGAGAAAATGACCTTATCAACCAACGACGCCTACCCCATGACCGCCTCTCACAAAAACTCTCAGCTCTGCCCAAACTGCCGCCGCCTCATCAGCCGGGACGAAGCCAGCTGCCCGTATTGCGGCCTCGGTTCCCCAGGCTCCTGGTGGAAAAACAATGGGGTCCTCGGGTTATTTCATTCGCCGGAGCGCTTTCTCAGCGGTCTCGTCGGTCTCAACATCGGTCTCTTTGTCCTCTCGCTGATCCTGCATCCGGGCGGTACCGCCATGGGCATGAATCCCTTTGGCTTTCTTTCCCCGGACAACCGGAGTCTCCTGCTCTTGGGAGCAACCGGCACCATGCCCATCGAGGCGTTGCACCGCTGGTGGTCGCTGGTTTCCGCCAGCTATCTGCACGGCAGCCTGCTCCACCTCATCTTCAACCTCATTGCCCTGCGCCAGATCGGCCCCTTGGTGATCCAGGAATACGGCTTGGCCAGGATGTTCACCATCTATACCCTGGGCGGCATCGCCGGCTTCCTGCTTTCTTTCCTGGCCGGGGTTCCTTTTACCATCGGCGCCTCGGCTGCGGTCTGCGCCCTGATCGGCGCGGCCCTCTATTACGGGAAAAGCCGGGGCGGCAGCTACGGCCAGCAGGTATACCAGCAGATCGGCGGCTGGGCCATCAGCATCTTCGTTTTTGGCCTGCTGGTGCCGGGCATCAACAACTGGGCCCACGGCGGCGGCATGGCGGCGGGCATCCTCTGCGGGCTGCTCCTCGGCTATCAGGAAAACCGCCGGGAATTACTCGGGCACCGGTTGCTTGGCACCGCCTGCGCGGCCGGGACCATCCTGATCCTGCTCTGGGCTGTGGCAACCTCGGTTCTCTATCGCTTTTTCTGAATCTTCCGGGATTGGGCTGCATCAAGTCTGCAAAGATGGGACGGAGAAGGGAGCAACTACTTTCTCCGCTGACGGACCTTGTCCAAACACCTGGGACAGATACCATGGGAGAATTTGGCGTCTGTCCGCTGGGAGATGTAGAATTCGATCTCTTTCCAGGATTCCTGGGCCGAAGAATCCGCACCCTTGGTTCTGATTTTTTTGCATTCCATGCAGATGGGCACCAGCCCCTGGATGGTCTGCTGAATCTCGCTGATCATCCTGGCGTGGAGGGCGATTCCGAGGAGCACGAAGACCGCGCCGAAAAGAAAGATAAGACTGACCCAAAATATGCTGATACTCGCCTTGCCCAGGAGTACGCTCATGGCGACCACGACATAGCCGGCCAGAAAAAAGAACATCAAGAACCGGTTTATTTTGAGAGACCGGAGCACATAGCCCTGACTGCGCTCGGCAATGAACGGGATGGCCTTGAACAGCCCACGCAGATGGACGATGCTGATCCCGATGATCACCGCGCCACAGACGATAAAGAATACCGCGATGCGGGTATGCCAGTCCAGGGCCTGCCAATCCATGCTCTTCCTCCAAATACCGTTCTGAATCCTCCACCTCGGCCCCGTTTTGCTTCCATTCTGGGGCCGGATCAACGCGAACCACGATACAATCATTTTTTCCTGTTTCCATCAACAGGTTATTTCGTACCGCTCAGGAAGAGTGCTGTGGCGCGGGAATAAAAAAAGGCAGGTTCCCCTGCCTTTGCAAAAAAAATTGAACGCAACCTGCGTTCGCTCAGCCGCTTCAACCACTTTTGCCGGGCTTTTTCTTTTTTTCTTCCAGCTTCTTTTTGGCTTTTGCCGCTTCATCTTCCGGGGTGGCCTTGGTATCCACCATCCCCTTTTCTTCCCCAACCTTCGCTTTTTCCTCAGTGCTCACGGCACTGCCTTTACTGCCGCCTCAGCCACTGCCGCTGGCAGCATTCGCCGGCGGCACAGCCAGGCCAACGCCGGTCAGCAGGCTGGCAATGCCAAAACCTGCCATAAACTTTTTCAGATCCTTTGAGTCCATAACTCCCTCCTTGCAATTGCTTGCGTATTGGGAAAACGAATGGTCCCGGCGACTGCCGGCCCCCCCGACAAAACCAACATAGATCAATCCGATCCAATTATAACAATATCATCAAAGAACCCGATACCGTTGTCAATAAAAAAGCAGCCGCTGCCTGCCACGGCTTAGAGCTGCAGATCGACAATAACGGGAAGATGATCGCTGGCGACCTTGGAAACCCGGAGACGGCAGCGCCGCCCGCCCAGCACGGTGATCGGCCCCCGGCAAAACACCTTGTCCAAGCCGGTGGAGGGCGAAAATGAAGGATAGGTCAGCATGGCATTCTGATAGCCAACCCCATGGTTGGTTGCGCAGGCAAAACCCAAGGCCTCGGTAAACAACGGGGCGATCCGCGTCCACCAGTCATTAAAATCTCCGGCAACCACACAGCGATCCCCCTGGGCAAGAGCGGTGAACTCCGGGGTACGCACCAGTCGGCCCACCTGCTGGGGCCGCTCCTTAAAAGAAAGTCCCAGATGCAGGTTGAAGACCGGCAAGAGCACGGGAGAAGATGCATCGACAGGCAATTCCAGCTCGGTGAACAGGCAGCCCCTTGCCTTACGGCCGTCAAGGGTCAGATCGATATTGCGTTCCCGGACGATGGGATACCGGCTCAAGGTGGCATTGCCGTACATCCCCTTGCGCAGCTGGACATTCAAGCCCACGGCACTATAGGGATAATTGCAGCTCTCGGCCAATTCCCGGGCCAGATTCAACTCCCGCGAACGGGGCACCCCCACGTCCACCTCCTGCAACAAAACGATATCCGCATCGTAATGGGCCAGAACCGCGGCAATGCGCTCCGGCCGGAAGCGTCGATCCACCCCGATGGCCCGGTGGATATTATAGGAAAGAATCCGAAACTCCATGCTCTAATGCTCCAAAAAACAGTAAGGGTCGCGCTCGCGGAAAATATCGAGGCCGAAGCCATGGCTCACGGCCAGACACCCCCCGCAGGCGGGACGCAGGCGGCACTCCCGACAGGCTTGGCTTCCTGCCCGGTACTGTCCGGCGGCCGGAGAGTCATAGATCTCCGCCAGGGATTGACTGAAGATATTCCCGATCTGGGAGGGCAATTTCCGGCAGGCATGCACCTCGCCATCGGGCAGCAGCGAGACAAAATTAAAGGCCGCGCCGCAGCCGAATCCGGCGCACCCCCCCAGCAGGGGTTCGCCTTTTTTCTCCCGCAGCAGATTGAAAAAATTATCCTTGAGGCCCATGGCCGGATTCGCCCGGGCAGCAGCCAGGTAGCTTTCGAGAAATTTTGGGTATTCAGCGGTGGGCACCGATTCCAACAGAGAACCCTCTCCGACCATGGCCAAGCGGTTAAAAACAAAAAGATCCACCCGGTCGCGGAGCAGCTCCGCCAAAGGAAGAACCTGGTCCATATTCCCCCTGGTCAGGGTGAGCATCACCATGGAGTAGATCTCCTGTTCGCGCAAGAGAGCGAGAAACTCCATGACCCTGGCAAAATAGCCCGTGCCCCGGATATAGTCGTTATGCTTTTCCAGCCCCTCGAGGCTTACCTGATAAAAGGCGGGCTTCTCAATGGCCAGCAACGGCAAAAGGCGCTCTTTTCCGGTTGCATTGCCCAGGATGGCCACGGTGAACCCCCGATCCACCGCAGCCTGATACAGCTCGCGAAAATGGGGATAGAGCAGAGGATTGCCGCCGGAAAAACTCACCTGCCCCCGCACATGCCGACTTTGACAAAAATCCCGCAGCTGATCCAGCACCGCAATCCCACGGTCCAGGGACAAGGGGGCGCGGTCGCTTCGGTCGTAGCAATGCTTGCAATGCAGATCGCAGACCTGGGTGATATGCCATTGCAGGGTGAAGACCTCGGCGGCCAGAAAGCGGGGGGCAACCGCATCGGTTATGGGAAAACTCTCTGCATCCCTGCGGATGCGCGAGGGGGGAGCCAAAAGAATCCCCTTATCCGCAGCCCGGTCAAGGGCAGCCATAATGGTCCCAACCGACACCGCCCCGAATTCCGTAGCCTGGCGGGGCTCAATCCCTTCACAGACCATCTTCAGGGCCAGCAGCTCCTCGTCTCCTGCCACCTGGGCTCGGCTCTTCCCAGTCTCCGGATCAAGCCAGAGCAAAATCACCTCCTGCCGCGCCACCGGCGCAGGCAAAGCTTGCAGCCCGCCCTCCCCCAGCAGATCAAGCAAGCCGGCCCAGGAGACTTGGCACACTTGCAGGCTGGGGTTTACCGCAAGCTCCTCCACCACGGCCGGCAGGGATGTTCTTGCCTGCCGCACCCTATGGAGTGCCAGCTCCAGCCGGGCCAAATCGAAGAGATACGGGGGGGCAGACGATACGGATACGGCAGGATCAGCAAGCATTCCGGCCAGGCCCGAGAGATCGGCGGCAAGTTTAAGGAGCGCAAGAAAATCCTGCCATGAGGCATCGCTCAGCACTTTTCTGCAGGCAGGAAAAATTCCTGGACTATACGAAGCTATGGAGTTGGCCATGACACCTTCCCGTGATCATTAAAACGCCTGATTTTCGCCCTCAGTGTACCACAGGGTGGAGAAAAGCCAACACCCCCTCTTGTCCCCCCGCGGAAAAACAGATTGACAGAAGGAGAGTCACTATGCCACTATGGACCCACAACTGAATACTGTTTTGAAAAAGGCAAACCCGGAGTAATCCGGGGACGCAAAGCCAACGGGTCCGCCAGTGCGGATGGCCGGGTTGCCGATACGGGAAATTTGTTTATTGCAAACCCATCTCCGGCAACAGAGATGGGTTTTTTTATGCCCTCTCGAATTAAAATAAAGAACCGAAGAAAAACATCCAAGTTTGGGGGGGGGACCTTGACCCTGGGTGCTTTCGCTCCGTGGCGGGCGGAGCACCTTGTAACCACGCGTGCACTGCCCATTGACCGTATCCTGATTCTCTGCCTTGTTACAAAACGCGTGGCACCCTCTGGAGAGGGTCCGGCACCCGCCGGGCCCTCTCCGCTTTTTTTTCAATACCCCCGCAAACGACCGATGAGCTCGAGATCCGGCAGAAACGTTTTCTCCGGCAGAGTCGGCTGGGGCAGATGATGACTTTCGGCAAAAGGGGTGCCCTGCAGCTTCAGATTATAGGCCTGCACCAGTAACGACTCCAGATTCACCGTATCCTCCACATTGTAGGCAAGCAAGGTGTCCAGCACCCGCCGCGATTTGGTCCGGCGATATTCCCGCCAGAGCAGCACCGCAAAGTAGCCATCCACCCCAGCCAGCTCCCCACGATCAAGCCCCATCTGCTTTTCGCACCCCTTCAAGCCGCCGACAAAACCGAGCCCCTGCAACAGCGGGCGCAGATCGATGTGGGCCTGGGCCAACTTAAAGCCGAAATGGCGCTCCAGCATGGGGATGTCAAAGGCCTTGCCGTTGTAAGTAACCAGCATCTGGTATCGCTGGATGTCCTCGGCAAAATCGGCGAGATTCTCCCCCTGCACATAGGTGAACACCTCTTTGCCGTCGTAGAGGCTGACGGTGGTGATGCAATGGTCCGTGAAACTCAAGCCGGTGGTCTCGATGTCGAGATAGGCCACGGAATCCCGATAATGCGGAAAAATCCGCCAGCGCTGGGCTGCCGGCAGCTGCCGGAGACATTCCAGGGGCGTCTGTTGCCCGGCTTGGGCACGGCTCAGCACCAGATGATCGGTAATGAGCCGAACCTTCTGCGCGGTGAGAAACTCCGGATACGGTGCGACGAATTTGTCCCAGGTGGTGACCCCGGCCTGCCAGAGCCGCCGTTCCGTGGTCTCGCCGATCCCGGGGATATGGACAAAGGTATTATAGAGCATCTCTCCCCCTAACCCTTGCGGCCGATGGAGGCGAGATAGACGACCGACTCCTCCTGGCCGTCCACGCCGAGCAGCCCGTTCACCTCGTCATCGAAAAAGGCGGCCACCGGACACCCGGACAACCCGAGAAAGCCTGCAGTCGAAAGCAGGTTCCCGCAGATATGCCCGGCATCGAGCATGATATACCGCAGCCCGCGATGGCCGTATTTCGCCATATTGCGCCGGAAGATGGCGGTCCAGATGACATTGACCGGGGCCTGGGCGATAAATCCCTGCCCCAAACAGGCCTCGGCCAAAGGGGGCCCCGGCACCATCTCCGCGAGACGCTCCAGCCGGAAGCCCTGCACGTCGAAATGGTAGATGCCCGGGGCAAGCCCGGCCACCCGCTGAATCGCCAGATAGGTTTCAATGGGATAGAGGGCGCCGGCGGAGGGTGCGGTGCGAAAAAGGAAGGAACCGGCCTGGCCGCTAATGCCCTGACTCCCCCAGAGCAGCAGGGCCAACTCCTGCAAAGAGATATCCGCCTCGGCAAAGCTGCGCACCGAGCGGCGGTGCTGGAGGATCGAGAGCAGATCCGCCCCTTCTTTCGGCCAGACCCTGGGCAGCTCCACCACCTCCGCCTTTGGGTAGGTCTTGCATCGCTCCGTTCTCTGGATCGCCGGGGGGAGCTGCCCGCCCCTCTCCTCCCGGTCGAACTTTGTCGCTTGCAGATATCTATATCCCAAGGATTCCCGCAGTTCCGGCATCTCTCCTTCCCCCCCCAAAACGGCACGCCGGGCCTAAGGGCAAAAAAACTTGCCGGGCCCGGCAATCACCGGTAGACTTTAATTGTATCGTCGGCTTGCCGGCGATTGCGGCTCTCTTTCCCCCGGCAATGACAACGCCGGGATGCACGGAGCGCCAAAATTCCACCGCAGGGAGCCCCATGGAAAGCTGGCTGATTCCCGCCTTTACCGCCCTGATCATTTACGGCCTCTGGGGCTTTTTCCCCAAGCTGGCCGTAAGCTATATCAACCCCGCCAGCGCCTTGGTTTTCGAAGTGGCGGGGGCCATGCTGGTCGGACTTTCCGCTCTCCTTTGGGTAGGATTTCAACCGGAAACCCACCCCAAGGGCATTCTCTTTGCCGTCCTCACCGGGGTGGCCGGAATGCTCGGCACCCTGTTTTTCTTCATCGCCGCCAGCAGGGGCAAGATCTCGGTGGTGGTGAGCATGACCGCCCTCTACCCCATCATCACCATCATCATTGCCGCCATCTTCCTGCGCGAACCCGTCACCGCCAAACAGGTTATGGGCATGGTCTGCGCCGTGACCGCGATTTTTCTCTTAACCAGCTAAAAGATCGGGCCCAAGGCAGAGTGAATCTCCCTTAAGCCCCTTGCACACCCCGGATCTGCAGCGACAAAATTCGGCCGTTCACTCCTCCTGCCAGACCACCACCCGGTTACGCCCCTCTTTCTTTGCCCGGTACAAGGCCTTATCGGCCCGCCGGATCAAACGCTCCTTATCGGTGCCGTGGTCGGGATAGACGGCAAGCCCCAGGGACAAGGTGATCCGCACCGGACCACTCTCATGGGGCAGCACCATTTTTTCGATCTCCTGCCGGATACGCTCGGCCATCTGGTGCCCCCCCTGCTCGCCGGATCCCTCCAAAACAAGAACAAACTCCTCGCCGCCGTAACGGCCGGCCAGATCCACGCTGCGCGCCGCCCGCCGGAGGATCCCGGCCACCTCCTTGAGCACCTTGTCGCCAAAGGGATGGCCATAGCTGTCATTGATCTTCTTGAAGTGGTCGATATCGCAGAGCAACAGGCTCAAGGCCCCGGCCCGCCGCTCTTCCCGAACCAGCATCACGTCAAAGCCGTGCTGAAAGGTACGGTGATTGATCAGGCCGGTGAGGCCGTCGATGGTGGCCAGACGGTTGATTTCCTCATGGGCCTGCCCCAGATCGACCTTGACCGCGACCTGGGCGGCAATCAGCTCCAGAATCTCCTGCCGGGGCTTGGTGAAAACGTCGGCTTTTTTCACCGCCACGGTGAGCGCGCCGGTCGCCTCCCCCTTCTCTTTTTGCAGGGGCAGGACCAGCAGCGAATGGTAGCCGGTGAGGAGATGGTCGTGCCCGAAAACCTGGGTCGGCCCGTGACACTGGGCCTTGGCCGGCAAAGGCCGGTTGATCTTGAGCACCTGGCCCACCAACCCCTCTTCCCTGGCAAATTCACGGCCCAGGAGGAGCTCGCTCCCTTCGCCTTCGGCCAGGGCCACGCAATGGCTGTTGCCTTGAACCAGGCTGATGGAGATGAAATCCGCCCCCACCAAGGTCCGCACCGCCTTGATGGTTGCGGCCAGAACCTGTTCAAGGGCCAGGGCCCCATTCAACTCGCGCATGGCAAGACAAACGCGCTGGATGGCGCTGCGCTCGCGGGCCATGGCCTGAAACTGCCTGCCCATGTTCACATCAAGGGCAAGCTTCCGGCCACACAGGATCATGATCGTTTTTTCCTGCTCGGTCCAGGGTTCCTGACCGGGTCGATCCCCACAGAGAACCGGAGCGATCTTCTTATCGTCAAATCCGAGCCATTCCTCGGCGTCATCGGGGAGACGGACGGCGAGAACCCCACCCACCTCAAGCTGCTTCAGGTAATAGGGCACCCCCAAGGAAGGGGTGGCCGGGGCGAGACTCACCAGTTCCTCCGCCCCCATCAACGCCCCGGTAATGCCCGCCCCGATCCGGAACGGCCCGGGGGCTATATCTTTTCGGGTGGTGGCGATACTGCGCAGCCGGTATTCCTGGCCCTCGGGGTCCGGCCAAAGCAGGGCCACCGTTGACAAGGCCAGGGTCTGGCGGATGAGTTCGAGTTGCAGATCAAAGGCGGCGGTGATGGTTTCAACGGCGGGCTGACTGCCGGCCTCGGGGTCTTCGATGAGATCGTAATCCGGCAACACATTGAGAATATCGGGCAGCTCGTCGAAGAGACCAAGATCCCGGGCATACTGCCGGCTGGCGGTATCCCTTTTTGCCCGGATCAGGGCCTTTCGCATCCGCTGCCGGTAGGCCTTGCTGCTCATAAAGGCGCTGATGCCCAGTCCGGCGGCACCATAGGCAAGCAGATTCCCCGCCAATCCGGCGAGTTCCTGAAAATCAAAAGCCCACAACCCCACCTCCATCCCGAGCACCGCCACAAAAGGGACAAGCAGGGCCTGCAGGGGAAAACTGATCACCAGCCAGCCGATGAGCCCGACCGGGAGCAGGATCAGCTGGGGAGCAACCGAGACGAAACTGCGGAAAACAATCCAGACGCCGACAACCCAGAGCAAAGGCCCGGCAGTGCCGAAAAAAGAAAATTCCGTGGGAGAATCCCCTCCGCCTTGCCGCATCTCCAGGAGGGAAAAGAGCAGAACCAACCCGGCCAGACTCCAGGCAAAGACGGCGAAGTCTGCGGTCGGCTCATAGAGCCCCAAGGCCACCGTCCAGACCCCCAACAGCCCGAGCGCGAACCCAGCCCGCCGGACGGTGATGCCGGTTCCGCGGTTCACTTGGCGGCGACCTCTTGCCATACTCCCCCCTGGGTTTCTCAGCCGCGGAGCCCGGCTCGTCTTGGGCCGTGGGACTTGCCGACTCTGCGAAGAAATTGTTTGATTGCCTGAAAATAGAGCTTCCCGGTCCGCTCCAGGATATTGTTGTGATCGGCGCCGGGAATCATCTGAAATTCCTTACTCCGCGCCCCGCACAGGCTCTGCAGCTCTTCGGCCTGGATGAGGGGGATGATCTGATCATGCTGGGCATGGAGGATGTAGGTGGGTTTTTGCACCTGACAAATTTTTTCCAGATTGCCGAAGCCGTCCGCCTCATCAATGGAGAGCGCTTGCACATCAAGGCCGATGGTGCGCAAAAGGGGCAGGGTCTGGGCAATGCCACTCTCGACAATGAGCCCGGCAATCACCTCTTCCGAAGAGGCCAGCTCAATGGCCGAGACGCTGCCCAGGGATCGGCCCATCGCCACGAGATGACCGGTGCACCCCTGTTCGGCCAACCAGGCCGTCACCCAGGTTAACACACTATGCGCATCCCGGATCATCGCGCTCACGGTAGGGGTGCCGGTGCTCCGCCCGTAGCCCCGATAGTCAACGGCCAGGAAGTTGATCCCCTGCTCCGTATAGCGGGGGCCGACCTCGTCATAATCGGAAACCACCTCGCCATTGCCGTGAAAAAAAAGAAGATTGACCGCGGCCGGGTCGGGGCTCAGAAAAAATCTGGCCCCGAGCGTTACGCCCGGTTCCACCTCTATCTCGTGATCCTGGGCCCCGGCCGGCAACGGGGTCGTCCCCTGGCGGGGATACAATAAGGCCGCCAATACCTCGGGACGGTCAAGTTTTTCGTATGTTCGTCTCTGCTCCATCTTCTCCCCTTTGCTTGGGCCAAACCCGTTTCCGATCTTCCGCAGGATGACCCGCACGACCATCTTTTCAACTATACCCATTCAGAATATCAATATCTACCTAATTTCCCTTACTTTTTCTTTTCAAAACCCTCCTTGCCTTCCCGGACAGGAAAAGAGTTTGCGCAGAACCGGCAGGATGTTTATGGTACAGGAAATTCTTAACAGGAGTGAAGCAAATGGCCCTCATCAGCATCGACCGAACAAAATGCAAAAAAGACGGGATCTGCGTGGCGGAATGCCCTTTCAGTCTGATTGCCCTGACAGGAGAAGAGGGTTTCCCGGAGATCCGCCCGGCGGCGGCACGCCTCTGCATCCAGTGCGGACACTGTGTGGCGGTGTGCCCCCATGATGCCTTAAGCCTGACCTCCATGCACCAGGATGACTTCCTGCCCATGGGCTTCGGCTCTCCCCCCACCCTCAAGAAAATCGGCCAGCTTCTCTCCAGCCGGCGCTCCATCCGGACTTACCAGCAGCAGCCGGTTCTCCGGCCCCATATCGAACAGCTGCTCGATATCTGTCGCTGGGCTCCGTCCGCCAAAAATAAACAGCCGGTACACTGGCTGGTGGTGGAAAATCCCGAGGAGATGCGCCGTCTGGCCGGGCTGGTCGTGGACTGGCTGAGGACCGGTACCACCTATCCCGGCATCGTCGCCGCCTGGGACCAGGGCAAGGACATGGTCCTGCGCAGCGCCCCCCACCTGCTGATGGCCCACGCCCATGAGGACAGTCTCAAACCGGAAATCGACTGCACCATCGCCCTGAGCTATTTTGAGATAGCCGCAACCAGCGGGGGCATCGGCACCTGCTGGGCCGGCATCCTGATGAGCGCCGCGGCAGCCGGCTACCAGCCCCTGCTCGACGCCCTGGGACTGCCCGAGGGCCACCGCCCGTATGGGGCGATGATCTTCGGCTACCCGAGATTTCCGTACTTTAAAATCCCGCCCAGAAAAGAGGCCCGGGTCATCTGGCGCTCCTAATCCACCCGCACCCCAAGAGGAAAGACATGGACAGCTCTGCCGAGAAAAAAAAGCCCAACCCGGAGCGGGTCGCCATCCTCCGCTCCCTGCCCCTGGAGATCAAGAGCCGGATCACCGGGGAAGAGGCCCAGGCCTTCATGTACGATGAGGATCTGCCGGAATCCCTTCTGGAAAAACTGAAGGACTATCTGGAATAAAATTCTCCAGGCCAAGTAACCGGAGATCCGGTTACTTGGCCTGACAACACTTCTTGTACTTCTTGCCGCTGCCGCAGGGACAGGGTTCGTTGCGCCCGATCTTTTCGCTGGTAACAGGAACCCGACCCGGATTCACCTTGCCGTCCACGTACAACCACTGCCCATCTTCGCAGACAAACTCGGCCCGTTCATGCAAGCGGTGGTCCTGGCCATTCCCGGAAAAGTTGGCGACAAACTCCACCACTCCGGTCTGCTCGCCTGCGGTGCCGCCCTCAGTTGCCAACACCTCGATCCCGTGCCAGACAAACCCTTCCTGATCGTCCAGATCAAGCTCGGTCGGCCGGGTTTTCCGGTGCCAGGAGCGCAGGAGATAGGGAACATCCTGCACGGCAAAGCCGGTATAGCGTGAACGCATCAGCGCCTCGGCGGTGGGGGCGAGCCCGCCTTTCAGATACGGCTCGCAGCATTCAGCAAACTTCAAGCCCGAGCCGCAGGGGCACAGGTCTTTCTTCTTCTTTTCGCTCATCCCGACACCTTCCTAAAAGTATATTTAATAATCCCGATCCGGGAATCCTTGCACATCCCCTCCGGACTGTGCCACAATATATCTATTCGCCCCTCCCTTCAACCTCCTTCTGAGGTACCCGCCATGAAAACGAAATCCTACCTCATCGTCGGCAACGGCGTCGCCGGAACCACCGCCGCCGAATCCATCCGCCAGCAGGACCCCAAAGGGAGCATCACCATCCTCAGCGAAGAGGATCTCCCCTTTTATTATCGGATCCGGCTCAACGAATTCATCGCTGGGGATGTGACCGAAGAAAAGCTCATCGCCAAGAAAAAAAAATGGTACGAGGAGCAACGGATCACCCTGCGGATCAACACCCGGATCACTGGCCTCGATGCTCTGAACAAACGGCTGACCAGCGAAAGCGGGGAAAAGCTCCCCTTTGACCGGTTGCTTCTGGCCACGGGCAGCCACTCCTTCCTGCCCCCCATCAGCGGCATCGACCAACAGGGGGTGTTTTCCCTCCGCCACATCAAGGATGCCCGGGCCATCCTGGCCCAGGCGGGAAAAAGCGCAGAGGTGATCCTCATCGGCGGCGGGCTGCTCGGCCTTGAGGCGGGCAATGCCCTGCGCAAATTGGGCAAGAAGGTAACGGTGGTGGAATTTTTCCCGCGCCTCCTGCCCCGGCAACTGGACAGCAAGGGGGGTGCCCGGCTGCAAAAACTCATGGAGAAGATGGGCTTTTCCTTCCGCCTCTCGGCTATGACCAAGACCATCACCGGCAGCAATGGCCAGGCAGACGGCATTGTCCTTGAAGGCGGCGAGACCGTGCGCGGCCAGATGGTCATCGTCTCTGCCGGAGTAAGGCCAAATCTGGAATTAGCCAAAGCTGGAGAGCTTATCTGCGACAAGGGGGTCATCGTAAATGACCGCCTGGAAACCAGCGGGAACGGAATCTATGCGGCGGGCGATGTGGCCGAGCACCGGGGAGTGGTCTCCGGCATCTGGCCTGCGGCCATGCAGCAGGGTAAGGTGGCGGGGGCCAACATAGCGGGCGGCGAGGCGCAATACAACGGCACCACCATGAGCAACATCCTCAAGGTGGCCGGCATCGACGTCGCCGCCGCCGGCAACATCGATGCGGAAGGGAGATTTGAGTCGCAGGTGATATCCTCCGATACCGTTTACAAGAAGCTGGTCATTGAGAACAACCGGGCCATCGGCTGCATCATGGTGGGGGATACCAAGAATTTCAATAGCATCAGCCGCTATATTTCGGAACAACGGGATATCGCCACCCTGAAGAATAGCCTATTGTAACCGGAGAGTCTTCAACACCCTTACGGATGCACGCAAAGATCAGCGGGCGGCTCGGGGACAAAGATGGGAGGCGGACAGTATTCGCAGGCAGAGTCGTCATCTTTCCTATCAACAAGCTTCCAGGTTTTCAGCAGGATGAGCTCGCCATGCGATTTTTTGCACTCCTCGCAAACCCAAAGTTCCTTGTCGTCTTTCATCTGATATTTAAACCGTTTCATTGCTGCTCCGTGCTCGTATAGGTTATTCCCCTCAAGCCGCATGATAACAGCAATTGAGCACATATCCAACGGGCTTTTCTGCCACAGAGGATTAGCGACGAAAGAACAGGGAGATTTTTTTCTCATACCCCGTTTTCCGTTCTCGCCCCTGAGCCGGCACTGAAAATAGTCAGCAGCCTCCGATACGGTCCATTGGCCACGGCCAGCTCCGCATGACTCCCCTGCTCGATAATCTTGCCCCCAGCCATAACCAGAATATGATCGGCCCTGCGGATGGTGGAAAGCCTATGGGCGATGACGATGTTGGTCCGCCCGGCAAAGGTTGCCTCAATGGCGCGTTCGGTGAGCATCTCGCTTTCCGGGTCCACGCTGGCGGTGGCCTCGTCCAGCACCAGAATGCGCGGTTCCCTGGCGAGAATCCTGGCAAAGGCCAGCAATTGGCGCTGCCCGGCGGAGAAGTCGGCCCCACCCTCGCCCACTCTGGTGGCAAGCCCCTCGGGCAACTGGCGGACAAAGCGGGCCAGTTGCGCTTTTTCGAGGATCTGCCACAACGCCGCGTCGCTTTTTTCTCCATCGAGCAGGATATTCTCCCGGATGGTCCCCGGCATGATCAGCACATCCTGCATCACCAGCCCCACCTGGCTTCGCAACCAGTTCGGATCGAGATCGCGCAGATCGACGCCGTCCAGGAGAATCTCGCCCGCATCCGGATCGTAGAACCGTTCCAACAGGCTGATGATCGTGGTCTTGCCGCTGCCGGTGGCGCCGACGATGGCCAGGGTCTGGCCGGGTGGAATTTTTAAGGAGAAACGGTCCAGCACCGGATGCTCGGGCTCGTAACCGAAACGCACCTCCTTAAACTCGATCTCGCCCTTACCCGAGGCAGGCCGCAAGGGCTTAGCTGCCAAGGGCAGGGTCTCACGGGAGTCGAGGAGCTGAAAGATCCGTTCCGCCGAGGCCAGGGCCGACTGGACGATGGAATACTTCTGGGAAAGCTCGCGCATGGGCTGAAAAAAGAGGCGCATATAGGAAAGAAAGGCCACCAGCATGCCGATGGTCATCTTTCCTCCCATGACCTGGCTGCCGCCGTACCAGAGGATGGTGCCGATGCTCAGGGCACTCATCAATTCGGTAAGGGGCATGAACACGGCAAACACCCGGATCTGATAGAGGGCCTTCGCAAAAAAGACCTGGTTCAACTGGGAAAATTGCCCCTGGCTGGATTCCTCCCGCCGGAACAATTGAATAAGCGCCACGCCGGAGAGGGATTCCTGCAAGAAGGAGTTAATCTTGGCCAGATGGGTGCGGATCTGCCGGAAGGCGTCGCGGGCCAAACGGCTGAACCAGAGGGTATTGCCCACCATCAGCGGGAGGAGCAGGCAGATGGCCAGGGCCAGGTGCCAGTTCATCCAAAACAAAACCCCCAGGATGCCCAAGAGCTTGATCCCGTCGTTGAACAGGGTGACGATGACCGAGGTGAACATCTCGTGCATGTTCTGGATATCGTTGGTCAGCCGGGTTACCAGGCGGCCGGCCGGGTTGCGGTGAAAAAATTTCAGGTCCAGGCGGAGGAGATGGACAAACATCATCTGCCGGGTCCGGTGCATAATCCTCTGCCCGGTCCATTCCAGGATCAGGACCTGGACAAAATTGCCGAGAAACTCAAAGACCATGAGAGCGCAAAAGGCCAGGGCCAGGTGCTTGAGCCCCGCAAGACGCGTGGCCGGGGCTGGTCCTGTATTGAGGATGAAATCATCCACGGCCAAGCGGATCAGATAGGGCAGGGAAAGGCCGCAGCCCACCACGACCAGGGAAAGCAGCACGGCCAACAAGGCCCCAAGCCAGTAAGGCCTGCCGAGAAAGACGATCCGCCGCCAGAGACTGAGATCGGTGAACTTGCCCAGCTGATCTTCTTCGAAATATCCGTAATTATCCCGCAAAGTTACAAGTCCTTTTCCCGGTAAAGCATCTGTTGCTGGTGATACATGGTGCGGTAAAAAGGGCTTGTGCCCAGTAACTCGGCATGCTTGCCCTGGGCCAGGAGCCGCCCTTCCTCCAACACCATAATCCGGGCCGCATCCCGTAAGGGGGCGATGCGGTGGGAAACGATGAGACAGGTCCGCCCCGGCAGATAGTCGGCCAAGCCGGCGATAATCTCCTGCTCGGTTTCCAAATCGACGGCGGATAAGCTGTCATCAATGATCAGCAAGGGACGGTCAAGGAGAATGGCCCGGGCCAGGGCGATGCGCTGGCGCTGGCCGCCGGAGAGCTTGACGCCCTTTTCACCGATCCGGGTCTGATACCCCTCGCTGAAACCGAGGATCTCCTGATGAATCCGGCAGATCCGGGCCGCCGTCTCGATCTGTTCCTGGCTGGCCGCCGGATTGCCGAAACCGATGTTTGCGGCCACGGTATCGGAAAAGAGGAGGACATCCTGGGGCACATACCCAACCCGCTCCCGTACTGCGTCGAGAGACAACCGGTTCACATCAATACCGTTGAGAAAAATTTCCCCATCCGCCACGGGATACTGCCGGGCGAGAAGATGACAGAGGGTGGATTTCCCCGAGCCGCTGCGCCCGACCAGCCCGACAATCTCCCCGGCGCCAATGACGCAGCTCACTCCGGCCAGGGCCGGTTGTTCCTGCCCCTCGTAGTGAAAATGGAGATTGCGCAGGCTGATCTCCGTCGGCCCAGGCGGAAAGGCAACCGGCTGCGGTGCGTCCTCCAAAGTGGGAGTCGCCCGCATCACCTCGTCAAGGCGGGTCAAGGAAGTCACGCCGCGCTGGAAAAGATTGGTCACCCAGCCCACCGCCATCATCGGCCAGGTCAGCAGATAGAGATAGGAAATAAAGGCAACAAAATCACCCACCGTGATCACCCCGGTAATCACCAGACGCCCGCCGAAAAAGATCACCAGGAGCAGACTGGTATTGCCCACCAGCCCGGAGATGGGAAAGAGGGTGCCATGCACCCTGGCCAAGCGGATGTTGTCCTGCTGGTACTGGCGGCCGAGGCGGTCGAAGACCTCGGCCTGCGATTTCTCCTGGGTGTAGGCCTTGAGCAAGCGAATGCTGGCAATGGTGCTGCGGGCACATTCGGTGAGGTGGGAAAACTGCTCCTGCACCTTGAGAAAACGGCGATGGAGCCTGGCGGAGAGTATTTTGGTCAGCAAGGCCAGCAGCGGCATGGGGAGGACGGCGATCAGGGTGAGGCGCGGGCTGATATAGGCCATGCAACCCAGGGCGGCGGTGCCCATGATCGCGGCATCGACGCTGGCGACCAGACCCATGCCCCCGGCAAGCTGTACCGCGGCAAGATCGTTGGTGGCCAGGGCCATGATCGCACCCACCGGTTTTTTCTGAAAAAAAGGCCGGTCCAGGGTGAGCAGATGCTTGAAAAAATCATCGCGCAGATCACGCTCCACCAGCCGAGAAAAGCCCAGAATCAGATAGCGCCAAACAAAACGGCAACCGGCAATGCCCAGGGCCAACAGGAAGATAGCCACGGCGCTTTGGGCCAAGGCGAGTTGACTGGCCGTGCCGTGGGCGAGGAGATCCACCGCCCGTTTTACCAACCGGGGGATGCCCAGTTGGAGAAGATCAACGGTCAGCAGGGCAAGAAGCCCGCCGATGAGGCGGGAGGAATATCGCCGGACAAAGGGTTTGACAAGCCCCAAGGACGACGCAGCTCTACCCCCCGGCGCATTCCCCTCCACCACGGTGCGCCTCATTTGCTCCCCATCCTCCACACCCCGTCCCAGGCAAGGGGCGGATTATCCAGCAGTTCTCGGCAGCGGGCGGCATAGCGGGCGGACACACCATCGTCTGCCGCAAGCTCCTGAAACGCTGCCCGGGCTTCGGAGATTTCGCCCCGATAGTACCGGGCCAGGGCTGCAGCAAACCGGCTGATCCGTTCAGCCTTCCCTGCATCCTGCAAAGCAAGGGGTTCAAACACCGTAATGGGCTCCTTCCTGCCCACCACCCCGACCCGTCCGATCTCCCGGACCTGCAGCTCGCCGGGCAACTGGTTCCGGCACGCCTCGGAGATGAGAATCTCGGTACCGAACTCCTTGTTCACCCCCTCCAGGCGGGCCGCGACATTGGCGCTGTCCCCCAGGATGGAGTAATCGAAGCGCTGGCTCGAACCGAGGTTTCCCACCACCACCGAGCCGGTGTTGATCCCGATCCGCATGAAGAGGTCGCAGCCGAAGCGCGCCTTGAAATCGGGGCGCAACCCGGCCAGCCGCTCCTGGCAGTGCAGAGCACTCCGCACCGCACGCGCGGCATGATCATTTTGCGTAAGCGGCGCGTTCCAGAAGGCGATGATGGCATCCCCCTCATACTTGTCGATGGTCCCGCCCGATGCCAAAATGATATCGGTCATGGCGGAGAGATACTCGTTGAGCAAGAGGGTGAGCCGCTCCGGATCCAGTCGCTCCGACATGGTGGTGAAGCCGGCGAGATCCGAAAAGAAGATGGAGAGCTCCCGCTTCTCGCCGCCCAGCCGCAGCAGCGCTGGGTTGCTCACCAGTTGCTCGATCACGGTGGGATGAAGATACTGGCTGAAAGCCCGCTTGATATAGCGTTTCTTCCGCCCCTCGGTGGCGAGATTAAAAACCACCCCGCTGATCAGGGCAAGCAAGACCGCCGTGGTCTGAACAGCAACGGGCAACCAAACCCCTAAGCCATAGGCAATAAACCCAGAGAGCAAAGGCAGAGGCAGAAAAATGACAAAAGCCAGGGATGATTGCCAGGCATTGCGGCAGAAGAGGATGGAGAGCGAGGCCAGCACCCCGAAAAACAGGGTCAGGGATGCAGCCAGCCACACCGGACTGTCGCGGAGAAAATCCTGGGAGAGGAGATTGTCCAGCATGGTGGCGTGGATCTCCACCCCCGGATAGACCCCATCGGTGGGAGTGGCCCGGAGGTCGTAGAGTCCCGGGGCGGTCATGCCAAAAAAGACGTAGGCGTCCTTGAAGTCGGCCGGATCGACAACCGGGGCTTCCCCGGCCTCGAGCTGCAGCTCCGACTGCACCACGGCGGCCAGGGAGATGGTTTTGATGGTGCCGGATGGCCCCCGAAAATTGAGAATGGAGTGTCCGGTCGCATCAATGGGTACCGCAAGTTCCCCAACCTGCAGCCGATTCTTTCCAAGCGCCAGCTCCACCGGCCCCAGAGTCCCGGCAAGATAGGTGGCCAAGGCCAGGGAAGGCACGGGATGGCCGGCAAGGGGGATAAAGAGGGGGACTCGGCGGAAGACCCCATCGGGGTCGGGACGATTGCTGATATTCGCTAGCAGGGCCGCGTTGTCACCCAGTTCAGGCACCGGCATGGTCACCGCCCGCGCCCCCCCTGCCCCCTGGCGCCCGGCGAGCCACTGGGAGAATCCGGAGATGGTCAGAAGCGACGGGCGAGCAGCATGTGCCGTCTGCCCCTCCCCGGCAGGGGCGAAGGTGTAGCTCAGCACCACCGGCCCGTTCTCCTGCATGGCCTGCCCCAGCATCTGGTCATCCCCAACGCCATAGAGGGAAGGTTCGCTGAAGAGCAGATCGAAGGCCACCGCCCTGACTCCGGCGCGTTTGCAAAAGGCGAGGAGGGTTGCGTAGGCCTGCCTGGGCCACGGCCAAGAGAGGCCATTTTCCTTGCGCCCCCAATCAAGACTTTTCTGATCGAGGGCAATGATCCGCAGCTGGCTGGTGGCCGGAGTCGGCCGGGCAAAATAGGCGACCCGCCACTGCCAGGTCGCACGCTCAAAACCGACCAGCACCCCCTCTTGCCAGAGGAGCAGAGCAAGAACGCAGGCAATCAAGCCGAGACCAAGCCCGACGAATCCCTTTCTGGCCACGATCAGATGCTACCGAAAATGCTCTTGAACCGCTGCTGCCGCTGCGGTTTTCCAGGCGGCACCGTGGCCTCGCCAAGCTGGGGCTCAAGTTCGGCGATCCGTTCTGCCGGGTCGGGATGGGTTTTGGCGAAATCCAACCCCTGCGGATTCAAACGCAGCTTCATCTCACGCAACAGGGTCACCAGAGAGTGCTGGTCATAACCGGCCCGGCCAAGAATCACCAGGGCCACGGCATCCGCCTCCCGCTCAAAGGCGCGGGAATAGCCGCTGTTGACCAGGGTGGCGGTGACATCGTGGATGGAATCCTCAAAAAGCGCGGTGAGCTGGGACAGTTCCGGCCCCCCGGCCTGCTTGGCCCCTTCCGTGGCCATGATGGAAAAGGCCGTGGTCAGTCGGCTGGTCTTGATGGCCTGCAAGCCATGCTTCAACTGCACGTGCGCGATCTCATGGGCCAGCACCGCGGCCAGGGTATCCTCGTCCTGACAACAGCGGAGCATGCCCCGACTGATAAAAATCAAGCCGCCCGGCGCGGCAAAGGCGTTGATCCCCTCATCCTCCAGAAGGACAAAATGATAGCCGCCGTAGGTTTCCGGCATGTCGGAGACAGCGGCCAGGGAATCACCGACCAGGTTGAGGTACTGCACGGAGTTGGCTTCGGTGCGGGGCTGGTATCTGCCCAGCAGGGTGGCGCCCACCGCTCTGCCCACATAGTATTCCTGCTCCGGGGTGATATCGGTGAAGGCCTTGCCCATGGCCTGGGCACTTTTCTTGATCGCCCCCACCTGGGACTCGCTGAGCCGGAAATTGCCCACCTGGATGGCGCCGAGGTTATCAAAAACCCCGCTGGTTTCACAGCCGCTGGTCAGGACAAGGCAGCAGAGCGCAAAAAAAACGACAAACACAGAGGGGCGTTTATTTTCCATGAGCACCACCTCCCCCAAGGGCCTGCAAGCCGCCCTTGGCAAGGAATTCCCGCATGGCCGCCGGAGTCACCTGAATCCGCTCCATCCAGTCCACCGCCGCATAGTTGAGATCCTTCTGCCGAGCCTTGTACTCGGCTTCCACCTGGGCATTGAAGCCCTTGCCGCCCAAAGCCAGCTCATCCTCAGAGGCTCCGGCCCCCACCCGTTCCCCGGGTTTCAAGACAATGGCCTTGGCAATGAGGCTGCCGCTGTGCATCCACCCTTCCCGCCCCCGGTGCTGCTCCCGCACCTTGAGCCAAAGCCCCTGTTCCTCGAGGACATCAACCCGTTCCCCATACCCCAAGGTGGCGATGATCTTCCCGAACGGCATCGGGGAAATCCTCACAGCCCCCTTTTGCACGGCGACGCTTCTCCACCCCTGGGTAGCCAGAGCGGGCACGGCCGCGAGGGCAAAAACCAGGAACAACAGTATCTGTTTCCGCATTCCCATGATAATTTTCCTGAAAAATTATTCCTGCGTTGAACAACGGCCAAACCAGTATCATACTAGCACAGGAGATTTGCCGAAACAATGCGATGGACCTCCATTTTTCCACCTTTTCTTCCCGCACCATTGAGAGAAATACATCCCCCCCATGGCCTTTTTTTTATTTCGCCAGCAAAGCACTTGCAATCCCCCAAGTGTTTCCCTAAAATTTTATATTGATTGAGGCAACTTGTTGGTCCTGGAGCAGAGGTCATTGCCCTGGGGCAAAACAAGGAAAATTCCTTTATCCCCCTCGTTTACCAAAATATCTGGCCCGTTGCAGAAGCTGGGCATAATCTTCACCGCCACAAAACATGAGCATCATCTCTACATTGTGTCAATTTTCTGCACTATGCCCGGCAAAATCTTCAGTTTTTTATTAAAATTTCATTTGGAAAATAGTTACAATTACTATATAAAGGGCGGATTAAACGCATTCACACCCACCCTGCAATTCGCTTCCCCGACAATCAAGCCATCTGTGTGTTGGCAAAACATCCTGGAGCAATCCTATGAATTTTGCAAAAGCCTCTCTGGCAAAAAAACTGGTGGCAGGCTTCGGCTTCCTCGTAGTTCTTTCCACCATCGGCACCAGCTTTGCCGTTTTCAAATCCTCACAGATGGTGACCTCGGTCAAGGATCTGGAAAATACCCACCTGCCCCTTGCCTATATCGGCGGAGAACTGGCCCTCCTGGTGAGCCACCAGCAACTCGCGGCCGCAACCTTTGTAATCCACAAGGATTCCGTATACCGGGAACGGTTCGACAGCCTGGACAAGCAGGCGGATGAAACCTTTGCCCGGGCCCGGGCAACCATCCAGGCCGATGAGGAGCTGGTGCAGGCGGGCTGGCTTGAAAAAATCGAGGCGATCATCCAACTGCACGACAAGCTTGCCCCTGCCGGACGAGAGCTCATAACTGCTGCGCAAGCGGACAACCTTGCCCTGGTAACGACAGCGGCTGTTACTCAGGAGACGGTGGCCGACGAGATCCGTGCGGCCATCAACGAATTTGGCAAAATCAATACCGCGGAAGGGGAACATGTCGCCAACAATGCTCTCACGGAAGGCACGGACCTGCAACGCCTGATCATCCTCATCGCAGTTGGCATTTTTATCGGCGGCTGCGCCCTGGCCTTTGTCATTACCCGTGGCATCACCGTCCCCCTCAAAAAGGCAATCAGCGGCTTGACCTCCGGCGCAGACCAAATATCCGCTGCGGCCGGCGAGGTTGCCGGTGCCGGCCAGCAACTGGCCGAAGGCGCCACAGAGCAGGCCGCGGCCCTTGAAGAAACCTCTGCCTCCATGGAAGAGATTGCCTCCATGACCCGACACAGTGCGGACAACGCGCAACAAGCCAATGGGGTCATGGCGAACGTCAACAAAGTGGCCAATCAGGCTGCGGTCTCCATGCAGCAACTCACCGTAGCCATGGGCGAAATCAACACGGCCAGCGAAAAGACCTCGAAAATCATTAAAACCATCGATGAAATCGCTTTCCAGACCAATCTGCTGGCCCTGAACGCCGCAGTGGAAGCAGCCCGGGCCGGCGAGGCCGGTGCAGGCTTTGCCGTGGTGGCCAACGAGGTCCGCAGCTTGGCGATGCGGGCAGCGGATGCGGCCCGGGAAACCGCCAACCTGATCGAACAAACGGTGAGCAAGGTTCAAGAAGGCACAGTGCTGGTCGGCAAGACCAACGAGGAGTTTAACCAGGTTTCCGCCGGCACCGGCAAGGTCTCGCTGCTGATCACCGAGATTTCCACCGCCGCAAAAGAGCAGACCGATGGCGTGGGCCAGGTCAACACCGCCCTGCAGGAAATGGATAAGGTGGTGCAAAGCAATGCCGCCACCGCCGAGGAATCGGCCGCCGCCTCGGAAGAACTCTTTGCCGAAAGCAACACCCTGCTCGGCTATGTTCGTGAGCTTGAGGCCATGATCAGCGGCGACAGTGTAAGCGCCCCATCCCTGAAACGACCTCCTTCTTCCGGCAGAAAAACAGGGGGAACTCGGCCACTGCTGCCGCAAAAAAAGCAACCGCCCCGTGCCATCTCCCAGCAAAGGCAGAATACGGGCAAAGAGGTGATCCCCTTTGACGACGAGGAATTTGAAAATTTTTAAGCGCGGATAAAAAGACAGGCGGGATACGCCCCTGCGAAAACCAAAAAAGCCATCGGCAGCACACTTGCCCGATGGCTTTTTTGATTGATACTCCCTACTTCAGAAATGAACAGCAATAATCGGTGAGGCTCCTGATCTTCAGAGAGAACTTGGAGTGGGCCGGCACCTCGAAGGACTCGCCGCCATGGATTGTTTTCCAGCCGGCAGCCCCGGGGAGGAGAACTTCCAATTCTCCGGCCATGATCTCCATGATCTCCTTGTCCGCCGTGTTGAACTCGTACTCTCCGGGCAGCATGATGCCCAGGGTTTTCTGGGAGCCATCTGCAAACTCCACTGTCCGGCTGGTGACCTTGCCGTCAAAGTAGACATTGGCTTTTTTTACGATGGTGACATTCTTGAATTCAGGCATGGGGGTTGTCCTCTCTCTATATTATCAATAAAAAATTCCCGCCCGGCTGCAAACGGAAAAACGTGCTGTCCGTACCGACCTCCTAGATTCTTTATAACCGGCTCGGACAAATTGCAAGATTTTGTTGCCCGCCTTTTTCCCCTGCCCACAAAAAGAAAGGGCCACCCTCGGGCAGCCCTTTTGTTGTGCACTTATTTTTTCCGGATCACATGGTGCGGCACACCCTGCCAAACCCGCCCGGAATGGAGCCGGAAGCCCAGAAAGCCGTGCCCTGCTTGAAATCTATAAACCAGTAGCCGCCGGGTTTGCGCTGATCGGCCAAAAAGATAAAGGGCTGCTCCTTGGAAAAACAAGGGTGCAGATGGACCCCCTTTGCATTCACCTGTGGCACCAGCAAAGAGAAGCCCTCCTCCATGGTGGGAAGCCGCCAGTCGGAAAAGCCGGCAAAGCGCTGCGCATTCAGCTCCTCCACATATTTCTGTACGGTGCGGATGGTGGTAAGATCACAGCCGCCCCGTTGCCACATGAGCCCGGTGGCCAGATCGGTCACGGTCAACCCGTTGCCGTTGTCCACCAGCACGTTGCGGAAATTACCCTGGGGATTATGGCGGCTATCATAACCGCCAATCTTGGCGGCAAGAGCGGTCACCTCCGATGCGTTGAGCACCGTCCCGGTCGCCCGCAGGCTGACCTTCTCCGCAGCGGAAAGTGGCTTGACCTTCTTCGGCAGCCCGGTCTCCATCTCCTCTTGGGGCACAGAGTTGTCCACCAGCGCAATCCGGGAGAAATCCTCGCTCTCGATGATTCTTTCCAGCAGCCATTGCTTGATCCCCGCATCGATGGCGTAACTCTGGTCGCGCATATCCTTGCCCTGTTTGGCCACGCATTTTTTCAGCATCTCCTGCGGACAGTCGATGTGGGCAAGAACTTTGGCATGCTTCACGCCCCGCTCCATCAGACAGAGTTTGGCCGGCGAACTCCAGTTATCGATATAAAAATAATAGTGGAGCTCCGAATTACTGCGGATCCGCTGCTGGTCCTTGCCGCCCCAGCTTTCAAACATGGCAAAGGTATCCGAGGGGGTAAGATCCCAGTCAATCGACACAGGTTGATCGCCCATACCCAACTTTTCCGCTAATCCCATGGCACACCTCCTCAGTTTTGTTGTCATCTTTTACCCGGAAACGATATAATGAAAAAGCCACCTTATAAAATTAGTAATTATTATCAATAATAGTTCCTGTTTTCATTCCCGGCAAGAGGAAAATGGTATGCGCAAAGAAAAATTCACTACCAGCGCCGGTTACCCGCTCCCCATGGGCTCGTTTCTCAAACCAGACGGCGTCAATTTCGCCGTGTTTTCCCGGCACGCCAAGGAAGTCACCCTCATCCTCTTCAAGTCCGGCCAGGAAGATCCCCACGCCGAGATCCCCCTTGACCCCATGATCAACCGGACCGGAAATATCTGGCATATCCTGCTCCACGATCTGGACACCAATCTCCGCTATGGCTACCGCATGTCGGGCCCGTACGATCCCAAGGGGGCGGGCCATTTTTTTTCCCAGGAAAAACTCCTGCTCGACCCTTACGCCAAGGCTCTTACCGGGGGATCCGAATGGGGAATCCCTTATTGCCGCAGCGGCCTCTGCACCCCGCTCAGCTCCTTCCAGCGCCGCTGCTGCATCATCGGCAACGACTTTGACTGGGAAGGGGACCGGCCCCTCAATATCCCCCTGGAAAAGAGTATCATCTACGAACTCCATGTCCGGGGATTTACCCGTGATGCGAGTTCCGGCGTTGCCCATCCCGGCACCTACCACGGGGTGGTGGAAAAGATCCCCTATCTTAAAAAACTTGGCATTACCGCGGTGGAACTCCTGCCCATCACCGAATTCAACGAACACGAGATCACCAACCACAACCCCTTCACCGGCGAGAGGCTGAAGAATTTCTGGGGCTACAGCCCCATCTCCTTTTTCGCCCCCAAGGCCGCCTATGCGGTCAATGGCCGCAACGGCAACCAGGTGCGGGAGTTCAAGGAGATGGTCAAGGCGTTGCACCGGGCCGGGATCGAAGTGATCCTGGACGTGGTCTTCAACCATACGGCGGAAGGAGGCAGCGATGGGCCGGTGATCAGCTTCCGGGGACTGGACAATGTCATCTACTACCTGCTGGACCCGAAGAGCAGGGAGTATCTCAACTTCTCGGGTTGCGGCAACACGGTAAACTGCAACCATCCCCTGGTACGGCATCTGATCATGGACTGCCTGCGCTACTGGGTGATGGAGATGCATGTGGACGGCTTCCGCTTCGATCTGGCCAGCGTTCTCGGCCGCGACCAGCAGGGCAACGTGCTGAGCAACCCGCCCATGGTGGAAAAGATCGCCGAAGACCCGATTTTGGCCGACACCAAGATCATTGCCGAGGCTTGGGATGCCGCGGGCCTCTATCAGGTGGGGAGCTTTTCCACCAACCGACGCTGGGCCGAATGGAACGGTAAGTTCCGCGATGATGTCCGCCGCTTTCTCTGCGGGCACGACGACATGGTGGCTCCGCTCGCCACCCGCCTCGCAGGCAGCGCCGACCTCTACCAAGACGACGGCCGCACTCCGCGCAACTCCATCAATTTCATCACCAGCCACGACGGCTTCACCCTCTACGACCAGGTCAGCTACAACGAAAAGCACAACCTGGCCAACGGCGAGGAGAACCGCGACGGCGGCAACGACAATCTCAGCTGGAACAGCGGCAGCGAAGGACCGACGGACAACTTGGCCTTAGAGCGGCTGCGGAAGCGGCGCATCAAAACCTTTGCCACCATCCTCATGCTTTCCCAGGGGGTGCCGATGCTGGTGGCGGGCGATGAATTCGGGCGAAGCCAACAGGGCAACAACAACGCCTACTGCCAGGACAACGAAATAAGCTGGCTCAATTGGGAGTTGGCACAGCAGAACCATTCCCTGCTGCGCTTCTTCACCCAGCTCATTGCCCTCAGAAAAAGACACCCGGTCTTCCACCGCACCGATTTTTTCCCCCCCGGGGAAGAGAACCAAGAGATCGAGTGGCAGTCCACCACGCCGGGCCGCCCCGACTGGTCCGCATCCTGCAAGACCCTGGCCTTTGTCCTGCATGGGACCATGGCCGGGACCCGGCGCGATGATGATTTTTTCGTGATGCTCAACGGCGGACACACCAGCGCAGAGTTCATCATTCCGTCCCCCCCTGCCGGGCGGCTCTGGCACCGGCTGCTCGACACCTCTGCCGCCTCCCCGCATGATATCGTCAATGAAAGCAAGGGCGAGCCGGTGCGGACCACTTCACTTCCCGTGGCAAATCTGGCCGCCGTGGTCTTTGTCTCCAAACCCGCTTGAATCGATCCCCATGCGACTCCTTTTCCTTGGCGATTCCCTTGTTGAATTCTGCAACTGGCAGGGCCGCTTTCCCCTGCATACCGCGGTGAACGGTGGCAGAGCGGGAGAAACCGTGGCCGGGCTGCTGGCCGAGCTCCCCATGCATCTCCACCGTTGCCCGGAGCCCGAACGGGTGTTTCTCATGATCGGCACCAACAATCTGCTCCGGGAAGAGTATGGGTTTCTCCCCGACTACGAAAAGATTCTCGCCACTCTCGGCCAAATCCTTCCGCCGGAAAAGATCACCATCACCAGTCTGCCGCCCATTCAGGCCCGCCACCTTGCCCCCTTAGCCATTTCCCGCCTGAACGAATCCCTGCTCCAGCTCAGCCGCGAGAAAAAGGCCGGATTTCTCGACCTGTTTACGGCTTTCAACACCGCCCCCCAGACCGTTGCCGCCTGTTTCAGCGAAGATGGGGTCCATTTCAGCCCCCTGGGCTACGAAATCTGGTCTGCCTGCCTGGCCCGCACCCTCTAGCATAAACCCGCCCCCCCTTGCCCCGGACACATTTCCAGGTGCAATATCAGACAAATTTGTTACAATGGCCTGCCCATTACAAAAATATGCACACCAAACCGTAAGAAAAAAACCGGGAGCAGCCATGCCTGAGAAGAACCGCCAACCCATCGATCTGGCCACCCTCTATGAGATAACCAGGGCCCTGGCCTCATCGGACGACCTGCGCCAATGTTTGGAAGAAAGCCTCACCGTGCTCTCCGCCCGCACCAACCTGAGCAACGGCGCGGTAACCATCGCCAATCCGATCACCGGCCAGATCGAAACCGAGGTGGCCCCCGGCATGACCGCCGAAGCGAGAAAGCGCGGCATCTATAAATTCGGCGAAGGCATCACCGGCAGGGTGGTGGCCAGCGGCTCCCCCATCGTGGTGCCCCAGATCAGCCAGGAACCGCTTTTTTTAAACAAGACCCGGGCCCGGGCCGAGAAAAACCAGGAGGCCCTCTCCTTTCTCTGCGTGCCCATCAAACACGGCGCCACCACCATAGGCGCCCTGAGCGTGGACCGCAACTACCAGGAAGGCATCGACTTTGAAACCGATCTCCAGTTTCTCACCGTGCTCTCCGGCCTCATCGCCCAGACCGTGGTCCGCATCCAGGCGGTGAACCAGGAGCGGGAGCGGTTGGAGCAGGAAAACACCCAGCTGCGCAGAGAGCTTTCGGAAAAATACCGGGTGGCCAGCATCGTCAGCAACTCAAGCCGGATGCAGGAGGTGTTCGAGATGATCCATCGGGTGGCTGACTCCAACGCCACCATCCTGCTGCGCGGCGAATCCGGCACCGGAAAAACCATGGTGGCCAAGGCCATTCACCACAACAGCAAACGGGCCAAGGCGCCTTTTATCGCGGTGAACTGCTCGGCCCTGCCGGAGACCCTGCTGGAAAGCGAATTGTTCGGGCACGAGAAGGGGGCGTTTACCGGAGCGCAGAACGCCAAGAAAGGCCGCTTCGAGCTGGCCGAGGGCGGCACTCTGTTTCTCGACGAAATCGGCGAGTTGAGCCAGTCCGTGCAGGTCAAGCTGCTCAACGTGGTCCAGGACCGGGAATTCCAGAGGCTGGGAGGGATTGCCCCCATCAAATGCAACGTCCGGCTGATCACCGCCACCAACAAGGATCTGGAAAAAGCCGTGGAAGACGGCTCCTTCCGGGAAGACCTCTATTACCGGCTCAACGTCTTCCCCGTCTACCTGCCGCCCCTGCGGGAGCGTCGAACCGATATCATGCTTCTGGCCGAATTCTTCCTCCAGAAATACAACGAGGAAAACTCCAAGCAGATCCGCCGCATCTCCACCCCGGCCATCGACCTCCTGATCCAGTACCATTGGCCCGGCAATGTCCGTGAACTGCAAAACTGCATCGAACGGGCGGTGCTGATCTGCGATGAGGATTCCATCAAGAGCTACCACCTCCCCCCCTCGTTGCAGACCTCCGACTCGGTGAACGAAAGGAGCAATCCGGTTTCCTTTGCCTCCGCCGTGGAAAATTTCGAACGGGAGTTGATCATCGACAGCCTGAAAAAATGCCAGGGCAACCAGACCAAGGCCGCGCAACTGCTGGACACCAGCCTCAGGATCATCAACTACAAGATCGCCAAGCTTAACATCAATCCCCGGCAATTCAAGCTCGCCAAGCCATAGGGTGCGCCATGACCGTTCTCCTGCACCTCTGCTGCGGCCCCTGCACCATCTTTCCGCTCACCGCCCTGCGTGCGCAGGGGCGTAGCGTGCAAGGCTACTTCTACAATCCAAACATCCATCCCTTCCGGGAATTCAAGCAGCGGCTCGCCTCCCTTGAGGATCTGGCGCTCCGGACCTCCCTCCCCGTGGAGTATGAACGGGAATACGGACTCAGGGAATACCTGCGGAAGGTGGTGTTCCACGAGGAGGAACGCTGCCTGCTCTGCTACCGAATGCGCCTTGAGGCAACGGCGAAAAAAGCCCGGGAGCTTGGGGCGGAGGGCTTCAGCACCACCTTGCTCTACAGCCGCTACCAGCGCCACGAGGCCATCCGGGCCCTGGGCGAGGAACTGGCGGAACAATACGGGGTTGCCTTCCTGTATGAGGATTTTCGCACCGGCTGGCAGAAGGGGATTGACGCCAGCCTCGAGATGGGGCTCTACCGACAGCCCTACTGCGGCTGCATCTACAGCGAGCAGGAACGCTACGACAAGAAATTTCGCAAGGGCAAGGAAAAAAAGCAGGACTAACGGCGAGGGGACAAAACGAAATGGGCCTTACCCGCAAGCAGGGAAGGCCCATCAGGGCAGCAAAAATTACACGCCGAAAGAAGCCGCTACGGTTTGGCCGGCTCCCCGTTGTTGCTGGGCGGCAAGATGCCGAAGGCAGAGGTAAAGGATTGCCAATCCGGCAAGGAAATCGTGGGCACGTACCTCCGCCAGCTTTTCTCGATGCCGGCGCCGGACTTCAGCTGGGCCAGAAGCTGCGTGGCCTGGGGCGCGACGCTGGCCTCGGGATAGGTGGCCAGCAGATACTCAAGCCGCCCCTGCGCCTGCTTATCTTCATCGGTCCGCACATAGAAGGTGGCGACATAGAACTCGTGCTGAGCGAGGAAATCACGCGCGGCCTGAGTCCGGGCCGAAGCCTCGACAAAATAGGGCGATTGGGGATAGGAGCGATTCAAGCGGCCAAAGGCCTGCACCGCGTTCTGGGCGCTGCCGGGATCACGGTCATGGGTGCCGATCTGGTTGTAATAACACATGCCGATCTGGAACAGGACGTAAGGGACAGCCTCGTTGGTCGGGTGATTGGCCTCGAACTCCTCATAAAGGGTCTTGGCCTCCGTGAACTTGTCCATGTAGTAATTGGAATCGGCAGCCTTCAACTCGGCCAAAAGCGCCACCTCGCTGAAGGGGAACCGGTCTTTTATCTCAACGAATCGCTTTAAAGCCGAGCTGTAATCGCCGCGGTTGAAATCGTTCATCCCTTCCATGGCCAAGGCTTCCGGACTTTCCGTCGCGCCGGAGCCTTCGCCGAAACCTACCCAGCCCAGCATGGTGTCAAGGGTTGTACAGCCGCCGAGTCCTGTGGCCGTGGTCATCAGGGCAAGGGCCAGGATGCAGGTCCGAAAAAGCCGCCAATTCTGTTTTGAAAAAATCATGTCCCGCTCATCCATTTCAGCCAAAAGAGAAAAGGCCCGGCAAACAAGAACCGGGCCCGAAAGCATCACCAGGAAAACCCGTGACTACAGTGCCTTTTCGATCATGGCCTTGAGCTGCTGTTTGCCCACCGCCCCGGTGACCTGATCGGCAACCTCACCGCCCTTAAAAAGGATCAGGGTGGGAATGGCGCGAATCCCATACTTACCGGGAGTGACGGGGTTGTCATCGACATTCATCTTGCCGACCTTGACCTTGCCTTCAAACTCGGCGGCCAACTCGTCGATAACCGGGCCAATCGCCTTACAGGGTCCACACCAGGGGGCCCAAAAATCCAAGAGAAAAGGAACCTCGGACTGCAGGACCCTTGCACTGAAATCGCTGTCGGAAACCTGGACAACCTTATCGCTCGCCATAATTTTCTCCTTTTATTTCATAGGGATAATTGTATTCAGAGTATAGTTGTTTCATCTTACAAAGGGAACCGGGAGCTGACAAGGAAAATCTTGTGCGTTCCCGCCTTCCCCAGAGAGAGAAAAACCAATAGCGGACAAAGAACCGACCTCTTTCTTGACAAGCAACATCCAGGCACTATATGGTAATCTGCATGCGTACACGAACCTGCCCATTCTGCAAGGAAGAGATCCATGGCCAAGCCATGGTCTGCCGCTATTGCACCCGCGACCTGCCCCCCGTAGCGCAGCGCCAAAAGAAAAATTCCCACACCTGGCTGGCAGCGATCACCGCCGCAGGAATTATCGTGAGCGGTGCGGCTTTTCTCGCCGCCGAATTCCTCCGGGAGCGGAAAAACTGGCTTACGGAACCACCCCGGCGACCAACACCGCAAAACCCGCCTGACTGACCAACCCGGCCCGAGAGTGTTCCATCTTCTGCAACGCTTCCGGTGCCTGCATCAGGCTGGAGCGCCTCTCCTCCACGATAAAACCGCACCCCGCCAGACACGCCTCCACCTCGCCGGGATCATAAAACCGGGCCTGCCGATAAAACGGATGCCCACCCTCCTTTTTCTGCTGGAGCATTCTCCCCCATGGGCTGTCGGCCACAATAAGCCCCAGCACCAGATGCCCGCCGGGTTTCAGCACCCTGCGGCACTCCCGCAACACCGGCCGAGGGTCTTCTAAAAAACAATAGGTGAAGAGCAACAGCACGGTCTGCATGCTGTGCCCCAAATAGGGGAGCGCCTCTCCCACCGCCTGGCTCACCCGCACCCCCCGTTTTTTGGCCAAAGCCAGGGGGGCCAAGGCGGGATCAACGCCGAATTCCACCCCCAGGGCCTCGGCAAAACGGCCGGGGCCGACACCGACCTCAAGCTTCGGCCCACGAAGCGGGGTGCGTAATTCTCGCAAGGCAACGCGCTCAATGGCAAAGAGGAGGCTTTCCTCGAACCAACCGTCATATTCCGCGGCCCCCTCCTCAAAGGGGCGGGCCGCCTGCCGCCAAAACGTCTCCTTCCCCATCGCACCCACCATCACCCCTTGATCTACACCCACAGTGCCAGTCCGGCTGTTTCCTTTTCCACAAATAATGGTTATGGTTACTTACATTCGCGCCTGTTGAGCAAGAAAAAAATCATCCAACCCTCACCCCGGATATCCTTTCCCATGCTGGCTGAAAAACAATCCCCCTTCCGCCAATCGCTCTTTGCCCCCGAGCAATTCACCATCACCCTTGAGCTGGTGCCAAGCCGGGGCGGGCATAGCCGGGCACACGAGCGCACCCTGGAACTGGCCGAAAAGCTGGCCTGCGATCCGCGGATCCAGGCGGTGAGCATCACCGAAAACGCCGGCGGCCAAGCCGCCTTGTCGCCGGAGGTGCTGGGCCTCGAGATCCAGAAAATGGGGCTTGATGTCATTGTCCATTTTTCCAGCAAGGACAAAAACCGCAACCAGATGGAAAGCCTGCTCTTCGCTTGGGACCGCCTCGGCATCCGCGATCTGCTGGTGATCACCGGCGATTACCCCCAGGAAGGCTACCAGGGCTTCCCGAAACCGGTTTTTGATCTCGGCTCGGTGCATGTCCTGGATCTCATCTCCCGGATGAACAGGGGCAACTACGGCCCCGAGCGCGGGCGAGGCCCCATTCGACCCACCTCGTTTCTCATGGGCGTGGCCCTCTCTCCCTTCAAGAGGCTCGAGTCGGAGCTGCTGATGCAGTATGCCAAGCTCCAGCGCAAGGCCGAGCGGGGCGCAGACTATATCATTACCCAGGTCGGCTACGACGCCCGCAAATTCCACGAGGTCATCCAGTATGTCCGGCAACACGGCCTGAACCTGCCGGTACTGGGCAATGTCTTTATTCCCAACCTCACCGTCGCCACCCTCATGCACACCGGAAAAATCCCCGGCTGTATCATCACCGACGCGCTGTACGCCCAAATCCGGAGCGAGGCCGCCAGTCCGGACAAGGGAAAACAAGCCCGTCTGTTGCGGGGGGCAAAACTGCTGGCCATCCTCAAGGGACTCGGCTATGCGGGCGCCCATCTCGGCGGGCCTGGACTCAGCTACGCGGACATCGACTTTCTCCTCGCCTCCGCCGATTCCTTTGCCGGAAACTGGCAGGAACTGGTACCGGAGATGCATTTCTGGCATCAAGACGGCTTTTATCTTTACAGAGACGAGGCCAAAACCGGCCTCAACAGCAGCGAGCCCGCCCCCTGCGGAGAAAAATCCCCAGGGCTGCAACTCAACTACCGCATGGCCCAACTCGTCCACAACCTCGCCTTTACCCCGGAGGCACCGCTGTACCCGCTGGGAAAAAAGATCTGCCTCGCCCTGGAAGGCGGGGGGCTGGACAACAGCCTCACCCATCTGGAACACGTGACCAAGTTTCTTCTCTTCGGCTGCCAGAACTGCGGGGACTGCACCCTGGGCGACCTGGCCTTTGTCTGCCCGCAATCCGGTTGCGCGAAATATCTGCTGAACGGCCCCTGCGGCGGCAGTCGAGACGGCTGGTGCGAGGTGTATCCCGGCAAAAAGCCCTGCCTCTATGTCCGGATCTACGAACGCCTTGCCGCCCATGGCCTGCCGGAATCTATGGGACAAGGCTTCGTTCCTCCCCGCAACTGGGCGCTCAACAACACCTCCTCCTGGCTCAATTTTTTCCGCGGGTTGGATCATGCCGCAGGAGACCGGAGTCCTGGTCACGGGACTGGGGAGAAAAAAGAATCCTCTTCCGGTTCGTGAACCCATCTTTCACCCCACTGGTTCCGCCTTCAGGGGGCGTTCCGCTTCCCTTGAAAAAATCCGGGGAGAAAAAAACATTTCCCATCTATATAAAAGGATGTATATTTTCTCCTTTTTTCCGGGTGAACGGGAAGCCTATTACGAGGGACAAAACGCCATGATACACTCAGACGCATCACGCCCCAAGGACGAATGCGGCGTTTGTGGAATTTTCGGCCATGAAGACGCGGCCAAACTCACCTACTTCGGTCTCTATGCCCTCCAGCATCGGGGACAGGAAAGCGCCGGAATCGTTGCCAGCGACGGCAGCCAGATCTCTCTGCACAAGGGAATGGGCTTGGTGCACGAGGTTTTCAGCGAGGCTACCCTGCAGGAGCTGAAAGGCCACCTCACCGTGGGCCATGTCCGCTACTCAACCACCGGCGCCTCCAACATTATCAATGCCCAGCCCTTCACTGCCACCCACCAGGGCTGCACCGTGGCCGTGGCCCACAACGGCAACCTGGTCAATATCCGCTCCCTGCGCAACGAGCTGGAAAAAAAGGGCTCCATCTTCCAGTCCACCATGGACAGCGAGGTTGTGGTCCATCTGCTTGCCCGCTGCTCCCACCTGGGCCTTGAGAAAGCGCTGATCGACACCTTCGAGAGCATCAAGGGCGCCTACTCCATCCTGCTCATGACCGAGGACAAACTCATCGCCGTGCGCGATCCCGGCGGCTTCCGGCCGCTCTGCCTCGGTAAGCTCAACAACGGCGGCTTCATCGTCGCCTCGGAAACCTGCGCCCTCGACCTGATCGAGGCCCAGTATGTCCGCGACATCGAGCCCGGCGAGATCCTGATCATCGACCGCGAGGGCCAGCACTCCCTCCACCTTGAGCATAGCCAGCGCCGCAGCTTCTGCATCTTCGAGCAGGTCTATTTTGCCCGGCCCGACAGCGATATCTTCGGCAAAAACGTCTACCAGAGCCGCAAACGCATGGGCGAGATCCTGGCCCGCGAATGCAAAATTCAGGCGGATTTCGTCATGCCCTTTCCCGACTCCGGCAACTACGCGGCGATCGGCTTTTCCCAGGCATCGGGCATCCCCCTTGAGATGGGGGTGATCCGCAACCATTACGTGGGCCGCACCTTTATCCAGCCCACCCAATCCATGCGCGACTTCTCGGTCCGGGTCAAGCTGAACCCCATCCGCTCTTTTTTAAAAGATAAACGGGTCATCATCCTGGACGACTCCATCATCCGGGGCACCACCGGCCGCTCCAGGGTCAAATCCCTGCGCGAAGCCGGGGTCAAAGAGATCCACATGCTGATCAGCTGCCCGCCAAGCCGCAATCCCTGCTATTACGGAATCGACTTTCCCTCCGGCGGCGAGCTCATCGCCAACAAGAAAACCGTTGAGGAAATCCGCGACTACCTGGGGCTTGACTCCCTCTATTACCTCAGCCTTGAGGGGTTGCTGGAAGCATGCGGCGGCCCGCCGGAGGACTATTGCAAGGCCTGCTTTGACGGGGATTACCCTGTTGCGCCGGACAAGGAGTTCTGCAAGCTTCTCCTTGGAACCAGGAACGCCTGCCAGTCCACGGGCAAAAAATAGGAACCCCTCCCAAACCAATGAGCATTGAACAGGCCAAGGAAGTACTCCGCATAGAAGCCGAAGGCATCACCGCCCTGCTTGAACAGATCGACGCCGATTTCGAGAAAGCCGTGGCCATGATCATGGAATGCCCTGCCCGGGTGGTGATCACCGGCATCGGCAAATCAGGGATCATCGGCCAGAAGATCGCCGCCACCATGAACAGCACCGGCACCCCGGCCCTGTTTTTGCACCCGGTGGAAGCCATGCACGGCGACCTCGGCATGGTGGATCCTCAAGACGTCATCCTTGCCATCTCCTACAGCGGCGAAACCGCGGAACTCAGCCTCCTGCTCCCCAACCTCAAAAAGCGCGGGGCCAAAATCATTGCCATGACCGGCAATCCGGCCTCCAGCCTTGCCCGGGGGGCCGATGCGGTGCTCAAGGTCGCGGTGCCCCAAGAGGCCTGCCCCTTGGGCTTGGCCCCCACGGCCAGTACCACCGCCGCCCTGGCCATGGGCGATGCTCTGGCCGTAGTGCTCTTGAACCTCAAGCAGTTCAAGGAAAGCGATTTCCGGCGCAACCATCCGGCCGGCAGCCTTGGGGAGCGCCTCAAGGTCAATGTTGCCGAGGTCATGCTTACCGGCGCAGCGGTTCCCAAGGTTTCCCAGACCGCCACCCTGCCGGAGGCCATCGCCGAACTGAACGCCAAAAATCTTGGCGCGGTGCTGATCATGCAAGCAGAAGAGATCACCGGCATCCTCACCGATGGCGATCTTCGCCGTTTGCTCAGCCAGAAAGGCGCAAGCCTGAACGGCCTCACTCTATCCAACGCCATGACCGCCAAGCCCAAAACCATTACCGCGGATCTTCTTGCCGCCGACGCCCTCAGCATCATGCAGCGCCACGAAATCACCTTTCTGGCAGTGACCGAATACAGCGGCAAGCTGGCCGGCGTCCTCCATCTTCAGGATTTGCTGGGCAAGGGTGAGTTCCGCTTTCTGGTATAAAACCGCGATAACGTTTTCACCAAACAGCCCCCGAAAAACCGCTTATTCTGTAGATATACCTATTGGGCGGGGCTGTTTTTTATGCTAGAGTACGCGACGCTGAATTGGTCCAATGGATTATAATCCAGCGACACCCGGTTAGAAATTTACCCGGCGCTCAATGCCGGGTTTCATATCTTACGATGAGGCTTTGTTATGGCAATCACCAGCAAGGATATCAATTCGGCCTTCAGTGCCGAGGTAACGGCGATTCCGGGAGGCGAATTCCTAAACCGCTGTTTTTCCTGCGGCGCCTGCAGCGGTATCTGCCCGGTCAGTCAGGCAATCCCGGATTTCGACCCCAGAAAGATCATCCACATGATCCGGATGGGGTTGAAAGAGACGCTGCTCAAATCCGATTTGCTCTGGTTCTGTTCCCGGTGCCGCAGCTGTGTCTTTGTCTGCCCCCAGGACGTCCGCTTTGCCGAGATCATGGTCGCCCTTCGCCAGCTGGCCTTGAAGGGAGGCTACATCAGCGAGCAGGATCTGCTCGACAAGGGCAAGAGTGCCTGGGTTGAACGCGATCTTTGCGTCTCCTGTCTGACCTGTGTCCGGGTCTGCCCCTGGCGGATTCCAAAAATCGACGACCAGGGCAAGGCTGCCATCGATCCCCAGGAATGTCGCGGCTGCGGCATCTGCCCCTCCGAATGCCCTGCCCAGGCCATCCGCTTAAACGAGTCCGAGGATGAGCGTTTGATCGCCGCCTGCGGCGTAAATCAGTAGTATGGTGAATCCCATGCCCTTTACCCCGAATATTCAAGCATTCTGTTGCCATTACACCTCTCAGCAGACCCTGGCCGAAGGGCCGGAAGGGCTGCTGGCCGATGGCTTTCCTAAAAGCGTCACCATCCACCGGTTGGCCTGCACCGGCAAACTCGAGGTCTCCACCCTGCTCAAGGCCTTTGAAGATGGGGCGGACGGCGTCTATGTCGCCGGTTGCCCCGCAGACAAATGCCACAACCTCATGGGCAGTCAGCGGGCCGCCAAGCGGGTCGGGGCCATTAAAAAGGCCCTGGCCGAACTTGGGGTCGAACCGGAACGCATTGCAATGTATCACCTGGAGCGCGGCTTTCACCCTGATTTCGTCAAGGTTGCCCAGGAGATGGATGAACGGATTACGACCTTGGGCCCGAGCCCGTTTCAGGGAGGCACGAAATGATTATTGCCGAAAGAAAACCACTCAATGAAATCATGGACATGGTGAAGGACGCCAAACGCATCCTGGTTCTGGGCTGCCGCGGCTGCGTGACGATCTGTTCCGCCGGCGGGGAACGCGAGGTGGAGATCCTTGCCTCCCTGATCCGTCTGGGCAAGCAGAAGGCCGGTCAGGAGGTTACAACCATCGAGGCCACCCTGGTCCGCCAGTGCGACAAGGAATATATCGACTCCATCGACCAATGGGACGGCCAGTACGACGCCATCGTTTCCATGGCCTGCGGGGTGGGGGTCAACTTTATCGCCAATCTGCACCCCATGGCCAAGGTATATCCCGGGGTGAACACCTCTTCCTTCGGCGGCTCCGCCGAACAGGGGGTATGGAGCGAACAATGCGCCGGTTGCGGCAACTGCATCCTCCACCTCACCGGCGGCCTCTGCCCGGTGGCCCGCTGCGCCAAAAGCCTGATGAACGGCCCCTGCGGCGGTTCGGTGGACGGGCGCTGCGAAATCAACAAGGATGTGCCCTGCATCTGGCAGTCCATTCACGACAAAATGGTCCGCATCGACAATGCGGCCGGGCTTGCCGCCATCGCCCCGATCCGGGACTGGTCCACCTCCGGCCACGGCGGCCCGCGCAAAACCGTGCGCAACGACCTGACTGTCTGATCTTTTTTTTCGATTCACCAACACAAAAAAGGCGAAGCGCGACAAGCGCTTCGCCTTTTTTTATGGCCCCTTGTTCCACTCAAAAATAGCAATTTAAGACATAAACTACCCCTTTCCCCCAAGGCCATTTCTTGCAAGGGTATCAATTTCCCCCCGGACTCACGGCAGAACAGTACCCGGCCAAAGAATTTACCCCCAAACCACCACAGAAAAATTCGCTCGAATTTTTCTACCCTCCTCTGCCACAAGTAAACATCCCCCTAGCGCCGGAACAACGGACGCAAAAAAGCCCGCTTCCCCTTTCAGGGGGCGGGCTTTCTGTACTTCCCGGACAAAGCCGGTTACTCAATATGGTACCGAAGGCCGGACTCGAACCGGCATGGGTTGCCCCACAGACACCTCAAGCCTGCGTGTCTACCAATTCCACCACTTCGGCACAATTCTTATTTTCAAATCAAACAGCAACAAACTATTACTTACCCTGGGCCGGTACTTGCGGCGCAGCCCCGTCCGCGGCAGGCAAGGGAATCGGTGCATTGTGCGGTTCCGCCACCGGAGCAACAACCTCTTTCATAACCGAACCATCCCCGGTTCTGCTTGACATATACGCCAGGGAGATGGAGGTCACCATGAAGAAAACCGCCGCCCAGGTCGTAATCTTGTTCAACAGAGGCAACGGGCCTTCCGTTCCAAAAACGGTCTGACTGGAACCGCCAAATGCCGCGCCCATGTCGGCACCCTTGCCGTGCTGCAACAAAACAATCACGATGAGGAAGAGACAGATAAGGATATGAACAACGGTCAGTAAGGTGATCATGCTCTCGTAGTTACCATTATTACCGGAAGTGGATGATGCGTTCGAAGGAATCGGCCTTGAGCGATGCCCCGCCAACCAAGGCGCCGTCTATATCAGGCTGCCGCAACAGGGCATCCACATTCCCGGAATTGACGCTGCCACCATACAATATTCTCATTTGGCGGGCAATACTTTTCTCGTACATCTCAAACAGCAGATTTCGCACGAATTCATGGGCTTCCTGTGCCTGTTCCTCACTGGCGGTTTTCCCGGTACCGATCGCCCAAACCGGCTCATAGGCCAAGACCATCCCAGCAGGTTCAACCACGGAAATACCGGCAAGCCCACCCCGAACCTGCCGCTCCAGCACGGCCATGGTTTGGCCCGACTCCCGTTCGGCCAGGGTTTCGCCAAAACAGAGGACCGGGGTAATGCCAAAGCGCATGGCCCCTGCCACCCGCCGATTGATGAGCCCATCGCTCTCGCCGAAGATCTGCCGGCGCTCCGAATGGCCGATGATGGCCATCCGACACTCCAGCTCCCGCAACATCCCGGGGGCGATCTCTCCGGTAAAAGCGCCCTGTTCTTCCCAGCAGACATTCTGGGCGGCCAGCCGAACCTGCGAACCGCGAACCACCTCGGCCACCGTCGCCAGGGCGGTAAAAGGCGGGGCGATCATAACCTCCCGGTCCGTCAACCCCTCACAGGCGGAGACCACAGCCCCGGCAAGAGCCCTGGCCTCACCAAGCGAGGTGTGCATCTTCCAGTTCCCGGCAATCAAGGGGATGCGCTGCATTGGTTATTCCTTATTCCTTTGCTTCCAGGGCTTCGACCCCGGGCAGTTTCTTGCCCTCCATCAGCATGAGAAACGCGCCGCCGCCGGTGGAGATGTAGGAGATGTTGTTGGACTCACCCGCCCTGTGCACCGCCACGTCGGTATCGCCGCCGCCGACAATGGTCAGGGCATGGGACTGGGCCAGGCGCTGCACCATGGCCATGGTGCCCCGAGAAAAGGCATCCATTTCAAAGGCCCCCATGGGACCGTTCCAGATGATGGTTTTCGCGTCCTCCAGGGCCTCGGAAAAGAGCACCGTGGTGGCAGGGCCGATGTCGAGCACCATCCAGTCCTTGGGCACTTCCTGGACCGGAACCCGTTTGGTTTCAGCCCGGGCCTCGAACCTGTCGGCAACAATACAGTCCACCGGCAGATAGAGCTTCACCCCAAGACGCTTGGCCTTGTTGATCAACTCCCTGGCCGTGTCGAGCAGTTCGTCTTCCACCTTGGATTGCCCCATGTCATAGCCGATACTCTTCAAAAAAGTATTGGCCATGGCTCCGCCGATGACCATCTTGTCCACCCGGTCCATAAGGTTGTGCAGAGCGCCGAGTTTGCTGGAGACCTTGGCCCCGCCGACAATGGCAACCAAAGGACGCATGGGGTTGCTCACCGAGCGGTGGAAATAATCCATCTCCTTCTGCAACAGGAACCCGGCCGCACACTGCTCGACAAAGTGGGTCACCCCCACCACGGAGGCATGGGCCCGGTGCGCCACGGCAAAGGCATCGTTAATATAGACGTCGCACAGACTGGCCAGTTGACTGGCAAACCCCTCGTCGTTCTGCTGCTCTTCCGCATGGAAACGCAGGTTTTCCAGGAGAATCACGCTACCCGGCTCCATGGCCTCGACCATGGCCTTGGTTTCCGCGCCGATGCAGTCCGGAGCGAGCTTGACCTCCTTATTCAACAACCGGGAAAGACGCTTGGCTGCAGGGGCCAGACTGAACTGCGGTTTACGCTCTCCCTTGGGCCGCCCCAGATGCGAACAGATGATAATCTTGGCGTTTTCGTCCAAGGCGTAGTTAAGGGTGGGCAGCACCCCGCGGATCCGGATATCATCGGTGATATTCTGCTGTTCATCCAGAGGCACGTTAAAATCAACGCGAATGAGCAGTTTCTTGCCCTTGATATCAATATCCCGGATATTTTTCATGGAGCCATCCCCCCAAACTTTTTTTAACCGCCGTGCACACAGAGCAGTGCCACAACGATGGTTCTATAGCAACAGCTCATAACTGCGCGGAAAAAACTATTTTCTCCATGAGGATCGCATCTTCCGGCGGCGAAGCGTAATACCCTTTCCGCAACCCCGCCCGCCGAAAGCCGAACCGTTCATAGAGGGCCAGAGCAGGAAGATTGGTAGCGCGTAGCTCCAAAAAACAGTGTCCCACCCCCTGCGCCGCGAGATAGTGCAGGGCATGCGCCACAAGCTCTGCCGCTATTCCCTGCCGCCGGCATTCCCGGCCAACCGCGATTTTCAGCAGCTCCGCCTCTCCGACCAAACTCCGACCACAGACAAACCCGCATACCTGCCCCGAAGCGGACGATTCGGCAACAAACTGCCAGCCGCTCTCCTGTGCATGCTCACCGGCCAACTGCCCAGGGCTCCACGGCGAAGGATTTTCCGCCTCGATACCCGCAACCGCCTCAAGATCACCGCCGGTCATCGGTCGCACGTAAAATGGACACACCACGTGGGGTGAAGCCGAAGGCGCATTCGCCTCCTTGGGCCGCAAACCTTTCACCCCTAACCGTCCTAGATCATCTGCTCGGCAATGGAAACAGTCCGGTCGCCCAGCACATTGGTATAGCTGCCCAGCTCATTGTCGTACCAGGCATACACCACCGCTTGGGTCACCGGCACTTCCAGGGTGGTCGGGCCGATGTTGCAGCCGAGCTTGGCAAGATTCACCTTGATGCTCCCCGTGCGGGTATGGGTCTCCGAGCCCTCGATAACCGCGGCGGCAAAAGGCATCCCGATGATATCCGTGGATACGTGCTGCTCGTCGCTGTATTCGAGATAGCGTGAGTTCTTGGCGTAATCCCGATAGATGGAGTTCACCAGTTTGCGCTTAATGGGGGACTCCATACTCTCATCCTGCAGGTTGAGTACCAGAACAATCAGAGAGCCGGTATTGGTGGGAATCCTTACCGACTCGGCAATGAAGCCGATGCTTTTCATCTCCGGGATGACCAGGGGCAAGGCCTTTGCCGCGCCGGTGGTGGTGAGGATGATATTATTGAAGATGCTCCGATTTTTCCGGAGATCGGTGGCCCCGGCATTGGGCAACCGGTCGAGAACCTGCTGACTGCCGGTGGCGGCATGGACCGTGACCATGGAGGCGCTCAAAAATCGGTCCGCACCAAAATGATCGAGCAGAGGCTTGATCATGAAGGAAAGACAGGTGGTGGTGCAGGAGGCCGCGGAAATCAGGGTATGCTGGGAGGGATTAAAATCGCCGTCGTTGATGCCCATCACCGTGGTGACGGCATCAGCGGGCATCTCCAAGCCTTTGTTCTTGATTTTAAAGGGAGCGGAGAGGAGCACCTTTTCCGCCCCGGCCTGGACATGGCCCCGCAACGCACCCTTGGGACTGTCGCCGTCCGCGGTGGGATCGGTGAAGACCCCGGTGGTATCCACGACCAGACGCACACCGTTTTCCTTCCACTGAATCCCGGCAGGGTTCCGGGCCTCCCGCAGAATCTTGACCGGCACGCCGTTGATGGTCATGGTGCCGTCCGCCTCATTAAGGTTTTCGATGACCTGGCCGCTCTTGCAGCCATGCAGGTACATGCCGAGCCGTCCGTAGGAGCTGTCCCGGTCGATGGAGCCGGCTATGTCCTGAAGCCCGGTGCCCACCTGCCGCCCCACGTTGACCACAATCTCGGAAAAATGCTTGCGGGAAACATGATGCCACAGTGAAAGCTTACCGATTCGGCCCAGGCCGTTAATGCCTAATTTCATGGGATACCTCTCCTTCTGCGCTTTGATTGAACAGGCACATTTTTGACGAAATCGTAAAAACAAAAAATAATGCCGAGGCGAAACGGCAGAAATACAATTGTTTTAGAATCAAACGCCGTTGCGCTGCCGCCGTTGCACTGCCGCCGTTGCACTGCCGCCGTTGCACTGCTGATTAACTTCGCGTCTCTGCGTTGTTGCACTAAAAAAGAGCGTACGCGAGACAATCGGATGATTATACGAAAGGGGCATGCTTCCGGCAAGCAAAACTTTGCCCCTGCCGCCCGGCAACCGGTGGCCGGATAGGTAAAACAACCTAGTCACCCTCCGGCGCCATGGAAGAGCGCGGGATCTTGTGCAGCGGCTCCATGGGCGCAATATCCTTGGTCAAAGACGGGTCCATATCCTGCAATTTTCGGGCGGTGACCAGCACCCGCCCCTCAAAGGAGCCCACCGCCCTATTGTACGATTCCACTGCCCGGTCAAGCCCTTTGCGCATATCATGGAAATGATCCCCCAGTACCCCCAGACGCTCGTAGAGAGTGCGCCCCAGCTCACCGATAACCTGGGCGTGCTCGGCGATCTTTTCCTGCCGCCAGCCGTAAGAAACCGCCCGCAGCAGGGCGATCAGGGTGGTGGGCGTGGCAAGGATAACCTTTTGCGCCACCCCGAATTCGATCAATTCCGGATCCTGCTCCAGAGCGGCGCTGAAAAAATTCTCTCCGGGCAGGAAAAGCACCACGAACTCCGGCGACGGCTGAAACTGCTCCCAGTATGACTTGGCGGCCAGTTGGCCGAGATGGGTACGCACCTGTCGGGCGTGCTCCTTGAGCTTGGCCTGACGGCCATCGTCATCCCCGGCTTCCATGGCCTCAAGATACGCGGACAAGGCGGTTTTGGAATCGACCACGATATTCTTGCCGTTGGGCAACCGGACGATCAGATCCGGCCGCAGCCTGCCGCTCTCGGTCTCCACCGACCCCTGTTCGACAAAATCACAATACTCCACCATCCCGGCCATCTCGACCACCCGCCGCAGCTGCATCTCGCCCCATCTCCCGCGGACCGAGGGTTTACGCAAGGCGTTGACCAGATTCGCCGTTTCCCCGTGGAGCCGGGCCTGACTGGTGGCCAGGGATTTGACCTGCTCGGTCAACCCAACATAGGCCTCGACCCGCTCTTTTTCCACCTGCCGGATCTGGTCATCAACCTTTTTCAGGGATTCATGCATGGGCAAAAGCAGTTCCTGAATGGAGCGCTTCCTGGTCTCCATATCGGCCATGCCCCGCTCCTGAAACTTCGCCAGGGTCTGCTGGGCAAGCTCCAGAAACCGTTGGCTGTTGCTTTGAAAGATGTCGGCGGAAATGGCCTTGAAGGCGTTGGCCAACTCCAACCTGGCCTCCTGCAAAAGCTCCTGTTTTTCCTGCAGTTGCCGCTGTTCCACCTCAAGTCGGGCCGAAAGATCCGCAGCCCTGACCTGCAACACGGCATTTTCCCGCCGCAGCCCACCCCGCTCCTCCTCCCCGGCTGCCAACCGCCGCCCCAAATCGAGACACTGCGCCTCCCGCAGTTGTACCCGCTCATCGGCCAGGGCCCGGTGTCCCGCGATACGGCTCCGCATGAGCAGCCATGCCGAGATCCCGCCGCAACACAACCCGACCGCCCCTGCCAGAAACACAACAAACGATCCATTCATCGACCAATTCCTCAAAAAAACGTTCCGACTACTCTTGCAAACAATGAAAAATATCTGGATTTCAGCCACACCTTTACTTTACAGTACGTATTGTCGTTCTTTTCGCTCACGGAGGACCGCCCACCTCAGACAACAACAGGAAGACACGCATGGCTTGGCATAGCCCCGACAGTACCGCCCGGATCGACAGCCATGAAACCCATGCGGACATTATGCCGGTTGACTTTTCCGATGAAACCATTATTTTTACTAAAATGAATATTCTGGTGCAATCCGGCACCTTTGCCCGAAGCCAAAACAATGGTTTGGCACCAAGCGTTCTTGCCCTGCTTCAAGGGGGGCCCGACCACCATTAGCCCAGGCAAGCCGAGCTCGGGCCGCATCGATCTGCCCACTACTGTAACACAGACACCAAAAGGGCTCACCTGCTGAGCCCTTTTCTTTTTTTTATTGTTAAAATATTTCCAAGGAGACGACCCATGCTCAATGACGGCGAAAAAGGAGCGGTGCTGCAACGCGACAAAGAAACCTATGCCATTGTCCCCCATCTCCCGCTCGGCCTTATTACTCCGGCGCAGCTGCGAAAAATTGCCGATGTGGCTGAAAAATACCAAACAGCCGCGCTCAAGATCACCAGTGCGGCGCGCATCGCCATTGTCGGCCTCAAAGAGTCGGACATCGACCATGCCTGGCAGGATCTGGGCATGCATCCCGGCGCTGCGGTCGGCCTCTGTGTCCGCAGCATCAAGGCCTGCCCCGGCAACACCCTATGCCGCCTGGGCCAGCAGGACGCTTTGGCCATGGGTACGGAGATTGACACGCGCTACCATGGCCTCGAATTGCCCGGCAAAATGAAAATGGGGGTCTCCGGCTGCCCCAACCAGTGCGCCGAAACCTCGGTAAAAGATCTGGGCTTGGTTGGCAAGGCCAAGGGCTGGACCATCCTGGTGGGAGGCAATGCCGCCTCCAAAGCGAGAATCGGGGTCATCCTCTGCGAAGACCTTTCCAACGAGAAAGCGCTGGCCACCAGCGAACGGATTATCACCTATTTCAAGGAAAACGCCAAAAAAGGTGAGCGGATGGGTCGATTTCTGGACCGAGTCGGTTTCGAGACCTTCAAAGCTGCCGTCCTTGCCTGATGCTTTCTGATCTCAGCTCCGCCATGGGCTTGCCGTTTATGGCGGAGTGAACCGTGCCCGTCTCTTCAACCCCGAGCGCCATCCACAAATAATATTGACAATCCTGAAGTATCGGCTATTTTAAGAGATTCATTCTTCGTAAGAGGATATGGGCCTATAGCTCAACTGGCTAGAGCCACCGGCTCATAACCGGTCGGTCCCTGGTTCGAATCCAGGTAGGCCCACCACACCAAGCCGGAACCGACAGAGCAGGAATACATTGCACGCGCAACAGGAATCAAGTCATCCGGGGACATGTTTTGGCAAGGCCAAGGCGGGTTTCCGGTCAGAAGGTGCGACCAGACAAGGTTAGCGCCTTTTTTTTATTTCAGGCTACCACGGACACCAGTAAAGGATGCCGGAAGAACTTTTCTCCACCACAACATTTCTCTCGATTCTCAACTCCATTGCCCCGTTTGCCATGGCTGAACCATGGGACAACGTCGGGCTCATGGTGGGGGATCCGGACCAGCAGGTCAGCGGGATCCTGATCGGACTCGACCCGACAGAGGCGCTCCTCCACGAAGCCCTCTCGCTGAACCTGAACACCATCCTCACCCACCACCCCCTGATTTTCCACCCTCTGAAAACAATCCCCACCAACACCCCCATGGGCCGCGTTCTGAAAACAGCCCTGGCCAACGACCTGTCTCTCATTGCCTGCCATACCAATCTCGATCTTATCGCGGCCGGGGTCAGCAATGCCCTGGCGGAAAGGCTTGGCCTGCGCGAAACCCGGCCGCTCACCGGCCAGGATCCTGCCGCTTCCGGCGCAGGCCCCGGCTTTGGCAAAATCGGCACCCTGCCCGCTCCCCTTTCCCCCGAGCAATTCTTCCGCCACCTGCTGAGCGCCCTTGATACCCCGGGCATACAGCTGGCGGGCTCTTTGCCGGAAACCATCCACACCGTGGCCCTCTGCGGCGGCAGCGGTTCTGAGCTGGCCGAGACGGCCCGGAGCCTGGGCGCCCAAGTCTATATAACCGGCGAGGTGAAGCACAGCGTCGCCCGCTGGGCCGAAGAGGCCGGGTTCTGCGTCATTGATGCCGGCCATTACCCAACCGAACACCGCATCGTCCCGGTTCTCGCTGAGATATTAACCCAATCCTGCGCCAAGCGGGGTTTTACTCCGACCATCACACCCACCACCCAACAGCACAACCCCATGCAATGGGTTGTCTTCGAAGATAACAAACCAAGATTCTGTCAACCAATAGAACCATTGAGGAAGCACAATTGAAAGCAAACATCTCGCATCTCAGGGAACTCCAGGCCATTGATCAAAAAATCAGCACTCTGGACAAGGAAATTGCTGCCAGCGCGGCAGAAATCGACGGCCGGCGCGCCAGCCTCGACGGTCACCGGGAGACCATTGACCAATTGACCGCGAAAATCGCCGCCAACGAACAACGGCGCCGGGAACTCGAGGCCGAGCTCGAAGACGAGCAGGTCAAGATCAAAGACCGGCAGGCCAAACTGATGAATGTACAAACCAACCGCGAATACCAGTCCATTCTCAAGGAAACCGAAGACAGCAAAAAAGCGAACACCCAGCGGGAAGAGGCGGTGGTCCAGCTCATGGAACAGATCGAAGCTTTGACCGCGCAGATCGAAGAAGAAACAAAGATCTGCGAAGAAGACGAAAAGATGCTGGCCGATGACATCGCCGCGGTTGAGAAAAAAACCAGCCAATTCACCGCGGAAAAAAGCAAGATTCTGAAAAGCCGCGAAAGCAAGGCCAGCGCCGTGGCCGCCAGCCTGCTCAAAAAATACACCGCCATCCGGGACAAACGCAACGGCCTGGCCATTGTTCCGGTAACCGGCGGCGTCTGCCGGGGCTGCTTCATGAACATCCCGCCCCAGTTGTACAATGACCTGATGAAGGAAGACAAGCTCATCTCCTGCCCCACCTGTCACCGCATCATGTTCCACGAGACCGAAACCACAGAAGAATAAGACAAGCGGCAACATTTCACAGAGAACACCCGCAGGATCAGAAAAGGCCAAGTTGCTGAAAATCCTTGACCTTTTCTGATCCTGCCTTTAGTTGTAGCAGTGTAGGGAGTGGGTGCATGATCGCTGGCGGTGTTTTACCGCAAGAGGAAAGTCCGGACTCCGCAGGGCAGGGAGGTTCGTAACACGAACTGGGGGCGACCCCGAGGAAAGTGCCACAGAAAACAGACCGCCGGGCAACCGGTAAGGGTGAAAAGGTGGGGTAAGAGCCCACCGCTTGCGTGGCGACACGGAAGGCACGGCAAACCCCTCCTGGAGCAAAACCAAATAGGGAAGCGTTTGAGGGCGGCCCGCCCGAAGCTTCCGGGTAGGTTGCAAGAGATGCCGGGCAACCGGCATCCACAGAGAAATGATCATGGCCCTTGCGAAAGGGTACAGAATCCGGCTTATAGCCCACTCCCTTTTTTTATCTTTAACAACATGCAGAAAGCAACAGCGATCATTGCCGCCGGCGGGGCCGGGTTACGCATGGGAACCACCACCCCCAAGCAGTTCAGCGAACTGCTTGGCGTTCCCGTGCTGATCCATACCATCCGCGCCTTTCGTAAGGTACCCGCCATCACCGCCATCATCGTGGTGGTCCCGGCGGCGCACCGGGACCACACCCAGGCTCTCCTGGCTCAGTACCAGCTGAGCGACCACTGCACGGTGGTAAGCGGCGGCAAGCTCCGCCAAGACTCGGTGCGCATCGGCCTGGCCCAGGTGGCGGCCGATTCCCCTTTGGTGGCGGTGCACGACGGTGCCCGCCCCCTCATCGCCCCCGCAGACATCCAGCGTTGCCTTGAAGCGGCGTCCCAGCACGGCGCCGCCATTATGGGGGTCCCGGTGAAGGACACCCTCAAGGATGTGGCCAAGGACGCCTCCATCCGCCATACCGTGGAGCGGCAATCCCTCTGGCAGGCGCAAACCCCCCAGATTATCCGAACCGACCTCCTGAAAGCAGCCTTTGCCAAGGCGGAGCAAGACGGGTTTGTCGGCACCGACGAGGCCTCGCTCCTGGAACACGGCGGCTGGCCGGTGATGATGGTGGCAGGCTCGGAAACCAACCTCAAGATCACCCGCCCGGATGATCTGCCCATGGCGGAGGGTATCCTCATGCAGAAACAATCCCCCTCGGAAATACGGATCGGCCATGGCTTTGACGCCCACCGCTTGGTCGCGGGCAGGCCTCTGGTCCTGGGCGGCATGGAAATCCCCCACGAACTGGGACTATTGGGCCACTCCGACGCCGATGTCCTCACCCATGCCCTGTGCGACGCCATTCTGGGCGCCATTGGCGCGGGCGACATCGGCCGCCATTTCCCGGACAGCGACCCGCAGTACAAGGGGATCTCCAGCATCAAACTGCTTGCGCATGTGGTCGAACTGGCCGCGGCAAAACATTTCCGCCTGGCCAACGGTGACATCACCGTGGTGGCCGAACGGCCCAAACTCGCCCCCCATTTTCCGGCCATGCAGAAGATTTTGGCCGAAGCCTGCCGGGTGGCGCCCGAGGCCATCAACCTCAAGGCCTCCACCACGGAACAGATGGGCTACGCCGGACGGGAGGAAGGGATCAGCGCCCACGCCGTGGTGCTGATGATAACGGGCCAGCCACGCTCATAAAACAGACTGTAACGGTTCAGCAGCGCCGCTTCGCTGCTGCCGCAGATGCAAGGAAAAGGCCTGCGAAGTGTGCTGTTGCACATGAGCAGGCCGATGACAACTCAGCGAGCACCGCGAGACTGCGAAGCGGATGTGGTACGGCTGGGCAGTTACCGCAGGGGATAAGACGCCACTCTGGTATGAAAGGCGCCCTTGGCAGTCAGTTCGCTGGCATAGAGATGAAATTCCGAAACCGCAAACTCCGGGGTGGCAAAGAGGCCATTTCCGGCCAGGAAACGATTCAGGCCGGCAAGCGGGGTGTCGCGCAATCTGGCGAGGGTGATGTGCGGAGAATACTTGCGGCCCTCCGGCTCAAGCCCCATGCCGACAAGAACGTTTTCTATCCTGTTGCGCAGCCCGCTTACCTGCTCCACCGGGGTAACCCCGGCCCAGAGCACCCTGGGCGGTTTCCGGGGCGGGAAAAACCCCAGTCCCTTGACCTGCAGAGAAAAAGGAGGGGCCTTGATGGTAGCGAGCCCCTCCTTGATATCCCGGAAGATTCCGCCGTCCACCTCGCCGATAAAGCGCAGGGTCAGGTGCATCTGTTCCCCTTGCACCCACCTGGCCCCATTCAAGCCAAGGCAGAGAGCCTGGACTTGGGCCGCGATATCCGGCGGCAGATCAATGGCCGCAAACAATCGGTACATACCCCCCCCGGCAACCGCACCCTGCTCAAGCATGTTGACAAGCGATCCACGATGGAATAGTTTTGCGTTGCATTATTCTATAAATTATTGTGCGCTATTTTATCGATTCTTTCAGCCTTTTTCCGCGGAGCAACCCCATGTTGAATACCACAACCAATGCAGTGCGCCGCCTCTGTGTCTCGATCGCCGCAGCCACCCCGGCTGAAGCGCTGGCCCTGGCCAAAGAAGCGGAACCGGTTGCCGATGTCCTCGAAATCCGGTTGGACAGCATGACACACCCGGAGATCCCTGCTTTCCTGCAAGGGATCAACAAACCCCTGTTGTTCACCAACCGCCCCACCTGGGAAGGCGGCAACTGCGCGGCCGGGGAACCGGAGCGCATCGACCTGCTCAAAAAGGCGGCGGAAGCCGGGGCTGCCTATGTTGACATCGAACTCAACGCCGAGCCCACCCTGGCCACGGAACTCATCGCTGCTGCCCGGGCAAACAACTGTAAGTCCATTGTCTCCTGGCATGATTTCAAGTGTACCGCCTCCCGCCAGGCCCTGACCGAGATCTTCCAGCGGCAATGCCGGAGCGGCGCTGATATCGGCAAGATTGTCACCACCGCCCGTTGCTTCCAGGACGTGTTTCGGGTCCTCGCCCTGCAGGAACAGGCCGCCGAACTGGGTTTTCCCCTCATCGCCTTCTGCATGGGCCCCGCCGGCATGATCAGCCGGGTGGCCAGTACCGATCTCGGCGGCTATATGACCTACGCCGCCCCGGATAACGGTCCGGCCACCGCGCCCGGCCAATTGCCCGCCTCATCCCTGCGCCGGATCTTCACGGAACTTGGCCATGGCGATTAACGGCGCCACCGAACTTTACGGGATCATGGGCAACCCGGTTTCCCACAGCCTGAGCCCGGCCATGCACAATAGCGCCTTTGCCGCTCTGGGCCTCAACAAGGCATATCTCCCCTTTGTTGTGCAGGATGTGGCCCAGGCCATGACCGGCTTCCGCGCCCTTGGCATCAAGGGGGTCAGCGTCACCATCCCCCACAAGCAAGCGGTGATGCAGTATCTCGATTCCATCGATCCGGTCGCCGAAAAAATCGGGGCGGTGAACACCCTGCTCATCGACCAAGGTGCCATCCACGGGGCAAACACCGACTGGCTCGGGGCCAACCGGGCTTTGAGCGAAAAGATCCCCCTCAAGGGCGCTTCGGTCCTGCTTCTCGGTGCCGGCGGCTCGGCCCGGGCCATCGGGTTTGGCCTGCTGGAAGCCGGGGCCTCCATCACCATTGCCAGCCGGACCCCGGAAAAAGGCCAGGGACTGGCCGCACTCCTCGGCTGCCCCTGGCTGCCCCTGGCCGACGCGGCCGGGGCCACAGGTAATATCCTGGTAAACGCCACTTCCCTGGGGATGGCCCCGCAGCAAGAACAACTGCCCATCGTCAGCGAAGCTCTGATCAACTTCAAGGTGGTCATGGACATCGTCTATGCCCCCTTGGAAACCCGTTTGTTGCAAGCGGCCAAGCAGGCCGGCTGCCAGACCATCGACGGCCTTGCCATGCTGCTCTATCAAGGCGCGGCCCAGTTTGAACTCTGGACCGGCCGGCAGGCCCCGGTGGCAGTGATGCGCCAGAGCCTGCTCACCAGCTTAGGCTACAACCCATAACGATCCCAAACCATGAAAGAAATCCGCCCCCTTGCCACCACCGACACCACCCTCACCGTGCCCGGCTCAAAAAGCCTGACCCAGCGGGCGCTCATTGCCGCGGCCCTGGCCAACGGGGAAAGCATCCTGCACTACCCCCTGGCCAGCGAGGACACCGAATACACCTCGCAGGCCCTGGCGGCCATGGGCATCGTTGTCGAACCCGGCCGGGAACAATGGCGGGTCTTGGGCTTGGGCGGGACAATCGCCACGCCAAGCCAGGAGATATTCCTGGGCAACAACGGCACCGCCACCCGCTTTCTCACCTCGGTGGCGGCACTGGGCCACGGCGACTTCACCATCAACGGCGACACCCGGATGCACGAGCGGCCGATCAAGCCCCTGATGGAAGCGCTGTCCGGCTGGGGGGTCGCTATCCGCAGCGTCCAGGATACGGGCTGCCCGCCGGTTGCCATCGCGGCCAACGGGATCAAGGGCGGCAAGACCCTGCTGCCGGAGGGAAAAAGCAGCCAGTATCTCTCCTCCCTGCTGCTGGTCGCGCCCTACGCCGAACAACCCGCCGAACTCATGGTGGCCGGAGAGGTCTTGTCCAAACCCTATGTCACCATGACCCTGGCCGTGATGCGGGATTTCGGCATTGCGGTAACCGCCAACCCCGAGCTCAATCATTTTATTATCCCCCAGGGGTGCTACCGGGCCGGAGAATATGCGGTGGAAGGCGATGCCTCCAGCGCTTCCTATTTCTGGGCGGCCGCCGCGGTAACCGGCGGGAGGGTGACGGTGGCCAACGTGCCCTCCCCGTCCCTGCAGGGGGATGCGGTCCTCGTTGATATCCTTGCCCGGATGGGCTGCGCGGTGGAGCGAACCGCTGCCGGCATCACCGTACGCGGCACCCAGGATCTGCGCGGAGTGGAGGTGGACATGGGCGACTGCCCGGACGTGGTCCCGACCCTGGCGGTGGTTGCCAGTTTCGCCAAGGGAAGGACGGTAATCAAAAATATCGCCCATTTGCGGATCAAGGAATGCGACCGCCTCCATGTCATGGTTACGGAACTAGCCAAGTTGGGGGTCAGGACAGAAGAACGAGCGGACACCATGATCATCGAAGGAAAAACGGAAGGCTCCCCCCTGCATGGTGCGGAGATTGAGACCTACAACGACCACCGCATCGCCATGAGCTTTGCGGTCGCCGGCTTGATGGTGCCCGGGGTCCGCATCCGGGAAGAAGGATGCGTGGTAAAATCATTCCCGGATTTTTGGGAACGGTTTGAACTGCTCTACCGCTAAGGCGATACGGCTTGAACAGCGCCCTCCTGCTTCCCCGCCGTTTCGGCAAAGGGCAGGGGCTGCTGCTGGCTCTTGCGATACACCGCCGCATCAAGCTGCACGCCAAGGGCAAGCATCTCCAGCAATGCCTCCTTGGCCACCGGCTTGCTGAAGAGAAATCCCTGCATCTCATCACAGCCGTGCCGGCGGAGAAACTGCAGTTGCTCCACCGTCTCCACGCCCTCGGCCACCACCCGCATTTTCAGACTCTTGGCCATGGCGATAATGGCCACGACAATGGCCACGTTATCACCCCGGCCCATGATATCCTTGACAAATCTCCGGTCGATCTTCAATTCGCCGATGGGCAGTTGCTTGAGGTAATAGAGGGAGGAGTAGCCGGTGCCGAAATCATCGATGGATATCCCTGCCCCTATTTCCCGCAACCCGCCGAGCAGAGCAAGAGCCTTCCCTTCATTTTCCATGACCGAGCCCTCGGTAATCTCAAAGATCAGACCCTCCGGTGCGATCCCGGCCTGCTCCAGAGTCTCCCGGATCTTGCCCACCAAGTCCTTCTGCCGAAACTGACGGGGAGAAAGATTCACCGACATCTTGATCCCGTAGCCCATTCCCAGGATTTCCCCCAGATCGGCACAGGCCTGGGCAAAGACCCAGTCGCCGATCTCCACGATGAGTCCGGTATCTTCGGCCATGGGAATAAAATCCACCGGACTGACTATCTCTCCGTCCTCGCGGCGCCAGCGGATAAGAGCCTCCACCCCGACAATCCTGCCCGTGCCCAGATCCACCTTGGGCTGGTAATGAAGAAAAAACTCCTGAAGATCCACGGCCTTGCGCAGGCTGTTTTCCACCGCCAGCCATTCGGTTACCCGCTTGTTCATGGCCGGGGTGAAAACCCGATAGGTATTCTTGCCGCTTTCCTTGGCGCGGTACATGGCGGTATCGGCATTCTTGATCAGGGTATCTTGATCCTGCCCGTCCTCCGGGTAAAAGGCAATACCCAGACTAACGGTAAGATAGAAATCCTGCCCCTGGAGGCTGACCACCGGAGCCAAGCCATCAATAATTCTTTGCGCGGCCAGCAGCACATCCTCCTCCTGCTCCACTCCCTCCAAAAGGACGATGAACTCATCCCCACCGTAGCGAGCCACGCTGTCACTCTCCCGCAGGCAATGACCAAGCCGAACCGCGACCTCCTTGAGCAAGAGATCGCCCACCGTGTGCCCCAGGCTGTCGTTGATCCGCTTGAAATTGTCCAGATCGAGAAACAAAACCGCCACCTTGTTTGCATCCCGCCGGGCGTGGGCCATGGCCACGCCGAGCCGGTCATGGAACAACACCCGGTTGGGCAGGCCGGTCAGGGCATCGTGGTGGGCCTGATAGCGCAATTGTTCTTCGTGCATCTTGATTTCGGTCATATCATGAAACACGCCGACATAATTAACGATGGTGCCGTAGGTGTCCCGAATGGAGGTGATGGTCAACCACTGGGGATAGATCTCCCCGTCCTTGCGCCGGTTCCAGATCTCCCCCTGCCACTGTCCCTGTTCCACCAAAGCGCGCCACATCCCGGTAAAAAATTCGTCCTCGTGGCGCTCCGACTTCAAAACCCTGGGGTTCTGACCGATCACCTCCTGCTCCCCGTAGCCGGTGATCTCCGAGAAGGCCCGGTTTATCCGCTGGATAACGCCCTCGGCATCGGTGATCACAATCCCTTCGATGCTGTTTTCAAAGACATTGTCCGAGAGCACCAACTGCCGGGTCGCATGCTTCGCCTCGGTGATATCCTGCACTATCCCCATGAGCTGAACGGCCCGGCCGCTTTCATCCCGCTTGACCTCGGCTTCGGTGTGGATGTTCCGCTCAACCCCATCCGGCCGGACTATACGAAATTCCGTGTTTCCAAAGAAATCGCCTGCCAGTAAGGTATTCAACCAAACCTGCAAATGGGGTTGGTCTTCGGGATGAACATACTGGAAAAAACCTTCGAAGCTATAGGTTCTCTCCCTCTTGCCCACCCCAAAGAGCCGATAGGTCTGCTCCGAACAGACGAGATTGTTTTTGAGCACATCCCATTCCCAATAGCCGAGGCGGGCAATATTCTGGGCCTTGGCCAGGCTTTTTTCACTGCGTCGCAGATTTTCTTCGATGCGCGTCCGTTCAAGAATCTCCTGATTCAGATCCTCATTGATCTTGGCCAGATCCACTGTCCGTTCGACAATGAGCCCCTCAAGATTATGCCGGTATTTTTCCAACTCCGCAAAACTCCTGTCAAGTTCGGCCTTGGAAGAAGAAAGAGACAGATTGGTTGCCCGCAGCTCCCGGTGCATAAGCGAAAAGGTGAAATAGAGGGAGAGAAAGGCTATGAGCACAACCACCAGGGTCAAGATGATGCTGACCCACACAAAATCGTTGAACCCCTTAACAAACCGGGTCACCTCAATGGCCAGGGCAACCCGGGCTGCGGTCTCTCCCTTGAAATCCTGAAGGGCCAGGCTGGTATCAAAGACATACCAGCGCCCTTGGATTTGTTGCGGGACGAGACTTCCTTCCGGGAAGCGAAAATCGGCCGGCAGACGGCGGAAAACATTATCACAGCACTGCACCAGGACCTGGTCCCCCAGATCCTGCACCGAAGGGGATGACTCATGCTCCAGCCCTTGCCAGCGAACCCGGTCAAAGAGCAGGGCCATCTCCGCCCCATGCACCGAGTCCAGCGCCCCCGCCCGTTCCACAAGACGGTCTGCCTTGAAGCCGAATTCAGCGGCGCCAAGGTAGGTCTCGCCATCAAAGACAGGCTGGATGATCCGGTACAAAAAACCGCCTCGGCCTGTTTCGTAGCCAGCCAACGGCTTGTGCCTACTGTTTACCTCAACAACCATAGGCCGGGAGGCAAGATCATCACCATAGTGCTCTGGCTGGTGCACCCGCAAGAAAGAGCGGTTATCCGGGGTATAAAAATGAAAATTGACAAGGGAGAGCCGTTCTTGCCGCAAGACCTCGTAGAGGGGGAGACATTGGGCCAACAGCCCGGCCCGGTCGCCTTTGGCAAATGCGGCAACCATTTGGGGACGGGTGGTCAGTATACTATGGAGCCTTAACCGATAAGGGAGGAAGGTCTGCTTGGTTGTCAGATCAATAAGCGCCTGCACATGGTGCTGCTCGGCTCCAATCCGCGTTTCAAAATCATTGTGCCGAGACCGGATCCCCCAAAACAAAAACATCCCGGCCAGACAGAGAATTGTTCCCAGCACGGTCAAGGTGGCTTTCCATTGTCGCAACAAAGACATGTATTTTTTCCCTCAATAAGCTGATCAATAAAGGGCAAACATCGTAACAACAGCCGGGCCGACTTTATCCCCGCTCGGGGCTCAGCATTCCTGCGGCCCCGAGCAAGGCCCAGCCAAGAGCATCACTCTCTTCGCCACTGTACCCCGGATCCTGCCGCCGGCCGGCATAATGGGCCAGCAACCGGGTGGCCAGTCGTTTCCCCAATTGCACGCCTTCCTGGTCAAAGGAGTTGATATTCCAGATAAATCCCTGAAAGACCACCTTGGCCTCATAGAGCGCCAGAAGAGCGCCCATGGTGTAGGGGGTCAAACGGTCAGCCAGAAGCAGGGAACTGGGACGATTTCCGGGGAAACGCCGGTTGGGGTTGTCCTCCGGCTGGCCGGTGGCCAGGGCAAGGGCTTGAGCCAAGAGGTTGGCCACCAATTTTTCCTGGGAGGTGGTCTGCTCGATCATCAGGTCGGAGCCATGTTGGCTCGTGCGAAAGCCAATGAACTCGACGGGAACAATGGCGGTCCCTTGATGGATCAACTGGTAAAAGGCATGCTGGCCATTGGTCCCCGGTTCGCCCCAGATGATGGGGCCGCTCTTCCAGGCAAGGGGCTTGCCCTGCCTGGTCACGGACTTGCCGTTGCTTTCCATGTCGCATTGCTGGAGATGCGCGGTAAAACGAACAAGCGCCTGACTGTACGGCAGGATGGCAAGGGTTTCGCTCCCGAGGAAGCTATGGTTCCAGATGCCCAGCAGGGCCAGGAGCAGGGGGGGATTGCAGAGGATGTCCTCTTCTTCCGCCGCCAGATCCATGGCCTGCGCTCCCCGGAGGATCTCGAGAAGCTGCGGGTATCCCAAAGCAAACCCGAGCATCACAGCGCCAACCATGGAGGTGGCGCTGTAGCGCCCGCCGATGGAGTCGAACATATAAAAAGAGCGGAGATACCGGGCGGGATTGTCCATGGGCGACCCCTTGCCGGTAACCGCAAGGAAATGACGCTCCGGCTCCAGCCCGGCTTCGGAAAAAGCCTTGCGCACCAGCGCTTCGTTGGTCATGGTTTCGAGGGTGGAACCGCTTTTCGACACCACATTCACCAAGGTTCTGGACAGATCAAGACCGCTCAAGGTGGCGGCCGCATCATCCGGGTCCACATTGCTGATGAAATGCACCCGCCGCCCCGGAAATTTATAAGCGGCCAGGGCCAGATACAAGGCCCGGGGTCCGAGGTCGGACCCGCCGATCCCCACCTGGATCAGGTCAGTAAACACCTCCCCGGCCGCATTGACAATGCTTCCCGCTTCCAGGGCCGTCAAGAAATCAGCCAGCTTTACCAACTCACCCTTGGCCTGCTCCGTCGCCTCAGGCGCCTGACTGCCTGGGGCAAAGATATCACGGCAGGCAGTGTGCAGCACCTGGCGCTCCTCGCTGGCGTAGCCCTCGATCCGGTTCAGCACCGCACCCTTTTTCATCAGCCGAAACTGCGCCACCGCCCCGCTCTCTTCTGCGAGCTTTTGCAGGGCCGCGAGGACCGGTTCGTCCACCCGTTGGGTGGAATACAAGAGATCAAACCCGGCAGCATGGGTGCGATAGCGGCGGATTCTCGCAGGAGATAAGGCGTCTGGCGCCGTCAGGTCATAGGGTGCCCTGGCAAGCGCCCCAAGCTCCGCAAAAGAAGCCATCTTGTTGAAATCACGAGAAAAATAGAGCGATGCATCGTGTTGCTTTCCAGATTCGGCTGACTGCTCCATAAAAAAAATCCCCATTCCCCTCAGAATTTCATGGATATACGAATAAAAAATGTTAAAAAATAAGATGTTATCTGCTACATAATAATGTTAATTATCTAGCAACCGACAGATACTCATCCCTTGCGAGGGTATCTTATCATAACCGGGCCATATCATTGCATAAGACTTACACGGTTGCATATTTTTTTTCTGTGGAGCCGCTGACGAAAAATCCCGCCTTTCGCCAGCCCGAGCGCATGCCTGTTCGATTTTCCTTTTTCACTCTAACCTCCAGGGAGTAGAAGCCCGCCATGGAAACAGTTGCCGCTGAAAAAGACCTCTTTCGCTCCTGCGAGATCATCTTTGGCCCGGAGCTCACCATCTCCCGCGAATTTCTCGACTATCTCCAGCTCTCCGGCATTAAAAGCGCCTACCGCAAGCGGGCCATGGAAACCCATCCCGACCGGGCCGCTCTCGAAAATGAACGGATACGCCGGCAACGTCACGATCTGTTTCATTCCGTGCAAGAGGCGTATGAAAATCTGATCACCTTTCTTGACGCCAAGGAAAAAGGCTACTGCCTGCCTCCCCCTGCCCCCCAAGCGCAACCGCGGAGGCAGCCCTCCCGGCCGGCGCCGGCCAGACCCCAGCAGGCAAAAGCGAAGCATACCGCCTCCGGCCCCCGCCAGGAGGCAAAAGATGGCAGCCAGACAAAGGGGAGTTTTCACAACAGCTCCAGCCAGCCTTCTGCTTTCTGGGATACGGAAAGCCTCTACCAGGGACCCCTGCCGAACCGGCGGTTGCTTCTTGGCCATTTTCTGTACTATTCCGGCCTGATCAACTGGCGGACCATCATCCAGGCCCTTATCTGGCAACGCACGGAACGACCGAGGTTGGGAGAAATCGGCCAGCGTTTCGGCCTGCTCAATGAAACCGATGTGGTCCATATCCTCCGCAACCGTCCCATATTGCAACCCTTTGGCCAGACCGCCATGGACCTCGGCTTTCTTTCCGAGCCGCAGCTCCGGATGCTTGTCACGCACCAGAAACGGCTGCAAAAAAAATTCGGGGAATTCTTTCTTGAAAAACAGATTCTGGACCCCAATGAATTGCGCGCCCTGCTCAAGCAATATCAAGAGCACAACGCCAAAATCTCCGGCCAGATGCACGGATCTGCGTTCCGCCGCTGATGCTCTTTATCCCGGCACAATGGCACCACGCTCCCAGTCTACTACTCCCAAGCCGCTTCCTTCCGCCCGAGCCCAGAATTAGCCCCAATGTATAATAATCTCATCTACCTTTTGGTCGTCATCCTGATTCTTACCACCGGAGGGGTTCCAGAGCAGCCCCAGATCCCATGGCCCGTAGTCCTTTTGCTTTTTTGTGCCAAAGGGGTTCTTTTCAGCCAGTTGGCCCGTTATTTCTTCCGGCGCAATCCCGACAACACCGCAGCCCGCTATCTCGCTGCGGAACAGCGCCTCTCCATCCTGGCCATTGTTTTTCTGGCGGTGGACATCTTCCTGCTGGAAGGGGGCTACTACCTGAGTCTCCTGCCGCTCACCAAAGAGCTCCCGATCCTTGGCCACCTCGCCGGGATCATGGTCTTTTTCGGTTATCTCTGCCTCCTCTGGCTGGCAGCGCTTCCCAGCTACAAGGAAATTTTCAGCAGAGCCCTTACCGCCCGCTCATTTGTGGCGGCAAACCTCAAGATCAATCTCGCCATCCTTCTGCCCTGGCTCATCATCTCCATTTTTTTCGATCTGCTCCAGCTTGCCCCCTTTCCCCAGATGCAAGAATTTCTGGCCTCTCCCTGGGGCGAGCCCATCCTGATGCTGCTCTCTCTCTTCGGCCTGATCTTTTTTCTCCCCCTGGCCATTGTCCGCCTCTGGCGCTGCACCCCGCTCCCGCCGGGCCCAGCACGGCAGCGCATCGAAGATTTCTGCCGCAGCCAGCAATTGCGCTTTGCCGACATTCTGCTTTGGCCGCTCTTTGAGGGCCGCATGCTGACCGCCGGGGTCATCGGCCTCAACCGCCGTTTCCGTTACCTCCTGGTTACCCCTGCCCTGCTCGAATCCACAACCCCGGAAGAGATGGAAGCGGTCATGGCCCATGAACTGGGACATGTCAAACACTTCCATCTCCAGCTCTACCTCTTTCTTTTTCTCGGCTTTGGTCTGCTGACCCAGGTGAGCGGCGCCCCAATCATTTTGCTCCTGCTCAGCTCGGAGCTGTTTTACCGGCTCATCCCGCTGAGCGGGAAATCTCCGGAAACCATCCTCGCTTTGGCGAGCGCCGCCATTCTTTTTGCCCTGATGCTCGGCTATTTCCGTTTCGTCTTTGGCTTTTTCATGCGCAACTTTGAACGACAGGCGGACCTCCATGCCATGGCCGCCATGGGACACGCCTCCCCCCTGATCCGGGTCTTTGAAAAGATCGCCCTGCTCAGCGGCAACATCCGGGACTTACCCAGCTGGCACCATTTCGGCCTGGGACAGCGCATCGACTACTTGCACCGCTGCGAAAAAAATCCCGCCGAGATAGCCCGCCATCACCGCAAGGTTCACCTGGCCTTGCTCTGCTACACCATAGTGATCCTGGCCGGCGGCTTTGCGGCCTGGCGCATGCCCCAAGACCTTCTGGGCGAAACCCCCAAGGCCAGATTCGCCGAGGCCCTGATCCGACAAAAAATCCGCGAACAGCCCGATAAGTCCCTCTGGTTTCAGGTACTGGGAGATCTGCAATACACCCGCAATCAAGAACATGCTGCCCGCACATCTTATGAGCAAGCGCTTCGCCTTGATCCTGCCAATACCGAAGCCCTGAACAATCTGGCCTGGCTCCTCCTCACAGCCCAGGACCCTGCGTTGCGCAACCCGGCAAGAGCCTTGCCCCTCGCGGAGAAAGCCGCCGCCAAAGAAAAAACTCCGATGGTGCTCGATACCCTGGCCACGGCGCACTGGGCAAATGGCAATCTGCAGGAAGCGCTGGCCCTTGAAACAGAAGCGCTTGCCAGGGCAAGGATGCACCAGGACTTTTACCTTGGCCAGATGGAAAAATTCCGCACCAGCCAGTATTCCTCATCCACCCTCTTCCCGGAAGCAGGGCAGAGCTCCGTGACTCCGTGAGGGCACAGATGGCGATACAGGGCTTGGTTATCATCAATACGGGACACGGCAAGGGGAAAAGCACGGCGGCTTTCGGGCAGGCAGTGCGGGCGGCAGGCCAGGGATTAAAGGTCTGCATCATTCAGTTCATCAAAGGGAAGACAACAACCGGCGAGGCGAAAGCCATCACCACCGCCTTTCCCGACCAGATTGAATTGCATCTCGCCGGCACCGGCTTTACCTGGCAGCAGGACAAGGAGACCGTCAGAAAGGCGGCCCTGGCTGGCTGGCAGCTGGCCAGGGAAAAAATTGTCAGCGATGGTTACGACCTGATCGTCCTCGACGAACTCACCTACCTGATCACCTACTCCCTTGTTCCGGAAGAGGAGATCCTCGCCCTGTTCCAGGCGCGACCCAAACGGCTGCATCTGGTTATCACCGGCCGCGATGCCAGCCCGGGGCTCATCGCCTATGCGGACCTGGTTACCGAGATGTGCGCCATAAAACATCCCTACCAGAAAGGGATCAAGGGCCAGAAGGGTATCGAATACTGAGGGGCGACACGCCGATCATGCTCCGGGCTGACCGGCCCGGCCGGAAATAAGAGCAAGCTCCGCCAAGGAGTGTCCCCGCTTCAGGGCTTGGCCGATGGCCGCGCCAAAGGCGAAGGCTTCTTCCTGCTGCTCCCGGCTGTGCCCATAACGCGGATAATATCGCGCGAGCCATCCGGACCGCTCCGGCACCCGACCGGCAAGCTTGAGAAATACCCCGATGGTCCGCCAAGGCTCCTTGGTGGGATGGGCAAAAACCATGCGGTTGACCACCACGGCCCCTAAACGCTGTAGCTGGAAACGCAATCCCAGCCAATGCATCCGCCAATAGCCCCGGCAGGAAATCAGCGGCAGGACCTGCTGGCCGGCAAAAAGCCTTGCCCCATCCCGGTCCAGCAAGGAGAGGACCGGGCCGCTGGGATTATAGGACCAGGTGGGACCGGCGAGAACAATCAGATCATAATGTTCCCAGCAGCTGGCAGGCAGGGGCTGGATGGGAATCCTCCCCCGCAAAAAAGTGGTGAGCATCATGACCAGGGTGGCCACCACGGTGCCGATGGGAAAATGACGGGGCTCGAGGGGCTGGAGCCGTTCACAGACCACCTCCACCCCCTGCGCCTCAAGACCGGCGCCCAACCGGTGCACAAGGCCGCTGGTCTGGGCGCTGAACGAATAATAGAGGATGAGAACCTTCATCGATTTGGCATCTGCGGGCTGCATGCTTATTCTTTGGCCCCATTGAGAAAAAGGCCGCTCCACTTTCAGCGAACCGCCCTTGCTGTTGCGCTTTTTTCGTTACGGCCCCGGACAATATCGGGTAAAATCCCTTATACCATATATAATGATATCCCTGAAGAGGGAAACCTGCCAGCACCCTTGGCAGACCGGAAATTTATCACGGTCGCCGCCGAGCCCTTCAGCCCCGGACACACACGCCATGCCTGAAATACACGAAATAATCATTGTCGGCGCGGGCCTTTCCGGTTTGAGCGCCGCCCATTTCCTGGGCCAAAGCGTGCCGGACCAGGATATCCTCATTCTTGAACAGGATGATCGCCCGGGCGGCGCAGTGCGCTCTTTTCGGGAAGAAGGGTATCTGGCCGAATGGGGGCCGCATGGCTTCCTGGACAACAACCCCGCCAGCCGCGCCCTGCTCCGCGAAACCGGCCTGGAGCGCATTGCCCAAAAAGCCCCCCTCGGCAGCTTTGTCCGCTATGTCTGCCACGGGGGACGCCTGGTGCAACTGCCGCAGAAACCGCAGGCATTGCTGACGACCCCGCTCTTATCTCCGCTGGGAAAATTACGGCTGTTGGGCGATCTTTTCAAAAAGCCGCGTCTCGAAGAGCAAAGCGTCGGACAATGGGCAGCATACCGCTTCGGCCCAGAGGTTTTGCCCCTGGTGGATGCGGCAATCACCGGCACCTTTGCCGGGGATTATGAGCGCCTCAGTATCGATGGCGTGATGCCGGGGGTGCGCGCCCTGGAAAAAGAAGCGGGCTCGGTGCTCAAAGGGCTGCTGCAGAAAAAAAAGGGGGCAGGGGCAGGGACACTGCCGGCCATGACCAGCTTTCCCCTGGGGATGGAACAGCTCATCACCACCCTGGCAACAGGAGCGAACATCCTCTATCACCAGCCGGTACGGGCAATCACCCGCCAAGATGACGCCTGGGAGATCCAGACCGAGACGAAAACCCATCGGGCAGCCACCGTCATTCTCGCCCTGCCGGTCAATGCCGCCCTTGCGCTGTTGGCAGCCCATGCCCCGCCCCTGGCCGCTCTCCCCACGGCCAGCATCGCCACGGTGGCCCTGGGCTTTTCCGACACGGCGCAGGTGCCCTTTGGCTTCGGCTATCTGGCCCCGGAACGGGAAAAGCGCTTCGCCATGGGCGCACTTTTTTCCACCCACATGTTTCCGGGAAGAGCGCCCCAAGGGAAGGTGCTGCTGGAAGCCCTGGTCGGAGGCCGCCGCCATCCCGAACGGCTGGAGCTCTCCGACGAGGTCTTGGTCGGCCGAATCTATGATGATCTCCGCCAACTCCTCCCTCTGCCCGAGCCCCCCTGCTTCAGCCGGGTGCTCCGCGGCCCCAGTGCCATCCCCCAGCTGGAGATGGGCTATCCCGCGCTGCTGGCCTGGAAGGATTCCCTGGAACAACGATTGGACGGCTTACATCTCTGCGGCTTCGGCTGGGAAGGCATCGGCATGAACGACATGATGAAGACGGCCAAGACAGTGGCCGACAGAATATTGCACCGGGCGAGCGACAAACAACAACAGGCCGAGGTCCGGCCGGTTTATTTTTAAGCAGCCAGGAAAGAAATCCCTGTTACGACGGCTTCAGCATGGACTGGGCTGCTTGCTCGGCTGGCCAGGCACGGGTCTGGGCCATGGTTTTGTCGAAGCACTCCGGACAGAAGCCATGGGAGACCCGGACCTCGGACTCGACCATCTGCTCAAGCCAATCCCCCTGACACTTCACCCTGCGACAGACACAACAGATCGTTCGCATATCCCCCCCCCTTGTCCACATGTGCTCAGACGCCGCCCCCGCGGCATCCGCAGACCCTTTGCTGCCTTACCCCTGATTTTGCAAACGTTCCGCCAGATGTTCAACCTGCCCCCGAATACTGCCGCTGCGGACAATGGCTTCGGTAATAACCCGGATGGAATGCACCACCGTGGAATGATCCCGGTTGAATGCCTTGCCGATCTCGGACAGGGCCTCTTCGGTGAGCTTTCTGGCCAGATACATGGAAACCTGCCGCGGAAAGGCGATGGTCTTTTTCCTCGCCTTGGACTGCATCTCTTCGATGGAGACATCAAACTGGCCGGCCACGAAATTACGGATCAAGACGGAGGACAACTCCTGCCGCTGCCCGATGATCCCGGCGACGATCTCCTTGACCATGTCCAGGTCGGGCATGGTTTTATGCAGGGAGGCCTTGGCCTTCAGGCCGATGATGGCGCTTTCCACCCGACGGATATCGCCCTGGATCCGGTCGGCCAGAAACTCGATGATCTCCCCGGAGAGCGTTAGTTTGTTGTTGCGGGCCTTACGCTCAATGATCAGGCAACGGGTCCGCCGGTCCGGCGGGTTGATGGTGGTAATCAGCCCGGAGGAGAGCCGGGAACGCACGCCGTCATCGATGTCCGGGATATTGCGCGGGGAAACGGCCCCGGTGAAGATCACCCTTTTGCCGCAATCCATCAGGACATCAAGGGCCTCGGCAAGCTCGGCCTGGGTCTTGGTCCGACCGGCCAGGGATTGCACATCCTCCATCAGCAGCACATCACACTGGTTATGATATTTTTCCTTAAAATGGTCCATGGTGTTATTCTTGATGCTGCGCACCATTTCCGAGGTGAGCTGCTGGGAGGTGACATAATGCAGCCGGGTTCCCGGAGAGTGGCTCGTTACATAGTGAGCCACCGCATGGGTCAGATGGCTTTTGCCCAAGCCCGTTCCCGCTTCAATAAACAGGCAGGGGCTTAAGGCGGAATCGCCGCCGGCCATGGCCTCGCAGGCCGCATACGCCATGGCGTTGGACTCGCCGACCATGAATTCGTCAAAGGTATAACGCGGGTGCAGGGTCCGGACCGTGGAGCGCGCCACCGGCATGCTGGGCAAACGGAGCTGGCTCTGTTTCTTTTCCGGTTCCGGCAAGAGCGGCACCCCATTCCCGGCGGTATCCACGGAAAGGCGCACCGCCCCGCCGGTATAGCCGACATCCTGCAAGGCGGCCTGAATATCACCCAGATAGTTATCCTTGACCCAAGAGCAGAAATACGGGTCCGGCCCCGCCAGTTCGACGCTCTGGGCATCGTCATGGACGCATTGTAAAGGTTCGATCCACAGCTTGAAATCACTGTCGGATACTTTCTTCGACAAAACACTCTTAACTCGTTGCCAAAGCATCTTTTTCCCCTGGTTCACTGACAAAAAAACAACCGATTAAAGCGAATTGAGACCGCTGAGATAATTTCTGCCCGTTTTTTTAAAGGAAAAGCATGCCCCCTGTCAAAACCGTTCTCAAGGAATTTGCCCCCCCCGGCTTGCCAAGTTTTCAACAGCCCATAACCCCAGGTAAACGGGAGAAAATCTCCTGGAAACCCTCTAAAAACTGGATATTTCGCCCCTTTTGCCGGCAACGGCAAAAACCGCAAAATTCCATACGGTTAGAGCCTGAAGGCGAGAAGAAAATATCATTTCATTAAGCACTAAACCTTTAACATTTCTCTTCATATCTCATTATTACTGCTATTATCTCATTTTATCTTCTTTCTTACTTCGGTATCTTTTTTCTGTTCTTGGCATGCCCCTGTTCTCTCGGTTTTTTTCCTCAAAACATTTTTTTATGCTATACCTTAAAGAAGTTTACCCCTAAGGAGACCCGCCATGGACCCAGCCCAACTTATTCCCACCCCAGACACCATCCCGGCCCCCTGGGGCTTTTTTGAGTTTTTCCTTATCCTGACTTTTTTCGCCCATCTTCTCTTCATGAACGCCATGCTGGGCACTGCCATAATCGCCATGCTCAGGGAAATGCGGACCCCATCGACCGCCCCGCCGCCCTGCCAAGATATCGCGAACAAACTGCCATACACCATCGCCTTTGCCGTGAACTTCGGGGTGGCCCCCCTTCTTTTTCTCCAGGTTCTTTACGGCCATTTCATCTATACCAGTTCCATTCTCATGGGGGTGTACTGGCTTTCCATCATCGGCTTGCTCATTCTCGCCTATTACAGCGCCTACCTCTATAAAATGGCTTCCGGCCTGCCCTCCGCCTCGCGAAAACGAACGCTGGGTACAAGCATCCTGCTTCTGCTGATCACTGCCTTTCTCTTTGTCAACAATATAACCCTGATGCAGACCCCGCAGAGCTGGGAGGTGTATTTTCACAGACCGGACGGCACCTTCCTGAATCTGGCTGAGCCGACCCTGCTCCCCCGCTACCTCCACTTTGTCGTGGCCTCGGTGGCGACAGGCGGACTTTTCTTGGCGATTCTCGCCTTTTTTCAAGGCAAAAAAGATCCTGCCGGGGCAACAAAACGGCTGAGCACAGGGATGAAATGGTTTACCTACGCCACGGTGGTCGAAATCGGCACCGGCATCCCCTTCCTTTTTTCCATGCCAAAAAACGTGCACCAGCTCTTTGTCGGCGGTGCCCTCCTGCCCACCCTCCTTTTTATCGCCTCGCTGGTCGCGGCCGGGTTCTGTCTTTACTATGGCACCAAGGAGCGGGTCTGGCCGGCCACTGTCGCCATGGCCGCAACGATCCTTTTCATGGTGCTGGTGCGGGATCTGGCCAGACAGGCCTATCTGGCCCCCTACTTTCATCCCGCCGACCTGCAGGTCGTGCCGCAGTGGTCGCCGATGTATCTTTTTCTGGCGATACTGGTGATCGGGGTTGCGGTTATTATCTATATGCTTAAACTCGCGGCCCGGGTGCCCGAGGAGGTACGCTAATGAATTATCCGATCTGGCAGTTGGATTTTTCCGGTGGCGGCTTGCTCATCGCCCTGATCGCCATCCTGCATGTGTACATCTCCCATTTTGCCATCGGCGGCGGCCTCTTTCTCGTGCTCACCGAGATGAAAGGGTACCGGGAAGGCTCCCAGGAGATCCTTGATTATACCCGCAAACACACCAAGTTCTTTCTGCTCCTCACCCTGGTACTGGGTGCCATCACCGGGGTGGGCATCTGGTTCACCATTGCCCTGATCGCCCCGGCCGCAACCTCGGTCCTTATCCACAACTTTGTTTTCGGCTGGGCCATAGAGTGGCTCTTTTTTCTCGGCGAAATCGTCGCCATCCTCATCTATTACCAGACCTTTGGCCGCATGGAACGACGCAGCCACCTGATCATCGGCTGGCTCTATTTCATCTTTGCCTGGCTCTCCCTTTTTGCCATCAACGGGATCATCGGCTTCATGCTGACCCCCGGCAAATGGCTGACCACCGGCAACTTCTGGGACGGGATCTTCAACCCCACCTTCTGGCCGGCCCTTTTCTTCCGCACCTTCCTCTGCCTCATGCTGGCAGGCCTTTACGGCTTCCTGACCTCCACCGCCATTAAGGACGAGGGGTTTCGCTTACGCATGGTGCGCTACTGCGCCACCTGGCTGCTCGCCCCCTTTCTCCTCTTTCTCGCCTCCGCCTACTGGTATGTGCAGAGCCTGCCGGAAGGCCCCAAGGGTTGGCTGCTCAACCTCGACGCCACCCTGGCTCCCTATCTCACCTTCTTTGTCTGGGGCTCCCCCATTCTCTTTCTTGGCGGGTTGCTCATGGTCATCCGGCTGCCGCAGACCGCCAAGCGGGCTCTGGCCGTGCTCCTGCTCCTGCTCGGCATTGCCTACATGGGCTCCTTTGAGTACATCCGGGAGGGCAGCCGCAGACCGTACACCATCTCCGGGCATATTTACGCCAACTCCATCCTGGTCAAGGATCTGGCCGCGGTTTCCGAAAAAGGCGTCCTCGCTTCGGCCAAGTGGGTCAGCAAGGATATCACCGAGGCAAATCGGATGGTGGTCGGCAGACAGATCTACAACATCTTCTGCGCTTCCTGCCATTCCATCGGCGGGCCCATCCGCGACATCCGAAAATTGAGTGCCAAGTATGCTTCGGTCTATGTCATGGAGGGAGAGATCGGCGGCCAGGGAAAACTCATCGGCTGCATGCCGCCCTTTCCCGGCACGGAAGCAGAACGCAACGCCCTGGCCACTTTTCTGGTGGAAGGTTTGCAGGGCAAGAAACAGCCTGCAGCCAGGGCACAACTCATCACCCCGCCCCTGCCCCCTTTGCCCTTTGAGCCAGATTCCTCCGAGTATATTCTCCTCGCCTGGAACTCCCTGGGCATGCACTGCATGACCGATGCGGACAGCTATTTCAGCATCCTGCCCCCGGGCAATACCCTCCAGGCGCAGCTGATCAAACGTGGACCTATCCCTTCCGTTATTACCGACGGCGTAATCCTCTCCTATCGGGTGGAGCCGGGCTTTGAAAAACCGGCCGATAAGGTGGATTTCTGGAAATACCTCCCTTCCCTTTACGGCACCAGCAAACCGGACAATATCGGCTTAAGCGATAACGGTCTTGCCGGGAACATGACCCCCCATGCGGAAAGCAAGGCTTTTGTCGCCGACAAGGTGCCGGTGGTGCCATACCCGGATGCGGGCGGCTATATGCCCTACCCATCCTTCACCATTGAAGCGAGGGATAAGGGGACCAACGGGCTGCTCGCTTCCACCCGCATGATTGCGCCGGTTTCCACCGAGATGGGCTGCAACAACTGCCATGGCGGCGGCTGGAGCAAGGGAGTTGCCGGGATCTCGCCGGTGCCGACCAAGGATTTCCTTTCTGTCCATGACCGTTTCAATAAAACCACCCTTCTCGCCTCGGCCAAGCTCGGGAAACCGGTGCTCTGCCAAAGCTGCCATGCCGACCCGGCCCTGAATGCTCCGGGCAAGCCAAAACTCCTCAATCTGTCCGCCGCCATCCACGGCTGGCATGCCAACTTCCTGACCGGTCGCGGGGCCGAGGCCTGCGGTCTCTGTCACCCCAACAATCCGCAGGGCAGCACTCTCTGCCTGCGCGGCATCCATAATGATGCCGGCTTAACCTGCATCAACTGCCACGGCACCCTGGAAGATCACGCCCTCTCTCTGCTTGTGGCCGAGAAAAAGGCGGGCAAGAAGGGGGCGGACCGGCTGATGCAGCACCTGAAACCCCGGACGGCACCAAGCCTGGCCGAGATCAAGCCGCGCACCCCCTGGCTGAACGAACCGGACTGCCTCACCTGCCATGTCAATTATGGCCCGCCGGAGACGGACAGCGCCTTTAATGTCTGGACCAAGGACGGCAGCGGGCTCTACCGCAATCGCCATGACGAGTCGGGCAGCATCCATTGCGCCACCTGCCACGGCAGCCCGCACGCCATCTACCCGGCCACCAACCCCTACGAAAGGGAGCGGGACAACTTCGGCCCCCGGCAGTACCAAAACAACCCCTATCCCATCGGGGCCAATAAAAACTGCAAGGTCTGCCATACCATTGAAATGGAGGTGGAGATGCACCACCCCAACTCCCTCAACATGATGCGCAACACCCGGGAGTAGGCAAATACCCCACCCCTGCTAGCGCAAGAGCCGGGGTATTTCCCTCTTTTCCCCTTGCCCTGCGCCCCACTCCTAGAATACAGGCGTGGGGCGCAGCCATTTTCCTCGGCACACTCGCCCCAACTCCCAGAGCCATCTAGAACAGGGCCGAAAGGTTTTTGCTGCAAATCCTCCCTTACCAGAAGCAGCACCCCCCGGGCCCAAAAGTTCGGGAAGCATAATTTTATTCTGCAACCTAAAAAAAATATTGACTTCTTAACCGCACCTTTTTATTATTGCCCCTCGTCAGCAGCAAAACATCGAAAACACCACGGAGAATACGCATGCCAACAGTTCTGCTTCGCGAAATGCAGAAAGACCAGTCAGGCACCATTACCGCGGTTAAGGTCGGCGGCGAGCTTGGCCGCCGCATCCGCGACATGGGCATTGTCCCCGGCACCCGCATCACCATCATGGGCCGGGCTCCCCTCTACGACCCGGTGGCGATCCGAATCATGGGCGGCACCCTGACTCTGCGCAACACCGAGGCAGACTATATCGAGGTGGAAATCGCCTGATTTCCCCAAGGAAGCAAGAACATGGCAACAACCATCACCATAGCCCTGGCCGGCAATCCAAATGCGGGCAAGACCACCCTGTTCAACACCCTGACCGGCGCCCGCCAGCATGTGGGCAACTACCCCGGCGTCACCGTGGAAAAGAAAGAGGGGGGGTACACCTTTCCCACCGGCGAAGTAGCCACGATCATCGACCTGCCCGGCACCTATTCCCTCACCGCCTATTCGGTGGAAGAGGTTGTGGCCCGCGATTATCTGGTACAGGAAAAACCCGATGTGGTCATCAATATCACCGATGCCTCCAACCTGGAACGCAACCTCTATCTTTCCGCCCAGCTCCTTGAGCTCGGGGTCCCCATGATCATCGCCCTCAATATGATCGATGTTGCCCGGGATCGCGGCATCACCCTTGATGCCCAGAGGCTCTCGGCTCTGCTCAAGGTCCCGGTTGTCCCCATCATTGCCCGCTCCGGCAAAGGCACCCCCGAGCTGATGGAGGCCGCCCTTGAAGTGGCCCGCGAAAACGGGCCCTGGAATCCCCTCCATATCTCCTACGGCGAAGACGTTGATCTCGCCCTGCAGACCATGGCGCAGCAAATCAGCACTTCCGACTTCATGACAGACAACTACACCCCCCGCTGGCTGGCCCTCAAGTACCTGGAAGGAGACAGCCAGATCCAGGAAAAAGGGTATCGCCACAACCCGGTTGTTGACGCGGAACTCAAGGAGATTGTGACCCGGGTCGGTGAACACCTGCACAAGACCATGGAAACCTATCCGGAGGCGATCATTGCCGACCACCGCTACGGGTATATCAAATCCGTGCTCCGCCAGGAGGTGATCACCCATAAATTCGACATCGACCGGCTCCATGCCTCCGACCGGATCGACAAGATCCTGACCAATCGGTTCATGGGACCGCTCATCATGCTCGCGGTGCTTCTCGGCCTCTACAAATTCACCTTCACCTACAGCCAGCTGCCCGTTTCCTGGCTCGAGGGATTTTTCGGCTGGCTGGGTGACAACCTCAACACCTTCCTGCCGGACGGCCACCTGAAATCCATGCTCATCTCCGGGGTTATCGACGGAATGGGCGGGGTGCTCGGCTTTGTCCCCCTGATCATGTTCATGTTTTTCGGCATCGCCATCCTCGAAGATTCCGGCTATCTGGCCCGGGTCGCCTTCATGATGGACCGGGTCTTCCGCCTCTTCGGGCTGCACGGCAGTTCGGTCATGGCCTACATCGTCTCCGGCGGCATTGCCGGGGGGTGTGCCGTGCCCGGGGTCATGGCCGCCCGCACCCTCCGCTCCCCCCGCGAACGGCTGGCCACCCTGCTCACCGTTTCCTTCATGAACTGCGGGGCCAAGCTGCCGGTGCTCGCCCTGCTCACCGCCACCTTTTTTTCCAAAAACCAGGCCGCGCTCATGTTCCTTTTGACCCTGCTGGCCTGGGCGGTGGCGCTCACCGCCGCCAAGATCCTGCGGCTCACCGTCTTGCGCGGCGAATCCACCCCCTTTGTCATGGAGCTGCCGCCCTACCGTTTTCCCACCTTCCGGGGATTGCTCATCCACACCTGGGAACGGACCTGGCAGTATATCAAGAAGGCGGGCACCACCATCCTGGCCATCTCCATCCTGATCTGGGCCATGATGACCTTTCCGGGGCTGCCGCAATCGGAAGAGCAGAATTTCGCCCGCCAGCGCCAGGAGGTTGCCGCCTCTTTGGTCCAGCCGGAAGAAGCCTCGCAACTGAAAGCAAAACTGGCTGCCCTTGACACCGCCCGGGCAGGAAGCGCTCTGCGCCATTCTCTCGCCGGCAGGCTCGGCATCGCCATGGAAGCAGTCAGCTGGCTGCCCGGCTTTGACTGGCGGACCAACATTGCCTTGGTGGGCGGATTTGCGGCCAAGGAGGTCATCGTCACCACCCTGGGTACGGCATACTCCTTGGGAGAGACAGACCCGGAGGCCAACGCTTCCCTGAGCGAAACCCTGGCCCGAGATCCGCACTGGAACCCGGTGGTGGCCCTGGCCCTCATCGTCTTTATCATGTTTTACGCACCCTGCTTTGTTACGGTGGTATGCATCTCCAAGGAGTCCGGCTCATGGAAGTGGGGAGTTTTTTCCATCTGTTTCAATACCGTCTTCGCCTTTTTGCTGGCGACCCTGGTCTATCAGGCCGGGCGGGCGCTGGGGTTTACCGGATAAAACAGAGAGCGCGGAGGATTCGCCATGTGGCAAAATATCATTATCTCCTGCATCATAGTGGCCTGCGCCTTTTTCCTCGGGCGCAGAATCTTTCGCCAGCTCACCGGCAAGCAATCGGGCTGCAGCTCCGGCTGCAAGGGGTGTAACGACCCAGCAGCGGGCTCCGACAGCTGCACAAAAGCCAAGGCGGACTTTCCCAAGAAAACCGATGGCTAACCTGCCGCACATTCCATCTTTTTTTCACCTTTGCGCCACGCTTCCGAGCCACCGCAGCAATGCGGCCAGAAAGAAATCCGATTTTCTCCCCTGAACCCCGTCCGCCAATTTTCAAGGAATATCGCCGCACCCCCTCTTTTTCGAGTACAATGCCGGACAAACAGAAATACCTATTAGGGAGGATCCATGCTGAGCAACTTTGAATCTTGGCTCACAAGCCAAGGTCTTTCGGAGGGTCTTGCCCAGGCTCTGGAATTTTCCGCGGCCCTGGCCGCCCTGCTTCTTCTCGCCCTGCTTACCGGCTGGGCCGCTCTTCGCTTTCTCGCCCCCCTGTTCGAAAGAACGGCGCAACGCAGCAGCAGCAAGTGGGATGACACCCTGGTCGAGCGCCTTTTTTTCAAACGCTCAGCCTATCTGCTCCCCAGCTTGGCGGTCTATCTGGCCTGCGACCTCATCTACCCGCCGGCAAGCCCTTCCGGTACCCTCTTCAAGCGCGCGGCCCTGATCCTCTTTGTCATCATCAGCGTCCGGGTCCTGGACGCCTTCCTCTCTGCACTGCACGACATCTACCGGTTGCATGGTGCCGACAGGGCCAAACCCATCCGGGGCTACATCCAGGCCGTTACCATTCTCGTCTACATCATGGCCGGTATCTTTATCGTGGCCATTGCCACCGGCCAGTCTCCCTGGGGCATTCTCACCGTCCTCGGCGGGCTCACCGCCGTCTTGCTCTTGGTGTTCAAGGATACCCTGCTCGGCTTTGTCGCCAGCATCCAGCTTTCCACCAACGACATGGTCCAGGTCGGCGACTGGATTGAGATGCCGAAATACGGGGCGGACGGCGAGGTGATCGATATCTCCATCAATACCATCAAGGTGCGTAACTGGGACAAGACCATCGCCACCATCCCGACCTACGCCTTGGTCTCGGACAGCTTCAAAAACTGGCGCGGCATGGCCGAATCCGGCGGCCGCCGCATCAAACGGGCCCTGTTGCTGGACATGAATTCGATCCGGTTCTGCAGCGAAGAGATGCTCCGCCGCTTTGCCCACATCGAGCTGCTGACCCCCTACCTCACCAGCAAGGGAACAGAAATTGCCGCTTACAACGCCGAACACCATCCCGATCCCAGCAGTCGCCTCAACGGCAGACAGCAGACCAATATCGGCATTCTTCGCGCCTACATCATCGCCTACCTCAAGCATCACCCGCAGATCCGGCAGGACATGACCTTTCTGGTCCGACAGCTGGAGCCCACCCCCCAGGGGTTGCCCATGGAAATTTATGTCTTCAGCCGTCAGCAGGCCTGGGCGGATTACGAGGCGGTCCAGGCCGACATTTTCGACCATATCCTGGCCGCGGTGCCTGAATTCGGCCTCCGGATCTTTCAGTTCCCCGCCGGCCACGATCTGAAAGGGGTGCTGCATCCTTAGCGCTAGATCGTTGCGACAGGCAAACAAATCGGTTATACCGATCCTTGCCATCCAACATATAAATGCAAAGGATCAGTTGCCATGGACCTGCACCGCCTGGAAGTATTTTGCAAGGTTGTCGAACTGAAGAGCTTCACCAAGGCCGCCGAGGCCATTTTTCTTTCCCAGCCCACGGTGAGCGAACATATCCGCAGCCTGGAAGAAATGCTCGAAGAACGGCTGGTGGACCGGTTGGGCCGTGAAGCGCTGCCCACCCCGGCAGGCCAGCTTCTCTACAAATACGCCCGCAAGATCCTCCGCCTTCGCCAGGAAACCATCCAGGCCATGGCCGATTACCGCGGTGCCCTGGCCGGACATCTCGCCCTCGGCGCCAGCACCATCCCCGGAGCCTATATTCTGCCCCAACAGATCGGCGCCTTCAAAAAACTCCACCCCGCCATCCAGATCACCCTCTCGATCAGCAACTCCCGCACGGTGGCGGACGGAGTTCAGAATGGCGACACGGAATTCGGCGTGGTCGGCGCCCGCTGGAGCGACCCGGCCCTCGAATGGCAGGAGATCCTGGAAGACGAACTGGTCCTCACCGTCTATCCGAGCCACCCTTTTGCCAGGCTAAAGACAGTGGAGCCCAGCCGGCTTCTCGACGAACCGATGATCATCCGGGAACGGGACTCCGGCACCCGCCGGGTCGTTACCCAATTGCTCGAAAAATACCTGGATCTCGCCCGCTTGCAAATTGTTGCCGAAATGGGCAGCACCGAGGCGGTCCGCCAGTCCATTAAGTCGGAGGTCGGCATCGCCATCCTCTCCCGCCGGGCCGTGGCCGAGGATATCGAGCGCGGCTCCCTGGTGGCGGTGCCCTTGCGCAAGATCCGCCTCTCGCGCCCGTTTTATCTGGTCACCCGCAAAAACCGACACCCTTCGCCGATCTGCAGTACCTTTCTCGATTTTTTGCAGCAACCGCCCGTGTTGACTTAAATCAAGGCATCCCGCCGCCTTCCGCGCTATCCTGGCCAGACAATCTTACTCTGAGGTGAACCATGCAGTGGGACAAAGATGCGGAACAGGCGGTGGGCAAGATCCCTTTTTTCGTTCGCCAGCGCGTGAAAAAAAGAGTGGAGGCCGAGGCGCAGCAGAGTGGTGGTGCCAGGGTAACCATGGCCCATGTTGCCGCCTGCCAGCAACGCTACCTGCACCATCAGGAAGAGGAAGTGAAAGGATTCTGCCTGGAGGCGTGTTTCGGCCAAAACGGCTGCCCCAATCGCATCGACACCGGGGAGAATCTGGCGGGACGACTCGAAACCCTGCTCGGCACACACAACTTGAAAGAATTCATGCAGAGCCGGGTCTCCGGCCCGCTCAAGCTGCACCACAAGTTCCGACTCACCATGGCAGACTGCCCCAACAGTTGCTCCCGCCCGCAGATTGTCGATATCGGCCTGATCAGCGCCGCCCTCCCCAAATTGACTGAGACCGCCTGCTCCGGATGCGGCTCCTGCCTTAATGCCTGCCGGGAAGAGGCGATCACCCTTGCCGGGCCGGAAGCCGCGCCGCAGTTCAATTGGCAACGCTGCCTGGCCTGCGGCCAATGCGCCAGGGCCTGCCCCACCGCCACCATCGCCCAGGGGTGTACCGGCTACCGCATCCTCTTGGGCGGCAAACTGGGCCGCCACCCGCAACTTGGCCAAGAACTGTCCGGGATCTTTTCTGCGGAAACCACCCTGGCCATCGTCGACGCCTGCCTCGCCCATTTCAAGGCGGAAAACAAAAAGGGGGAACGATTCGGCGAGCTGCTCAACCGCACCGGCGTCACCTTTCTCGCCCCCTATACCATCTTACCCCCCCGATGAATATCTCCGGAAAATTTCAGCACCATCTCCCCTATAAACTTGTTGCCGAACAGGACAATCTGCGTTATAAATCCGAACTCATTCATGCGCCCGTAGCTCAGCTGGATAGAGTGTCGGACTACGAATCCGCAGGTCGCACGTTCGAATCGTGCCGGGCGCACCAGTAAATTCAAGGATTTAGAGGTTTTCCTCTAAATCCTTTTTTTTTGCTCCCCCGCTTCATCCTGCAGCCTAAAATTTTAACCCTGTCAAGCGACACAGACACAGGGGACTTCTCTTTGGTTCTTCATTTACCAGAACCACCACGGCCACAGGACAACATGCAGAGCATCACGAACGGACAACCCCTATGGAACTTGGCAATAAAACCGTTCGACCTGGCTTACACGGCACCCTTACAGATGAAGAGGGCAAAAAAATAATTCCCCCCGAGGGGTGGGGCTTCCTTCCTGCAGGCGATGCCGGAATCACCAAGAAGGTAACCGCCCAGGGAATTTTCTGGCGAGTACGGACACAAATAGGCCGGCGCATCATCACCAAAGGTATCTGGGCACCGGCAGAAACGATAGCTCTGGCCAAGAAAGTGGTTGAGGAGGTCCGTTCAACGGCGGCACACAAAAACAAATTAGCCGGTGCCCGCCAACGCAGGGACAAGAAACAGGCCGAATACGAAAAGGAGTTTTTCCTTGAAATCCGCTCCTTTCTCGCGTTCACCCCAAGACATCACGATTCGGAAAAAGAGATGGCGCTGGCTATTACCGCGCATGCGGTCCCTGTTGGCAGCGGAACGGTGGCGCGGACAACCACGATTCCCGTCGCAGAGCGGGCGGCAAAAGCGGTGCTCGCATGGATGCGGCATCAAACCACCGATTATGAAGCCATGCGGATCCCTATAATAAAAGGAAAAAGACAGGAAATCAGAAGAATGCTGGCCGGTCGATCAGCAGAGTTGCTCAAGGCGTATCGAGAAGACCTCGAGCCCTCTCCTGCCTGCCCATTACAAAAAGCGCTGGAAAAAATCAAACCAACCACAGAGAACATTCCTTCATGAAAAAGTCTCAATACATAGTTTCCCCCGCAACAAAATGGGAAAAGACCATCTGGGCCTGCGACAAGTGCAAGAAGAAGAACACCCAATTGATTCTCTTGGGGGAATGGAGATTGATAGACAGGAGCATTGATTCCGAGCCCTGTGATTTGTGTACCTTACCAGAAGAGGATGTGGCGTGATCGAGCCTTTCCCGCCCAAAAGCAAGACAATTGGGAGTGGCAGAAACCGGCGAGAAAACAATTTCGAGCCAGCTGCCGCTACAAACCCATTTGCTTGCATCATCTTTACGGAATGCTGCTTGATTCTCGCCTAAGGAGCAGATACTCTACTTTCTTTTGATCCCCCAAAAGAGGGTTTGAGGCAGGCAACCATAAGAACCATTGTGAAGGGTGCCGTGGAAAAAAACGCAACGAAAAGCACCACCATCCGCCATCTTCTCCGCGCCCTCCGTTCCAGAAACTACCGCCTCTTTATCGCCGGCCAAGGCATCTCCCTGGTCGGCACCTGGATGCAGCTGGTTGCCATGAGCTGGCTGGTGTATCGTTTGACCGGATCCGCCATGCTTTTGGGGGTTGTTGGTTTCGCCAGCCAGATTCCGACCATCTTCATCTCTCCTGTCGCCGGCGTACTCGCGGACCGCTGGAAACGACACCATCTTTTGCTCGTGACCCAATCCCTTGCCCTGTTGCAGGCGGCCTCCCTTGCCCTTATCGTGCTGAGCGGAACCGTGCAGGTCTGGCAGATCATCTTGCTGAGCCTGATCCTGGGGGTTGTCAATGCCTTCGACATCCCGATCCGCCAATCCTTTGTCGTCGAGATGGTCGAACACCGGGAGGATCTGAGCAACGCCATTGCCCTCAACTCCTCCCTGGTCAATGGCGCCCGCCTTATCGGCCCGGCCATCGCCGGCATCCTCGTTGCCTCGGTGGGAGAAGGGATCTGTTTTGTCCTCAACGCCATCAGCTACCTGGCCGTCATTGTGGCCCTCGCCTCCATGCGTCTCCCTGCCGCACCTCCTCGTCCGCACCCCAGGCGCCATATCCTCCATGAACTGTCCGATGGTTTCCGGTACGCCTATACCTTTGCGCCGATCAGAAGCATTCTCCTCCTCCTGGCCCTGATCAGCCTCATGGGAATGCCTTATTCCGTGCTGGTCCCTGTCTTTGCCAAGGATATCCTGCATGGCAACGCCCACACCTTCGGCTTTCTCATGACCGCCGCCGGCAGCGGGGCCCTGCTCGGCACGCTGCATCTCGCCTCCCGGCACAGCGTTCTCGGACTTGACCGCCTGATTGTGCTGGCTACGATTTTTTTTGCGGTCGGCATCGCCACCTTTGCCCTGTCCAGCAACTTCACTCTCTCGCTGGCGGCACTGGCGGTGGCGGGATTTGGCGCCATGACCCTGGTCGCTTCCTGCAACACGGTTCTGCAAACGATTCTGGAGGAAGACAAACGCGGCCGGGTAATGAGCTTTTTTACCATGGCGTTCATTGGGGTAGCGCCGTTTGGAAGTCTTGGCGCCGGATCAATGGCTGAGATTCTCGGACCCCGAAACACCCTGCTGCTCGGCAGCATCGGTTGCCTTGTCGGGGCGGCGGTTTTCACCCGCCACCTCCCGCAGATCCGGGAGAAAATACGGCCGATTTATCTCCGCATGGGAATTATCCAGGAGGTTGCCACCGGGATGGCGACGGCGACAGAACAACCGCCATTGCCGGGAGATGACGGAGGCCAAGAAGGCCGCCTTGAAACAAGAGGGAAAGACGTATACTGAAAGCATATTACAGATCCGCAACACGCTCGGGAGATTATATTTTCGTTCTTTTCGTCCAGTGGCACCTTGGCGGATGACCTGTTTTTGTTCGCCTCGTTCGGTTTTGTCGTGGTGTGTTCCATCATTTTTTTTGCCTTACGACATCTGCACTTGCCCGCCTGCACTATTGGACGAACACGATTGATGCCCTCTTCTGGTGTTCGCTTACCATACTGGTCTTAGCGGGCTCCCATGGTCGTTTATTCATTTCTGTAGCGGGCAACCCCGTTTCAAAAGGGGTTGCACCTGACCCAAAGGCACAGATCTCACCCACCCTTAGGGGTTTCGGGCCTAATGCTTTTCAATTCAATGGGCCGTCCGGTTCTTCAAGAGCTTCCCGTCCTGCATCTTCGGGGCTTGAGTCAGGCTGGTCCGAGGGAACTTGTTATCGCCGGCAAATTCTCTCGCCAACTCGGGTTCATTTGCCTCGGCAAAAGTAACTGCCGCCATCAGCCGGTCAACATAGGTCAGAATGGTCTTCATGACGCTTCTCCTTAGGTTTTTGATCTCTTGCCTGAAACACGGGAATTGTTCATCCACTGTCTCTTTCATTGAGCAACAAGCGTGCCACTCAACCAAAATCACATTTTGCCTTGTAATCTCGACAGGTTATTGCTGTTTTATTCCCATTGGGCAGATATTTCATTTTTGCAACACGACTCCGACAAAAAACAACAAAACCTTGTAATATCAGCGATAAACGGAGTGCTACACTATGAAAATTTATGTTGCCAAATGCAACTTTCCCAACACCACCGCTTGCTTTTGGCGAACCGAATACAATTCGGATGTCCGTTACTCCACGGTTACTGCCTGCAATGCGACTAGGCGTTGAATTTCTTGACTTTTAATAGGATATCGAGAAGGATATGATACTAATTCCTAAAGATAAAATGAACCGCAGGATACTTGATGAAAACGACTAAGAGCGCATCCTGCCTGGAGGACGTGGTTTGAGCCACAAAAAACACACCTTCCTGGTGGTGGAAGACAACCTTTCCACCCTCACCATGCTCGTCAACATGTTGCACAATCTTGGCTACAAAAGCGTCCTCACCGCCAGAAACGGTAGGGAGGCTTGGGAAACAATCCAATCCTCCCTACCCAAGGTGCAAATCGTTCTCTCGGACATGCTCATGCCGGAAGAGGATGGGCTGCAACTGCTCCAGCGCATCAGGAATTCGGAAGAATACTGGCACCTGCCCTTCATCATGGTCACCTGCGTCGATGACATGAACCGGATCATGTCCGTGACCGAAGAGCACATCGACGCCTATCTGGTCAAACCCGTCACCGAATCACTCCTCCGGCAAAAAATCTACTCGGCTATTAAAAAGGCATACGATCCCGATCCGTACCACCGCGCCCTGTTCAATGGCAAAAAAAGCCTGCGCCAGGGAGAGCTCGAGAACGCCATCCAATCCCTGGAAGAAGCCCGAGACCTGCAACCGGGACAGTCCGCCACCTATTTTCATCTTGCTCAGGCAATGGAAAAAGCCGGCAAGATGGACGAGGCCGAGACGAACTACAAGCTCTGCAAAGACTCCAGCAACGACCTCTATGTCAGGTCCCTGGACGGGCTGGCCCGGATCTACCGCCACAAGGGCGATCACGTCAATGCCCTGGAGGTCCTCAGACAAGCGATCGAGATCTCTCCCAACGCCCCGGATCGGCATATGGATCTTTCCGGGCAACTCAAGGCCGTGGGCAACACCGGAGAAGCAAAAGCCTCCCTGGCCACGGCGCTGAAACTTGCCAGAAAGACGGCAAACCTGCCCCACAGGTATATTGAAGCCTGCCTGGACCTCGGCATGGACGCAGAGGCGGAGAAGATCATGCAGCGAAGCATGGGCGGGGACATGGAGGACATTGTCCTTTTAAACCAGATGGGCATTGTCTGCAGACGGCGCAAGGAGTACGAACGGGCCCAAAAATACTACACCCGGGCCTTGAAGATCGCCCCTGATGACGAATCCCTCAACTACAACTATGCGGTACTGCTCGTCGACCTGAAAGAGTATAAGAACGCCCGCAACTATCTCTACCATGTACTTCGGCAAAATCCGGAATCCGAAAACGCGCTCTCCCTCATTATCACACTGGATAAGCGCGAAGCGTACTAAACACCAATCAGCCGCCAATACACGTCCAGACCTCAATTTTCTCCGCCACACCCGGAATTATTCCGTACAGCCACACCGTTCCCGCAAAGCATTATCCGCAAAAATACACCCTTCCGGGAACTGCTGCCCCAACGCCCCCCGTATTTTTTCCGTATTGACTCGACTCCCGGGCCTTGGTTATGGTGCGCCTAACTTAAGATTTCTTCGATATTATTTCGCCCGGCAGCCTCCGCCGATACTATAAAAAAAATTTGGCGACAGGTGCCGGAGAATCGCCGGACAGCCAAAGAGCCTTTTATGAAAAAAAACGCCTCCGAAGAAATCAAAAAGCAGCCCTCCGCCACGGATGAGGTCCTCTTCTACAAAAAAAAGGCCGAGGCCCTACGCAAAAGCGAGCAACGCTACAGGGATATTTTTGAGCAGGCCAATGATCTTATCCATTCGGTGAATACGGAAGGCAACATTCTCTACGCAAATAAACTCTGGCGCGAGACCCTTGGATATTCAGAGACAGAAATAAAAAGCATGAAAATTTTTGACATTGTGGACGCCAGCTGCCAGGCAAAATGTGAATCGATTTTTAGCTGTCTCATGAAAGGCCACCAGTGTGAGCCAACGGAAACAATATTTAACGCAAAAGATGGGCGAAAATATGTCGTGGAAGGGCGCTGCAGCCCTAAACTCGAAGACGGAAAACCGGTGGAACTTCTCGGCATTTTCCGCGATATTACTGCACGCAAACTCCTTGAAAATAAAAAAGAATCCCTTATCGCCGAGCTCACGGACGCACTTTCCAAGGTAAAAGCCCTGGAAGGGATCCTGCCCATCTGTGCCTCCTGCAAGATGATCCGCGATGAAAACGGCGACTGGCATCAAATTGAATCCTATATCCGGGCTCGCTCCCTCGCGGAGTTCACCCATGGGATCTGCCCGGACTGCATTAAAAAATGCTATCCTGATTTTAGTATCAGCGAGTGAAAATACCCCCTCGCCGAGAAGATCCGACATTCTGCCGCTCAACCTCTCTCTTCCATTCCGGACGGTTTTGTAATAATATTGGAGGGTATTCTTCCCTGAATCACTTTAACAATAAAGTCCCACAGTCCCGGGGAGAGGACAGACAAAAACAGAACGTTATCCTCACAATAATGCCAAAATAAACCGAGGCCGGATTTGCCCACAGAGCGACCGTGTTTCTTGGAAGGACAACCATGCATTGCTGGGATTTTCACAACTGCGGAGAAAAGAAAAAAAACTGCCCGGCCTTTCCTGTTTCAGGGAAGAACTGCGCCTTGCTGGCCGGCACCATCGGCTCAGGCCAACCCCTGTTCACCTTTGCCCAGAAGAGCGAACGGTGCCTGCGCTGTGCCTTCTTCCACAGCGAACATTACGCCGAGGAGTTTGAGGGCGCCCTTGAGCATGAACCGTTTTAACACTAAAGCATCTTTGTTTTTTCATGGGGTTATGGGCTCTTCCATACCCAATTTTTTTGCAAAAAACTTCCTCCCTCAACGCGAATATTGAAAAAAACGGGCAAATTCAGGCAAATAGGGTTATCATAGCGTCCATTGTGCCACTTTAGCAGAGGATCAGCTCCTCAGACAACCGCACACACTGCCTCTCCAGCCCTTTAAAAACCAGGAGATTTTTTTCATGCGCCTTCCCTTCAGCCGACGCTCGTTCCTTAAGGCCTCGCTCCTGACGACCCTTGCCTTCCTCCACCCCGGGACAACACAGGCCAGTTTTTTGCCAAAAAAGCAGCCCTCGGGCAGACTGAATCTCTACAACATCCATACCGGTGAAAAACTCAACACCACCTATCGCGACCCGGATGGCACCTATAATCCGCAAGCGATCAACGAACTGAACCGGCTGTTGCGCTGCCACCATACAAACGAGCAGCACCCCATCGATCTCCAGACCCTGGATTTTCTCGATCAGGTAAACACCCAGCTGGGCAGCACCAACGAGATCCATGTGATCTCCGGCTTCCGTTCGCCGAAATACAACGACTACCTCATCAGCAAGGGGCACAAGGTGGCAAAGCACAGCCTGCACTTGGAAGGACGCGCCATCGACATCCGCATCCCGGGCACCGCCCTGTCCACGCTCCAGCGTACCGCACTCTCGTTCCGCCTTGGCGGGGTCGGCTATTACCCAAGCGAGGATTTCGTCCATATCGATTCAGGATCCTTCCGCACTTGGTAAGCCAACCCAAAAAAGCATCTGCCCCCAGCGCCCTTGCCCTGAGCCTCTGCCGCTTTTTCTGCTTGGCGCTGGTGGTTATTGCCCTGTTTGCCGCTCCCGCACTGGCGGCAACGGAAGCTTCCCCGCCATTGGGAGAGCTCTGCCTGCTCCCGGCGCTGGAGAAGTCCCTGGCCCAGTATCGCCATCTTGCCGAGCAGGGCGGCTGGGTCCAGGTTCCTGGTGGTCCCAGCCTGCACGAAGGGGAGAAAAACGAACGCATCCCTGTGCTGAAAAAACGGTTGCTCACCAGCGGAGACCTGACTGCGACCACAACTCAGGAAGATCTCTTCGACCCCCTCCTCACGGTGGCGGTGCAGAGATTCCAGACCCGGCACGGCCTCACCGCCGACGGGGTTGTCGGCCCGAAAACCCTGGCCGAACTCAATGTCCCCATCAGCGAACGGATCCTGCAACTCGCCGCAAGCCTGGAGCGCTGTCAGCCGCTGCCGCAACTGCTCGAACCCCGCCATATCCTGGTAAACATCGCCGACTTCACCCTCAAGCTGTTCGAGGATGGCAAGCCCGTCCTCTCCATGCCCGTGATTGTCGGGAAAACCTACCGGCAAACCCCGGTGTTTTCCGGGCGCATCGCCACTCTGGTGCTCAATCCGAGTTGGGAGGTGCCGCACTCCATCGCCACCAAGGATCTGCTGCCGAAAATCAAAAAAAACCCGGCCTCTCTTGCAAAATTACACCTACGGGTTTTCCGCGACTGGAAGGGAACCACAGCCATTGACCCGGCCACCATCGACTGGACAAACCTTTCTGTAGCGCACTTTCCTTACAGGCTGAGCCAGGCCCCGGGCCCGGACAACGCGCTCGGCCAGGTAAAGTTCCTCTTTCCCAACCCCTACGATGTCTACCTGCACGATACCCCGGCCCGCGAGCTCTTCCAGAAAGACGCCCGCACCTTCAGCTCCGGCTGCATCCGCCTGCACAGGCCGCTGGAGCTGGCGGTGTACCTCCTCAAAGGCACCCAGCTTGGCTCCATGGATTCCCTCACCGCGGCCATCGCCCGGGAAAAAACGCAGTACATCACCATCCCCGCACCCATCCCCGTCCATATCGTCTACATGACCGCCTGGGTCGATCCTGAAGGCACGGTTCAGTTCCGGCCCGACATCTACCATCGGAATCCGGTTCTTTAACAGGGTTTTCCACAAAGGGTACACAAAGAAGAGAGGCTGGGCCCGCTTGCGATGCTCAGCCCCTGCTTGAGATGACGATCCCCAGCACGATGAGGAACAAGCCGACAACCTTGTACAGGGTGACCTGTTCGCTGAGCAGGATGGCGGAGGCGAGAAAGACCAGGACAAAGTTGAGTCCCATGAACGGATAGGCATAGCTGAGGTCGAAGGCGGTCATGGCGGCCATCCAGCAGAGCGAGGCCAAAAAAGCCGCGACAAAGCCGCTCATGATGAAGGGATCGAAGAACAGCTTGAGGAGAAAAATCAGCTTGGGGAGCATCTCAGCGGGCAGAGCCCCGTGGAAGGGGATCCGCCACTTGATCACCAGCTGGCCGTACACGGTAAAAAGTATCGTCCCAAAGATATAGAGATGTGCCATCAGTTTTTCTCGCTCCATTCCTTGATTTTCCCACAGACCGTATCGATCTCTGCCCCGGTAATGCCATAATAGAGGGGCAGCCGAATGAGTCGCTCGCTTTGACTGGTGGTGTAAATATCCCTGCCGGAAAAACGCCCGTATTTCAGGCCGGCCACCGCGCTGTGCAAGGGCACATAGTGGAACACCGCCCAGATGACCGCTTTTCGATAAAGCTCCAGCAGCGCGGTGCGCTCTTCTAGGTCCTTGACCTTGATATAGAACATATGGGCATTGTGCTGGCAGGTTTCCGCGACCACCGGCAGTTCGATGACCCCGGCCTCGGCAAAGGGGCTCAATTTGTCCCGGTAGGCCAGCCAACTGGTGAGCCGGTCGCTGTTGATCTTCTCCGCCATCTCCAGCTGTCCCCAGAGATAGGCGGCCTGAAGCTCGCAAGGCAGGTAGCTGCTGCCGATATCCACCCAGCTGTACTTGTCCACCATGCCGCGAAAAAACTGGCTACGATTGGTCCCTTTTTCCCGAATGATCTCGGCCCGCTCGGCAAAACGGCCGTCGTTGATGATCAGCAAGCCGCCCTCGCCGCCGCTGGTGTAGTTCTTGGTTTCATGGAAGCTGTAGGTGCCGAGATGGCCGATGGTGCCAAGGGGCCTGCCCTTGTAGCGGCTCATCATCCCCTGGGCCGCATCCTCGATGACAAACAAGCCGTACTTCTCGGCCAGGGTCATGATCACGTCCATCTCGCAGCCCACCCCGGCATAATGCACCGGGACGATGGCCTTGGTCTGCGGGGTGATCGCCGCCTCAATCCGGGTTTCGTCGATGTTCATGGTGTCGGGACGGATATCGACAAAAACGATGCGCGCCCCGCGCAGGGCAAAGGCGTTGGCGGTGCTGACAAAGGTGTAACTCGGCATGATCACCTCATCGCCAGGCTCGATGCCGATGAGGATCGCGGCCATCTCCAGGGCATGGGTGCAGGACGGGGTGAGCAGGGTCTTCCGGCAGCCGAGCTGCTCTTCGAACCAGCGCTGGCACCGCTTGGTGAACGGGCCGTCGCCGGAGAGCTGCGGACTCTTCATCGCCTCAAGGACGTACTGCTCTTCGTTGCCGGTGTGCGGGGGCTTGTTGAAGGGGATCATCGCTCTACTCGCTTCATGAAATTGATGGCGTTCTTGCCCTGGTTAAACAGCAGATCCACAATGCTCACCCCATGCTCAAAGGGGGGAAAGAGCTGGGGGTATTCGGGATAGCCGCTGTAGTCCATCCATTCCACCGCTATTCCCGCCTCCGTAAAAATCGCGACATCCAGATAATCAGAAGCCGCAGGCCCGCTCAGGTAGCTGGTCGCGCCCAGGCTCTGGCATAAGGCCAGCAGCCGCTCGCTCTTGCCCGGAGCCAGGGTGAATTCGCTGGAACAGCGGATGGTGGTGGTGATCCCAAGGAGCGCGTTGATGGCGGTGATAAATTTTCGATTTATCTCGCTGAGATACACCTCGGTACCGCCCAGGTACAGTTCCGCAAAGACATCCTTGTACTCCTTGAAATGCGCAGCCTTGGCGTAATTCTGGGCAAGCGTCTTCCAGTGCTGCTTGTGCCAGAGGGGGTTACTGATCTTGGTCTCCCGGATCGTCTGGGCCAGGGTTTCCTGCCGGACGGGGATGGTAAGCCAGGCCACGCCCTCCCGGGTCTTGATCTTGTTGCGGTTGCGCCAGTCGTTCTTGGTGTACTGCATGTCATCGTAAAGCACGAACTCGTCAACGCTGCGGATCAGGTCGAAATACCCCTTCCAGGGGATATAATTGGACTGGAGAATGGCGACCTTCTTCATGGGTTTGGCTCGATATTGACGGCTTCCTGGATAATGTAAAGCGGCCGCCCCTTGGCCTCGTCAAAGATCTTGCCGATATAGAGTCCCAAAATCCCCAGGATACCGAACAACAAGCCGAACATGAAAAACATCGAAACCATCAGGCTGGTCCAGCCCTCGGTGACGTCGCCGTAGAGAAAAAATCTCAGGAAAAGCCAGAGAGCATAGAGCATGCTGCCCAGGGAAATAAAGAAGCCCAACTGAATGAAGAGCCGCAACGGCTTATTGGAGTGGGCCACGATGGAGTCGATGGCGAGATTGATCAACTTTGTAAAATTGTAGGACGATTTGCCGTACAAGCGATCATCGTGCTCCACCGGAATCTGCGTTCGCCTGAAACCGGCAATCTTCACAAAGAGCGGGAAGGAGCGGTTCTGCTCCCGGTAGCGGTTGACGGTGGCGATCACCTGGCGGGAAAAGATACCGAAATTGGCGATGGTATTGTCGTGTTCCGTGTCGGTAAAATACTCCAGCACCCGGTAAAACATCCGGGAGGCGAGCTTCTTGAAAAAATTATCCTGCCGCTCCACCCGTTGGCCGAAAACGATGTCGTACCCTTCCATGGCCTTGGCATAGAGCTTAGCGATCTCCTCGGGCTTGTCCTGCAGGTCGCAATCCATCACCACCACCCAGTCGCCCTGGACATGATCGAGTCCGGCGGTAATGGCGTAATGCTGGCCGAAATTGCGGGAGAGGTTGATCCCCTTGATCCGCGAATCCTGCCGAGCCAACGTCTGGATCTGCTCCCAAGACCCTTGGGGGCAGGCGTCATTGACCAAGATGATTTCAAAATCATCGGTGATGGGAGCAAGGGTAGCAGCAACCCTTGCGCAGAGCGCTCCCAGACACTCCCTGCATCCGTACACCGGAGACACCACGCTGATCTTTACAGGACTGGACACGGGATTCTCCCTTTGCTGATTTTTTCTGCTGCCGGTTTCATCTCAAGGCTCACTTTCATCCCCCTCTCTACAGGCTCGGCCACTCTCTCCGATGCCGATGAGCGGATTGGCGGAAAAAACAAAAACCGTATAGCCATCGTGGGTAAAGACCTCGGCAGGCTGAGGCAGGGAAAGTCTTTCACTGCCGTCTTTCCAGTTCTCCAGCTTGTCATTGGACACCAGGAAAAAGACCTTGCCGTCGGCATATCCCTTTTCGTACCACCGATCGCTTGAGAGCCAGACACAGAGACCGACCCCGCGCCAATCGATGTCGATGGGCCGGATGCGCACCGTGCCCTTGCTGAGTACGGTATACACGTGGGAATCCCAGTAGGGGGCATAGCCGTGGGAAAGCCCGCGGCTCTTCAAGGCGGCGATCAGGTCGGCCTGTCCCTTTGCCGTCTCCCGCCAACCCTCGGGGGAAATGTTTTTCCAGGACCCCCCGATTGCGAGCACAAGGGTCACAACCAGCACACCCTTGGCAACCTGGGGAAAGAAGCGCCAGACCACCACCGGGCAGACCAGTATCATCATCAGATAGGGGATGATGTAACGGATATTGTTTCTGGCGGCAAAAGCCCCGTCATGCAGAGTGCTCACCGAATACAAAAAAAAGATCAAGCCAAAGCCAAGGTAGGAGAGAAGGAGAAAATATCTTTGCCCCCGCTCCAAGCGGAGAATATTCTTCCAGCCATAACAGGCAGGCAGAACCAACGCCACAGGATAGAACCCCAGTTTCAATAGGGAAAACACCCCTTCCGCCGAGGCCAGAACCACCTTATCCCCCCACTCCGCCCCGATAAAATTCAGAAACCCGAGCAGCGAATAGGCGACATGAAACAGCAACTGCTGAACCGGAACCAGCAACGCTTGATTGGCGCCACCGGCATGGTTCAGTCGCGCCAGCAGGAAATCGTGGGAAAAAGCCCCCAGCAGGAGTGCCGCGAGAACGGCGGCCGCGGGGATGATCTTGGGGAAAAACCTTGCCCTGCAACCATCTGCGCCACCCGCAAGCAATGCCTGCCGCTCCGCATAGAGCAACACCAGAAAAGCGCCGAAAAACGGCGCGATGTAATAGACCAGAAACCGTACCGGGTTTTCGATCACCACCAGATAGACAAGCACAAGCAGAAGCGCAAACAGAGCCTGGCGCGAGATTCTTCCCGAATCCGGCCTGGCGGCCTGGAGCGGAAGCAGCAAAAAAGAGAGGATAAAGGCAAAGTACCAGGTGTAGGCAGCCTCGCCGTAAACCTCCCGCAGATACATGGGGGAATATCCCAGGCCAACAACGACACACCCCATCAGCGCCGCTGTCTTTGAGAGCCCCAGATTTCGGAGGAGCAGAGCGAGCACCGTCATGGTGACCAAAACCACCAGGAAAACGGAAACCCCATGGGCAAAAAAGCTATTTTCTCCAGCCATGACCCATGGGATCAGGAGCAGGTGCTTGTAAAACACCCAGAGGTCATTGTTGACATACCACCAGGTTTTCGGGAAAAAATCCCCGGCCCGGACGATTTCTTCCGCCAGGATATTGGCGATGGCCGCGTCGGAGTTGAAAAAAGCCTGGTACGAACAGAAAATGTAGAAGGCAAGTGCACCAATGGTGGTCGCGAGCAGAAGCGCGGCGCCACGGAAAAGCCATTTCTGCATGGAGTTGGTCGGCAAGGTAGTCACTGCGCTTTCAGGTCCATTGTCGGCAGGAGGAGAACAGGGTAAGCCCATTGAGAGATTTAAGGGAAAGAGACACCGACCGTCACCTGCTTTGGCAGCGGCGCTGTATCCCTCGGAAAACCATCTGCCACAGGCTGGATCATCCTGAAATAATACAAAAAATTCGTATTCACTGTCAAGGGGAATCAGCAGCCGCCGATACCACGGAACGCCTCTTAATCCCACGGAGGACAGAGAACAAGCAAAAAAACCATCCGGCTGAATCCAGATGCCCCTTGAAGCAGATCGGGCCGCCAAGGTTCTTCCCGTTCAGGGATACCCCTGGCGCACCGCAGCCACCTGTGCCGCGCCCCTCCTCCTCCCAAAAAACACCCATATCCGTATCGTTATCTGCGACTGCCATTGTTATTTTCTGCCATCTGCAGTATAGTACGCGGTTTACAATAGCCAGCGCCCATCTTCTCCGCACAGGACGCCGGAAACGCACCACGCTTTCTTCATTAAACCCAAGGAAATATCATGATCAGCGCAGTCAATATCGCCCTCTCCTACGGGAAGCGGATTATCTTCAAGGACGTCAACATCAAGTTCACCCCCGGCAACTGTTACGGCCTCATCGGCGCCAACGGCTCCGGCAAATCCACCTTCCTCAAGATTCTCGCCGGGGAAAAAGAGGCGGACAAGGGCGAGATCGTGGTCGGCCCCAAGGAGCGGATCGCCATGCTGCGCCAGGATCATTTCGCCTTTGACGAAGAAACCGTGTTCGATACGGTGGTCATGGGGCATAAGCAGCTCTATGCCCTGATGCACGAACGGGAGGCGCTCTACGCCAAGGCCGAACTCAGCGAGGCGGACGGCATCCGGGCCGGAGACATTGAGGCGGAGTTTGCCGAGATGAACGGCTACGAGGTGGAATCCGAGGCGGCCGTTCTCTTAAAGGGCCTCGGCATCCCCGAGGAGTTCCGCGAAAAAAAGATGAAAGAGCTGGAAGGCGGCGACAAGGTGCGGGTCCTCCTCGCCCAGGCGTTATTCGGCAACCCGGACATCCTGCTGCTGGACGAGCCCACCAACCATCTGGATCTCAAATCCATCACCTGGCTGGAGGATTTCCTCTTCCGCTTCCAGAACACGGTGATCATCGTCTCCCATGACCGACATTTCCTCAACCAGTCGTGTACCCATATCGCGGACATCGACTTTGGCGAGATCCGGGTTTACGTGGGCAACTACGATTTCTGGTACCAGGCCAGCCAGCTCTTCTTCAAACAGAAGCAAGACGACAACAAGAAGACCGCAGCCAAGGCCAAGGAGCTCACCGACTTCATCCAGCGCTTTTCCTCCAACGCCTCCAAGGCCAAGCAGGCCACCTCGCGCAAGAAGCTGCTGGACAAGCTCACCATCGAGGACATGCCCGCCTCGTCGCGCAAATACCCCTTCGTGGTTTTCAAGCCCGAGCGGCCCTGCGGCGACATCATCCTGGAGGTTACCGGGCTGGGCAAGGAGATCGACGGGGTCACGGTCTTAAACGATTTCGACCTCACGGTGCACAAGGAAGACAAGATCGCCTTCATCGGCCTCAACTCCGTGGCCAAGACCACTCTTTTTGAGATCCTCACCGAGGCGATGACCCCGGATCGCGGCACCTTCCGCTGGGGGATCACCATGTCCACCGCCTACTTCCCCAAGGAAAACAGCTCCTTTTTCGAAAAGGATATAACCCTGGTGGATTGGCTGAGCCAGTACACCCCGCCCAGCGAGGGGGAAAGCTTTGCCCGGGGCTTCCTGGGCAAGATGCTCTTCTCCGGGGAAGAGGCGTTAAAAAAGACCTCCGTCCTCTCGGGCGGCGAGCGGGTGCGCTGCATGCTTTCGAGAATGATGCTCACCGGGGCCAACGCCCTGATCCTGGACGAGCCCACCAACCATCTGGACCTGGAATCGATCACCGCCTTAAACAACGGCCTCATCGCCTTCCCGGAGGTGATCCTTTTTGCTTCCCACGACCATCAGATGGTCGCCTCCACCGCCAACCGGATCATCGAGATCCTGCCCGGCGGGATTATTGACAAGCGGATGCCGTTTGATGATTATCTGGAGGATGCGGAGGTGATGGCGCTGCGGGAATCGCTGTGTAATGGAGAGGTGGCGTTGAGTCTCTAGCAGGGAACCTGCTGTAACAGTTTTCTCTGGTTACTGTGCAATCTCAGCAATGAGATACGCATTGTTGTTCTGTTCATTTCTTTGCGTGCCCAAAGAAACGAACCAAAGAAAGGGCACCCTGTGTCTCTTGTCCCGCCTTTGGCGGGATGCCCGGCGCTCCTCGATGCTGCCGGGGCTTTGCAAACTCGCTTCGCTCAAACAGTGCAAATCCCCTTTTCGGCAGCCTCTCCGGTGCTCGGCTGCGTGCCAATGGGAATTTAACTACAGCAGGGAAAAAACTCTAATGCACCGCAACCACCGCTCACCCTGAGCCTGTCGGAGGGCCTTTTACGAAGCCCTATTTCCCTGCGTCTAGAACCGCATCGCGGGCAAGTTGACTAATAAGCTCCCAATCCCCCCGCGCCACCGCCTCGGCCGGCGCCACCCAGGAACCACCCACACAGGCCACATTCCCTAATGCCAGATAGTCGCGGTAATTTTCCACACTGATCCCGCCGGTCGGGCAAAAAGTCACCTTGGGAAACGGCCCGGCAATGGCCTTGAGCATGGGGATGCCGCCCGCCGCTTCGGCGGGGAAAAACTTAAAATGATCATAACGCCATTGCAACCCGACCATCAGTTCGGAAACCGTGGCAATGCCGGGAATCAGGGCAATAGACCCTCGATTGGCCGCATCCAGCAGCTCCGGAGTAAGCCCCGGGCTGATGGCAAAAACTGCGCCGGCCTCGCTCACCGCCACAAGATCCTCCGCGTTGGTCACCGTCCCGGCCCCCACCACCGCCTCGGGCACTTGCCGAGCAATCTCCCGGATAGCCGCAACAGCAACAGGGGTGCGCAGGGTAATCTCCAGCACCCTGATCCCGCCCGCCACCAGGGCACGGGCCAAGGGCACGGCATGGGCAAGATCCTTGATCACCATGACCGGCACCACCGGCCCTTGAGCAAAAACCTCGCCGGGCTGCATCTTCCATTTCCTTGTCAGCGCCATCCTTAAATTACCTCACAAAATGTCGTCACACCGGTGCTCTTTCCAGTCCGGTTGATTGGAGGATTAGATTTCTCCCCACTCTTTTGATTCATAGTTCTTCCCGGATAATCGTTCGAACTCTCGAGTGAATTCATGGATCGTGGCAAACAATTCTTCATCGCCAAAAGCTTTAGCGATAAAGCTGAATGCGATGATGCTTCGATAAAAGTAGTTCCAAAGATCAGCCTGGTGTTCAAGATGACGCGATGTTCCTCTCATCCCTCGAACATGGAACCTTGCGGGACTCCCGCCGTACATATCCATAATCTGCGGTGATGCTGCGTGAATATATCCAGAATACGCTTTGCTTAATGTGCGAGCGAGTTCTACCCCACGACTGGAATCCATGGGGGTGCCCTCCATTCGGGCGATATACGCGCGAATTTTCTTCCGCGGGACCATTGGCCTCTTTTGTGTGGATGCAACAGCCGACGCTGCATCGAATTCTTCTTCGAAAAACGAATCAAGGTAAGCCTGTTGCAGAAGCGTCTTATCGTTGAAAATCACTGTATAGGCAAGGAACATCACGTCCTCATCCATTTCATCGAGAATGCGCTGAAGTGATGCCTGCTCTTGTACAAAACCATGATTCATTAGAAGGCGAGCTGCCTGCAAAGTGCTTACGATCCGCGCCGACTTCTGCACCAATGCTTGATGTATCGACTTTTCGATATGCCGGTAGACAAACCCGTCTTTGTATGGCACCCGCACTGGTTGTGGGACTCGCTGGGCCAACATATGCACGGTACGCTCCATATTTAAAAGCGTTTGGTCATAGAGTTTATCCATGTGCTGATCGAAACCTAAACATTGATTACAATTAAAAACGGGACGCCCATGATTTCATGCATTCCCCTCTGAGCAGCGGGGAAAATGGGGCCAGACTTACGCTGCGGCAACCCTTTTTTCCGGCTGGATGGTCATTTTCAGCCCCATGCCGTGCAGGATGGCCAGAAGATTCGACAGAGCAGGATTGCCCCGGAGCGAAAGCGCCCGGTAGAGGCTTTCCCGCGGCACCTGGGCTTTTTCCGCGACCAAGGCCATCCCTCCCTGGGCTTGGGCTATCCGGCGCAAGGCCAGCAGCATGGTGTCTTTATCCCCCTCTTCAATGGAGGCCGTAAGGTATTCGGCGGCATTGTCAGGGTCTTTCAGCCATTCACTCAAGTCTTTTTCGTAATGCGTCATTTCTCTCATGATATTCTCTCCCGGTGACTGGCCCAGTATGATTTTGCCGTCTCGATATCCTTGGTCTGGGTTGACTTGTCACCACCAAGGAGCAGCAGGACAACGGTCTTACCGCTGATGGCATAGTAAACGCGATACCCAGGACCATGATCGATCTTCAACTCGAACACGCCATTGCCGACGCTTTTGCAGAAGCCAAAATTCCCGAGTTCCACCCGGTCAAGACGAACGGTAATCCGGGCAAAGGCTGCACGATCACGAAGCCCGTAAAGCCAGTCCCGGAAAGGTTCTTTCCCCTTCTCGTCGGCATAGTACTCAAGACAGTATGTCGTTTCCGGCATGGCTTATTGTAGATTATATGTTACAATATGTCAATCTTACAGAACGAGACATCCATCACCCCCTACTCATCCACCCCAAAATTCACCTTACACTTCTCCCGCACATAGGTGAACAACGAGCTCGCCCCTTCCTCAGCCCCCAGCATATCACTGCGCAGGGCGGCAAAGATCTGTCTCCCCACCCCGTACCGCTGCTCGTCAAGCTCGGCCTCGGCATACTCCCGCTTGGCTAGCTCCGCCTCATCCACCAGCAATTCCAGGCTTCCTGCCCCCACATCGATGCGGATCAAATCCCCGTCCCGCACCTTGGCCAACATCCCACCGCACAAGGCCTCCGGCGTCACGTGGATGGCGGCCGGCACCTTGCCGGATGCGCCGGAAAGTCTGCCGTCGGTGACCATGGCCACCCGGAAGCCCCGGTCCATAATGACGGAGAGCGGGGTGATCAGCTTGTGCAGCTCGGGCATGCCGGTAGCCTGCGGACCCTGAAAGCGGATGACCGCCACCAAATCCCGGTCCAGCTTGCCTGCGTGAAAGGCCTCGGCCAGTGCCGTCTGGGTGTGGAAGACCATGGCCGGGGCCTCGATGCAGGTTGCGTCGCCATCTGCCAAGGCGGAGACCTTGATCACCGCCCTGCCGAGGTTGCCGTCCAGCACCTTGAGTCCGCCGGTGGGGGAAAACGGTTGGGCCAGCGAGGCAATGACCTCGGGCACCCGAGAGGACTTCGGCCTCTCGGACCATTGGGCCTTACCCGCCACCAGAGTAGGACGCTGGGTGTACCGCTCCAACCCTTCCCCGGCCACGGTCATTACCTCGTTGTGGAGAAAACCGCCGCCCAGCAGCTCGGAAATCAGCACCGCCATACCGCCCGCAGCCTGAAAGCTGTTGATATCGCCGGGACCGTTGGGGTAGATCCGCACCAGCATAGGAACCGCTTCGGAGAGCTCGGAAAAATCATCCCAGTTGATGCGGATGCCTGCGGCTCGGGCAATGGCCACCAGATGCATGGTCTGATTGGTGGAGCCGCCGGTGGCCAGCAAGCCGACGATGCCGTTGACCACCGATTGTTCGCTGACCACCCGGCACAGGGGAGTATAGTTTTCGCCCAGATGGGTCAGCTCGCAGACCCTGGCCGAGGCCGCATTGGTCAAGGCTTCGCGCAGGGGATCGTCCGGATTGACAAAGGAGGCGCCGGGCAGGTGCAAGCCCATAATCTCGGCGATCAACTGGTTGCTGTTGGCCGTGCCGTAGAAGGTGCAGGTCCCACCCCCGTGGTAGGAGGCGCACTCCACCGCCAGCATCTCTTCCTTGCTGATCTTGCCCTGGGCGAACTGCTCCCGGGCCCGGGCCTTTTCCCGGTTGGAGAGCCCGGTGCGCATGGGTCCGCCCGGCACCAGGATCATGGGGAGATAACCGAACTGCAGCGCCCCCATCAAGAGACCGGGCATGATCTTGTCGCAGATCCCCAGGAGCAGAGCCCCATCGAAGACGTTGTGGGACAACCCGATCACCGTGGACATGGCGATGACGTCCCGGCTGATCAGGCTGAGATCCATGCCCGGCTCGCCCTGCGTGACCCCATCGCACATGGCGGGCACCCCGGCCGCCACCTGGGCCGTGCCGCCCGCCGTTGCCACCGCCTTCTTGATCTGGGCCGGATAGTGCTCGTAGGTGTGATGGGCCGAGAGCATGTCGTTGTAGGAAGTGATGATCGCGATATTGGGCGCCTGTCCACCGCGCAGGGCCTGGCATTCCCCGCCCCGGCAGACCGCCAGATCATGGGCGAGATTGCTGCTGGCCAGCCGGTGCCGGAAGGGCCCGGTCACCTGGGCCGCCTCCATGTTGCGCAGATAGCTTTCCCGATGAGGACAACTGCGTTCGATAATCCGCTGGGTTACTTTTTCGACCGTACTGTTCATGACTACTTCCTTATTTTATGGAGACCAGAAAACCGTAACCGGCGAAAACGTCTGGCGCAGTATGGCCCGGATGGGCATCTCACCCACCGGCCCCTCGGCCAGCGCCTTTTCGTACACTATGCGCTTATCCGAGCCGACAATATGGAGGATGATCTCCCGGCTCTGCAACAGGGTGGGCAGGGTGAGGGTCATCCGCTCATGGGGTGCTGCGGGAGGGGTGATGGCCATACAGAGTTGACCGGAATCCAGAGCAAGGGCCTTTTTCAACCGCGCAGCCTGGGGAAAGAGCGAGGCGGTATGTCCGTCGTTACCCATCCCCAGAACCAGGGCATCAAAAGGGCGCGGCACCCCGGCCAGCCTTTCCGCACAGTCATTTTCACCTTCGGCTGCGGTAAGCGCCTCGGTTTTAAGCCCCACGAAACGGGCCAAGGCCGCCCGGTTTTGCAGGAGATACCGCCGCACCAGCTGCTCGTTGCTGGCCGCATCGCTTGGCTCCACCCAACGCTCGTCCGCCAGGGTGACCACCACCTCTTCCCAATCAAGGTGCTTTTCCGAAAGGGCCGCGAAAAACGGTAGCGGGGTGGAACCGCCGGACACCACCAGGCTCGCCCTGTCCCGCGCCCTGATCCCAACCCGCAGCAGCTCGGCAACCCGATCCGCCAGCGCCGCCACCAGGGCGGAAGAATCCTTAAACTCTTTAAATTCAGGCATAATCTGCTCCATTATTCATAATAAACGCTCAGCAGCGCCGCTTTGCTGCTGATGCAGGTGCGAGGAAAAGGTCTGCGAAGTGTGCTATTGCACATGAGCAGACCGATGACAGCTAAGCGAGCGCCGCGAGACTGCGCGCAGCTGCGTTGCTGCTGAGCGTTTATTCGTCCCAGGCCCGGCCATCGCGTGCCATCAACGCCACCGAGGCCACCGGCCCCCAGGTCCCTGCCGGATAGGGCATGGGCGCGTCGTTGCTGGTGCGCCAGGCATCCTGAATGGAATCGATCCAGGTCCAGGCCTGCTCCACCTCGTCGCGCCGGATAAACAGGGACTGGCTTCCCTCGAGAGCGGAGAGGAGCAACCGCTCGTAGGCATCGGCAACATGCGCCGACTCGAAGGCCTCGGAAAAGCTCAGGTCGAGGGTGGTCCGCTGCAGCTTGACCCCCGAACCGATGCCCGGAACCTTGTTCAGCATCTCGATCTCCACCCCCTCGTTGGGCTGGAGACGGATGATCAGCTTGTTGGAGGGGAGATTTTTGTAGCTTTCCCGGAAGATGTTATGGGGCAGCCGTTTGAAATAGATGACCACCTCGGAGAGCTTCTTGGTCATGCGTTTGCCGGTGCGCAGATAAAACGGCACCCCGGCCCAGCGCCAGTTGTCGATATCCACCCGCAGGGCGACAAAGGTCTCGGTAAAACTCCGGGGGTTGCCCGCCTCCTCCTCATGGTAGCCCGGCACCGGCCCGCCTTTGAGAAAGCCGGCGGCGTACTGGCCCCGAACGGTTTTCTCCTCGATATTGTCCTTGGTGATGGGGCGTAACGCCTTCAGCACCTTGAGCTTTTCGTTGCGGATGCTCTCGCTGCCCAGGGTGACCGGCGGCTCCATGGCCACCAGGGAGAGGATCTGCAGGAGATGGTTCTGCACCATGTCGCGGAGCTGGCCGGATTTGTCGAAATATCCCCAGCGGCCCTCGATCCCCACCTCCTCGGCCACGGTAATCTGCACATGGTCGATGGTGGTGTTGTCCCAGTTGGTGGTAAAGATGGAGTTGGCGAAGCGCAGCGCCACCAGATTGAGCACTGTTTCCTTGCCCAGGTAATGATCGATCCGGTAGACCTGTTCTTCCTTGAAGAATTGAGCCACCGCGTCGTTGATCACCTTTGAGGAGGCCAAATCGGTGCCCAGCGGCTTTTCCAGGACCACCCGGGTCTGGGGGGTGACCAAGCCGGCCTGGGCCAAGCCCCGGCAAATGTCGCCATAGATGGAGGGGGGAACAGCGCAGTAGTTGACCATGACCCGCTTGACCGGATCGATAATCTCGCGGAGCTTGCTGTACTGGTCATGGCTGGCAAGATCGAGGCAGACATACCGCAGCCGCCCGGCAAACCGCTCCCAGACCTGCGCGTCCACCGGTTCCTTCATAAAGGTGGTCAGACTTTCCCTGGCCAGGGCGAGATACTCGTCAAGGGCCATCTCCCGACGAGCCACCCCGACAATCCGCAGGTCCGGCTCAAGAAGACCCGCCTTGTCCAGCTGGTAGAGCGAAGGCACCAATTTGCGGGTGGCCAGATCGCCATGGGCGCCGAAGACGACAAAATCACATGGTTGCATTTGTTTTTCTCCCGAACTTCGCTGCCCTTTGCCGGGACATACCCCGGTGCGTACATCCCGTTTCTCTTAAAAGGCTACGGCTGTTTCAAAAATGAAGTCAAGGAAAATATGGGCCCCTCACCACCGCCGAACCAGACACTCCGACAGGCGGGCGGCCCATTGATCAGCCCTTCCGCCGCTTCGGGCAGCCAGACCCCTTCCTCGCCCATGTTGCGCAACAGGGGCAGGGACACAATGCCCGGATCCCGGCTTTCATAAAAACCAAGGCGAATCTCCTGAAGATAGGCCGATTCCGGACCCGGCTCTTTTTTAAAAGGAGAGTGCACGCCCGCTTGCTTCCCGATAAACGGGAAATTGATCGCGCCGCCGCTCGTGCCCTTGGCAAAATTCAGCCACACAGGGCGGGTCGCCAGGGGGTTGGCAGGGTGTTCCTTGATTTGCAGAATCTTCAGCCGGGACTTGAGTTGCTGCCCCGCGGACGGCAGGAAAAACCGGGAGGGGATAAGGAGGGTCTGGGCAAAGAGGACCGCCCCGATAAAGAAAAGCTATCGGTCTGATGGAGGGGGCGATTGGTGCCGGAGGAATAAAAATCCTTCCCAAACCAGCGACGGTTCTCGTATATAGACTCATGCACACCAACGACCCACGCCCCGGCTTTGCCCAGCGGATGACCAAGGAAGAAATCAACACCTGCCCCATACGAAGATGGGAGGGTGCGGTCCATGTGGTCCGCACCGCCGCGGAGGTAAGCCAGGCTGTCCGCGCCCTGGCGGAGGAAAGCCTCCTCGGCTTTGACACGGAAACCCGGCCCGCCTATAGCAAGGGGGAATGCTACCTCCCCTCGCTCCTGCAGCTGGCGGGGGAAAGCGCGGTCTACCTCTTTCAGCTGAAACATCTCGGCTTGCCCGGTCCCCTGCGCGAAATCCTGGCCGATCCCAAGATGATCAAGGCAGGGGTTTCCCTGGCCTATGATCTGCAGGAACTGCACAAGCTGGCCCGCTTCGAGCCCGCCGGCTTTGTCGACCTTGGCACACTCGCCAAGGAGGCCGAGATAAAAAACCACGGTTTGCGGGGATTGGCCGCGGTCTTACTGGGCTTTCGCATCGCCAAGGGCGCCCAGACCACAAACTGGGCCAGGGATGTTCTCGCTCCGGCCCAGATCCAGTACGCCGCCACCGATGCCTGGGTAGGCCGGGAGCTGTATTTGAGATTACGGCAGGAAGGTGGGAATTCCAGCCGGTGAAGTCCTCCGGGTTGTGCCTGGAGTAAGATTAGAAATCAAACAACTCGCCCAACAATCCCTTATGTTTTTTCTTTTTATGATAGTCGTGATCATGGTGATCATGGAATGGTTGCCGTGCCCCGCGTTCTTCCTGCCGCTGGGGTTGGGCCTGGAGGCCTGAACGCTCGATAATCTTGTCCAGTTCTCCCCGATCCAGCCAGATGCCCCGACATTCCGGGCAATAATCTATCTCCACTCCCTGCCGATCCGTCATGACCAAATCCACCTGAGTGCATACCGGGCATTTCATTGGTTCTCTCCTTTTATTTTGTTTCGTCTTCTTGCTTCTCTGTTTCCTTGCTCGAACCGGCCTCTTCTTTTTCAGCCTGGTCGCCGCCCGTGATGGCCTTGCTGATCTCGGCGGCAACATCCTGCTTTGCCTTTTCCGCCGCTTCTGTGGCCAAGTCTTTAGCCTGTTCGCAACCGCTCAGACCCATGACCGAAAAAAGCAATAACAGGGCGACGATTGTTCGGATATTTTTCATTGTGAAGCTCCTTTTTTCATTTTTTTCAGCATGAACCCTTCAGGCACCAACGCGACCCTTTTTGAGCCACAGTTTCTTTTCGATCTCTATCACCACAAAAACCACCACCCCTGCCACCACGGTCCTGCCCCAGACGGCAAGATCAATGGGGGCGCTTTGAAACAAGCGGTTCATCACCGGCAGATAGGTGTAGGCGATCTGCAGCAGGAACATGGCGACAGAGCCGCCCAGCACCCACAGATTCGAGAAAAAACCGAGCTTGAAAATAGATTTTTCCAGGGAGCGGCAGTTGAAGAGATAAAACAGCTCGACCATGACAAAGGCATTCACCGCGGCGGTGCGCGCCTCGGCAAGGGTGGCGCCGATCCTCTGCTCCCAGGCAAAGAGCCAGAAGGCGGCCCCCAGCATCAAGAAACTCACCAGGGTAATGCGGAAGATGACAATATTGCTCAAGATCGGCGCATCCGGTTGCCTGGGCGGCCGGAGCATGAGGCCCGGCTCCTTGGGCTCAAAGGCCAGGGCCAGACCAAGAAAGCCGGCAGTGGTCATGTTGATCCAGAGGATCTGCACCGGCAGGATGGGCAGGGTAACGCCGAGAAAAACAGCGGTGAGGATAACCAGCCCCTCGCCAAGATTGGTGGGCAGGGTCCAGACAATGAACTTGGTCAGGTTGTCGAACACTCCCCTCCCTTCTTCCACCGCCGCCTCGATGGAGCTGAAGTTGTCGTCGGTAAGCACCATGTCCGCAGCTTCCTTGGCCACCTCGGTGCCGGTGATGCCCATGGCCACGCCGATATCCGCCCGCTTCAAAGCCGGGGCGTCGTTGACCCCGTCGCCGGTCATGGCCACCACCTGCCCCCTGGCCTGAAGGGCCTCGACCAGACGAAGCTTCTGTTCCGGGGTCGCCCTGGCAAAAACCACGGTGTCTTCGGCCCGGTCGATAAATTCGCTGTCCGAGAGTTTTTCAAGCTCCGCACCGGTGAGGACCGGAACTCCATCTCCACGGGTTGAACCCAGGTTATAGAGTCCGACCTGCCTGGCAATAGCCGCGGCGGTAACCGGATGATCGCCGGTAATCATCTTCACCCGGATACCGGCGGTCTGACAGATCTTCACCGCTGCCACCGCTTCCGGCCGCGGCGGGTCGATCATTCCCTGCAGGCCGAGAAAAACCATGGTTGTCGGCAGATCGGCATGATGGATAACACAGGTTTCCGGAGCCATCTCCGCACGGGCCATGGCCAGCACCCGCATTCCCTTGGCAGCCATACTCTCCACCGCTGCCTGAACATCCTCAATACGCAGGGGAACCGGATTGCCCATCCGGTCAAGCTGGGTGATGCAGCGGGCCAAAACCGCCTCCACCGCCCCCTTGAGGTATACCAAGCGGGGGGCGCCAAGACCTCCATCATGCAGGGTGGCCATGTACTGGTGTTCCGATTCAAAGGGCACCGTATCCAAGCGGGGGTTAACGGTCAGCGTTTCCGGGCCGAGTCCGCCTTTTCTTGCCGCGGTCAGCAAGGCGCCCTCGGTGGGATCGCCCTGTATTTGCCACACCCCCTCTTCCTCCACAAGCTGGCTGTCGTTGCAGAGAAACCCGGCCCGCAAACATTCCCGCAGAGCCGAAGAGATCCCGGGATCGGCAGCGTTTTCCAAATTATCAATGGTGCCGACCAGGGGATTGTAGCCGGTGCCGCTCACCGTATGCGACACACCGCCGGCCACGATCTCCTGCACGGTCATCTGGTTTTCGGTGAGGGTGCCGGTTTTATCGGTGCAGATCACCGTGGTGGAGCCCAGGGTTTCCACGGCCGGAAGTTTCCGGATGATGGCCCGTTTTTTGGCCATGCGCGAAACGCCGATGGCCAGGGTGATCGTTACTGCGGCGGGCAGCCCTTCGGGGATGGCGCCAACCGCCAGGGCCACCGCGGCCATGAACATCTCGAGGAAGGGCTGTCCCCGAAGAAGACCGACCACAATAGTCAGCCCAGCCAAGCCAAGAATCACGTAGAGCAGCACATTGCTGAACTCACTGATCTTGCGGGTGAGCGGGGTGGCAAGCGCCTCGGCCGCGGAAATCAGCTTGGAGATGCGGCCGACCTCGGTGGCGTCCCCGATGGCGGTAACGATGCCCTTGCCCTGTCCATAAGTGACCAGGGTCGAGGCATAGGCCATGTTATGCCGATCGGCCAGGACCGTCTCGCGACCGTGGAGCCCGTGATCCTTGGCCACGGGGGCGGATTCGCCGGTCAGCGCCGCTTCGGCGATCTGAAGATCGCGCACCTGAAAGAGCCGCAGGTCGGCGGGAACCTTGTCGCCGCTTTGCAGGAAAACAATGTCGCCGACCACCAGTTCCGTGGCCGGGATCTGCCGCTTCTCCCCCTGCCGCATGACCGTGGCCACGGTGGTCATGGTCCGGGCCAGGGCAGCCAGGGCATTGACCGCCTTGGCTTCCTGGATGTAGCCGACAAAGGCGTTGACCAGCACCACTCCGAAAATAACCCCGGAATCCACCCATTCCCCGAGAATAGCGGTGATCAACCCGGAAGCGATAAGAATATAGATCAGGGGCTGATGGAACTGGAGGAGAAAACGGATGAGCGGGCTTTGTCCTTTTTGCGCGGTGATGGCATTGGGGCCGAACGCCTCCTGGCGGTGCTCGACCGCGAACCGGTCAAGCCCCTGCTCCCGCTCCGACTCCAACAGCTCCACCACTTCCTCAATGGGCAGGTGGTGCCAGTGCTTGGCGATCAAATCCTCAACTTTCATACACGTCTCCTTTTTACACCGGCAGTTCGACCCGGGATCTCGGGCTGGTGCCTTGATTCACTTCAGTATACTAAAAGATACCGCGGGAATATAGTTTGAACAATTAGAAAATACAGCTAGAATAGTTCGAAATAAACGAAACGGGGTGCCTGCATGGAATGGCTCAACTACCACCATCTTTTCTATTTTTGGACCGTAATGCGCGAAGGCAGCCTGACTGCGGCCAGCTCTCGCCTCAGCCTGGCGCCGTCCACGGTCAGTGCTCAACTGAGCCGCCTGGAAGAGGTCTTGGGCGGCAAACTTTTTCTGCGGGTGGGCCGCAACCTGGAGCCCACCGATCTGGGACGCCTGGTATTCCGCTATGCCGACGAAATCTTCTCCCTGGGGAGGGAGATGATGGACACCATCCGCGGCAGGCCGGTGGCCGGACCATTATCCCTCAAGACCGGAGTGGTGGACGTGCTGCCGAAACTCATTGTCCGCAAGCTGCTGGAACCGGCCCTGCAGCTCCCGGAACAGGTGAAGCTGGTGTGTCTGGAAAACAAGGAAGACGCTCTGCTCGCCGAACTGGCCATGCATACCCTGGATGTGGTGTTGAGCGATGCGCCGCTCCGGGCGGGTCTAAGCGTCAAGGCTTACAGCCACCTGCTCGGCGAATGCGGCATCACTTTTTTTGCCGTTGAGAAACTCGCAGGGAAGCTGCGGGCGGATTTCCCCCAATCGCTCCACGAGGCGCCCATGCTCCTGCCCATGGAGATGACCGCCCTCAGGGGTGCGCTGGAGCGCTGGTTTTCCACCCTCGGGATCCGGCCGACCATTGCCGGGGAATTCGACGACAATGCCCTGCTCAACGTCTTCGGCCAGGAAGGGGACGGCGTCTTTGTGGCGCCCACGGTCATTGAAGCCGAGGTGCTGCGCCAGCATCGGGTCCAGGTCGTTGGCCGGACCCAGGCGGTAAAGGAACGCTACTACGCCATTTCGGTGGAACGGATCATCAAACATCCCGCCGTAGCCGCTATTTTAGAGGCGGCCCGGCACAACCTGTTCATGATGAAGTAAGCAGCTCCCCGAACCGGGCAAGGCTTTTGCTGCGTTTGAGCTGCCGCGCCAGGTCCACCACCTCCGGGGCGTGTACATGGCAGAGCACCTCCTTCATCTTGCAGAGAATCTGGTGCTCGCCGCAGAACAACTCCCGGTAACGGCACAACAACTCCTGCAGATACTCCCGCAGCTCCGCCGCCTGATCCTCCGGGGAGGATTCGCCGGGATAGCTGCCCCGCAGACGTTCAAAAAGCAGGGGGTCGGCGATGGCGCCGCGGCCCAGCATCAGCCCGGCCGCGCCGGTCTCGGCGAGAACCCGCTGGCCGGTGGCCGCGCTGAAGATGTCGCCGTTGGCGATCACCGGCAAGGAGGTTTGCCGGACCACCCCAGCGGTGACCCCGTGATCCGCGGCCCCGCTGTAGAGCTGCTTCACGGTGCGCGGGTGGACCACGAGAAAATCGATGCCGCTGTCTGCAAAGATCTGCAGCAGGGAAAAGATCTGGGCCGGATCGTCAAAGCCGGAGCGCACCTTGACCGAAAAACTGCCCCGAATCTCGTGGCGCAAGCGGGCAAGCAGCCGGGCCAGGGGAACCGGCTCGCGCAACAGGGCGCCGCCCGCGGTCTGGCTGGTCATCCGGCCGTAAGGACAGCCGAGATTGATATTGAGATGTTCGGCACCCAGCTCCTGCACGGTATTGGCCGCGGCCAGCAATGCCTCGGTGTCGGTGCCGATGAGCTGCACCACCAGCGGCACTCCGCCGCCGGTGCTGACCACCTCCTGTCGGTCATTCTCGGTGATATTCTTCTTGGCACTCGCCTTCACCCGAACGAATTCGGTGAAGACCACATCGGGGCGGACCCGCTCGATGAACAGGGAGCGCAGAGCCCGATTGGTCACCCCCTGCATCGGCGCCAGCATCAGGGGCAGGCTTCCTACCGCCCAAGGCAGTTTGGTCTTGGCTTGTATCTCACCCATCAACAATAACCCTCACAGTATAAAAATCCACGGCTACCGGTGCATACCCTGTCCTGGGGCTGGCCGTCAAGGGAACCCTTGCCTTTCGCGCCCTGCCTCGGCTGACCTGGAGGTCAAATAAAACCGGGCCTATTCTGCGCCGATGGCGTAAAATTACTTGCAAGCTCCACAATCTACCACGCATAATAACCCCATGCTTGCCGTCGGGACACATGCCCCCAGCGCACTTGAGCAGTTATTCCCTTGGGGAACGACTTGGTACCGGCTGGCAATCATCAATTAACCCGCATTATTTACTATAAAAAGGAGCTCCCATGACCACATTTATGACTCGGATGATTCGCGCGGCAAAATTGGATGTCCATCTATATGAAGAGGTTGAGGCGGACAAAGGCGCAATGCGGCAGGCCATGGGGGTTGTGGTTATTTCCAGTGTCGCCGCAGGCGTGGGCAGCATTGGCACCATGGGGATTGGCGGAATTCTGTTCGGAACGGTTGCCGCCCTTGTCGGCTGGTATATCTGGGCCTACCTCACCTATTTTATCGGCACAAAACTCCTGCCGGAACCGCAAACCGAAGCCGATCTTGGCCAATTGCTGCGCACCACCGGTTTTTCCAGTTCCCCTGGGTTGCTGCGCATCTTAGGAATCATCCCGGGGGTGGGCTCGGTGCTCTTTGCCGCAATTTCCGTCTGGATGCTGGTGGCCATGGTGATCGCGGTCAGGCAGGCCCTTGATTACACCGGGACCTTGCGGGCCGTTGGTGTTTGCGTCATCGGCTGGATCGTTCAGACCGTAATCCTGATGGTATTGTTCTCGTTGGCGGGCGGCCCCCCAGCATTTTGATCCTTATCGTATACAGATAATCACCGACACCGGGCGAGGCACTGCCCGGAATCAAAGGAAACCATGCGGATCAATATCAGCCAGGCCCCACCGACCGATGTCGTGGAAGGCAAAAAAATCTATCTCCGGATCATCCCCATTCTTTTGGCCTTGATCCTCGGCGCCATCCTGCTGGCGCTCTTCCTCTTTGCCTTTGGCTCGAGCCAGGAAACCCTTTTGGAAAACATCGCCCTTGCCCTTTTCGTGGGGCCGGGGTTGGCGTTTTTCTTTTTTGCCGAAAAGCTCCATGGTTACAAAGCGCTTTCCGCGAAGCAGGAAAAAGAGATGGAGGAATTCCGTCGGCAGGATCCAGAAATTGCAGCCTATTGCGCCAAGGTCTCGCTGCTGGACAGGACCCTGATCAAAGCGGAATATGATGCGTGCAAAGCGCGGGCGGAAAAGGTAAAGAGGCCATAGCGCGCAGCGGAAAGCTCTGGAAGTCCCCTGCCGGACCGCGAGAAACAAGAAGTCCACCTCTTTCCACAGGATCACCCACCCATGACCCCACCGAACAAAAGCACTCCCCAAGAAGGGATGCTGGCTGCGGCCCAGCGGGAGCGGGAGCTCCGGGCACAGACCTATCGGGAAAAAGCGCTCAAGATCTACCCCTGGATCTGCGGCAGATGCGGGCGCGAATTCACCGGCAAAAAACTGCGCGACCTCACCGTCCACCACAAAGACCACAACCACGAAAACAACCCGCCCGACGGCAGCAACTGGGAGTTGTTGTGCCTCTACTGCCACGACAACGAGCATGACCGCCAGAGCGTTGCCGACGCTTATGGGGAGCTGAAGCCGGGCGAACCCCAAAAAGGCATCGCCACCTCGAATCCCTTCGCCGCACTCGGAGCCTTATTAGAAAAGAAAAAATAACTGCGCCTCTGGCCGGACCTACGATTGCGGACCGGTTTTCGCCGAGAGAATGTCTGCACCCCAGCGTATCCGCCATAGAGCAAGGGCCAACAGATCGTTGTGTTTCTGCACTACCTGCGCCATGGCAGGAGGAGAGCCATGCTCCCTGCTCCATGGCAGTGGGGACGCCACCATTCCATCAAGATCGAGCAGATAATCAGCGGTAATGGCCCGACCTTTTTCGATTCCGAGAAATTCAGGCGAAGGAGCAAGCAGGTTTTTACCAAGGGCATGGTACATGAAGCCCCTAGGCGCAGCCAATTCTATCAAGGTGGCAGCAATATCCTTGTGGGAGCCGGCAACATTGTCCGGCAGCCGTTTCCCTGCCAGAACCTTGGGCCCGTAAAGGACGAAAGGTACAGACACCCCCTCGTAAAAGCCAACCCGCCCCCCGGGATACCAACGACCAAAATGATCGCCGGTAACCGCAACGAGGAGGGAAGGAAATCTTTTCTCCATACCGCGGGCGAATGTGCCGATGCAGTGATCCGCATACCAGAGATGCCCCAGATGCTTGAGGTTTTCCTCCCCGGCAAAGCGCGCCTGCAGTTCGGCCGGGAGCTCGGGGGGCTTGAACCCCTTGGCCTGGGTGTCGACATTATACGGGGAATGATTTGATGTCGTCAGAATGATATTGAAGCTGGGAAGATCATCGCTGACAGTACGTTCCGCAAACTTGAAGATCTCTTCATCATCGACCCCCCATTCCTTTCGCTCGCCACCCAACGCCATATCCGCGCCACCATATATCTCCTCAAACCCCTGATGCTTACAAAAATCACCGATATTTTGCCAGCTCAGGTAGCCCCCGTAAAAGAATCTGGTTTTGTAGCCCAAGCGACGAAAGATCTCCGGCATCGAGGTGGGATAGGGGGTCAGCCCGGATTGCTGGTAGTTTGCCATAATCCCCGAAAATGGCATACCGGTGAGAATAGCGCCGAAAGAGCTCATGGTGCCGTTGGCGGCAGCCATGAAGGGAACCACCCGCAGCCCATCCTTGGCCAAAGCCCGCAATTCATTGGTTACCCCGAGGGGGGCAAATTGCTCCTGCAGGGGCCAAGCATCGTAACTTTCCCCGACAATAAGGAAGATGTGCCGTGGAGCCTGGCTCCCAACCCCGAGCGCATACCGTTTCAGCGCATTGTCGATATTGCCCTCCGCCTTCCCGCCTGTTGCCCTGGTCACCGCCTGCTCGATATCATTAGTGGGGAGATAGCAGTGAATATTCCCGCCCTCAATCGTCTCGAGGTGATTTTCAATGGCGTACTTCAGGGCGACAAAGGGGTTGATGGTCGCTTTATTGAGAAAGCCATCGCGGGTGATGGCTGAATCCTTAAGCTGAATCGGACGACTGCCGAAAGAGCCCCGGACACCGCCGGCCAGGAGAATGGCAACCAGGGAAAAGAAGATCCACCGACTCGGGGTCGTCCTGGTCAGGGAGGCAAGCAGATGATCCGGCAGGAGAGGTCGGGCGAGCACTTTTCTGGAGATCCTCAAACCGACAAGCAGCAACAGGATTCCGGCGCACAATTCGAGGACAACATGATACTGGGCGTAGATGGTTTTGGCGATGGCCGAGGGGTCGTCATAATACAACCCGAAAAGCCATTGATTGAACAGATCATCGTATTCCTTAAAATAACCGATGGCGATGCGGCCCAGCACCACAATGCACCCCCAGAACAGGACCCCCATGAAGAGGCGGAGCCGCTCGGTACGGTGTTCCCAATCGATAAAACCGGAGATCAAGGTCAGGGAAAAGGAGGGGACCAGGGCCAGGGTCGCCACTTTGGAGTCGAACCGGAAGCCGATCTCCAGGGATTGCCAGATGGTGTGCCAGCTGCTGTTTTCGGCGATTCGCGTTGAAAATACCGCCAGGAACAGAAGACGGTAGAGGGTAAGCAGCAGAATGCTGACCAGCCAGAAACTCCCGTCACGGGAGAGCTGGCGGGAGAAGCGAGGCCAGCTCAACTCCACTGCCCCGGCAATCCGATTTCCCTGTTCTCTGATCAGCTTGACCGCCCAAGCCGTGAATCCTCTAGACATTGCTTCCTCTTCTCTTCATTGCATACTCCCCGTGGCATATACCCGACTTCCAGCAATATGTCTATTTGTCTCGTGTATTCAAAGCGTTGCCTCGCGAACTACCCCCCCTACCCCTCTCCCAGCAGCAACCCCAGGTTGCCGGTGTGCGCCTCGGCTCCAACCCCCTTGTGGATCACCAGCTGTTTCCCCTCCCGCTGCCCGGCCTGATAGATGTCTCCATGCACCCGAGGTCCGGCGTGCTGCACGGTGCGGAGGCGGGGATAGCGACCCCGGTAGTAGCGGATCAGGCCCGGATCGGCGGCGCAGATCAGACTGCTTGCGGTATCGTTACCGCTGGTGTGCATGACCTGCCGCTCCTGGCCGGCGAGCTTTTCCCGAAACCCGTTCAACACCCCCAGCCAATAGGAATTCTTCTCTTTGCCCAAAGCCCCCGTGCTTTTCCGGTACTCCCGCCAGAGATACTCCAGCCGGTGGCGGAGAAAATGATACACATGCTCGGCCACGGCCAGATTTTCCTTGGCGCCGGTCAGCTCGATCACCCGCAGGGTTTCCCCGCTCAATGCCTCATACTGCCGGGCAATGACCACATTGACATAGAAAAAATCCTTGAGGATTGCGGCAATGAGCCGCTGGTGGGCGACGATCCGCTTCCCGCCGGGCTTGATGATCAGGTAATCATACTCAGAGGGGGTCTGGCGGTCGAGCCGCTCGAGGTTGTAACGCCGGAGGATAGCGTTGGCCTTCTCCATGGCCAGGGACGCCTCGTGGACGTTGGCGCTCTGGGCCAAGGCAAAAAGTTTTTCCACCCTGGCCAGCATCCCCCCGGAGCGCTGCTCCTCCTTGCTGAGCAAGCGCGGGATCGCCCCTTGGGCGCTGCGAAACTCCGGGTGCACCCCCAGCCGGTCGCACGCCTCCTGAAAGGCCGGGCCGTGGGGCAACTCATCCCCCCGCCCCATGTGCGCGACATACTGGTGGCTCATCTCATGCTTCAACACCTCCAGAACCACATCCCAGGAATGCTCCCGGATCAGCCAGGAGGCCAGGCTGAGGGTGTCGAGCCCCGATGACCAGGAGCCGGCCCGGCCCTGGCCCTCGCTGATCTCAAAGAGCGGAGTCGTAAGCTGCACCCGGTACAGCCAGCAGAGATGACGGTACTCCTGGGCCAGCTGCCGGCGCCAACCCTCCATGAGGAGGCTCTCTTGTTCGCTCACCCGCGCTCCCCTCTTTAGCCCTTGTACCCCGAATCCACCGGCAGATCGGCGAGCCGGGACGAGGCCACGGCCAGTTCATCGCAACGCTCGTTAAAGGGATTGCCGTTATGCCCCTTGACCCAATTGAAGGTGATGTTAAGCCCCTCGATAAGATCCAGCAGCTGACCCCAAAGATCGGGGTTGACCGCAGGCTGCCGGTCCGACTTGATCCAGCCCCGTTTCCGCCAGCTCTTGGCCCACCCCTTGCTGATCCCGTTCACCACATAGCTGGAATCGGAATAGAGGGCCACCGGCTTGTCCCGGTGCTCCAGTTCGCGCAGGGCCACGATGCAGCCCATCAGCTCCATCCGGTTATTGGTGGTCAAGCGGAAGCCGCCGGAAAGCTCCTTGCGCGCACCGTTGTAAACCTGGACGATGCCGTAGCCGCCCGGCCCGGGATTGTAGCGGGCACCGCCATCGGTGTAAATGGAGACCACCCCGTCGCGAGGGGAGGTGTCCGCGCCTGCCCCGGAACTCGACTTCAGCGCGGGCTTGCTGCTTCCCGGTCCGGATTGGCCCGAAGTGGGGTTCTTCAACCAAGCCTCGGCCTCATCCCGGGTGGCAAAACCTTTGAAGCGAGCGCCCTGAAAGCCAATGACCTGGGCTTGGGCCTTGGGCCAGTTGTCATAGATGCCAGGCACCCGGCCGGCCAAGATTGCGTAGAATTTCTTTGCTGCCATGTCTGGATTGTCCTTGTTTTTGTTGCCAAGCTGTTTCAGCAGCCAGAGAGATACACTTTATTTTTCTGTTCATTTCTTTGCTGGACTTTATGCCCTTTAGGGTACAAAGAAACGAACCAAAGAAAGGGCACCCTGTTTCTCTTGTCCCGCCTTTGGCGGGATGCCCGGAGTTTATGCCCCGGAGGGGTACTCCTCGATGCTGCCGGGGCTTTGCAAACTCGGCTTCGCCTCAAACAGTGCAAATCCCCTTTTCGGCAGCCTCTCCGGTGCTCGGCTGCGTGCCAATGGGATTTCTCTCTCCCCCCATTTGTCCTGCCGCGCCTCGCAGGCGGGGGCGGAAAAGACGCTAAAACTGTTTGAGGGCGAAGCCCGAGTTTTTTAGCGTCCCGCCCTCGGCGAGAAGTAAGGGAAGCCCGCAGGGCCAGGACTGGCTGGGGTGCCTTTTTCTTGTTTCTTCTTTTGGGCACGCAAAAGAAGAAAAAGCTCCCCTCTTGCCCCATTCCCCAATTTCAACTATGTTGCCCAAGCAAGAATACACCATCGCGACAAAGCCGAAAACAGCGATGATCTTATCCCCCTCGCATCCAGGTGAAAAAAATGAAACTCTTTGTCACGCCCAAAGGCGACCGCTGGCTCTGTTCCGAATGTGAAGAGGATTTCAGGGAGACCATCACCGAAGAAGGGTGGCGGGTGGCCTTTACCAAGATCGACCCCATGCTCCGCTGTTCCGAATGCAAACATGGCGACATCGAAATCTTTGATTAGTCCCGCGATCATTGAAAAAATTCAAGAAGATATACCTTGAGATCACCAACCGCTGCAATCTTTCCTGCAGCTTTTGCCACCAGAGCGAGCGGGCCAAAGGTTTCATCCGGGTGGAGAATTTCCGCGCCATCCTCCGCAACATCGAGGGTCACACCGACCATCTTGCCCTGCATGTGCTGGGCGAGCCCCTGTTGCACCCGGAACTCGGCGAGATCCTCGCCCTCTGCCGAGAATACAACTTCAAGGTCAACCTGACCACCAACGGCACCCTGCTCCCCCAGCGTCAAGAGCTGCTGCTGACCAGCCCGGCCCTGCGCCAGATCAACATCTCCCTGCACAGCTTCAGCGAACAGGAGACCCATCCCCCATTGGCCGCTTATCTCGCCGGGATCTTCGGTTTCCTCCGGGAGGCGGCTGCCACCGATTTATTGATCAGTCTGCGGTTCTGGAATCTGCCGGCAATGGAGACCAATCTTCCGTCCGCCAACGACCCCATCCTCAAAGCGCTTGAATCCTTTTTCGGGCTGCCCGAGCCGCTGGCCACCAGACTCACCCCCGGCCACGGCATCACCCTGGCGCCAAAAGTTTTCCTGAGCCAAAACCCTCGCTTCACCTGGCCCCATGGACCCGCCCCGGACCTGGGCGACAAGGGAACCTGCCGGGGCCTGCGGGATCATGTCGCCATCCTGGTGGACGGCACCGTGGTCCCCTGCTGTCTCGATGCTGAGGCGGATATTGCCCTGGGCAACATCCACGAACAATCCCTGCCCGAGATCATCAACTCCCCGCGCGCCGAGGCCATGCGCACCGGCTTTAGCCAACGCCGCCTTACTGAGCCCCTCTGCCGCCGCTGCACCTTCCGCCAAATATTCTAGCTCATCCTCACAACTCCCTAATCTGACTTGCAAACATTAAAACCCAAAACTTTTCGTCTTATAGCCGTTAATCCCATTGACCCGCAGCCGAGCACCGGAGAGGCTGCCGAAAAAGGGCTTTGCACTGTTTGAGCGAAGCGAGTTTGCAAAGCCCCGGCAGCATCGAGAAGTCCCCGCAGGGGATAAACTCCGGGCATCCCGCCAAAGGCGGGACAAGAGACACAGGGTGCCCTTTCTTTGGTTCGTTTCTTTGGGCACGCAAAGAAATGAACAGAAGAAAGACTATCTTCCTCTTGTTGCTGAATGTTGTTTGCACCCAGATCAACTCTTCCCCGCCAGCTGACCGCAGGCCGCAGAGATATCTCCGCCCCGACTCTGCCGGATAAAGGTGTTAAACCCCGCTTCGCGCAGCACCTTCTGAAAGGCAAGGGTCTGCGCCGCATCCGGGCAGGCAAACTCCGTTTCCCCGGAGCCGTTGTAGGGCAGCAGGTTGATCCGGCTGGGGATACCCTGCAGCTTTTCCGCCAGCAGATGCGCATCAGCCAACGAATCGTTGATCCCCTTGAGCATGATGTACTCGAAAAGAATCACCTTTTTTTTCCCCAGCGGATACCTGCGGCAGGCAGCGAGCAGCGCTTCCAAGCCATAGGTTGTGTTCACCGGCATCAGGCGGCTGCGGACCGCATCATCGGCGGCGTGCAGCGACACGGCGAGATTGACCCGGATGTCCCGCCCCAAATCGTCCATCCTCGGCACGATGCCGCAGGTGGAAACAGTGATCCGCCGTTCGGAAAAGCCGAGGCCATGGTCATCCATGAGGATCGTCAGCGCAGCCAGGAGAGTGTCATAATTGGCCAGGGGTTCGCCCATGCCCATGAAAACCAGGTTGTTGAGCAGCTCCCGCGGCGTGGCCCGCTGAATCCCGTTTTCGACCATATGGGCCATCACCGCCAGGACCTGGCCCACGATCTCGGCGGGGCGCAGATTGCGGACAAAGCCCTGTCCCCCGGTGAGGCAAAAGCGGCAGCCCATGGCGCAGCCCGCCTGGGAGGAGATGCACAGGGTATGGCGACCGTCTTCTGGGATAAGCACACTCTCGATCACTGCGCCGTCCGCGAGGCGGAAGGCGAATTTCTCGGTGCCGTCCGCCGATTTTTCCACCGTCGCGGGTTCAAGACTGCTCATGCTGGCGTGTTTTGCCAGCAGCTCCGTCACCTCCCGGCTGATGCCGAGTTGGGCAAAATCGCGCACCCCGGGGTGGTACAGCCGGGTAAAGATCTGTCGCGCCCGCTTGGCAGGCAACCCCAGGGAGACGACATAATCGCGCAACCGGTCCGGGGTAAGATCGCGCAGGTCGGTCTGGCCGCCCTTGGCCGAGACTGTTTCCACCCCGCCCTCCATCGCTTGTTTTGGCTGCATCTTCATCCACCCTCTGTAACACATTTCCGCCCCTGTTTCAAAGGATAGCCGAAGGGAAGCCGGCCCCAAAAACCCCTTGACGCGGCAAGATAAATAAATCAAATATACATTTAACTTATTACGCAAAGGAAACACCCCGTGAGAAAACTACGAAGCGACGGCCAGGAAACCCGCCAGAACCTGCTGGCGGCCGCAGGCAGGATCTTTGCCGCCAAAGGCTTTCGCGATACCACCATCGCCGAGATCTGCCAGCAGGCAGGGGCCAACACCGCCGCGATCAGCTACCATTTCGGCAGCAAGGAAGCCCTCTATGCGGAGAGCTGGCGCTATGCCTTCACCGAGTCGCTGAACCTCTATCCCCCCGATGGCAGCATTCCGCCGGACGCCCCCCCGGAAAAACGCCTGCGGGGCCGGATTCTCGCGATCATGCGGCGGATCGTGGACCCGCAAAGCCATGATTTCGACATCTTCCACAAGGAAATGGCAAACCCCACCGGCCTGTTGGCCCAGGCCATGCAGGAGTCGGTGGAACAGATTTTCAAGGGCCTCAGTCTTCTGGTGGGAGAATTGCTCGGAAAGGAGCCCCACGAATCCGAGGTGCAGCTCTGCGCCATGAGTATCCGGGCCCAGTGTTTCGGCCCGTTGCTTCTCGCCCGCCGCCGCAAGGCGGATCAAGGCCTCTTCACCACCGGCGTTGAACCCCTGCTCGATGATGTGGAGCAGTTGGCCGATCATGTCACCCGCTTCAGCCTGGCGGGCATCCGTGCACTTCACCCCCTACACCATCAACAGTCTCTCGTCGAGGTTGACTCATGAAACACCCGGCCAAGAAAGCCCTGATCATTCTGATCGCCGCACTGCTTCTCGGCAGCCTCGCCACCTGGCAGCTGACCCGCAGCAAGGCGAAGAATGGCGCCGGTTACCGGACCGCCGAACTGACCCGCGGGGATCTGCTGGTGACCATCAGCGCCACCGGCACCGTGGAGCCGGAGGAGGTCATCGACGTCGGCGCCCAGGTGGCCGGACGGATCGTTTCCTTCGGCAAGGATGCCCACGATAAAACCGTGGATTACGGCTCACTGGTCGAGGCGGGCACGGTGCTGGCCCGGATCGACGACTCGCTCTACGCGGCGGACGTGACCCAGGCCGAGGCCCAGCTCATGTCGAACAAGGCCGGCTTGCAAAAGGCCAAGGCCGACTTGAACCAGGCGGAGCTGAACTGGAAACGGGCCCAACTCCTCGGCTCCTCCCAGGCCCTGTCGCAATCGGCCTACGAATCCTACGAATCGGCGCATACAACCGCGCTGGCCCAGGTGGCGGTGAGCGAGGCCTCCATCCGCCAAGGGGAGGCGGCCCTGGCCCGCGCCCGGCGCAACCTGGGGTACTGCACCATCACCTCGCCGGTCAAGGGCATCATCATCGACCGCAGGGTCAACACCGGCCAGACCGTGGTGGCGAGCCTCAATGCCCCGAGCCTCTTCCTGCTGGCCAAGGATCTTACCCGCATCCAGGTCTGGGTAGCGGTGAACGAGGCGGATATCGGCAGAATCCAACCCGGCCAGCCGGTGACCTTTACGGTGGATGCCTTTCCCAACGAAACCTTCACAGGCGAGGTGGGCAAGATCCGACTCAACGCCTCCATGACCCAGAACGTAGTGACCTACACGGTGGAGATCACCACCGACAACACGGATGGCCGCTTGCTGCCCTATCTCACCGCCAACGTGCTCTTTCAGCTGCAGCAGGTGCGCGACGTCCTGCAGGCGCCCAATGCGGCCCTGCGCTGGAGCCCGCCCGCCTGGGAAGGCGAGGCAGAACCCGGCAAGAAAAAAAGCGGGATAAAAGAAAGCAAAAAAGCATCCTCCGCCCCAGAACCGGGCAAGAAAAGCGGCAGCCTCTGGGTGCTGGACAAGGACCGGAAGCCACGCCGGATCGCGGTCCTGACCGGAGCCAGCGACGGCACCAACACCGTGGTGGAGAGCATGGAGCTGCGCGAGGGGATGCAGGTCATCACCGGGATACGCATCTCCGAAACGGAAAAGAGCGCGGGGGGCAGCCCTTTCACCCCGCAGTTCGCCCGCGGCAACAAGGCCAAGGCAGAGAAGTAGAGCAGCCATGAACCTCATCGAACTGCACGGTATCGAAAAAACCTACCAGATGGGCGACATCTCCGTGCCCGTGCTGAAGGGCATCTCCCTTTCCATCCGGCAAGGAGAGCTGGTCGCGCTCACCGGCTCGTCCGGCTCCGGGAAATCCACGCTGATGAACATCCTCGGCTGCCTGGACCGGCCCAGCGCAGGCGAATACTGGCTGGACGGCCAGGAGACCTCCACCCTCTCCACCGATGAGCGGGCCCTGCTCCGCAACCGCAAGCTGGGCTTCGTCTTCCAGAGCTTCAATCTCCTGGCCCGAACCAGCGCCATCGAGAATGTGGCCATGCCGCTCACCTATGCCGCCGAACCCTTGAGCGAACGCGAAGCCAGGGAGCGGGCCGCCGAGATGCTTAACCGGGTTGGCTTGGGTGACCGGCTGGACCATCATCCCTCGCAGCTTTCCGGCGGCCAGCAGCAGCGGGTGGCCATCGCCCGGGCCCTGATCAACCGCCCGCCGGTGCTTTTTGCCGACGAACCCACCGGCAACCTGGATTCCAAGACCAGCGAAGAGGTGCTCAAGATGTTCGAGCGGCTCAACAGCGAAGACAAGATCACCATCATCATGGTAACCCACGACCCAAAGGTAGCCGGACACGCCAAACGGATGATCCGCATGGAAGACGGGGTGATCCGAAACGATGCCCCCCCGGGAGGCAGGCCATGATGGTCTACACCACCGCCCGCACCGCCTTCCGCGCCCTGCGCCGCAATCCCTTGCGGGCCATGCTCACCACCCTGGGCATTGTCATCGGCGTGGGCGCGGTCATCGCCATGATGGAGATCGGGGCCGGGGCCTCGGCGGCGCTGAAAAAAACCATCGCCAGCATGGGGGCCAATGTCCTGGTAATCCGACCCGGCACCGCCTCGAGCGGCGGAGTCTCCTTCGGCGCCGGCTCCACCACCACCCTGACTCCGGAAGACAGCCTCGCTATCCTGCGGGAATGCCCGGCGGTACGCAACGCCACCCCCATGGTCCGGGCCCGGACCCAGGTGGTCTACGGCAACCGCAACTGGGTGCCCAACGCCATCTACGGCACCACCCCGGCCTATCTCGATGTCCAGGACTGGTCCATTCTCGCCGAGGGCGAGCCCTTCAGCGACCGGGATGTCTTAAACGGCAACCGGGTCTGCATCCTGGGCAAAAGCCTGGTCCGGGAGCTCTTCGAGGGCGAGTCGGCGGTGGGCAAGGAGATCCGGATCAAGAACATCGCCTTTCGGGTGATCGGGGTGCTCACCCCCAAAGGCGCCAACATGATGGGTTTTGACCAGGACGATGTCATCCTCGCCCCCTGGACCACCATCAAGTACCGGGTTACCGGCGCCAGCCTCTCGACCGCCAACCAGAGCACCGCCACCGCCGCCGATTCGGTGAACACCCTCTCCAATCTCTACCCCACGGCCCAGCGCAGCCTCTACCCGGAACGCTCCGCCGTCCAGCAAGCCAACAATCCCATGCCGGTGCGCTTCGCCAATATCGACCAGATCATGGCCGCGGCCAACAGCTCGGCGGAGATTCCCTTGGCCATCGAACAGATCGCCGGGGTCCTCCGAGAACGGCACCGCATCCGCAACGGCGAGCCGGACGATTTCAACATCCGCGACATGGCCGAGCTCACCAAAACCCTCTCCACCACCACCAGCCTGATGACCAACCTGCTGCTGGCGGTGGCCATGATCTCCCTGGTCGTGGGCGGGGTGGGAATCATGAACATCATGCTCGTTTCGGTTACCGAACGCACCCGGGAGATCGGGCTGCGCATGGCGGTCGGCGCCCGGGGCAAAGACATCCTCCGCCAGTTTTTGGTGGAAGCGGTGGTCCTCTGCCTCACCGGCGGGGCCATGGGCATCGTCCTCGGCCACGGCGGCTCCCTGCTGGTCAAGCTCCTGCTCAAGTGGCCGGTGGAGACCTCGCCCGCGGCCATCGCTACGGCGGTACTGGTTTCCGCCGGGGTGGGGATCATCTTCGGCTTTTATCCGGCCTGGAAGGCCTCCCGCCTTGATCCCATCGAAGCGCTCCGTTATGAATAAAAATGCCAGGGCCGGCTTTTCGGCCCATCTTATTAAGGAGTAACCCCATGAACCGCACCACCTACCGGACCTCCCTGGCCCTCTGCCTCTGCCTGCCCCTCCTGACCAGTTGCGCGCTGGGTCCCGATTTCCTCCGCCCGGAAACCAAGGTCTCCTCCCAGTGGCTGGGGCAACCGCCCCCCGCTGGCGAGGCTGCGCCCACGGTGGAACAAAACCTGGCCCAGTGGTGGACGGTGTTCAACGATCCCCAGCTCACTTCCCTGATCGAACGGGGAATGCAGGCCAACCTGGACTTGCGCATGGCCGAAAGCCGCATCCGCCAAGCGCGCGCCTCCATGGGTATTGCCGGGGCGGACCTCGGCCCGACCGTCAATACCGCGGCCTCCCTCACCCGCAGCCGGACCCCGGCCTCCGCCAGCCGGAGCGAGGTGGCAACCGGCAATCTCTATCAGATGGGATTCGATGCCGGCTGGGAGATCGATCTCTTCGGCGGCTTGCGGCGCGGGGTTGAAGCGGCGGGCGCGGATTACGAAGCGGCGGTGGAAAGCCGCAGCGATCTCTTGGTGAGCCTGAGCGCCGAGGTGGCCTCCAACTATCTCAACCTCCGCTCCCTGCAACAGCGGCTCGCTATTGCCCGGGAGAACCTGACCGCCCAAAAACACACCACCGACCTGACCCGCCAGCGCTTTGACGCAGGCTTTGCCAGCAAACTCGATCTGGTGCGGGCGGAAGCGCTGGCCGCCAACACGGCCGGGCAGATCCCGCTCCTTGAGGCGCAGGTCCGGCAAACGATCTACAGCCTCAGCCTGCTCCTCGGCGGCGAACCCGCCGCCCTGTTGGAAGAACTGAGCCCGGAGGGTGCCCTGCCCACGGCGCAAGCAACAGTGCCGGTGGGCTTGCCTTCCGATCTGCTTTTGCGGCGACCGGATATCCGCAAGGCGGTTGCCAAGCTCCATGCGGCCACCGCCCGGATCGGCGTAGCCAAGAGTGATCTCTTCCCCAAATTCACGATCTCCGGGGCCCTTGGCTACCAGAACAGCAATTCCAATGCCCTCTTCTTCCCTGCCAGCAGCTTCTGGTCCCTCGGACCCGCCCTGAACTGGCCGCTTTTTGACATGGGCCGCACCCGCGCCAATCTCGAACTGAAAAAGGCGGTGCAGGAAGAGGAGCTCCTGGCCTATGAGCAGACAGTACTCAACGCCCTGCGCGAGGTGGAAAACGCCCTCATCGCCTCGACCAAGGAGGAGGAACATCGCCAAGCCATGGCCCAGGCCGTGGCGGCCAACCGCAGCGCCGTGGAGCTGGCCACCGCCCTCTACACCGCGGGGCAGAACGACTTCCTCGCCGTGCTCGATGCCCAGCGCTCCCTCTATGCGGCCGAGGATAGCTTGGCCCAGTCCAGCCGCACCGTCTCCACCAATCTCGTCGCCCTGTTCAAGGCGCTGGGCGGCGGCTGGCAGACGGTAGAGCCCGCAACTCCCGCCGGTTCCGACTCCTAGCCGGAGCTGCACCTTGCAACTCCTGGGGGGCATGCGGATGGCCGGGCAATGATGGAAAGAAAAAACTCGGTGCGCATCCAGCCCCAGCAGGTGGGGCAGCAGCTGCTCGACTTTATCAGCCAGCGCTTCACCTACCGGAGCAGGGAGGAATGGCAGGCGGAACTGACAGCCCACCGTTTCCTCCTCAACGATACCGAGGCGCGAGGTGATGCCGTCCTGGCTGCCGGCGACCGCCTCGTTTACCTGATGGACGCCCTGATCGAACCCCCGGTGGCCACCGACTACACCATCCTCCACGAAGATGACGACCTGCTGGTAATCGACAAACCCGCCCCCCTGCCCTGCCATCCCGGCGGCCGCTTCTTCGCCCATACCCTCTGGGCCCTGCTCAAGGAAAACCACGGATTCGACAATCCGAGGCTCATCAACCGGCTGGATCGGGAGACCTCCGGCCTTGTGCTGGTGGCCAAGAACAAAGCTGCGGCCCGCCTGTGCCAGGCGCAGTTTATCCAGCACACGGTGGAGAAGGTCTATCTGGTGGTGGTGGAAGGGGATTTCCCGGACACGCCGATTGGGGTGGAGGCCATTGGCTGGCTGGGGGTGGACCCGGAGAGCGCGATCCGCAAGAAGATGCGGTTCTATCCCACCCAAAACGATGCGCCCCCAGGAGCAGCGGAATCCAGCACCGAGTTCCACCGAATCTCCACCGCCAGCAACGGTAGCCTGAGCCTGGTGGCAGCGAAGCCGCACACCGGCCGCTGCCATCAGATCCGGGCGACCTTGCTACACTTGGGCTTTCCGGTGGTGGGCGATAAACTCTACGGACTGGATGAGCAGCTTTTCCTCCGTTTCAAGGAAGGGCACCTGAGCGCCACCGACCACACCCTGCTCCGCATCCCCCGCCAGGCCCTGCATGCAGCCAGTCTGCGCCTCAACCATCCGACCACCGGCAAGGAGCTGGAGTTTTCCGCCCCGTTACCGTCTGCGCTTCAGGGATTACTGGCAGGGAGATAGACCTGATTCCCTGTAAACGTGCCCAACTTCTTGGGGCTGGTTTTCCTGGGGCAATTTAGGTTTACTTTTCCCTTGAGATTCCATACCCTATCAGACAATAAGTGGAAACCGGTCATGACAGAATCGGGGAGTATTCCCCCATTATCTGTAATCCACCGTTTTCAAAGGATAAAATCATTGCCTTGCCCCTTGTAGTCAGGTAGGCAGATAACACCCCGACTATTTTTAGCCGGAATTATATAGCTAGCTACATAACACCCCCATACGGGGTGGATATATAGCTATTTAAGAGAAAAAACGCTCAAAACTTGCCCAGAAAAATCAATTAAAGGGCCTAAAAACGAGCAGAAAATTTCAACTCGAGCTAGCTCGATAATAAATATGTTATGTGTTTAGGAATGACTGATTTCGAAACATAGCGGCCAATGTGGAAATGAGAATCATCCCATGCGGAATACACCAACAGATGACATCGGAATATTAAAAACAGTCTGGAGGAAGGATGAGGCAGGCGTTTGGGCTGGTCACGATCTAAAAGGCATTGACCTGAAACCGCGAGAAGGATTCACAAAGGATTATTTCAAGATACAAAATAGCGAAATGAATCTTATGACCCAGAGTCCGGGTCCTATCATGAATAGTTTATTTACCACGTTTGGTACCACAGAATTTTTAATACGTCAAAGCATCGTGCCTGTCGTGGCTTGGAATAATGGTGATGAAGAGATGCGCTGCATTGGTACAGGCTTTTTCATTAGTGCTTCTGGCCTGCTGCTAACCGCCGCTCACGTACTTCGTGATCCTGTTGACGAAAATTATACCACTCTCACTCAGGTTGACGAACGGTCTTTCAGGTTGGACGAGTCGTTGCAATATGGTGTTTTAATTCCTGCGAACCCAGCCATGAAAAACGCTCCAAGTCCACCATTTCAAATTCATCCAGCTATGCGGGAAGCAAAATGGTTTATGTGTCCATTTGAGTGGACACAACATTGGGGAAAAAACATCCAAAACCCACTTTTGCATAAAAAACCTGAATTCAAACTCGACCTAGATATTGCGGTATGCAAGGTTAGAGAACAGCCCTTGATTGGTAACTATCAGCCGTTGAATATAGGTATGCATAATCTCAAGCTTAATGACCGTGCTGTAGCGATCGGTTATCCCGAAATGCGGAATATACGATTTGGTGGTGATGATTATCAACCAGAACTGGTTGTTTCAGTTGGCTCAGTAACGGCCATTTATCCTGATAACATAACGGAAAAGGAAAACCCAACGGATGGACCCAATTTCGAATTTAACGCAAAAATTCCGGGCAAAATGAGTGGTAGTCCTATTTTAGTTGGCGGAGGGATTATAACGAAAGGAGTTGTTAGTCGCAGTTTGGGAAGCAAGGAAAATCACGCCAGCGGATGTCTAATCGCACCCATGATGGGTTTACCATTAATTGAAAATAAAAGCCTGTTTGAGCTAATGAATAATGGCAAGGATGGAATCCCTCAATTTATCGGAAAAGGTCTTTAGGTCTGCTTTTGGCCGGAAGTAAAGTTAAGTAAGTCAAATGAAGAGCAATAAATCACATAACCAATCAATTCACTGGATGCCGATAACGTCTGCGGCCCTAAGGGGCCAAATTTTTGGCGGCACCAGTGATTTTTAGCGTTGGGCTTTCCTAATACTTTGTTAGACGTGCTACCTCTCGTTGAAGGAGACATCATGCGGTTCATTGTGCCTGCAATAGCTCTCTTAGTTCTACTCTCAGGGTGTACGTCATCTTCTTCGGCGTATAAAGAAAGTTTCTCGGAGGTGCATGTTTCATCCGATCTCAAAAAGATATTAGTAATCGGAACTGATAAATACTCTTATGAATTTGATGTCCCCGCCCCTTTGTCGCAGATGATTAATTCGCCGCTGAAAAAGGGCCTTAGTTTTCTGTTTCAGAATGATGGCGCCATAGCATTTGAGGTTAAAAAAGATGGGACGATTCTCGGTTCTTTTTCTGTTGTCCTACCAGATTCGTTTTTTCAAGACCACGAAAGCATGAAACAAGTAGCTGAGAGCATCGGCTTTTCCCATGGTCATATCTATTCACTCAAGGGGCGAATGCAGGTCGTACGAGACGGTATGCCAATACCTCGGTATGTGGCGTGGTCCGATGCTGACGCTGAAAAATACACAAAAAAACTGGGTGGTGTTTTTTTTCTCCCACTATCTATAGCCGGCCGTCGATTCGATGACAAAAAACCGGTGGCAATGCAGGGAGCTGATTTTCAAAAGCTGGATCAACGCTACACAGTGGTAGTCGTGGACGGCCAAACAACCAAAGTCGATTTGCTTGGACCTACTGCAGCTATAGTAGGGGGTGCGACTTGTGCCGCCGCGTGGCCGATATGCCTTGCTGCCGCCTTGCCGATGATGGGGATGAAACCATAGTTGGCACGCCTGATAGTTGGACGTTGGGCAACAAAAAATACAATTTAAAACACAACGAAATTATCTGTATTCTCTAGGAACTTCCTTATGGATATCTTGTTTGAATTATTCATTTACTCATTATATGGAGCAGGTGCTTTTTTGTTTTGGATTGGGAAGGGGTGTAAAACCAACTTTTCTGATGAATTAAGCAAAAAATACGAGTTGCGGAACGCAGTTTCCACAATTTGCCTCCTAGCAATAGCTGCGTTTGCTGTAATAAAAGTCAACAACTAGGCAATGTTATCAATATTGCCCGACAATGCGCTCAAGCACGACGGTCTGGCCTCCGGCCAGCCGCGTCTTATCTTGAACGTTATGCCACAAATAAAACCAACCACTTGCACGACCCACCTTAAGTACGGTATAATGTACAAAACTAATCACAAGGTGGAGACCATGCAAAGATTACGAGTCGATCAAGATATTCGCTCAATGTCAGAATTCAGAACAGGAATCGCTTCTTTCCTCAAACAGGTTCACGACACAAAAAGGCCATTAATTATCACTCAGCATGGCAAAAGTGCAGCAGTTCTCATGGATGCCGGCGAATACGACGCCATGCAGGAAAAAATTGAATTACTCAGCGAAATACACACCTCAATAAGCCAAATCGAAAATGGCGAAGGGGTCGCTCATGGTGATGCCATGGAAATGATCCTCAAGAAAGTATCCAAATGAAAATTATTTGGTCTCCGGTAGCAATTGACCGGGCATCGGAAATCGCTCAATACATCGCTTCAGACAATCCAACGGCTGCAACAAAATGGGTTGAAAGAGTTTTTGCCAAAGTCAACACCCTATCATCATTGCCAGAAGCTGGCAGGAAAGTACCCGAAGTGAACAGAAATGAGATTCGAGAATTAATTTTTGGCAATTATCGCATAATCTACCGAATTGAGAAATCAAACATCTCTATCCTTACTATCCGTCACAGCAAACAGATATTGCCGGTAGATGAAATCTTGGCATAACAATTTGCTCAAGCACACCAGTTTTACGGCTTCGGCCAACTCAATACAGCCGGACTTACCAACCTCGACTAGGCGCGCGTCTAGCTTTGCGTTATGCACCGGTTATCCTTGCCACAGGGACATAAAATTGCCGATCATTCCCCATGAATCCATCCAATCTTAACGGTTTGGGCTGGGATAGCCGGTTTGCAGAACAAGCCGGGCTGCATTGCCCCCCCACGGCCACGGTCGCGCGGGTAGTGACCGTGGACCGCGAGCAGTTGCTGCTCCTCAATGAAACCGGCCCTTTCCGGGCAAAGCTTTCGGGGAAGTACTTGCACGAATCAGTATCCGCAGCGGAGTTGCCGTGTGTCGGCGACTGGGTCTGCGTCATAAAGTCCGAGGCCGATCAATTCGGGCAGGTGCACGGAATTCTCGAACGAAAGACCCACTTGCGGCGCAAGGCTGCCGGAGAATCAGTCAAGTACCAGATGATCGCGGCGAATATCGATTTCGTCATCATCGTGCAGTCCTGTCACTACGACTTCAACGTGCAAAGGCTGGAACGGTATCTGGTAATGGTGGAGGATGGCGGGGCAAGGCCATATATTCTCCTGAGCAAAACCGATCTGGTTGACCCTGCGGTTCTGGCGGCCCAGCTTGCGGAAATCTTGCAAGCTGGCATTACCGCTCCCGTGTTCACCTTGAGCAATGTCACGAAAGAAGGGCTTCGCGAGCTGAAAGACGTTCTCTCCCCAGGCAAAACCTATTGCTTTGTCGGCTCGTCAGGCGTTGGCAAGAGCACCATTATCAACGGTCTTGTGGGCCAGGAGGTGCGTGAAACCAAGGGGGTCAGCAGCACTGGCGAGGGGCGGCATACGACCGTTCGCCGGGAGCTCATCATCCTGAAAAACGGGGCGATGGTCATAGACAACCCAGGCATGCGGGAATTTGCCGTGCTCGGCGCAGAGGGCGGAATTGACGAGAGCTATGCGGACATCGTTGCCCTCTCGAGCCAGTGCCGTTTCAGCGACTGCAAGCACACCAATGAGCCCGGCTGTGGCGTGCTTAAGGCGGTGGCGGCGGGGGAAATTGACGCCAAGCATTACGAGAACTTTCTCAAGTTACGAAATGAGGCCGAGCACTATCAGATGTCGTATACCGAGAAACGCAAGAAAGATAAGGACTTTGGCAAGTTCATAAAGTCTGCCAAGAAAGATCTCGAGGACGATTGACCTGTACCAGGCGAAGAATAATTCACTGCAGGCGCGACGGCCTTGGCGTGCCGCGGCCTGAGCGCAAACGAACTAAAAATATCCTTAAAAAACACCCTTTGTCTTCCTTGAAAAGGAAGACCTTCGCTCTGCAAACCCCAAAAGGATGAAGCCATGCCTATTTTTGAATTTGAGTGCAACGATTGCGGGAACACCTTTGAAACACTCACAAATGGGAGAGAAGAAATCTCCTGCCCGCAGTGCGATTCAGCCAACCTGAAAAAACTCATCTCCGCATGCGGCACAACCTCGGATGACACAAAATGCAACTGGGATGATCCCAGCCTGCCGAACAAACAAGAGTTTCAACGGTTATCCCGCAAGGGGAAATAAGTGAAACACAAAAGGGTTCCGACGCAGACCACGCCCGCCGCCAAAACTAACTGTCCACCGCCTCCACGACGCCGACAGGTGTAGCCCCCAACGCTGTCTTCTCTTTCTTTTCCATCTTCTGGGCATACATCCTGGTGTCGGCCAATTCCAGCAGATGATCCATGGTATCGCCCTCACTCCACTGGGCTATTCCGTAGCTGAAGGCCAGCACACAACGCTTGCCCAAGCCATTGTTCACCAGGGCCAGCCGCGCCTCGATCCGCGCTATCAAACGCGTTGCCTCCCCCTCCGGGCAATGGGGCAGGATGAGGAGAAACTCGTCGCCCCCCATCCGGCAGGCATAATCACCGGCCCGCATCTCGTGGACCAGCTGGCCGGCAAAGATCTTGAGCATAATGTCGCCCTCGGCGTGACCGCAGGTATCGTTCACCTGTTTCAAGCCATCCAGATCGAGATAGCAGATGGTGAGCGGGATGTGCTCCCGCTGGCTGGCGCCCACCTGTTTCTGGAGCAGGGTGAGGGCCGCCCTCCGGTTAAAAAGATCGGTCAGCTCATCAATGGCCGCCTGCCGCTCCAGCTCCGCCTCCTTGGCCTTCAACTCCTTGAAGATCAGCTGGTAGGGCGAGCGAATGCCGGTTTGGACGATGGCCCGGTAAATCATATAAAATGAGATGAGCTTGAAGTAATGCCCCACCATATTGAAAATCCCGTAATTGCTCACGTACAGGGCAAAGGCCAGCTCCGAGAGGATGGTGCACACCAGGGAGACCCTGAGGTAGCCGAAGACCTGGGAGGAGAAATGGTGCCGCTGGTGGTAGGCCACCCAGGCGGCCAGACCGAGGATGGCGCAGATCACGAATTCACCCCAGATCTTAAAGGGGGTCTGCCCCACTCCTTCGATGAAGCACACCGGGAATATCCGCCACTGGAAAATCGAAAGCAGAATCAGTCCGGTGACCACCGCATACCCACCCTCGAGCACATAGGGCCGCAACCGTATCCGGGTCGTGACCAAGGAAAAAGCCGCCAACAGGGTCACGCTTTCCAGGAAACGGGTGGCGATCCACAGTTGATTGGCGTAGAAATCATAATCGGTGAAGATCCGCATCCCCTTGTAGGAAAGGGTGTGCATGAGGTCGAGGAACCCGATGAAGAGGTAGGCAATGCCCAGGAGATAGAGATAGGAATCCGCCAGATGCTCCCGGGAATTCCAGGCGATGATGAAGATGGTGCAGGCAATGACGATGCTGAAGATCTCCACCAGGCTGTGGAAAAGGAGATAGTTTTGCAAGCCCACATAATAGAGGGCGATCAACCCCAGGGCCATAAAGAGCAACGGCAGCGAGCGGGAGACCACACCGCCCGCCGGAGGGCGCCCAAGGTCTATCGGTATTGCCTTCTCCATCATGCACCTCCGCCCCGGTTTGCAGCCGCTGAATATCGCATCTCGTATACTCTAGCGAAGCACGGGCCGACTCACAAGGCCAAACCTGCGCCGTACGCAAAACTAATAAAAGAGAGAAGAGAGGCAGACACCCTCAACAACTGACGACAATTTAACCCATTGCTTTTTGGAGAGCACAATCCATAAAATAAAGATAGCTTAGACAATAAGCTAATCCACCAAACAGCAATAAATTCCTTAGGAAATCCCATGACAACAAACCGCTTATTTGAACCATTCTCCATCGGAAATTTACATTTCAAAAACAGAATCGCCCTTGCGCCCATGACCAGATCCCGGGCTGGCTCATCTCGGGTTCCCAATGATTTGATGGCCGAATATTACCGTCAGCGCGCCTCGGCCGGGTTGCTGATCACCGAGGCAACCGTGGTTTCCAAACAGGGCATCGGCTGGCATGATACGCCGGGCATCTATACCGAAGAGATGGTTGCCGGCTGGCGCAAAGTTACCGAGGCGATCAAGCCCACCGGCGCACACATGTTTTTGCAGCTCTGGCATTGCGGCCGGGCCTCGCACAGCGATTACCATGACGGCGAGCTGCCCGTTTCCGCCTCGGCCGTGCAACTGAACGGCGACTCCATCCACACCCCGCTGGGCAAGAAGCCGTACGAAATCCCCCGCGCCCTGACGGTATCGGAAATCAAGGCAACCGTGGCCGATTACCGCCAGGCCGCGATCAATGCCAAGGCGGCCGGTTTTTCCGGGGTTGAGGTGCACGGGGCCAACGGCTACCTGATCAATCAATTCCTCGATTCGAAAACCAATCTCCGCGCCGATCAGTACGGCGGCAGCCTGGAAAACCGCTTCCGTTTTTTCAAGGAGGTCCTGGAGGCGGTGCTCGAGGTCTGGCCCGCCGACCAGGTCGGGGCCCGCATCTCGCCCAACGGCGTTTTCAACGACATGGGTAGCGAGGACTTCAGGGAAACCTATCTGTACGTGGCCAAAGAACTCAACAAATTCAAGCTCGGTTATCTCCATATCATGGACGGGCTGGCCTTTGGCTTTCACGCAAAGGGTGAACCCATGACCCTGGCGGAATTCCGGCCGATCATCCAAACCACGATCATCGGCAATTGCGGCTATACCCAAGAGCTGGCGGAACAGCGCTTGGCCGAAGGCACCGCCGACATGATCGCCTTTGGCCGCCCCTTTATCACCAACCCCGACCTGCCCGAACGGTTCAAACACCACTACCCCCTCAACCCGGCCGAGGATATGACCCTGTGGTACACCTCGGGCGCCGAGGGGTATACGGATTATCCGCCGTACACCCCGCCTGCTGCCGTGTAAGTTGGACCCTGCGGATACCTGGTCAAAAGAACGTCTTTTCTTGAGAACACATCATAAAGGAGCAAAAAGTGAAAGGGTACGGCAAGAAACTATTCATTGGCTGGGTGGCATTGGCGTCTCTCTTTGTGGCGGGAAGTCTGGCGGCACAGGAAAAACCGGCGGCCGGAGCCAATCCCAAGGTGTTTTTTGATCTCACCATCGGCGATGAAAAAGCTGGCCGGATCGTCATGGAACTGTTTGCCGATGTGGTGCCGAAAACAGCAGAAAATTTCCTCCAGTTGACCACCCACGAAAAAGGGTTCGGGTTCAAGGGCAGCATCTTTCACCGCATTATTCCCCAGTTCATGCTCCAGGGCGGCGACATCACCAACAGTGACGGCACCGGCGGCAAGTCCATTTATGGCCGCACCTTTGCCGATGAAAATTTCATCCGCAGACACACGGGACCGGGCATGCTGTCCATGGCCAATGCCGGCCCCAATACCAACGGGTCACAGTTTTTCATAACCACCGTCAAAACGCCCTGGCTCGATGGCAAGCATGTGGTGTTCGGCAAAGTGGTTGAAGGCCTCGAGGTGGTGAAGAAAATCGAAGAGATGGGGTCGCGCAGCGGCCGGCCCCGGGCAAAAGTGACCATAGTTAACTGCGGACAGCTTGGGGAGTAAGCCATGCCCAAGTTCGGCGCCCATATGTCCATCAGCGGCGGGATCGCCCTGGCCTTCGACCGCTTGGCCGAGGTGGAGGGCGAGGCGTTGCAGATCTTCACCGCCAACCAGCGGCAATGGCAGCCCAAGACCCCGAACCCGACGGAGATCGAAGCCTTCAAGGCCCGACGGCGGAAAGCCCCGGGTATTCCGGTGGCCTCCCACGATTCCTACCTGATCAACCTCGCCTCGCCCAAACCGGAGGCAGCGGGCAAGTCCATCGCGGCCTTTGCCGACGAGCTGCGCCGCTGCGCGGCCCTGAGCATCGAATACCTGGTGGTCCATCCCGGCTCCCATCTCGGCGAAGGGATCGAAGCAGGGCTGCAACGATTCACCGCCAACCTCGACCGCGCTATTGCTGAGGCCGATACCGGCAAACAGGTCATGGTCCTCCTTGAAACCACCGCCGGCCAAGGCACCAACCTGGGAGCAAGCTTCGAGGAGCTGGCCACGATCATCGCCACCTCCTCGCACCCGAAACAACTGGGCGTCTGCTACGACACCTGCCACACCTTCGTTGCCGGCTACGACATCCGCACCCCCAAGGCGTACGCCAAAACCATGGGTGAGTTCGACCGGCTGCTCGGGTTGGAGCGACTCAAGTTCTTCCACCTTAACGACGCCAGCAAGGGGCTGGGCAGCAGGATCGACCGCCACACCCATATCGGCCAGGGCGAGATCACCATCGAGGGATTCCGCCACCTCGTCAACGATCCGCGTTTTGCCGACCATCCCATGGTCCTGGAAACCCCCAAGTCGGACGATCTCCACGAAGACCGGGAGAACCTGACCCTGCTGCGGAGCCTGCTGCGATAATATCGCTGGCAAAAACCACACCGCCTCCTGCTATAATGGAATATCCATTCCTTGATGAGGACCCGCCCATGAAAAAATCTCTTTATCTTATCGGTGTCGCCCTGACCCTCTTTGCCTTTTCCGCGGAGTACGCGCAGGCGGAAACCTCCTGGCTGGAAAAAGGCGCCGGGATGCTGAACACCCTCAACACGACCACCACCCAGAAGACCGGGGGGACACCGAGCAATGCCGAGATCGGCAGCGCCTTTAAGGAGGCCCTGAACCTCGGCACCAAAAAGGTCGTCGGCCAACTGGGCGCCACGGACGGCTTTAATACCGACCCCGCCATCCACATCCCCCTGCCGCGGGAATTACAAACGGTGAAAACCGTTCTTGCCAAGATCGGGATGTCGCAAGCCATCGACGATCTGGAACTCAAACTGAACCGGGCCGCCGAGGCGGCGACCCCGAAAGCCAAGGCTCTTTTCCTGCAGGCCATCAAGGAGATGACCTTCGAGGACATCAAACGAATCTATGCAGGGCCGGAAGATTCCGCGACCCGCTATTTCCAGGCCAAGATGACCCCCTCCCTGAAAAAAGAGATGCAGCCCATCATCGACACCAGCTTGTCACAGGTCGGGGCGGTTCAATCCTACGACCAGGTTATGGGCCAATACAAAGCGGTGCCCTTTGTCCCGGATGTGAAGGCAAACCTAACCGACCATGTTCTGCAAAAAGCAATGGACGGGATCTTTTATTATCTCGCCAAGGAAGAGGCCAGTATCCGCAAGGACCCGCTGAAACAAACGACCGCCTTATTGAAAAAGGTTTTTGGCGGGAATTAGTATCAGCCGCCCAACCGGAGGAAAAGTGCGCACATGAAGTACGTCGAGGTAGTCGCTCACGCGGAGAGTGCCGAGACGGTTTCGGCCATCGCGGAAAAACATGAGATTGCCGATTTTCGCCTCGGGGTGGTGGGCAAGGACAAGATGCAGCCCATGCGCCTGCTGGTGACAGAGGACAAGCTCCAGTCGGTACTCGATGCCCTGCAGGCCCTCTTTGGCAAGCAGCCAGCCGCCCGCATCGTGGTCCTGCCGGTGGAGATTTCCCTGCCCAAACCATCGGAAGAGGAACGCGAGGAAGAAGACGCGGCCACCACCGCCCGGGAACGCCTCTATGAAGAGGTCGAAAAAAATGCCCGCCTGGATCTGAATTTTGTCGTATTGATAATCCTCTCAACAATCGTTGCGGCCATAGGGATCATCGAGAACAACGTGGCCGTGGTGATCGGCGCCATGGTGATTGCCCCCCTGCTCGGCCCCAACCTCGCCTTTGGGCTGGGCACCGCCCTGGGCGATATCCCGCTGATGCGCAAATCGGCGCTGAGCAACTCCGTGGGAATCGTGCTGGCCATCGCCCTTTCTGTTTTGCTCGGTATTTTTTGGCCATTTGCGGACAAAAGCCCGGAGCTTCTCGCCCGCACCCGGGTGGGGCTCGATTCCGTTGCCCTGGCCCTGGCCTCGGGCGCGGCGGCGGCCCTTTCCCTGACCACCGGCTTGTCGAGCATCCTGGTCGGAGTGATGGTGGCGGTGGCCTTGCTCCCCCCGGCCGTAACCCTCGGCCTCATGCTGGGACACGGGGATCTTGGCCTCGCGACCGGCGCGGGCTTGCTCTTGGCCATCAATCTGGTCTGCGTCAATCTGGCCAGCAAGGTGGTCTTCTTCCTCAAAGACATCCGCCCGCGTACCTGGTGGGAAAAAAAGAAGGCAAAACGGGCGATGGTCATCTACATCCTGGCCTGGCTGGCAACCCTGATTATCCTGGTGTTTTTCATTTATGGCCGCAGGGCGTATGCAACCTAGCCGGCCGGAACCTATGGACGAAGATCACTCCTCCTCTCGCAGAATCATGCTCCTGGCCATCGCAATTGCGGCGGTTATCACCATGCTCTTTCTGGAGCGAATCCCCCAAGACCCAGCCTACCACAGCTTTGCCGACAGCCGCGAGATTGCAACCCTGCCAAATTTCGCCAATATCTGCTCCAACCTGCTCTTTCTCTTCGTTGGCCTCTATGGCCTGCAACGACGCCCTCTTTTGCGGAAACCGGAAACCAGACCCGGCTATACCGCCCTCAGCCTCGGAATTCTCTGCATCGGCCTCGGCTCCGTGCACTATCACTGGGCCCCCTCCACCCCCGCCCTGTTCTGGGACAGGCTCCCCATGAGCATAACCTTCATGGCCCTGTTCTCCCTGCTGCTTGAAGAGCGGGTCTTCCCCACAGCCAGCTCGAAAACCCTCTGGCCGCTGCTGGCCATGGGGATTGGTTCCGCAGCGTATTGGCACTGGAGCGAAGCCCAAGGTCTCGGAGATCTCCGCCCCTATGCGCTGGTGCAATTCCTGCCCATGGCCCTGATCCCGGCAATCCTTCTGCTTTTTCCCGCCAAATATCTGCACAGCGAGCGGTTGTGGGCCGGGCTGGCCCTCTATACCCTGGCCAAGCTCTGCGAACTCTTTGATCGAGAGATCTTGGCCGCAAGCACCATGGTCAGCGGCCACACCCTCAAACATCTGCTATCGGGCCTGGCGGCGCTCTGCATGCTGCTCGCGGTGCCGGTGCGGGAGAGGACTAGAAAAAGAAGGAGAGGATGAGGGAGCCGAAGCTGTGATTGTCGGGTTGCCCATCGAATTCCTTGGTGCGGAGCACCTGGGTCCAGGTCAGCTTCATCTGTTTGAAATAGATGGCCGCCCCGCCTGCCAGATCGGCGACAATCGGTCTCTTGCTGACGCTGTGGCTGTCGGCAAAGGTGTTGCCGTCCAGAAAGATATCCCGCAACACAACCCGGGTATTCACCGCGGCAAAGAGATAGCCGCCCTGCTGCTGCCTGACGGAAAAAGCGGTGTTCCCGGCAGGCCGAATCAGGCTCACCCCGAAATCGTCGGGCAGGTTCCAGCCCAACCGGGTTTCGACCCCGGTATTGGCATAGGTGGAGACATTGCCCAGAGAAGCGCCCAGATGGGAGATGGCATCCATCCCGAAATTGCCGGAACTGAAGATGGGGGGCAGCTGCCATTTGCGTTCGTAGATCGCCACCACCCCCGGCTCGTTTTTCAGCTGATGCTCCCAGCCATTGGACCGCTGCAGGTCGCGGAGGTCGTGGACCGCCTGCTGCGTTTCAGCGGCATAGGACTGCGGCCCGATCATGCCCAGCTGCAGCTCGATGGTATCCATCCACGCCTTGCTTCGGGTGTGAAAGGCCGCGGCGCCGTAAGTCCAGCCGGCATAGGGACGGTCGTCAACAATCAGATCGCTGCGGGAGGTATCGGCAGGGGTGTACATGTTCTGACCAAGGGAAAATTCCACCTTCCGCTTCAAGGCGGGATCGGGATCGTTGATAAAGGGCAGTTGGTAGATGTATTCCAGGCTCCAATCCGGCAGCTTGCCGCTCTCGACAAAGCGGAGCAGATCCGGAGAGATGACCGAGATCTTGACCCCGTTGGTGTAATTGCGATCCGTGCCGGTGAAAAGATCGTTTTCAAAGTAGACATGCACGGTCCACGGCAGTTCCGGGGCCTCTCCGGCCAGGGCGGTTGTTACCGACGCAAGCCAGCAACACCACAGGGAGAGCGCGAAAAAAAAGGGAAGGGAAAGGCAACGGGACAGGGGCATGACAACCTCACGGGAGGCACCGGACAGAGGGGGACAAAAAAGGGGAAATGGCCTTGGCCGTCTTCTGCCGCCACCTCCCCCCTTGCAGTCGAAAGCTAGAACAGAGAAATAAGATAGATTGCCGCGGTAACGCAGATAAACATGATCCCTATCTTCACGGCCACCTCGGGCTCATCGTGTCCGTATCCGTGGGGGTCGTCGTGCTGCTCATCGTGTCCACTCATCTGAAAATCCTCCTGGCTGCTTTTTTTATATCCTCGGCAACGGAAACCGTTGCGGCCGCGCGATACGATAATGCCTTATTCAAGGTATAGTCTTTCCCGGCTTTTTCAAGCATTAAATAACGCTTGGGCTGCGTAGCAGCCCCTCACTCTTCCCCCAGGATTTCGTTGCATTTCAGCCTTTCCTTTACACCCATTGCCTGCTAGCATGGTAATATGCTGCCGAGTCACCTCGTTTCACCGAACATCACCCCCTGCGTGCATAAAAATATTTCCCTTGTCCACCCTTCCCCTTCCTAAAACCACAGGAGAAAACAATGAAAAAGACCCTCTGTTTTGTCGCAATAATGACTGGATTAATGCTCTCGGGCTGCAGCCAGGAGGAAAAACAGGCCGAGGCGCCAACAACCATGGTTGCTGCAGAACAGGCCATGGACAAGGCAAAAGAAGCCACCGAGGCGGTTGCCCAGCATGTGGAGAAAACCACCGAGGCAGTGGAGGAAAAGGCGGAACAGCAGATCGCAACAGTGGAGGACAAGGTGGCGGCCACCGCTGCACCTGTGATGGAAAAAATCGCCACGCCGGCAACACCCCCAACGAAACCGGCCGAGACCGCGGTAAAGACAGAGGAAAAAGCGCCCCCGGCCCCGGCAACAGCAGCCAAGCTCACCACCACAGTGGGGTCCGTTACCATCGACAACAAGAATGGTAAGGTTGTGCTCGCGCACAAAAAACATGCCGAATCCTTCGGCTGTACAGTCTGCCACGGGGACAAAAAACCTGGCCCGCAAAAGCTGGGCAAAAATGCGGCCCACGCCCTCTGCCAGGGGTGCCATAAAGAAAAAAAGAGTGGCCCCACCGTGTGCAACCAGTGCCATCAGAAAAAAGCCAAGGCCCTCGAAGGCTGCTGAGCATTCCCCCGCTTCCCGCAATGGGGCGATCCCCGGGCAACCCGGGAGTCGCCCCATACCCGTCTCCTTCGACCGCACTTTGCCCCCCTCTTCACCAACAGGGATATGGCTATTTTCGCCAGCCGCGCTATTATGCGTCCTGTTCTCTTACCGTTGCCCCAATCTTGAAATTCGCCCAGAACGACACGCTTCCGCAACAACCAGAAACCCGCACAGGACCGTATCATGAAAAAAATCAGCCAGTACTTTCTGCAGGGCCTTCTCGTACTCGTACCTGTTGTGGCCACGCTCTATGTGGTCTATCTCATTTTCACCAAAATCGACGGGATCTTTCGCTTTGATATCCCGGGGGTCGGTTTTCTAGTCACCATCGGCCTCATCCTGGGTATGGGGTTCGTGACCTCCAATCTCCTTGCCAACCGGGTGGTGCTTCTGGTGGATCGGATTTTTGCCCGGCTGCCGCTGGTGACCATGATCTACACCGCCATCAAGGACCTGATCCATGCCTTTGTCGGCGATCAGAAAAGCTTCAACAAGCCGGTTCAGGTTGCCATCGATACAGACAACAAGATCCATGTTCTGGGTTTCATCACCCGCGACGATCTCCAGGGGTTCGGCATTGCCGACAGTGTCGCCGTCTACCTGCCCCAGTCATACAATTTCGCCGGCAACCTCATCATTGTCGAGCGGAGCCGGATCACCCCCCTGAGTGGTGATCCCGGCGCAATCATGAAACTCATCGTCTCCGGCGGGGTTTCCGCCCAGAAAACAACCCAGGCTCCCTTATCGCCTCAAGCGGAAGCTGATCCCGGACAGCTATAATTATGTGCCAATTCTGCACCCAGCACGGAGAAGGGAAAAAATGGTACGAAAACATGGCCAACTATACGGCCGAGATGTTCCACCAGGTCAATTCCGAACAGAACCTCCTCCGCTTCCTGCGCACCTTCAGCAAATCGCTCCGCGATAATGTCGCCACCGCCTCCCGCTGGCAGCGCCGCTTCCCCCGCATCTACCGGTTCATTGCCTATCCCCTTCTTTCCCGCAAGATGGAGAAGACCCACTTCGGCCAGGTCGTGCCCCTGGAGGACGTGGAATCGATCCTCTCCCAGATGGAGCACATCGTCCGGCTGCCCTGCGTCTGCCGAAGGGTTTCCCTGGGCACGGAGCAGCGCTACTGCTTCGGAGTGGGCATGGACCTTACCCCGATCCTGGCCCAGGTGCCGGATTTCGCCGCCTTCGAATACTGGACCCGGGAGCAGGCCATCGCTTTCATCCGCCAACTCGATCAGGAGGGCAAGACCCACAGCGTCTGGACCTTCAATACCCCGTTTATCGGCGCGATCTGCAACTGCGACCAAGACTGCATGGCCTATAGGGCCCAAATCACCTTGGGAGTAACACGCACCATGTGGAAGGCGGAATACGTGGCTGCCATCGATCCGCACCGCTGCACGGGCTGCAACCTCTGCCGCAAACGCTGTTTTTTTGACGCCATCGGGGTCAACCGCGACAACCAGAAGTGTGTGATCGATGCCGCCGCCTGCTATGGCTGCGGGGTCTGCCGTCCCGCTTGCCAGCACAATGCCATCCGTCTCATCGACCGAGCTGCGGTACCTGCGGCGGCGGGGAGCTGGTAGCCATCCAAAAGGAGTGCCCTCCATGCAGCCGCTCGACCAACTCCTCAGCCGCATCAAATGGGACAAAGCATTCGGGGATGGCGCCTTTGAGATCGGCTACTACGATCGGGTGGCCGCTCGCATTGTCCGGCACCCGCTTACCGATCTGCTCTTTGAGCCGACCGGAAAGGACTCCTTTCTGCTCATGGACGAGGAGGGGGTGTACCAACGGATCCCCCTGCACCGGGTGCGCGAGGTATACCGCAACGGCGAGCTGATCTGGCAGCGTCCGGATCCCGCCAAAAGAGACCGCAAGACAATCCCCGAGAAATAACCCCTTCTTCCCCGCAATCCGCCGCCCTTCTGCCCGCAGCCATCCAGCCAATGGCTGCAGGCATCACTCCCAAAACGAGAAATCACCTTCGCCTGTACTTCCCCGGAAACCTACCCGCCTTGACAAGAGAGCTTGTTTGTGTTCTAATCATTTGAACACGAAAGATTCGGATGATAACATAATAGCAGGAGAGCGATGAGCAATTCAGTGCAGGAAAACGAGAAAGGTCACGCCTCGGAAACAGGCGGAGAGGTCCTGCTGGGACCCGGAGTCACTCCGCCGGTTCCCAAAGACAGCTATGAGCTGCGGATCCTGCAATCCATTCGCCGCATCATTCGGGCGGTGGAAATCCATTCCCACAAACTGGCCCACGAGCACGAGATAACCGGGCCGCAGCTGGGCTGCCTGCTGGCCCTTGCCAAAGGCGGACCCTTGACCATTACCCAGCTGGCCCGCATGGTGTACCAGAGCCCAAGTACGGTGGTGGGAATCGTCGACCGTTTGACCGACAAGGGGCTGGCCCTCCGCGAGCGCTCCAGCAAAGACCGGCGCTTGGTGCAGGTCTGCGTGACCGCGGCAGGCGAAACGCTGATTGCCAACGCCCCCTCCCCCCTGCAAAAAACCCTGGCAGAATCGCTCAAGAACCTTCCCGAGCTGGAACAGGTTTCCATTACCCTGGCCCTGGAAAAGGTGGTTGACATGATGGAGGCCCGAAAGATTGAAGCACCGCCGGTTCTCTAGACCGGCCCAAGTTCTCCCTGCTGTCCCTCCGAATATTTCCGTCCGTCGCCTCAAACAAGAGACATCAACAAAGAGCGTTTTGGCCCCGCCGAAACGCCCGGCAAGGCCTGAACATCCACGGGCCTGCCGGGCTATTTGTTGACCAGCACAGCCTGACCGATAGCCCCTGAACACTGTACAAAAAGCCGCTCAAGGTATTTAAGAGCTTGTTTCCAAGCAAACTCTTCCCGCAAAGGACCCGCACATGACTATTTTCTCAGCCAACCAGCAAAACATCGCCAAAATAATCACCACCGAAACCGTCGACCTTGCCAACTGGCGTGACTGGCGCTGGCAGCTCAAACACGCCATTAAGGATATCTCCATGGTGGAATCCATTCTGGGGATCCAATTTGAAGAAGAGGAGCGGGCACAATTGGAGCTGACCTTGGAAAAGTTCCCCCTCTCGATTACCCCCTACTACCTTTCCCTGATCAATGCCGAGGATTACCAGAACGATCCGGTATTCAAGCAGGCCTTCCCCTCACCCCGGGAACTGGTCATTGAAAAGTTCGACATGGCCGACCCGCTTTCCGAGGACAAGGACAGTCCGGTGCCGGGCATCACCCATCGCTATCCGGACCGGGTCCTCTTTCATATCAGCAACATCTGCTCCATGTACTGCCGCCATTGCACCCGGAAGCGCAAGGTGAGCGATACCGACTCCGTTCCCGGTACCGATGATATCGAGAAGGGGCTGGAATATATCCGCAACACCCCGGTAATCCGGGATGTCCTCCTTTCCGGCGGCGACCCCCTGATGCTTACGGATAAGTACCTGGACTGGATCCTCACCCAATTGCGCAAGATCGAGCATGTGCAGGTGATCCGCATCGGCACCCGCATGCCGGTGGTGCTCCCCTACCGGATCACCCCCGAGTTGGTGGCGATGCTCAAGACGCACCATCCCCTCTGGATCAACACCCATTTCAATCACCCCCGGGAGATCACCACCTCCTCCAAGCAGGCGTTGCAACGCCTGGCCGATGCCGGCATTCCCCTGGGGAACCAGTCGGTCCTCCTGGCCGGGGTAAACGACTGCCCGCGGATCATGAAATCCCTGGTGCACAAGCTGGTGGCCAACCGGGTCCGCCCCTATTACCTGTACCAATGCGACCTCTCGGAAGGGCTCTCCCATTTCCGCACCCCGGTGGGCAAGGGGATCGAGATCATGGAGAGCCTGATCGGGCATACCAGCGGTTTTTCCGTACCCACCTATGTGATCGATGCGCCGGGGGGCGGCGGCAAGATCCCGGTGAACCCCAGCTACCTCATTTCCCACTCCACCAACAAGGTGATCCTGCGCAACTACGAAGGGGTCATCACCACCTACAAGGAGCCGGACAGCTACGAACCGGTCTTCTGCGACCGCAACTGCGTGGACTGCCATCTGCAGTTGAACCTGGAGGATGCCGAGGAGTTTCGCTCAACCGGCATCGAGAGGCTGCTTTCGGACTATCACCAGGCCATTTCCCTGACCCCGGAAAACAACCGGAGAATGGAGCGAAGAGATGAAGCCTGATGCCATTGAACAGCTCGGCGACTCGTTGATCCAGCACGGCAAGGTCAACGACCGCGCCTACGTAATGAAGGTTGGAAAAGGGGACTGCACCGGGATTGTCGATTTTGTCGTCGCACTGGCGCAGCGAAAAGGCTACAGCAAGATTTTCGCCAAGGTGCCGACCTTTGCCAGATCGCGCTTTCTGGAGCGCGGCTTTGTTGAGGAGGCACGCATTCCCGACCTTTTTCAGGGCAAGGGCGACAGTTTCTTCCTGAGCCGCTTCTTCTCCGCCGAACGCGGGCAAGAAAAAGAGCCGGAGCTGGTCTCACAGGTTCTGGAAATCGCGGAACAGAAAGCAGGAACCCTGGAGGAAGTCGGACTGCCCTCGGGCCTTACCTGCCGGACCATGGAAAAAGATGACGTTGAGGAGATGGCCCAGCTCTACCGGCAGGTCTTCGCCTCGTACCCCTTCCCCATCCATGATCCCGAATACCTCGCCCAGACCATGGATGAAAATTTGATCTATTTCGGCATCCGCAACGAGGACAAATTGATCGCCCTCTCCTCGGCAGAGATTGATTTTGCCGGCCAGAATGCGGAGATGACCGATTTCGCCACCCTACCGGAGGCTCGCGGGTTGGGGCTGGCAACCCACCTTCTGGCCAAGATGGAAAAGGCGATCCGCCGGATCGGGATCAAGACCGCCTTTACCATTGCCCGGGCCTATTCCTTCGGGATGAATATAACCTTTGCCAAACATGGCTACACCTATGCCGGGCCCTTGGTCAACAACACCCAGATTTCCGGGGATCTCCAGAGCATGAACGTTTGGCATAAACGGCTGTAAACCCGTCGCCGGCCATGGCTCGCACCCATGACTTTCCCGGCCATTCCTGCGCTCCCACCCTTTTATTCCCTGCCGCCAACGGACAGCTTCCGCTTTCTGCGCGGAAAAGAGATTGCAGTGTTTGCCTCTATTCTTTAATATACTAAAAGTGGTTTTTTTCTTGCTTATACTTTTTACTCAACTTCAAGATAGGAGTAGGATCCATGTTGCAAAAAATGATCAAACCCATGAGTTTCTTTTTGGTTTTCACCTTTCTGCTCCTCGATTTTTCCGTACACACCGCACAGGCCCGGATGATCGACACCAGCAACGTGCTCACCGCGCAGCAGACCGCAGCAAACCGGGAGCGGGTGAGCACCTTTTTGGGCCGCGACGATGTGCAGAAGGTTATGGAGCAGCACGGGGTCGATGCGGCCGAGGCGCAGAAAAGAGTGGCCTCCCTTTCCGATGCGGAGCTGGCGAAAATCTCCCAGAGCATGGAGCAGCTGCCTGCCGGTGGCGATGCGATCGGGGCGATCGTTGGCGCCGCGGTTTTCATCTTTGTGGTCTTGCTGATCACCGATCTCCTCGGTCTCACCAATGTTTTTTCCTTTGTTAACCCCGTCCGCTAAGCACCAGGCAAACTCGCGTTTCCTTCAGGCCGGCAATCGGATGATTGTCGGCCTGTTTTTTTTCGCGCTGCCCCTTGTCCTCTCCGGCTGCGGTCTCCTCTCAACAGGACGGTTGCCCCAACCCGCGAACGTGCCGGACAAAGCCATGGTTTCCGGCGTCCCTTTTTTTGCCCAAGATGAATTGCAGTGCGGCCCGGCGGCTCTGGCCATGGCCCTCAACTGGAGCGGGGTCGCGATTCAACCCACTGCACTCACCCCCGAGGTCTTCAGCCCCACTCTCAAGGGCAGCCTGCAGAGCGGGCTGATCGGCGCAGCGCGCCGGCATGGCCGGGTGGCTTATCCCATCAGCGGCAGCGAAGCCCTCCTCGCCGAGGTTGCTGGTGGGAATCCGGTGATCGTTCTGACCAATCTCGCTTTTTCCTGGTACCCGAAATGGCATTATGGCGTGGTCATCGGCTACGACCAGGAACAGAGCGAGGTTATCCTCCATTCGGGGCTCACGGCCAACGAGCATCTCAGTTCCTCGGTTTTTCTCAATATCTGGCAGCGCAGCGAATACTGGGGACTCCTGGTTCTGCCGCCTGAACGGCTGCCGAAGAGGGTCGAAGAAGCGCCTTGGCTTGAGGCCGTTGCCGGGCTGGAGCGAACCGGCCACTGGCAGGAGGCGGCAGCCGGCTATCGTGCGGCCCTGAAACGCTGGCCCAAAAGCTTTGGCGCCTGGATGGGGCTTGGCAACAGCCGCTACAGCCTACACGATCTCGCTGGCGCTGCCGAGGCCTTTCGAAAGGCCACCCGGCTGCAGCCCAAAAACGGCATCCCCTTCAACAACCTGGCCCAGGTTCTCGCCGAACAGGGCAAGCGCAAAGAGGCTCTGGCGGCGGCGCAACGAGCCGTGGATCTTGGCGGCCCGCTTGTCGATAATTTCCGGCAGACCCAGGCAGAGATCAAGGCAAAAAAGGCAAAATCAAGGCCCTCGCCCCGTTAAGGCAAGGACTCCCGGCTGCCTTCAACGGGAAGGCGCACCGGGAGCAGAGACATTTTTTACGCGGTAACATTCAACAGTAAGGCCGAACCCGTTGATTCTGCCTTACTGAGTTTGGTTAATCTTTCCAGCATGATTTTCAGCAGATCGATCTGTTCCTGCCCCCCCGCCTTGGTCTTTGAAGATTCGGCTTGTGCATCCTCGCTGGTCGTTTTCATGGCCATGCCTTCCGGGGGCGGTGGCGGCGCAAAACCACTTTTGTCCATAAACGCCTTCAACTCATCGGTATTGAGGGAGCCGTCCCCATCGCTGTCGGCCGCCGCAAAGCTGTCCTGATCGACGGTAATGGCCTGGCCGGTCTTATCCTGGATATTCGTGGCCATGGTTGACAGCTCATCCAGGGAAATGCCACCGCTGCCATCCGTATCAACCTTCTTGAAAAAATCATGCGGCCCATGATGACTGCCGCCGTTGCCGACCGATGCTGTCTCCGTGGAAGTCCCTTGATCTCCGGACTCGGACTGCAACTGCGCCAACAACTGCTGCAAACCGGCAATCAGAGCCGACAAAGAGTCCCCGCCGGAAGTGACGGCATAGGCTGCGGCTGCCTGATCTTTCGAGGGCGGCACTCCTCCTTCTCCCGCGCCTTGCATGTCTCCTGGGGGGCCAAAGCCGTTGCTTTTCATGACGGCCATCAACTCCTCCCCGCTCAACTCCCCACTGCCATCGGCGTCGTAGCTGGCAAAGGAGGTGTCGTCCACGCTGAGGCTCTTGCCGGTTTTACTGCTGATGTCTTCCGCCAGCGTTTGAAACTCAGCCTGGGAGACCATACCGCTGCTGTCTAAATCCACCTTCTTGAACAAATCCTGCGGCCCCTGCCGCTGCTGCGCGCCTTGCATGGCGGCCAGCATCGCCTGCATGGCGTAGCTGCTTGAACTGCTGACACTGTTTACCATAATCTGTCCTCCTGTGTTGGGTCTGATGATGCATCCGATGATGCGCCTATTTGCTCTATCGGCTGCAGACCCGCGCAACAATGTGGAAAGAATAAGGAAAGAACTCCGGACGAATCAAATGCCCATGCGCACCCCCACTGGTTGTGCTACAAAGAAAATCGAATCCGAACAGTTCCTGAGGACAGCCCATGCGAATCAGCATTACCCACAAACTCTTCTTGGCGATCAGCCTGGCTGCCGCCGTGGCGGTGATCAGTCTGGTTCTTGCCATGCAATGGAGCATGAAACAGGGGTTTCTACGCTACCTCAACACCATCGAAAAAACAGGGGTCTCCAGGCTGGCCGCTTCACTGGAAGAGGGCTATCGCCGTGAATCCGGCTGGGGGTTTGTGCTGCATCACCCAGCCATGTGGCAGCGACTGATCATGACCTCAATCCCGGAAGGCGGCATGCCTCCCCCGCCTGGACCTCCGCCTGAGCTCCTTGCCGGCCCAGCAGCCAACCTTCCCCCACCCCTGGGAATGGACGAGAAAGCCCCCCACAGACCGCTTCCTCCCCGTCTTCTCCACCACTTTGAGCAACGCTTTTTTCTGCTCGATGCGGGCGGCAAGGTTCTGATCAGCCGGCTTGAAATCCCTGCACACAGCGAGGCCACGCCTTTGCGCAATCAGGGGAAGGTCATAGGATATCTCGGGATTTTGCCGCGCACCGAGATTTCTGAGCCTCATCAAGAGCGTTTTCTCAAGGAGCAGACCATGGCATTCGCCATAGTGGCGGGAATCGTCCTCCTGCTTGCCTCCTGGCTTTCAGCACTTCTCTCCAAACGGCTGGTCCGCCCCCTGCAAAACCTGGCCGGAGCAACACGCCTGCTGGCGGCAGGAAAGTTCACCACCAGGGTGGAAGTGGTCTCTGCCGACGAACTGGGACAGCTGGCCGGCAACTTCAATACCCTGGCCATGACCCTGGAAAAAAACGAACAAGCCCGCCGCCAATGGGTTGCGGATATCTCCCATGAACTGCGCACACCGGTGGCGATCCTGCGCGGCGAGATCGAAGCACTTCAGGACGGCATTCGCCAACCGGACCAGCACTCGCTCAGCTCACTGCATGGAGAGGTACTCCGCCTCGCCCGCCTGGTGGAGGATCTTTATCAGCTTACGATGTCCGACCTCGGGGCGCTTACCTACCGGAAAAAAAATCTGGATATCATCGCTCTGCTCAAAGAGATTGTCGTTATCCATGCCGCTCAATTCACCGAAAAAGGCCTTTCCCTCACCAACACTGTGCCTGCGGAAAACGCCGTGGAAGTCTTCGGGGATGCCGAGCGATTGCGCCAGCTTTTCACCAACCTCCTCGATAACTCCCTGAAGTACACCAATGCCGGAGGAGCACTGCGCATCGACATGACCTGTCATGAACGCACCGTGCGTATTGATTTTCAGGATTCCGCCCCAGGGGTTGCCGGAGCGGACATGGAACGACTGTTCGAGCGCCTGTATCGGGTGGATGCCTCACGAAACCGAGAAACCGGCGGGGCCGGACTCGGGTTGGCCATTTGCCGGAACATCGTCGAGGCCCACCTGGGGAAAATCTCGGTACAACCCTCTCCCCTGGGCGGCCTCTGGGTCCAGGTCGAACTTCCAAGGACGAACCCCTGATGGCGCAAATGATTCTGATCGTGGAGGATGAACCGAAGCTGGCAGGGGTGTTACGCGACTATCTCCGGCAGGCGGGATTCAAGACCTTTTGGATTGCCACCGCCGCGGCGGTGGCTCCCTGGGTACTAAAACACGCCCCGGCCATGATTCTCCTGGACCTGATGCTGCCAGGAGGCGACGGCCTTGATATCTGCCTTAATATCCGCACCTATTCGTCTGCGCCGATTATCATGATCACCGCCCGTATCGAGGAAATCGACAGGCTCCAGGGCCTGGAATCGGGAGCGGACGATTACATCTGCAAACCCTTCAGCCCCCGCGAGGTGGTGGCCAGGGTCAGGGCGGTACTCCGACGAACCGATAGGGCCTCCTCCCTCGAGGTTCCTGGTCTGGTCCTGGATCAATCGCGCTATCAGGCCACCCTCAACGGCTGCGACCTAGGACTTACCGCTGTCGAATTCAGATTATTACAATTTTTTTCCGCAAAACCGGGGCAGGTCTGCACCCGACAGCAACTAATGGACAACATCTATCCCGACGAACGGATCGTGGCTGACCGAACCATCGACAGCCACATCAAGCATCTCCGCGAGAAAATCTCTCTGGCTAATGCCGCAACGGAGTTCATCCATTCCGTTTATGGGGTAGGGTATAAATTTGAACCGCGGGAAGAAAGATAGGCTGCCATTCCCTTGTGCGTTGGGCCGGCAGAACATGGCGGAGCTCAAGGCTGAATATCCCACCCAATTGGGCCTTCTCGAACCCTCCGCAGCTCAGGCCGTGAAATACCGCCGCACCAGCTGATAGAGCAAACCGTTCAACTCCGCCTCCTGCTCGTTGCCGCAGAGCTGCGGGGCAATGGCCAAGGCATCGACCAGTTTCTGGTCAAAGTGGCTGCCGGACGATTCCTGCAGGATGGCGACGGAACGCGCATAGGAAAAGGGCTCTTTGTAGGGCCTTTGAGATGAGCGCATCAAAGACCTCGGCAAGGGCAAAGATCCTGGCGCTTTTCGGAATACCCTGCTCCCGACGGCCGAAACAAGCTGGGTAGGTCGTTGAGACCCGACTCTATTGCCGGGCTTCCAAGGTCATGCTGCACGGACGGCGGCCCAGCTTGCCTTGCAGCTGATAGCCGCTGCCGTCGAAGCTGCCGCTCAGGTGGGCGCTCCCCGGACGGCCAAGCGTGGCCTTGGCGCCGGAAATGACGTTGCCAATCATGGTCAGCTGACCGTTAACAGGCTTGCCCTGCAAAAACACATAACCCGGCTGACCGGCATTGCCCCGTTCAAAAACAAAATCCCCCCCGCGCGAGGTAACCGGCAGGCGCATCTGTGACGCGGGACGATTCTCAAAGGCCTCGCAGGACAGGGTGGCGATCCATTGGGGCGAAGCCTCTACCGCTGGTTTTACCGGTGGCTCGGACGAGTTGGGAGCAGAATCCTGCACCGCGGAAGGCAATGGGGCTGGTACTGCCGCTGGTATGACGCGAGGCTCCGAGCGCGAGGACGAAGCCGCCTTGTTGCGCACTTCAGCCTCACTGCGGCGCTTGATCTGTTCCGCCTCGGTCCGGGCTTTCTCCAGCGCCAACTCCGCCTGCATCCTGGCCATCTCCCCTTCAGCGCGCAATTTTTCCAGCTCGGCCTGGGCTCGCCCCCTTTCCGCTTCCAGCCGGCTTTGTTCCAATTCCCTGGTCATCGATTGAGGAGGTGCTTCGCCCGTGGGCAACGGTTTTTGCGAGGAGGAGAGAAGAAAATACCCGCCCAGCGCCAAGATCGCCACGGGGAAGAGGAATCCCGCCACCACCCAAAAGATTCCGCGCTTGCGGGTTGCATTGACCGCCCTGGCCTTTATCGGGGCATTGGCCCCGGTCAGCTGGTAGACATGGATGGGACGGGTGATATTCTTGAGATTCTGCTCGCCCAGATCGGCGAAACCGAGATTGATCTTGCCTGAAATCTGGTCGTAGACGCTGGAGGAGATGCAGATGCCCCCGGGTTCGGCGATGCTTTGCAACCGGGCGGCCACATTGACGCCGTCACCCAAGAGATCGCTGCCGCTGATCATCACGTCGCCGAGGTTAACCCCGATGCGAAAAAGCATCCGCTGATCGCTGGGGAGCCCGTCGTTACGCGTCTTGAGCGCTTCCTGCATCTCGATGGCGCAGCGCACCGCGGCCACCGAACTGGAGAATTCGGCCAGCACACTGTCTCCGGCAGTGTTGACGATCCGCCCTTCGTGGGCCTCGATGATGGCATCGAGGATGCGCCGTTGATCCGCCAGGGTCCGCAGCGTTTGATCCTCGTTCTCGCTCATCATCCGGCTGTAGCTGACCGCATCGGCCGAAAGGATGGCAGTCAATTTGCGCTTGATCTGAAAATCATCGCTCATGGTGATTCCTGCTCTTTATTCTTGCCCCGTTCCAAGGGCTCCTCCCATCTTCGCGTCCCGCCGCGCCTCAAAGCCAGTTCCCCTGGGGTTCGGGCGCGGTTCTGATCCGCTCCAGCTGCTCATCGAGGTCGCGCAACTCCCGCTGCCAGTAGTCACGGGTACCGAAATCAGGCGCCACCCGGCTCAAGCCCTCCTCGGCCACCTGATAACCGCACCAGGCCATGTAGTGGATATAACGCATGGCCCGAAGCGGCTCGATCAGCCGCAGGCTCCGGCGGTCGAAATCGCGGAAGGTCTCATAGCCTTCGAGAAAGAGGTCGATCTCGGCAAAGGTCTCTTCCCGGTAGCCCGGCAGGAGCATCCAGAAATCCTGCACCGGCGGCCCCAGGGCCATATCGTCGAAATCGATGAGATAGAAGGATTCGCCGGGCCGGTAGATGAGATTGGAAAAATGACAGTCCCCATGGATACGGATCATCTCGGTGTTCTTAAAGAGCGGACTGATCTCGGCGACCAGGGCCTTGGCCAGCTCCCCGAATTGGATGGCAAGATCCCCGTCCATGAACTTCCCGGCCAGGAGATAGTCCATTTGCTCCCGGGTTGATTTCTCCGGAGTCATAATGATCCGCCCCTCCGGAATCCGCCCCGCGCCCACGGCATGGGTGCGCCCGAGCAACCGGCCGATTTCCAGCCACTGCTCATCGGTGTATTCATCCGAACTGCGGCCGCCGCATTTGGGAAAGACGGCAAAATACATCCCCTCATGCTGACCCAGACTGCTGTTGCCCTGCAAGGCAAGAGGGGCGATGACCGGGATCTCCCGGCTGGCGAGCTCAAGCAAGAATTCATGCTCGTCCTGGAGCGCTCCATAACTCCAGCGGCCGGGCCGATAGAACTTGACCACCAATCCCTCCCCATCCTCGCCTTCCAGCTCGTAGACCCGGTTGATATAGCTGGCCAGGGGCCGGCAGAGATTGGTGCAGCGGATATCCAGAGCCTTTTCCACCAGGGTGAGGACGATCTCCGGGGTGAGGCGCTGAAAGGCGGTGTGCGCGTGGGGCGCGACGATGCGGTTCATCGTTGCTCAATGTAAAATGAAAAATGGATAGTGAAAAATGGGAAAAACTTCTTCTCCCTGCATCCTCCACCGCATGGTTCTTGATACCTTTTCATTTTTCCTGTCCTTCCTTGTTAATTTTACATTTTTCATGCTGCATTGCCGTTAGCCCAGCGCCACATCGAGAACCATCATCACCGCGAAACCCACCATGGTCGCCATGGTTACCATATCAATATGTTTCGGATTCTGCTGCGACTCCGGAATCAGCTCTTCCACCACGACAAAGATCATGGCCCCGGCGGCAAAACAAAGGGCATAGGGAAGCACAGACTGCATGCTGAGGACGAAATAGGCCCCCAGCACCCCGGCCACCGGCTCCACCAGCCCGGAGGCCTGGCCGAGCACAAAGCTTTTTCCCCGGCTTAAACCCTCGCGCCGCAGGGGCATGGATACCGCGGCCCCTTCGGGAAAATTCTGCAAGCCGATGCCGATAGCCAGGGCAATGGCGCCGCCCAAGGTGGCCGAGGGGATATTGGCGGCTACCGCGCCGAAGGCCACGCCCACCGCGAGCCCTTCGGGGATATTGTGCAGGGTAATGGCCAGCACCAGCAGGGTGCTGCGCTGCCAGGAGGTTTTCACCCCCTCGCTCTTGCTGATATCCAGACCGGGATGGAGATGGGGTAGGAATAAATCGATGAGCCGCATGAACAGCCCGCCCGCCATGAACCCCAGCGCTGCGGTGCGCCAGGGCACGAAGCCCATCTGCCCGGCCATCTCGATCCCGGGGGCAAGCAGCGACCAGAAACTCGCGGCAATCATCACCCCGGCGGCAAAGCCGAGCATGGAATCCATGACCTTCCGGTTCACGGTTCGATGCATGAAAACCAGGGCCGCGCCCGCGGCGGTCACGCCCCAAGTAAACAGGGTCGCCAGCAACGCCTGAATGACCGGATTCAATTCCTGAAAAAAAATAAATGGATGCATCCTGCCGCCTGTAACCTAAGAAATTAAGCCTAAAAAGCTTCCCACGGCCATTGTATGCCAGAAACAGTGAAAAGTATATGCGGGAAATAGGCCGCCACGCTTCAGACCTGTGCCGACACCGCACTTGCTTTCATCCGCCTATCCGGATATGCTTATTATCGGAGTGCGATTTTTCACAAGAAACACCCTACCAGAAAGAGAATCGGAGATTCATGCGGACAACAGCACAATTTTTCAAAGCCTTATCCGAGGAGCCTCGCTTGCGGATTCTCGCCCTGCTTCTGGACGGCGAGCTCTGCGTGTGCGACCTGATGGCCGTGCTCCAATTGCCGCAATCCACAATCTCCCGGCACCTTGCCTATCTCCGCAACACGGGCTGGGTAAAAGGCAGGCGGGGCGGAGTCTGGATGTATTACCGACTCGCCGAGATGGAGACCCCGTTGGCCAAGGAACTGGTCGAGCTGCTCAGCAAGAGGTTGCCAGAACTGCCAGACACCCAGCAGGATTACAACACCCTGGAGGCCTTCAGACGCACCAAGAAAAAATGCGCCTGACAACCTGGCCTTCTTCAGGAACGTCACCCCGGCGAAGATGGTCCTTAGCACGACGTTTACACGAGACCAAACCCAGACAGAACTCATCAGGAGGATCACCATGAAAATTCAGGTATTGGGCCCAGGCTGTCCCAGATGCCGCGAGGTGGAACGCCTCATGCAAACCGTACTGGACGAGACCGGGGTGCAGGCCACCATCGAAAAGGTGACGGACTTTGAGCAGATCGCCAAACTCGGCGTCTTCTCAACCCCGGCGGTGGTCATCAACGGCACGGTGCAATGTGTAGGCAAGGTTCCCAGCAAAAAGGAAGCCCTTGCCTGGCTTGGCTACGAGAACAGCCCCCTTCCGGAGAACCCCGGTCCGGAAACAGGGAAAAAGCTCTCCTTCCTCGACCACTACCTCACCCTCTGGATCTTCCTGGCCATGTTCATCGGGGTGATGGCCGGCTGGCTCTATCCGCCGGTCACCGAGATCATCAACTCCTTTCAGGTCGGCGCCACCAACATCCCCATCGCCATCGGCCTGATCCTCATGATGTACCCGCCCCTGGCCAAGGTGCGCTACGAAAAGCTGCACGAGGTTTTCCGCGATTTCAGGGTGCTGGCCCTTTCCCTGGTGCAGAACTGGCTTATCGGCCCGCTCCTCATGTTTCTTCTGGCCGTCACCTTTCTCTCCGGCCACCACGAATACATGGTGGGGCTCATCCTCATCGGCCTGGCCCGCTGCATTGCCATGGTCATTGTCTGGAACGATCTGGCCGGCGGCGACACCGAGTACTGCGCCGGGCTGGTGGCCTTCAACTCCATATTCCAGGTACTCTTCTTCTCGCTCTACGCCTGGTTTTTCATCTCGGTACTGCCGGGCTGGCTGGGGCTGACCGGCGCGGTGGTGGACATCTCCATGGCACAGATCGCCGAGTCGGTCTTCATCTATCTCGGCATCCCCTTTATCGCCGGGATGCTCACCCGCTTTATCGGCGTGAAACTCAAGGGGGAAGCCTGGTACCAGGAAAAACTGATCCCCAAGATCAGCCCCTTCACCCTGGTCTTCCTGCTCTTCACCATCATGGTGATGTTTTCCCTCAAGGGCGAATACATCGTGCAGCTGCCCTTTGACGTAATCCGCATCGCCATCCCGCTCACCATCTACTTTCTGGTCATGTTCCTGGTTTCCTTTTTCATGTCCGTGAAGGTGGGGGCCACCTACGAGCAGTCCGCCACCCTCTCCTTCACCGCCGCTTCCAATAACTTTGAGCTGGCCATCGCCGTGGCCATCGCCGTATTCGGTATCAACTCCGGCGTCGCCTTTGCCGCGGTGATCGGGCCGCTGGTCGAAGTGCCGGTGCTCATCGGGTTGGTCAACGTGGCGCTTTGGTTCCGGAAAAAATATTTCCCCTTTACCAAGGAAACCCTGGCCGGAGTCTGCCATGTTTCCTGCAAACCGTGAGGCCGGACTGATCGCCGCCACTAAGGAGAAAAAACAGATGCAAACGAGACATTGGCCATGGACGGCGGGATTGTTCCTGCTCCTGTGCTTCAGTCCGGCACAGGCCGCTTCCCTTGACGAGTATCTGGCAGGTTTCACCTACCAGGAACGCAAGGAGATGAAGATCGACAGCAAGGAACTGGTGGAACTGCTCAAGAAAGGAGAGGCCCAGCTCATCGACATTCGCTTTCCCGAGGAATTCGCCGCTTGGCACATGAACTTCGCCAAGAACATCCCGCTCAACGAACTGCCCGCACGACTGGGCGAACTGGACAAGAGCAAGCTCGTCGTCACCGCCTGCCCCCACTACGATCGCTCCAGCATGGCCCGGCTCTATCTCATCACCAAGGGATACCGAGCCAGATACCTCAACGATGGCCTGCTCGGACTGGCGGAGCTGTTGCGGGGCGACAAGGCGCGGGATTTCATCACTACCCCGGCACAGTAAGAAGCTTTGCAATAACTTCCGTTCGCAAGGGAGCATCCCATACAACACCAAGGAGAACGCATGAAAACAATTGTCCGATTCGCATTGTTGCTGGCCGCCCTGGTCGTTCTGCACACCTCTGCCGGTTGGGCGTCAAGCCCATCTGCCCCGGTACCGGTTCTCGACACGGTGACCATGGTTGATCTCGGCGCCACGGCCTGCATCCCCTGCAAGATGATGGCGCCCATCCTTGAGGAGTTGGCAGCAGAATACCGGGGCAAGGCGGCGATCATCTTTATCGATGTCTGGAAGAATCCGGACGAAGGCAAGAAATTCAAGGTGAGCATGATCCCCACCCAGATTTTTTTCGACCGTAGCGGCAATGAGGTCTACCGCCACAGCGGCTTCCTGGACAAAAAAGCCATTGTGGCCCAGCTTGCCCAAATGGGCGTTGCCCAGCCCGGTAGTGGGAGCGGTAAGTAATGGACGCCCTTTTTCTCCTGGTCAATGAATGGATGGGCGCGGGCCTCGCCCTGGCCGCCCTGGGCTGTTTTCTCTGGGGCATGATCAGCGTCTTGCTCAGCCCCTGCCACCTGGCCTCCATCCCTCTGGTGGTGGCCTATGTGGGCGGACAGGAGCAACTGATCAAGGGCAGGCAGGCCGTGCACTATGCGGTGCTGTTCAGCACCGGCCTTTTCCTGACCATCGTCCTGGTGGGGGTGATCTGCGCCCTGCTCGGCAGGATGCTGGGCGACGTGGGGCCGTACTGGACCATGGCCGTGGGGGTGATTCTGCTCTGGGTGTCCGGCGACATGCTGGGCATTGCCAAGTGCTCCGTGCCAAGCGGGCTCATGGCAAAATTAAAAGTACGGGGGGCGTGGGGCGCCTTTGTCTTGGGGCTTGCCTACGGCGTGCTCTCCGGCTCCTGCACCTTCGGCTTCATCGCCCCCATCCTGGCCATCATCACGGTGCAGCAGCAGGTGCTGACCGGGGTATTGTTCATCCTTCTGTTTGCCGTGGGCCATTGCCTGCCCATTGCCGTGGCCGGCAGTTCAACCGCCACGGTGAAACGGCTGCTGGCCAGCTCTTCCTTCGGCCAGGCCAGCGGATGGTTCCGCAGGGGGGCCGGAATATTGATCGGTGGGCTTGGGGTTTATTTTCTGCTCAGGCCTTTCTGGTAGGGAAACCGACAGGTTGGGCGAGTGTACTCTCCCCGGCCTTGATTCCTGGCGCTACACACCATCCATCCGCAGCAAAACATCACACTCCGGGCCAAGGGCATCCGGACTGCGACCGCCGCTCAGACTGAGCGCCTTTGGGGGGCAGAACTCCAGACAGAGCCCACAGCCGCTGCAGCGAGCCCACGTGAACTGCAATTGCTTCCCCTCTTCTTCCCTGATGTTTTTAAGCGCTCCGGTGGGGCACATTCCGGCGCAGCCGCCGCAGAAGTTGCATTCCGTGTTCACCGTAAGCGTAAAAAAGAGCGGCAGCATGGCCAGCCGGACGGCTTCGTCGCCGGAGTCGACCAGGGCTTGACGGAGTAAGACCAAACGAGCGGGCTGATGCTTGTGGGCATGCTTTTCCTTGGGGTCCGGCTCCGCCTGCAGGGTGGTGATGGTCTCGGTGGCGGCATGAAGGGACAGATCCCAGAAGGCGCGGAAAAAGGAGCGTCTGCTCGCTGATGCCGCTTGCCCGATCTCTTCCTCCCGGGTAAGCAGCCGGATGCGGGAGATGAAGCCCTCGCGCCCCAATTTGCTTGCAAGAGCCTGGAGGCGGCGGGCCAGAACCGCCGGGACAAACGAAGCCCGGCAATCGGTGCACCGGCCAAGGTTCAGACAAACATCTTCCCCCGACCGGGCGGCGAAGGCAACCAGATGTTCCTCGGAAAGTGCGCCCAGGCAGGGGAGAATAATCTCCTCCCCGGTGCGGACCCCCTTTTCACAGGACAAGAAAACCGCTTTCCCCGCGTCCACCTTGCCGGGGAATGCGGCCAGGCGGGAGCCGCACCCGGTCAGCGCCTCGGCCGGACAGACGGCGGTGCAGGCCAGACAGCCCACGCAGCGCTTCGGGTCAAGCATGACCGTCCCCGGCTCAAGGCGAATAGCCCCTACCGAACACTCGCTTACACAACGGGCGCAGGCACTGCCCTGGAAGCGGGTCCGCAGGCAGCGGCGGGAGATAAGCTCAAGGGCAGGCGGCTCGCTGCCATGAAAACGCCCAGCCAGGCGGTCGGCAAGGCTCATGGGTTTTGGGCGGCTGCTGGTTTCTGGAGCCGTTGCCGTTCCGCGTTGATGAAGCCGAGCAGACATTCGCCCAGGTCGCGGTAAAAAGCGAGCGTAGCCTGCTCCTTGAGGATATTGCCAAGAATGGGCGCCCACGGGGCGAGCAACCTGTTGAAAAAACGGGCACGGATCGCGGAAAAATCGGCACGATCAGCCTGGTTCGATTCGCTGACGGCCTGGGCGATCCTGCCTTCGAGAAAACCCATGAACTCAAGCTCGATGGCGATATGGTCAGGCGGCTCGTCCCCTTCATGCTGTACCCCTGATTCCGCATAGAGCTTCAGGACTTCCATGGTCGAATCGCCCATCAGCTTCCTGTCCTGCTCCAGATACACCGAACCATACGGATGGGCCGGGGCGCCGAAGGGCCCCAAGAACAGGCCGGAATACTCGATCAGCAGTTCTTCCTGGCTGTTTTCCGCAAGGGACTGCGCCATCCGTTGGCAGGCTTCCCCCACCGCCGGCAGCGAAATCTCCCGCATCAGCCCCGCCAGATTGGCACAAAGATTCTCCTCGACAAACATCTCCCGGTCCGGTTGAGAGAAACAGGCGGCAAGCAGGCGGTAGGCATCGCTTTGGCGCTGGGCGGCTTGCATGAGTTCGGCGGTCATAGTGTTTCCTTGAAAAGAGTATACAGCTAAAAACCGTACGAAAAAAGGGGGGCGGAATGCCTGAGCACCCGCCCCCCGGACTTCCGGCTGTCCTGTCCCCAGACTACTTGGCGGCGCTGAAGCTCCGAATGTAATAAACATTGGGCTTGGTGCCCTTCTCGGGCTTGAGAACCGTGCCCTTGTACTTTTTGACCAACTGGGCGACCTCGCTGTTCTTGTCCTGAATGTCGCCGAAGGTTCTGGCCTTGGCCGGACAGGCAACCACGCAGTTGGGCAGCTCGCCCTTTTTCACCCGGTGTTCGCAAAAGATGCATTTCTCGGTGATATTGCTGCGCCGCACATCCTGATAATCCGGATGGTCGTACTTGGTCCGATGGGGCGGGTTGTCGGTCTTGGCCGCCATTTCCGCCGGCGACATGGTGCAGCCGGGGATCATCTCACTCTTGTCGGCATAAAAGGGTTCATAGGGCTTGCCGTCCTCGTTGTAGCTGATCACGCTGGTCTCGCCGCCCTTGACCTCCATCTTGGAATAGGGGCAGGCTTCCTGACAGGCGCGGCAGCCGATGCAGCGCTCGTCGTTGTGCATGGTGATGCCGTCCTTGGTTTTGTACATCGCCTTGGGGGTCACCGGGCAGGCCTTGACACAAGGCGCATTGGCGCAGTGATTGCAGAGCACCGGTCTGGCCGTGTATTTGGTTTTGGGGAACTTGCCGCTGGTTTCGTTCTGGAAATCGGCCCAATTATGGGCCTGCCCGAAGTTTCGGCCGGCGGTGTTGTTCTCCGTTTTGCAGGCCAGGGCGCAGGCCCCGCACCCAACGCACTTCTGAAGATCTATTACCATCGCATATTGCGTCATGTGTCATTTCCTCCTGTGAATCCATTACACCCTTCGGGTATAAGTTTCGTTTGAGCAGGCAAGCTGCTCAACTCAGCTTTAGGCCTTTTGAATTTTTACGCCGGTGAACCCGCCGTTTCTTGCCGTGGCGCCGCTGAGCCGGTCGTAATCATCGGGCATGAGCTCGTTGTTGTTCGCGCCTCGCGGGATCGCCTTGGCATAGTCCTTGGCGGCAACACGGCCGTAGGCCCAGTGCCCCTGGCCATAACATTTGGCGATGGTGCCGGGCCGCACCCCTTCCCACAGCTTCGCCTTGACCGTGATGCTGGCGTTGGTCGAGGTGAGCTTGACCATGTCGCCGGTCTTGATGCCGAGCTTCTTGCCGTCGGCGGGGTTGATTTTCACGACGTCCTCCCAGCTCTCATCGCCCACATCCACCTTCTTGAATTCATGGTACCAGGCGGTGTTCTGGCTCCGGCCCTCGCGGTTGAGCCTGGACTTGTAGTCGATGAAGGTAAAGGGGTATTCCTCCTGGCTGCCGTGCCGTTTCGGCGATTCGTAATGCGGCACGAAGACCAGTTCGCCCTGGGCTTCGTAGCCGCTGGCCTTGAGAACCTCGTCCACCGTGGTTTTGTTCTTGTCCGCAAACAGCCCCAGAGTTTTCTTCAGGGTCTCGCTGTAGAACTCGAACTTCTTGGTTTCGGTCTTGAACTTGCCCCAGTTCTTCTTGTAGGCATAGGTTTCGGTGTTGTAGATGCCCTTCTTCTTGAAATCCTCCCAGCCGGAAATCTGGTCGCCCTTCATCTTGTCCTTGCCGTCCCAGACCTTGTGACTGGAGATCTTGGCGGCGATCTCCACGAACTCGGCGACATTGGCGGGTTTTTTCTTGGTTTCCGGATCTTCGATGGAGGCGTAGTAGTCGAAGAGGTTCGCAAAGCCCCTGGCTTTGAGCTTCTCGGCCAGCAGCCACATCATTTCGGTCTCCTCGGGTTTGGCCTGACCCAGCGGTTTGACGACCGGCTGCTGGATGGACATGTGGCCGTGCAGGTTCGCCATGTTGGTGATGATCGACAGCTTCTCGGTCGGCGCGAAGGTGGCCGGCAGAACGATGTCGGCAAACTGGCTCATCTCCGAGGCGTTGGTGACCAGGTGGGCGAAGAAGGGAAGCGCGGACAGCGCCTTTTCCCAGCGCTGGGCACCGGTGCCGGAGAAAGCAAAGTTGGTCCAGGTGCTGATGCACACCTTGATGGCCCCCGGATCCTTCAACATGCCGTTAGCCACGTTGTTGGTGACCACGTTCGCCTTGGCGCTCTCGGTCACCTTGCCGTCTTTCTCCTTTTTGTCGATGCCGCCCATGATGGCCGGCATGTCCTTGGCGCCGCGGCCGTCAATTTTTTTACCTTTGCCGGATTTTTTAGCCAGATCGTCCAGGTACTTGTCGATGGAGGGGAATTTATCCGTCGGCGCGCTTGAGCTCTGCATGACGCCGCCCTCGGTCTCAATCGAGCCGAGGATGCCGTTTAAGGCATAAACCGCCATGGAGGCATAGGTGCCGCGCGGGGTCATGGCCACGCCGGGGCCCATGTAGACGGCACAGGCCGAGCCCGCCTTGCCCATGGCGCGGGCGACGCGGACGATCTGCTTTTCCGGGATCAGGGTGACCTTGGCGGCCCAGGCCGGGGTTTTGTCCTTCAGCTCAAGGTTCCACCACTTGACCACGCCGTGGGTCTCCTTCTCGGCAAAAGCGGCCTCGTCCACGGTGGCGCCGGCCCTGAAGAGGTTCTTGCCGGCCTTGAAATCGCCGACGAACTCCTTGCTCCACATGCCTTCGCTCAGGAGCACATGGGCGATGGCCGCAGCCAGGGCGCCGTCTTCGCCGGGCTTGATCGGCAGCCACTCATTGGCCTTGGCGGCCGAAGCGGAGAGACGCGGATCAACGGCGATGACCGTGCCCCGGTCAAAAATATCACCGAACTTATTGATGGTGTTGGGCACCTGCCGGTTGGAGGAGAGCGGATCGCAGCCCCAAACCACCAGACATTTGGTCTTGGCCATGTCGTAATCGCGGTAACCGAAGAATCCCTGGGTATACCCGGGGCCCATTTTCTCCGCCTCGGCGCAGATGGCGCTGTGCGAGATGGCATTGGGACTGCCGAAGATCTTGGGCATGGTGCCGTAACAGAGCTCCGTGGAGGTCGGGGAATAGCGGCCGCGCATATAGAGGAGCTTTTCCGGCTCGCCGGCCTTGCGCAGTTCCATCATCTTATCGGCAATGGTGTCCAGGGCCTCGTCCCAGGTGATGGGGACGAACTTGGGGTCGATGCCGCGGCCCTTGGCCGGGTTGGTCCGCTTCATCGGGGTCAGAACCCGGTCCGGATCGTAGGTCTGCTGGAGCATCAAATGGCCCCTGGGGCAGCAGTAGCCGCTGTTGGCCTTACTGAGCTGGTTGCCGCGCACCTTCACGGCGCGGCCGTCCTGAACAAAGAACTCCACCGGACACCAGGCCGTGCAGCCCTGGCAGGTGGAGGGCATCCATGTGCCGGGCTTCTCCCCAATGGCTCCCCGAGGCGTTTCGGCCAGGGCGTTCAGGGTGGAACCCTTGAAGGCGGCGGCCGCCAGACCGGTTGCCGCGCTCAGCTTGAGAAAATCCCTTCTTTTGATCTTCATGCGTTGCTCTCCTTTGTGTGCTTCAGGCTATGCGACTCTTGTTGCCTCCGAAATCCTTTCTATTGCGATAGCGAGGCCCGCCTTGACAACCCCGCCGTGGATAACCTTGGTGAAGATCCCCTCCCGGGGCATGATGCAGTCGCCGGTGGCCTTCTTGATGGCGCAGCCGGCGTTGTGGCATTCCTTGCCGATCTGAGTAACTTCGAGCACCACCGTGCCGTCGATAATCAACCGGTCGCCGATGGCAAGCGCGGTCAACTCCACCCCCCGGCTGACGATATTCTCGGCAAACACCCCATGCTTCAGGTGGGGCATCTTCTTTTTCACCTGTTCGATGCTTTCCCCGGCCAGCAGGGAAACCTGCCGGTGCCAGATCCCGGCATGGGCGTCCCCGGTGATCCCCCAGTTTTCCTCCAGGTGGATCTCCGGCACCTCTTTTTTCACCATGCCTTTCTTTTCGCTGATGCATACCGCTTCGACCATGCCCATAGCCCCTCTCTTGGTTGTTGGGTAAGACGACAGACAGGCCCTCCAAACGAGGGCCGGAAGTACAAAAAAGCCGAAAACACATCCGATTACAGATCAGGATAGGGGAAGCGCGGGGGAAAAACAAGCGGGGGTTTTTTGATTTCTTTGTAGGGGTTTTCCCGACAACCGTCTGTCAGGAAAACGGGCTATTTCGCGGAACGTTTTTGGCGGGAGACAAACTCAACCAGCTCGGCCCTGGTCTCCAGGCCAAGCTTGGCCATGGCCCTGGAGCGATAGGTCGCCACGGTTTTTTCACTCAAGAAATGCTGCTCGGCGATCTCCCTGCTCGTGTAGCCCATGGCCACCGCAAGCATGACCTGCTGCTCCCGCGTGCTCAGCGAGAGCCAGAGCAATTCCTCGGGGGAGGTTGCCCCTTTTTCCTGCGCGGCCAGGATATCCGGCATCATGGCCGGATGGATGTACATCTGCCCCCGCATCACCGAACGGATGGCGTAGAGCAGATCGACATCCAGGCATTTCTTGAGAATAAAGCCCTTGGCGCCCTTGGCCACGGCCTCCTTGAGATACTGATGGTCCTCGTGCATGGTCAGCATGAGGACACGGGTCTTGGCCGCCTGTCGCAAAATCTCCGGCAGAAGCAGAAGCCCGCTGGTTCCGGGCAGGGAAATATCGAGGAGCACGATGTCCGGTTGCAGCTCCTTGGCCTGAGCCAGAGCCTTTGGCCCCGAATCGGCAGTGCCCGCCACCTCCATGTCCGGTTCGGCATTGAGCAGCAGGCGCAAGCCGGAGAGAAGCACCGGGTGATCATCAACCACCAGAATCCGGATCATTTCATTGTTCATGGCAAACCCCCGCCTTGGCAGGCATTTCAAAAACCAGCATGGTTCCATCGCCCGGACCGCTTTCAATCCGGAAAGTTCCCTGCAGCAACTGGGCTCTCTCCTTCATGCCCAATACCCCGAGCTTGGTCTTAGAATCAACCCGTTCCGGCTCAAAACCAATGCCGTTGTCCTCGATCACCCCCCGGATATTCTCCCCGCGCCATTCCAGAAGCACGCTCACCTCCGTGGCCCGGGCATGTCGCGCCACATTGGAGAGAGCTTCCTGCACGATCCGGTAGACGCAGGTTTCCGTGCAACCATCCGGCCTTTTCTCGGCAAAACCGATGATGGTCAGCTCCACCGGTATCTCCTGCCGGGTGATAAAACCCCGCACCAGCATCTCCACCGCCGGGACCAGACCAAGATCGTCCAGCACACTGGGCCGCAATGCCACCGCCAGATTATGGATCGCCTCCATCTCCTCGGTTATGGCCTTTCGTAACCGACCGATACTCTGGCGGGCCTCGGTCTCGTTTTTCGCGTTTTCCAACATCTTGAGATCAACCATGACCGAAGCCAGGGCCTGGCCGGTCTGGTCGTGGAGCTCGCGGGCGATCCGTTTTCTTTCTCCTTCCTGCCCGGCCATGACCCGGTGCAGAAAATCCCGCTGGAGATGTTCCTTTTCCAATCGGGCCTTATCCGCGCTGGCAAGAGAAAGCACCATGGCATTGAATCCCTCCAAGAGCTTTCCCAGTTCGTCCTGACTTTCCGCCGGGGCCAGGCTCACGGAATAATCCCCGCGCCGCACGGCCCGGGTTGCTTCGAGCAGTCGGCCCACCGGCCGGGTGATAATCCAGGTCAGTCCCAAGGACAACAACACCCCAAATACCGCGACCAACAAGGTTGTCCGGGCAAGGGATCCGGTGATCACCCCTATCTGACGGCGCAGGCTGTCGCCCTTCACCCCGGCCACCACCGCGCCTTCGTTGCCGTTGCTGATGCCTGCCGTCGCCTCCCAGATGCCGCCCTCGTTGGTGCGCAGCAGTCTCGGCCCGGAACCCTGCGGGGAGAGGCGGGAAGCCTTCTCCAACAGATCCGCCGGAAACCCGCCTTCAAAGGTATGGGCAACCACCTGCCCTGCACCATTGCGGACAAAAACATAACGCAGGTCCGGGCGATTCTGCACCGTGTTCCTGAGCATCTGGGTCAGGCCGTAGACATCGTTGATCAGCAGATAGTCGTGAGACTGATAGGAGAGTTCCGTTGCCACGAAGCGGCTCTCTTCCCGGAGAAAAGCTTCGATGTTCTCGCTGAGCGCCGCCTGCACCTTGTAAATGGTGACCGCGCCGAAGAGGAGGATCAGAGCCAGGGCCAGCCCCAGAATCTTCAGCTTCAACGGCACACTGAGCAGAACGGACCTGCCCCGCCGCACGGCTTGCCGGAGAAAAGCTGTCAAAGCGACAGGCACGGGCACCTCTCCTTAAAATCCATACAGTTTTGGCTCAGGCTCCACGAAGCGTTCCACCCCGAGCACGGCCAGGGCTTTTTCCCCCTCCGCATCCTGATGCAGTCCGAGGAGCAAATCTTTCAGCAAGGCCTTTCTCTCCGGGGAGATGGTGCGCGGCACCACCACCGGGGGGATGCCGAAATCCCGCGATTCCCAGATCACCCTGGTCCGCCGGGCAATATCCGGGTTGCGCTTTACGGCAAATTCATAGACCAGGCTGTCCACCGAAGCGCCGTCCGCGACACCCTCCATGACCGCAGCCATGGAACGATCATGACTGTAAGTGAAAATCGTCCGGCCGAAAAAGGTTTCCGGCTGCTGCCCCATACCCTGCAACAGGGAGAGGGGGTAGAGATAGCCGGTGTTGGAAAGCGGGTCGGTGAAGGCGAACACCTTGCCGCGCAGATCGGTAAATTCCCGGGCCGGGGAAGCGGCAGGCACGATGACAAAGGCCCGATAGGTGGTCTTGCCGTTGATCCGCGGGACAACCAGCAGCGAGATTGCCCCGTTCCGGGCGCCTTCGACATAGGCCCCGGTGCAGATGAAGCCGAGATCCACCACGTTTCTGGCCAGCAGGTCGTTCAGCTCCTGGTAGGTTTTGCGCTGCACCAGGATTGCCGGTTTGCCCATCTTGCGCCCCAGGTAATTGATGAGCGGCTGGTAGGAAAGCGCCGTACCCTGGGGAGAAAGAATGGCCCCCACCCCGATCCGCAGCGATTGGGAATCCGGCTCGACTTGCCCCGCCGGGAGCTGCCGGAGGTTGTCCAGCCGGATCAGGCGATCCTGCTCCACCTTTTCCTGCTGCCCACCTTCGCAGCCGGCCAGCAGAAAGAAAAGAAGGCCCAGACACACGGCCTTGCGCCAGACACCGCCAGACTTTCTTTTCGTGAACATGGTCATGACAGAATATATCACACGGGGTTTATGGTTTTTCCCTCAGAAAGTAACCATGCTGCGACCGAGACTGCCGTGCAGCATATCACTCAAGAATAAACCCGGCCACCGGAAGGTCTTTTCCCCACGTTTGCCAGGCACCGGCGTGAATATCCAGGGTCCGGGCCTCGCTGTCGTAGACGGCCTCGATGTTCGACTCCAGGCTGCATCTGCGATCGTAGTTGGTGTGGGTAAAAACGAGGCGATAGACCGTCTCGCTTTGCGCAACAACCTTCTCAACATAGGCGACATGGCCAGTTGGCATCTTTCTCCGGCTGTTGGCCGCAAGGATAAGGATACTGCCGGGCTGGGGGATAAGCGAGGTGTTACCGCGCTCTTTTTCACAGGCAAACCAGGTAAGGGGTCCATTTTCGTGCCCCAGGCGGCAACTGGCGATGCCGCTCCGGCAACGGGCAAAGGGAAGGCTCTGGGGTTCGCAGCGTCGCCCCTTGCTCCCGGGCCGCAGCGGAAAACACTCTGCCGTATCGCGCCCCTGCTCAGCAAGGGGTGCGCTGAAATTCTCCCGCGAAGAGAGCTGCCCTGGAAACGGCTCAACCATCGGCTCCTGGCCTGAAGAGGGGGCAGCCAGGGATTCTGGCCCGCCGCAGCCGAAACTCAACAGTAAAAACAGAAAAATTTTGCCGACCACCCGAACGGTACTTGGCTGCATAAGGATTCCGTGCTGCTCTGGTTGCTCTGAGGCCTACCGCGCCAGATTCTTTGCCGCATCATAGCAGACCCCCCCACCCTTGACAATGGCAAGGCAGGTTGAGCTGAATGATTGCGGGAGAATAGGGTTGCACCGCCTTGGCCATCATGCTATAAATGCCGTCTTTTCCTGGAGATACCCTCAGCATGATTGTTGAAATCGCAAGAAGCCGCGATTACAGCAGAGAGTGACCACGACCGGCGACGGTTGCCGCTTCGTAACCATTTGATTTCGGAGTCTCGCTGGCTCGTTTACCTGTGTCACGACATGTGCCCTTTTTCCCTTTTTACGAGAACATTCATGATTGTTGAAATCGCAACAAACCGCGATTACAACGGGTATCACTTTGTAACTTTTTAATTTTGGGTCACGAACCTGTTAACTTTTTCTTTTTTTGCGAGTGCATCATGATACACCTCACCAACATCAGCAAACAGCACGGCTCACAGGTCCTTTTTGCCAACGCCAGCCTGCAGATACTCCCCGGCATCCGCACCGGGTTGGTCGGCCCCAACGGCGCCGGCAAATCCACCATCTTCCGGCTGATCACCGGCGAGGAAGAACCGGACAAAGGCGAGATCACCTGCGCCAAGAAAACGGTGATCGGCTATTTTTCCCAGGAGGTGGGCGAGATGTCCGGCCGCTCGGCCCTTGAGGAAACCATGGCCGCCGTAAGCGAGGTGCTGCGGCTGGGCGAGGAGCTTAAGGTTATGGAGGCGGCCATGGCTCTGCCCATGGAGGATGAGGCCATGACCGCGCTGCTTACAAAATACGGCGACGCCATGGAGGAGTTCGAGCATCGCGGCGGCTACGATCTGGAATCCCGCGCCCAGGCGGTATTGACCGGGCTGGGCATCGGGCCGGAGGATTTCAACCGGCCGGTGGAATCGTTCAGCGGCGGCTGGAAGATGCGCATCGCCCTGGCCCGCATCCTGACCATGAACCCCGATGTCCTGCTGCTCGACGAGCCCACCAACCATCTGGACGTGGAGTCCATCGTCTGGCTGGAGGAATGGCTGGCCAAGGAGTTCAAGGGCGCGGTGCTCATGACCTGCCATGACCGCGATTTCATGAACCGCTTGGTTTCCCGGATCATCGAGGTGGCCAACTCCACCATCACCACCTACAGCGGCAATTACGATTTTTACCTGCGCGAACGGGAGATCCGGCGGGAACAGCTGGCAGCCAGCTTCCGCCGCCAGCAGGAGATGCTGGCCAAGGAGGAGGATTTCATCGCCCGCTTCGCGGCCCGCGCCTCCCATGCCTCCCAGGTGCAATCCCGGGTCAAGAAGCTGGAGAAGATCGAGCGCATCGAGCTGCCCGTGGAACAGCGGGTGATCAGTTTCGAATTCAACGAGCCGCCCCGCAGCGGCGACGACGTGGTACGCATGGAAGGACTGGCCAAGAGTTGGCCTCTGGACGGGGGCGGCGAACGGCCGGTGTTCAGCGGGATTTCCGGGGTGATCCAGCGGGGGGAAAAGGTGGCGGTGGTCGGGGTCAACGGCGCGGGCAAGTCTACTTTTCTTAAAGTATTGGCCGGCCAGACCGAGCCCAGCAGCGGCAGCGCCACCATCGGGGCCAATGTCAGCTTAGGCTATTTCAGCCAGCATGCCATGGATGTCCTGGTCCCGGAACGAACCGTCTTCGATACGGTGCAGGACGCCCTGCCCCAGGCCAATATCGGCACGGTGCGCAATCTCTGCGCCGCCTTTCTCTTTCAGGGCGATACGGTGGACAAACAGATCAAGCTGCTGTCCGGCGGCGAAAAAAGCCGGGTGGTGCTGGCCACCATGCTGGCGAAGCCGCTCAATTTCCTGATTTTAGACGAGCCCACCAACCACCTGGACATCCAGTCCCGGGAGATCCTGCTGGGCGCGCTGCAGAAATTCACCGGCACCGTGGTGCTGGTCAGCCATGACCGGCATTTTCTCCGCTCGCTGGTGAACCGGGTCATGGAAGTGGATCACGGAGAGATGCGGTCCTACGGGGGGGATTACGAATACTACCTGCGCAAATCGGGGCATCTGCCGCAATAACTGCGCGTTAGGCGCTGAGCCCCTTCTGCCGGGCGGCCCGTTCGAACATGAGGATCATCTGCGCCAGTTGCCGCTCCCCAGCGCTGGGCGGGATGAAATGGATACCGTAACTGGCGAATTTCGTCGTGCCGTTATCGGCCTTTCTGGCAATGGTTGCGGTTTCAAGCCTAACCAGCTGGCTCTCCACCCTTGCCGGCGCCCCGTATTCGTCTGCAGGCACCGCATGGTTGAGCTGGAGAGAGACCGCCTTAATATCGCTGGGCACCACCACCGGGGTTGCCTGCGGCAATCGGACCAGGACCCCGTTGGAGCTGAGGTCGTCAATCCGGCCGGCGAGCAACCATTTGCTGGCGGTCAGAAAGATGGCCATACTCTCGGCAGTGGGCACTACCCGGTAGGCATGCCGCCGCTGGATGATGGAAATCTCCGCCGGAAGCGCAAGCTCCAAATAGTCATCCTTCAAGCGAAAAATCCGGCTCTTGCCGACGATATTGCGGCCAAGCACATCACGAAACTGAAACTCCACCTCCTCGGTGGTGAATTTCGAACCCTTATCCCGCTTGGCCAGGATCAACCGCGCGGATGAGACCTTGACCACCCAGGCATCGCTGCGATGCCCATGCTGGACAATGCTCAGGGTTTTGCGCCGTTCCAGCATCTGCTCGAAGACCCGGCCGACAGCCCCCGCATCCCGAACAATCTCAACTTCAGACTCTTCCATCCCGTATAAAACTCCCTGCAACTCAGGTTCTTTCAGGTAACACCCGGAGACGACTCAAGGATACCAAGCTTTGCCCTCCCCGGTCAACAGCACCCCGTCCGGAAAAGGGAAAAAATGCTTTTTCCCCTTGCTTTTCCCCGCCGCTTTCACGACAATAGAAGCACGCCCCGATGGCCGCTTTTCACCCCCCTGCAGTTCCCCACAACTGCTCAGCGGCGAAGCCTCATCGGGGCTTCCTTATGCCCGGCTCAGCTGTGCTCGCGGGTCTTGCGGAAGACGATCTCCGGAAACAACTCCTGGACCCTGCCCAACCGCCATTCGCTTTCCGCCAGATAGGCCAGATGCCCCTCGGCGTCCAGGGCCAGATGGGCCAGGTTCTTGCTCTTGAACGCATCGAGCTTCTTGCGGTCCTCGCAGTCGATCCAACGGGCAGTCGCATAGCTCACCGGCTCATACACCGCGTCCACCCCGTATTCCGCCTTGAGTCGGGCCATGGTCACCTCAAACTGCAAAACCCCCACCGCGCCGAGAATATAGTCGCTGCCCATGGTCGGTCGAAAGAGCTGCACCGCGCCTTCCTCGGCCAGCTGCACCAGCCCCTTGTTCAGCTGCTTGATCTTAAGCGGATTCTTGATCAGCACCCGCCGAAAATGCTCGGGCGCAAAATTGGGGATGCCGGTGAACTTGAGGGGCTCCTTGTCGGAGAAGGTGTCGCCGATCTTGATGGTCCCATGGTTGTGGATGCCGATAATGTCGCCGGGCCAGGCCTCCTCCACATTGGTACGGTCCTGGGCCATGAAGATGGTGGCGTTGGCCAGGGCGACCTCCTTGCCGAGCCGGTGGTGCATGACCTTCATGCCCTTGGTGAACTTGCCGGAACAGATGCGGAAAAAGGCGATCCGGTCGCGGTGGGCCGGGTTCATGTTGGCCTGGATCTTAAAGGTGAAACCGGAAAAGGCTTCTTCGTCCGGGGAAACCATGCGGGTCGTGGTGGCGCGGGGTCCGGGCGGCGGGGCCAGCTCGACAAAGGCGTCCAGCAGCTCTTTCACCCCGAAGTTGTTGACGGCGCTGCCGAAGAAGACCGGCGTCTGGCTGGCCTTGAGATATTCCTTGTGGTCAAAGGGGCTGGCCGCCCCGGCCAGGAGTTCGAGGTCCTCGCGGAGCCGGTCTGCATAGCTGCCCAACATCTGCTCCAAAAGAGGGTCATCCAGGTCCTTGACCATGATGGAGTCTTGGGGCCGCCGGTCCTTGCTGGGGGTGAAGAGATTCAGCTCCTGGCGCATGATATTATACACCCCCTTGAAGCCCTTACCCATGCCGATGGGCCAGGTAAGGGGGGTACACTCGATCTGCAGCTTCTCCTCAATCTCGCTCAGGATATCGAGAGGCTCGCGGCCCTCGCGGTCCAGCTTGTTGATGAAGGTGATCACCGGGGTATTGCGCATCCGGCACACTTCCATGAGCTTCTCGGTCTGGGCCTCGACCCCCTTGGCGCTGTCGATGACCATCAGGGCGCTGTCCACCGCGGTGAGTACCCGGTAGGTATCCTCGGAAAAATCCTTATGCCCGGGGGTGTCCAGCAGGTTGACCTCAAAGTCGCGGTAGTTGAACTGCATCACCGAGGTGGTCACCGAAATGCCCCGCTCCTTCTCGATCGCCATCCAGTCGCTGACCGCATGGTTGTCGGTTTTGCGCGACTTGACCGCCCCGGCCATCTGGATGGCCCCGCCAAAGAGCAGGAGCTTTTCCGTAAGGGTGGTCTTGCCCGCATCGGGATGACTGATGATGCCAAAGGTCCGGCGCCGCTTGATTTCTTTTTCCAATAGACTGCTCATGTGCTCCTTCTCTCTCTGCTTTCCAGGTCGAAACCCGACCCACGGAACAGCGTATATACTCCAAAAAACGCATTTTGTCAGCAAGTTCCGCAGAATCTCCGTCCGCAAAAACAGCGCCCTCTCCCCCTCCTCAGCGCAGCACCGGAGAAAAAACGACAACCACTCCTCCCTTGCCTCCCATGGCCTTGGGACGAATTTGCTTTATGCATCTCCGACTGGGGTGTATACTTTTTTTATTTCTTCCCCTTCTTTCTTTGTGGTGACCCCCTTGTCTTTCAAGAAAAAAACGACAACCCGAAAATCAAGCCCCAGCCAAGCCGGCAGCCCGCGCAAACCCTCTGCCCCCGGCCGGTCGTCTGGCGGCCGAAAAACAACACCGCGAGAAAAACCCTTCGGTCAAAAAAACCAACGGCCGGGAGCGGAGGCTGCTTCCCCTCGCGGCCATAGCTTCACCAGAGGCAAAAAACCGCAGTCGGCAAACTCCGACGAGGAATGGTTCGAAACGCCTTCCAGAGCATCCGGTCGCCCGCCCGCCAATAAGCGGAAAGCATCTCCCGACAAACCATTCGCCCAAAAAGGTCCTCGGCCGGACGCTGCTTCTTCACGCGGTCGTGCTTTCACCGGGGCCAGAAAACCACAAGCGGCACGATCCGAGGAAGAAAACTTCCGGAAACCTGCCACGGCTTCTGATCGCCCATCCAGCACCAAGAGAAAATCTCCGGCTGAAAGACCCTTCGAGAAAAAAAACCCCAGGCCCGGCGCTGCTTCCGCGCCCGGTCGCGGCAGAAAGCCGCGGGCGGAAAGTTGCGAATTCGGGGATGAACCCTGCCGTGCACCTGCCTCGTCACCCGACCGCCCACCCAGCCGCAAGAGAAAATCAGCACCCAAAAAAACCTTCGGCCCAAAAACCCGCAGGTCCGCCGCTGATTCCTCTCCCGATCGTGGATTTAAAAGCGCCGGAAAATCACAGCCGGAAAGATCCGAAGAGGAACTGTTTTGGGCCCCTGCCGAGCCAAGCGATCGCTCCTTTGCCACCTTTCTCAAACCGCTCATTCCGGCACCGGCTTCCCCGGAGGAGGCCCGGACCATTCTCTACAGCTCTCCCTTGGCCCATCTCGATTATTCCGTTGAGCTGCAGATTAAAGACCAGGGATTGCTCGCCTTCTGGAAACAACACCGCCTCGCCGGGCAGCCGGAACAGATAATCCGCTCCCCCAAAGCCCGGGGCTACCGCACGACCTCAAAACGCAAGGCCTTCCTCCACGGCTCCACCCTCTACCTGCTACTGGGGGACAAAGCCGCTCTGCCCAAAAACCGGCAGTATTTCACCGCCTCACCGCTTGAGCCCACAGAACACGAGGTTATCTACCGCTTTCTCCAGCAGAAGCTCAGCGAACCCGCCTTCCGGCTCATCGCCGGCCATCTCAACTATCTCATCATCCGCGGCAATTACACGGAACAGGCGGTAATCTTCAATGTGGACCTGATGAACGGGCCGCTGGTCCGCAAGATGAAACTGCTGAGCGCACATCTCCAGAAGCTTCCGGTCGCGGTCACCGCCGCTTTCGTCTACCTTGACCCCACCCAGTCCGACTACTATCTGGAGAGCAAACGCCCGGCGGAGACCCTCCATTTCAAAAAGCTCTTCGGCCCGGATCAGCTGGGGGCCACCTACTGCGGCTGCCGCTACCAGTTCCACCCGACCTCGTTTTCCCAGATCAACGAATCCATGGTGGAAACCATGCTGGAACGGGCCAAAGAGCTGCTGGCCCCGAGCCAGGAGCAAGCGCTCCTCGACCTGTACTGCGGCTACGGGCTGTTCAGCCATTTTCTCGCCCCCGCTTACCGGCAGGTGCTGGCCGTTGACGGCGAAGGCCCATCCATTCGGGCCGCCGAGGCCAATAGCCGGTTGAACCAGAAACGGGGCGGCCAGGCCAAATTTCTCGCCCATCGGATTACCGTCGGATATCTGGAAAAAACCCTGCCGCCCCCCATGGCCAACGAAACAATCCTCCTCGACCCGCCCCGCCAAGGCCCGCTCCCTGGGGTGATCGCCTCCCTGGCCCGGAGGAAGCCGAAAAAGGCCCTCCATATCTTCTGCGGGGTGGACCAGATCCCCCCCTCCCTGAGAGAATGGCAGGCCAACGGCTACCAGGTGCGGCGCATCGCCCCCCTGGACATGTTTCCCGGCTCGGCCAATCTCGAAATCATGATTCTGTTGGAACCAAAGGCGTGATCTCCAAGAGCGCATAATTTTAAGCGAGCAAGATCCCCATGGCCCAAAGCGTGTACATCGTGGCAATCGGCCCCCAGAGCGGCAAATCCGTGGTCGCCCTCGGCATTATGGAGCTCTTGTCCCGCCGTTTGCGCCGGGTCGGCTACTTTCGTCCCATCATTCCCTCGCATGCGGCCGCAGACAACAACCTGCAATTGATCAAATTACGGTACCGCCTTGCCTTTGACTACGATGAAATGTTCGCCCTCTCCCACGACGAGGCGCAGCATCTTACCGCCGAAGGGCGCACCGACCAGATCCTCAAAACCATTCTCAACAAGTACCGGCAGCTGGAAAGCAAGTGCGATTTTATCCTCTGCGAGGGCACCGATTTCAGCGGCCTTTCCCTGCCCTTTGAGTTCGAGTTCAACGCCGAGGTGGTGAACAACCTGGGCTGCACTATCATGTTGCTCTTGAACTGCCACAACAAATCCCCGGCAGACATCCTCGACGCCCTGCATGTAGCCCAAGATTCCTTCCTCAAGAAGGGGTGCACCATCCTGGCCAGCGTGGTCAACCGGGTCGACCCCCTGCTCATGGGGACGGTACGGGAAAAATTAACCGAATACGGCCAGGGCGCAGGGCCGGTATATATCCTGCCGGAGGAACCGTTTTTAGGCAAACCAACGGTGGGGGAGATCGCCAAGGCTCTCGACGCCCAGATTCTCATGTGCGATCCGGAAGAGATGAACCGCGAGGTGTCCGACTTCAAGGTGGCGGCCATGAATCTGCCCCATTTTCTCGACCATCTGGTGGAAGGCGACCTGATCATCGCGCCGGGCGACCGTTCGGATATCATCCTCGGCAGTCTGGCCGCCAACTTCTCCAGCACCTACCCGAGCATCGCCGGCTTGCTCCTCTCGGGCGGCTTCGTTCCGGACCCCCAGATTTCCCTGCTTCTTCAGGGCTTGAGCTACCGCGGCACTGTCCCCATCATCAGCGTGCAGACCGACACCTATACCACGGCCATGAACGCCAGCGCCGTACCTCCCATGCTGACCCCGGAAAACGACCGCAAGATTGCCGCCGCCCTGGGTCTTTTTGAGACACATATCGACCTGGCCGAGCTGGAAGGGAGGATCTCCCTTATAAAATCCACGCGGGTCACGCCGCTGATGTTCGAATACAACCTGGTGGAGATGGCCCAGAAGCAACGGCAACACATCGTCCTGCCCGAAGGCGCGGAGGAACGGATTCTGCGAGCCAGCGAGATGCTTACCCGGCGCGGGGTGGCACAGATCACCCTGCTGGGCGACCCCGCCGAGATTCGCTCCACGGCCAGCAATCTCGGCCTCAGCCTATCGGGCATCGAAATTATTGATCCGCTCACCTCCGCTTTGCGCACAGACTTTGCCCAAACCTATTTCGCGCTCCGCCAGCACAAGGGGATTACCGAAAAGACCGCCTTTGACACGGTGGGGGACGTCAACTACTTTGGCACCATGATGATCCACAAGGGGTTGGCCGACGGCATGGTTTCCGGGGCGGTGCACACCACCGGCGACACCATCCGCCCTGCTCTGCAGATCATCCGCACCCAGCCGGATGTTTCTCTTGTTTCCAGCGTCTTCCTGATGTGCCTTGCCGACCGGGTCCTGGTCTACGGCGACTGCGCGGTAAACCCAGAGCCCAACGCCCAGCAGCTGGCGGAGATCGCCATAAGTTCGGCGCAAACCGCCAAGCTCTATGGCATTGACCCCCTGGTCGCCATGTGCTCCTATGCCACGGGTGCCTCGGGCAAGGGCGCCGATGTGGACAAGGTGCGCGAGGCAACCCGGATCGCGAAAGAACTTCGGCCTGAGCTCAAGATCGAGGGACCGATCCAGTACGATGCCGCCGTGGACGCCGGGGTGGCGAAAACCAAGCTGCCGGAGAGCCAGGTGGCGGGCAAGGCCACGGTCTTCATCTTCCCGGATCTGAACACCGGCAACAACCTGTACAAGGCGGTACAGCGCTCGGCCAACGCCGTGGCCATCGGCCCGGTGCTCCAGGGGTTGAACAAGCCGGTCAACGACCTGAGCCGGGGCTGCACGGTGCCCGACATCGTCAACACCGTGGCCATCACCGCCATCCAGGCCCAGGCCGCCCGTACAAGCCAAGGAAAAACTCCATGAAGGTTCTGGTGCTCAATTCCGGCAGCTCATCCATCAAGTATCAGCTGTTCGACATGCGGGACGAATCGGTATTGGCCGCTGGCAGCATCGAACAGATCGGCGAACCGGGCAGCCACCTCAGTTACGCGCTCCCGACGGGCCAGCCCGAGATGAAAAAAGCGGTCCAAACCCTGCCGGTTCCCGATCATCACCAGGGCTTTCAACGCATCGCCGCAGTCCTGAAGGAAACCGGAGCCCTTGCCAACCCCGGAGAACTCCATGCCATCGGCCACCGGGTCGTGCACGGCGGGGAACAGTTCCAGAAACCCGCCCGGGTGACCCCGGCAGTCCTCAGCGCGATCCGGGAGTTGATCCCTTTGGCTCCGCTGCACAATCCGGCCAACCTCCTCGGGATAGAGGTCGCCCTGGAAAGCGCGCCCTTGGTGCCTCAGGTTGCCGTGTTTGACACCGCCTTCCATCAATCCTTGCCCAGCCACGCCTACCGCTACGCCATTCCCAAAAAGCTCTACGAAGCGCATCAGGTCCGCCGCTACGGCTTCCACGGGACCTCCCACTACTATGTGGCAAAAAAAGCGGCGGAGTTTCTGGGAAAACCGCTTGACTCCCTCAATCTGATCAGCCTGCATCTCGGCAACGGGGCAAGTGCCGCAGCCATCCAGCAGGGAATTTGCATCGATACCTCCATGGGGTTCACCCCTCTAGAAGGATTGATCATGGGCACCCGCTGCGGGGATCTTGACCCGGCAATCATCTTTTATCTCGTGCGGGAAACCGGTCTTTCCGCCGGCGAGATCGAGACAATCCTCAACAAGGAAAGCGGCCTCAAAGGAATTTGCGGGGCCAACGACATGCGCGCGGTGGGCGAGCTGGCAGAAAGGGGCAATCCGGAGGCGCAGCTTGCCATCCGCATGTACTGTTACCGGATCAAGAAATACATCGGCGCCTACCATGCGGTGCTGGGACGGCTGGACGGGCTGATCTTTACCGGCGGCATCGGGGAAAACGCCGATTTTATCCGGGCAGGGTGCTGCGAAGGCCTTGACCATCTGGGCTTGGAGATGAATAATGGGGCAAATCGAGAACGGCGTCTGGGATGTGCCGCTCTGGAGAGCGGAACGAGCCGGGTGAAAATCTTGGTTATTCCCACCAATGAAGAGTTGGAGATTGCCGAACAGACGGTCACCTGTCTGAGCAGCAGCTAACGAGGAAGCGCACCATGCCTGACAAGACCATTGCCGCAAAAATCATCTTTCTGCTGAGCAGCTGTTTGCTCCTCAGCCTTACCGGGTGCAGCTTGCACAAAAGCGTCCAGCCCTCTTGGGAAAACGGGGTCCTGCGGGTCGGGGTTACCCCGAATTATCCCTGCCTTATTCATAAGGCCGCGGGGACGGGCGTAATTTCCGGATTTGAAGCCGAAGCCGCCGCGTTACTGGCCAAACGGTTACACAGCCGGCTCCAGTTTGTTGAGCTGGAATGGGGCGAGCAGATCCCCGCCCTGGAACGCAAGGAGATTGACATTGTCATGTCCGCCATGTCCATCACAGAGATGCGTAAAATCCGAGTGGCCTTCAGCGAACCGTACCTCACCATCAGCCAAATGGCCCTGACCACCAAGGAGGGGGAAGAAAAGTTTCCCTCCGTCCAGGCAATTCTTGCCTCCCGCACCGCCATCGGCGTAGAAAAGGGAACCACCGGAGATGTCTTTGTCCAGCGCTATTGCCCCACAGCGGAACCGTTTTTCTTCTCCTCGCCGGATGCGGCCGTGCAAGCCCTCCGCGACAAGCGCATCGAGCTGTACATCGACGACGGCCCGATCCTCGGCGCCTATGCCGCCGCAAACGAGGACGAGGGGCTGGTCCTGCTCAAGACTCCTTTGACCAAGGAAGAGCTTGCCTGGGCGGTCCGCCGGGATGATCAGTCTCTGCTCAAAAAGGTGAACTTTGCCTTGGAGACATGGAAAGAAGATGGGACCCTCGAGAAACTCCTGAAAAAATGGCTGCCCGCTGAGAACTGAACGCCGGACGCGCGTCAGGTTTGCTGGGCCTTGCGCCACCCCGCCGCCTTAAGGCGGGCGATGCGCTCGATATTCCAGCTCTGGATGACCTGAAGATATTGCCGTTGATCCTCGCGCTGGAGGGCCATGATCTTTTCTTTTTCTTCCCGGATATCCTCCCGCTCGCCAGGATACATCTCCAGCCAACAGGCATACCCCTGATCAAAGAGAAATTCCGGGCAAACCGCCCCAGGTTCCAGCTGCAATTTTGCCGTGAGCAGCATGGTGGCGAGGAGCATATCATACTCAACCACCCAACCGTTGTCATTGAGCATGGAGCGGACATCAAAGCCGGTGTCTCCCGGGCAATTCGGACAGAATACCCGCTGGATCACGGCTGAATGCAAAAGATTGTCGCGGAGATGAAACTGAACGGTTTTGCTGCCGCACTCGCAGGTTTTTCGCACATCAATGCACATATCGCCCCTCTGTTCTGCTGTTTCGTTCTTTTTTCCTGAGGCCAGAAATCCCTTCCGCCTTCTGGCCGGGATTTTCAGTACTTTCTCGGCAGCGGAGATGAATCCTTGCGGCCATCGATCATCTTCTGGAGTTGCTGACGTTCGGCCCGGGCATCGGCAAGTTCGCCCTGGATCGCCGCCTCCTCCTCCGGCAAGGCGGAAAGCAAAAGTTTTTCCAACCGCCCCACCTGTTGTTGCGCCCGATAGAGTTCCCGAGCCAAATCCCGTAAAGACATGCGTCTCCCTGTGTGCTTTCTATTTTTGTAAAACCCGAAAAGCGGTCAGGGCAGCGCCATGAAGACCCGCTCTCTCCGCCATGATCATCCTAACCGGGATAGAGGAAAGGATCCCGGCCATGCGCCCTTTACCGACAAAGCGCGCCATGAATCGCTTCGGATCAAAGACGGGAAGAAGCTTGGGCAGCATGCCGCCCCCCAGATAGAGCCCCCCGGTGGCAAGAAACTTGAGGGCCATGTTGCCCGCCTCGGCTGCGAGAATTGCAAAAAAAATCTCCAGGGTCAGGCGGGCAACCCCGCCATCTTTTTCCTGGGCCTGAGCCACAATAACCGGTGTCATATCAGGCACATCGGCCAATGCCGCCGCTAACTCGGGGGGGACCTGCATCCCTGCCCCTTCGGTCAGATAGCGATAGATATTCGGGATTCCTTTTCCGGAACAGACCAGCTCGTAGCTCACATGGCCGTGTGCCGCCCGCAAAAAGGAAAGCAGCGCTTCCTCCATCTCCGAGGTGGGGGCAAAATCGGCATGCCCTCCCTCCGATGGGTAGGCGGCATAGCCCGTGCCGCTCCAGCAAAGATAGGCTTCGCCAAGCCCTGTCCCGGGGGCAAGGACCGCCATGCTGCCTTGGGGGACAGGGGTCCCGCAATTTACCACCAAAAGATCTTCCGGCGGCAAAATCGTCACCGACTCGGCCACGGCCACCAGATCGTTCAGGACAAGAACCTCGGCAAACCGGAACCGATCCCGCAAGGCCTCCTGATCAATGAGCCAGCCCAGGTTGGTCATCCGGACCCGCCCGCCGACCACCGGCCCGGCCACGCCAAAGACCGCCACCTGCGGAGACTCCTCAGGGCCGCGGAGAAAATCAGCGATTATTCCGGAGAAATCGCCATAATCGCTGCTGGCGAAGCGCTGTTCCCTGACCAGGCAATACCCATCACCTGTTGTGCTATACAGGGCCAAAATGGTTTTTGTCCCGCCCAGATCACCTGCCAGAAAATAACCCATTTTCCCTCCAAGCATGGGGGTAAAACCCGCCCTCACCGTAAACGGGCTCTGCCCTAGCAAAAGAGGCCGTCCCCATACGGAGGCGGCCTCTTACAAAAACGTGCACTCTCAGGGACTTACCGGAATAGGCAAGCACCCGCCTCGGCTATCAGTCTGAACCCTTACCCCCCTCAACCAGTCGGGTGAGATGTCCAATATTGTCACGGAGCATCATGGTCTGAGCGGTGACCGCCTCGGAGGCTGCGGCCAGTTCCTCGGCATTGGCCGCCATCTGCTGGGTGCCGGTGTCCATCTCGGTTACGGCCTTGTTGATCTGGAGCACTCCCTGGGTCTGCTCATGGGACGCGGTAGAGATCTCCTCCACCAGGATAGCCACCTTCCGGGAGCCATCCACCACATCCTTGGATTCCGCCACGACCTCATTCACCTTCTGCAACCCATCATTGACATTGCCGATGGCCCGCTCAATCAGATCACTGGAGCTTCTTGCCGATTTGGCGGTGCGTTGCGCAAGATTGCGCACCTCATCGGCAACCACGGCAAAACCTTGACCCTGTTCCCCGGCCCTGGCCGCTTCCACCGCCGCATTCAAGGCGAGAAGATTGGTCTGGAAGGCGATCGCTTCGATCTCACGGATGATGGAAGCGATCTCGTCACTATCCTTCTTGATGTTCTGCATGGAAATCTGCATCGCCGCGACATTGACATTTGCCCTGGAACCAATCGATTCATTCTGTTTCATCGAGGAATTGGCCTCATGGGAATTGGTGTCATTCTGCTGGACCATGGCAGTGATCTCTTCCAGGGAAGCACTGGTCTCTTCCAGCGAGGCGGCCATCTCCGAGGCCATTTCCGCCACCATTTGAGAGGTGCTTGCCGTCGCCTGTGCCTCTTCGGAGATGCGGTCGGCGCTCTCGTCCAGATCGCTGACAATGGCGTTGATGGAGTGGACCAGCATCTGCACGACAAAAAAGGCGAACAAACAAACAACCAAAAGGGAGATCGCCCCGCCAACGATGAAGAAGAGACCGAACTTCTTCACCTCAGCCATGGCCTCGGCCTTGGTGGCTTCCTGCCCTCCGCGCAACTGATCAACCGCAGTCTTGGTGCTTCCCATCAGGCTGTAATACTTTTCAAAAAATTCCCCGTCAAAGGCCTCCAGGGCATTGGCCTTGTCCCCTTTTTCCAGGGAGGGCAGGATCTTTTTGTTGATGATCTCGTCCATCTTCGGCCAGGAAGCGGCCAGCTCTTCATAGGAGGCAACCACATCCGAGGCTACATCCACAGCATGACAAGAGCCGCAATACAATTTTTTGCTTTCCGGCTTGACGAGGCTACCCTGCATTTCGACAATGGCCTCCTCAAACTTCTTACTGGTGGTTTTGAGGCCACTCAAGGTTTCCGGATCGTACTCCATGATCTGGCCCTTGAGGATGCTGTTGAGAAGGTTGAGGTTGAGGCGGATGCGAGCGACCTTGTCGATATAGTCCATCTTGAGTTCGATCCCGGTATACATCGCACCACCGATCTGCACCCGCTGGATGATGTACTGAGCAATCCCAACGCTTGAGACCATGGACAACGCAACAAACCCGACCAGAACAAAAAGTTTTACCCGCAGGCTCAAGCTGTCAAACCATCTTTTCATAGCGCCCCCTCAATGCGTGCCTCGTTAAATCCAAATCAAACAATTTTAACATTATATCGTATAGTTTTGCCTTTTTTACCACTCTTTTTCTCACAGTTCCCTTGGTTGTCAAAAATATTCCAACCAGAGGGTCTCCCAAGAAACGACCGACCCAGCCAGCCTCATTTACAGACAAAACGAAGTAAAGGCGGGAAGCTTTACTCCCACCTACAACGACGAATACCTAAGGAGAAGTTTTGTCGTTGCCATTGACCCCTTCCCCGTGCAGTATAATTTTTTGTACATTTTTTTCCACATAATCACTCCAACCCAACGCCCTGCACAGCCTTTTCAATCCCCCCTCAGAAAAACAAGCTTGCCCCACCGGTACAAAAAAACCATCTCTCCATAACTCACTAAAACAACAGCACAAAACAAAAACTCACCCGCACCCGCTTCCCATAACCGTTAAAATTTTTGTACCAGGACACCTTTCCATAGCTACACCCGGCCCCCCCACCAACCCCCATGAATCCGGCAAAAACCACTTAAAAATAAAAAAATAATTGATTGGCACGCTTGTTGCTTTTACATCAAGACAGTAAAACAACTCTTATCTCCTTTCTCCTTAAAAGAAGGCCGACTTTCCCGCAGAGTCGGTCTTCTTTTTTTTGCGCCAAGCAAAACTATCTCCATCCACTTATCTGTCCCATTCAAGCACTTTCCCCCCACTTTTTTTTGCTGTTTGCACTCTGCGCCAAAGCCCGATATAGTGCAATCCCTGTGGTTGTCGGCGCCTTGCCCGCCAATAAAGGCTCCACAGCCAACCCCCCCGAACCCGGCAAGGGGGTTCGGTTTACCGCCTCCTTATTCCGCCTTGGCCGGCCACCCAGTTCTTACCCTTGTACGAACAGGGAGAGCCCGTTCCAGTCCGCTCTCCCCTGCTTTCATCTTTACAATTCCACCAGAGACCGTGAGCCTGCAATGAGCTTTTCCCTTGGGACCATCACCCTCATAAACCCATTTATTCTCGCACCCATGGCCGGTTGCACCGATTTGCCCTTCCGGCTGCTCTGCAAAGAACATGGAGCTGCTCTCTGCTATTCCGAGATGATCGAATGCCATGACCTGGTGGCACGAAAGCCGGAATGCCTCGAACTGCTCCGCACCGACGCTGCGGAACAGCCTGTGGCCATGCAGCTTTACGGCAACAATCCCGGCATGATGGGCGAAGCCGCGGCAATCCTGAACGAACTCCCCATCGCCTGTATCGATATCAACATGGGCTGCCCCATGGAAAAAGTCGTGCAGAATGGGGCTGGAGCCGCCTTGATGAAAAACCCGCACCTCGCTGAAAAGATTATCACCTCGGTCTGTAAAAATTCAACAAAGCCGGTAACGGTCAAGATCCGCTCGGGCTGGAACCAGCACACCATTACCGCCCCGGAAATTGCAAAAATAGCAGAAGGCTCCGGCGCACAAGCCATTGCCATCCATGCCCGCACCTGGTCCGACGGATTCAGCGGCCCCATTGACCATAGGGTACTGCTCCAGGTCATGGAATCCGTTTCCATTCCGATTTTTGCAAACGGCGATGTCACCTCCCACGAAGAAGGCTTGTTCCTGCTTAAAAAACTCGGCTGCGCCGGGGTGATGATTGGCCGGGCCGCCCTGGGCGCCCCCTGGATCTTTTCGGGACGCGTGAACCAGCATCCCTCCATGGCCTACAGAGTCAAAGCCTTGCTCCGCCACCTTGAACTTGCCGAGACGCACCTTGGCCCGGAACCGGATCTTTCCAAGATCAGAAACCACGCCTGGAAATACTTTCGCGGGGCCCCCACCGGCCCTGCCATCCGCAAACAAATCGACGCCACCACAACCTACCCCGCGCTGCGAGCGTTCATCCACACCCTTGCCGAACGAGTGCTTCAGCAGTGACCTGCCCAAAGTACTGCGGGGATTAGGACCGCACTCTCTAGCAATAAAACCCTTGCATGCGGTCGCGTACCTCCCTCGGAAAACGGAAGATCTGACATGATCCTGGATGCACCTGCTGGGTGAGTTTTTTTTAACAGATAACTGTGGCACAACACATGATTAAATTTCAACATGTTACGCTGAATCAATACCGTTTTTTTCCTACAATTCTTTCACGAATTCAGGCTGTTACGGTCCGTATTTATTTTTTACCGATCGTTATTGTCTTGAATCCTTTATTAAAAATGTCGATGATTTAATTGAGAGTACAGAGTTCATTGACTGATTCCTGAATCCGTGACGATTTTTAAGGCAATGGTTCAGAGGGCCGGATTTCGACAAAATTATCTACCGGACTTTTCGGTATTACTCGTAAGGTTAGCAAGGAATTGTCTTTATGAATTTTTACTGCAAAGATGGAGCAAGCCATGTGCCGAATCTATCACTTTGCGTGGAACAAAAGGCAGGCATCCTCCGCCCCTGAAAGCACACACCCCTGCGGCAAACAAACAAAAAGGCCGTTACTGCATCGCCTTGTCCTTGCCCTGGCACTGGCTTCCCCTGCCTACGCGCTCGCCCTCCCCGGTGCAGGACAGATCAGCGCCGGTATCGGTAACATCAGTCAAAGCGCCACCACCCTCACGATTACCCAAACCACCCCCAACCTCGCCATCAACTGGCAAAGCTTCAACATCGGCCAAAACGAAACCGTCAATTTCAACCAGCCCGGCAGTAGCGCCATCGCCCTCAACCGCGTGCTCGGCCAAGACCCCAGCCAGATTCTCGGCAATCTCAACGCCAACGGCCAAGTCTTCGTCTTGAACCCCAACGGGGTCTTGTTCGGCAGCGCCGCCCAAGTCAACGTCGGCGGGTTGGTTGCCTCCACCCTGAGCCTGAGCGATGCCGACTTCCTGGCCGGCAACCATACCTTCAGCAATCGTGGCAGCGCGGGATCCGTGGTCAACTACGGCACCCTCACCGCCACCGACAAGGGCTACATCGCCCTGCTCGCCCCCGAAGCACGCAACGAAGGGGTCATCGTCGCCATCCTCGGGACAGCCTTGCTCGCCTCGGGCGACAAGATAACGCTCAATCTCAACAACGGCTCGCTGCTCTCCTACACCATCGATCAAGGCACGCTGAACGGTCTGGCGGAAAACAAGTACCTGATACAAGCCGATGGCGGGCAGGTCATCCTCTCTGCCCGGGCAGCCGACGCACTCACCAGCTCGGTGGTCAACAACTCCGGCATCATCGAAGCGCACACCATCGAAAACCAGGACGGAGTCATCACTCTGCTGGGCGACATGCAAACCGGCCAGGTCACGGTGAGCGGCACGCTGGACGCCTCTGCCCCGGCCGGTGGCGACGGCGGTTTTATCGAAACTTCGGCGGCCCACGTTGCCGTTGCCTCCGGCAGCATAATCACCACCCAGGCCCCGCAGGGAACAACCGGCAACTGGTTGATTGATCCGGCAGACTACACCATTGCCGCAGCCGGCGGCGACATCACCGGCGCCGACCTTGCCTTTAACCTGGGCAGTACCAGCGTGACCATCCTCAGCAGCGACGGCACGGTGAATCCCGGAGGCAACGGCGACATTTTCGTCAATGACGCGGTGAACTGGAACAACGGCAACAGCCTCACCCTGGATGCGGTTCGCAATATCAACGTCAATTCTACGATCAACAACGGGGGCACGGGCACGATCAACCTGAGCGCGGCAGCCGCAGTGGCGGTCAATGCTAACCTTGGCAGCGGCGGCGCGATCGCGATCACCGCCCCCGCCGGACTGACCCAGGATGTTGCCTCCACCATCACCACCACCGGCCTCACCGTCAATGTCGGCGCCGCAAGTATTGCGGACGGCATCATTGATGGGGCAGGCGGCTTGACCAAAACCGGCGCCGGCACCCTGACCCTGAGCAACGTGAATACCTACGCCGGTGCAACGACAATCAATGCGGGCACGCTCTCGCTCAACGGGGATGGCAATTTAGGCGCGGTACCGGGGTCACCGACCCCGGGAAACCTGATCTTAAACGGCGGCACGTTGCAAGCCACCTCTGATATCCAGATGGATGCGAACCGCGGTATCAGTTTGTCGGGAGCCGGAACCTTTAACACCTCCCCGGGTGCCACCTTGACCATTTTCGGCAATATCGCAGGGGTCGGCACCCTGACCAAGGCCGGCACCGGCACCCTGACGCTGGCAGCCAGCAATAGCTATACCGGTGCAACAACGATCAATGCCGGCACTCTGCTCATCAGCAATGACTCCGGGCTGGGAACAGCACCCGGAGCAGCAACGGCAGGCCATCTGACCCTGAATGGCGGTGCCCTGGAAATCCAGTACATCGGCACTGTCCCATTACATGCAAATCGTGGCATTGCCTTGGGGCCGGGCGGAGGATCGATTAATACCGCCTCCAGTAACACCACGACCTACGCCGGCACCATCGCAGGCAGCGGTGCGTTTAACAAAGGACTGGGCGGCACGCTGGAGCTCTCCGGGACGAACAGCTACACGGGCCTGACCACGGTCAGTGGTGGCACGTTGCGGCTTGCCGGAGGCGCGGCGATCGCAGACACAGGTGCGGTGAATCTGGGCACTTCCGGGGCGATATTGAGGCTGTTCGCCAACGAGACGATCGGATCACTGGCAGGCATTGCGGGCACCAGCGTAATCTTGCAGAACAATTCCACGCTGACCACCGGCGATGCAGGCAACACGGACTTTGCCGGAGTAATGAGCGGCGCTGGGGGTAACCTATTCAAACAAGGTGGAGGCACCTTCACCCTCTCGGGGGCGAACAGCTATACCGGACTGACCACGGTGAATGCAGGCACCCTGGCTTACGGAATCACCAACGCCCTGGACGCAGGGGCAGTGACCGTGAACGGCGGCACGCTGGATATCGGCAGCTACTCGGATACCGTGGGCGCAGTTACCCTGAACAGCGGCGCGATCAGCGGCACCACCGGCGTGCTGACCGGCACGGGCTACGATGTACAGAGCGGCACGATCAGCGCCAGACTGGGCGGCGCAGGAGCACTGACCAAATCCACGGGCAACACCGTGACCCTCAGCGGCGCAAACAGTTACACCGGCGCAACGACCATCAGCGCGGGCAAACTGAGCGCCGCTGACGCGGACGCCCTTGGAACCACAGCGGGCACTACCACCGTGGCAGAGGGCGCAACCCTGGAAATTGCCAACGTCGCAATCGGCAACGAAACCATCACCCTGAATGGGAGCGGCATCGGCGAAACCGGGGTGTTAACCGGCACCGGCACGGCATCGCTTGCAGGGCCGGTCACCCTGGCAACAGACAGCACCCTGGGGGCAACCAACGGAAATTCGCTCGAGCTGAGCGGCACCATTGAAGGCGCTAGCGCGCTTGACTTTCTGGGCGGAGGAACCGTCACCCTGGGCGGCACGGTTGGAAGCAGCACCGCACTCGCTTCATTGAGCGGCGCCGCCGGAACTGCGCTGACGGTTAACGGCGGCCTGGTCCGAACTTCCGGAGCGCAAACCTATAGCGGCGCCACCACCTTCGGGGCAACAACCACGCTGCGCACCACCGCCGGGGGCAATATCAGCGCAGCAGGCGCCGTAACGGCAACCGCCGGGACGCTCACCCTGGACACGGGCGCGGGCGATGCGACCTTCACCAACACCAGTAACGATTTCGGCACGGTTGCCGCAACCAGCACCCACAACGTGTCCCTCGTCGACGCCAACGCCCTCGGCATCGGACCCATTAACGCCACCGGCCTGGTGGACATCCGCAGCCAAAGCGGCGACCTAACCCTGAACAATGCCATTACCACAACCAGTACCAGCGCCAATGCGGTCACCCTGATCGCGGATGGTGCTGCCACGCCGGACGCCACGGGCAGCGGCGGCAACTTCAAGAATGCCGGCAGTGCTGCCATTACCACCGGCGCCGGCGGGGCTTGGCGCATCCATACCGGCAACCCGACCGACACCAATCGCGGCGGCCTGGTCGAGGCTGGCAAACGCTACAATGTGGATGACGGCAGCGACCCGATTGCCTCGGACAACCGGATGTACTTCCGTATTCAACCCATCCTGACGCTGACCGCAGACAACAAGATAAAAACCTATGGCGCAGCCAATCCAGCCTTCACTTACAGTTATTCCGGCCTGATCGACAGCGATCTGATAAATGCTGCGATCAGCAGCGGGCCTGGCTATACCGTCGACGGCACCACCTCCACCTCCGGTCAACTGACAGCGGCCACTCTCCACAACATCACCCCAAGCGCGGCAACCGCCGCCAACCTCGGCTACTCCCTGAGCTATGCCAGCGGCACGCTTACCGTGAACAAGAGGGCCCTGACCATCGCCGCAACAGGCACCAACAAAGTGTATGACACTGACGCAACCGCGACCGTCAATTATTGGGACAACCGCGTAGCAGGCGACCTGCTGACCATCGGCGGCACCGCAGCCTTTCTCGATAAAAACATCGGCACCGGCAAGACCGTGAATGTGAGCGCCATCACCCTGGGCAACACCGATGCGGGTAATTACACTTTCAACACCAGCGCTTCGACCTCCGCCGACATCACCGCCGCCAACCTGGAAGTCCCCGGCGTGACCGCCTCGAACAAAATATATGACGGCAATACCGACGCCACCTTGGGCGGCACGGCTGCGATCTCCGCTCTGGGCGGCGACACTGTCACCCTGGGCGGCACCGGCAGCGGCGTCTTCGCCAACAAAAACGTGGCGAACAACAAATCGGTCATTGTCAGCGGCTACACCATCAGCGGCACCGATGCCAGCAACTACGCACTGCTGCAACCCACCGGAGTGACCGCCGATATCACCGCCCGTCCTCTGACTATCTCGGCCGCGGGCCAAAACAAAGTGTATGACGGCACCACCGGGGCGACCGTCACCTACACTGATAACCGGATAGCAGGTGACCTGCTTACCATCACCGGCACAGCCTCCTATCTCGACAAAAACGTCGGCATAGGCAAGGCCGTGAATGTGAGCGGCATCACTCTGGGCAACACTGATGCGAGCAACTATACCTTTAACACCACCACCGCTACCGTTGCCGACATTACCGCACGCGCCTTAAAGATTGCCGCGAATTATGCAACGAAAGAGTACACCGGCGTTGCCTTTCAGGGAGGGAATGGAGTAACTTATACCGGCTTCGTCAACGGCGAAAGCTCCACCGTGCTGGGTGGCACCCTGGCTTATAGCGGTACCTCACAAGGCGCGATCAACCCAGGCAGATACCTGATCACCCCCGGTGGATTGACCGCTGACAATTACAGCATCACATACCTAAATGGCGTGCTGACGATAAATCCTACCACCGATGCGGGAGGATTACCGCCCCTTCTGGTCGGAGCAGTGCTTGCCTTGCCTGGTGGGGAGGACCTGTTTCCCGCCTTCATTTCGGCAATGGTTGCCACGATAGCACCAGTGAGTCCGGTAACCGTTCCATCGGGGACAAGCTTACAGCCTGTCATTCCCCGGACGTCACTCAAGCCGTCAGACAGTATGAGCACTACGGATACGGTAGAGCAGGTGGGCAATCTTACCCTGATGAACGGCGGGGTCAAATTGCCTGCCGACACAAAAAGTCCCGATGGGGAATAAAAAAGGGGCAGCTTTGTGAATATCCGACACACCCAACGCTTCACCCTGTCTGCCCTGGCATTGAGCTTTTTGGCTACCATCTCCGCCCACGCAGCCACGGTTGCGCCAGACAGTGGCCAGACGATCCGCGAGTTGCAAAAGCAACCTGAACTGAACGCGCCGAAGGCCATGCCTCCTTTGCATCTTGAAGAAAATGTGACCCGCACAGACGCGGCCAATGCAGATATACGCCTCACGGTAAGCGGTATCCGTGTTTCCGGCAGCAGCGCCTTTGCCGCGGCTGAACTGGAAGCCCTGGTCGCCAACCTGATCGGCGGCGAACACACCCTTGCCGAGCTCTATCAAGGGGCGGCACGGATTACCGCCTACTACCGCGAACATGGCTATGTGATAGCGCGGGCCTATCTGCCGGCACAGGAGATCCAAGACGGCGTGGTGATAATCAACGTCGTGGAGGGACGCATTGGCGAGCAGCACATCAATAATCAATCGCGACTTTCCGATGCGCGTGCAAACAACTATTTGCAGGGGGTCAAGAGTGGGGATGCCCTCCAAGCAGCTCCCGTGGAGCGCGCCTTGTTATTATTAAATGATACGCCTGGTGTAGGCGGGACCCGCGCCACGCTGCAGCCCGGTGCCAGCGTCGGAACCTCCGACCTTATTGTTGAAATCGATCCTTCCCTGCCCTATGCCGCCAGGGTTGAGATGAACAACTTTGGCAACCGCTATACCGGGGAATACCGCTTGGATGGCGCCCTGGCGCTTAACAGCCCGTTCCGAATGGGCGATCAGTTCACCGTGCGCGCCCTCACCAGCGACCAGGATCTGACCTATGCCCGGATGGCTTACCAAGTTCCGGTGGGCAGCGACGGGTTACGACTGGGAGCGGCTTATTTCGACACCCGCTATCGTCTGGGCAAGGAATTCGCACCATTGCAAGCGCACGGCACCGCAACCAGCAGCACCCTGTTTGGTGTGTATCCCTTCATCCGCAGCCAGACCGCCAATCTCTCCGGTACGCTGTCCCTGGAAAACAAGCAACTCAGCGACTACACAGATGCACCAGTGACAACAGTCGACAAAGAGATCCAACTCGCCAACTTTGGCTTGGCAGGCAATCATCAGGACAGGCTGGGGGGGGCAGGGATTACTTCCTTTGATCTTTCGCTGGCCCTGGGTCTTTTGGGCATGGATGCCGAATCGCTCAGCGCGGACTCGCTGACTACCCGCAGCGATGGGGGGTTCACCCGCTTGGCCTATAACGTCAACCGGGTGCAACGATTGACTGACCTTGACAGTTTGTCCGTTTCCCTCTCAGGGCAATGGGCCGACAAGAACCTCAATTCCTCCGAGAAATTCTTCCTGGGCGGTGCTTACGGCGTGCGGGCTTATCCGCAGGGCGAGGCCAGCGGCGACCAAGGCTGGCTGACGAATCTGGAACTGAGGCATCGCTTTCTCCCCAATCTCCAGGGCGTAGTCTTCTACGATGCGGGCTCAGTGAGGATCAACCACGATCCGTTCGTTGCCGGGGAAAACAGTCGTACTATCTCCGGCGCCGGCGTGGGGGCGAATAGCACTTTCCTTGGTCTGCAAATCAATGCCTATGTGGCCTGGCGCATAGATGGCGACCAGCCCACCTCGGAGCCCGCCTCTGTGGATCGCAATCCAAGGTTGTGGCTGCAGGCAAGCTGGCAACATTAAGCAAATTGCCCCTCAACGGGCAAAACCAACCAAGAAATTGAAAGATTTTCCAGCGCAGCTCGATTACCGAGCCCCTTGAAACAAGCAAGGGACACTGAGTCGCCTAAAACGAAAAAATCCGCGCAGCACTGCGCTACACGGATTCATATTATTTTTAATGGTGCGCCCGGAGGGATTCGAACCCCCGACACCCGGCTTCGAAGGCCGATGCTCTATCCAGCTGAGCTACAAGCGCACATGCACTATTCTTTCAATCAAGCCAGGCTACCAACCCGCAATATGCTGCGGATCGGAAAGCACCTGCCAGGCTCGCTCCGTGATCTCGTCTATCTCGGCCAGGGTCACGGAAAGCGGCAGCCAAAAATAGATCACATTGCCCATGGGCCGCAACAACAACCCGTGCTTCAGTCCAGCCAGATAAATCGGCCAGCCCACCCGTTCATGCACATCGTAGGGTGCCTTGGTCGACTTATCCTTGACCAATTCCATGGCAGTGATCATCCCGAGCTGCCGGAGATCCCCGACCCACGGCAGTTCAGCAAAACGACGCATCCGGGCCTGCAGATGAGTGATCTTGGCCGGCAACCCGACCATGGTCTGTTCCTCGGCAAAGACCAGCAAAGAGCCCAGGGCTGCCGCGGCCGCGAGAGGATTGCCGCTGAAGGTGTGGCCGTGGAAAAATGTTTTTCCCGCACCATAATCGCCATAAAAGGCCTGAAAAACCTCCTCGCTGGTCAACGTCGCCGCCATTGGCAACATACCAGCAGTCAGTCCTTTTGACAAACAGAGAAAATCCGGCACTACCCCCGCCTGCTCTAAGGCAAACATGGTTCCGGTCCGGCCAAAGCCAGTGGCTACCTCATCAAAAATCAGATGCACCCCGTATTCCTTGGTCAAACCGGCCAGCTTTTGCAGATACTTGGCGGGATAGACGATCATCCCCCCCGCGGCTTGGATCAACGGCTCGATGATCAGGGCGGCAATCTGCGCCCCCTGCTCGGCCAGGAGTTGCGCCAACGGCTCCAGACACCGACAGTCACACCCCTCTTGTTCCCGGCCGAAGGGGCAACGATAACAGTATGGGGATGGCAGTCGATGGGAAGAAAAAAGCAGGGGAGCAAAAGGGCCATGGAATTCAGGCACCCCGCCCAGACTCATGGTGCCGATGGTATCGCCATGGTAGCCGCGCTCTATCCCCACCAACTGGCAGCGGCCTGGCTGCCCGGTCTGCCGCCAGTACTGAAGCGACATCTTGATCGCGATCTCGCAGGCCGTGGAGCCATTATCGGAGTAAAATACCCGGGTAAGCTCTGGCGGCGTCAGGCGCACCAACTGCTCAGCCAGCAGAATCGCCGGCTCATGCGTGGTCCCGGCCAGCAGCACCTGATCGAGCCGCGCCAGCTGGGAACGAATTTTTTCGGTTATAATGGGATGACTGTGCCCATGGACAATGCACCACCAAGAGGAAATGGTATCGAAGTATCGCCTCCCCTCCTGATCGAAAAGGAAAATCCCCTCCGCCCTGTCGATAAGAAGCAGGTCACGCTGGGCATAATCGTGCATCTGGGTGTAGGGATGCCAGAGGAACCGCTTGTCTTTTTCCTGTAAGGTTGACACGGGAGTCACACAGGACTGACAATCTTGTAAATAGCCGGATACTGACGGTGCTGTTCCGCATGGTCAAGGCCATAGCCCACCAGAAAACCCTCTGCCACCGTAAAACCGGCATAATCCACCGCCACCTCGACCGCGCGTCTTTCCCTCTTGTCGATCAAGGCGCAGATCCCCACAGAGGCCGCCTTTCTATCCACCAGGAGCTGCCGCAGACAGGCAATGGTTTTCCCGGTATCGACAATATCCTCGACCAGAAGGACATCCTTGCCTTCCAGCTCAAGCTCTGTGTCCTTGGTGCACTGGATGGTGCCGGAGGAGCAGGTGGAGGAGCCGTAACTCGACACCCGGATAAAGTCTATCTCAATGGGCAGCTCGATTTCCCGGACCAGATCGGCCAAAAAAATGAAGGCCCCATTTAAAATGCCAACCATAACCAATTTGCGCCCGGAATAATCACGGCTGATCGCCCGGCCAAGCTCTTTGACCCTCCTGGCAATATCCTGGCTGGAAACAACCACTTCCTTCTCAATCATCTGCCCCTCTCTTTCTGCTCCCGAACACAACCAACTCCTTAAGGAAACCGCCGCCCGTTGTCGATAAAAATCATTGACCTCGGACAAGTCCACCACCTATAACAAACAAAGACAGTCTCTCGTCTCGAAGGTCTCGCCAAGCAGCCTCCAGCCTGGCACAAACATCACTAAGGAGCAAGCCATGAAACGCTATGAATGTTCGGTTTGTGGATATATCTATGATCCGGCGGACGGTGACCCGGACTCAGGCATCGCCCCTGGCACCTCTTTTGAGGATCTGCCGGAAAACTGGTCCTGTCCCATCTGCGGAGCCAGCAAGGATCAGTTCACCCCCATCGACTGAGAGCTACAGCAGGATATCCCCGGTGATCCCGGCCCAGGTTTTGTCAAGTTCCGCGGAAAACGAATTGACAAACTGCGGCACACTGACCTCCTGAAAGGGTCGGTGGTATTCTTGAATCACCGCCCAGGAAAAGGAACGCACGGCATCCTGTTCCGTCACCTCGGGCTGCCCCAGACAAGCGCCCTTCATGGAGGCAAAGATATTCGCCAAATTCACCATGGCCACAGGCAACTGGTTGGTTGTCGCCTTTTCCGGCTGATGATGAAAATGCATTACATCCAGGTATGGCTGCGGCAAACCAATGCCTTCAGCAAGCCAAACCCCGGCCTGACCATGGTCCACACCAATATATTCCTTTTCCACCCGGACCACATCCTGCATCTCTTCTGAGGGCTGAGCATACTGCGGGTAAAAATTCGGAGAGATTCCATCCAGCACCAGCATCCCCAGATCATGGAGAAGGCCGCACAAATAAAGATCGGCGGAGGTGTTTAAACGGATGACATCCCGCAGCATCTCGGCAATCCTGCCGACCACCACCGCGTGTTGCCAAAAATCCTTGGCAACAAGGGTAACCCCGCTGAAACCCTGCACGGACTTTGCCGCCCGGATAGTGTCGAGAAGCACCTCTTGCACCGGCTTGACGCCAATAATAACCATGGCGAGGGGAACGGTTCCCACCATGTTGGCTCTTCTGTAGAAAGGTGAATTGGCTGTCTGGATCACCCGGCAGCTCAACACCGGATCCAGGGAGATCAAATCCGCCAGACGCCGGGTATTATCGAGACCACCGCTGCCTTTCATCATGCGGCTCAACTCGGCGGCAACCGCCGGGTTCACCGGCAGAACCGCCTCAGGATGCACGCGATGATGGAGCTTGGCGGGTGTCAGCCGTTGCTCCTTGTCCGGCAAGGGGGGAAGGGTGAGAGAGGCCCTGGCCCTTTGTTCCTTGTCGGACCGATCTATGACCGGGCTCGGCTTGACCGGAGGTTTCCCCACCTCTTCTTCAGCCTCAACCAAGTCACCGTCGGAAAGCACCTTCTGTAAGATGGAAGGCTTCGCCTCTTCCCCATCCCGCCCGGCAACCCTTTTATTGGCCAAATCCAACCTGGCCACCAGCCGTTCACAGAACCGCTTATAAAATTTCAGTTGGAGAAAGACATTGGAGGTGCTGACAATCTCGGGCTCAACCCGCAGGATAAAGGATTCCGTGCTTGCCACCACATCGGCGGTTCGTCGTATCTCGGTAACCAGCGCCATTTCCCCGAAGCAATCCCCGGTACCAAGATTGGTGAGGAGAATGGGTTTTTCTTTCCCGGGCAACCGTTTTTCCACCCGGACTTCGCCCCTCACCAGGATATAAAAGGCACGTTCGGTGGTATTTTCCTTGATAATCACCGTATTGGCAGGAACCCGGAGCCATTTGCTCACCTGAAGGAACTGCTTGAGCTCATGATCATCAAAGCCATGGAAAAAATGCACCTTCTTCAGAAACTCGATCTGTTCCTCAAGATCGATCTCTTTGTTTTTTTTGCCTGAGGCCATGTTTTTTTCCTTCGCCGTTGCACTGCGATGCAGCTGTTATCCCCTCACTATTTTCCGAGACAAAACTCCGCAAAAATCATATCCAGCACATCATCCGTGGTCGTTTCCCCGATGATATCCCCGAGAAAAGAGAGCGCCCCCTGTAGATCGATGGCCAGAAGATCCGGAGGCAGACCTGCGGCCAACCCCACTCCGACCTGCTGCACCGCGCCAAGGGCGCGTTGCAGGGCCGCCGTATGCCGAACATTCGGGGCGGCGACCCCAGGCTCCTGTAGAACATGCCCGCCAGTGGCCGCCTCGTAGAGCGCCTCTTCCAGCGCATGGATGCCCTGGCCGGTGGTGGCGGAAATACCGACCACCGGTAGTCCGGGAAAAACCTCGCCATACAGGCCAATATCCAGATCAGGCGCCCGGTCGATCTTGTTGACCACCACCACGACCTTCTTGTCCGCAGCCACTGCAAACAGGGCTCGGTCTTCGGCCTGCAATCCTTCTGCCCCGTCAAGAACCAGCAGGACCAAGTCCGCCTCACCGAGCTTTTGCCGGGCCCGACGGATACCCATCTCCTCAACCGCTTCAACGGTTTCCCGAATGCCCGCCGTATCAATGATCCGTACCGGCACCCCTTGAATGTCCAGACATTCCTCGATGGTATCCCTGGTTGTGCCGGGAATCGCTGTAACTATGGCCCGCTCTTCCCGCAGGAGACAGTTGAGCAGACTTGACTTGCCGACATTGGGCCTGCCGAGGATGACCGCGGAAACCCCCTCTCTGATGATTTTCCCCCCCTCCGCCCGGGCAAGCAATTGGGTCAAGGGCTCCTGAACCTCCCGGTCCAGTCTGGCCATGAGCGGTTGGGGATCAAGGATCTCCACATCCTCATCGGGAAAATCGATGGCCACCTCCATGATAGCACGAACCGCAACCAGCGCGTCACGTATTTTCCAGATCTCCTCGTGCAATCCGCCCCGGAGTTGACTCATCGCAAGCGTGGCGCCTTCGCGTGTTTTGGCGCCCAACAACTCGGCAACCGCCTCCGCCTGGGTCAGATCAATCCGACCATTGAGAAAGGCCCGCTTGGTAAACTCCCCGGGCTCAGCCAGCCGGGTCGCGGGAAAGGTCACGATCAGGGCAAGGATTTCCTGCAGCAGGAGATGACTGCCGTGGCCGTGGATTTCCACCACCTCTTCCCTGGTGTAGGTCAGCGGCCCCCGCATATAAACGGCAAGGACCTCGTCAATGGCCAAACCGGTTTCGGGATGGACAATGGCGCCAAAATAGAGGCGGTGGCTTATGAAGTTGTGCTGGAGGTTTTTCGGATGAAAAAGATGCTGGAGGATTGCGTAGGACTGGGGGCCGCTCACCCGGATAATACCGATGCCGCCGGCGCCGGGTGGCGTTGCTATGCCGGCAATGGTCGCCTCGTTGAAATCCGGGAAATCCGGCATTACCATACGTACCGTACCTTATAAACTCCGGAGGGACCGAACAGCTTGCCAGGGGTCAGCCGACAAGCTGCTCTTGTTGCATCGCAGAGAAACACCGATTCGACACCCCCTGATTACAAGGGATTACCTTGTAATCAGATCACCACACCCCTGCGGATAGGTTGTTCAGATCATGGACCTTCGTACCCCGGCCAGAGGTATTACTCGAGGCTCTTCTCGCCGGTTTTCTTTTTTCTGGGAGAACGCCGCCGCCCTTTGCCGGGCAAATAGATGAGTACCTTCTTAAACAACCCTTCGCCGACGCTGCGGCTTCGGATCTCGGTGTCGTCCTGCAGGGCCATGTGTACCATGCGTCTTTCCGCCGGATTAATAGCGGGGATGGTTCTGGTTTTGCCGGTTTCCTTGACTTCCTGGGCCAGCCGCAGGGCGCGATCCTGGAGCTCTCCCATCCGATTATCCCGGAACCCCCCGGCATCAAGAGAAAAGAGTACTTTCTGCGTAAATTTCCGGGTGATGATCTTGCGCATCACATACTGCAGACTATCAAGGGTCTGTCCCTCGGGGCCGACCAGGATATCGACAAACTCCCCGGAGATCTTGGCGTGGACCTTATTGTTCTGATCCTGCTCAATGTTGATTTCCGATGGGCAGTGCATGAGATCCAGGATCCTGGCAAGATCCGCCCGGATTGATTCCATCTCCTCGGGGGTGACGGGATCTCCCATCGCCTCCTCGGGCTCTTCGTTTTCCCTGGGCTGTTCAGCCCTGGGTTTTGGCGGGGTCGACTTCCTCTCCGAAGCAGGCCGCTCAGGCCTGGTTCTTGGCGCACTCGCTTTTTTCTCGGCAACAGGGCGTTTCTGCTCCTGGCCACCCTCTTTCTTGAGAGACACCTGCACCGCCGCTTTTTTCCGACCCAGGCCGAAAATACCGGTGGAACCGGTGGAAATTATGCGGATATCAAGCTCTTCCCGCGCCACATTCAGCGCGGCACAGGCAGTATCAATCGCCGCTTCAACATCCGTTCCCTTATATTCCATCTTGGCAGACATCGTATGACTCCTCCATTTCAGGCGGTATTCCTGGCAGCCCGGCGTCTTCTCTTCGCAACTGTGGCCCTGGCAGCCTCTTCCGCGCTAGTTAATTCAGCAAGTTTTACGCTGTTTCCTGCCGGTTCACAAGATACTGCTGCCCGATGGACAGCAGATTGTTGACAAACCAGTACAAGACCAGCCCGGAAGCAAAATTCAAAAACATGAAGGTAAAGATGAGCGGCATGAACATCATGACCTTCTGCTGGGTGGGATCCCCGGTAGCCGGGGTCATTTTCTGCTGCAAAAACATGGTGGCCCCCATCAACAGGGTCAGCACCGGAATTCCCCCGACAAACGGGAGATCAAAGCCGATGGCCAAGCGGTCCGGCGCGGACAGATCCGTAATCCAGAGAAAAAATGGCGCATGGCGGAGCTCGATGGTCTGCAGCAACACCTTGTACAGGGCAAAAAATACCGGAATCTGGATGACCATGGGCAAACAGCCGCCCACAGGATTGACCTTATAGGTCTGGTACAGCTTGATCATTTCCTGCTGCTGCAGTTGCTTGTCGTCCTTGAATTTCTCGCGCAGCTTCGCCATCTTGGGCTGCAGCTTCTGCATGGTCTTCATGGACTTCATGCCCTTCTGGGAGATGGGCCAGAACAAAAGCTTGATGAACACCGTCACCAAGATAATGGCCACCCCGTAGTTCCCCACATAGCCGTGGAGAAACTTGAGCAGATAGAGGGTCGGCTTGGCCATCACGTCAAACCAGCCGAAATTGATGCTGCGCTCCAGCTCATGGCCGGCCGACTTGAGAGCCGCCATGGTCTTCGGCCCGCAGTACACCGAATACGAATACTGCTGACTCTGGCCGGGCTGAATAACATCGCTGGCCCCGGCCAGTACCGTGGTCACCCGATCTTCATCCTGCACGGAAAAATGGGCCGTGTGCTGGTCGCCGGTCTGCGGAACAATGCCGCAGAGGAAATAATTATCTTCATAAGCCGCCCAGCTGATCTTCCCGGTAAAGCTTCGGCTTCCCTTTTTCAGGTCAGTCGCCTTGATTTCCTCGAGCACCCCATCCTTTATCAGGGCGGGACCGACGAAGACCATGGAGGATTCCTTGGCAAAGGGACGGTTGTCAAGGGTCAGATAGGGGGCACCCTGCAGGGGAGTGGCTGTGGTATTGATGACCTCAATAGTCAGATCCAACAGATACTGCTGGTCGCCAAAGCGCATGGTGCGAACAATCTCAAGGCCCGAGGGCAATTTGCCCCGCATGGTCAGCACTTTGCCGCCATCCTCCTCCTTGATTGGCGCAGCGACATAGACCACCGGCGGAATGGTGCCCGGCTCAACCCCCCAAGAAAAGTTCAGGGGCAGGTTGTCGCCGTTTTTGGGGCGAAGAAGTTCTTTTTCGCCGGAATCCTTGGCAAGATCCTCCCGGTAGTTCTTCAACTGAAAGCTTTTCAGCATACCGCCAGACTCAGTGACCACCGCCGAGTAGAGGCTGGTTGTTACCGGAATCTCACGCCCTTGCCTTACGGAAGCACCAGCAGGCGCAGTAGCCAGCAGACTTGCCGCGGCAACGGGAGCTGGTGCCGAAGCGACACTTTTTCCCTCGGTTTTGCCGTTTTCTGGGGAGGAGGCAACGATACTTTCCGTGGCCGGGGGGGGAGTGGGAACAAAAAAGTACTGATACCCAAGCAAGATGGCCAAGGAAAGAAAAATGGCCAAAAACATTCTCTGTGTGTCCATGAAATCGAATCCTCGTCAGGCTCTATTTAGTTTGGATGCAGGCCTGAAGCACCCGGACAACACCAGCTGCTGTTGTCTCAAAAAGATTTATCCACCGGATCAAACCCGCCAGGGTGAAAAGGATGGCATCGGAGAAGGCGACGCGTGGCGAGATAGAGACCACGGATGGTTCCGTGGTGGACAAGAGCCTCTATGGCATACTGTGAACAGGTGGGAGAAAAACGACAGTTCGGCGCGAAAAGTGGAGAGATGCAGAGCTGGTAACATCGTATCAGAGCAATGAAAATTCTTTTCACATCCAATCCTGATAGTCTCGTAAAAATGGGGAGAAAACCCGCATCTCCATGACAGACACTCGAAGAGTTACACAACAGCTTTTGTCGCCGGTCACTTTCGCTTCCTGCTGCCTTCACACCCTTCTACAATCACAGCCATCCATTTTCTGGGGGAAAAGAGGATATCACGAGATGCTCAACGTCGCTTCACCCGGAGCTGGCTCCCTCCCACCAGGCTTACGCCGGGCAAGAAGGGTTCGGACAGCCACCTCGACCTCCCGAGGGGAATCCGGAATAAAACCAAGCCGTACGGCAAAAACCACATCGGAAAAAGGCTCGATAAACGCTGGATTGTGGCGAAAAAATTCCCGGATTATTCTCTTGATCCTGTTTCGCTGAACCGCCTGCCGTACACCGTGGACGCTTATTCCCACCCTATTGCCTGCGGTGTGATTTGGCACATAAATCAGACTGAAGTTCTGACCGCGCAGCCGCTTCCCCTGGTCATACACCTTCTTATACTGCCAGGATTTAACCAGCAACATGTCCTTGGAAAGGGGATGGGCTCTCATGCTGCGCGGGACGGCTCAGGACTAAACAGTCAGCCGCTTACGACCCTTGGCCCGACGACGGTTGATGACGGCACGGCCGTTTTTTGTCTGCATTCTGGCTCTAAAGCCATGGGTGCGGTGTCTTTTGAGGTTACTGGGCTGAAAAGTTCTCTTGCTCATGATCGTCTTCCTTTTTCTCTTCTGTTACGGCCTCTAGATGGCCTGCCTCTCATTTTTGCTGTCTTGCAGCAGCTGGAACCGTGCGTCACGCAGTCTAACGGAAACACCCCCGAAAGCACAAAAAAATCCGCCCAGCAATAAAGCTCGCTATATTACTCAGAGCCATCCGACATGTCAAACATTTTCCCGAGGCGGTTATTCCTCCGAAGATTCATTATCAAGACCGAACAACTGGCGGACAAAAGCCAGCTTGAGCTGGGGATTGTCGTGGGGGCCACTGTTCTTCAGGAAAAGCATGGGGTCATGCAGCAACTTGTTGACAATGGCATTGGCCAGCATCTCCACCGAGCGCCGTTCGTTTTCCGAAAGCGATTTGAGCGAGGCCAAGGTTTTTGTTACTTCGGCCTCGCGGATTGCGTTGGCCTTCTGCCTGATGGCCGTAATGGTGGGAGCCAGTTCCATGCCATCCAGCCACTGCCAGAACTTGACCACCTCCTCGGCAACAATGCCTTCCGCCCGTAGCGCCTCTTTTTCCCGCTCCGCCTTGTTCACGTCGACCACGTTTTTCAGATCGTCGATATCATACAAATAGACATTATCCAGATCATTGAGCTCCGGGTCAAGATCGCGGGGCACCGCAATATCGATAAGAAAAAGCGGCCTGTTTTTCCGCTGGCGCATGAGCGGCTTGACCTCATCTTTCCTAAGAATCAGATCGGTGGCCCCGGTGGAGCTGATCAGGATATCGACCTCCGCCAACTGCGTGGTCAACTCGGCCAAGCCTACGGCAATACCGTTAAACTGGCGGGCCAGCTTGGCCGCCCGCTCCACGGTCCGGTTGGCCACGATGACCCGGCCGATCCCCTGCCTGACCAGATGCTCGGCCGCCAGTTCGGCCATTTCCCCCGCCCCCACCAGAAGAACGGCCTTATCCTGCAGGTTGCCAAAGATCTTTTTAGCCAGCTGCACTGCGGCATAGCTGATGGAAACCGCGTTGCCCCCAATATTTGTTTCGGTGCGCACCCTCTTCGCCACGGAAAAGGATTTGTGCAGCAGCCGGTTCAGGATTGCGCCAGTGGCTTTCTGCTCCACCGCCTCGCGGTAGGCCTGCTTCAGCTGCCCCAGGATCTGGGGCTCCCCGACCACCATGGAATCGAGACTGGCCGCGACGTTGTACAGATGCGCCACCGCCTCCCTGCCCTGATAGAGGTAGCTGTACTGCTGGGCTTCGTCGTCAGCAAGCCCGCTTTTGGCAAAAAGAAAACCACGCACCGCCACCGCCGCAACGGCCGGATCGCTGGCGACAAAAATCACCTCCACCCGATTACAGGTGGAGAGAAAACAACACTCACGGCACCCCTCGATCTGCATCAAGGTCAACAGCGGTCCGGCGCAATCCCCGGAAAAGGCGAGCTTCTCCCGCACCGCCACCGGAGCGGTTTTATGATTCACGCCGATGATGACGATACTCTCAGCCAACATAGGAGTGTACTCCCCCCAAGAGATACGTTACGCCCCAGAGGGTAAAGAGAACCGAGGCAAACCCGACAATGGCCATGATCGCCGCCCGCTTGCGCCGCCATCCCACGGTGAGCCGCTGGTGCAGGATGGCCGCATAAATGAGCCAGGTGATCAGCGACCAGGTTTCCTTGGGGTCCCACTGCCAGTATGTCCCCCAGGCCTGCTTCGCCCAGACCGAGCCGGTAATGATCCCCAAGGTGAGCAACAAAAAACCCAAGGTCAGACAATGCTGGTTCAGGTTGTCAAGCGCCTCAAGCGAAGGCAGACGGCTATAAAATATCCCGAATTTTTTCTTCTTGATCTCCCGCTCCTGCAACAGATACATGACCCCGCCGCAGAAAGCCATGGCCAGGAAGCCGTTGGCCATGAGGGCGATGCTGGCATGCACCGGCAGCCAGTTGCTCTTGAGTGCCGGGGGCAAGGGCGCCATCTCCTGGGAAGAAAAGGCGGCAATCAGCATCAGGATCGAGATGAGCGGCGAAACAAAGACACCAAAATTTTTCACCCGGTACCGCCACCAGAACGACAAGAATGCCCAGGTCATGGACCAGGCAAAAAAGGAAACCGCTTCATGGTTGTTGGTCAGGGGGGTATGCCCGGCGGCAAGATAGCGCACCACAAAATAAACGGTATGCAGGATGCCGCCGGAAAGAAGAATTGCCCGGGCAACCGCGCGGACCTGTTTATGACCTGAGAGAAAATGGACCACATACACGGCGGTGGCCAAAAGGTACAGAGAGAGGGTGAGCTGAAACAAGAGGGTCATCGTGTCGCTCCTGCAAAGTGCTGGTATTCCTGGCGGACCGCCTCAAGACAGTCAAGAGAGACGTCAGGACCCAAGACGTCTTGAATATGGCGGGCAAGCTTTTGCCACAACCCGTCCTTGATCCAGACCGCCATCTCGGGATCGGCCAGCCTGGCAAAAATCAGCTTGTTTTCCGCATGTGGTCTGCCGCCGGCCAGAACCGTATCCCGCAGAGCCCCGAGAATATCGACGAGCGCCCCATATTCCGGGCCGTACTGGCCCTCCAATGCCTGGCGCAGCATGCTGGCCAGAGCCGGACTTTTCCCTGCGGTGGAAACGGAAATGGCCAGGTCCCCTCGCCGGGCCGTGGCCGGAAGTATGAAATTACACCATTTCGGCACATCCGCCACATTGAGCAGAATATTGTGCGCTTCGGCCTCGGCATGGACCCGCTCCTGCACTGTGGGATCATCGGTGCAGGCAATCACCAGAAAAGCCCCGGCCAGATCGCCATCCTGATACAAACGGGGCAGCCACTCTATCGTGCCGGCTTGATGCAGGCCCGCAAGGGTCTCGCTCAACTCGGGACTGATCACCTTAATCCGGGCGCCATGGGCCAACAGCCCTTTCGCCTTGCGCTCGCCAACCCGCCCGCCGCCGATGACCAGGCAGGACCGGCCAGCGATTTTGAGGCAAACCGGAAAATATTGCGAATTATTTTCGACCAATGAGTTCCACCCGTATCCTTCCGGCAAGCGCTGCAGCGAACCGGTTTGCATCCTCGCTTGAACCGACAATGGCATCATAATGCATGGGCACCGCGATCTTAGGGCCGATGGCAAGAGCCGCCTGTGCCGCTTCCTCGGCGGTCATCGTATAGGTGCCGGAAACAGGCAGCAGGGCGATATCCGCCCGGATATTTTTCATCTCCGGGATATAATCGGTATCGCCGGCATGGTACACCCGCACTCCATCTACGGTAAGAATAAACCCAAGCCAACCGTTGGCCTGGGGATGAAACTGCTTGTTGGTGTTGTAGGCCGGGACGGTCTCGATGGTGAGCCCTTCCACTTCGCACCGCTCGCCCGGGGCAAGGGTTATGATCTTCCCCTGCAGTTTTTTCGCAGACTCCGCTTCGGTAACAATCTGCGTGGACGGTTGCTGAATCAGGTCCACATCAGCAGGAGAGCAATGATCGTAATGGTCATGGGAAATACAGATGATATCGGCAGGCGGCAACCCCGGAGCAAGCTGGAAGGGGTCGAAATAGATCTTCTTGCCCCCGGCGCAGAGCAGAAATGCATCATGGCCGAGCCACTGAAGATTTTTGAAAACATTCTCTATCATAGCTCGCCCCAACTCCTCGTTTGCCACAACCCGCTCTATAATCAATTTGACACGTTCTGCAATCTATTATAGGAGTTAACTGTACAATTTTCTTGCATAACTTAAGATTCTTCCGGAATTAACTCTCGCCGTTGCCCTTGTACTCTCAGGCCAGGAGGTCACCCATGCCAACAGGAACCTTTGCCCTTTCCACCTCGAAGGTCATGCAGTTTTTAGACATCACCGACCAGGTGCAAAAAGCTGTGAGCGCAAGCGGTGTGCAAGACGGGATCTGCCACGTATACAACCCGCATACCACCGCCGGACTGACCATCAATGAAGGGGCAGACCCCACGGTGCAGAGCGATATTATTGCCGCCCTGCAAAAAATCGTGCCGCAGATTGCCTATCAGCACCAGGAAGGCAATTCTCCGGCCCATGTCATGGCCTCGCTTGTCGGCAGTTCGGTAACGGTTTTTATCGAAAATGGCCGGTTGCAGCTTGGCACCTGGCAGAAAATATTCTTTTGCGAGTTTGACGGGCCCCGCTCCCGCAAGGTTTTTTGGCGACTCGCCTAGCCGTTTTGCCCCAGGTGAGCGGGAAAAAATCAAAACATCCCTTTGCGCAGCAGCTCCCGCTCGCGTAGACGCACGTACTGAAGCAACGTTTCCTCTTCGCCCTTGGTCAGATCAAAAAGTATCCCATAGCAATATTTTTTATTGTCTCCACGGGTTGCCCGCATTACCTTTGCCCTACTGATGTTCATATAGGTGCCCGCACTCAGCCCGGTTCCAGCCCCGGGGAAAAACACCGCCAGTTCAAGCAGGAGATCCCCTGGCTGAAGGGGAGCAAACCTGTCCGTGCAGACGAAAATCCCGTTGGCGCTGACATCAACAACCTGGAACCCCTGGCGCATTTCATTGTTGTGCATGAACATGACCGTACTGCCGTTGGGCACGCCAACCCGATAGTTGGACCGGCGCTGCAGGCGGAACAGGGTGGAGGGGAACTCGGTAAAGATGCTGTTTTCCGTGGTATGCGTCACCTGAACCCGCACCTTGTTCCAGACCATGGCCTCGTCCTTGAACAGGATATGGATAATCTCCTGGGTTCCGGGCCAGTCGACGGGCTTATCAATCTCAAGCATCCGGTCATCGTAGCTGACGATGACCGTTTTGGGAGACTGATAGCCTGTGTGCACCAAGGAAATGAGCTCCCTTTTTTCCCGGAGCCGGTCAAGGGCCATACGGATCAGCTCATGGGACTCGGTGGATTGCGTCCCATTCTCCAGGGTTATCCATTGCCCGGACATTTTTTCATCACTGTTTTTAAAACCGATCATTTTTTAACCCACAATTACCGGACACTGCCATGAACAGCCCCAAAACGCCCACCACCCATCTAAAAGCAAAAGAGATCTGCTTTGGCCTGAACCGGGAAACCGACGAGCGCTCCCTGGCGGCATTTCTGCAACGATTCGCAGAGCCTGCCTTCCTGCAAACCCTTATTCCCCGCCTGGAGGAAGGAGAAATCACCTCCCTCCTTGATTTTCTTTCCCAGCTGATGCATAAGCATTGTAGCGAAAAGGAATACCACCGCCTGTTCCTTAAGGATTGAGAGACTCTTTATATCTCCAGCAAGAATGAAGCCGTTATTTATACTCACAAAATAGCATACCAGCAAGGAGAGCGCAAAGGTGAGCCAGAATATTATCAGAGATCTCCGGGCCTTTCTTGAAATCCTGCGGAGGGAAAATTGCCTGCTTGAGGTTTCCGCTCCGGTTGATCCGCATCTGGAGATTGCCGAGATCCATCGTCGAGTGATTGCCGAAGGTGGCCCGGCCCTGCTGTTCACCAATGTCAAAGGCAGCAGTTTCCCGGTGGTCACCAACCTCTTCGGCACAGCCCGAAGACTGGAGCTGGCTTTTGGCCGCCGCCCCCAACAATTTGTCGCCGATCTGGTCAGGGCAGCGGAGACCCTCATGCCACCGAGCCTGGGCAAGATCTGGGAGATGCGCTCTCTGCTGGGCCAGGCCACCAAGGTGGGCTTAAAAAAAATCACCGCCGAGAAGGCCCCCATCCTGGAGGTCTGCCAGACCCCGTCCCGGCTGAGCGAGCTGCCCCTGCTCACCTCCTGGGCCACGGACGGCGGCGCCTTTGTCACCCTGCCCCTGGTCTACACCGAGCACCCGGACGGTCGCGGCCACAACCTGGGCATGTACCGCATCCAGCGCTATGATGACCGCACCACCGGGATCCATTGGCAGATCCACAAGGGCGGCGGCTATCATTACCATGCCGCGGAACGCCGCAACGAAGCCCTGCCCATGACCCTGTTCATCGGAGGGCCGCCAGCCCTGATGCTGGCCGCCATTGCCCCCCTGCCGGAAAATATCCCGGAACTGATGCTCGCCTCCCTGCTGCTTGGCGAAAAGCTCCCCATCACCCGCGATCCGGCCGGCGGCCACCCCCTGGTCGCCCACGCCGAATTCGCGGCCAAGGGCTTCGTCCCGCCCCACATGCGGCGGCCGGAAGGCCCCTTTGGCGACCATTACGGCTATAACTCCCTCACCCACGACTACCCGGTTTTCCATATCGAACGGCTGTATCACCGCCGCGACGCCATCTATCCGGCCACGGTGGTGGGCCGCCCCCGGCAGGAGGATTTTTACATCGGCGACTTTCTTCAGGATCTCTTGTCCCCGCTCTTCCCCCTGGTGATGAGCGGGGTCCGCCAGCTCAAAACATTCGGCGAGACCGGCTTCCACTGCCTGGCCGCGGCCAAGGTCACCGACCGTTACCCCCGAGAGGCTTTCGCCTCGGGCCTCCGCATCCTGGGCGAAGGCCAGCTCTCGCTGACCAAATTCCTGATCCTCACCGACGGTGAGATTGAGGTCACGGACTTCAAAAAACTGTGGGTCCATGTGCTGGAACGGATCAACTGGCAGACCGATCTCTTCGTCTTTGCCAATGTTTCCCAGGACACCCTGGATTACACCGGCCCCTCGGTGAACAACGGCTCCAAGGCCATGATGATGGGGCTGGGCAAGGAACCCCGCCGCATCCTGCCGGAAACATTTCACGGGGAACTGCCCCAGGGCTGCAGCAAGGCCAAGGTCTTTCTCCCCGGCACCCTGGTGGTTGAGGGGATGGGCTTCAGCCAACAACAGGATCTTCCCGCCCTTCTGGCCCATTGCCCGGCGCTGGCCGACTGGCAGGTGGTGGTGCTGGTGGACGATACCCAGGCCGCCACGGAGAATCTGCAGGAGTTTCTCTGGACCGTTTTCACCCGCTTCGAACCGGCTGCGGATATCCATGCGGCAGCAACCGAGCTGCGCCGCTTTCACCCCAGCCTCACCCCGCCCATCATCTTTGACTGCCGCCTGAAACCTTGGTATCCTGAAGTGCTTGAGGTGGACGAGAAAACCCGGCTCCTGGTTGATGGAAAAATCAACGACATCCTGCCGCCCCGGTACCGCTGAGCGGAGAATTTTCCGCCCATCTTTCTGTTAAAGATTGACGATCCTTCTGCCGAAACGATATGGTATAAGCAGGGTAATCATTATCAATGCGGGGTCCATCATGAAAATCACAGCGACTACTCCTGGCCAGCAGGATGTTTCAGCCCTCGGCAAAAGCTCTGGTTCGACCACAGGGGCTTCCTTTCAGGATATCCTTGCCCAGGAGCTGGCAGCAGCAAAAAGCCCGGCCAATACAGACATAGCCGCCGTTTCCCCCACAGCTCCTATTCCCGCAGCCCTCAGGCTGGACGGTCTTACCCTGGCGGAAGACACCATCAACACCCTGGACAAGTTCAGCGCGGCTCTGGGCAACCCAACTTTCAGCGCCCAGGACCTTGCCCCCTTTGCCTCCGCCCTTGAAGATGACACCGCGGCTCTGGTCAGCCTGAAAAATCAACTCCCACCAAACAACCCGCTCTCCTCCTTGCTTGAGAGAGTGGCCACCGCCTCGTATATCGAGGCCGCCAAACTGCGGCGCGGCGATTACCATGCCTGAACCGCTGCTCTCCTGCGCAAGAGTCCCCTCGCTGAAGCGCCTGTTTTCTCCTCGCCCCGTAGTTGCGCCTTTCCGCGCCTGACCGCCACAGTACCTTTCCATGCCCGAAGAACGGTTGCAAAAAATCCTGGCCAAGGCCGGCCTCGCCTCGCGGCGCAATGCGGAAGAGCTGATCCGCCAGGGGAAAGTGACGGTGGACGGCAAGGTCGTTACCGAAATGGGTTGCCGGGTTGACCCCGACACACAGGTTGTTGCCTTTGAAGGACGCCCCCTGCGCCGGGAGGAAGAAAAAATATATCTCCTCCTCAACAAACCCCGGGGCTATGTCACCACCCTCCACGACCCCCAAGGCAGACCCATTGTCTCTTCCCTGCTCACCGGCATCACCAGTCGGGTCTTTCCCGTGGGCCGTCTTGATTTCGATACCGAAGGCGCGCTCATCCTGACCAATGACGGCGATTTTACCGAACGCATTCTCCACCCGCGCTTTGAAATTGAGCGAACCTACCAGGCAACGGTCCGCGGCCTGCCAACACCTGAAAAAATTCGTCTACTCGAAGAAGGGTTTGAGCTCGAAGGGAAAAAAACCTGGCCGGCAAAGGTCCGGATCGTTGCCAAGGAACCGACAACAACCACTCTGGAGGTCACCATCCACGAGGGGCGGAAACGACAGGTCCGCATGATGTTCCAGGCCATAGGCCATCGGGTTCTCGCGCTCAAGCGCATCGCCTATGGAGGCCTGCAGCTCGGCGCTTTGCCCACCGGCAAATACCGGCGATTGACGCCGGCGGATCTGGCCCTTATTTTTTCTTGAAAAAATCCTCTTTACAATTGGGCACTTAGCTGTTTAGTATGTTTTATCTCCCTGTATTTAATATTGTTTTTATTAGCGGCTGCACATCGGAGAAAAACGATGAACAAATCGGAGTTGATCGAGGCACTGGCTGAGGAGATGCATGTTCCCTTACGGGACGCGAGCTCAGCGGTGACCACCATCCTTGACGCCATGGCGGATGCCTTGGCAAATGGCGAGAGTATCGAAATCCGTGGCTTTGGCAGTTTTGTGGTCAAGGAGTACGACTCCTATTTCGGACGCAACCCGAAAACCGGCGAGAAGATCAAGGTCAAGCCCAAAAAACTTCCCTTTTTCAAGGTCGGCAAGGAACTGAAAGAACGGGTCAACGAAGCGCCCGATTAATCTGCGTTCTCCCCCTGCCCGGGCTTGACAATCTCGCCCACAAGATCATAGGGATGCGCCTCGGTGATCCGCACATCCACAATATCCCCCGGACCGCAGATCCCCTCAGTGATATAGACACAGCCATCGATCTCCGGGGCCTGAAAACGGGTCCTGCCTTCCAACAAGAGATCGGTTTCCCTGCTCCATCCTTCGACCAGTACCTTTTCCACCCTGCCAACCATTGCCTGATTCCTGGCGAGAGAAATCTCGCCCTGCAGCTCCATGAGCCGCTGACGGCGCTCACTCTTTTCCTCTTCGGTACATTGGCCGGGCAGCTTGTAGGCCGCGCACCCCTCTTCGTTTGAATAGCCAAAGATCCCGACATGGGCCAGCTTCTCCGTCTGCATAAACTCGGCGAGTTGGCGCACATCATCCTCCTTCTCCCCGGGAAAGCCCACCATGAAGGTGGTCCGAATGGCCGCCTGGGGCAAAATCGAGCGAATCCGGGCGAGAAGTGCCTCGATCTGCTTGCGCCCGTATGGACGGTTCATTCCTTTCAGCACCGAATCCGAGACATGCTGGAGCGGGATATCAAGATAGGGGACAATCCGGGGATTGGCGGCCATAAACTCAAGGAGCTTGGCGTTGACCCGAGTGGGATAGAGATACAGGAGGCGGAACCAGGGGATGGCGGACGCTTCCAGCAAGGCGCTGAGCAACTCCACCAGATGCGGGGCGCCAGGACCAAGATCATGGCCATAGGCCGTGAGATCCTGGGCGACAAAGGTCAGCTCCCGCACCCCGTTTTCCCCGAGCATCCCCACCTCCTGCACCAGATCGGCAAGATTGCGGCTGCGCAGATCGCCGCGCAGAGAAGGAATCAGACAATAGGCACACCGGTTGGAGCACCCCTCGGTCACTTTCATATAGGCGCGATGCGCCGGGGAGGAGAGCCGCCGCGGCCAGGTGGAGTCCAGGAGAAAGGTTGGCGGGGCAAGATGCACCCTCGCTTTTCCCCCTTGGCCAAGTTCCTGGAGTCTGCGGACGATATCCTGGGTGCCCTCGGTGCCGATGAAGAGATCAACCTCGGGCAGCTCACTGGCAAGATCGGCCCCATAGCGCTGCACCATACAGCCGACCACCACCAGCTTCTTTTCCGGAAACCGCTCCTTCACCCCAGCCAGAGTCAGGATCTCCTCGATCCCCTCCTCCACCGCAGACTGGATGAAGCCACAGGTGTTGACCAAAAGCAGATCCGCCTCCTCCGCTTCCTCGCAAGGGACATACCCTGCCTCAACGAGCAGGCCGAGCATCAGCTCCGTATCCACCAGATTTTTGGGACAGCCAAGACTGACAGTAAAAAAAGTACGCATCATCGCCTCATTTTTTTTTAACTGCAGCCAGGGTGGTGACACAGCGCAGAAGGTCCGCCACCAACTCCTGGGACCGGATACGGAACTCCTTGCTCTGAAAAGAAGGCTGCCAGGATTCCTGCCACAAAAGATCCGAAACCATCATGACGGCAGCCAGCTCAACCTGGCGAAACGCCGCGACCTGCATGAGGGCGGAATACTCCATATCGACAGCAAGGATCCCCTCTCCACCATAGCGGACCACCTTTTCCCTGGTTTCGCGGTACAGGGCATCGGTGGTCCAGATCGGCCCTTCCCGCAGATCTTTGCCCGTTTTAGAGAAAAAATCCCGCAAAACCTTGCGCAACCGGGGAGAAGACCCAACCTTGCCAGCCACAGGATAATGCGTGGAGGTTCCCTCTTCGCTCACACCCCAGGTAGGCAGCACCAGTTCACCCACGCCAAGGTCGGCACGAAGGGAGCCGCACCAGCCATAGACAATAATCTCGCGGGCGCCGAGGGCGATGAGCTTTTCCAGACAGATCACCGCCATGGGCGCACCAACCGCAGGCCCAGCCCAGAAAACTGGAGATGATTGACTGCAATGCAGATTGCTGTGAAACAAAAAATGGCGGGTCCACTCTTCCTGGGCTGCAATCTGCGCGGCGTGACGGGCCTCGGCGGGATTCACCAGCAGAACCCCGCAGGACGGGAGCTGCGGCTCATTCTTGCCGCGCGAGGGATGGACAACAACTTCACTCATGACCGGAGGACCCCAGAAAGCAGAAAAGGCCGCAGGGGGGAAAACCCCTGCGGCCTTACGAACCTTAAATATCGCGAAAAACTTACTTCAACAGCGGATTCGCGAACAGCAGGATCAGGGAGATAACCAGACCGTAAATGGTCAGAGACTCGATCAGAGCCAGACCGATGATCATGGTAACGGTGATCTTGCCGGAAGCCTCGGGGTTACGAGCGATACCGGAGCATGCGCCGCCGATACCAGCGCCCATGCCGATACCACAACCAAGAGCAGCAACGCCAACAGACAGAGCAGCAGCAAGGCAGATCAGGGCAAGGTTCGCAGCGGGAGCAACAGCGGCAGCAGCCTCTGCACCAGCCTCAGAAGCCATGGCTACGGTGGACAGAGCCAAAACCATCAATACGGACAAAATTCCTGCTTTCTTCATCGTACTTCCTCCAAAAAATTTTTTATAATTGGCCTTCTTCATTAGTTCACAAAGAACCGGTTACACAAATTAATGGGCATGTTCCATGGCGGCGGAAAAATACAGAATCGAGAGCAGGAGAAAAACCAGCGCCTGCACGATGGAAACAAACACGCCAAGACAGAGAATCGGCAGCGGGGCAAAGTAAGCGCCTGCCAGCATGAAGAGGATGCCCAACAGGGTCTCCTTAGCCATGATGTTACCGAAAAGACGAATGGAGAGCGACAAGATACGGGCAAAATGGCTGATAAGCTCGATGGGGAGCATGAGGGGAATCAGCCAGGGAATGGGTCCGAGAAAATGCTTGATGTAGCCGATACCATGAAACTTCACCCCGAGAATATGGGTGGTGAAGAAAACGATCAGGGTGCAGGCCAGGGTGATATTGAGGTTGGAGGTCGGAGACATGAATCCCGGCATCAAGCCGATCATGTTCGCCACCAGAATATAGAGGGCAAAGGTGGCGAGCATGGGAAACATCATCCGCGCCCCTTCCTTGCCCATGTTGTCCGCCATGAATCCCTCAAGGCCGCCGATGACGACCTCCCAGAAATTCTGGCCCTTGCCGGGCACCAAGGACATCTTGCCCAGGGTCAATTTCGGGACAATGATCAGAAAAAGCATAACCAGCCAGGTGTAGGTCATGTGCGGAGAAACCAGCTTGGCCAGCAGCGTGTCCCCGACCGGACCGTGGGGAACAGGCAACCCCAGACTTTGCAGAATCAGCGAGATAAACAGTATTGGATGTTCCATGGACCGTGCGCGCCTCCTTAAACCTTTTATTACTTTGTCGAATAAATACTTTTTGCTGCGACCATCACGGCAAGCCCAATACTCAAAAGCACAGTGGACAGGCCAACCAGCAGGGCGAGGGTGTGAACCAACTGATACCGAACCAGAAGGAAGAGAACCCCCACGACTACGAACAGACGCAGATAATATCGCATAAAGAACAACGGCTTGACCGCCTCAAGCGGCCCGGCCAACAACCTGATCAGATCTCTTTTCAAAAAGAGAAAACTCAGGTTTGCAATCGCTCCGCCGATGAAAACGGAAAGGGCATGAAATCCTGAGTACCCCCACCAGCCCAAGCCGGTGAGCACCGCCAGCAACAGCCAGTTAAAAACCATGACCCTGCCCAGCGACACTTCGCCAGAAGCTGCGGAAGACCGACTCTCCGCCATCAGAGATCCTTCCGGCTGGCCATGTCATAGAGATTTTTGAAGGCCGCCGCAACCCCGAACCCCAAGAAAATCAGGGTCAACCAAGGAGAGGTTCTGCCGTCAAACACCTTATGATCGAGATAGTAACCGATGCCGACTCCGATAAAGATAGAGAAGGCTACGGACATGCCAACGGTGCTGAACTGGGCAAGCAACCGCAGGGTATCCTTACGATTACTGGACATCTTCAGCCCTTGCAGCACTGTCCGGAAAACAACTCCATCGATTTACGACCGATAGGATTACTAGCATTGCATCCCCCCAAAGTCAACGGCTTTTTTCTCATTTTGCCAACTTTTTGAATGAGCATTCAGTTTTCTCAAGCGCCGTGGCCAACTCACCTTCACTCTGCGCAGCGGAGATAAAAAGCGCCTCGAATTGGGAGGGGGCCAGCCAGATTCCCTGCTCCTGCATCTGCCGGAAATGCTGGCCGTATCGGGCCGTATCCGCCTGCATGGCCGAGTCAAAGTCAACCACCGGCCCGGACGTAAAAAAAGCGGTCATCATGGAGCCCACCCGGTTCAGGGTGGTCTGGCCGGGCAGATATTTTTCCGCAAGCATCGTCATTCCTTGGGCAAAGCGGGCCGACTTCTCCTCCAGCGCGGCATAAAATCCGGGCTGAGCCAACTGCCGCATGGTGGCGGCACCCGCCGCCATGGCCAGGGGATTGCCGGACAAGGTTCCGGCCTGATAGACCGGACCGACCGGGGAGATCGTGTCCATGAGTTCTCTGGTGCCGCCATAGGCACCAACCGGCAAGCCGCCACCGATGATCTTGCCGAGACAGGTAAGATCGGGCATGACCCCATAGTATTCCTGCGCTCCGCCCAGGGCCAGACGCAGACCGGTGATCACCTCGTCGAAGATAAGAACGATGCCCAGCTCGGTGGTCAGAGTGCGCAGCGTTTGCAAAAATCCGGGATTGGGGGCAACAACCCCCATATTTCCCGCCACCGGCTCGATGATCACGCAGGCAATATCCAATTTTGTATCACGCAGGGTCTTTTCCAGAATCTCCGGGTTATTATAAGGAATGGAGATCGTGTTCTTGACAATATCCGCAGGCACCCCGGGGCTGCCGGGTATCCCGAGGGTGATCACCCCAGACCCGGCCTTGACCAAAAAACTATCGGCATGGCCATGGTAACAGCCGTCAAATTTCACCACCACATTCCGGCCGGTGTACCCCCTGGCCAGCCGGATGGCACTCATGGTCGCCTCGGTGCCGGAGCTGACAAAGCGCACCTTTTCCACCGAAGGCAGAGCATTGATTACCAACTCGGCCAGTTCAACCTCCAGGGGGCAGGGTGCGCCAAAACTGGTGCCGTCCCGCAAGGTTTTTTCAATGGCCTCGACCACGGCCGGATGGTTATGCCCAAGGATCATCGGCCCCCAGGAGCAGACAAAATCGAGAAATTCGTTGCCATCCACATCCTGAATCTTGGATCCGGCTGCCTTTTTCACAAAAAGAGGGTCACAGCCCACGGATTTACAGGCCCGCACCGGACTGTTCACTCCGCCGGGGATAAGTTGCTGCGCCCTTGCAAACAGGCTCTGCGATTGATCGGTTTTCATCATCCTGCACTCCTTGCCTTTAAAATGATTGCTGATCCCGCACGAAAAAAGGGGCACAGATCAACGACAATACGATAACGCCTTCACGATGCGCTTACTGTCTCCGGGAAGCGGAAAATATAGCAGGCTGCAGCCATGCTGTCAAAATTCTTTCAAGCCCCACAAGCACCGCCCCCACAATCCCTTTCTTTACACCATCCTTTCCCTTGACACGACAAAGCCCTTCATAGCAATATGACCGCAGGAGCAGAAGACGGGCGAAAACATCCTTTCCCCGCAAGACCACACCAGGAGACGCCATGGAACTGCATGACCCGAATCTTCATCTCAAGCTTATGGAAATGTGTGACTGCTATCTCGGCACAGACTACGCTGCCACCATTCAAAAGGTGGCGGATGGTCCTTCCGCCGACACGCAAGAGGACGCCCTGAGGTATCTGGCCCTGGCCCTCCTCTACACCCTGACCGAAGAGGCCAGCCAACTTTCTCTGAAGCGGAAAAAAGACAAGGTCACCGTCACCATCAAACACGACAATGAAAAAATTGCCCTGCGCCCGCCGGCAAGACCTGTGTTCAATACAATCATTTCCATGATGCGCACCATCCTCCATTTGGAGGAAGACAAAGGCGGGATGGCGCTGACCCTTGGGCTCAAAAATGACCAGATCGAGGTCCAGGTGAAGATCGAACGCACCACGGACAAGGAAACCCTCAAGGTGAAATTTCCCGAGCTGAGATAAGTGCTCCGGCCCGCGCCCTGCCGACAAAAGGCTCCAAGCGGAAGAACGTCGCCCTTCCCGCCAGCGGTCCTTTTCCCCCTAGCGCCAGAACCTTGCCCTGCCCGGTCCAGCCACAACAACTGGCTGTTTTGCCTTGACAATCTTGGCAATGCCAATAAATAATCAAACATCTCCTGCATATTTGCACGTCTTTGGCAGCAGACGCTTTTTTTCAGACTTTTTTGCCTCTCATCTGCACATGACCATAAGGAAGGAGTCGGTAATGACCAAGAAAGAAAGCGGGACCGAGGAAATAACCCCATGGGAACTTACGGGTTTGCCGATCGCCCCAGCCGGGGGAAGCCCTGCGAGCGGCGATCTCGAGAAAATCATCCGCAAAAACTATCGCGAACCCATTGCCGAAGACGATACGGTCTGCGCCGAGATTGACGGCCGAACCCATAGGGTCTGCGATATCGGCAGCCGGGGCATGGGCCTCATTGTTCCTGCCCTCAGCGGCTTTCTGGCAGGCACGCTGTACGGTATCATGCTGCATATCGACAACAACACCATCACCCTCCGGGGAAAAGTCACCCATATCTCACCCAGCGAAACCTCCGGGGAGTGCCAGTGCGGAATCGAGTTCATCGAACTGAACCCAAAGGACGAAGAGGCCCTGCAGCAGTTTCTGACCGCACACCACGCCAGACTCTTTAGCACCACTAGCCGTTCTGCCGACCTTGGCCGGGATTAAACAGCAACCTCATCATGATCATGGACCCGGGGAAGAATGGCGGCGAAAAATAAACACGATATAATGGATGACCTCCTGAAAGGCGCCTCGGAAGACACGCCGCTTGAGGCTCCCTCCCTTGCCAAGCTGATTCATCGCACCGGAGAAACAACCCGCGCCACACATCCTGGCGAAAGCGCGTCAGACCCGGAGCAGAAGAAAGCCCCGGGACCCGACAGCAAGAAAAAATCCACCCACTATCTTTCCGAAGAGATTTTCGAGGATCTGGACGACGCACGGGATAAAATAAATGAACTGGTGCACCAGCGCCTGAAATCCAGGGTTTCAAAGTCCCGGATTGTGAATCAGGCACTGAGGATGATCCTCAAGGATTTTGAGGAAAAGGGCGAAAAAAGCCATCTGATCAAAGAGATCTTAAAAGACATCCGCAAGAAATAATTAGAAGTTGGCCACGGCCGGCCCGGAGACTTCACAATGATAATCACTTGCCCTCACTGCAAAAAACAGCACAATATCGATGAAAAAAGAATCCCGCCCAATGTCAAGATGGCTCGCTGCCAAGGGTGCGGACAACAGTTCCCCCTCGATATTCCCCGGGAAGAACCAGCTCCGCCGCCCTTACCGAAGCCCATCCCAGTCGAGATAGCGCCGATTCCTGCTGCATCCGACGCCGCGCCTCGGGGCACCCAGGAGACCAGAAGGATCGGGGTCTCCCTGAGCAAGGGGGGGGTCGGCAAGACCACAACCTCGGTAAACCTCGCCGCCGGCCTTGCCCTGGCGGGAAAAAAGGTTCTTCTGGTTGACACCGACACCCAGGGGCAATCGAGTTTCATGCTGGGCGTAAAACCCAAAGGCGGCCTGACCGAGCTGGTGACCGGCGAGCTCCCTCCCGAAGAGGCAATTATTCAGGCGCGCAAGAACCTGTGGATCCTGGCCGGAGGCAAATCGCTGGCAGGTCTCAAGCGCCTTATCGACCGCAAGGACTACGGCGGCGAGCTGACCATTGCCCAGGCCCTGACCCCGCTGGAAAAAGACTACGATTACGTGGTGGTGGACACCTCGCCGGGCTGGGATCCCCTCACCGTCAATGTTCTGTTTTATGTCAACGAGCTGATGACCCCGGTCTCGCTTGAGGTCATGTCCATTCAGGGGTTCGGTGAATTCCTGAAAAGCATCGCCTCCATCCAGAAGTTCCGCAAAGAGGTCGAGCTCCGCTACATCCTGCCCACCTTCCGCGACATGCGGGTAAAGAGCGGGAGTGAGTTTCTCGAGGAGATTGAAAAAATCTACGGGGACAAGGTCTGTGCCCCGATCCGTTACAACGTCCGCTTATCAGAGGCCCCGGCCTACGGGCAGACCATTTTTGAGTTTGCCCCCGGGTCCAATGGCGCCCAGGACTACCGCGATCTTGTCCGCAAGGTCACGGGCGAACCGGATCTTTTCACCTGAGCCGCCCCATGCCACGCGCATTTCCAGAACATCCCCGGCGAAAAAGGACAGAGGAGGATTCTGCCCATGGCTGTTGAAAGCAGGCTGATTCCCGTGCTCCGCGAGGGGATCGATATTGTAAAAATGATTGCTTATAAAAAGCTGAAAGAGGCGCTGGCGGCGAAACACCCCGACCGGGACGCTCCCTTCATCGCCAGGCTAACCGGGGCGCTGATCAATATGATCTTCGGCGTTCCGGCCCAAGAGGAGCCCTTTGTCCAATTCGCCAGGACAGAGGCGGAGCTCATTGCCCAAGAAAAAATTACCCTCGGACCCCTGCTTGAGGATCTCCGGATTCCTCTCACCGATGCCCTCCGCATCCAAGCCCTCTGCGACCACCAGCAAGGCGAGGACAGCACCGCCACCCTCAAGCAGGCACAGGAACTCGGGATCCTCCTGGTTGACCGCGACCTGCCGCTGCCCCACAGCTTCACCGAACTGGTCCGCAAGCTGGGCAGCGCCTTTGGCCTGATACTGCCCCCCCTGCCCAGCACCGAGCACTGACGCCGCCTAAACCGCTGGCCTCTCAGCTCTCAAGCTCGTACTTCTTGATCTTGCGCCAGAGTGAGACCCGATCAATGCCCAGAACCTGGGCGGCCACGCTCTTGTTATCCCCGTGCTCCTTTAAGACCCACTCGATATAGGCCCGTTCCTGGTCGGCAAGACTTGGGATTCCGCCGCTTTTCCGGCGGAAGGTCTGGAAAGAGGCGCCGCGCAGGTCTTCCGGCAGATGCCCGACTTCAATGGTGTCGCCGCTGGCCAGCGCCACCCCACGTTCGATAATATTTTCCAGCTCCCGGACATTGCCGGGGAAATCGTAGCGCAGCAGAATATCCACCACCTCCGGCTCGATATTGGCCACCTCCTTGTGCATCAATATCCCGTACTTCCTGATAAAATGCTGAATAAGCAGGGGCAGATCATCCTTGCGCTCGGCCAGGGGCGGGATATGCAGCGCCACCACATTGATCCGAAAAAACAGATCCTGCCGAAAATGGCCCAGCTTCACCTCCTCCGAGAGGTTTCGGTTGGTGGCCGCAAGAAAACGGACATTGACCTTGATCGGTGAAACCCCACCGAGATGCATCACCTCTTTTTCCTGGATCACCCGAAGCAACTTCACCTGCATGGCCGGTGACATCTCGGTGATCTCATCGAGAAAAAGGGTGCCGCCATCGGCCATCTCCACCAGCCCCTTCTTCATTTCCACCGCCCCGGTGAACGCCCCTTTCTCATGGCCGAAGAGCTCATTGGCCAGCAGATCCTCCTGAAAGGCTCCGCAATTCACGGAAAGCATGGGGCCGTTCCTCCGGTTGCTGCAGCTATGGACAAAGCGGGCCAGCAGCTCCTTGCCGGTGCCCGACTCCCCGCAGATCACCACGTTGCTGTCCGAGGTGGCCACCTGTCCGGCCGTAGCCAGCAATTTTTTCATCCCGGGGTTGTCGGTAATAATCCGCGCCTCACCCTGAAAGGCCTTGAGATGTTCCCGCAGCCGGAAGTTTTCCCGCTTCAGCCCGGTTTTCTCCAGGGCTTCCCGCACAACCTTCCGGACCTCGTCGAGCTTGTATGGCTTGGCGATATAATGGTATGCCCCGCCCTTCATTGCCTCGATGGCGGAATCCACCGTGGCGTAGCCGGTGATCATGATCACCTCGGTGTCGGGATACAGCTCTCGGGTCCGCTTCAGGATCTGCATGCCGCCGACCTTTTCCATCTTCAGGTCGGTCAAGACCAGGTCAAACATATTCTCTTCCAGCAGATGCAGAGCTCGGGGACCGCTCTGGGAGGCGGTGACCTCGTATCCTTCCTTCTTCAACACATGCTTGAGATTGCTCAGGGCTATTTCTTCGTCGTCAACGACCAAGATCCTTGCGGGTTCGTTATTCATGATCATGTTCCTGTTGTACTGCCGGTAGCCAGATAATAAAGGTGGTGCCAAGGCCGGGCCTGCTTTCCACGCTGATGGAGCCGCCATGCCATTCGATTATGTCATGGACAATAAAAAGCCCAAGCCCGGAGCCCTTGCCCACGTCCTTGGTGGTGAAAAACGGATCAAAAATCCTCTTGACATGTTCCGCGTCGATCCCCGGCCCGTCATCCTCGATGAGGATTTCCACCTCATCAAGACCGGTGCCACACCCCGTCCCCAGAGCGGAAATCCAGATATGCCCATTGCTTTGAACCGCGTCGAGCGCATTCTTTACCAGATTGAGCAGAACCTGCTGCATCCGTTGCTTGTCGACAATGACGGAAAGCTCCTCCGGGATATCCACGGCGATCACCACTTCGTTGGGCGTATGCCCGCGAAGGAGCAGGATGGTTTCATCCACCAACTTTTTAAGGAGAACCTTCTCCTTTTTGCATTCCTTGATCCGGGAGAAATCCAGCAGGGTTCGGACGATGTCGCGGGCCTTATCCGACTGGGTCTCTATCTGACCGATGAGGCTCTTCTTGAACTCCAAATCATCCTCTTCGATCTCTTCGCCGAGAATCTGGGCCGAGCTGGAAATATTGGATAACGGGTTGTTCAATTCATGGGCCACCCCGGACAGCAACGTGCCCAAGGCAGCCAGCTTCTCCGATTGCACCAATTGATGCTGGCGCATCTGCAATTCCTTGGTCATCCGGTTGAAGGCGGTGAGCAGAGAACGGATCTCCTGTTCCCCTTCCCCCACCGCGACTTCGACAAAATCACCATGGGAAATCCTCTTGGTGTATCCTTCGAGAATTTTGAGCGAACTCACCACCTTCCTCCCCAAAAGGGCCGCTATGGTCAGGGCGGAAACAAACAGACAGACCATGGAAGCAAGGAGAATGCTCTGGGTCGTTTTCAGGAGTTTTTTGATTTTACTCTTTACGGCATACCTGGTTTTTTCGCCAAATTCGGTGAGTTGCTTGCCGGCATGTCGGACCTGCTCTTCTAATTTTTCCTGGGCGCGTCCCATGCCCTCGTAGTCCGCCCCCTGGGCAAGATCGAGATTATGGACGTGCAGTTGCCCCATGAAACCGTTGTAGGTGTCGATCTCCTTCGCCAATTGCTGGATCTCGGCGGAAGAGACCACCATGTGCAGAGCGGCCGCGTTATTCGCAAAGATATCCCTGATTTTTTCCCAATAGAACTGGTTTTCCTGGAAATCCTTTTCCTGACGGTAGAGAAAATAATTCTTCTCGAACCTGCGAACCTCAAGGGTCGTATTAAAAAAGTCCTCAATAACCTCACCGAAGGCAACCTGCTCTTCCACCCGCTTGACAATCCCATAGGTCAAAACGGCGGAGCCCACCATGAGAGTGAGCAACAGATAGAAGCCAAAGGTGATCTTCTTGCGTATGCCGAGATGAAACATGCCCTGTCTTCCTTTTCCACGAAGGGGCCGACTCCCCTAGCATTTTCTCTTTGCACGCACAATACTCCCACTGCAAAACAAAGTCCAGAGGTTGCATGTTGCAACGCAGCCTTTAGTATTGCAACACACGAATAACATTCCGATATGATTGATTATTTTTTTTATGCAAAAAATCACGTTGCAAAGTGAAACAACTGGGTGCATTTTTAGACACCTTGCCAACTTCTTGTTATTAAAGGATAAAATCAATACTTACACGACTGGCACGGTTGTTGCTCATTGAAACAATCAACAACCATACTTTCAAACTGTTTTTAGCAACACACCCATACGAAGGAGAACAGCCATGAACACCATCCTGAATCGCATCGACCGTCTGATGATGGCAATTACCTTTGCGGAAGCCAACGAAGCAGAACTGGCCCAAGAATACATCCCCAGCCGGAAAACGGTCCCGAGCAAGCAGGCAGAACCGAACACCACGATGACCAGCGGCCAGATTCTGCCTACTCAGACCGCCCATTGAACCGAAGACCTTTACCCTGGATCGAGCCATGAGCGCCCTGACGACGATGTTCAAAAAACTTGAAGAAGCCATGACCGCGGCGACCTTTGCCGAGGCCGGCGAGTTCGAGACGGCTCGCCAGTTCCTCAAAACAAACAAGAATGCACACAAACGGGTACTTCTGGGAACGGACAAGCCGGAGATCGAGCCCCGCACCATCAGCTACGCGATGCATCTCTGTCAGCGTCTCGGAGGCGGCCTGGAAATTTTCCACATGCTCCAGTTGCCGGAAAATGAAACCGCTTCCCTCCTGACCCTGGAACAAGAACCGCTCGCCTCTTTCAACCTGGGTCTTCAAGAAAAAGGTGTTGTCTATCAGCCGGTCAACAGCCCCGGCTGCTTGGCGGACGAGGTTCTTCGCCATGCCGGTCCCCGCCGGGATATCCTCTGCGTTGTTTTTGATGCGCTGGAGCCGGATGGTGCGATATGCCGCAAAGCAAAAGAAAATATGATCGCCAAATTTCAGGCCCTGCACTGCCCTGTCGTAATGTACGCAGGCGCATCCGTCAGAGCCTGATACCTTAAATAAATTCAGATCAAGAAGGGAGAAAAAATGACCATCACCACCTTTGACAAAAACATGTCGGCTGTCGCCTTTGCCGAGGCCGGCGAACACGACACCGCCCGTCAGATTCTCGGCGCAAACGCTACAAAGCAGGCCGGCAAATCCACGGCCCCGGCGGCAAAGGGCAAGCCCTACCTGAAGACCATCATCTTTGGGGCCATTTCGCTTTCCGCCTATTATTTTCTCTTCACCAACGAACAACTGGTTACCGACACCTTCACCATGGGCGGTTGGCACTGGGTATACCCGGTGGGCGCAGCCTTCTTCTTCTCTTTCACCCATGGGGCTTTTGCCAGCAACCTGCTGAGCACCCTTGGCCTTGAAGCAAAAAAATAACTCAGCCGCGCTGGCTTTCTAAAGGAGATATACCCACAATGAAGAAGTTACTGCTTATACTCATGTTCGCCCTTGTTCCCCTGTCCCTGCTCGCCCAATCGGCCCTTGCCGCCGGCGGCCCCCCCACGGACATTCTTAAAGGCGTTATCACCGAAGTGAATGCTGCGGACCGTACCATTGTTTTCCAGAGACATGAAAACAAGGAATTCATGACCCTCACTCTGGCCGCAGATATGAAGCCCGAAGAGATGCGGATGCACAAAAAGGTCCTGATCAGTCTGGACAAAGCTGCCGGTGAGAATGTGATGAAGGATGTTTCCATCATGTTCATGGACATGACCGGCAGCAAGCTCATTGCCCTGCTCGTCATCGGCCTGATCGGCGGCCTGCTCTCCGGCTTCATCGGCTCCGGCGGCGCTTTCGTCATGACCCCGGCCATGATGTCCCTGGGCGTCCCCGGCGCAGTGGCGGTAGCCAGCAACATGTGTCACAAGTTCCCCAAGGCGATGATCGGCGCTTACAAGCGTTGGAAATACGGGCAGGCTGACATCAAGCTCGGGTTGGTCATGGCTGTCACCGCCGTCATCGGCGTGCAGATCGGGATCACGATCCAGAAGCACATCATGAACTCCTTCGGCAATGCCGGTTCCAACCTTTATGTTTCCGCGGTTTTCATGGTTGTTCTCGTTTTTGTCGGCGGCTACGTATTCTATGATGCTTGGAAACTCGCCAAAGGCGACGGCAAAGAGACCGTGAGCAAGCTGGCCCTGCGCATGCAAAAGATCCAGCTCGCGCCCATGATGCACTTCAAAACCGCCAAAGTGACCATCTCCGCCTGGATCACCATCCCGGTCGGCGTACTCACCGGCATGCTCGCAGCCACCATCGCGGTGGGCGGCTTCATCGGCGTTCCCGGCATGATTTACGTGGTGGGCGCTTCCGCCGTTGTTGCCAGCGCCACCGAGCTGATCATCGCCTTTGTCATGGGCGCTTGGGGTTCGGTACAGTGGGGTCTCTCTGGTCTTATCGACATCCGTCTCTCCCTGCTCCTCCTGGCCACCTCCCTCATCGGCGTGCAGCTCGGCGCCTTGGGCACCACCTATGTTAAGGACTACATCATCAAAGTGGTCATGGCCACCACCATGCTCATCGTTGCAGTCAGCCGCGGTGCCAAGATCCCCGGTTACCTGGCCGATCTTGACCTGATGACCCCGATGAGTGATCCCATTCACGCTTTCCTCGAAGGGGTCAGCTTCTGGGCCCTGGTCCTCGCCCTCGGCTCCGCCGGTCTCATCATCACCGTGGCCATGGTCAAGGGAATGAGTGCCGACCGCCAGAGCAAAAAGGCCCTGGCTGGAGCATAAGCAATGGCCAAATACCGAAAGATCCTTGTTGCCTACGACGGCTCCCCTTCGGCCCAAAACGCCCTCTCCCTGGCAAGCCAGCTTGCCAGGGAAGACAAGAGCTGGATCAAGGTTCTCGCCGTTGTCCCTCCCTACTTGGGGGATTTGGAGCTTGTCGGGGTTTCGGATATTAAAGAGACCATTACCGGACCCGGCCAGAAACTGCTGGCCGAGGCCCGGCAATGTGCGGATCATGAAGGGGTCCACATCCTGACCAACCTGGAACAGGGTGAACCCTATGAGCAGATCGTCCATGTCGCCGAAGAAGAAAACTGCGATCTCATTGTCATGGGCCGCCGGGGCAAGGGCAAGATGGAACGGGAACTCATGGGCAGCGTCACCGCCCGGGTAATCGGGCACACCAACAAGGATGTCCTGGTTATCCCGGAAAACGGCACCCTCTCCTGGCAGAATATCCTGCTGGCCACGGACGGCTCCACCTGCTGCGACAACGCTCTGGCCCGAGCCCTGGAAATCGCCCAAGAACGGTCGGCAAAACTCAATGCTGTTTCGGTGGTGTATAGCAATGACGAGTTTTATGCCGTTGGTCAGGAGATTATGAAAGAACTTTACCAGGATGCGGACAAGGTCCTGGACAAGGTTCGGAAGTGGGCCGGGGATCTCGGCGTGCAGACGGAACTGTTCGTGCGGGATGGCGAGCCCCATCAGGCCATCACCGCCATGGCTGCGGAAATCTCCGCCAGTCTGATCGTTATGGGCTCCCATGGGAGAAAAGGCTTAACCCGGCTGCTCATGGGCAGTGTCACCGAACGGGTAATCGGCTACGCAGATTGCCCGGTTCTGGTCTGTCACCTGTAACCACAGCAGCAAGAAAAAAGAGTTCGCAGCGGGCGCTCCATATCGGGGCGCCCGTTTTTTTATGCCGGATTGCGCGCAAGCAAGCCATCGCGGCTGCATTCACAATGGCATTCTCGCCTGCATTCGTGTATCCTTGCTCCCATGCTCCTCATCCATCCCCCTGCCGCCAAAGGTTGTGAACCGCCAGCCGGGATTGCCCGTCTGGCCGGGGCCATCCGTGGCCATGGGTTACCGTGTACCCTGCTGGACGCCAATCTGGAAGGACAGCTCTTCCTGCTCGCCAACCCAGCCCCCGGCAAAGACACCTGGAGCATCCGGGCTGGCAAAAATCTCAAGGATAATCTAGCGGCTTTACGTTCCCGTGAACTGTACCAAAACCCATCCCGCTACCGACGCGCGGTGGCGGATCTTAACCGAGTGCTTGAGCAGACGGGCCAACGCCACCACCTCTCCCTCTCCCTTGCCAACTATCAGGAAGAGGGACTCTCTCCCTTGAGCAGCACTGATCTTATTCGGAGCGCCGAGAACCCGGCAGCAAACATCTTCTTCCCTTATTTTGCGGCCCGGCTTCCCGCCCTGATCGAAGAATCCCGTCCTACCTGCATTGGCATCTCCCTGAACTACCTCAGTCAGGCCGCCACCACCTTTGCCATGCTCGGTTTTCTCAAGAAGCACTATCCCGGCTTGCCATTGGTACTGGGGGGCGGCCTGGTCACCTCCTGGCTGCGCAACCCGAGCTGGAACAATCCCTTTGCCGGACTCATCGACCATTGCCTTGCCGGACCGGGAGAAGAAGCGCTGATCCGGCTCCTTTCCACCGAGTTTTCCCGGCACGCGCAAACGCCTTCCTATTCGGGCCTGCCGCTGGACGGCTATCTGGCCCCCGGCCTTATTCTGCCCTACGCCGCCTCTTCGGGCTGCTACTGGAATAACTGCCTCTTTTGCCCGGAAAAGGCTGAAGGCAACCCTTACCAGCAGATCCCTCCGGCCACGGTGCTGGCGGATATCGCTATTCTGAAAGAAGCACACCGCCCAAGCCTGCTCCATTTTCTCGACAATGCAATAAGCCCTGCCCTGATGCAGGCGCTGGCTGCCGAACCGCCCGGCCTCGATTGGTATGGCTTTGCCCGGATTACCCCCCTGCTGGCCGATATTCATTTCTGCCACAGCCTGCGCCAATCCGGCTGCCGGATGCTGAAACTCGGCCTGGAATCCGGCGACCAAGATGTCCTGAACGCCATGAACAAGGGTCAGGATCTGGCCCTGATCGAAACGGTCCTGCAAAATCTGGCCGCTGCGGGAATCGCTACTTACATCTACCTGCTCTTTGGTACCCCCTCGGAATCCCTAGCGGAAGCGCGCCGGACCCTGGACTTCGTGACCCGCCACCATTCGGCCATTACCTTTCTCAACCTGGCCGTGTTCAACATGCCCATCGGGAGCCCGGAAGCTCCCAGCGTGGCGCGCAGCGCGTTTTACGGAGGCGACCTTTCCCTGTATACCGATTTCGAGCACCCCAAGGGATGGACACGCAAGGAAATCCGGAAATTCCTCGATCAGGAGTTCAAGCGTCACCCGGATATTGCCCGGATCCTCCAACGTGACCCGCCTATTTTCACCTCAAACCATGCCGCTTTTTTCTGCTGAAAAAAAATCCCCAGCCACCAAGCCACCCCCCCATTCTTTTTTTTTGCTTTGACAAAATCCCTGGCGATTACAGATAATGAAGGTAAGGCACCGCCTTGCCAGCCCGGCAAAACACCGCGACCGGTTCTGCTGGTAACCACTTGAGAGGGAGACTTCTATGTATAAAAAAATCATGGTTGGCTATGATGGCACAAAATTCAGCGATTGTGCTCTGAAAGAGGCGATTGGCCTGGCAAAGGAGTCGGGGGCGAAGCTCTTGCTGGTCTCTGCCCCGGAAATCAATCTGGAACTCCAGGCCATGGCGCCGGAGGCAAATGAAATGATGGAAAAGAAGGCCCGCACCGATCTGGATCTCGCTGCGGCAAAGGTGAAAAAGGCCGGAGTTCCCTGCGAGACCAAGATCATCCTCACCTCCTCTGCCCAGGCAGCGCTGGTGGAAACGGCGAAAAAAAGCAAGGTGGACCTGATTGTCCTCGGCACCCACGGCCGCACCGGACTCGTGCGGTTGCTCATGGGCAGTACGACGGCACGGGTGATCGGGCATGCGCACTGCAATGTCCTGGTGGTGCGTTGCCCGTGAAGCGTGCCCCCTCTTTGCCCCAGAAAAGGCGTTATCCCTGAAAATCGAGGGGAGACGCCTTTCTGCTGCAAACCGGGCAGCCCTGCATGGCAAAAGGCTTTTCCAGCCGACAGGCGGCCAGCAGCGCTTCGTCTTGAAAGATCTCCACCGTCGGGCCATCGGCCCTGACCTCCCCCTCATGCAGGACGATGGTCCGCTCGCACAGTTCCAAAACCATATCCAGATCATGACTGGTAAAAATCCTGGTGTGGCGGAAATCCTTTAAAAGCGCCAGGAGCTGCCGCCGGGCAAAGGGATCAAGCCCGCTGGTCGGCTCGTCCATGACCAGAATATCCGGCGACATGGCCAGTACCGTGGCGATGGCCACCCGCTTTTTTTCCCCGCCGGAAAGGCGGTAGGGCGGCTTGTCCCGCAGATGTTCCGCCCCGACACGGGTCAAGGCCTCCCGCACCCGCTCTTCCAGATCAGCCCCGACTAAACCCAGATTCAACGGGCCAAAGGCCACATCGTCATAAACAGTGGGCATAAACAGTTGGTCATCCGGATCCTGAAAAACCATCCCCACCGTGCGCCGAATCTCGGGCAGGGTGGCCGGGGTCAGGGGAAAATCGCCGATGCGGATAGCGCCCTGACTGGTGGCCAGGTAGCCGTTTAAATGCAGGAGCAGGGTGGATTTTCCCGCGCCGTTGGCGCCGATGATCGCCACCGATTCGCCATGGGTGATCCGAAAAGAGACGCCCCGCAGGGCTTCGGTTCCATCGGGATAGACATGCCGTAAGTCCTTGACCTCGACGATATGATGGCTCATCCGCGCCCCCCAGTGACGATCATCCCGAGAAATTGTGAAACATTGACCAGCCGGAACAGCAGAAACACCCCGGTCCAGCCGGCAAGAAAAAGAAAATCCCCAACCCGGAACCGGGTTGTCCGGCGGGGGTGGAATTCCCCGGCAAACCCCCTGGCCAGCATGGCGAGATGAATTCGCTCCGCCCGCAGCCAGGTGCGCAAGAGAAGATGGCTTATCAACGAGCCGTAAGAGCGGATCCCCAACCCTTTTTTGCCAAAGGCCCGGAGCTCGCGGGCCCTCGCCGTGCGACTCCCCTCTTCGCTCAGAACAAAGAGATAGCGGTAGAGAAAAAGGAGCTGCACGGTAAAGATCCTGGGCATCCCCAACCGGTCGAGGGCATGGCAGATCGCCGGAAAACCGGTTACAGCCACGAGAATGAGAGCGGCTCCGACCGTAAGCGTCGCCCGGACCAGAATGGCGGCGAAGGAAAGCCAGCCGCCGCTGATGCCAAAGGGGCCGAGACGAACCAGCACCGTCTGATCAAAAAGAGGATTGAACATCCCCACCATCAGGGCAAAGGGCAGGACAACCACAACCTTCCTAGCGATATAGCGAACCGGCAGATTCCCAAGCGCCAGCAGCACTGCCGGATAGAGGAAAAAAGGGAAGAGCGCCGCCAGCTCGTATTTCCCCAGAGAAACCACGGCCAGAATAAAGACCAGGGTCACCAGCACCTTGGCCCGGGCATCGAGCCGATGCATGGGGGTATCCCCGGCGGCCAGCAGGTCAAGCTCTCTAAACTCCGTTATTGCTCCGACAATGGAGGCCATCGCCTCTCCTCAAAAAAGAGCGGGGAAGAGACCTCTGTCTCCTCCCCATGTTCACACGCTTTCCAAACTTGTCGCTTCTCTGTTGCGGACCTGTGGTTTTTCTGAATTTTACGGGGCAGCAACTTTCCTCGCTGCTTCAGACCACCCTGCCCTGCCTTCGCAGGAGCATGCCGCTCAACAAGGCTATGGCCAGGGTGAGCAGACCGCCGACAACCCCGGCGACGCTGGTGCCCAAGGAACTTTCCGGGCCGCCCCCGTTTTCCGGTTGTTGCCCGGAGGGTTTAAACGTATAATCCGGCAAAAAGGCGATTGCTTCCTGCAGCGCGGCGAGCCGGGCATGCACTCCGTCCTGCGGCTCGGCAACTTCTTCGGCACCGCTCACCCTGGCGATGGCCCATTCCAGACCATCGGGGTTTTCCGAGGCAAACCAGGAAACAAACCCACCGGTCAGCAGGGTCATCCCAAGAAAGGCGGCCAAAACATTGCGCAACGGGGCGCGGCCGAGGAGACGAGCATCCTGAACGCTGGCGATGATTTCCGGGCGGGCTTGGTAGACAAAGGATACCACCGCAGCGGTCACCAATCCCTCAACCACCCCGATGGCCAGATGAATCGGCTGCATGAGGCCGGCAAAGGTTGCGAAGGGCAGGGCGGAAATACCCGAGGCCACCGTTTCAAGAACCACGGCGAAGGCGCCCAGCTGGAGGCCGATGATGGCGGCAACCATGGCGGCCACGGTTATCCTGCTCTTGCTCGGTTTGCTGCCGAGCAACGGCTTGTAGATAAGGGGATAGGCGAGAAAGGCCGGGAAAAAACCGAGGTTGAAGATATTACAGCCCAGGGCCAGCAGCCCGCCGTCGGCAAAAAACAGCGCCTGCACCACAAGCACCGAGGCAATGGTAATGAAGGCGGCGGAAGGCCCGAGCAACACCGCAAGGAGAAGGCCGCCGCCAAGATGGCCGCTGGAGCCGGTGGCAGGAATGGAAAAGTTGATCATCTGCGCGGCAAAGATAAAGGCGCCGAGAACACCCATGAGGGGCGCCTTGCCCCCGTCCATTTCTTGGCGCAGCGTTCTGGAACAGTATATAATGGCGCCGGCGGAAGCGGCCCACATGGTCCCGCCGACGGCGGGCGACAACAATGCGTCTGCCATGTGCATGGTCTTTTCTCCTTGTTCGGGTTGCGCACAACAACAGGTAACACGACATAAGATTTAGTAACACGTATTCAATACAATATCAGCAAACAGGTGTCAATAAATTTTACAGGGACAATTTGCAACCGTTCCTTTTGCGCGCTCTTATCCACTCCCTTTGCATAGTTGTTGCCTCCGCGGAGCTCTTGCGCTGCCGCAATTTCTTATCCGGGCAGCACTGATTTTTAGACTTTCTACAAGGAGAAACCATATGGGAAAAACGATCCGCTTCGGAATTTCGCTGGATGAAAAACTGCTGGAGAGCTATGACCACCTCATCGAGGCCAAAGGGTACATGAACCGCTCCGAGGCGATCCGGGACCTGATCCGCTCGGCGCTGGTGGAAGAGAAATGGGCGGCCGGGGACGCGGAAGTGGTCGGGACCGTGACCCTGGTTTACAATCACCATGTCCGGGATCTTTCCGACAAGCTGACCGAGCACCAGCACGCCCACCACGACCGGGTTATCTCAGCCCTCCATGTGCATCTCGACGCGCATAACTGCCTGGAGGTTCTGGTGGTGCGTGGGCCGGTGGGGGAGGTGAAACGAATCGCCAACGAACTCATCGGAGTGAAGGGGGTCAAGCATGGCCAGCTGGTCATGACCACCACGGGCGAGGAACTCCACTGAGCGTTAAGGGGTGGATGCTTCTTGCGCCTCCAGACAGGGAATGCAGAGCAACCGGCCGCCCCGCCGTTGCGCCATGGGCTCCATCACCTTTTCCCCGCACGCTTGGCAACGCACGCTCGCATAGACCCGGGCCGCCTCCGGCACCACACAGACAAGGTGGCTGATCCTAAAAAGCTCCTCTGGAGCTGCCGCCCGGATCCCCTTGATTTTCTCTGCTTTTCTGCCCCGGACCAGCCCCATGACCTCCGGGCTGCGGTGCCCGGCCGAAAATTCCTGCCAGGCCCGTTGCTGTTCCAGGCTTTCAGGGGAGGCCTCCCAGCAGACGGCGAGACGCACTGAGGCACCATTCTGCCGCTTGATAAAGGTGTAGACCTGCTTCCCGTAATCCCGGAAAATCAGATTGCCCTTCCCTGCCGTACAGCCGGTGAGCACCTGAATGGCATCCACGGCGCAGGAACGGTTTTCACACACCGCGACCAATTCCTCGTCCCGGGCCGGGCCAAGACCGAGTTCCGCCAAAGCAATCTCCGCCGCCCTAAAGCCAAAGGCCAGGCCCGGACAGGCATGGCCATGAAACCGAACCGCTTCTTCAAAACCGTGCATAGCATTTTCCTCATACTCCTTGAAGAGACAATGGCGCAGACACACTCACCCTTTTGTCAGCCCCGGCAAATATCCTCTGTCAAAGACAAACAGAGAAGTCCACAGCGGTGCCGGCTTGACATGCTTTTTCTTTTCATTATATCGTATAACAAGAAATATCAGCAGCCCCGATGTTCACTCCGTCTCAAAAAAATGCCCCACAACCTGGGGCGGCCAGACAGGATGCCACCATGCGCCAAACCGTGCTCTTTGTTGATGACAACCCGGTAATCCTCAAAACCATCGAACTGGCCTTTGCCAAGGAAGAATACGAGGTACTGCTGGCCAGTAGCGGCGAAGAAGCCCTCCGGCTGGTGGAAGAGGATACGCCGCAAGTCATTGTCAGCGATTTGCGGATGACCGGCATGAGCGGCATGGAATTCCTCCACCAGGCCCGGCAGAGAAACCATTTTTTTGTCGGCATGATCTTCACCGCCTACCTGGATATCGACAGCATCATGCAAGCGGTGAGTGACGAGGCGGTCTGGCGCTATATCACCAAACCCTGGCAGGACAATCGCGAATTGGTCATGGCCGTGCGCAATGCCTTCCAATACCATGAGGCCATGACCTTCCGCCGCCAGGCGGATGAACAGCTCCAGCGGGCGGAACGCCTCACGGCCCTCGGTCATCTGGTGGCCGGAATCGCCCACCAGTTCAACAACATCGATGTGGGCATCCTTGGCTATGTCCAGATGGCCCTGCTCCACAAAGAGTTGCCGGAAGAGGTCCGGCAACAGTTGGAGCAAGTCAGGGTCTGCGCCAAGCGCGGCACGGAAATCATCAAGGAGTTGTCCACCTTCAGCGACCAGAATGCCCAATGGGGCTTTACCTGCGGCAGCCTGACAGATACAGTTATCGAGGCTATTTCCTTCTGTCGCAAGGAACTAGAAAGTGCCGGGGTCCAGATCGAAACCGAGTTGGCGGAGGAGTGCACCGCGGTCCTCAATTTCGGCCTGGTCAAACAACTGGTCATGAACCTGATCCGCAACGCCGCCCATGCCACCTTAGGCAAAAAGCCGCCCACCATTCGCATCGAAACCGGGCGGCAGGAGGAAAATGTTTTTGTCCGGGTCACGGATAACGGCTGCGGCATCTCCAAGGCATATCTCCCCAAAATCTTCGACCCGTTTTTTACCACCAAGGGAGCCCAGGCCGCGCCAGGCTCCGAGCAGGCCGCCGTTTCCGGAGTTGGCCTGGGCTTGAGCCTGAGCCAAACCGTGGCCCAAGCACATCGGGGCCTGATCACAGTACACTCCACCCCAAACAAGGGGTCGTGCTTCACCTTCAGCCTGCCAAAAGCCTAACTGATTTCACACGGCAAGATCGATCTCCTGCACCGTCCCCGCTCCGCCGTTTTCCCCCAAGAAAATCGAGGTTTCCCGCAGCTGCCCCTGCAAACCATTGCCGCTGCTTTTCAAGGCAAAGGGTGTTGCCGCCGGGCTGAGCAAAATGGCACCAACCTTTTTATCCGCAAGCGAAGCCAGGGTATCGTTCCCAGCCGCATCCCGCATCCATACCCGCAACGCGCCATAGAGCGGATCGTTTTCATCCAGCCAGCCATTGCCGTCGCTGTCCAGCCGGACCAGTTCCGCAAAGCCCTGGCCGCTGGCAGGGCCGAAAAGCTCCAAGCCGTTGTTGACCTTGCCGTCCCCATTGCGGTCAAAGGCGAGAAAGCCGCTGCCTGGGGCAAGAGCGGATATCTGCTCCATATTCCCGTCCGCATCCAGGTCGAAGGCAAAGCGAAGATCGCTCAACTCCGCCGCCTTGCCGTTAAAATTGATCACCAACGGATCGACCAGCAGGGCGTCTCCCCCCCTGATCTGCACCGTATTCGTGGCCACGAATTCCCGCTGCATGGCAAACTGGAGCTGAAAATCAATGGCCTGCCCGTCTGCGGTGACAACCTGGCCACTGGCGGAAAAATCCAAGACCTCCTGTTCAGTTGTTGTCTCCACCCGGTCATACTCAACCCCCCAACCCTGCCGGGCTGGCGACGAGTCTGCCGCCCCTGCCCCCTGTGGCGTCCCAGGATCTTCAGAAGCCACGGGCTCAAAGCTGACAGTCCGGATCTTTCTCCCGGTAAGCGCCTCCAGAATAAGACGCATGGCCGTCAGCTTGGGGTCTTCCTGCGGAGAATCCTCCGTCGGTGGGCCGACAACGTCTCCACTCACCCGAGGCAGTGCCGCAGCCTGCTGGTGCTGTCGACCCTCCGGGGAGATCCGCACCTGCACACCGTTCGGTTCTTCTTCCCCGGCAAAGAGCGGCCGTTCATTGCCCACCCACAACCGAAGCGATTCTTCCCTGGACTGTTCTTCGTGCAGTGTATGGACGCTTGCCAGAGTGACAGCGGCTGTGGCGATTTTCATGGCGAAACCCTCCCAAAAATATGGTGCCTCTTCAGGATACGTTTCGGCATTCGGAAAGAAAAAGTTAAAAAAATGGGGACACGCTGGTTCAGCAGGGGCGCCGCCAAATGTTACCGGCGGGATCTCATCCCTGTTTCGCCCGCTCCTCATTTTTACTGAGCTTGCTCCTGAGCTTGCTATCGTACATCAATACATCGGCTCTGATCATAAGCTGCCCCAAAGTTTCGCCCTCGTTAAACCGAACCACGCCAAAACTAATGGCAACGGGAAATGGCCGTTTCCCGTCTCGGTTTTCCTGGGCGATGTTTGCCTCCAACCGGGAGACAATGGCCTGCTCGCTGTCCGTTCCAGGTTTGCAGGAGATGAAAACCGCAAACTCATCACCACCCAGGCGAGCAAGGATATCCGCCTGACGGAAGGTGGTCCGCAAGATCGCGGCTGCGGTGGCCAGAGCCAGATCCCCGGTTTCATGCCCCAGGGTATCGTTAATCTCCTTCATGTTATCCAGGTCGGCAAAGATCAAAAACATATCGTGCTCCGCCCGCAGCCCGTTGCCCAGCTGCTTCTCGGCCAGGGTCAAGAAGCCCCGCCGATTGAAAAGTCCGGTTAACTCATCGGTGATGGCGATCTCCCGGAGACGCTGTTCCAGCTCCTTATAATGGGTGATATCCTTAAAATCTTCAATAATACCGATCAGCTGGCCGTTGGCGCCATAATAGGGGGTAGAGGTGACGAGACAATCAAGCTTGCGCCCCGAGGGCAAATACTTGACCGCCTCCACCTCCAGCCGGAGTGCTCCTTGCATGATGCGGGCCCGGGGACATCTTTCGGTCTGACAGGCAGGCCCGGAAAAGGTCTCGTAACACTTCCTGCCGACAACCTCCTGCTCAGTCAGGCCGACAAGGGCACAGAAGGTCTGGTTGGCCCGGATGACCCGGTCCGAAAGATCAACCACCCGCATGCCGTTGGCAGCGGTGTTGAAAATCTGGTCCAGTTCGGCATGGGCCTGCTGCAGTTCCGCCGCATACTTTTTCTGCCCGGTGATGTCAACGGAGGAACCGATGATCCCGGCAACCCTGCCATCCTCGTCAACAAACGGCGCCTTAACCACCAACAGGTCGCGGCTGCTCCCGTCCGGGTATGAGATGTGCACCTCTTCCTGCTGTTTTTTCCCGGAGTCGATGACCTTTTTATCAAGAGCCTGCTGCTGCTCGGCAACCTGTGGATCAATGAGACTGGCATTGAGTTGACCGATGATCTTTTCCCTGGGCAGACGGGACATCTCGGCAAAGGCCTGATTACAGCTCAACATAATACCGGCTCGGTCTTTCAGACAGATGGGCAGAGGGATCCCTTCCAGTAGCTGCCGCTGGAAGCCAAGCTGTCCGTCTATCTTTCGGGTATCCCGGAGGTGCAATGCGAACAGAAGAACGAGCAGCAGCGTGACCAGGAGTTGGGCAAGAAGATACCCATGCCGGAGGGATGTCAGGGGCAGATCTCCTCCGTAGGAAACCAGAAAACCCGCCACCTGACCGCCGATCTCGACGACCGGCAAAAATATGACCAGATAATCCTGACCATCGAGCAGGACAGATTGAGCAAAGGGCTTGCCAGCCTCCAGCTTGCCGGAGATTTTCGCCCTGAGGGGCTTGTTGATCCGGGCGATGAGGTCTGAATCCAGATACCCGCCGGAAGCCCCGGCAAGATCGGCATTTTCCTGAAGATACCCAGCCACTAAGCTGGAGGCGACATAATTTTTCAGCCCCTGCGGGGTAAGGCTTTCCTGAAGGAGACTTTCTTTTAGGATGAGGAAATATTCTTCCCGATAGATCTGCCGCAAGGCCTTGCTGATCACAAAAAAAGGCTCACTTACCTCCACGGTCCCCAGATGGTTTCCCTCTTTTTGCAGCGGGAAAATATGACGGAAGGCATGATAATCGCGGCCCACTTCGAAACCTTCCACCTGCCGTTTTTCGGTATTGGCAATCCGCACAGAAGGCCGGGAGGCAAACAGGTCATCAGCAAAGCGCTCCGGCAGATGCATCCGTAAAAAGCTGGTCCCGTCAGCAAAATGATAGTGCACCTGCCGAAAATATTCCTGAGTGAGGTTGTCGTATGAGGGGAGAAGCCTTGTGTACATGGCCTGACGCAGACGGTCACGCTCTTGCCCGTTGGCTTTGGCAGCCTGGGCAAAGATGGCAACCACCTCGGGACGCATGAAGATTTCCTGGGCAGTGAAACGGGCCAGCCGAGCAAAGGAAGCAAGATTGGCATCGTACTCCCCCTGGTGATGGATAAGCACGCTCTCGACATACCGCTGTTCGGCACGCTGTTTTCCCCAGAAGAGCAGGGTAAACAATCCCCCCTCAATGCAGAGAAAAACAAGGAGATAGAGCAATATCTTCTTCCTGATCACCCCAACCTCCCGTGACGTTAATTTTGCCCCCATGAGGCTTGCAGAGCCGGCGGAAGAAAAACAACCAACAGTACGACAAGGAGGGCTTTCCGCTTGTCACCTTCCCATCCCCGCCTAAGCCCCCAGTCAAGGCAAGGATGCGGCAGACCCTTCTTTATTGTTAGAGATTTTCCTTTACCTCTGCGCCTCATTTCACGTACTCTGTATCCTATGAACCTGCGCGACTTCCTGAAAAAAATCAAAGAGCTTCCCACCATCTCCGCAGTGGCCAACGAGATCAATGACCGCGACCAGAATGACGCGCTCACCGCGAAAACGCTCGGCACGATCATTACCCGTGATCCGGCCCTCACCGCCACCGTCCTGAAACTCGCCAACTCCGCCTATTACGGGATGGCCCGGGAAATAACCAGCATCGAACGGGCGGTTACGATCCTGGGCTTCGATACCATCAAAAACCTGGCCCTGACCATCTCCGTTTTCCATGTTTTCAAAAACCAGGACGGACAACTTTTTGACCTAAAAGGCCTCTGGTATCACTCCCTCGGCGTTGGTCTCGCGGCAAAGCACCTTTCCCTGCACAGTCCGATGCTTGCCTGCGACAAAACCCTGCCGGAACAGGCCTTTATCTGCGGCATCCTGCATGACATCGGCAAGATCGCCTTTGCCCAGAATCTGCCTGCCGAAATGGGTGAGATTCTCAAGCAAACCCGCAGCGGGACGGCCGCCCAGCACGAAATCGAAAAAAACATCCTCGGCTTCAATCACCAAAAGGCCGGGCAGGCCATGGCGAATTCATGGAATTTCCCGGAAGATTACCAGACCGTCATCAGGCTGCACCACGCACCCTCCGCCGCAATCACAGGGGATAACGCAAAAATTACAGCCCTGGTCATGTCGGTGTATCTGGGCAACAAAATCGCCAAGGCCCTGCACCTGGGAGAAAGCACGGACCCGCACATGGCAAAGGTGACTCCGGATGACATAAGAAACCTGGGAATCAACAAAGAGAGCCTCCCCGCGATCATCAAAGATATCAGAGAGGAATATACCCAATGCCTTGAGGCTTGGTCATACGAGCTCTGATTTTCAGCCCGTCTATCCTTTCCCTCACTCCTTGACGCTAACAAATACCCCCTGCGTGCCAGGATCAAGTTCGTAATACCGTTTCAGCAGCATGATACTGGGTTTGGCGAGAATGGTCCCCTTGGTGAGCAAAAGAATCCCGGTGCCGCTGAACACATCCCGACTCGCCTCCATCCCCTCCTGCAGGTCCCCGGGCAGCAATTCGATCTCGATATGGTCTGTTCTGGGCCGGATTTTTTTATAAAAAGCCTCGGCCTGCGCAAGCACCACGGGGACAAGCTTGGGATCAAAGAAGATTCCCTTCTGCAGCTCCACCTCCTTGCGCACAGCCTCAAAACCTCTGGCGCCCATGGCTTTGCGGATTTTTCTCTCGATGTAGTCGGCCAAGGCGATGATCCGGGCACCCAGAGGAATGTCTCCCTTCTTCAATCCATCGGGAAACCCGTTGCCGTCATAACTTTCATGGTGGGCACGGATAATCAGCCCCGCCTCGCGCAGCTCTTCAATCCTGTCAATGGCTGCCTGACCGCGGACCGGATGCAGGAGATACTCTTCCCGTTCCGCAAAATTCATCTGCTCGGCCTCCCGCGCCAGCATGAGGTCGGGGATCCCAATCTTGCCGATATCATGGAGCAGGGCGGCCACCATGATTATTTCCCGCTCTTCGCTCTCCAGGCCGAGCTGTTTGGCAACGTTCACCGTGACCTCCGCCACATTGCGGGAATGGGTCCGCATCCGTTTGTCACGCAACTCAATGAGCCCGGAAAAGGCGACAATGGTGTTCTTGAAATTGGCCCGCAACCTGCCGTTGATCACCCGCAGACTCTCATAGCTCTTCCGGAGCTCCGTGGTCTGCTCCTGGACAATGGTCTCCAGTTCCGTGTTCCACTTCTTCAATTCTGCGTTCTGTTTCTTGACAATGGCGGTCAACCGCTTGTTTTCACTGAGCAACCGATACATCTGCAAGGCGCCCTTGACGGTCTGCACGAGCTCCTCATCATTCCAGGGCTTGTTCAGATAGCGAAAGGTTCCCCCCCGGTTGATGGCGTCGATGGCCGCATTGACATCGGCATAGCCGGTGAGCAGAATCCGGATGGACTGGGGGGAAATCGCCTTGGATTTTTCAAGAAAATCAACGCCCAACATCTCCGGCATCCGCTGGTCGGAGACAATGACCCCAACCCCGGCTTCCCTGGCAAGAATTTCCAAACCCTTTGCCCCGGATGGGGCGGTAAAGACCTCGACCTCTTCATCCATGAAAAGCCGCTGCAGGGAACGCAGGATATTTTCCTCATCGTCCACAAAGAGGATTTTCCCTTTCTCCGGGGAGGAAGGGCTTGGTGATTCGCTCATTATTTTTGCTCTCCTGTTTCCGATAGGGGGATCGCCGTGCTATTCAAGCCCGCACGTTCCGCTGTCAAACACCAACACCGTGCCGGTCTGCCCATCCGGCTCATTCATCATGGCCACCCGCACACAGAACGGTTTCCCGCCAAGATCAAGCTCCCGGGTGACAACCTTGCCTGGCTGTACCTCCTGCAACAGGGCACCCCACTCGGGCGGCAATACCTCCGCCGCCGTCGCGCCGAGGGAAGAGTGGCGATATTTCTGCAACTCCTCTTCGGCACAGCGATTCCGCTGCACCAAGAACCCATCCCGGTCAAAACCAATCACCCCCATGGGCAGGGTATTCAGAATGACCTGGCTGTGTCGGAGCACCTTGTTCTGAAACAACAGCTCTTCCGTACGCGCCGTCACCTTCTCTTCAAGCTGCAGGGCAATGCGGGAAAGCTCATCATTAGCTTGCCGCAGCTCTTCATTGAGTTCGTTGTTCGCCTTGATCAGGAAATAGCGCTCCACTGCCTTGGCGATGGTGATCTTGAGCTCGTCGTCGCTCCACGGCTTGGGGATGAACCGGTACACCTGGCCTTCATTGATCGCCGCCACCACGGCCGCGGTATCGGCATAGCCGGAGAGGACGATGCGGATGGTCTCGGGCCAGCGCGCATGCACCTCTTTAAAAAAAGTAACCCCGTCCATCTCCGGCATCCGGTAATCGGAAATCACCACCTGCACCGGCTGCTGCTGTTCCAGGATTTCGAGCCCCTCCTTCCCCGATTCCGCGGTGAGGATTTCGTAATCCTCATCAAGAAAAAGACGTTTCAGGGATTTCAAGACGTTCACCTCGTCATCCACGCATAGAATTCTCACATCCCCAACCATTACCATATCTTACCCCTCATCCGTCTTGATGGGCAAGGTCACGACAAAGGTCGTCCCCTTGCCCACCTCGCTGGTCACCTCAATCCTGCCGCCATGCTTCTTGGTGACGATATCGTACGCTATGCTCAAACCCAACCCCGTTCCCTTGCCCACGTCCTTGGTGGTGAAAAAAGGCTCAAAGATTCGATTAAGATTTTCCGGGGAGATACCGGACCCTGAATCGGTAATCGAGACGGTTATCTCCGTTGCGCTTGCCCTGGTGATGATGACGATCTCCCCCTTACTCTCGATGGCATGCGCCGCATTGACCAACAGGTTCATGAATACCTGGTTGAGCTGTTGCGGATAGCATCGGGTGAGAGGGATCTCGCCATACTCTTTTTTCAAGGTACACTTGTATTTGAGCTCGTTCCAGATGATATTTAAGGTGTCATCCAGACACTGATTGATATCGGCCATAGCGTGATCGAACTGGTCAACCCGAGAAAAACTCTTCAGGTTCTGGACAATTTTACGGACCCGCTCAACGCCGTCCTGGGATTCGGCCAGCAGGGATGGCAGATCTTCCAGAATAACCTCGATCTTGAGCTGCTTGCGCATCTCGGCAAGACGCGTGGCCCGCTCGTCACCCGCCTCTTGGGGGAAGAGCTCCGCCTGCACCTTCAAAAACTCCGCCACCTTTGCCAGATATTTCTGCAGGGTTCCCAGGTTGCTGGTGACAAAGCCGATGGGGTTGTTGATCTCGTGGGCTACGCCCGCGGCGAGCTGGCCGATGGAGGCCATCTTCTCCTGCTGGACAAACTGGGACTGGGTTGCCTTCAATTCATCGTAGGCTTTCTGCAGCTCCCTGTTCTTTTTTTCTATAATCGCGATCATATGGCTGAACTGAATGCCGATCCGCACCACCGGATCATCGGCTGCCTCCTGATAAAATTCGCAGGCCAAACAATTTTGGATTTTTTGGGCGAATCGTCCCTGCACCTCCCCCTTGCAGCGGGTTCCGGCAATGGTCCAGCATTGCAGAGGCTTCTTGCCGAAACAGACGCACTTTTCCTGATCGCATTGCATCGCCTTCCAGCAGGGCTCATGGTCCGGAGGGAGGGTAAAGAAAAACTCCCCGCCATTGCCACGGGTGACCCGCTGGATCATGGTACCAATCTCTCCCAAAGCATTTTCAAGCCTTTTTCTGTCCTGCTCGACCTGCAACAGAATCCGCTTGCGTTCGGAGATATCCTGCAGGGTGACGATACGCTGCGCTTCGCCGTTTTTCACTTCAGGAAAATAGCAAGACTGGTGGAAAACCCTGCCGCTGGCGCCATGGACCAGCTCATCCGGGTGAACGTCGATCTGACCCGGGTCCGGAACCAAGCCAGCTTCCAGGAAAAGATCTTCCAATCTCCGGCCAAGAATCTCCAGGTACGGCTTTCCCAAAAAATCACGGGCCGCCTTGTTGCAGCGCTGCACCGCCCCGGCTGCATCGACCAGAATAACCAGTTCGGAAACCCCGTCCATGGTCATGGTCCATTCATCCTTGGCCCGCTTGACCTGGGCAAAAAGCTGCTTCAGCGCCTCATGCTCCTGCGAGGCCACCGGCCCTACCGAGCCCTCCTTGGCAAGGCTCCGCACTTGCAGCAAAAAGGCTGCCACCTTTTCCCCCTCTTCGTCTGCAAGGGGGGAAAGGACAAGCGCATAGGCGCCCGCATAGGGGGTTTGGCCAAAAAACGATTCTTGCCGCCAACGAACCGGCTTGTTGCGCGAGATGGCCTCGGCAATCGAACAATCCGCGGAGCAGGATCCCGCTTTTTCCCGACCGCAAAACACTGCGCAGACGGAAAGCCCTCCGGCGGGGACGGCAAGGCCGGTGAGCTCCTTGGCCGCTCTGTTCAAAAACACTATGCGCTTGGTCGGGGTAAAGACGAAAATAGGATCGCCAAGATATTCCAGCAATTGTTGGCCGATGGGGCTCAGGACATACATGGTTTGTTCCCCTCCATCATTGCATGCCTTTCCGCGAATCCAAAACCTTTCTGATTGTTTCACTCATCTCTTTTCTGAGGACAGGCTTCATGAGAAAAGCCTCAATTCCCAAAGCCCTGGCTTTGATATCATCTATCATGGAGCTGAATCCCGTGCAGAGAATGATGGGGATCTCCGGACGTATTTTTTTTATTTCCAGCACCAGTTGATCGCCGGTCAGGTACGGCATGGTTTGGTCGGTGATGACCAGATCGAAGGCCTCCGGGGCCCTCCGAAAAGCCTCCAGCGCCTCACTGCTGCTCGTTTTCCCCGTAATATGGTAGCCAAAAAATTCCAGCATCTTCTGCATGGATTCGACAATGGGCAACTCGTCATCCACCAAGAGAATCCGTTCATCACCGATGACCGGCGGCGTGCTCAAAACGGCAGCCCAACCCGCTTCGGCTTTACCAAGCACAGGCAAATACACCTGAAACGATGCCCCCTGCCCAGGTTCGCTGTACACCCTGATATCTCCCCCGTATTTTCTCGCGATTCCTCGAACAACGGCAAGACCCAGCCCAGTTCCCTCCCCGTGTTTTTTCGTGGTGAAATAGGGATCAAAGATCCGCTCCATGGTCGCAGGTTCCATACCTGACCCGGTATCGCTCACTGCCAGGACAAGGTAAGAGCCGGGGAGCAGCATGGAATCACGGGTCTCCTTGGCACCGATTTCCACCTCGGACAAGGTCACCTCCATGATTCCGCCCTGTTCCCGCATGGCATGATAGGCATTGGTGCAGAGATTCATGACAATCTGGTGGATCTGGGTCGGATCCGCAAGAATGGTTATCCCCTCGGCGGCAAGCCGCTCTGTAACCTCGATGGTGCTGGGCAGCGAGGCCTTCAGCAGCTTGAGAGATTCCTTGACAATCGGCACGATCTGGAGCGGACAGGTCTCATGCTCCCGCTCCCGGCTGAAACTCAGGATCTGTTTCACCAGTTCCTTGGCCCGGGTGGCGGCCTTACAAACCTCCTTCAGATTCTGCCAGTTCAGGCTGCCCGGAACCTCAGTGGCCATGACCATCTCCGTGTAGGCAATGATCGGCACCAGAATATTATTGAAATCATGGGCTATACCCCCGGCCAGGGTCCCGATGGCCTCCATCTTCTGGGTCATCCGGATTTGCCTTTCCAGTTCAGCCTTTTCCTGCTCCGCCCGTTTCCGGGCGGTGATATTGGTGGCGACCTCCAAGCGGACATATCGGCCATCGGTCCACCGGATCGCCTCATCGCGGCATTCATACCACTCGTTGTCCACCGAGTTCTGTCTCTCCCACACATGGACCCCAGTTGGTTGGCCGGCACCATCCAGCAAGCTCTCGTTGGTGCAAAAAGCACACGGCCCATCCTGCCCCGACTGCAGGACCTGCCAGCAAAGCTGCCCGGAAATCTCCCCCCAGATCTTCCGCCCATATTTGTTCACAAAAAGCAGCTCATGGGTTGTCAAATCGGCAACGTAGACCAGGGCGTCCAGATTGTCCACCAGGGTCTTGAACCGTTCATTGGCATTGCGGGTCTCCGTCTCCAAACGGCTGCGTTCGGTCACATCCCGGATGACCCCACCGAAATGCACCTCCCCCTCCGAGACCCAGCGGGAGATGTTGAGCTCCAGCGGAAATTCGCTCCCGTCCTTGCGTCTGCCGACAAATTCGAGGACCTCGCCAAGATAAGCAGAGATGTCCGAGACAAGGACGTTCTTCATTCCCTGAAGATGTCTTTCCTGATATCGTTCGGGCATGAGCAGGGTGAGCGACTTGCCATCAAGCTCCTTGTTCCCGTAGCCAAACATTTTCTCCGCCGCACGGTTAGACAAAAGAATCTCGCCCTGTGCATTCGCGATGACGATTGCGTCATCCGAGGCTTCGACAAGGGAACGAAACCGTGCCTCGGATTTCCGCAGGCTGCCGACCTGATGTTCGAGTTCTCGACTCAGTCGCCGATTTTCCTCCAGGGCTCTGGAAATATTGGGCAAACTCAGCAACCGCGGCAGCAACGGGACAAGAAACAGGGCAGTGGCAATGGAGATCAGGGCCGTGACCGCCTTGACGATCCCCTCATGCCAATACGAGGGCACATAGATCGTCCAGGCGGCAAAAAAATGGGTGCAACCGCAGGCAAGAATAAAGGCGCCGAAGAGCAAAAACATCCAAAAAAATGGAAGATCCCGCCGTTTGAACACCAGATAAAAAAGCACTGCCGCAATCAGAAAATAGGAGAAGCCGGTGACAATATCAGAACCGACATGAAGCCAGAGCAGGGCCGGATCCCAGACAAGGCAATACCCGTGCGGCATCAAATCCGTTGATTGGGCAAATTGCTTGAGAAATTCACGCATGACACAGCCCTTTTTCGCTGGGAAGAACCGATCTATTGCTCCGAGAGGAAGGAGCGTGTCCTGATGTATGGTATCATAATCAGCTTGGCAAAAAAGACAAAAAAGACGTGACGATCCGCCCAACTGCGCCACTAAAAACACCAATTAGACACCCCGCAACGCCTGTGTTATTATGAAGTTCAGATTCGATTTCCCATGGAACAATACGGAGCCGCCCCCCAGATGAAATTCAGATTTATCTTTCTTGCCCTCGGGCTCCTCGCCCTGGGCGCCACCATTACCGGGGGAGCCGTGTATTTCCAAACGGTCAATGCGCTGATCCATGACCAGGAGAGAAAGGGGACCCTAGAGAACATCGAACACCTCGACAAGGACCTTTCCTCAATGATCAACACCACCCAGAATGCCGTGACGGTTCTGGCCAAGATGTGGTCGGTCCAAAACTTTTTTAACACGCAGCGCCCGGAGACCACGGCAGACGTATATTTGGCGCTGGACGATTTTCGCGAAGCATACGGCGCTACGCGTTGTTGCCTCATCAACCGGGAGGGACGGGTTATCGCCGCCAGCAGCGATAACGCCCAGGTCCAAATTGGCGATGATTATTCCCTGCAGCCTTTTTTCCCAAAAACGCTGGCGGGAAAGCGCGTCACCTCCCTGACACAAGGGGTGCGCGGCCAGGAGCCGGCCATCAACCTGAGCCATCCGATCTTCTTCAAGGATAGGGTGCTGGGCGTCGCGCTCCTCACCGTACCGCTGGTCAATATCGAAGAAGAACTCGTTAGCCATGCCACCGGGTTAGTCGCCCTAACCGATGAGCACAACTTCGTTTTTGCCAGCAACAGACGAGGATGGCGCTTCAAGCTGATGGGTGCCGCCACGGCTGACGATCTTGCAGCGCTTGCCAAAAACAGGCCGCTTATGGGGGAGGCGCCCCTCCAAGTGCCCTTAACCTTTAACAAGGTCAAGGGCACTGCCCATGCTCCCAATGGCAAGAAGTATCTTTTCTCCCGTACTCCGCTGTCAAGTACCCCGGGCTGGCAGATCAACTATTTCCAGGAGGAGGACCGGACAAAGGCTCGGCTACGCCAAGCACTCTTCGGCAAGACGGGAATGCTTCTTGCCGGCATGACTCTTTTTATCTTCGGGGCAATCGCCTATCTTTTCCGGCAAGCGGAGCTATTCCTGCGTCAACGGGAAGAGGCGGAACAAAAGGTCAAATCCGCCAATCTCTTTCTCGCCCAAATATTGGATGTCGCCGCCGACGGCATGCGGATTGTTGACAATAATTGCAACATCGTCCGGATCAACAAAACCTTTGCCGCCATGACGGGCATGGACAAAGAGGATATCCTGGGCAAAAAATGCCATGAAATCTCCTGGAGCCCTTACTGCAACAAGAAAAAATGCCCCCTGCAACAGATCCGGGCCGGTAAGAAGCGGGTTGAATATGAATCAGCCCAAGAAAGCCCCACCGGGAAAATCATCAACTGCTGGATTATTGCCGTCCCTCTCCATGACATCAACGGCACCTTCATCGGCATTCTGGAATCCTTTCGGGATATTACCGAAAAGCTTGCAAATGAGCTGGCCATGGAAAAGGCCTTTTCCGAGGCACACACCCTTGCCGAGGAACTGGCCGCGTCTAACGACCAGCTGCACCGCCAGCAGCGCAATCTTGCCCTGGCCCACGACACCCTCAAACAGAGCCAGGCCCAGATCCTGCAGCAGGAAAAGATGGCTTCGGTGGGACAATTGGCCGCTGGCGTTGCCCACGAGATCAATAACCCCATGGGCTTTATTGGCAGCAATCTCAGCTCATTGGCAAAATATCTGGAGCGGATCACCGAGTTTATCCGGGCGCTTGAAGCAAAACTCCCACAGGAACCACCGGACGAGGAGTTGGCTGCCCTGCGTAAAAAGCTTAAGATTGACTACATCATGGACGACGCCCTGCATCTGGTGGAAGAATCTCTGGACGGCGCAGACCGGGTCAAAAAAATAGTCCAAGGGCTCAAGAATTTTTCCCGGGTCGATCAGGCCGAACGGGTGGCCGCCGACATCAACGAATGCCTGGACTCCACCCTCAATATTGTCTGGAACGAGCTCAAGTACAAATGCGAGGTGAAAAAAGAATACGGGGAGCTGCCCCCGACGGTCTGCAACCCGCAGCAGCTCAACCAGATGTTTATGAACCTGCTGGTCAATGCGGCCCAGGCCATTGAAACCAGGGGGGAAATCAAGATAAAAACCTGGGGTGACCAGGATTGGATTTATACCCGCATCTCCGACACCGGCAGCGGGATTCCCGAGGACAAGATCAAGCGGATCTTCGAACCGTTCTACACCAGCAAAGAGGTGGGCAAGGGCACGGGCTTGGGGTTGAGCATTGTCTACGACATCGTGGTCAAGAACCACCACGGCGATATCCAGGTGGAAAGCGAGGTGGGCAAGGGCACGAGCTTCACGGTCAAAATCCCGGTGATCGTTGCGGAGCCTGCGGGGCAATAGCCTGAATTGTTTGTTCACCTGTTCCGGTGGCCCTGAACGGTTACAGCGGCACCAGCTCAACCTCGCCCCAGGCGCCCAGCTCCTCCCCCCGAATAATAACCACTCCCAGAACCCCCGGGATGGCAGCCCCCTTGGCCAGCGCGGCATCGAGGCTCTGCCCCGGTTGCACCGCGTTGCCGACCAAGGTGGCCACTGCGTCGGCCAGGGCGGTATCCTTGGCCAGCACCGTGACGGCGTCGGCCTCGCCCAGACTCAAGGAATGGCCCACGGTGCCGGAAGAGGTGCAGATCCCAAGGGGCATGCACCTGGCCGGGATCTTCAACCCCACCCGGTTGCTGAGCGGCGAGGCTCCGGCAAAGATGCCGACCACGCTCTCCCGGTTGCGGCAAAAAAAGATATCGCCGCCGTTTTCCACCACCACCTCCCCAGCCCCCGCAGCCAGAAGATCCCGCCCGACATACTCGGCGATGGCCCCGGCCACCGCGGCCATGGGCCCGACCTCCGCCGCCAGACCCGCACCAAGCATACTCTTGACAATGGGCGGAGCCGTAGGATCACCAGGGAGCGGGGTCAGAACCGTTGCAAATTCTGGATGCCGGGCGATATAACTTTCCAGCTGGCTGCGATACTGAAACACAGCAGCTCCGGCCGTATCGCGAAGATCTTTCCCGGCAAGAATCTGCAGGTCCGTCTCCCTGATCCGCACCTCAAAGCTGACCAGCGCACCATGATCAACACGGTTCCGGTAGGTTCTTTTTCGATATGAAGAGGGATCCGGAGTTTTCTTTTTTCTTTTGACGGTCACGGGATGGCTGGTATGGTGAGTGGTTATTGGGAAGAGAGTCTTGCTAACAATATAGCGGAGAAGAGGATGGGCGGCAAGAAGTTCCCCATCCCAAAAAATAGACGAACAATGGACAACAACAGCCAGGCGCGGCTCATTCTTTTTACCAGGTACCCCGAACCGGGCCGGACAAAAACCAGGCTGATTCCGGCCTTGGGACCTCAAGGCGCGGCCGCACTCCAGCGGCGGATGAGCGAAACGATTGTCGCCCGGATGGCAGAGTTTGCGAGCCAATATCCGATCAGCGCCGAAATTCGCTATGCCGACGGAAACCAGCAGGCCATGGAGGGTTGGCTTGCCAAAAGCAGCATCCCCTGTCTGGACCAGGGGGGGGGAAACCTAGGAGACCGGTTGCAGCGGGCCTTCAGCCAAGCCTTTGCCCAAGGAGCGCAACGGGTGGTGGTAATCGGCGCCGATTGCCCCAGCCTCACCCCTGCCCTCTTCGCCCGGGCCTTTACCGCCCTGAAAAACCAAGATCTGGTCCTCGGCCCTGCCAGGGACGGCGGCTATTATCTTCTTGGCCTCAACCGGCCAGCGCCCGCCCTTTTTCAGGATATCCCCTGGGGCAGCGGCGAGGTGCTGGCCGCAACCATGAAACAGGCGCAGACCTTGAATCTTTCCACCCATACTCTGGAAACCCTTGCCGATGTCGACCGCCCGGAAGACCTGCGACATTTCGATCATCATCCCGACCCTCAATGAGGCTCTTTGCCTCGGCCAAACCGTGGCCGGGCTGGTCGGGCTGCCGGGAGTGGAGGTGATTGTCGCCGATGGCGGCAGTCAGGATCGGACCGTGGCCGAAGCCACCGCTGCCGGTGCCAGGGTGATTTCCGCCCCCCTCGGGCGCGGCAGCCAGCAAAACGCCGGGGCACGGGCGGCGAACGGTCGGATGCTGCTCTTTCTCCATGCCGATACCCGGCTGCCGAAGGGGTTTGTTGCCCAGATCCGCGCAGCCCTCGACCACCCAGGCATCGTGGCCGGCGCCTTCCGCTTCGCCATTGACGCCACAGGCTGGCGCTTTCGGCTGCTTGAGCAGTGCACCAATTGGCGAGCGGCCTGGTTCGGACTTCCCTACGGAGATCAGGCGCTGTTTTTGCCCGCCAGCCGGTTCCTGGCCATGGGAGGTTTCCGGGAGCTGCCCCTGCTGGAAGATGTTGAGCTGGTGCTCCGCTTGCGGAAAATCGGCAAAATCGCCCTGCTCAGCGCTCCGGCCTCCACCTCGGCCCGGCGCTGGAAGCGCTTGGGGCTTGTCCGCACAACAGTGGTGAATCAGCTGATCTTATTTGGCTTTTATTGCGGAATCAAGCCGGAGCGGCTGGCCCGCTGGTATCACCGTGGCGGAAAAATCAATGGCAGGCTCTCTGGGAAGGAGATGACGTTGCAGATTCTGGTCCGAGACAAAGGAAAGCAGAAAGGTGGAACTTTTGGAAAGATAGGGCGCAGCCAGGGAACCGGTGATCAGCGGGTTGGAATCCGCCAGCAGCCCGGAGATCACCATGAAAAAAACGGAGGTCAGCACCCCCGCCTTGACCAGACCGAAAATCCCGCCCATAAAGCGATCAAACCAACCGAGCAGGGAAATGCTCATCACCTTTTTGAGCACAAAACCCAAGGCGAGAACGCCCACAAATACCGCGAGAAACAACAGGGCGTAGGTCACGAGGAAACAGAGCTGGGGCGAGGGAATCAGCGAGGAAAGACGCGGGCTGATCTGCTCGTAATAGCGCCCGGCAAAAAGGTAGCCGAGAATGAGCGCGGCCAGGGAGGCCAGCTGCCGGACAAAGCCGATCCATACGCCGCGGACAAGAAAGAGGAGAAAGATGGCGATGACGCCGAAATCGATTGCGGTCATGATTGATCCCTGTTGCATGGTTTCTTACGGATTACAAAAACTTGCGGACAAGGGCAAGGATTTTTATGAAAGGAGGGCATAATGGCGTTTGTCCAGGCCATTTCTGAAGAATACTGGCCGTGCTGGCAGCACCATTTCCCCCCGGAGGCCCGGCTACGGCTTGGAGGGGTGGTGCTTTCCGGCCTGGAGCAGTGCGCCGACCTTCCTGCTCTGGCCGGCAAGTATCTGCATCCAGACGAGTTGGGACAATGGCAAGGATTTAGCCAGGAAAAGCGGCGCGTTGAGTGGCTTGGTGGACGAATGGCCGCCAAATGGGCGGCGGCAGCAGTTCTCGGCGGGCCAGAGCCAAACTGGCACGATTTCGTGCTCCGAACCGAAGACGCTGGCCGCCCCTATCTGGCCACAGCTCCGCCGGGTGGTGCCCCATGCATCTCCATCTCCCATAGCGGCGGCATGGCCGCAGCCTTGGCGGCAAACCTCCCCTGCGGACTCGACATCCAAGAGGTGCGGACAAAAATCCACACGGTCAGGCAGCGCTTTGCCTCGCCGGAAGAAGAAGCGCTTCTCCACGCCGGACTGCCCCAATCCTTGAGCGAAGGCCAACGCCTGACCCTGCTCTGGTCGGCCAAGGAAGCGGTGCGTAAAATGGTCCGGGCCACCCCCCTGCTTGGATTCCTAGAGATCCGCTTGCTTGCAATACACGGCGAGCACCCCACCCCGCAAGAACCGCTGTTGCTGACCTTTGCTGCGGAGCGGGAGCACCCCCCCTGCCCGCCGCCCATTTCCGTACTCTGTTTTTTTGCAGACAATCTGGCCTGGGCCATGGCTTGTCTGCCGACCAAGAAGGAGTAATCCCATGGAGCTTATGTCTTTTCTCAAACAGGTCCCGCTCTTTGCCGGCCTGACCGCACCCCAGTATGATGAACTGGCCATGATCATCACCCTGCAGGACTATGCCCGAGGCCAGAGTATCTTTGCCGAAGGCGATCCGGGGACCGGGTTCTATGTGGTCATGGAGGGATTGGTCAAGATCTACAAACTTTCCATTGAGGGCAAGGAGCAGATCCTCCATATCTTCGGCCCGGGCGAGCCCTTTGCCGAGGCCGCCGTCTTTATCGGCTCGACCTTCCCGGCCCATGCCCTGGCCCTGGAAAAAAGCAGGACCATCTTCATTCCGCGCCACGCCTTCATCGAGTTGATCCAGGCCAATCCGGCCCTGGCCATGAACATGCTGGCCGCCCTGTCCATGCGGCTCAAGAAGTTTGCCCATCTGATCGAGGATCTCTCGCTCAAGGAGGTGCCGGGACGGGTGGCGGCCCACCTCCTCTACCTCAGCACCCAACAGGGGGACAGCGACACGGTAAAGCTCAATATCGGCAAGGCGCAGCTGGCCAGCCTGCTGGGCACCATCCCGGAAACCCTCTCCCGCATCCTCAGCAAACTGGGAAAACAGGGCTTGATCAGCAGCGATGGCCCGCAGATCACCATTCTCGATCGGGACGGTCTTGAAGATCTGGCCATGGGGGAAAAGCTCTAGGGTACTGAGGATTGTTGTGTTACCCCCCCTCCCTTGACGGGAGGGGCTGGGGGTGGGTGAACTTGCCACACCATCGCAATCATGGCGTTCCCCCTCACCCTAACCCTCTCCCGCAAGGGGAGAGGGGATTTTTAGCTTCTGTGATGTTCTACTGATAATGGTTTTCGGCAAGTAAGCGTTCCGCAGCGCCGCTTCGCTGCTGCCGCAGATGCGCGTGTCAATTGTCGGCAGCAGTGCCTACCAAGAGGCCTGCACAGTGTGCTGTTGCACATGAGCGGGCCGATGACAGCTCAGCGAGCACAACGAGACTGCGAGGCTGATGTGGTGCTGCTGAACGGTTACTACTGTTCCAGCCCGAATTCAAAGGCCATCCCGGTCTTGTTCAGGTGGCCGAGGATATTCTTGAGTCCTTGCAGGGTATCGACCTGAAAGTTTATCTGCCAGGCAGAGGTCCGCGACGGCTGGCTGGAAAGAAGAGCAATCTCTGTGATCTTCATCTCTTCCGGGGCCACGCCCAGCATCATCAGGAGACGGTTGCGGGACGGGGCCTCCAAAACGAGAATGGTCTGCAGCTTGGGCACCACCGTTTCCTTGAGCCGCCAGCGCACCTCAACCACGTCTTCCCGCTGCACATGGAGAGAGGTGATGGTCCCGCACTCCTTCTGGTGGATGGAGAGCCCGCGCTCGCTGAGCAGGCCGTACAACCCCTTTTCCGTGGGCACCGGATTGCAGCAGCGGGAAAATTTAATGCAGGCAGGGTCCAGGGTGGCAAGTTCGATACGGTTCAGGCTGCCGGTGGGAGGCTCCAGGGTTTCTTTCCCGGAATAAAGCCGGACTTTGATTTCGTTGATCAGTTCGCGCAGGCGGAGTCTTCCTTCGCCCAGGCCGAGAAAGAGCTCCGACAGATCCCTTGCCCCCAGAGGAGCCATGAGGCCGGCCATCCCAGGTTTTTCAAGGATTTCATAGGGCAGGCCGTAGCGTTTGAGTTCCTGGCGGAGAATGCTCTCGCCGATCATCCGGGCCAAATCCTCACGCCGCTGGCGGAACAGCTTGGAGAGCTCCGCCCGGGCCCGGGGGGTCTGACAGCGCTGCTGAAGATCCGGCTCGAAACGGACCGGATCCTTCTGGCAGATGATCTCCACCTGATCGCCGTCTTCAAGCAGGGCGTCCGGCTCCACCTGCCGCTTGCCGATCTTGGCCTTGATGCACCGCTTGCCCACATCGGTGTGCACCTTGAAGGCGAAATCGAGGACGATACTGCGGGCGGGCAACTCAATGGGGTCGCCTTTGGGGGTATAGGTGTAGATCGCCTTCTTGCCGCTGACCGCGATCATCTCCCGGTAGGAGAGATCCTCGTCCGTTCCGAGAATATCCAGCATCTCCCGCAATTCCACCTCAAAGCTGGTCGGCACCGTTTTGTGGGCAAACCATTCCCCCACCAAGCCGGTGCGGGAGGAGTGGGTCATCTCGGTGGTGCGGATCTTGAAGAGGTAGTTGCGCCCCTTGATGTTGGCGCGGGTATGCAGGCTCTGGTAGCCGGTGGCCTTGGGATTGGCGATGAAATCCCTGATGGTCCTGGGGATGGGCGGATAATTTTGGTGGATGACCCCGAGAATCCGGTAGCAGGTTTGCACATCGTTGGTAACGATGATAAATTCCAGGGGGTTGGCGACGGTTTTGTGCAGAACCTTCTGGGCCGGGTCAAAGTACGCCCAGAGCCCTTTGGGATTGAGGCGGATTTCATGGGTGATCCACACCTCCTTCAGCCGCTCTTCCAGGGTGCGCTTGATGGCCTGCACCTCTTCACTGCCCTGCAACCGCTTGATGGCGGCAAGCACCTTCTGGCTCTGCCGGGGAAACTTATACATCAGCGCCAAGGTGTAGAGTTCGCGCTTGACGGTGTTGAGTCCCATGACCTTGGCCAGGGGCGCATAAATATCCAGGGTTTCCTCGGCGATTTTCTGCCGCTTGCCCTTGGGCATGGAATCCATGGTGCGCAGGTTATGCAACCGGTCGGCCAGCTTGATCAAGAGCACCTCAAGATGGGCGGCGGCCCCGGAGAAAAGCTTGCGATGGACCAATTTGTAAAAGGTCTGCTTGTCTCCGGAGAAGTTGGCGATCTTGGTGCAGGCATCGACAATGATCTCGATATTCTTGCCGAAGATCTCGCCGATCACCTCGCTGGTTACCTCGGGCACATCCTCCACCGTGTCGTGGAGCACGGCGGCGGCCAGCAACTCCGGATCGCGGATGTCCAGCTCCTCCACCAGGATCTTCGCCACCTGGAGGGGATGGCTGACATAGACCTCGCCGGACTTGCGCCGCTGGTCCTGATGGGCGGAAACCGCAAAGGAGAGCGCCTCCCAGAAGATTTTTGCCGGACCTTCCTGACCGCCGAGAATCTCCTCCATGCGCTCACAGTACGCGGCTATGTTAAATTTTTTGCTGGCTGCCATGTGTGGTCGCTGTCTTTCTTATCCGGTCATGGGTAATATGGATGATCTGTCCCTGCAAATAAGCTATAATCACAGTTGTCAGGTTATTTTATAAGGGTATTTTGTTCTCCGCCCTTGTGCAATGATTTTTCATTTCTTCAAAAAAATAGCCGGGAGAGGTAAGCCTGTGACACAGAGAAGAAAAGTTTTCCGCAGCAAACAGGGGCGGCCGGGAAAACGGCAGCGCGAAGGCACTAGAGTGCCGCGTCACCAGCAGGAAGCCCGCTTTGAAGGGGAGATCCTGGGCAAGCTTTTCACTGCGGAGATGCCGCTTTCAGGCCAAGACCTCTTTGCCGCCCTGGGCTTGAGCAAGAGCCACCGCCAGGAGGTGTTGGGGGTGCTGGAGGATCTCTGTCGCCGCAAGGTTCTTTCCTGTAAACGGGACACCTTTGCCCTGCGCAAAAGCGCGGAGCTTTTTGGAGGTCAGATCAGCGTCAACCCCAAGGGCTACGGTTTTGTTTCCCCCGCCGAGGCGCCCCCGGAACTGGAGATCGACCAAGACGTCTTTATCCCTCCCGGCATGCTGGGCGGCGCGGCCCACAGCGACAAGGTCCTGGTCCAGTTGATGAGCCGCCGCCAGGGCCGTTACGAGGGCCGGGTGATCGCGGTCTTGAACCGGGCCACCAGCCGGCTGGTCGGGGTCTACATGGCCGGCGGCGTTACCGGGCTGGTGATCCCGGAGGACAGTCGCTTCCCCTACAATCTGGTCATCCGCAAGGAGGATAGCCGGGGGGCCAAAAACGGCGATGCGGTCTTGGCCGAGGTGACCTCCTTTGCCGCCGGGCAGCGCAACCTGGACGGCATCATCCTCGAGGTCCTGGGCAATCCTAAGGATATCCAGGTCCAGACCGAAATGGTCATCCGCAAGTTTGATCTGCCCCATGCCTTCAGCGCAGAGGTGACCGGACAGGTCGAGAGTCTTGATCCGGAGGTGAAGATGACCGCCTCCCGCACCGATCTGCGCGGGGTGGTCCATGTGACCATCGACGGAGAAACGGCCCGGGACTTTGACGACGCCGTGGCCATCGAGTCCCTGAAAAACGGCTACCGACTCTATGTCTCCATCGCCGATGTCAGCCATTATGTCCGGCCGCATACCCCGGTGGATGTCGAGGCATACCAGCGCGGCACCAGCGTCTATTTTCCCACCCGGGTCATCCCCATGCTGCCGGAACGGTTGTCCAACAACCTCTGTAGCCTGGTGCCCAACGAAGACCGCTACACCTTCACCGCAGTGCTTGATTTTGACGCGCACGGCAAGCGGCTGGGAAAACGGTTCATGAAGAGTATCATCCGCAGTCGGCATCGTCTCACCTACACCACGGTCAAACAGGTGCTGACGGATCGCGACCCCGCTGTCCTGAACCAGTACGCCGATATCATCCCGGCTCTGGAGATGATGGGGTGCCTGGCTTTGGAATTGGAAAAGCGACGGATCAAGCGGGGAAGCATCGGCTTTGAGCTACCGGAGCCCTTGGCGGTACTGGGCGAAGACAACACCGTGCAGACCATCAAGCGGAGCGAGCGCAATCAGGCCCACAAGCTCATCGAAGAGTTCATGCTCGCCGCCAACGAGGCGGTGGCCGAGACCCAGACCGAAGGCAAGATCGACTCCCTCTACCGGATCCACGAACCACCCGACCCGATCAAGGTGGCCGAATTCACCGAGTTTGCCCAAAGCATGGGCTTGAATGTGGATGAAGGCGACGGCTCGCCCAAGTGGTTCGGCCAGGTACTGGCCATGGCCGCCGGCACCCCGCAGGAATACATCATCAGCAATCTCCTGCTCCGCACCATGCAGCAGGCCCGTTACTCCCCGCAAAACCTCGGCCATTTCGGGTTGGCCGCCACCAACTACACCCATTTCACCTCACCCATCCGCAGATATCCGGATCTCATGGTCCATAGGGCGCTGGCGGCAAGCCTGCAGAAGAAGGGGGGGGGAAAACCCGGCCCCGAGACGGTGTCCACCGAAGAGGCCGGCGGATTTCTTTCCAAACGGGAACGGATAGCGGTGGAGGCGGACCGGGAGATGATGGAACGGCTCCAAGTTCACTTCATGGCCGACAAGATCGACGAGACCTTTGAGGCCATTATTTCCGGGGTCACCGCCTTCGGCTTGTTCGTTGAGCTGACCGAGGTCTTTGTCAACGGCGCCGTGCCCATCACCGAGATGCGCGACGATTATTACGAATTGGAGGAGGGCCGTCACCGGCTCATCGGCCAGAGAAGCAAAACCGTCTTCCAGATCGGCGATCTGGTGCGGGTGCGGCTTACCAGCGTGGAAATCCCACGGCGCAGGATCAATTTCAGCGTGGAGGAAAAGCTGGCCCGCGCCACGGACCTGATCCCGCCTGCCCCACGCAAGCGCAAAGCGAGCGAGAATAAAGGCGAGGGTAAGGGGAGAAAAAAACCCGTTGCCCAACCAAGAAAGCGTGCCGTTCACAGCAAATGAGCGAGGCGATCCAGGATACGGTGCGGGAGCTGATGGGGCAGGTGGCCATCGTCCTGGTCTCCCCCAAGTTTGCCGAAAATATCGGCTCGGCGGCGAGAACCGCGGCAAACATGGGGATTGGCCAACTCATTGTGGTCTGCCGGGACATGCCCGACCGCGAGAGGATGCTCAGGCTCGCCACCGCCAAGGCGGCCCATCTCATCGACAATCTGCAACACCAGCAGGAGTTGGATGAGGCCCTGGCCCCCTTCGGCTGGGTGCTGGGCACCTCCGCCCGCCAGGGCAAAAAGCGAAGCACGGTCAACAGCCCCAGGCAGCTCATGAACGAGGTTCTGCCCCAGCTCAAAAACAACCGGGTCGCCCTGCTCTTCGGCCCGGAAAACCGGGGGTTGGCCAACGAAGAACTTCGCTACTGCAACCAGATCACCACCATCCCAACCCTGGATTTCTCCTCCCTCAACCTGGCCCAGGCCGTAGCCATTCTCTGCCATGAGCTCCATTACAGCGTGCTCGAAGCGGCGAGCCGAAACGGTTTGCCCAAGGCGGCAGCCAAACAGGGGGACAAGCGGGAGCTGGAGGCCATGTTCGGACACGTGGAAGAGGCGCTTACGAGCAGCGGTTTTTTGCAAGAAGGGGAGGATGACTACTGGATGAAGAGCATCCGCCAATTTCTGGGACGGATCGGGCTCAAAGCAAAGGAGATCAAGATCATTCGGGGTGTTTGCCAGCAGCTCATCCGGCGGGAGAGCCAGCCCCGCCAAGAACGAACCCCAGCGGAAAGGAAGGGGACCAGCACCGGAGGGACACCCCCCCTGACGCCTGAAGAATCCCCCTAAAACATCCGTTTTCGCCAGAGCACAAAACCCGCCAAGCCGGTGAGTACGATGGAGATCCCGAGGACGACCCAGAAGCCCATCTGCTGATCCAGGAAGGGCACCCCCACATTCATCCCCCAGAAGCTGGAGATCATGGTCGGAGTGGAAATCAGGATGGTGATGGAGGCGAGCAGCTTCATCACCTGGTTGAGATTATTGGAAATGACCGAGGTGAAGGCATCCATCATGCCGCTCAATATATCGGAATACATCTGGACCATCTCCAGGGCCTGACGGTTTTCGATGATGGCATCCTCGAGAATATCCTCATCCTCTTCGTACTGCGGCAACAAGTGCTGCAGGGCGCTGTTCTTCCTGAGTCGCATCAGCCGCTCCAGAACCAGACCGTTGGAACGTAAGGCAACCGTAAAATAGGTGAGGCCTTTTTCCATGTCGAACAGCCGGAACACCTCGGCATTATTCATCGATTTCCGCAGATGGCGCTCGATTTCATCGGTCTGCCGGTTGATCTGATGGATGAAGCGCAGATAGACCTTGGCGGTCTTGTAGAGAATCTGAAAGAGGAAGCGGGTGCGCTTGCCGGTGTTGTAATAGGCCGGTGCCCCGGGGCCAACGATATTGCCGGGCAGGATCTCGGTTTCTTCCAGGGAGACGGTAATGACCTGGTCCGGGGTCAGGATGATGCCCAACGGCAGGGTGTCGTACATGTCCGGCCCGCGCAGCATCGGGAAGTTGGTGAGCACCAGCATGCAGTTATCTTCGATTTCGATACGGGAGCGTTCTTCCGAGTCCAGTGCGGCACGGAGCAGGTCCTCCGGCACCTTGGTCGCCTCGGAAACCGTACGAATTTCATCCGGAGTCGGGTTGACCATCCGGATCCAGGATCTTGGCACCGGCCCACTGTCTGTGACGATCTGCAGCTGATGGTCAAAGCGCTTGTACACGGTAAGCATGTCAGTACGCCTCCTGTCCGGGACGGAATTGGCCCGGTCCGCGCCTCATTATTGAGGGACAGCCCAAGCCAGCTCCGGAAACATAACACTCATTGGGCGGGGTTGAAAAGAGAGGATAGGGGAAGGTGAGAAGAAAATCAAGGGTACGCACCGCCCCAAGACAATTCAATCCTGCAAGAGCTCTTTACTTGGTTTTAGAAAGCCGTGTCAATCGAAAACAGAGCGCGCGGAGGGAATGGCAGAAGCCAGAGGACTAGAACCCCTGCAGGGGACAACTATCACAGAGGGGGTTTGATTTCTTGCAATATTCCTTGGCGAGACGGACCAAGAGGGCATGGTACTCGTTAAAGAGCTGGGCCTCGGCGGGCAGCTTGCTCAGGAAGAGATCCTGAATCTCTTCATAGCCGGCGTCTTCCGCAATGAGGTCATGCCGGAGCAGGATGCGGTAGGTGTAGGCATCCACCACGAACACCGGTTTGGCCGCAGCATAGAGGGTGATGGAATCGGCGGTTTCCGGGCCGATGCCCTTGATGGCCAAAAGCTTTTCCCGAAGGGTCTGGGTCTCCTGCGCGAAAAATTCCTCAAGACTTCCGCTGTCTTCCCGGATGGCGGCAAAGAGACCCTTGATCCGTTTGGCCTTCTGATTGTAATACCCGGAAGGCCGGATCTTTTCGGCAAGCGCCTCGAGCGGCAAGGCATCCAGGGCTGCAAAGGAGAGCAACCCCTCCCGGCGCAACCCCTCGATGACCATGCTCACATTGCGCCAGCTGGTATTCTGGGTCAGAACCGCCCCCAGCATGATCTCGAAGGGGGTTTCGCCGGGCCACCAGTGCTGGGCGCCAAAATGGTCGAAAAGACGGGTATGGATTTCCTCGATCCGGTTACTCACGGTTGTTGCACCCCTAAAAATCAGTCGGAGCGCATGAAGAGGAAATAGATGGCAATGGCGATGGCCCCGATGAAGACCCCGGCCACGGGCAGCACCTTGTCCAGCTGAAGCTTGTCGCCCACCACCAGATTCTCCATGTAGCGGCTGCCGCTGAAGAGCCAGAGGCCGAAGCCCAACCCGGTCATAACCAGGGTGTTCATCGCCTGTTTGTAGAGGTTGTAACAGATAAAAGCGATGAGGGGGACCAGGAACCAGGTGTTGCTGAAAAGACCCTTGACATCCACCTCGTGCAGCTGTTGCGGGATATTGGTGCTGTTGACAAAATCGACAATCTGCCCCAGGAATTCGGTCATGGCGGTACGTCCTCCTTCTCTGCTGATTATTTCTGCAGTCGATCCGGCGCGGTGGCCTGCTTGTACACCTTGATGGCGCAGTATGAGCCGCACATGCTGCAAGCGTCACCCTTGTAGGAACTCCCCTCCTCCCGGAAACGCCGGGCCTTTTCCGGATCGATGGAAAGATCGATCTGGCCTTTCCAATCCAGATTGTTGCGGCACTTGGCCATGGCGATATCCTTCTCGATGGCGCCGGGCAGCCCCTTGGCGATATCGGCGGCATGTGCGGCAATGCGGGAGGCCATGACCCCCTCGTGCACATCCTCGGCGCTGGGCAGCTTAAGATGCTCGGCCGGGGTGACATAGCAGAGAAAGTCGGCGCCAGCCGCCCCGGCAATGGCGCCGCCGATGGCGCCGGTGATATGGTCGTAGCCCGGAGCAATATCCGTAACCAGAGGACCCAACACATAAAAAGGCGCCCCGTGGCAGAGCTGTTTCTGGAGGAGGATATTGGCCTGAATCTGGTTTAAGGGCATATGGCCCGGCCCTTCAACCATCACCTGCACCCCGGCCTCCCAAGCACGCTGGGTCAGTTCACCGAGATGGATCAGCTCCTGGATCTGGCCCCGGTCGGTGGCGTCCGCCAGGCAACCGGGACGGATGCCGTCGCCCAGGCTCAGGGTGACCTCGTGCTCCTTGAGGAGAGCCAGCAGCTCGTCAAAATGTTCGTACATGGGGTTTTCTTTGTTGTTGAAGCTCATCCACTCGATGGTAAAGGAGCCGCCCCGGCTGACCACGCCCATGAGCCGCTTGTGGTTGCGGACCCGGTCCATGGTGGAGCGGGTGATGCCGGAATGGATGGTCATGAAATCGACCCCGTCCTTGGCCTGCTGCTCAATGCCCTTGAACATCTGGGCAACGGTGACCTCACCGATCTTCTTCTTCTGCTTCTCCACCACCTCGGCAATGGACTGATAAATGGGCACGGTACCCAAGGGAATGGGACAGCTCTTCAGGATCTCCTGCCGGATGGCGTCCAACTCGCCGCCCATGGAAAGGTCCATCACCGTGTCGGCTCCGGCCTTGAGGCAGACGCAGAGCTTCTGCAGCTCCTGACTCACCTCGGGATAATCCTTGGAAGAGCCGATATTGGCGTTGACCTTGGTGGACAAACCCTTGCCCACCGCCATGATCCGGTCAAACTGGTGGTTCTTGTTCTTGGGGATGCAGATCGTCCCCGCGGCCACCCCCTGCATCAGGGCCTGAACCGTAACATTCTCGTTGGCGGCACAATTTTCAAAAAGAGGGGTAACCGTGCCCCTGATCGCATCTTCTCGAATACTCATCACAGATTCTCCGATAACCGGCGGCTGGGCCGCAGGGTGTTATTAACAGTAAGCCGTGATGGCCAGACAGGGTCGTCATCTGGATGGCCACCAAACGGAATAAAGAGCCGGCGCAATGTTAACGGCGACAAAAAGGTCACACAAACACAGCGTAACGACTCCTACAATTAAAGGAAATTCAAGACGCAAAAACATACCAGCGCCCCTTGGAGAATGCAATGTAAATGTATGGGAAAGGGGGGAGCAAAAACCTATAACACCCCGTGTTCATGGAGAATTTTGATCCCGATGGCCAGCAGAACCAGTCCGCCTACGATCTCTGCCCGGGAGCCCAAGCGCGAAGCCCCGCCCAGCAGACAGCCCAGCCGCAGGCCAAGGGCGGTGAGTCCCGAGGCAACCAGGCCGATAATCAGGGCGGGCAACCAGACGCTGATCTCCAGCACGGCAAAACTCAAACCCACGGCCAGGGAATCGATACTGGTGGCGACCGAAAGGGTAATCAACATCCGCCCCCGGGTGGGATCCGTGCCCGCCCCCTCCTCCTTCACCTCCCGGATCGCCTCCCAGATCATCTTCAACCCCACAAAGGCAAGGAGCACAAAGGCGAGCCAGTGGGCATACGCTTCGATGAACGAGCGGACCGTAAGGCCGCCGAGCCAGCCGAGGACATTCATCCCGGCCTGGAAAAAACCGAAATGGAAGGCCAAGCGGAAGAGCTGCCGGGAATTGACCTGACAGAGGCTGACTCCGGCGGCCAGGGCCACGGCAAAAGCGTCCACGGCCAAAGCCACGGCGATGAGCAGGATTGTGGTAAATTCCATGGAAGAGGCTGCTTGGAGATGATTATGGAGGAAATGATTCAGGGTCTGGTGGCATATTGACCATTTTTCCCTTGGCCTGGCAAGAAAAAAGCCCCCGCCCGGTGAGGGCAACTGGATCTAAGCGGGCCCCGGTTCCCCGCTCTCGACGGGGAGGCTCGGATCCCTGGCCCACTCGTTCCAGGAGGCGAAGTACACCCGCAATCTGCTGAAGCCGGCGAGCTTCAGCGCCACATAGGTATTGGCCGCCCGCGACCCCTTGAAACAGAAAATAATGATGTCGCTGTCCGGGTATATCTGCTGGCTGGCACATAAGGCCCGAACTTCCTGGGCGGGACGGAAGGCCGGAATCGGTTCCCGGCTCATAAAATTGTACCATTCAATCCAGCGGGCGCCGGGAATCCGCCCCCGCCGGGGTGCAAAATCGAAACCGTACGGAGAGGAGGTCTGGCCCAACCATTCGTTGGCATCCCGGTTGTCGAGGAGAATGACCCGTGCATCGCCCAGAGCCTTGAGCACATCTTCCTTGGTGGCCATCAGGGTCGCATTGGGACGGGGGATAAACCGACTGGGAGTCGGCATCACCTCGGCAGTTTCTTCGGGCAGGCCGTCTTGCAACCAAGCCCAGAACCCCCCGTCAAGAATACCGCAATCCCGATGTCCGAGATAGCGCGCCAGCCAGTAGCCGCGACAGGAAGCACCATAGCGGGTGTCAAAACTGTCTTCGTAAAAAATCACCTTCCGCCCATGGGAAAGGCCGACCCGGGAGAAACTCGCAGCAAAGGAGTTCTGCAAAGCTGCCAACCCTTCCGGACTGCTCTCGCTTAAAAAGGAAAAGATCTCCGGCAGGTTTACCGCCCCGGGAATATGCCCCTCACCAAAGGTGTCCTGATCACGGATATCCACGAGCTGCACCGCATCTTTCTCGAGCAGCGCCTGGGTTTCGCGGATGGTGTAGAGAATTTTTTCCGTCATGGTTGCCTGTTCTTTGGTGAAAAAAAATAGCCGAACGCTTTGACTTGCGTCCCCAGTATAAAACCTTCGCCAGTGGATCGCCCGGAAAAATTCTCCGGCCACCCTCCCCTTCCCCCTTTGCCTTATCTCCCTTCTTGTCGAAACCATTTTCTTCCTCTATATTGACACGAGGAGGTAGTACAATGGCTCTTGATCCCCAGATGAAGATCTTACTTGTTGAAGATGCCGGAACCATGCGCAAGATGGAGGCCAGGATTCTCGGCCAGGTTGGTTTCACCAACATCGTCGAGGCAAAAGACGGCAACGACGCCATGGAAAAACTTACCGCCGAAAAAGACATTGCCCTGGTCATCAGCGACTGGTCCATGCCCAATTTCGACGGCTACCAGCTCCTGCAATGGATGCGCGGTCACGAATCATTCAAGAACCTCCCCTTTCTCATGGCCACAGGGCACGGAGACAAGGCCTATGTCGCCAAAGCCAAAGAGGCCGGGGCCAACGGCGTGGTCGCCAAGCCTTTTACCCCGGACGAACTGAAGGTCCTCATCGATGAGATTTTTGGCCTGAAGCAGGCAGTGGTCGCCAAAAAAGAGGAAGGCCCCAAGATGAGCGCCGAGGGCAAGGTGCATCTCAAGATGGCCCATATCCAGATCACCGACCATCTCGCCCTGGGAGTGCTTAAGCATCAGGTGGCCGCAGGCCGGAAAAACCCACAGCATTTCAGCCTGGACACCCTCTGCATGCCCGGCTGGAACCCGGTGCAGAACGCCCTGGAAAACGGGGAAGTGGATGGGGCCTTTATCCTGGCGCCCATGGCCATGGATCTCTTCAGCTACGGGGTGCCCATCAAGCTGGTACTCTTCGCCCACCGCAACGGCAGCATCTGCGTACGCAACAAGACCGGCAAATACGCCAAGCCGTACCAGCAGTTTTTTAAGCACAAGACCTTTTATATCCCCCACAAGATGTCGATCCACAACATGCTCGCCCACATGTACTTCACCCAGATGGGGTTGCGGCCCGGGGTGGCGGGCAAGGAGGCGGTCAACGTCCTCTTCGACGTGGTGCCGCCGGTGGCCATGCCGGAATTTTTAAAGGAAAACTCCGAGGCCAGCGGTTTTTTGGTGGCCGAACCCATCGGCTCACGCGCCATTACCGCAGGCATTGCCGAACGCCAATTCCTCTCCAGCGAGGTGTGGCAGGACCATCCTTGCTGCGTCGTGGTTTTCCGGGAAGAGATTCTTACCAAATACCCCGAGGCGGTGCAGGAGTTCACCACGATGCTAGTGGACTCCGGCATCTATATCCGGGACCATGTTGACGAGGCGGCGGAGATCGCCGTGGCCTTTCTCGATCCGGAGAAAAAAATCGGCCTCGAACCCGGGCTGCTCCGCAATGTCCTTTCCGATCCCCAGGGAATCACCACGGACAACCTCTATCCGGTCCTGGAAGATCTGGAGACCATCCAGGATTACATGACCTCCAAGATGGAGATCGGAAGGCGGATCAATCTGGCCGAATTTGTCGACACCCGCTTTGCCGATATCGCTTGCAAGCCTCTGCCCACAGCAGTGGGGGCAGGACAGGAAGCGGCCGCCCCCCGGGGCGCGGCCCGCAAGCTGGGCATCGACCAATCCCTTGCCTCCCGCGAGGGAAAATACCTGATCTTCACCCTGGGCAAGGAGCGTTACGGCCTCGGCATCCTCGATGTCCGGGAGATCATCGGCTTGATGACCATCCATGAGCTGCCGCAGATGCCACCCTTTTTCAAAGGGGTTATCAACCTGCGGGACAAGGTCATCCCGGTCATGGACATGCGGGGCAAATTCGGCATGGAGAGCGCGGAGTACGACAGCCGCACCTGTATTATCGTCGTAGAGGTTTCCGGCCTCACCGGCTCCCGGCTCATCGGCATCATCGTCGATGCGGTCTCCGAGGTGGTTATCATCAAGGAGCAGGAGGTGGAAGATCCCCCCAAATTCGGCAGCGCGGCGGACAGCCAGTGCCTGCTGGGCATGGCCAAACTCGCCGAAGGCGTGACCATCCTCCTGGACATTGACCGTCTCATGCATATCCAGGAGGCGGTGCTGATCGGGGAAGCGGCCTAAAAGGCTGCACCCTCATCGTATAGATCGGAAGTAGAAAAAAAGAGAGAGGGGCTGACCCAGGCCAGCAAAATCACGGGGGAGTTCCCGGCCTGTGCCGGACTAGAGGCTGAATACGGCGACGGCATCCTGATATTTATCAACAAACTCTTCAATAATCAGACGCATATTGTTTTCAAAATGCGGCACCTCAGGCAATTCCTCTTTCATGCTCTCATAGGCCAGCACGTCAAAAAAGAATTCCCCGGGACTGCCTGCATCGTATTCGGTAAGATGCACCAACTGGTCGGCCAGATAGATGATCTTGACGCCCAATCTTTTCGACTGCGCCTGCGTCATATCATGGTGCAGACCAACCGGCACCGAAACCGCCTCGGGCAAGCCCCATTTTTCCAGCAGGGCCATCCCCACCTCGGCATGGTCCGTATGCAGCAACCTCCGTTCCACGGTCAGCAGCGGTTCCTGCTCGCCGTTTTCATCCCGGCTGTAGCTCGCCACCTGCAATGGCCGATCGAGGATCACCTTGCCCACGTCATGGAGCAGACCGGCGGTATAAATAGCCGAAGTATCCCGAGCCTTGGCGTTGCGGGCAATGATATTTGCCAGAATGGCAACAGCAAAGGAATGCCGCCAGAGCTCGCCCCGGCCTAACGCATAGGCCGCCTGCGGCGACCTGAGCAACCCGACCGACGCACTGGTGATGGAGATGATCTTGACCGCATCCACCCCCATACGGACGATGATGTCCTTGACCGAGGTGATTTTTTTCATGTGGCCAAAATACGCGGAGTTGGCCATGTGCAGCATGTTGGCGGTGAGTCCCGGATCCTGCTCTATCTTTTCCGACAGCTTAGGGATGGAACAATCCGCGGCATGGGCCATGGACAACACGTCCAAAGCCACCTCCGGACACGGGGCAATCTTTTCCACATCCCTGACATATTCCGCGGCTACATCCATCATCGCTTTTCCCGGTTCAAAAAGTCTGGGCCGGCCCATGGCCCATGGCAGGCAAACAAAAACGATCCCAACGGAGCGATTATCACATATCCTGGCGCAGTTGTAAATATATAGGAGTCGGTAGAAAAGCATCAACACCATTTACGTTTTGCGCCAGTCGCCGGGATCCGCCGCATAAATCGCGCGACTCTTAGCAAACAACGCCTTGGTGCAGCTTGACAGGAGCAGCGTGATGATTATTTTGACCACAATTGTCGCGTTCGACAGAAAAAAACCATTTTTTTGGGTAACAGGCGCCCGCGCCCGTATGGCCCCAACGATTCAAAGGCAGAGAGAGAAAAAAAATGAGTCCCGAGAAAACCACCCCCCAGACAGAGACCAAGGAGTTTCAGACCGAAGTAAAAAAGATGCTCGATATCGTGATCCATTCGCTTTACACGGAAAAGGAGATCTTCTTGCGCGAATTGATCTCCAACGCCGCGGACGCCCTGGAAAAATTCCGGCACCAAAGCGTGGTGGAGCAGGAGGTCTTCGACAGCCACATCCCCCTGGAAATCAGTATCGAATTTGACGACAAGGCAAACACCCTCACCATCACCGATACCGGCATCGGCATGGACCGGGGCGAACTGGAGGCCAATCTGGGCACCATCGCCCACTCCGGCTCCAAAACCTTTTTCACCAAGCTTTCCGAAACCGACCGCAAGGAGGTGAACCTCATCGGCCAGTTCGGCGTGGGTTTTTATGCCGCCTTCATGGTCGCCAAAAAGGTTACGGTGAAATCCCGCTCCTTCCGCATGGACGACATGGGCCACGAATGGATCTCCGACGGCGGCGGCACCTTCACCATCGCCATGTGCCCCGGCATCCGGCGCGGCACCTCCATTGTCCTCGAGCTCACGGACGAGGCCAAGGAATACGCCAACGAACAGACCATCCGCCGCATCATCAAGCAGTATTCCAGCTTTGTCCCCTTCCCCATCAAACTCAAGGGCGAGGCAATCAACACGGTGCAGGCCATCTGGACCTTGGGCAAGAGCGAGATCAGCGAGGAGGCGTACACCGAGTTTTACAAATTCATCGCCAACGCCTTTGACGAACCCCTGGCCCGGCTTCATTTTTCCGCGGATGCCCCCCTGGCCATCAAGACCCTGCTCTTCATCCCCAAGGAGAATCTCGAAGCCATGGGTTTCGGGCGCATGGAGCCGGGGGTCAATCTCTACTGCCAGCGGGTTTTGATCGAGCAGCACAGCAAGACCATCCTTCCGGAATGGCTCCGCTTCCTGCGCGGGGTCATCGACAGCGAAGACCTGCCGCTCAATATCTCCCGCCAGGCCCTGCAAGACAGCGCTCTGGTCGCCAAGATCAACAAGGTGGTGACCAAACGGTTGCTCAAGTTCCTGGAAGAGCTGGCCAAGAGCGAACCGGAGAAATACACCGAGTTCTGGAAAAACTTCGGCATGTTCATCAAGGAAGGGGTGATCTCGGACTTCGCCTACCGCGAAGAGGCTGCCAAGCTCCTGCGTTTCGAATCCTCCAAAACCGAGGACGGGATCTTCACCTCCCTGGCCGAATATGTGGAACGCATGCCCGAGGACCAGAAGGAGATTTTCTACATCAACGGCCCCAGCCGGGAAGCCATAGAAAACGGCCCCTACATCGAGGCCTTCAAGAAACGCAATATCGAGGTGCTCTACACCCTGGAGCCCATCGATGATTTCGCCATGAGCCACCTCGGCTCCTTTGGAGAGAAAAAACTGGTCTCCGCCGACTGCGGCGATCTCGACCTTCCCGAAGCAGCGATAGAAACCGAGGCGGACAAGGAAAAAGCCCAGGCTGAGGCCATGCCGGAATCGGACTCCGCAGCCCTGACCACCTGGATGAAGGAGGTGCTGGGCGAGCAGGTCAAAGAGGTCATCGCCTCGAAACGCCTCACCGACAGCCCGGCCATGGTGGTCAACCCGGACGGCTTTGTCACCAGCAGCATGGAACGGATCATGCGCGCCTCCGGCCAAGGGCTCCAGCAGTTCGGCGGCAAGAATCTTGAAATCAACACCACCCACCCCCTGATCAAGGGGCTGGCCGGGTTGAAAGAAAAGGATGGGGAGGTCGCTTCCAGCGTGGTGGAACAGATCTTCGACAATGCCATGATCCAGGCCGGACTCATGGTGGAGCCGAGAAACATGGTGGCGCGAAGCTACAGGATTTTAGAGCGGCTGGTGGAGAAATAGCCACACGGCATAAAAAGAGAACGGCTTATCCTGGCTCAGATGGAACTGCTTCCAGAGCAGTTTCCTGAGTTGGGCCTCTTGCGGAAAGGGTTATTCCCAGCTGCCGATATCGGTATTTTCTTTTTCCCCGCCGGGCTGGTTATCCCGCCCGTAGGAATAGATATCAACGGCGCCGTGCTCGCCGGGATTGCGGTAGCGATAGGGATTTCCCCAAGGGTCGTTGGGCACGGCCCTTTTCAGGTAGGCGCCGTCCCATTTCTTCACCCCCGGATCGGCGGCCAAGGCGGCCAAACCTTCCTGCTGGGTCGGATAGCGGCCCACGTCATGGCGGAAGGCCGCCATGGCTGCCATGAGCATTTCGATCTGGGTCTTGGCCGTCTTCTGATGGGCCTTTCCCTGGGTGCCAAAAAACTTGGGCCCGACCAAAGAGGCGAGCAACCCGAGAATTATCAGGATGATCAAGAGCTCCATCAGGGAAAAACCGCTTTGCTTTCTCAGTTTTCGCTGTTTCATAGGGATATATTCTACCTGGAGGAGGTTACCCTTGCCCCAGCACACTTGGGCAAGGCAGCAAGGCGGCTCAACAGAAAAACTCCATTGTGCTTACAATGGCTGGCTCAACCATGTCAATAAAAAATGGGGCTCTACGAATTACCGGCCGCTCACGGCTTACGCCGCACCTGCATCAGCCTCCCGACAATAAAGGCAATTATGCCGCAGCCGCCGCTGAACAAAGCTCCCATCTTGGCCGCGCCCTGAATGCGCAAATCGGTAAACGCCTCGCCGGCCACGAACAGGGCCACCGTTAAGCCCAGCCCCCCGATCAGACCGACCAGCAACAGCTCCTTTTTCCCGACCTGCGAAGGGAGCGGATACCCCAGCCATTTGCCCAACATGCCCATGCTGAAGATGCCGCCGGTCTTACCGATCAGGAGAGAAGCAAAAACCAACCAAGTAGCCACGCCGATGCCGGAAAACTCCACCCCGGCGTTGGCCAGACCGAACATGAACAAGCCGAAATCCACCACCACCTTCCATTCATGCTCGAAGCTGGCAAGGGGAGAGAGGTCCCGGGGGTCTTCCTCGAAAAGATGCTTGTGCTCCCTGGGGGGATGGGGCAAAAAGGGCACAATAAAGGCCAGGGCCAGGGCCGGATGGACATGGGCCTTGAATAACCCGACCCAACTGAGCACGCCGCCAATAAGCAGGTAGGGCCAATAAGAGGCGGCCTTGCGCTGCCGCAACAGAAAGGCGATGCCCATACCGGCAAGAGTAAGGCCCAGCCATTGCGGGGCAATGGGATGCAGCGGGTCCGGGTAAAAGACCGCGATGATCGCCAAGCCGATGGCGTCATCGGCGATGGCCAGCAGCAACAGAAAAGCGATGGCGGGATGCCTTTTGCCGAAGACCAAGCTGGCTGCCAACCAAGCCAGGGCAATGTCGGTGGCGGTGGGAATGCCCCAGCCCCCATGCAGTGCGGGGGAGCCGATGACCGCGTTGAGCCCTAAGTAGACAAGCACCGGCCCGACCACCCCGCCCATGGTTGCCAAGAGCGGATTCACCGCCTTGCGCAAGGGATAGAGATCCCCGCCGGGAACGCAACTCTGGGTGATCTCCACGGCGGCCATGCCGAAAAACAACACCATGAACAATTCATTGGTGATGAAATGGAAGCTGAGCGGCCCGAACAGCGGCGCATGGTTGAAACTGTGATAGCCTTCGGCATCCAGGTTCACCCAAATCAGGGCGGCCACAACCCCGGAAAGCAGGGGGACCGAAAATTCCCGAAGCAAGTTAAAATGTCTTTTCACGATTGATCCTTATTCCTTCTTCGTTGGCGGGGTCAGGAAAGGCGTCTCCCTTGAGTCGCAACAGAAATAACCAGTGCCAATCATACCGGAAAATCATCACCGGTCAAGGGGAAACGGTCCTCCTCGTTCCCCTGCCATGCTCCAGCAAACAGACCTGCACGCCTTGGCCTGCAAGGGCAATAACGGCTGCCTCAGCCCAAAACTTTACGAATAACACCATTCCCTGTTTCTGCGCCCCTATCCTCTGGACCATAAAACAAAAAAAGCCATCCCGCCGCAAGGCGGGATGGCTTTTTTCAGAACCTATTTTCTAAAAATCAATGCCCGACGGAAAGCAGCCCGCTGGCCGCCAGAGTCAGAATTACCGCCTCGGCTATGGCCATGAATGCCATGGCCTTGTCGCCCCTGGCGAAAAGCCCCGGAGTGATGACCATGTAGCAAAGAATGGTGACCCCGGCAAGGATGGCCACCGGGAGAAAGTTCAAAAAATCGCCATAGCCGAGGAGTTTCATCCAGGACCAGCCGGTGGGCAGGGTTTCCCAGTGGAGAAAATTGGTGTTGATGGCCACCAGATAGTCGTGCACCGGCATGCTCCAGTAGGTGGAGATCTCGCTCCGGGGCACGATCGGCGGCAGAACGCGCAGCACATAGAGGGCAAAGGTGATGACCATGAGGGCCAGTCCTGCGTACATGCCTTTTTCAAGAATAGCGGCGTACTGGAGCTGTTCCTCGGTTGCTTGGGTATTTTTATTTGACATGGTAGAATCCTCCAGGAAATAGTCTAAAATAGGTTATAGCCCATGGTGCTCAGTCCCTTCTGTACCGCTTTCAGGCCGGCAAAGAGGAGAATGACGATAACCATCCAACGAATAAAGGTTGGCTTGGCAACCTTCAATAAGCGCACCCCGACGAACGAACCCAGCATGATGCCGATGAGCGAAGGCACAACGATCATGGGGATCAAGCACCCCTTGTTCAGGTAAATCCAGGCGGCGGAGGTATCGGTAATGGAGAGCAGGAACTTGGAGGTGGCGACGCTGATCTTGAGCGGGGCGCCCATCATGAGGTTCAATACCGGCACGTTGGCCCAACCGGCGCCGAGACCGAACATCCCGGCCATGAAACCGATGATGATGAAGGTCAGCAAGCCGGGAATGGTGCGATGGATCTTCCAGTTGATCTCTTCCTTGGTGGTCGGCTCATAAAAAACCCCGGTGATGCGCAGGGCGGAAGAAAGTGCATCCGCATGGGGAACATCCGGCACCGTTGATTTCTTGGCGGTGAGCATGATCGCCACGATACCGAGGATGGTGCCGCCCAGGGAAAGCTGAACAATGTGGGTGGGCAGGGCCAAGCCGACCATGGCGCCGACAATGGCCATGGTGGAGGCGATGAGCGCCACCGGCATGGCCAGACGCAGGCTGGCAAGATTGGCCTTCAGCAGGCCAGGGCCGGCGGCCAAGGCGCCGCACAGGGCGACGAGCAGACCGGCGCCGCGGACAAAATCAAGGTGAAACGGAAAAAATCCGCCGATAATGGGCACGAACAGCACCCCGCCGCCAACCCCGCCAAGCACCGCGATGATGCCCATGACAAAGGTGACAAACAGCAGAATCACCGGCCACTTCCACCAACCCGGATCACCCGCAGCCGGAATCTGTGCCATATCAACCGCTTCGCTTGCCAAAGCCCAGGCCGGGCTCAACATAATGGCACACATGAGAGAGACAAACAGCATCCCCGCCTTTTCCTTGATCGTTCCTTGCATCCTTGTTTCCTCCTTGTCTTTGCTAAAGCCAAAGTAAAAAATATATAAATAATGAATCAGCACGATAAACGTTTGCCATACAACCGAGGACAATCTTCGCTGGATCCGGCAGGCTTCAACTTTCCCCACCTCGGCAGCGGTGGCTTTTTCCATAAATTTTCGGTATGCTTACTGCTCTCAAAAAGTGGTGTCAAGAAAAAACTGTTTCTCTCTGAAACAGAGCTATTGCATTCTGCATCATTCATAAAAAATGATGCGCAAACACTTTTGCTCGCTGCATTGTGCAACATTTCCCCTGGAGTAAATGATGCAATTTTCAATACCAGACGTTTTACAAATCCTCGCCAAAGAGGTCGCGGGATATGCGGTGCCCATTGTCGATCTTATTGGCGTGCAAACCAAGGATCCGTACAAGGTTCTGGTAGCCACCATCCTCTCGGCCCGGACCAAAGATGAAACCACGGCCAAGGCTGCGGCGAAATTGTTCAAGGAAGCTCCGGATCTGGCCGGACTGGCGGACTTGAGCGAAGAGCGCCTAACCAAGCTGATCTTCCCGGTGGGATTTTACAAAAACAAGGCCAAGTTTCTCGCCCGCCTTCCCGGCGTGTTGGCCAGCGAGTTTAACAACCAAATCCCCGACGAAGTAGAACCCCTCACCCGACTGCCCGGCGTAGGCCGCAAGACCGCCAACCTGGTGGTGGCGGTGGCCTTCAAAAAACCGGCGATCTGCGTGGACACCCATGTCCACCGGATCATGAACATCTGGGGATACGTGGAAACCAAAACCCCGCTGGAAACCGAGATGGCGCTCAGGGAAAAGCTGCCCCCCGAATATTGGCTGAGCATCAACTCCACCCTGGTGGCCTTTGGCCAGGGCACCTGCAGGCCGGTGGCCCCCCACTGCGACCGCTGCGTCATCGCCCGGTTTTGCCCGCAGCTCGGAGTACGTCCGCGAAAAATAGAGGGCAAGAGCCGAAAAAAAAATGAGGCTGGCATGCGGAAATTTGTTTCCTGGAACGTCAACGGTCTCCGGGCTGTGGAAAAAAAGGGCTTTGTCGAGATTCTTGCCAATTTGAACGCCGATCTGGTGGCGCTCCAGGAGATCAAGGCCCAGCCGGAGCAACTTTCGGAAACGATCAAAAACATCCCCGGCTACACCGCCTACTGGTTTTCCGCCCAGAAAAAAGGCTATGCCGGGGTGGCGACCTACAGCAAGGAGGAACCTCTCTCGGTGATCTACGGCATCGACCACAAAGACCACGATTATGAAGGCAGGGTGCTGACCCTGGAGTTTGCTGATTTCTATTTCATAAACGCCTATTTTCCCAATGCCCAACACGGGCTGCTCCGCATGGACTACAAACTCCAGTTCAACCGCGATCTGCAGACCTTTGCCAACACCCTGGCCAAGCAGAAGTCGGTGGTGATCTGCGGGGATTTCAACGTGGCGCACAAGGAGATCGACCTGACCAACCCCAAACAGAACGAAAAGAATCCGGGCTATGCCCCGCAAGAACGGGCCTGGATGGACGAGTTTCTTGGGACCGGTTTTGTGGACACCTTTCGGATGTTCAACCAGGAGCCGGGCCGATACACTTGGTGGAGTTACCGCTTCAACGCCAGGGAGAGGAACCTCGGCTGGCGGATCGATTATTTCTGCGTGGATCAAAAGAGCACAAAGCGAGTGACGGAGGTTGCTATTTTAAATGATATAATGGGCTCGGATCACTGCCCGGTTCTCCTTGGCTTTCGCTAAGCCCTCTTTTTAGGAGTGATGGCGAACCTTTTTTTCCCTGGGAGTTTTTGGGGGCGGGGAGAGAAGATGATAGCATGAATTACTCATGATCCTCTTTGGAGAATCGATTGACGCGCAAAAGGACATGAGCAATCTGAAGGTGGTAGGAATCGGAGGCTGGGCCGTCTCCAATAATCGTGAAGATATCTTGCGCACCTATGCCCTTGGTTCCTGCGTTGCCTTGATACTTCACCATCCGATGTCAAGAACCATGGGGCTTGTCCATATTGTCCTGCCAGATCCGCTTTGCCATGTTGGGAAAAAGCACGGGAAGGGATACTATGCCAGTTCAGCGGTCCCCATGCTGCAGAGGGAAGTTTGTGCCGCAGCTGGTCTCTCTTCCTCGGATAGCTCGGGAATTATAGCCAAATTGGTTGGTGGTGCCGCGGTCATAAAAATCAAGAATCCGTTTCACTTTGGCGAAAGGATTCTCCGAGAAATACTCCAGACACTGCATCGCCTTCATATCCCTGTGGTAAAACAGGATACGGGTGGCAGTATTTCCCGGACCGTCTCGCTATATATTGAGAGCGGTGATGTTTTGGTTAAATCACCGGGCACGCAGAAAAGACCCTTGTAATCGGTATCCCGAAGGAGAGAACAATGGTTGCGCCAGTGGACATGGATATCAAAATTCGTATATTGGTCGTTGACGATGAACCCACTTCCCGCGAGGTTATTCGGCTAGGGTTACAAAATCAAAACTGCGAAACCATGACCGCCCATGACGCGGCCTCAGCCATCGCGCTTTTAAGTGAGCAGCAATTCCATGCCGTGGTGACGGACAAAAACATGCCCGGCACCGAGCACCCTACTGAGGGTGGTCTTGATGTCATCAAATTCGCCAAGGAGTCCAACCCTGCCTGTGCCGTCATCATGGTAACCGCCTTCAGCACGGTGGATTCGGCCATCGAGGCCATGCGGCTTGGTGCTTTTGATTATTTAGACAAGCCGGTCCGGCCTCAAGATATCAAGAAAAAACTTGCACGAATTCTTTCCTATCAACAGACCTTGAACCCCGCGAACGCCATTTCGTCACATAACAGCTTCAGGGCCAAATTCCTCAATATTATCGAGGAGCAGGAGGGGGCGAGCCAGTGCCTCAGTGCAGAAACCAAAGGGATGCTTCTACAAGTATTGCAGGAGAATATTGATTCTTTTTTTCATGAGCGAAGGGCCTGGGAAAATATCATTTTGGAACAGCGCGATGCCTTGAGTCAAATTGCCGGCTGGGCAGAACAGATGCAAGAGACAACGGTACAGGGGAGTATAGATGAAGATTTTTTGGCTAAAATTATCACCGCATCCAACCGACGGCTGTGATGGTTTGCCGGAACGCCCTTCTGTCAGAGCAAGACAGCCTCTCCCCCGTGGACAGGACTTGATCTTCCGTGGAGCACCACGCGAAAAAAGACGTTTTGGAAATGTTTCGACTTTCCCAACCCCGGCGGCCTGAACAACTGGCCGCTTAAGCGGCATAAACTAAAAAACCCAAAGAGAACTCCTCAAGAAAGCATGCCTGACAATCTGTGGCAAACCATGATCCTGAGCGGCGAGCTTGGCCGACACCCGGTCCAGTTTTTCACCAGCACCGGCTCAACCAACGATCTCGCTCTGATCCTGAGCAACACCGGAGCCCCAGACGGGACCCTGATCGTGGCCGACAACCAAACCGCTGGCCGGGGCCGTCTTGCAGGCAGAATTTGGCTGTCACCGCCCGGAACCGGGCTCTACTTTTCCCTGATCCTGCGCCCGCGTCTTTCCCCTGAGGATTTTCCCAAGCTTACCCTGGCCGCAGGCCTTGCCCTGTGCAAAGCTCTGGAAGGGCACAGCCATTGCCAGCCCGGACTGAAATGGCCCAACGACATCTTCCTGCACGGCAAGAAATGCGGCGGCATCCTTACGGAAACCCAGGCCGTATCAGGAGCCGGACAAACCGCGGTGGTGATTGGCATCGGCCTCAACGTGAATATACCGGCGGAAGCATTTACGGGCGAACTCCGATCCAAGGCCACCTCGCTGCTGGCGGAAACCGGCATCCCGCATGACCGTGGCCCCCTGCTCGCCGCCATCCTTGCCGAACTCGACCTGGCGGTGGCTCGGCTCGAACAGGGCGATTTTCCGGCCATCCTGACCGAGTGGCGACAACGGGATATCCACGCCGGTCACCAGGTCTCCTGGGGCAACACCCAGGGGAAGATCATCACCGGCATCTCCCTTGGCCCGGACGATGAAGGGTTTCTCCATATCCGGGATAATCAGGGACGGATCCATTCCGTTATTTCCGGGGATATCTCCCTGGCCCAGGAATAACACGCATCGCTCACAAAGAAAAACCGAGTTTCAGCGAAAGGAACCCTCCTTACCATGATTTCCCGTTCGATCCAGCAGCAATTGCTCACCGCCCTTTACGACGCCTTTGCCGGATGGGCGGAAAAATTCACCTTTTCCTGCCACAAGGGATGCGCCACCTGCTGCACCCGGAGTGTCACCATGACCAGCCTGGAAGGGGAGGGGATCATGACCTTTCTGGCCGAGGCCGGTCGCCAAGCCGAACTGGCTGACCCCGCATTTTCGGCACCATCAAGCCGGACGGTGCAATGTACCACCAACACCTTCGTCGCCGCCCATCTCCGGGGCGAAGAGCTGGAGGAGCCGGAAAATTGGGACCTGCGCCCCTGCCCGTTTCTCAAGGAGGAAAGCTGCACCATCTATCCGGTGCGCCCCTTTGGCTGCCGACTTTTTGCCTCCCTGGACCCCTGCGCCGCCAGCGGCGTAGCGGATATGCCGCCGGGGTATCTCGCCGGCGCGACCGTCCTGCTGCAATACATCGAACATCTGGGTAACGGCGGGTGCTGGGGCACCATGGTGGAACTGCTGGCCGGGCTGCACAGCGGGCAAGCGGAGGGCTATGGCCAAGCCACGAGCCCCATTCCCGGCTTCCTCATTGCCCCGGACGAACAACCCCTCGTCGAACCGCTTCTCCAGGATCTGCTCGCTCGGGAGATCAACGGCCAGACCTTTGCACAGTGGCTGCACGCCGCAAGGCCATAATTGATCCCACGCTGAAACCGAACCGACACTACGCCTCGTATCAGCCTTGAGCATTAAGCCACAAAAAATGGCGCCTCCCGACTGGGAAGGCGCCATTTGCATTGCAGGGAAAACGATGAACTAGTAGCGGTAATGGTCCGCCTTGTATGGCCCGCCCACCGGCACATCGATATACGCGGCCTGAACCTTGGACAGCTCGGAGAGATGCACGCCGAGCTTCTTGAGATGGAGACGCGCCACCTTCTCGTCCAGCACCTTGGGCAATACATAGACCTTCTTCTCGTACTTCTTGGCATTGGCAAAAAGCTCGATCTGGGCCAGCACCTGATTGGTGAAGGAGGCGGACATCACGAAGCTCGGGTGGCCGGTGGCGCAGCCCAGGTTCACCAAACGGCCTTCGGCCAGCAGGGTGATCTTCTTGCCGTCGGGGAAGATGATGTGATCCACCTGGGGTTTGATGTTCTCCCAGGTGTACTTGCGCACGGAGGCAACATCGATCTCCGAATCAAAATGCCCGATATTGCAGACAATGGCCTCGTCCTTCATCGCCTTCATGTGTCCGTGGTTGATGACCTTCTCGTTGCCGGTGCAGGTGACGAAGATATCGCCCTGGCTTGCGGCCTCTTCCATGGTCATCACCCGGTACCCTTCCATCGCGGCCTGGAGCGCGCAGATCGGGTCGATCTCCGTTACCCAAACCTGCGCTCCCAAGCCGCGGAAGGCCTGGGCACAGCCCTTGCCCACGTCGCCGTAGCCGAGGATCACCGCAAGCTTGCCGGCCACCATCACGTCGGTGGCGCGCTTGATCCCGTCCATCAAGGATTCGCGGCAGCCGTAGAGGTTGTCGAACTTGGACTTGGTCACCGAATCATTGACGTTCATCGCCGGGAACAATAGCCCGCCCGCCTTTTCCATCTGGTAGAGGCGATGCACCCCGGTGGTGGTTTCTTCGGTCACCCCGCGGATAGCCTTGGCAGCGTTGGTCCACTTTTTCTTGTCCGCGGCAAAGTCCTGCTTGAGCACGGCCAAAACCGCCTGGTACTCCTCATTGTCGCTTTTCTTGGCGGCAGGCACCTTGCCACCCTTCTCAAATTCGGCACCCTTGTGCACCAGCAGGGTGGCGTCGCCGCCATCGTCGAGGATCATATTAGGCGGGTTGCCGTCCGGCCAGGTGAGGGCCTTTTCTGTGCACCACCAGTATTCCTCGATGGTTTCCCCCTTCCAGGCATAGACCGGGATCCCTGCCGCGGCGATGGCGGCGGCGGCATGGTCCTGGGTGGAAAAGATATTGCAGGAGGCCCAACGCACCTGGGCACCCAGCTCAACCAGGGTCTCGATCAGGACCGCGGTCTGGATGGTCATGTGCAGGGAACCGGAGATCCGTGCCCCCTTGAGGGGCTTCTTCTTGCCGAATTCCTCGCGCAGGGCCATGAGCCCTGGCATCTCGGTTTCCGCGATACGGATTTCCTTGCGGCCCCAATCGGCCAGACTCATGTCCGCAACCTTGCAATCGGTCAGTTTTTTGGCCGGTACTTTTTTGGCAGGGACCTTTTTTACTGGTGCTTTTTTTGCTGGAGCCTTCATCGGTATTTCCTCCTGACTGCGCCTTGGCGCAGGATGAGTCGTTGGTTATTTGATTCCGGCGGCATCCTTCAAGGCCTCGGCCTTGTCGGTGCGCTCCCAGGTGAACTCTTCCCGCTCCCGGCCGAAATGGCCGTAGGCTGCGGTTTTCCGATAAATCGGCCGCAGGAGGTCAAGGTGCTGAATAATGGCCTTGGGCCGCAGGTCAAAATGCTCGTTGATGAGCTGCCTGATCCGCTCGTCGCTGATCTTGCCGGTGCCGAAGGAGTTGACATTGATGGAGACCGGCTTGGAAATGCCGATGGCATAGGCGATCTGCACCTCAAGCTCGGTGGCGATCCCGGCGGCCACCAGATTCTTGGCCACATAACGGCCCATGTAAGAAGAGGAACGGTCCACCTTGGAAGGATCCTTGCCGGAAAAAGCGCCGCCGCCGTGGGAACCCATGCCGCCATAGGTGTCAACGATGATCTTGCGGCCGGTCACGCCGCAATCGCCGACCGGGCCGCCGATAACAAAACGACCGGTGGGATTGATGAAATACTTGGTGTTCTTATCCACCATCTCGGCAGGAATAATGGGCTTGATGATCTCCTCCATGACGCCGGCCTTGAGATCCTCGTAGTCAACCTCGGGGGAATGCTGGGTGGAGAGGACAATGGCCTCGACCCGCTTGGGCTTTTTGTTTTCATATTCAATGGTGACCTGACTTTTCGCGTCCGGACGCAGCCAAGGCAGAAGCCCTGCCTTGCGTACCTCGGCCTGCCGCTTCATGAGCCGATGGGCATAGGTGATGGGCATGGGCATCAGCACCCGGGTTTCGGTACAGGCATAGCCGAACATCAACCCCTGGTCGCCGGCCCCCTGATCGAGGTCCAGGCCGCTCCCTTCGTCCACGCCCTGGGCAATATCAGGGGACTGCTTGCCGATGCTGGTGAGCACCGCACAGGACTGCCAGTCAAAACCCATCTCCGAGGAATTGTAGCCGATTTCCCGCACGGTCTCCCGGACCACCGCAGGCATATCCACCCAGGCGGTGGTGGTGATCTCGCCGGCAATCAGGGCCATGCCGGTGGTTACCAGAGTTTCACAAGCGACCCTGGCTTTTGGGTCCTGGGTGAGAATGGCGTCGAGGACGGCATCCGAGATCTGGTCTGCTACCTTGTCCGGATGGCCTTCTGAAACAGACTCCGAGGTAAAGAGATAATTTGACATGCCAACTCCTCATAATTTTCGGTAAAAAAAAGACTGCCCCGCAGCCACGAAACCTACTACTTTTATTAGAATAGCGGAAGTTGTCAAGGAGAATCACGAAAAAATAGGCCAAAAACCGTTCTTTATCCCGCGAGATACCTTTTTTCCAGCGCCTTTACCGCGGCAAAGAGTTGCGCGTTGACCGGCGCCGCAATCCCCAGCCGGCGGGCCTCTGCCAGCACCGCCCCGTTGATCCCCTCGATTTCGGTCTCTCTTTTTTGCCGCACATCCTGGAGCATGGAGGAAATATTGTCTGCGGTGGCCCGGCAAACCGCGAGGGTCCTGGCCACCGGCTCGGGAGCAATGGCTATCCCTTTGGCCCGGGCAACATCGGCCGCTTCCAGAACAGCGGCCTGCAACACAGCAAGCGCCGCCTGGTTGTGCAGCAGTTCCCCGTTGTTGCAGTTATAAATGGCGGTAAGTCCATTGATCCCCACGTTGACCAGCAGCTTGTTCCAGACCTGGGCCAGGATGTCCGTCTCGACCCGCACCTCCAAGCCTGCCGTCCGCATCAGTTCCGCGGCCGCATCCAGCCCCTCTTTTGCTTCCGGCGATGCCTCGCGCAGAAAGCCAAGAGTGGTTGCCCCCGCCCCCCCGAAACACACCTGCCCCGGCGCGAGCAGATGCGCGCCCAGGGAGGTCACCGCCAGGGCAACCGGACCTGGAAGCACTGCCTCGAGGAGGATCGGCAGATGCGCGATGCCGTTTTGCCAGGCAAGCAGCAGGGTCTTTTCCGTGAGCAGAGGGAATAAAGAAGGAAGGGTCCGGCGCAGAGCCGGGGATTTGACACAGAGCAGGACCAGATCCACCGGCCCGATCCGCTGCGGGTCGGCGGTCGCCTGAATCGAAAAATGCTCGCAACGACCCGCACGCTCAAGGGTGAGGCCCGAGTGCTGGAGCAGTCCAGCCCGTTGGCTGTCATGGTCCAGCACCCAGATTTCCGCCCCCACCCGGCACAGGGTGGCGCCCAGCAGGCACCCGAGGGCGCCGGGGCCGACGATGGCGACCCTCTTTGGAGAGGTGTCCTGCATGGTTCGGATTAACGGGTAATGGTCACGTCTTCAACAATGACCGCATACTTGTACCCGGCGCCAAAATCCTTGTCCGCGGCCAGCACGCCTTCCACCGTAACGATATCGCCCTTTTCCGCCTTGCCCGCGGAGGTCACCACCAGATCATGGCTGTTCTTCAAGGGATCGCCGGTGCCATCCTGGAGATGCAGCCAGTTTTTCCCCATGATCATCGGAGAAAACTTGACCACCTGCCCCTTGATCTTCACCTTTTTACCATTGAGGCTTCCACCCTTGGCAAAAAGATCCGCAACGGTGAAACCGTTGTCGCCACTGGCCTTGGCAATCTTCAGCTCCACAAAAGGAACCACGGCCTTGCCGCTGCCCGGAGCCGCCTCGCCCATTCCGGCAGAGGGCGCGGCTGGGGCACCGCCTGCTTCCTGCTGCATGGCCGCGCCAAAAGAGCCACCATGCGCCGGGGCTCCGGCCGTAGCCGGCTGTGCCGCAGGGGTCCCAACACCACTCTCGCCGCCATGGGGTCCGCCGGCCATCTCCGCCTTTTTGCCTTCAAGGCCCGGGGCAAAAACAATCTCGGCAAAGGTGCGGTTCAGGCTCTTGCTGGGAAAGTTCTGCATGACCTGCCCTCCGGCAACGTTACATGCTTCACCCACCGCAACCTTGGTCTCCGGCACCGCCACCCAGGTTTCTCCCTTTTCGGCCGCAATCAGCACATAGGTGAAGCCGCCGCCCTGGAGCACTTCCTTGGCCTGCCCCTGGATACCGCCGACCGGGTTGGCCTGCGGGCTTCCGCCTTCCGCCGCAACCGGCTCCGCAGCCGCCTTGCTCTCCGGCTTTTGATTATTACAGGCAACAAGCGCCACCAGACACAGCCCGCTCACCAAAAAATTCCGCCACTTCATTGCCTCACCCATACGCGCAACACCCTCCCTCTTTTCATTCTTTGCGGACATAAAAAAGCGCCCCGCACCATTTCCGCAGGGCGCCAACGCTCTATTTCAAAGACAACCGAACAGACAAAAAGTTCGCCTTATTTTGCCCGGGAAGGCTTACGGGCCATCTCTTCCTGCCCGGCCTTGCCCTTGCCCCCATATTGATAGGTCAACCGATCACCCTTGACCCCGATCCGGACACTGCCCCCCTTGACCAAACGGCCAAAGAGCAGCTCTTCGGTCAGGGCATCCCCCACCTCTTGCAGGATAAGCCTTCTCAACGGCCGCGCCCCGAATTCCGGATCATACCCCTTGGTAGCCAGCCAGCTCCTGGCACTGTTGCTGAGGCTGATCGTCACCTTGCGTTCGGCCAGCTGGGCCTGCAATTCCTCGATCATCTTGTCCACGATCTGCTCCATGAGGACACCATTCAACGAGTTGAAGGTAATGATCGCGTCCAGCCGGTTTCTGAACTCGGGGGCAAAAAGATTTTTCAAGGCCCGCTCGTTGCGTCCCTTGCTGTCCCCGGTAAAGCCGATGGCGCGCTCGCTCAGCTCGCGGGCTCCGGCATTGGTGGTCATGATCAGGATCACATTGCGAAAATCCGCCTTGCGCCCGGCATTGTCCGTCAGGGTCGAGTGGTCCATGACCTGCAACAATATGCTGAACAGGTCCGGGTGGGCCTTTTCAATCTCGTCCAGCAGGAGCACGCAGTACGGATGCTTTCGGATGGCGTCGGTCAAAAGCCCGCCCTGATCGAAACCGACATAGCCGGGAGGCGCCCCGATGAGCCGGGAGACCGCGTGTTTTTCCATGTACTCGCTCATGTCGAAGCGTTCAAAATGCACGGAGAGAGCCGCAGCCAGCTGCTTGGCGACCTCGGTCTTGCCGACCCCGGTGGGGCCGGCAAAAAGGAAGGAACCGGTGGGTCCCTCCTTCTGCTTCAACCCGGCCCGGGAACGCTTCACTGCGGTGACCAAGGCGCTGAGCGCATGGTCCTGACCGAAGATGGACTTTTTTAAGACCGTATCGAGTTCCTTCAGATGGATCAGGTCGGAGCCGCTGACGCTTCTTGCCGGGACCCGGGCCAAGCGGGAGACCACCTTTTCCACATCGCGCACCGTCACGGGACGCCGCTTGCCTGCAGGACCCCCGGCCAAGCGGAAAGCGGCACCGATCTCGTCCAGCACGTCGATGGCCTTGTCGGGCAGAAAACGATCGGTGATGTACCGGCTGGCCAGTTCCGCCGTGGCCTTTACCGCCGGAGCCGAGTAGCTGATTCCGTGATGCGCCTCGTAGCGGGGCAGCAACCCTTGCAGGATGGCATAGGTCTCGGCCACGCTGGGCTCCTCGATGTCAATCTTCTGAAAGCGCCGGGAAAGGGCGCGGTCCTTTTCAATATAGTTTTTGTATTCCTCATAGGTGGTCGAACCGATGCAGCGGAGACTCCCGGCCTGGAGAGCCGGCTTGAGGAGATTGGAGGCGTCCATGCTGCCGCCGCTGGTTGCGCCGGCGCCGACAATGGTGTGAATCTCGTCGATGAAGAGAATGATGTGCGGCTCCTTTTCCACCGCGGAGATCACCGCCTTGAGGCGCTGCTCAAAATCGCCCCGATACTTGGTGCCGGAGAGCAGCCCGCCCATGTCCAGCAAGCGGATCTCCACCCCCTGCAGCAGATCAGGCACCTTGCCTTCATAAACCTGCAGGGCCAAGCCTTCGGCAATGGCGGTTTTCCCAACCCCCGGCTCCCCCACCAGCAGCGGGTTGTTCTTGCGCCGGCGGCACAGGGTCTGCATCACCCGCTTCAATTCCGCGGTCCGGCCGATCAGGGGATCGATCAATCCCTGGGCAGCCCGCTCACTGAAGTTGATGGTGTATTTTTCCAGGGCCTCGTTTTCCTTGCTTTTCTCCGCGCCCTTCTCCTCCGACTTCTTTTCCTCCTGGGGCTGTTCCTCCCGCTCAAGACCGTGGGAAAGATATTCCGTCACATCCAGCTTGCTGACCCCTTCGGAATGGAGAAAATAGACGGCAAAGGACTCGGCCTCGGCAAAGATGGCGGCCAAGACATCCCCGGCATCCACCTCTTTTTTTCCGCAACTCTGCACATGGGCAATGGCCCGCTGCAAGACCCGGTTGAAACCGAGGGTCTGGACGGGATCGTGGACAATGCCTTCCTTGACCATGGGCAGGTTGGAGGCGAAAAATTCCTCCAGCCGCTTCTTCATCCCCTCGGGATCGCCGCCGCAGACCACTATCGCCCTGGCGGCAAGCTCGTCATCCAACAGGCCATACAAAATATGCTCGACCGTGACATGTTCGTGCCTACGGATTTTTGCCTCCCGGATGGCTCGCACCAGGGCTATTTCCAACTTCGCATTGATCATCTCGCACTCCTCACTTGCACCCCTTACGCCTTTTCAAAGGAACATTTTAAGGGGTATTCGTTCTTCCGGGCAAGGTCATGGACCAAAATCACCTTGGTTTCCGCAACATCGCGCGGGTACACTCCTGCCACCCCAACCCCCCGTTCATGGACATTGAGCATGATCTGGTTGGCCTCTTCCACGCTTTTATGAAATATCGTTTGCAACACCATGACCACGAAATCCATGGTGGTATAGTCGTCATTGTGCAACAGCACCTTGTACATGGAAGGGCGCTTGGTCTGCTGCTTTTTTTCGGTGACAACCGAACCTTCTCTCTCCCTGCCTGTACCGCCCATGCTTCTCCTGCTCCCCTGCAATCAATCTCAACCAAACCTATAATAAAAAAATAATCATCTTTTTTTGATCCGCATCCCTGGCCCGCATCTTTTTCCGGAAGTCGCCTTATCCTGCCATGCTGGACTGCCTGGCCCGTTCCCGAACCTGCAACACGGAAAAAAGAAAATCCTCCAAAATCAGATATTCCGGCAGCCCGGACCCTTTCAGCCGGTATTCTGCCGCCAGCAGGTCAGTCTGGGCCTGCTTCAAGGCTGCCAGGGTAAACCGCTCCGCCTGCTGAAAACTCTTGTATACGGCAAAGGGATGGCCACCCAACGCTTTCTGCTGCGGGCCAAGGGATTCTTGCAGCTGGGGCAGGAGCCCTTTTTGAAAGGCGGCATAGGAGATCCCCTCGGGATAGGCCGGGGCGGGCTGTTCGATAATGGCCCGCACCAGCAGGAGCTTGCGCAGGAAATTACGCAGCCCCGCCACCACGATGAGCGGATGCACGCCGTTTTCCTGCAACCGCCGGCAGATGGTCAGCGAAGCACCCAGATCATGATTGCCAAAGGCCTCGTTCAGCTCATAGAGCGCCTCTTCCCGGGTCCGGCCAACCATGGCATTGAGATCGTCCATGGTGATCGTTTCCACCTCGCCCACAGAAAGGGCCAGTTTTTCCGCCTCCATGGCCACGGCCACCGGATGAAATCCCACCCGTTCAAGGAGCACCGGCAAGGCCCGCGGTTCCAGCCTCTTCCCGAACCGGGCCAGGCTCTGTTGGACAATATCCTTGAGCAGTCCGTCCTGATCCTTGCGGGCCGCGGAACTGGAACCGGTATCCACGGAGAGATCAACAACCGCGCAGTTCTTTTCCAGATACTTGAAGAGTTTCTTCCGCTTGTCCGCAGCCTCGGCAACGAGAATCAAAATATTGCCCGAGGGAACCCCTGCCTCCAGAGCCGCCATCAGCAGCTCCGCCCCATCGACCTTGGGCGCTGCCGTAGGGGAGCTACCCTCGCTTGCCGTACAGACTTCCGCCACCCAGGCCAGCTCATCGGGCTTGGCAAAACCGAACAGCTCCTGCCAGCGCCCCGGCGCGCAAGCGACCATCTCCTCTTTCTCCCAATCTCCGGGAGTAAGATCGGCCAGGGCCAGCATCTGCGCCAGATAGCGGAGGGATTTTTTCGTTTCTTTTCCGCCCCAGGCTTTGCGTGCCTTGTCCCAGAGACCACTGGCCACAACCTTGGAATAGAGAATCTGGGAGTCCATAACCCGGATAACCTGCCTGGTGCCGAACAGACTATAGGTTTTGAACATGTTGACGGTGGCGCCCATCTCTTCCTGATCGCCATCGATGGCCTTGAGGCTGTTTACCCGTTGGGCCTCATCGGGCAGCAAACGGCAGACCAAGTCGTTGGCGATCTCCTGACAGAGGTAGCGTTCCCCGAAAAGCAGATAGACCGGTACCGTCTTCCCTTGCTCCACACCCTTGAGCAGCGTCGCCACTTCCTGTCGTTTATAAATCGCCATCCCTTGTCCTTAAGCGTCCAGACCACCTGCCAGGCCGATCGCGCTTCCTGTTGACTGACCCGCCCCTTATTGCTACTCTCAATTTAAGTACTGTGTCTCGCTGCCCTTGTCACTGAAAAAAGCCCTGACAAACAGGCATCCCTCTTCAACGGAACATCCCCGGAAAAACCCGTCATGACGCCAGCCATTACTGAAAAAACAGGGGTGCTCCTCGGCGGCTCCGGCCTGATCGGCGGCACCCTGCTCTATTATTTCAAGACCCAGGCCGAGGGGCGGATCAACATCCTTGCGCCCAACAGCAAAAAACTCAGCCTCCGGGACCCGGACGACATCCGGCGCTATTTTGAAAAGGCCAAGCCAGCCTTCATCATCAACTGCGCCATTGCCGCCATCGACAGCGACCCGCAGCTGGCTTACGAGATAAACTATCAAGGCACGGTCTATCTGGCCAAGGCGGCCCAGGAACTGGGCATCCCCTATATCCATTTGAGTTCAGCGGCGGTCATGCCAATCGGCCAGAATCTGAGCGAAGAACGCCGCTTGCCCCTGCAGGCGGCGCTGCCCAACTACACCAAGGCCAAACTCATGGCCGAGCTCAGCCTCGAACACCTATCCCGAAGCCGAGGCCTCGACTACACCTGTGTCCGGCTGGGCATCGTCTACGGCGCCCACGATCACAAGATCCAGGGGTTTCACCGCTTATTTTTCGCCATTGTCGACCAGTCCATGCCGGTGCTGTTCACCACGCAGGGGGCGTTGCACTCCTATTCCAACGCCCGGAAGCTGCCCTATTTCATCGCCCACCTTCTCGAAAACCGAGCTGAATTTTCCGGGCAGACCTATAACTTTGTCGATCCCAACCCCGTCTCCTTGAGCCAGCTCATCCTGACCATCAAATCCTATCTTGAGCTCAAAACCCCACGGGAGATCTACCTGCCTTTCCCGGTGGCCCAATTCGGCATGGAGATCATGGCCCGGCTGGTGCGGCTGATAACCCGGCTCGGCATCGAAGCGCGCATGCCGGCAGAGCTGATGTTTTTGCAGAATTTTTACGAGACGCAGACCCTCAGCGCGGCCAAACTCCGGCAGTCAAGCTTCCGCGATCCGGACCCGGAGGCGACGATCTTCACCGAGCTGCCCGAACTGATCCAGTACTATGTGACTCGCTGGGAGCACCTGAACCTCATCAAACCGTTCAACAAGGAATTCTTTGACCCGCGCAGAAGGGCCGAGGAGTTTCTCCACACCCCGGAGCTGCTTCTGCAGGAAATGCACCAGGAAAGCGACCTTCCCTTTCTCAAGCAGTGCCCCCTGAGCAACCCACCACGGGGGGAGGAAACAACGCAGGGCCCGGGAAAATAACCACACCCCCGGCCCTGCGCTCAGACTATATCGCGCAGCGCTGCACTTCGGCGCTGACCCCCACCTTGCCGTAGTTACTCGCCCCGCACTCGTTTTTCCCAAGATCCATGGTATCGGCCTCGGCCTGACTGACCTTGAGCCACCCCCCGTTTACCCTGCGGATCTCGGCATAGACCCCAGGCTGCGGACGCATGTTGTCCTGAATGAATTCGGCAAATTTCTTTTCATTGGGCAGCCGGAAGGCGATGACGCTTTCCCGGAGTTGTCCCAGTTTTATCGCAAAGATCTGGGTGCAGGGGTTGGCCTCGCTCCAGTTTGTGTAATGGCCGGGCAAGACAAGCACCTCATCACTGAGACTGCGCAAGCGCAGCATCAAGGAGAGGTAGAGTTCCCTGGCCCATTCCTCCCATTTGCCGCCAAGATCCGGGCGACCGGCGGTGTTGATGAAAACCGTGTCTCCGCTCAGCAGATAGGCGTTGTCGATGAAATAACAGGTGCTGCCCATGGTATGGCCCGGGGTGTGGAGCGCCTGTACCGTTGGCCCGTCTCCTCCCAGAGTAAAGGTGTCGCCGTGGGCGACCGGCTTACAGGGGAAAACCGCGCCTTCAAAATCGAGGCTGTTGACCATGGCGGAACACCCTGCTTCTTCGGCAAACTGCGGGGTCCCGGAAATATAGTCGGCCTGGCGATGGGTCTCAAAGCTGGCGATGATCTTGCTGCCATGCTGGGCGGCAAGGCTTTTATAGGCCTCAATATTGCGCGAGGGATCAAAGACCATGGCCTCATTTTTGTAGATGAGCAGATAGCTGCAAGACGCCTTGCCCGGCCGGATAAACTGATACAGGGTATAGGGGTGCCCCTCCGGGGTAACCTTTTTGGGAACCAGGGCATTGCCCCAGCTGACAATCCCCTGCTGGAGATAGCCCACATCCCCAAAGCCATTTTGACACAGGAGATCGGCAACGTATTTGGCCGAGCCCTCCTTGGCGCAGACGATCCGAACCTTTTCCCCCTTGGGGATGCGGTCAAGACTGCCCTGCACATCCTCCATGAAATTGAAGTAGGGAATGTTGAGATAAGGGAAGAATTCCGGCCCCTCGACACTCCAGTTGGCAAAATCCTTTTCATTACGGACATCGAGCAGGATAAAGTCGGGCTTGGTGCTGATCCAGCCAAAAAGATCATTGGCGGTATAAAGAAACGGGGTGGATGCATCCATGGGACCTCCTAAAATAGTGGTTGAGGTTTAATCTAATAAAGATTACTAGTACTGGAAACTTTCTGCAACGGCTTTTCCTGGGATGCCGCCCCTTTTCCCTGTTTGCACCAAGATGCGTGTGCTATATATAGTAAATATACTAAATTTCTCCTCTTCGGATTTTTTTTTAAGAAAGACCACGCCATGACGATTCTCTCCCATCTTCCCGGCATACTTTCCGCCCTCTCTTTTCCGCTCGCGGTTCTTGAGGCTGACGGCCGCATTGCCTCCTGCAATGCGGCTTGGACCGAGACATTACAACGGTTGCATCTGAGCGGCGGCCGGGCGGGCGACGATTTTGCCGCACTTTTTCGCAACGCTGACGGCCAAGAGGCGGGGGAAATCTCGCCAGAAAGGATTCGCACCTTTCTGGCCGGCAACGAAAATACCTTTTCCTGCTCCCTGCCCGTATCCGGCAGCAATGCGGCGCTGTTTCGGCTGACCGCGGCACCGGAAAACTTCCCCCGGCTGTTTTGTGCCGAGATCCATATCCCCTGCTCCGACCCTCTGCTTCTTGCCGGCGAAGAGAGGCTCCGTTGCCTGCTCGATGCCATGCCCGACATCGTCTGCTTTAAAGACGGCGCCGGCCGCTGGCTTGAAGCCAACCAGTCCGACCTGGAGCTTTTCCGTCTGCAGGGCGTCGATTATCTGGGAAAAACAGATGGTGAGCTTGCAGCCTTTAGCCCCTTTTACCGGGAGGCTTTTCTCGCCTGCCAGGAGAGCGACGAAAAGGCCTGGCAAGCCGGAACCCTTGTTCGAAGCAAAGAAATTATCCCTTTGCCCGATGGCGCCTTTACCACCTTGGACCTCTACAAGATCCCTCTATTTCATCCGGACGGCAGCAGGAAGGGCCTCGTGGTCCTTGGCCGGGATATTACCGCCAGCACGCTGGCCCAGGAGAACCTCCAGCAGATCCGCCGCCAACAGGAGATCATCGAGCAGCTTCTCAGAATCAGTTTCAGCAAGACCTCGCTTGCCTCCCAGCTTTCCACGGCCCTGGAACTCATCGTCGAGATTCCCTGGCTGCCGCTTACTGCAAAGGGGGGGATTTTCCTGGTAGAAACCACCAAACCAAAAACCCTCACCCTGTTCGCACAGAAAAACATGGCCCCCTCCCTGCTGCAACACTGTGGCAGCATCAACTTCGGAGAATGCCTCTGCGGCACAGCCGCTGAAGAACAGCGGTTTATCTTCGCGCCGCATCTCCCGGCGGAAGAGGCTTTCCGCTATGCGGGACTGGAAGACCAAAGCCATTACATCGTTCCCATTCTCCGGGACAACCAGCTGCTCGGCGTACTGATGCTCTATGCCGAGGCCGGATATGCAAGCGGAGAAACGGAGCAAAAATTTCTCGAAAGCGTGGCCAACGCCCTGGCTCTGCTCATCGAACGCCAGCAGGGCGCAAACCGTCTGCTGATCAGCGAGGCAAATCTGGCCAAGGCGCAGCAAATCGCTCAGCTTGGCTATTGGGATTGGCATATCAGCGGAAATCTCCTGTCCTGGTCGGACGAGGTGTACCGGATCTTCGGCCTGCTTCCCACAAAGACTCCGGCCGCATATGACAATTTCCTGGCCCATATCCATCCTGATGACCGCCCAAAAGTCCAGGCTGCAGTGCAAGACGCCCTCATCGGGAAAACGCCTTACAGCATCAATCATCGCATCATCCGGGAAGATGGCGCCCTCCGCGAAGTCCACGAAGAAGGCGAGGTGGAATATGATACAAGCGGCGCGCCGCTGCGGATGTTCGGGATCGTGCAGGATATCACCCTGCTGAAACGAAGCGAAGAACAGATGGACCTGGCCGCCAAGGTGTTCGACAGCAGCATCGAAGGCATTACCATTACCGACGCCACGGGGACCATCCAATCGGTGAACAGGGCCTTTACCCATATCACCGGCTACAACCCCGAGGAGGCCATCGGCAAGAATCCGAGCATCCTGAAGTCGGACCGCCACGACGCCCAGTTTTACAGCGCCATGTGGTCCACCCTTCTGGCTGAAGGAAAATGGGAAGGCGAGATCTGGAACCGCAGAAAAAACGGCGAGGTGTATCCGGAATGGCTCACCATTACCGCGATTACCGACGAATATGGCCAGATTACCCATAATGTGGCGGTATTCCACGACATGAGTGAAATCCGCAGCTACGAGGAGCAGCTGCATTTCCATGCCTACCATGATGCCCTGACCGGTCTGCCCAACCGGTTGCTGATACTCGACCGTTTCACTGTGGCAATCAGCCATGCACTGCGCCTGCACAAACAGGTAGCGGTTCTGGTGCTTGACCTGGACAACTTCAAGCATATCAACGACAGCCTGGGCCATAAGATCGGAGATACCTTGCTGCAGCAGGTTGCCGAACGGCTGAAGGTTGGACTTGGAGATGACCATGCCGTAGGAAGGCTGGGCGGCGATGATTTCGCGATCCTGATCGAACAATGCGAGGATGAACAGGCTGCGGTCCGCATGGCGGAAAAGACCATTGGCCTGTTTGCCGAACCCTTCAACCTGGCCGTCTATGAAACCTTTGTCACGGTGACCATTGGCATCAGCTTCTTCCCCAATGACGGCAGCGATGCGGATACCCTGCTGAAAAGCGCCGAACTTGCCATGTACCGCGCCAAGGAAGAAGGGAAAAACAAGTACCAGCTTTTCACCCCGGCCATGAATGCCAAGGTGGTGCATCGGCTTTCCCTGGAAAACAGCCTGCGCAAGGCCCTGGAGCGCGATGAATTTCTCGTCTATTACCAACCCAAGGTGGCCACCGGCACGGGACGCATTGTCGGGATGGAGGCTCTGGTCCGCTGGCAGAGCAGTGATGGCCGCCTGATCTCCCCCCTGGACTTCATCCCCCTGGCCGAGGAGACCGGCCTGATCATTCCCTTGGGCGAACAGGTGCTGCGTAAGGCCTGCCGCGACACCAAACAATGGCTGGCAAAAAACAAAGACTTGGTGGTCTCGGTGAATCTTTCTCCGCGCCAGTTCATGCAGGAAAATCTGCTGCAGACCATCATGGATATTTTACAGGAAAGCGGACTCCCTCCAGCCCAGCTTGAACTGGAGGTCACGGAAGGGGCGGTCATGTTCAACGAACAGGCAGCCCTGGCGACACTGCACGAACTCAAAGAGGCAGGGATCCGCCTAGCGCTCGATGACTTCGGCACGGGCTATTCGTCGCTGCATTTTCTCCGCAAATTGCCCCTCAATACCCTGAAGATTGACCGGGCCTTTATTATGGAATTACCCACGGATCCGAACAGCGCGGCCATTGCGACCATCATCATCTCCCTGGCGCAGGCGTTGCATCTGGAGGTTGTGGCGGAAGGGGTCGAAAATATTGCCCAGCTTGAGTTCCTCAGACGCCTTGACTGTACGGAGATCCAGGGCTATCTGTTCAGCCCGCCGGTTCCCGGCCCAGCGTTTGCTGAATTGCTAAACGCCAATCAACTGTTGCCCTTGCCGAAATAATCCTATATCCCCCTTAGGCCGGTTCCACGCACCGGTCGTCGCTGGAGATTCCCTGTGAAAGCCACTGACTTGAACCTGGGAGAGCAGTTGAAGATGTCGGAGCGGGAGATCCGCCGCCGGCTGGAGCTCTTGTCCATCGGCCCGAAGGAAAAAAAGGAGATGGTCGGGATGAAACCCCTGATCGCTCCCCATGTCGAGACCCTGGTGGATCGATTTTACACCCTGCAGGTTGAGGAACCCGAGATTGCCAGATTGATCGGCGACTCCGAAACCTTGTCCCGCTTAAAAAAACATCTCTCCCGCTACATCCTGACCCTTTTCGACGGGGAATACGGCATGGAATATGTGCTTTCCCGGCTGCGCATCGGCATGGTGCATAAACGCATCGGCGTGCCGCCCAAGCTGTATGTCCCCTCCCTCTGGAACCTTTTCTCGCTGTTGCGCCACCAGATCCTCCTTGAAACCGACCAAAAATGCGGGGTCTGCAGCGACAGGCTGAATGCCCTGGAAAAAATCATGCTTTTTGATCTGGCGCTGGTTTTTGACACCTATATCTTCAGCCTCATGGATGCCCTGGCCAGAGGCCGACAAGAGCTGGAGGAATACGCCGAGAGCCTAGAAGAAACCGTGGCCCGGCGCACCCAGGAACTGGCGTCTTTGGCCAGCAAGGATGGGTTGACCGGACTTTTAAACCAGCGCAGCTTCTATGAGGAACTGCGGAGGGAAACCGCGAGAATCCTGCGGATCCAAGGAAAGATCGCCCTGCTCTATCTGGACCTGGACGGCTTCAAGAAGGTCAACGACACCCTGGGACACCAGCAGGGAGACGACATCCTCATCGCGGTCTCCGATGTGATCCGCACGGTGGTGCGTAGCGAGGACATCGCCGCCCGTTACGGCGGGGACGAATTCTGTATTCTTCTTCCCCACAGCGGCGTGGCCGAAGCCAGAGAGGTGGCGCAACGGCTGGCTCAGGCCTTTGCCCGTCAACCGCGGTTGACGGAAACAGGGGTCGCTTTCAGCATCGGGATTGCCGCCGAAAATTGGGACAATCTGCGCGACGGAGATCTGCTCGTTCAACAAGCGGATGCGGCCATGTACCTTTCCAAAAAAATACCGGGCCACGCTGTTACCGTGGCAGGGCAAGAAGCCGAGCCCTTGCCGGGCGACTGAGCTGGCCGGAGGCTTTTTCCCACGCTGGACAATTTTCCGTTTCGCCCCCTCTCCTGTCTTCATTTTTCCTTTCGCCTGCGGTATAGTACGGCAACCGCTCCCTGCCGGGGAGCCTCCAAAAACAAGCACGAGGAACGCCATGCCCTATGTAAACATCCGCCTTGCAGGCACGTTAAGCAGGGAGCAAAAAGAGGAGATGTGCGCCGGGGTGACCAAGGTTATTGCCGAGGTAACCAAAAAACCCGAGGATTCCATCCTGATCTTCGTGGACGAGGAGCAACATGAGAATATCGCCAAGGGCGGGAAACTTCTCAAGAAACCCGCCTGATGGTCCAGCTCTCCTTACTGAACATCTCCGACAAAGAAGCTGTCCGGCAACGGTTACAGGCGCTGCGGCAGGAGCTGAATTTTCATGCCCATCGCTACTATGTGCTGGATGCCCCCATCCTGGCCGATGCCGAGTATGACCTCCTTTTTCAGGAACTGGTGGCACTGGAGCAGCAGCATCCCGAGCTGATCACCCCCGATTCGCCGAGCCGGCGGGTGGGCGGCGCCCCGCTGGCCCAGTTTACCACGGTACCCCACACCATTCCCATGCTGAGCCTGGAGAACGCCTTTGACGCCGAGGCTCTCGTGGATTTCGAAGAGCGCCTCTTCCGCTTTTTGCAGAGCAGAACACCGATCTCCTATGTGAGCGAACCAAAGCTCGACGGACTGGCCGTTGAACTGGTCTATGAAGAGGGTCTGTTTACCATTGGTTCCACCCGCGGGGATGGGTTGATCGGAGAGGATATCAGCCAAAACCTGAAAACCATCCCTGCCATCCCCCTGCGGCTTCTGACCCCGGAGGGGGGAATTGCTCCCCAGCGGCTGGAGGTGCGGGGCGAGGTCTTTATCGGCCTGGCAGAGTTCAAGCAACTCAATGAAGCACGCGCCAAGGCAGGGGAACCCCTGTTTGCCAATCCCCGCAATGGCGCGGCCGGCTCCCTGCGTCAGCTGGATCCTAAAATAACCGCAACCCGGCCCCTTGATTTTTTCGTCTATGGGGTGAGCGATCCCACGCTCCTCCCCTGTAAGGATCAGCATGGGTTACTGACCTATCTCGGCTGCCTCGGCTTCAAGATCAATCCCCTGGTCCGCCTCTGCCACTCCATCTCGGAGGTGATCAGCCAATTTAGCACCCTCCAGGATCAACGGCCTTCTCTGCCCTACGATATCGACGGCATGGTGGTCAAGGTCAACGAATTCGCCTTACAAGAACGGTTGGGCGCCAAGGCCCGCAGCCCGCGCTGGGCCATCGCCGCCAAGTTTCCCGCCTCCCAGGCCACCACCCGCTTGCTCGATGTCGAGTTCGGGGTGGGACGGACCGGGGCGATAACCCCGGTGGCTGTCCTGGAACCGGTGCGGATCGGCGGGGTGACGGTGCGGAGGGCCACCCTGCACAACGAGGACGAACTGCGCCGGAAAGGACTGATGCTCGGCGACACCGTTCTGGTCCAGCGGGCAGGCGATGTGATCCCGGAAGTGGTCAAACCGGTGGAGGAAAACCGGACCGGCCGCGAGCGGCCCATTGTCATGCCAACAACCTGTCCTGAATGCGGCTTTTCCCTGGTGCGGGCAGGCCAGGAAGCGATAACCCGCTGCCCCAACCCGAACTGCCCGGCGCAACAGGTGCGAGGGTTGATCCATTTTACCGGCAAGAGCGGCATGGACATCGAGGGGTTGGGGAAAAAAGCGGTGGAACAGCTCGTCAACCAGGGGCTTATCAAGGATATCCCCGATATCTACACCCTGACGGCGAAAAACCTGGCCCCCCTTGAGGGCTGGGGCGACAAATCGGCGGAGAACGCGGTGCGGGCCATTCAGCAAAGCCGCACCCCGACTCTGGCAAAATTTCTTGCCGCTCTCGGCATCCGGCACGTGGGCGAGGTAACCGCCCAGCTGCTCGCCCGCCATTTCGGTTCTCTTGCCCGGCTTATGCGCGCTGGCGAAGCTGATTTTTTACACATCGAAGGTATCGGCGAACAGGTCGCTACCAGCCTGGTGGATTACTTTCAGGACCAGGCAGTTCTGGAGATGCTCTCCCGGCTTGAAGGTTTAGGGGTTCATGTTCAGGAAGAAAAACCGGCCGCGGAGGGTGAGGCCGCACTGGCTGGCAGCGTCTTTCTTTTTACCGGCTCACTTGCCCACCTTTCCCGGCATGAAGCCAAGGCCCGCATCAAGGAGCTGGGCGGGCAGGTTGCCTCGTCCATCAGCCGCAAGGTAACCCATGTTGTTCTGGGGGAGAGCCCCGGAAGCAAGTTGACAAAAGCCCGGGAATTGGGCTTGACTGTTATCAGCGAGGATGAATTTTTACGGCTTATTGGCCGCTGACCATAAACTGATCGTGGCGGACCAGGCAAGCGAGGAGCGGGAGATGACAAAAAAACGGGTGGTGACCAGGGTTGAAGGGGTGGTGCAGGGCGTCTATTTTCGTGATTATGCTCAGAAAGAGGCCCGGGAACTTGAGTTGAGCGGCTGGGTGCGGAACCGGCCGGACGGCACGGTGGAAGCGGTGCTGGAGGGTGAGACCGAAAAAGTCGAACAGATGATTGCCTGGCTGCACACCGGCTCGCCCCAAGCCGAGGTCAAAACGGTACAGGTGACAGAGGAGCAGCCCCTGGGCGACAAGACCGCCTTTGCCATCCGTTATAATTGATATCCCGTAATTATTGATTTTGCCCGCTCGCTGCCGCGCTTACTGTCTTGCTTCCCCCTGCCGGTTTTCATTTTCACAAGCTCTTAATTGACATTTTTCTCCATCTGCCGTAGAATCCGCCCTTTTATCATTATGAGAATCCCCCCATTTTTCTGGCGAGGAGGAGTATGGAAACCGAAATGGCAACCCCACGCAGGGTTCCACAAAAAGGCCAAGCGCGGATCCGTTGTCCGCACTGCGGCAACGATACCGATTTTTTTGAGATCGCAGACGGGGTTGTCCTGACCACCCGCTATCAACAGAATGACGACGGCAGCTTTACCCAGGAAGGCGACGAATCGCAGGTTTTAGGCGAGATTAAGTTCTTTTGCGGCGAATGCAACCAGGATCTTTCCGAGTACCACAACCACTTCCTGGAGATGCTTTTCTAACGAGAGGATTCTGCGACTGTTTGCTTATTTGTGACAGAAGATTTAGAGATTTTTGACAAAAAAAAAGGAGAAGGCAAATGCCTTCTCCTTTTTTCATTCAATCCTGAACAAATCAACTGGCGTGGGGATTACACACAACCGGTCGGTTTCGGCAGGCCGGCCATTTTACAGGCGCCCTTGCCGGGTCCAGAGGGGAACAGCTCGTAAATCCGCTTCAACGGGAAGCCGGTGGTCTTGGAAAGAATACGGACCATGGGAGCGATACCATTCTTCTTGTAGTAATCACGAAGGGTATCAATAACCTTGTGATGTTCGTCGGTCATTTCACCAATGCCCTCAACACCCTTAACATAGTCAACCCAGTTTTGATCCCAGGCATCCATGTTGCCGGTGAGGAAGCCGTCTTCATCGACGGTGAAGCTTGAACCATTATGCTCGATAGTAGGCATATTTATTCTCCTTCAGTAAAATTTTAACAAAAAAATTATTGTGAATGTAACGTATTCGCTAATTCAGGATGCCACTTATTACTATATGCTTTCCCCTTTGTCAAGCCGAGGGGTTTATTTTTTTCTCCGCCGCGCTTGCCCTACAAACGCACTGATTTAATACGCTCTTTTTCGAAAGAGCCACCCCCTTCTCAAGCGACCATGGCCTCAAAGCGGGAAAATATTTCCGGCCCGAACCCCTGCTCTTTTTCAAAGGCAACATCCAGGGTGGTACGCGGATTGAAATTTTGCAACTTGAGGCGGGAACGGGAGCGGTCAAACTGCTTGGCCCAGGCAACGATGTCGTCTTCGCTGTGCAGGGCCGGAGCAATGGTCATGCGGAACTCATGGGGGATACCACTGTGGCATAGGAGGTCGATACTGTGCTGAATCGCGCCCAGATCAACGGCGCTTCCGGCGCAGCGCTCGTATTTATCCTGCACCAGTACCGTCTTGACATCCATGGCCACCATGTCGAGCAGATTATCCCCCAGCAGCTGGGCGACCACCTCCGGCCGGGTGCCGTTGGTGTCGAGCTTGATCGCCCACCCTTCTGCCTTGAGCCGGGCAATCAACCGAGGAAGACCTGGAGAGAGGGTCGGCTCACCGCCGGAGATACAGACCCCTGCCAGCCAGTTTTTCCGGGCGGCCAGACGGCTCATGATCTCCTCAAAGGCTATGGTTTCCATGCCTTCCGGGGCAAGAACCAACGGGTGATTGTGACAGAATGGACAGCGGAAGTTGCAGCCGCCCACAAAGAGGATGGCGCACAGCTTACCGGGCCAGTCGATAAAGGAGGTCTCCAAAAACCCCTTTATCGGCGGCAGGCAAGCAATCACAGGACACCTACTATCACAACAAGACTACTGCAGGGCGCAGCTGCCGGATTCACAGCCTGCCTGTTTGTTCTGGTGTTGGGCCGCAACGCCGAAACGGACGGCACGGTCCAGTAACTGGCTTTGGATATGGCCAAACTCATGCAGGGCTGAAGAATCGTCGAGCACCAGAATGGGCAGAGCCTTTCTGGCCCGTTCCACCAAGCCGTGCCAGGCAAGATGGGCCAGGGCGCCGGCGTCGTTATTGCCCAACACCTCCACCCGCACATCCATGGCGGAAAGATCGAATTGTTTTTTCAGCTGGGCGCAGAGCATGCAGTCATCGGTGGTAAAAAGTGTCATAGGTTTTCCCCCTGTTAATTGTTGAAGCGATCGGTGTTCCGGTAGCGGTCGTGCAGTTCGCCAAGCTTGCCCTTGTTCCAGCTGGAGATCTTGGTGAAATAGCCGGTGATCCGGGTGATGCCGTCGACGTTCTTCGACTGGCAATAGGGACAGGCCTCGCTCAACCCCCTGCTCGTCTTGCCGCAATCCAGACAGGCGGTGAATTCCGGAGAAAAGGCGATCTGGTCGTTCTGGGTGTACTTGAAGACATTGATCACGAAGCTGGCCAGTGCCTCCTTGTCCGGCTGGGCTTCGCCCAACCAGAGATGGGTGATGGAACCCGCCTCGATGAGGGGATGGAACAGACCTTCCTTCTCCACCCTGGCGATGGGGCTCATGACGGCACCGACGTTAAAGAGGGTGGAGTTGCTGTAATAGACCTCCCCTTTCTCCCGGTTGCCCTGGACAACCTTTGCCGCCTCGGCATTGAAATGGGCCAGATCCAGCTTGGCAAAGCGGAAGGAGGTGGACTCGGCCGGGGTCTGCTCAAGAACAAATTTCATGCCCAGGGATTCGGCCAGCTTGTTGCACACGATGTTCATATGGGCAATGACCTTGAGGCCGAACTTGATGGATGCATCCGAGTCGTGCAGCTCCTCGCCAAGATGCACCCGGATCAGCTCATTGAGGCCCACCATGCCGATGAGATAGGAGCACTTGTGCAGCTTGAGGTAGGGCTCGCCGTCGAGATCCATGGCCAGCAAAGAAAGCGGCCCGCCCTTGCCCAGGCTCATCAGCCGTTCGATAAACTTCTTCTTCTGGCCATGGGCCTTGGCCGCAAGCTGGAGATTTTCGGTGAGCAGCCCAAAGAGCTTGGTGTCATCGCCCTGGGCCTTGAAGGCAAGACGCGGCAGGTTGATGGTGATGTTCTGCAGGGCCGAGTAGCGCATCTTCCAGGGCTGCTTGGCATCCTCCAGATCCGAGGCCTCCAGCTTGAAGCTTAAGCGACAGCATTCAGAGATCTTGGCGGTATCGCCCCGGTCAAAGACAAAATAGGTGTTGCCCTTCACCGAGGCCACTTCGCAGATATGGTGCAGGAAGTCCATGTGGCCGTCGGTCTTGAAGAACTTCTCGGTAATATGCACCAGAGGCTTGGGGAAGAAGAAGGGGCGGCCGGCGGCATCCCCCTCTTTATAAACCTCGAACAGCGCCCAGGCAAAGCGTTGCGCCTGCTTTTCGTATTCGCCATAGGTCTTACCGGTGTACACCCCGCCCGGGCCGATGGCGGGCACGTCCACGAAATGCTTGGGCACCTCCCAGTAGATGTTGACGTCGGAGAAGATCGCCTGCCCGCCCCGGGCCACGGCCTGCTGGGAGAATTCGTAGATCATCATCTGGGCCAGCTGCTTGACCCCGTTGTCATCCAGCTCTTCGAGATAGGGAGCGTAAAAGAGGTTGATCGCATCCCAGCCGATGGCCCCGGCAAAATGGCTCTGCAGGGAGGCGGCAAACTTGACCATATGGGCAAGAAGCACCTCGGCATGCTTGGCCGGCTTGGCCATGGACAGGGCATGGGGCAGATTGAGGCCAAATTTCTTGATATACTCCAGGGACTGACCGGAACAATACGGCCGGTCGATAAAGCCCAGGTCATGGAGATGCAGGTCGCCGCTCAAGTGGGCGTCGGCCACATCCGGGGTAAAGACGTGAAGCAGGGCGTACTCCTTCTTGATGCCCTCGGCCAGGGTGAGGTTGGTGGCCTCCGGCCCATGGGGCACATTGGCATTTTCCTTGTTGTGCTGAACCAGCAGCTGGTCCACATCGTAGAGCGGCACCCCGAGGCGGGTATGCATGCGCCGCGCCTCTTCCAGACCCATCTCCAGGAGTTTGGCGTTGACCATTTCGCGGATCAGCGGACCGGTGATGGTTTTCACCTTGCCGGCCTGGATGGTCAGCTCGATGTCCTTACTGATCTTCTCGGCGGTGTCACGGTCGACAAAGGTCTCGCGCAACAGGGCATCGACGATGCGCTGCCGGTTCCAGCCAAGCATGTCATCCTGGGAGGAACGGACAAAAAGAGCGATATCGGTGCTGTCCTCGTTCACTACCTGATGTGTGCTGGCCTGGGCGGTCTCCGCTTTGAGTGGCATCACAACTCCCATACCCGTACTCCTCTTCTCTGATTTAAGAAATTAGTTAAAATCTTCCCCTCTAAACTGGCTTGAAACACTACATGTCGTGTTTCGGGATCTATCATAGCACTACAGGCAGTGTACTCGTCAAGCAAAAAAAGGCGGGAAAACGAGAAAAGTTGAATCGCATTTTTATCCGCACAATCAACGGGATAAGAAGAAAAAGCGATTAATGAAAAACTTACGTTTCAAGGGGGTTTTGCGTTACAGAGGGGGGAAGGATGGGGAAGTTCCGACGTCTATCCGGCTAGTTGGCGGAATCGGACTGGCCCGGTTCCCCCTCCGAACGCCGGAGAATGGTGTCTTTTTTCCAATGTTCGTCATCGGGGAGAGGAAACTCAACCAGATAATGGAGGCCGCGGGATTCCTTGCGGAGGCAGGCGCAGCGCACGATGAGCTCGGCAACCTGGGCGATATTGCGCAGTTCGATGAGATCCGGGGTCAGGATGTAATCGTGATAATGCTGGTTCACCTCATCAACGATAACCCGGAGGCGCTCTTCCACCAGAGCAAGGCGCTTCTCGGTGCGCACGATGCCGACATAGTTCCACATCAAGCGGCGGATCTGATCCCAGTTGTGGCTGACCAGGACATTCTCCTCGATGCGCTGGGCCGAGCCTGCAAACCACTCCGCCACCTCGGGCAGCGCAGCCTTGCGCAGCTCGGGCCATTCCCGCTCACACTCAAGAAAGGCCTGATGGGCAAAAACCACCGCCTCAAGCAGGGAATTGCTCGCCAACCGGTTGCCGCCGTGCAGACCGGTGCAGGCGGTTTCACCAAAGGCAAAGAGATTTTCGATGTTGGTCCTGCCCCACGAGTCGGTAACCACCCCGCCGCACATATAGTGGGCCGCGGGCACCACCGGAATGGGCTCTGTGGTCATGTCGATCCCCAAGGAGAGGCATTTTTGGTAAATGGTGGGAAACCTTTTCTGCAAAAACTCCGCCGGCTGGTGGGTGATGTCCAGATAGACGCAGTCATCGCCGCTCGCCTTCATCTCGCTGTCAATGGCTCTGGCCACGGTGTCGCGGGTGGCCAGATCCCCCCGGGCGTCATACTTGTGCATGAAGGCTTGGCCATGCTTGTCGATAAGCCGTCCCCCTTCGCCGCGCACCGCTTCGGAGATCAGAAAATTCTTCACCTGAGGGTGATAGAGGCAGGTGGGGTGAAACTGGACAAACTCCAGATTGCCGACCTTGGCCCCGGCCCGGTACGCCATGGCAATGCCGTCGCCGGTGGCGATATCGGGATTGGTGGTGTAGAGGTAGACCTTGCCGGTGCCGCCGGTGCAGAGCACCGTCACCTTGGCCTGGTAGGTGTCGATCCCCCCGGTTTCCCGGTCAAAGACATAGGCGCCCAGGCACTGGTCGCTGAAGCTGTCGTGGGGCTGATACGGGGTGCCGGTCTTGGAGCTGACCAAGAGATCCACGGCCAGATGATTTTCCAGCACCGTGATCCTGGGATTGGCCGCCACCTGGGCCAGAAGCCCCTCTTCGATCTTGCGGCCGGTGAGATCCATGGCATGGGCGATGCGGCGGGCCGAGTGACCGCCCTCCTTGCCCAGGTCGAGATGGCTGGGGTCGTTGGCCTCGCTCTGAAACTGGACGCCGAGGCGGATCAACTCCTCGATCCGGGCCGGGCCGTTTTCCACGACCAGCCGGACGATATCCTCATGACAGAGCCCGGCCCCGGAGCGCAGGGTATCCTCGATGTGCAGGGCAAAGGAATCATCCGGCGACAAGACCGCGGCGATCCCGCCTTGGGCCAGGTTGGTGGCGGTATCCACCCGGGCCTTCTTGGTGATAATCGTCACCCGCCCCAGCTGCGCCGCCTTGATGGCGAAGGAGAGCCCGGAAATACCGCTGCCAATCACGAGAAAATCAGTACTCTGTTTCATGGCAATCACTCACCAATTATGCGGAATCGGCAGGGAGATCCAGCGCCGCGCCCAGGTTAACAGCTTGACAGCACCCGGCAATGTTCTGTAAAGATGAGGCTCATTCTCCGGCAGCCGCACGCCAAAGGCCCGGGAGCTAACAGGCCGACAAGAGCAGCGCAGCGGCGAAGCATATGGTGTGCCCGGTGAGCGCTTACGGATTTTACATAGCGCGGCGCCGACAAGATAACAAGGATTCTTCGCAATGACTGCTTTGAAACTGGTGATATTTGACTGTGACGGCGTGATGTTCGACTCAAAAAACGCCAACCGGGTCTACTACAATCATATGCTGGAAAAATTCGGCCACCCGGTCATGGATGCCGAAGAGCTCGAATACGTGCACATGCACCATGTCATGGATTCGGTCCGCCACATCTTCCGCAACTATCCCCAGGATCTGGAGGCGGCGGACGCCTTCCGCAAGGGACTGGATTACACCCCCTACCTGCAGCACATGATCATGGAGCCCGATCTCCCTGAATTTCTCGATTTTCTCAGGCCCGCCTATAAAACAGCGATCAGCACCAACCGGACCTCGACCATGGGCCCGGTGCTGCAGATGTTTCGCCTGGCCGACCTTTTCGACAAGGTGGTAACCGCCTTTGACGTGACCCAGCCCAAGCCGCATCCGGAAGCGCTGCACCAGATCCTTGCGCATTTCCAGTGCAGCGTGGCAGAGAGCATCTACATCGGCGATTCCCAGGTGGACCGGGAGCATACCGAAGCTGTCGGCATGCGGCTCATCGCCTTTAAAAACCTAAAACTGCCCGCGGAATACCACGTGAGCAGCTTCATGGAAATCAGCCGGTTGCCTATTTTCTGACCCCGGGAGGGAAACACCATGCGGCTGGAAATATCGCACCGGATCCTGGTGATGGGGCCGGACCTGGAAAAGAGCACGGCGCATGCCCTGCGCTTTCTTGCCCACACCCCGCTGGTACAATACGACTCTTCCCGGGTGATCGCGGCCGAATCCTGCTCAGGAGAGGACAACCGTTTCTGGCCCTGGCTGGAAGAGGGGGTTACCGCAAACCGGCAGGTGCTCGCAAAACTGCTGGCTGATCTGCGGGCTGCCGGCACCAAGGATTTCCAGGATCTCCTCCGTATGCCCCAAGGCTTTCAGAGCAAGATCATCCACACCGTCGCCCATATCCTCGATGGATTTTTCGGCATCGACAGCATCTTCTACAGCCTGCCCGAGGATTCCCACTGGCTCAGCGACACCCTGCGCAACCAGATCGAGGCCTCGCCGGAAGAGTTCTGGCTGCTCAAGGTGGTGGCCACCCTGGAAGCCCTTGAGCCCGGCAACGTTTCCACCCTGCGCTCCTTTGAACACTAAGAGGCGCGCCGCTCAAAGCTGAGCGGGCGCAGGAACGGACAGACAGGGGACAGATCAGTCGTAATGGTGGTGATGGTGGTGGTGCTGTTCATGGCCTTGACTCGGCCCGCCGATTTCCGCCAAGGCTTTTTTCAGGATCGCATCGGTGGCACCCATGCTTGCCACGGCCTGATCAAGAATCGCGGCCAGGGATTCCTTCCCTTCCCCGCGCACCTCCGCAGCCCATTTCTTGAACTCCGCCTCATGATTTTCGTTATGCTCGACCCAATGGGGCAGAAGCACCTGCAACTTTTCAATGGTTGTTTTCGGATGCATCTCAGGTGGCTCCTTTCGTTTTTGTCACGGTTACCTTGCCATGGAGAAAATCGATGGCGCGTACCGCGGCTCCCCGGATGAACTTCGGCTCTTCAAAGAGAGCGGAAACCCTTACGCCATCATCGGTAACCTCAAGAAGAGAGGCATTTTCCAGGAGTACCTCTTCCTTACCATCCCCTACAAGGATTATGCTCATCTGGCACATGACCTGCCTCACTTGTTGTGTTTTTTCGCTTTGCCGCGAGGGAAAATACAATATAATAAGATTTTCCCGCTTTTTCATGCAGATTTACAATACTACCACAACTTATTCCCAGGAAAGCCCCGCATGCTTCTTGATTTAAGCGCCCTGAAAAACCTTCTGACTTCCAGCAAAACCATTGCCGTGGTAGGGCTTTCCCCCAAGAAATCCCGTCCGAGCAACATGGTGGCCCGCTATCTTCTTGAAGCCGGCTATAGGGTGATTCCGGTCAACCCCGGCCAGGAGGAAATCCTGGGACTCCCCTGCTATGGTAACCTTGAGGCGGTACCTGACCCCGTGGATATCGTCGATATCTTCCGGCGCTCCGAGGATGTGGAGCCCATCGTCGAGGCCGCAATCCGCATCGGCGCCACAGCGGTGTGGATGCAGGAAGGGGTGGTCAATGAAGCGGCCGCCCAAATGGCCCGGGCTGCCGGGTTAACCGTGGTGATGGACCGCTGCCTGAAAACCGTACATGCCGGCCTGTGCTGATAAGCTCCCCCCATGTCCACTCCACTCATAACCCGGCCCAGGAAAAGTAGGATGCATACGTGACCTCTCAAAAGAACCCGGCAGCAGAGCAGCAGACGCAGAGGCCACAGGACAGCACCACCGCTGATACCCTGAGCTGTCAGCACAAATTCCTCAAGATCCTCGACAGTCTCGACGCCATTGTCTATGTGGCGGACATGCAGAGCTACGAACTACTCTTTGTAAACAGATACACCCGCAAGCTCTTCGGGGAAATCGAGGGGGCCATCTGCTGGCAGAGCTTGCAGCAGGGCCAAACCTCCCCCTGTCCCTTCTGCAGCAACGCCAAACTCATCGACGGAAACGGCCGTCCGGTCGGAGAGTATAGCTGGGAGCTCTGCAACACCAAAAACAATCATTGGTACCACATGGTCGATCGGGCCATTGAGTGGGGCGATGGCCGGATCGTCCGCCTGGAGATCGCCACCGATATCAGTGAGGCAAAGCTGGCCCATGAGGCGCTAGCCCGCCGCAGCCGTGCCCTTGAGGTCTTGCGCAAATGCAATGAAGCCCTGATCCGAGCCAGGAGCGAAACCGATCTGCTCCATGATATCTGCCGGCTGGTGGTGGAGATCGGCAATTATAGGCTGGCCTGGGTTGGCTACGCCATGCACGACCAGCAAAAATCGGTCAAGCCCATGGCCCAGTTCGGGGATGAAGACGGCTTTCTCGCTTCGGTCCAGGCAAGCTGGACCGATACCCTCGTCGGCGGCCGGGGCCCGGTGGGCACGGCCATTGCCACGGGCAAGCGGGTTCTCCTGCAGGATACGGCGAGTTCCGCGGCCAGCTGTCCCTGGCGGGATGAAGCGGTAAAACGGGGATACGGCGCCGCCTTGAGTCTTCCCTTACCGGTGGATCAGGAGATTGTCGGCGCCCTGACCATCTATGCGGCAAATTCCATCGCCTTTGATGCAGAAGAGGTCCTTCTCCTCGAGGAGCTGGCACACAATCTGGCCTATGGCCTCCATTCCCTGCGGATTCAAAAAATAGCGGAATGCACCCAAGCCGAATTAGCGCGGAGCAACGAGAAGCTCGCCCTGCTTCTGGACTCCCTGCCCATCATTCCCTTCACCAGAACAGCGGACAAGGATTTTTCCTTCACGTACATGAGCAACGTGGTCGAGGCCATTACCGGATACTCCCCCGAACAGTTTCTCCAGACCCCCCGGTTCTGGCTCGAACATCTCCATCCCGAAGACCGGGCGCGGGCAGTCACCGGCCTTGACTCCCTGCACAAGGAAGAAAATCAGCAGTGTGAATGCCGCTTTCAGGTGGCGGATGGCTCCTACAAATGGTTTGCGTCCAACCTCCGGGCGGTACGGCATCCCTCTGGAGAATTGCGCTATATCATCGGCACCTGGCAGGACATCTCCGAGGAGAAGAAGCTCCAGCTTCAGTCAGAACAGCGGTTGCAGCAGATCATCCAGGCCGACAAGCTCGCCTCGCTGGGCCAGGTCGTCGCCGGCGTTGCCCACGAGATCAACAACCCAAACAGCTTTATCACCTATAATATGCCGCTGCTTGAAGAGTCCTGGGAGGCCTTTTCCCCGATTATCTCGGAATTCAGCCAACGCCATCCGGAAAAAACGGCCGGGAACATCACCTTTGCTGAAATGGCCGAGGAGATGGGAGAAATCATTGCGGCCATCAAAACAGGTTCCGACCGAATCAATACCATTGTCGCCAAGCTCAAGGATTTCGCCCGGCTCGACGAGGCTTCCCCCAGCAAGCTGGTGGATATCAACAAGGTGATCAATGATTCCCTGACCATTGTCGGTGCCCAGGCGAGAAAGCTGGTAGGCAACATCACCGTTGACCTGACGGAGGGGCTGCCTCCGTTTTACGGTCATTTCCAAAAACTGGAACAGGTCGTTGCCAATCTGATCATGAACGCGTCCCAGGCTGTCCTCAGCAAGGACAAGGGAGCAATCTCCATCCACAGCCGCTATGTGAAAAGGCTCAATGCCATACTCATCGAGGTGGAAGACAATGGCCGGGGCATTCCCCGGGAGGCAGCAGGCCATATCTTCGACCCCTTTTTTACCACCAACCGCGATCGCGGCGGCACCGGCCTAGGACTCTCTGTCTCCTACGGATTAATCCAGGAACATAACGGCAAAATTGGCGTATTGTCTCGGCCCGGTCTCGGCACAAAGTTCACTATCTTTCTTCCCGTTGACCGGCGGCAGAGCCCCCTTGACCTGCATCCAACCATCCTCTGCGTTGACGATGACCCTCTGGTTCTGAGCCTCTTGCAATCCTTCTTCGTCGAAGTACAAAAAATACCGGTGGAGTTTATGAAAAACGGCCAGGAGGTGCTCAGCCTTTTAGAGGAGCACCCAGAGATTGATCTGGTCTTAAGCGATATTGCCATGCCCGGGATCAATGGCTGGCAGCTCCTGAAACAGATCAAAGAAAAGTTTCCCCTGCTGCCGGTCATTCTTATCTCCGGAGACCCGATTGAAGCGCAGCACCTCCGGGAGGACAACCCCCAGCCGGATCATTTTATGGCAAAACCCCTGGATTTCCAAGTACTTATCACGGTGATCAACTCCCTTGGCAGGCAACAGCTATGAAGATATTGATGGTTGACGATGAACCGATGGCCCTGAGCTCTTTACAGAGGCTCTTGCGACGTCGCGGCTACCGAGAGGTGGAGGTCTGTGAACAGGCACCCGCAGCCGTAGAAAGGATAAAATCCGGGGGCTTCGATGTGGTCTTCCTGGATATGCTCATGCCGGAAATGGATGGGTTGCAGGTGCTGGAGTCAACAAAGCCCTTCTGTCCGCACACCGAGTTCATCATGCTCACTGCGGTGGATGACGTGCATACCGCGGTGAAGGCCTTGCGGCTCGGGGCCTATGACTATCTTATCAAGCCGGTTGATAACGAGAGGCTGATCCTGGTGCTGGAGCACGCCTACGAACGCCGGGCTCTGCTCTCCGGTCTCGCCGGAGCCAGCGCAGGCAAGACGGTGACCCTGTCGGAACCATTTTCTCCGATCATCACCCAGTGCCCCCGGATGAAGGAGCTGCTGACCTTTGCGCAAACCATGGCCAAAAGCGGCAACCCGGTCCTGATCACCGGTGAGTCGGGCACCGGCAAGGAGCTCCTGGCCAGAGCCATTCATGGGGCCGGACCCGCCCCGGATGGCCCCTATGTGCCGGTCAATGTCGCGTCTGTTTCCGAGTCTCTCTTTGAAAGCCAGTTTTTCGGCCATGTCAAGGGGGCCTTCACCGGAGCGACCATGGACTATCCCGGTTTTTTTGCCCAGGCCCACACCGGCACCCTGTTTCTTGACGAAATCGGGGAACTGCCCCTTTCGCTCCAGGCAAAATTCTTACGGGTGTTGGAAGAAAAAAAGGTAATGCGCCTCGGCGACCCGCAGCAGATTTCGGTGGATGTCCGGATTGTTTCCGCGACCAATGTGGATCTGGACAAGGCGTGTCAGGAAGGGGCCTTTCGCCTGGATCTCATGTACCGCCTCAAGTCCATCCATCTGCATCTGCCGCCCTTGCGGGAGCGGGATGGGGATATCCCCCTTCTTGCCGACTATTTTCTTAAAAAAGCCGCTCTGCGCCATGGCAAAGAGGCCAAAGGCTTTCGCCCGGAGGCTCTCGAGCTTTTGCAGCAGCAAAGTTATCCGGGCAACATCCGCGAGCTGGCGCAGAAGGTGGAAACCGCAGTACTCATTTCTCGGGAGACCTATTTACCGCCCGAGGCCTTCGGGCAAGAATCCGCCCCCGCCCAAAGCTTTGGCAGAAGACTCTGCAGCCTCAAGGAAGATGCCGGCCAACATACGGCCTTTGTCCTCATGCAGACCAAAGGAGATCGCAAGCAGGCAGCAGAGATCCTTGGAATAACAGTCCGCCAGGTGCAACGGAAGATTGCCGAGATGAAAAAAGAGCCCCGCTGGCAAAAGCTCTTGAGCGACATTGAGGTCGCACACCCATGACCTCAATGTCGCAGCATTCATTTTTATCGCAATAACAGTCTGTTCCATCGCCATCCCATCTTGTTTCTCCCTCCACCCAAGAACAGCGACCCGACATTGAGGTCGCACATCCACGCCGCCCCCCCATCCCCCAACAAAAAACAAATTCCTGTTATTTCAAGATGATATGTTTTTATCAGGACTGTTTTTTGCTCCTGGCACCCTCTTTGCAAAACTCCGCTATGCAAAGAGGAGCGAATAATGTGCCAAACAACAATCCATAAAATTCTGGTGGCTGATGACAACGAGATTCTGGGCAGCTCCATCGCCCGTCATCTCCACCGCCAGGGCTTTAATGTCACCAAAACCAACGAGCTCGATCTGGCTAAAGACTTAATCATGGCGGCAGAGCAAGCCGGCCAACCCTTTGATCTGGTGATCAGCGACATCCTCATGCAAAACCGGAGCGGAATCTCCTTTATCCTCTGGTTGCATGCCGAGCACCCCGAGGTCGCGGTGCTGGTGGTTTCCGGCTTCGGCAATGCAGACCTGCTCGAGTCCTTGCTGAGACCCGACCGCGATTCCTTTCGAAAAAAACCGGTCCTCCCCCAGGAGATCGTTGGCGCCATTTTCTGCATGGAAAAAAAGAAGCGTGCTCGATTTGAACCCGGCGAAGTAATCCCCTGCGAATGTTGAAGAAGAAACGCCCTAAATTTCACCCAACCCAAGAGGCATTGTTATGGATGAACAAACAGCAAGAATCAGCAAAGAAGGCAAATACCTGACCTTTTCCCTCGGGACCGAGCAATATGGCATCGGGATTTTAAAGATCAAGGAAATCATCGGCATGATGCCGATCACTGCCTTGCCGCAAACCCCGGAATACCTGCGAGGGGTGATTAATCTGCGGGGCAAGGTGATCCCCATTGTTGATCTGCGGAAAAAATTCGCCATGCCCGCCCAGATGGAGACCGAGCGCACCTGCATCATTGTCGTCGAGTTTGTCAGAAACGCGACTCGCTCCTTGACCGGCCTGGTGGTGGATGCGGTGTCCGAAGTGCTCAGTATCAAAGGTGAGCAGATCGAAGCGCATTCTTCTCTGGGAGAACTCCATTCCGAAAGTGTTTTGGGGTTGGCCAAGGTGGAGAGCGGGGTCAAGATCCTGCTTGATATCGATCAAGTGATAAACAGTGAATGTTCCGCAGCCATGCAGCTTGCTGCCTAACTGACGGCCAACACAACACAAGGAGAAAAAATCATGTTCAATTTCAGCAAGTTAACCATAGGGACGAAAATCAAGGGAGGATTCGGTTTTCTCGTGATCCTGTCAGTTATGCTCGGGGGTTTCGGCTTCTGGAAGGCAACCCTGGTGGACATCGGGGTAAGCGATCTGGACAAAACCCATCTCCCCCTGACCCTCATGATGGGGGCGGTATCGGAAACCGCGCTTCGTCAGGAGCTGGCCATGACCAACTACGCCCTGCACAGGGAAGAGAAATTCGCGGAGCATTTTAAAGAACTGGATGCGACAGAAGACCAGAATTTTGCGAAGATGAAAGAGATTATCCGCCAGGACGAGTATCTGGTGGGCGAGCACTGGCTCGACAAAATCGATGCGGTGGCCGGAGGCCACGACCACTTTGCCACTGAGGCAAAGGGACTGATGGCCGCGGTCGCTGCCAATGATCAGAGCGCCATCGATACCCGTGCCGATGCCATGGCACAGGCTGCCACCTCCTTCAAGAAAACAGTGCGGGATTTTGAAGCGACCAATACCGCCGAGGCAAAATCGGTGGCCGGCGAAGCCCTCGGCCAAAGCCAGAGTTCTAAATTCCTCATGGGGGTTATCAGCCTCTGCGTGCTCATTTTTGGCGCAGCCTTTGCGATTACCCTGGTCCGGCAGATCACCCGCCCCTTGAATCGCGCCATTGAAAGCCTCAATGACGGCTCGGCTCAGGTTGCCTCCGCTTCCGGCCAGGTTGCCGGGGCAAGCCAAATGCTGGCGGAAGGCGCTTCCGAGCAGGCCGCGGCCATTGAAGAGACCTCTTCCGCCCTGGAAGAACTGACCGCCATGACCAAACAGAATGCCGGTAACGCCACAGAGGCGGATGGTCTCATGCAAGAAACCATGCAGACGGTGGATCGGGTCAACACCTCCATGGGCGAATTGACTGCGACCATGAACGATGTTTCCACCGCTAGCCAGGCCACCTTCAAGATCATCAAGACCATCGACGAAATCGCGTTCCAGACCAATCTCCTGGCCTTAAACGCAGCGGTCGAGGCAGCCAGGGCCGGTGAGGCCGGTGCCGGCTTTGCCGTAGTCGCCGACGAGGTGCGCAACCTCGCCATGCGGGCGGCCGAGGCGGCCAAAAATACCGCCGATCTCATTGAAGGCACGGTGAAACGGGTGCAAGACAGCACAGGCCTGCTCGCGACCACCAATGCGGCTTTTGGCGAGTTGGCCGCCCGCTCGGCCAAGGTCAACCAGCTGGTCAACGAGATCAGCGTTGCCTCGACTGAACAGGCCCAGGGTGTCGACCAGATCAACAATGCCGTCACCGAAATGGATGCGGTTGTTCAGCAGAACGCGGCCACTGCCGAGGAATCGGCCAGCGCCTCCGAAGAGCTGAGCGCCCAGGCCGAAGTGATGAAAAGCACTATTGGCGACTTGATCGCCATGGTCGGCGGCCAGGCCCTTGCCCACCAGAGGGATGCGGGTCAATATGCCCGTGCCGCACAGGTCTCAAGAAAATCACCTCGGCAGCAGGCACGCCCGGTTCTACGTCCGCACGGGGCTGCCTCAGCGCAGCGCTTTCTCCCCCTTGACGGTGATGAGGATTTTGTCGACTTCGGCGCAGCGGCATAACAAAAAAAAAGGCCTGCCCGGGAAAACCCAGGCAGGCCGTAAATCTTTTTTTGCTTCACCCCCGGCGAAGACTTTTATCGAGCTCAGCCGCCGCCGATGGAGCAAGCCGCGCCCTCTTTTTTCTCCCCGCCTTCCAGTCCAGCCAGCGAGCCGAGAATATAGGAGCGGGCAATCTTTACCCGGACATTCTCGGCAATCTCTAGGGTGGCAACCCGGTCGGTGAGACCGGTGATCTTGCCCTGGAGACCGCCGCTGGTCAGCACCTCGTCGCCCTTCTTGAGATTGGCAATGAATTCCTGATGCTCCTTGGCTTTTTTCTGCTGGGGCCGGATCAACAAAAAGTAGAACACGACAAAGATCAAAACAAGCGGCAAAAAGCTCATCAACCCTCCCGGCCCAGCTGCTCCACCGGCCGCAGCGTCTGCGGCAAAAGCTACACCTTCCATAATTTCCTCCGATTCAGTTTAAATTTCTCGGGCAAGCCTGCATCCGCCTGCGCCCTATTTTACTCCACCGTCCGCTTGGCATAAAACTCCTGGCGAAACTGGGCGAAACGATCTTCTTCAATGGCCTTGCGGATCCTGGCCATGAGTCCCACATAATAATGCAGATTGTGGATGGTATTGAGCTGCGAAGAGAGAATCTCCCTGGCCATGAAAAGATGCCGCAGATAGGCCCGGGAATAATGACGACACGTATAGCAATCGCACTCCTCATCCACGGGCCGCTGGTCATCCTGATGGCGAGCGTTTTTTATAACAAGCCTGCCGCTTGAAGTAAAGAGCATTCCGTTTCTGGCATTTCGCGTGGGCATGACGCAATCAAACATATCGATGCCGCGATAGACCGCTTCCACCAGATTCTCCGGGGTCCCAACCCCCATGAGATAACGGGGATAATCGGCGGGCATCAGGGCGGCGATCTCTTCGGTGATCTCCATCATCAGCTCGGCGGGCTCACCGACGCTCAACCCCCCCAGGGCATAACCGTCGAAGCCGACCTCCACCAGCTCTTCCACCGCCTTGGCCCGAAGATCCGGATACATGCCGCCCTGGATGATGCCGAAGAGCAGCTGCCCGCGTTCCTTATGGGCGGCGCGGGAACGTTTGGCCCAACGCCCGGTGAGATCGGTGGAGGCAATGGCCTCTTCGCGGGTGGCCGGGTAAGGAATGCAGGTGTCCAGACACATCATGATGTCGCTTCCCAGAGCCTCCTGCACAGCCACGGCATCCTCCGGGCTCAGAAAAAGCTTGCTGCCGTCAAGATGGGATTTGAAGGCCGCGCCTTCCTCGGTGATCTTGGTGAGATCCTTGAGGCTGAAGATCTGAAAGCCGCCGCTGTCGGTGAGGATGGGCTGGTCCCAGTTCATAAATTTATGCAAGCCGCCAAAGCTGCGGATCAGCTCGTGTCCGGGACGAATATAGAGATGGTAGGTGTTGCCGAGAATGATCTGGGCGCCCAGCTCTTTGAGATTTTCCGGGGTCACGCCCTTGACCGTCGCCTGGGTGCCCACCGGCATAAAGACCGGGGTCTGCACCGTGCCGTGCAGGGTGCGCACCTCGCCGCGGCGGGCCGCGCAATCGCTGGCTTGACTATGCAGGGTAAAAGGAGAGGTCATCACTGGGCCCACAAGGTAAACAACTCATCGATGCCCTTGCGGGCCAGGACTGCCATCTTGCCGAAATCCTCGGGCCAGAAGGGCTTGCCCTCGGCGGTGCACTGGGTTTCCACCCAACGGCCATCCCCGGTCATGACGAAATTCGCGTCCACCTCGGCCGTGGAATCTTCACTATAATCAAGATCAAGCAGGGCTTGACCGTCAACGATACCAGCGCTGATGGCTGCCACCGGCAGGATCTCCACCATTTTGGCCAACCCCCCCTCCCGGTGCATGCGGGTAATGGCATCCCGCATGGCAATGGCCGCCCCGGTGATCGAGGCGGTGCGGGTGCCGCCGTCGGCCTTGAGCACATCGCAGTCCACCCGCAGGGTCACCTCGCCCAACAGAGCGAGATCAACCATGGTCCGCAGCGACCGGCCCAAGAGGCGTTGGATCTCATAGGTGCGACCGGATCTGCCCTTGGCCGCCTCCCGTTGCATGCGGCTGCTGGTCGAACAGGGCAGCATACCGTATTCCGCCGTGATCCATCCCTGCCCTGTGCCCCGCAAAAATGGGGGAACACTGGGTTCCATGGTAACAGCGCAGCACACCTGGGTGCCGCCCATGGTTATGAGGAGCGAGGCATAGGCCTGGGGCTGAAAGCCTTTTTCAATAGTAATCGGCCGCAGCGCATCCGCTGCCCGTTGATCGTTTCGCATGATTAGATTCCTGAAAAGAATGAAAAGGATGAAAAGGATGTTTGTGAGATGGTCTCGTTAAAACTGGCCTTCGACAGACTCAGGCCGAGCAGTGCCAGCGGCGACGGAAGTTGTCGTAACATATTGATGTTCCGTTCGTGCTGAGCCTGTCGAAGCACCTGCTTAGAGTAAATTCCAAATTGTTTACAGCTCCAGAAAGGTGGTGTCCCGATTCAACACCCTGCACCCCTCTTTTTCAACCACCGCCATGTTTTCCAGACGGATGCCGCCCCAATCCGGGATATACACCCCCGGTTCCACCGTCACCACCATCCCTGCGGCAAGGGGCTTGCGATTCCGGTAGTTGAGCGAGGGTCCTTCGTGGACATTGAGTCCCACCCCGTGCCCCAGGCCGTGGCCGAACCGCTCGCCTAAGCCCGCCCGTTCGATCACGCTCCGGGCAATCTTGTCCACCGCCATCCCGCTTATCCCGGCGCGGAGGCTATTGAGCCCGGCCAGTTGCGCCTTGCGCACCAAGCGAAACAACGCGACTGTTTTTTCGTCCGGGGTCCCCAGTACCACGGTGCGGGTCATGTCCGAGCAATAGCCGTCCAGCACGAGACCCATGTCGATGACAATGGTTTCCCCTGTGGCCAGAGGCCGGTCGGAAGGAACCGCATGGGGCAGAGCCGCATTGGGTCCGGAGGCGACGATGGTCTCGAAACTCGGCCGCTCCGCACCCTTGAGCCGCATGGTATTTTCTATGGCCTGGGCCACCTCTTTCTCGGTCCGGCCCGGCCGCAAGGTGCGGTAGATCTCCTGAAACACCGCTTCGTTGAGGAGCACTGCCCGTTCGATTCGGGCCAACTCCGCTGCATCCTTTTCCAGCCGCAGCTCCTCGATAAAACCGGTGAGCGGCTCAAGCTCCACCTTGAGACTGTCCGCCAGCTTGGCCAGGGTCTGGGAGGTGGAGTGGAGAAAATAATGGCTCTCAAAGGCCAAGCGCTTGATGCGGTGCCTCTTGAGCAACAAGCGCAGCAGGGGAAAGAGCCCGCGGGGATAGAGCTTGACCCGGAACCCCGCGGCCTCTTGTTCCGCCTGCAGCGAAAAGCGGGAGTCGGTGAGGAGATAGGGCTCGCCCTCGCTGGGGATGAGCAGGACGCCGGCGCTCTCGTTGATCGCATGATCCCTGGCCGTATACCCGCTCAAGTACCTTCGGTTTTCCGGCTGGGTCACCAGGATGGCGTCAAGCTGGCGCCGCTTGAGCCGGCGCCTGATTCGCGCAAAGGCTTCCCGCATCGGCGCCTCAGTGCATGAAGTGGACAAAGACCTTGACCCCGAAGCGGAAGAGCTTGCCATGCAACCCCTGAATGGACAGAGCAAGATCGGCCTGCCCGAAATCCACCTGGTAACGGAACGGCTTGTCCAGCACGGTGAGGAAAGCGAAACACGGCTTGTTGTAGCGCGCCTCTGCCCCTGCCGCGTACCAGTCCTTAAACCTTTTTTCAACCTCGGGCAGATCCTTGGGATCGGCCTCTTCCACATCAAGCCAGATTTCTGCTTCCACGCCTTTCTCCTTTACCTGCCGTACCCTGTGCCTTTCCCGCAATCTCCGATTAGGGAGCAACCTCCATGACCAGATGCTGTTCGACCAAATCCTTTAACTGCTGCAGAGCCTTGCCGTACTGTTCGTTGAGCTGATCTTGAATCCGGGCCCATTCCTCCTGAAACTTCGGGTGCTGGGAGGGTTGCAACTTCATGGCCCTGCCGGTCTGTTTGGCCAGATTCTGTTCCATCATCGCCAGCTGTTGGCTGAACTGGGCTTCCAGCTGTTCTCGCAGCTGGAGGCCATGCTGCCGGTAGCCATCGAGAATCTTTTTCAGTTCCGCCAAAATCTTGAGCAACTCGCCATCTCCCTGCCCGATTTCAACCAGACCATGCATGGCTTTATCTGCCACCTCCTGCTTTTCCACCTCCCGGACCAGAAAAATATTGCGCAACAGGGACTGCACCGCCCCTTTCCGGACAGGACCTTTTTCCGCCGGCGGCAGGGCAGCAAGCCTTTCTCCCAAGCCTACCCCCTCGCCCCGCATGTAGGCAGCGCCAAGGCGCATGCCCTCCTTGACCTGTTCCTCGGCAAGATAATTGTCATCTTCTGGACCGGCAGCCATCCGGGCCGCCCGTTCCATCACCATGTCCATGGTACTTTTTATTTCCGCCACGGAATACCGCCTCCTTGATTCTTCATTTTTTTCACCTGTACCTCTGGCAAACATACACCAAGGGTTCGACCATTTCCAGCCCTGTGTTTTTTCTTTATCGCGGGAAGGCAGCCATGATCCCGCCATCCACGGGCAGGGTAGCGCCGGTGGTGGGGGTCTGTTCGCTGGCGAAAAAAACCACCGCGTTCCCGACATGGTCGGCATGCACTGTGGTTTTCAGGAGATTGCGCTGGCGATAGTAATCCTTAAGCCCTTCCGGATCGAGATTGCGGGAGCGCATCCGCTCCGGCCCGATCACGTCCCAGAGCCCGGAGGAAACGCCCGCATCATCAAAAATCGCATCGGCATTGATCATATTCACCCGCACCCCGAACTCGGCCAATTCCAGGGCGGCGATCTTGCCCAGCTGGTGGGCCCCGGCCTTGGAAGCGCTGTAGGCGCCAAAGGACGCGCCCGGGGCGAAGACGTTTTTCGAGCTGTTGATCACAATGGAGCCGCCGGTACCCTGGCGCCGCAGAATCGGAATCACCCCCTTGATCACCTGAAACACCCCCAGGCAATTGACCTCCATGACCTGCCGGAATGCCGCCTCGCTGAGGTCCGCAAGCTTCGCCACATGGGCGATGCCAGCGTTGGGCACCAGGATATCAAGACCGCCGCACTCCATGACCAGCTGCGCCAAGCCAAGCCGCACCGACTCTTCGCTGGTAACATCCATGAGCAGCGGCGAAACCAGACGGCTGCCAAAGGTGTCGGCCAGATTATGGCACACCGCCTCCAACCGTTCCTGGTTGATATCGGTCATAAAGACCCTGGCCCCGGCCTCCAGGAGCTTGCGGCCGATCCCCATGGCAATGGCCCCGCCCCCGCCGGTCACCAGGGCAGTCCTGCCCTCGAGGGCCTTGGGCTTTGCCTTGCCCAGCTTGGCCTGCTCCAGCGCCCAGTATTCCATATCAAAAATAGAGTCCGCTCCGAGTTCGCGGTAGGGGCCAAGCCCTGCGCCCCGTAACTTCGCGGTGAGGGTGTGTTCGGCAATATCCGCGGCGATGCCGGCGTCCTTCTGACTGAAACCGGCCGCGACCAGCCCCAACCCAGGGACGAGAATAACCCGGGGCATGGCATCAAGCTTGGTGCGGCTGACCGCTTTCGCCGCCACCTGCTCGGCAAAGTACCGGTCATATTCCTCCTGGTATCGTCCAAGTCCTGTCTGTACCGCAGCCAAAGTCCCTTCCTCATCCAGCCCTCCGACCTCCAGCCATAAGGGGTAATTCTTGGTCCGAATCACATGGTCCGGGGTGAGGACCCCGTTGACGAAAAGCTCTTGGGCGTCCGGGCGGAAAAGAGCGGCCAGGATTTCTTTATTCTGCCGGACCGCCAACTGCATGGTCCTCCTCCGTCCCGAGTCCTCCACAAAGCTCAACCCCCCACGCAGGATGGGCAGCAGCAGCGAAGGTTGGACCAGCCCCGGGTCGACCGCCTCTCCGGCGGATGCCCCGGGGCCGCGTTCGGCAAGATACGCCTCGGCCCGGCTCACATAGTCGATCATTCGGTCGTAGGCGGTTTTCGCGTCGTCGCCAAAGGTGAAGATGCCGTGATTGGCCAGGATAATACAGTCGATTTCGGGCCGGCTTTCATAGAGTTCGGCCATGGCTCTGGCCAGGGGCAGACCCGGCATGATAAAGGGCAGGATCGCGATGTTTGTCCCCAGCGCCTCGTGTAACTGCTTTGCCCCGTCTTCCCGGTTGCTCAGGGTGACAATGGCATCGGCATGGGTATGATCGATGAAGCGGTGGGGCAAAAAGGCATGCACCAGGGTCTCGATGGAGGGATTGGGAGAGGCGGCGTCAAGGAGATGGGTACGAAACTGGTTGACCATCTCCGCATCGCTTAAGTCCTGCACCTGCCGCAGCTTGCGCAGATAGGCGAGATCGAGGGCGGGGAACCCCTGGGGGGCAATGACCCCCAGATCCCAGCCGCTCCCCTTGATATAGAGGATCTCCTGCTCTTCCCCGACCAGGTTGGTAATGACCCCCTTCACCGAGGTGTTCCCCCCGCCGTGCAGCACCAAATCTTCTTCCGCTCCGAGAAGCCGCGAGGTATAGACCCTGAGGGCTAGTTCCGCTGGGCACTGGGGATAGGCCCCGACAAAGGCCTGGGCCTCTTTTTCCTCATAACGGTTTTTCATCAACAATTTCTCCTGCACACTCCCGACCAAAAAGCCGAAAAAAGTTCTCAATGGTTTAATTATTTAATAAAATCTTTACATCAAAAACGACCTAAAAAGTTGACTTTTCTACGTTTTTTGCTTGACACCCCCCTCAGATGGATTACAGAGAAAGTTGGGGTGTATCATACCTCAGTTGTTTTCGATCGTGTACCTTTCCTTTTGCTGAAGGAGTCTTTTTGCCCGTATGGCCGTGAATCAGGGAGACGATACTGTCCAGCTCATCAAGGACGCCGCAGACATCGCCGAGATCATCGGCGAGCATGTCTCCCTCAAGCGCGCCGGCACCAACCTTAAAGGGCTCTGCCCCTTTCATTCCGAAAAAACGCCTTCCTTCACCGTCAACCCCGATCGCAAAACCTACCACTGCTTTGGTTGCGGCGAAGGCGGAGACGTCTTCAGCTTCATGATGAACTTTCACCACCTGAGCTTTGTCGAGGCGTTGAAAGAACTGGCCCGCAAATACCAGATCGCCCTGCCGGAAAAACCGCTGAATCCGCAAGAGCTTGAAAAAGCCCAAAAGCGGGAGGCAATGCAGGCTGCCAATGAGAAAGCGGCAGAGCTCTTTCATCAGCTCTTGCTCTCCGATGCAAGCGCCAAAAAAGCCCGGGAATATCTTGAACAACGGGGTATTTCTGAGGAAATCAGCAAAGAGTTCCGCCTTGGCTTTGCCCCGGACAGCTGGAATTTTCTCGTCAACACCCTGCCCAAACAGAACATTACCCCGGACGCGGCCAAAGAAGCCGGCCTGATCGTACCCAGGGACAACGGCGGCTTTTATGACCGTTTCCGCAACCGGGTCATGTTTCCCATTGTCGGCCTGACCGGCAGGGTCATCGCCTTTGGCGGCCGCATTCTGGACGACGGCCAGCCCAAGTACATGAACTCGCCGGAATCCCCGGTCTTTGACAAAAGCCGGACCCTCTTTGGCCTCTTTCAGAATCGGGAGCACATCCGCCAGGCAAAAAACTGCCTGGTGGTGGAAGGCAACTTCGACCTGATATCCCTGGCCGTGCATGGGGTACGCAATGTGGTCGCCCCCCTGGGCACCGCGTTGACCCAGGCCCAGATCCGCTCACTGAAGGGGTACACCGACGAGGTGATCCTGCTTTTTGACGGTGATCAGGCAGGACTCAAGGCCGCCATGCGCTCGGTCCCGCTTTTTTTAAGCGAACAGGTTACGGCCCGAATCGCCGTATTGCCCGAGGACCATGATCCGGACACCTTTGTCCGGGAATTCGGCCGGGAGGGCTTAGACAAACATCTGAAAACCGCCATGCCGCTGCCGGAGTTTGTTTTTGACAAACTCGTCGCCCAATATGGCGCAAGCGTGGCCGGCAAGGCAAAGATCGTTGCCGAGCTGCAGGAGTTGATCAAGGCCATTGGCGATCAACATCTCCAGCGCACCCTCTTTGTCTCGCATTTCGCCAAAAAACTCGGCTTGAGCCCGCAGCAGCTGCTCGCTGGGGTTATCCTCCCGCCGCCGGCAAACAGCCAAGCAGCAAAAAGCAAGGCTGGGCAGGGTAAGGGTGAGGCCCCGCTCCCCATGAAGCAACGCCAGCTGCTTGAATTTCTCTTGGCCTACCCGGAATATCTCCCCGCCTTTCTTGAGGCGGGTCTCGAAGAGATCATCATGAACCGGTTCGGCCTTGCCATTCTCCATCTGCTTAAAAAGCAGCCGGACCTCTCGGGCGGCTCTGAACAGCTCCTTGAACTTGCCACCGGCCCTGAACGGGCTTTTATTTCCGAACTGCTCATTTCCACGCCCTCGCATTCCGAAGAGATGAAGGAACAGATGGCCCAGGAAATGCTCAGTTGGCTAACCTCTTCCAGCCTGAAGGCAAAAAAAGAACGGCTGATGCAGCAGATCAGCGAAGCCCAGCAGACCCAAAATGAACAGCTCCTGCTGGAGCTGATGAGCAAAAAAATCCAGATGGACGAGGCCCTGCATTCTTAGGGCCGGTACTCCTTTTCGACAGCTTTTGTATAAGTTAAAGAGGTGGGGCGAATTAACTTAGGAGGGTGAAAAAGCTATGGCGAGTCACGAGAAAGGAAGCAAACAAGCACGGATTACCGCAGCCAAAGAAGTGGAAAGCGTTCTGCTGGCCGACGAGGCTTTGCTCGAAAGTGGGGGGGAAGGGGAAGAGGAAAGCAGCTGGTCGGTTGAGCGGCCGAATAATCTGACCGCCATTTTTGATCTGGATCTGGATGCAGAGTCCGATCTGGAGGAAAGCCTGCACCCCATCGACCAGGATGATGAGAGCCCTGGCGGAGGATTGATTACCAAGGCCCGCGACCTTTCCGGAAACCAGCTTGATCCGGTCAAAGCGTATCTCCAGGAAATGGGATCTGTCGGCCTGCTTTCTTCGGAGGCGGAAACCGACATCGCCAAGAAGATCGAAGACGGGGAAAAACTTATCCAGGACACCCTCCTCACCACGCCCCTGGCCGTTGAATATCTGCGCGAAGTGGCGGACAAAATGCTCGCGGGGAAACGAAGCATCGCCGATATTTTGCGCGGTCTCGATGAAACAAACAATCAGGCCAATGAAGAAAAAAAGGAGCACTTCCTCTGGCAGATCAGTGAAGCGCACCGGCTCAACGAAGAGCTCTCGGCCTTCCGTCTTGATCTGCTTGCTCCGGCAATAACCAAGGCGGAAGCCCAGAAGATCAGGATCCGCATCAAACGCAACACCAAGGCGATCGCCAAACTTTTCGAACACGACCGCTTCAGTGCCAAACATCTCTCCGCCATCATCAGCCGGTTGCGCAAACAAGGAGCCAAACTTACTCCGCCAGCCCAGATCAGGGAAGACGCAATCAAGTACCCTCTCTTTTTGCAGGGCTGCATCAAAACACATGGCATCGACCATGAATCCCTGAACACCCTGCTGGGAGAAATCACCGACGGAGAAAAGACCAGCCGTGAATCAAAAAATGCCTTGGTGCAGGCCAACCTGCGGCTGGTGGTCAGTGTCGCGAAAAAGTATGCCAATCGAGGGCTGCAGCTGCTCGACCTTATCCAGGAAGGCAACATCGGCCTGATGAAGGCGGTGGAAAAATTCGAATACCGGCGGGGCTACAAATTCAGTACCTATGCCACCTGGTGGATCAGACAGGCGATCACCCGGGCCATTGCCGACCAGGGCCGGACCATTCGCATCCCCGTGCACATGATCGACACCATCAACCGTCTTCTCAAGGGCGCCAAGGATTTTATGCGGGAAACAGGCCGTGAACCCACCCCCGAGGAAATGGCCGAACGGCTCGATATTGATTTGAACAAGGTCAAAAATATCCTGAAGATCGCCAAGGAGCCCCTCTCCCTGGACACCCCCATCGGCAGCAGCGAGGACAGCTATCTTTCCGATTTCATCGAAGATGTGGACTCGCTCTCGCCGGATGAGGCAACCGCCATGGAAAGCCTGCGGGAGAATCTCCGCAACGTCCTGCGCACCCTCTCCCCGCGGGAGGAACTGGTCCTGCGCATGCGTTTCGGCATCGATACCTCGGTTGACCTGACCCTGGAAGAGGTTGGCGACAACTTCGCCGTAACCAGGGAGCGGATCCGCCAAATCGAGGCCAAGGCGCTGAAAAAACTCAAGCACCCCACCCGGCGCAATCTGCTATTCGCCTTTTATAACGATTGAGCGGTTTGCCAGACCGAAGCACAGGACCTTCATTTTATGGAGTCCCGTGCTTCGCTGCCCGCGCCTGACAACAAATTTACCCGCAAGCCAGCAACCATGAGCCCGCTGGCTTGCGCCAGAACAGATCCCCGGTCCGGCTGATGGCTTCTCGGGGCCGAGAGATCTCAAGCCCTTCACCCACATTCCACATGTGCTGACATGGACACCAGACACCAGTGGCTCACCCTTGCCTTTACCCCAGGGCTTGGCCCAGCCACCCTCAAAAAACTTGTCCTGCGCTTCGGCTCCGCCACGCAAATCCTCGCCGCAAGCCGCAAGGATCTTGCGGAATGTTCTTTTTTGCGCAAAGACAGCCTGACATGCCTGTGTGACCAACGAACGATTGCCGCCACCGCGGCGGACAGGGAGCTCCTTCTTTCGGAAAAAACAGGGACAACCCTCCTCTGCTGGAACGATCCGCTCTTTCCGCCAATGCTCAAGGAAATAAACGACCCGCCGTCGTTCCTCCATGTCTTGGGCTCCCCGCAACTTCTCAGCGCTCCGGGCATCGCCATGGTGGGGGCACGGGCGGCCTCATCCTACGGGTTGCAGGTGGCGGAACGGCTGGCCGGCGACTTGGCGCGCCACGACCTTGTCATCACCAGCGGCTTTGCCCTGGGGATTGACACCGCCGCCCACCGGGGCGCATTGACTGCGGGAGGCAAAACCATCGCGGTCATGGGCTGCGGCCTGGATATTGTCTATCCCCGCCAGAACCGGAAACTCCACGAGCAGATCGCGACCCACGGCGCCATCATCAGCGAAACCCCATTGGGCACCCTGCCGGAAGGATTTCGCTTTCCGGCGAGAAATCGGATTATCAGCGGCCTTTCCTTAGGGGTTGTTGTGGTTGAAGCCGCCCACCGTTCCGGAACCCTGATCACCGCGCATCAGGCACTGGAACAGGGGAGGGATGTTTTTGCCATCCCCGGGAGGATTGATTCCCCAAAAAGCGAAGGATGCCACCGCCTGATCCAGGAAGGCGCAAAGTTGGTGCACAGCGTTGCCGATATCCTTGAAGAACTGGCCTTGGCAATCTCTGCCCCTTCGCCAAAAACACTACCACAGGCGCCTCCGCTGCCTGCGGAAGAGGGCAAGGTCTTCGCCCTGCTGGAGGTTTACCCCAGAAATATCGAGGAGATTATTCAGGCAGCCCAGCTCCCGGCCCACAGGATAAGCGAGATCCTCCTGCACCTCGAACTTCAAGGTCTGGTGGCATCTTTACCGGGCAAACAGTACCAAAGGCTTGCAGAACCACATTCGTCCAGTGTATAAGGCCCCTAGAGAAAGAGTCGTAGCTGCGCCAGCTTAACAAAAACGCACAGGACACCATGTCACAATCCCTCATCATTGTTGAATCTCCGGCCAAAGCCCGGACCTTACAGAAATATCTCGGCAAAAACTTTACCGTCAAGGCATCGGTCGGGCATATCATCGATCTGCCGGTTAAAACCCTGGGTGTTGATGTTGCCAATGATTTTGCCCCCCAATACGTCACCATTCGGGGCAAGGGGAAAATCATCAGCGACCTTAAAAGCGCGGCGGAAAAAGCGGACACGATATATCTGGCCCCAGATCCTGACCGAGAGGGAGAGGCCATTGCCCACCATATCGCCGAAATTTTAAAATCCACCCGCAAGCCCATCCATCGGGTTCTCTTCCATGAGCTCACCAAAAAAGCCATCCTCGCCGCCATCGAACAGGCAACCGAGGTCAACCAGCAGCGCTTCGAGGCCCAACAGACCCGCCGCATCCTGGACCGTCTCGTGGGCTACCAGATTTCCCCTTTGCTGTGGGATAAGGTCCGTCGCGGCTTGAGCGCCGGCAGGGTGCAGTCCGTTGCGGTGCGCATGGTCTGTGAACGTGAGCAGGCCATCGAGGCCTTTGTTTCGGAAGAATACTGGTCCATCCACACCACCCTGGAAGGGAAAACGCCCCCACCCTTTGTCGCCCAGCTCGATCAGGCTTACGGCAAAAAAATTGATCTCAAGAAAAACAAGATCGGCACCGACGCTGAGGCCCAAGCCATTGTCGAGGCGGTGGGGAACGCTTCCTTTCTGGTGGAGGGTCTGGAGAAGAAAAAGAAAAAACGCAACCCGAGCCCGCCCTTCATCACCAGCACCATGCAGATGGACGCCAACCGCAAGCTCCGCTTTTCCGCGAAGAAAACCATGACCCTGGCCCAACGGCTCTATGAGGGGATCGAATTGGGCGCCGAAGGCCCCACCGGCCTGATCACCTATATGCGGACCGACTCCACCCGGATCAGCAACGAGGCCCTGGATGAGGCCCGTGCCTATATCACCGAAGCTTACGGGGAACAATTTCTCCCGGCCAAAGCGAACATCTTCAAAACCAGTAAATCAGCCCAGGACGCCCATGAAGCCATCCGGCCCACGGATGTGCGCAATACCCCGGAAAAACTCGCACCCTTTCTGGAAAAGGACATGCTCTCCCTCTACTCGCTGATCTGGAAGCGCTTTGTCGCCTGCCAGATGGCTCCGGCGGAGTATGACCAGACCACCATCACCATGGTCGCCGCCCAAGACTTTATTTTCAAGACCGTGGGCTCCATCATGCGTTTTCAGGGCTTCATGGCCCTGTACGAGGAGGCGGTGGATGAAAGCGCTACTTCGGATGGCACGGAAAGCAACGATGCCACCCTGCCTGATTTAAAAAAAGGCGACACCGTCTCGCTTCTCTCCATCGAACCAAAACAACATTTCACCCAGCCGCCTCCCCGGTATACTGAGGCAACCCTGGTGAAGGCGCTGGAGGAAAACGGCGTCGGCCGACCCTCCACCTATGCCTCCATTCTTTCCACCATTCAGGACAAGGAATACGCGCTCCTGGCCCAACGCAAATTCATGCCCACCGACCTGGGCAAGCTGGTCAACGAACTGCTGGTCGCCCATTTCCCCGATATCCTGGACATTGAATTCACCGCCTCCATGGAGGAAAAACTTGATGAGGTGGAGGCCGGCAACAGTCAGTGGCTGAAGGTTCTGCAGGATTTTTACGGTCCATTCAGCAAAACACTGGATGCGGCCAAAGAGGAGATGAAGTCGATCAAGAAAACGGCCATCCCCACCGACCTCCCCTGTCCGCTCTGTGACGGAAAAATGGTAATCAAGTGGGGGAAAAACGGCGAATTTCTTGCCTGTGAGAAGTATCCGGATTGCAAACACACCCAGGATTTTACCAGAAACGACGAGGGCAAGATCGTGCCCGTCGAGAGGGAACAGCCCGCCGACTCAGGCGAGCTCTGTGAAAAATGCGGCAAGCCCATGGTCTTTAAAAATGGCCGCTATGGCAAGTTTCTCGCCTGTTCCGGCTATCCGGCCTGTAAAAACATCCGCGCCACCAGCACCGGCGTTCCCTGTCCGGAAGAAGGATGTACCGGAGAACTCATCCAGAAGATCTCCAAACGCGGCAAGGTCTTTTACAGCTGCAACCGGTATCCGCAATGCGCTCTCGCCCTGTGGGACAAGCCGGTCAATGAGGTGTGCCCGCAATGCGGCTCTGTATATTTGCTCGAGCGGGAGACGAAAAAAAGCGGCCGGCAGTTGCATTGCCCGAACAAGGAATGCGGGTATACGAAAAAGATCGGCGAGGAAGAATAGGGGGAAATTACAACTTGCCCTGAATCAGATAAGCGGTGTAGCCAACCATCTCGTAAAACATCCAGTAGGTATCCTCCAGGCCATCTCCGGAAGGGACAAAGCTATCCCTGGTTATAGGCCGGTTGTCCCTGGAAACAGACAACAGATCCGGGCTCAGGCCCTGCTTCCGGAAAAGCGCTGCCGCCCGCCGCATATGGTTGGCCGAGGTGATGAGCAAAATCCGCTTGATTCCCTTGCTCTCGCAGTATGCCTTAACGCTTTTTGCCTCAGCCAGGGTATGCCTGACCTTGCCGTGGACCGCGATCTTCTGGGGATCAATCCCCTGCCTTTCCAGGAGATCCAGGAGGATTCTGGTCTCGTGCACGCCCTTGATACTCACGTCACTGAGGAGCAAGGTGTCGGCCAGGCCGCTTTTTATCGCCGCAGCCCCCATGAGGATGCGCGCGGAGCTCTGCCCCAACTGCTGGTAATCGGAGACATATTTGAAGATCTCTTCTTCATTCTCCGCCGCATGCCGCACATACCATTTATAATCAACCATGCCGCCCAGGACCACGGCGGCATCATACCTGCTATGCCGATCCACCGTATCCGCCACCGCCCATCTGGACATGACAATCTGTGAAGTATAAGGGATACTGACCCCATAGAGGTACAGCAGAAGAAAAAGCAGGTTGAGGCGGGTCCGTTCCTTCTTGAACAATAGAATCAGACCGATAAAAAATACAGGGAAGAGCGGATTGAGAAAAAATCGGCCCACATCCTGGAGAGTATAAAAAGGCATGGCAACCCTCATTGTGCAGCATCAGAGTAACAGGCGGCGCATCAGTAAAATTCATCTCAGATATACCTGTAAAACACTCCGATTACCACCTGCAAAATTAAAGCTGCTTGCCAAACCGACCGATAAAGAAATATGATAAGGGATACTTTACGCAAGGACACCAGGAGGCAACCCCATGATTTCCGGCATCCATTCAGCACTTTCCGGCCTGACCGCCATCCAGAAAAAGATTGAATCAAACGCCAATAATGTGGCCAACATCAATACGGATGGCTACAAAAAAACGCGGGTGACCTTGCAGGAAAAGGAGCCTCAGGGCATAGAGGCGGTGGTGCAACAGATCCAAACGGCCGGACCCATGGTGTATGAACAAACGTCCGGGGGAGAAACCCTGATTGAAAAATCCAATGTGGAGTTGAGCGAAGAGTTGCCGAGCATGATGCTCAGCCGCCGATTTTTTCAGGCCAACCTGAAAACCGTGCAGGTGCAAGATGAAATGCTTGGCAATCTACTGGACATCAAGAGCTGAAATCACCCTCCTGGCGCCAGGTTATCTTGCCGTCCATAATAGTCAATACCGCCTTCCCCTGCATCTCCCAGCCAAGAAACGGAGAATTCCTGCTCTTGGAGAGAATGCTCTCCGCAGTGAAAACAAATTTCTTTTCCGGGTCAATCACCGCTATATCCGCCGGCACCCCCACCGAAAGCGTGCCGCCCACCACCCCGAGAATCCTTGCCGGATTCACCGAGAGCAACTCCACCATTCTCCGAGCATCAAGCCGGTTTTCCCGCACCAGCCGCAAGGTTAAGGGCACGGCAGTTTCCAACCCTATTATCCCATTGGCTGCCAGATCAAACTCCATATCCTTGTCAAGCTCGCCGTGGGGCGCGTGATCCGTGGCAATGGCATCCAGGGTCCCGTCCCGCAATGCCTCCAGGATCGCAGCCACATCCGCCTCGGTTCGCAGGGGCGGATTCATTTTCGCCAGGGTATTATAACCATCCACCGCTTTCTCGGTGAGGGTGAAGTAATGGGGCGCTGTTTCCGCAGTAACGGCCACCCCTTTCTTCTTGGCCCGTCTGATCAAAGCCAATGACTCCCTGGTGCTGACATGGGCGATGTGGATAGGCCGCCCGGTGAATTCAGCCAGGGCCAGATCGCGATACACCATGATTTCTTCGGCGACATGGGGAATTCCCCGCAGGCCAAGCCGGGTCGCCAACGGACCATCGTTCATCGCGCCACTCTGACTGAGGGAGAGCTCCTCGGCATGGGAGATAACCAGCAAATCATGGTCCCCCGCATACTCTAAGGCCCGGCGCATAAGCTGGCTGTTGCCCACCGGCAAGCCATCATCGGTTACACCAACCGCCCCGGCCTGCCGCAGTTCGCCAAACTCCGCGAGATGCTCCCCTGTACTCCCACTGCTGATCGCCCCCACCGGATAGACTCGGGCAAAACCGGCTTCCGCTGCCTTCGCGATAATGAAGACGGTCACGGTCTGATTATCATTGACCGGTTTGGTGTTCGGCATGCAAGCCACCGCAGTAAAGCCGCCGGCGGCAGCAGCGCGGGTGCCCGTGGCAATGGTTTCCTTGTACTCCTGGCCGGGTTCACGCAGATGCACATGCATGTCGATCAGCCCGGGCACCACCCATTTCCCCTGCAGGTCATAGACGATTCCGTCTGGCTGCTCGGGAAGAGTGTCTGGCTGGACCACCGCACTTATTTTGCCATCTTCGATCAACACGTCGAGAATCTGATCAATTCCGTTCGCCGGATCGATCACACGCCCATTTTTTAAATGGATCCGTCCGACCATGCTAATCGCCTCCCATTATCAGATATATCAAAGCCATCCGCACAGCCACCCCGTTGGTAACCTGCTCCAGAATAACGGAACGGCGGCCATCGGCAAGCTTGGGATCGAGCTCAACCCCCCGGTTTATCGGGCCAGGGTGCATGATGATCACCTCAGGTTTCGCGGCATCAACCACCTTTTGGGAAACACCAAAAAATTTCGCATATTCGCGCAGGGAGGGAAACAGTGGATCCTGTTGCCGCTCTTTCTGGATCCGCAGGGCCATGATGACATCGGCCCCATCAACCGCCTCCATCACGGACCGGCTGACCTGGGCGCCCAGAGCCTCAATCCCGGGAGGGATCAAGGTCGCAGGCCCACACACGGTAACGGAAGCCCCCATCTTGGAAAAACCGATGATATTTGAATGCGCCACGCGGCTATGGGCTATATCGCCAATAATGGCGATTTTCAACCCCGCGATCTCCCCCTTGGCTTGCCGGACCGTCATCAGGTCGAGAAGCCCTTGGCTTGGATGCTCATGGGTGCCGTCCCCGGCATTGATCACGGAAACATCGACATGATCGGCCAATAATCGGGCCGCCCCTGAGCGGGGATGCCGGAGGATGATGCAGTCCGGATTCATGGCGGCAAGATTGCGCGCGGTGTCGATGAGGGTTTCCCCCTTTACCGTGCTGCTGCCTGAGTTGGAGATATTGAAGGTGTCCGCGCTCATGCGCTTTGCGGCAACTTCAAAAGAAAGACGGGTCCGGGTGCTTGGTTCAAAGAAAAAATTGATGATGGTTTTGCCGCGGAGGGTCGGAACTTTTTTTATGGAGCGGGCAGAGATTTCCTTGAATGATTCAGCCGTCTGTAACACGGCCTGAATATCTTCCGAGGAAAGATCGGCAAGACCAAGGACATGTTTGTGGCTGAATCGGTACTCCGGATCCATACGATTCTTTCCGTTAGATATCAGCGCCAAAGGAGAAAGCCGCCCGCGCCAAAATTTATGAAGGTCGAGTAAAGAGAAAAAGCTCCAGGTCCGTTGCAGACGTAGCCGAGCCAGTGGCTCTCCCGACATCAAAGTGTTCTCTTGAGCAACTGTGTGCATTGCGGCTATGCAACATCTGCACCTCGCGGTAATTTCTTCAATAGAACATGAAAAGCAGCACCGCGTATCAGTACACAATAAAAAAAAGAAACGCCAATGGTCCAGAAGTTTTTTTAAGGAATTATATTACCGATCCGGTTCCAGCGCACCGTAAAATTTTCACTGTCCCATGACCAGTACAGCATAAACGCCTTACCTCTGATGGCCTTGAGATCAACAAATCCCCAAAATCGGCTATCGTGGCTGTTATCCCGATTGTCCCCCATAACAAAAACGGAACCGGGCGGCACTGTTAATGGCGCCATCTCGTCCCTTGGAGAAGGAAGAATCTCGGGGTCCAGATTCACGGCGTTTGGCTCGATAAAAGGTTCTCCGTTGACAAAGACCTTTTTTCTCACAACCTCAACCCGATCTCCAGCAACCCCTACAACCCGTTTGATGAAATCCTGGGAAGGGTTTTGCGGATACTTAAAAACGATAACATCATGCCGCCGGGGGTCATGCACCGCGATCCAGGAGGTCCCATTCAGGGGGTTTTTCACCCCATAGCCGAATTTGTTGACCAGAATATGATCACCAACCAGCAAAGTGGGAATCATCGAGCCGGATGGGATCTTAAAAGCCTGGACCACAAAAGTCCTGATAAAAATCGCAAGCAGCAAGGCAATAATGATTGCCTCGGTATATTCGCGGACAAGAGATTTTTCTGCGACCTTGACAGGAATTTTCTTCAACACGCTTGATCCTCGTCTCACAATCTGTTCATTCAGGGTTACACAAGATCCGTCCAGCGGCACATTGTCGCCCGAAAGATGCCAGCAAAGTAAGCGAAGAGCGAAATAAATACAAGGGGCTGAATGACACTGGCCAAGAAATTCGCTCGAACCCTTCCAAAAACAATCTTTATTGTATCTCAAAAAAAGAAACCACCTGTAGTAGCCGCGACTTATGAAAAACACAACATATCGATATATTTAAGTTTTTTCACCAACCCATTTCCCCCCTCTCTCATTCAACTATTCAATTTTTATGAGAAAAATCCACGATCTACCACTTACTTTATTCTTGACACCATGTTTTTTTTGTGTCTCTAATGCAACAGGATAGATAAAAATATAAGTCAGCAAGAGCAGTTAGAAAGTATTCCGCGCGACAACCGATGTCGGCATGCGGATGTGCACAGCCAGAAAATCTTGGTCACGGGGAGCTCATGGGCAAATCCGGTTTCAAAAAATTACAATTGCCATCCTTGAATATCCCATTTCTTAAAAGGCAAACGCTTTCCGTCGGCCTTGATATTGGCTCCCATGCCGTGAAAATCTGCGAACTGGCGGAAACAGGCACAGGCTATCAGTTGGTCGCCCTGGGCAGCGCTCTGCTCCCTCCCGACTCCCTTGAAGACGGAGCCTTGCAGGATCCGGAAGCCGTAGGCAAGGTAATCACCTCTCTGGTCAACAACCTGAAGATTAAAAATAAAAAAGTCGCTATCTCCATTTCGGGCTATTCCGTCATCGTCAAAAAAATAAATCTCGCCGTGATGACCGAAGAGGAGCTTGAAAAACACATCGAATCAGAGGCGGAACAATATATCCCGTTCGATATTGAAGACGTCTACCTGGATTTCCAGGATTTAAAAACGAACACCGCTTCCGAGCCCCGCACGGATGTAATGTTGGTTGCCGCCAAACGGGATGTTGTGGACGGATATCTCAACATGCTCCGTGCGGCAGGACTGCAACCGGTTGTCGTTGACGTGGATGCCTTTGCTCTGGAAAATGCCTTTGAGGCAAATTTTGGCGTGGCGGACAATGTCGCCCTGGTGGATATCGGCGCCTCCAAAATGAACATCAATATTATCTCCCATGGCGCTTCCATTTTGGCTCGGGACGTTGTCCTTGGCAGCCGCCAGCTGACCGAACAGATTGAAAATCTTTTTGGGGTCAGCTTTGAAGAGGCGGAGGGGCTGAAAACAGGGGAAATTGCCTCGAAAGAAAAGCAAGAGGAGCTTGAAACCCTTTTTGCCAATACCTGCAGTCAATGGGTGACAGAGGTGAAACGGGCCATAGACTTTTATTATTCCAATCATCCGGACGAAACGATTGCAAAAATCGTTCTGAGCGGTGGCGGAGCAAAAATACAGGGACTTCCCGAATTCTTTAAAAAAGAGACGGATATACCGGTCGAAATTTTCAACCCCTTCAAACAAGCAACCGTGGACAGCAGAACCATTGACCCCTCCTATTTGAAAAGCATTGCTCCGGAAATGACTCTTGCGGCCGGTCTGGCGACAAGACCGGTGGAGGTATAGCCGCATGATCCGCATAAATCTCCTGCCGATCAGGCAGCTCAAGAAAAGACAACGACTGAAGACGGAGCTGCTTGGGTTTTGCGCTGCCCTTGCTCTGGTCTTGTTCTTCCTTGCCGGCGGCTGGTTCGCCTTGGCCGGGAAGATAAACACCCTGCAGGATGAGATTGTTACGCTTGAGCAAAAAAAACAGGCCTTCGCGCCCATCCTGAAAGAAATCGAGACCCTGAAAAAAGAAAAGCAGCTTGTAGAGCAGAAGCTGGACTCCATCAAAACACTTCAGGCTGGCGCCAAGGTTACCGTCCGCGTCCTCGATGAGGTGGCCTCTCGCACCCCGACAAGCCGGATGTGGCTCAGCTCCCTGCAACAGTCGACCGGGCGCTTGCAGCTGCAAGGCATCGCCCTGGACAATGAAACCATTGCCCAGTACATGCAACAGTTGGAAGCTTCCGAATATTTTGAAAAAACAGAATTGACCAGCTCTGCCCAGACGGATGTTGCCAAGCAGAAGCTGAAATCATTTTCTCTCACGATTAATGTCATCACACCGAGCAGTTAACACCTTGGGCGGGAGAAGCCATGGCGCTTGACATGAAACAAATACAGGCAGGCTTTGAGAGCTTTCTTGACAGCAAGGTAAGCCGGCTTGACATGAAACAAAAGATGCTGATCGCGGGCGCAACTTGCGTTTTGCCGTGCATAGCTTTCTTTTTTCTTGCATATTCACCGAAAAGCACTGAAATAACCACCCTTGAAGCAAAGAAGTCCGGGATCGAATCGGAAATCCAACGCGTAGAAAAAATTGCAAGTGACCTGAACAAACACAAGGCGGAAATGGCAGAAGTGCAGCGGCAGTTTGCAGAGGCATCACTCCTATTACCCGACCAAAAAGAAATCCCTTCCCTCCTGACAACCATTTCCGGCCAGGCCACCTCCTCTGGGTTGGATGTTCTTTCGTTTAAGCCGCTACCCGAAAAGCCGCAACAATTTTACGCTGAAATCCCTGTAGATATAGCAGTACAGGGGCCATATCATAATGTAGGGGTTTTTCTTGATAGAATCAGCAAGCTTCCCCGGGTTGTCGCCGTGAACAACATTCAAATGGATTCCCCCAAACAAATGGGTGCAGAAATGTCCCTAAAGTCAACATTTCAACTTGTCACCTACCGTTTTCTGGATCCCGCTGAAATTGAAGCCAACACGGGAAAAAATACTCCAGGGAAAAAATAACATATCCACAATATGTGGTTAAACGATTACAGAGATAACCGGTGCATTTGACGAGAACCACTCACTATGACAAATAGCGTCCCTTCAAAAAATATTTTCCTCGCATTAACCTATGCAGTTTGTTTGTGCTTCATAGGCGCAGGGAATATTGCCTCTGCCCAAACCGAGCCTGCCACGCCAAGCTCCACCTCCGAAAATTCGGCTCAATCTTTGGAAACAGCGCTTGCAACCGGGCAACCGCCACCTTTTGTCTATAACCGCGAAAGACCTGATCCCTTTTTCCCGTTTCTCAGCAAGGAAATAATGAAGGCCCAAGCCGAACTTACGGGAACACAAAAATTTGAACCAGGCCAGTTGACGTTGGTTGCCATCGTTTCAGGAAAACGCGGTTTAATAGCCATGGTCCAGGATTCATCCGGCGTTGGCTATGTCCTCCGCAAGGGGACAAAAATTGGAGAAACGGGAAAGGTTGTACAAATAGCCCAAGACAAAGTTATCATCGAGCAATCTCTAAAAAATGTAACCGGTGATGACAGCATAACCCGAAAAATTGAAATGACCTTAAGCAAAGAGGGAGATAAATAATGACACCCCTTACCCGCCTGAAATGTATCCCTGCCGGGCTGATAATATTCTGTTTCCTTTTATCCGGGATCGCTTTTGCTCAAAAAGCAGCTCCCCAAGCAAAAACAGCATATACAATTTCAAGTATCTCTCTTGAGCAGACTGCCGATGGCATGCAGCTCATTGTGCAAGGGCACACTCCGCCCACCTATACAATGTACGAACTCTTCGATCCCCTTCGGATTGTGCTGGACATTGCTGATGCCAAAATCGTTGACTCCGCGTCTATTCCGGCAAATCTGCCACTGGGGCCGGTACAGAGCATTAAAAGCATCGCCTTGACCGATCAGGACCCCGCCATCGCCCGTTTGGAGATTTACCTTGCCGATGACCCTGCCTATACCATTGAAAGAAAGGGAAACAATATTGTTGTCAGTTTTGCAAAGACAATGCCCCTTCCAGCACAACTCACGCAGGCGGTAGCCGAAACTGAGGCAAAGCAACCCCCTGCAACCACTGCTATTCCGTCGCCTCATCCTGCATCATTGCTCCAGGACATTGAGATTGACACCACCAACCCCGCCGAGACCCTCGTTTTTATTAAAACAGACGGCCCGGTCAAAGATTACAAAAAAGCCCATCTCGTTAAAGGCGGTGGTCGCCCGGCCAGAATGTATATCGACATTGCCAATGTCGCCCTGCCAGGCAAGATGTTGCAGCACACGGTTGGAACGGCTTTGGCAAAAATTCGTGCGGCCCAGCACAAATCTGCGGTACGCATTGTTTTTGATTCCGGACTTAACGAGCTCTTCCCCTATGAGGTGGAAAACAGACCCGATGGCTTACTGATCAAAATAGCTGAGTCGTCAACCATTGCCGCTCCAGTCGTTGCCAACCTTCCCCCTCGAGAAGAACCGAAAACTCCCGCGCCCCCTGTTGCCACGGTTAACAAAGAAATGCAGGAACAGCCAATGGTCGCAACAGCGCCCAAAAATCCAGCGCCGCCGGTGGCTGCTCCTGCCGTACACACAGAAATTCAGGAAACCGCTCTGGTCACAACAGCTCCTCCGGCAGAGCTTATTATCCCGAAGATTGCCAGCCTTAAACCAAAGGCAAAAACCACTCCCAAAAAGGCCGTTGTCCCGGCTCCTCCTGCTAAAAAATCTCCTGAAAAGACCCAGGCAGACAGCCTTGGTTTTGCAGGATATGAAACCCAAAAAATCACCGTCGATTTCTTTAAAATTGATCTCCACAACGTCTTCAGACTATTTGGGGAAATTAGCGGGAAGAATATTGTTGTGGATGAAGGAGTCAATGGCACCCTGACCCTGGCACTTACCGATATTCCCTGGGATTTTGCCCTGGACATTATTCTCAACCTCAAGGATTTGCAGAAAGAGGAGCGGTTCAACACCATCGTCATTTCGCCAAAATCCAAACAATTCAACTGGCCCAAAGGCGCAACGGATGCACTGGCCGTCAAAGGGGGCGTAACGGTTGAATCCATTTCCGTAAAACAACGCATTGAGACGCCCACAGGCGTTGTTGAAGCAAAAAACCTGATTCAGCTGGCAACTGCGGCGGAAAAAAGCAACCAATATGAAAAAGCCTTATCTCTGTACGAAGCAGCATTTAAGAACTGGCCAGAAAATGCAATGCTTACAAGCCGTATTGCCTCTCTCTGTCTTACCCGGCTTGGGATGAATGCCAAGGCCGTACACTATGCCAAAGCAACCCTGACCCTTGAGCCGCGCAACGCAGAGGCAGCACTGCAGGCCGCCATTGGTTCGGCGAACATGAAAAATACTGAGGCTGCCAAAGCATACTTTGATCTGGCCATCAGCGGGGATGCGCCTGCGAGCGAGGCACTGATCAGCTATGCTTCCTTTGCCGAAGAATATCAGAGCTATAATGGCGCCTTGGCACTGCTTACCAGACATGAAACCCTGTTCGGGGATACCCTCGACACCCTGGTGGCCAAAGCCCGCATCCTTGACAAACTTGGCCTGTCCGCCCAGGCAGTCGAGGCATACAATACCGTTCTGCTTTCCGGATACACGATCCCGGAAGATTTGCAGCAATTCATCAGAGGCAGAATTGCTGCTGCAAATTAATATACAGGTTGAGGCGTTTTCGGTTTTTACCTGAGATTTGCTGGGCTCGTAAAAAAGGGAACGATGACACAGGTCCGTAACATAATTTAAAAAGTTACAAAGAGACCACTGTTGTAAGCGCGGCTTTTTTGCGATTTCAACAAATTTTCTTTCACCTCAAAAAAGTATAAAGACTGCCATCATGAAAAAGAAAACTCAAAGCGTTGTTACCCTCTTAGTCTGGACAGCAATCTGTCTGCTACTCATTACTGCCTGCGCACCTGCTGCCAAAACCGAGGCAACGCAAGATCCTCTTGCGGCAAAACAGACTAAGACTTTGGAAGCCGGCCAGTTGCCGGTCCGCTACCAAAACCCGGCGTATATGCTGGGAGAGAGTTCTGCCAAAAATATTGGGGCGGGGAAATCAGAAGGACTTACAATCCCGGTTGGCGCAGATATTTCTTCCAATACTGGGCCCGTGGCGCTGCGCGACATCATGAAGAAACTGGCCGTCTTAAAGGAGATGAATATCAGCTGGGCAAGCGATGTGGACCAGATGGCCATGGTGGATGTGGATATCCGCGCAGAGGATGATTTTTTCAAATCCCTGGAAAATATTCTCAGACAAAAGGATTATTTCCACGAGGTGCAGGGCAATACCATCGTGGTCAAATACCGCGAAACCAGGAAGTTCCATGTGGCCATGCCCTTTTTGAAATCCACCTATAACACCGGAGTCGGCGGAGATGTGCTGGGAGGCGGCGCAGAAAAAAGTGGCCTTAAGGGGAATATCCAGCTTACCAGCGAAAAGAACGATTTTGATGTTTGGGGGAATATCAGTACCAATCTCGATCAAATACTTGGCATTTGGGAGGAAACCGTCACTACCCCAGCCCCTGCTACAACTACCACGGCAACAGGAGCTGCAGCTGTTGTTGCAGCAGCCCAGCCTCCGCCCGCCAGCAGTACGACGACCAAACGCAATGTCCAGGCAGGAAAGGGGTATTACAGTATTGACAAGCCAATCGGCTTGATCACCGTTACCGCCCCGAGGCCTCTCGTAGAGAAGATTGCCGTCTATCTTGAAAACTTTAAAACAGAACTCTATCGGCAAATCTCCATCGAGGCAAAAATCGTGGAGGTTTCTATTGATGACACAGAAAGCCGTGGCATCGACTGGACCAATTTTCTGACCGATAAATCCATCGATTTTCAACTTTTTGGCTCCAATGGCGTTATCTATGAAGCCGGCACAAACAATGGCGGTAACCGGGTCGTGAGCAAGGTTTCTGTTACCAACCCCTTTTCCCTTGCTCTGAACTTTCTCGACACCCAAGGGCATACCACCGTCCTGGCGAATCCAAAACTCAGCGTCATGAACGGCCAACCAGGCCTCATCACTGCTGGGGACAGTGTCAAATATATCGACAAGGTGGAATCCAGGGTTGATGGCACTACCGGTTCTGTGACTTATACCGTCACGACGGCAACCCTCATGTCCGGCATCGGCATGTCGGTGATCGGCACCATCATGGACAACGATGAGATCATTCTCACCCTGACCCCGGTCACCTCAAAGCTTGAGAACAATGAAGTTACCTATATCAACGGCTGGGGAGGTGTTATCGGTGTTCCCAGGATTAAGTTGCGGGAGATGAACACCACCGTCCGAATCAAGAGCGGGCAAGTGGTAGTAGTGGGCGGTCTTATTGACAATGCGGAAGGGACCCTCGGCAGCAGCAAGGTCCCTTTCCTCGGCGATCTCCCCCTCATCGGCAATCTCTTCTCCCACTCTGCCAAGTCCACCAAGAAAAGCGAACTGGTTATCATGCTGCAGCCCACAATTCTTTAAGACCTTTGTTTCTTATGCAATAAAAAAAGCCCGGCAACCGCCGGGCTTTTTTTATACTCCACAATGTGACAATCAATCCTATTGCGCTTGCTCCTGTCCCGCCTTCTGCTTCTTTGAATTCTCATACAGGGCATGAAAATTAATCGGCTCCATGAGGAAGGGGATAAACCCACCATCCACGGAAACCTGACTGATTATCTGCCGGGTAAAGGGGAAAAGCAGGGCCGCACATTCCACCGACAATACCGGCTGCAGATGCTCCTCCGGAATGTTTTTCAGCAAGAACACCCCGGCATGCTCGACTTCGATGATAAACAGCGTTTTCTCGGTCTGGCTGTTGGTCACCTTGGCGGTAATGGCCAGGGTAACCTCATAATGGTCTTCCGTCTCCAGCTTCCGGTGCTTCAAGCCCAGGTTCACATCCACCTTGGGTTCGCCTTTGGCAAGAAAGATATCCGGAGCCTCGGGATTTTCAAACGACAGATCCTTAAGGTACATCTTCTGCAAACGGAAAATAGGTGGTTGCGGCGCCTGAGCGTCCTCATTCTTTTCTTCTGCCATGATTCGCTTTTTCCTTGTCTGAGTTTCTGTATGGCAACCGCCACGATTACGCTGCTTCAAATACCACACTCCATTCTTTATAATGAAATATGGTGAAAATTCAACGGGTCTTTTGAAATTTCCGGCGATTCCCGCCGGAATTGCCTCCGAGAGCTTTATTCATGATTCTCGTTACACGCCTACCCGCGTCATGCCAGAATTTTCTTGAGAAATTGCCCGGTGTACGATTCCTTCACCCGGGCGACCTCTTCGGGGGTTCCCTGTGCGACAATGGCACCGCCCTGATCCCCACCCTCCGGGCCGAGATCGATGAGATGATCACCGGTTTTGATCACATCGAGATTATGTTCGATAATGACCACGGTATTGCCGCTCTCCACCAACCGGTTCAGCACATGAAGGAGATGCTGGATATCGGCAGGATGGAGGCCGGTTGTCGGCTCATCCATGATGTACAGGGTTTTGCCGGTGCTTCTTTTGCTCAACTCTTTGGCAAGCTTTATCCGCTGCGCCTCGCCGCCGGACAGGGTTACGGAGGACTGGCCCAGGGCAAGATACGACAGCCCCACCTCAAGCAAGGTTTGCAGCTTCCCCTTGATCTGTGGGACCTTGGCGAAGAAGGCCAGGGCCTCCTCCACATTCATGGCCAGGATCTCGGCGATATTTTTGCCCCGATAGGCAATATCCAAGGTGTCTTGGTTGTACCGTTTCCCGCCGCAAGCCTCGCAGGTCACATAGATGTCCGGAAGAAAATGCATGGCGATCTTGATCACCCCCTCACCTTCACAGGCCTCGCACCGCCCCCCTTTCAGGTTGAAGCTGAAGCGCCCCGGCTGATACCCCCTGGCCCGCGCCTCGGGCAACCGGGCCAGCAGTTCACGCACCGGGGTAAGCACCCCGGTATAGGTGGCGGGATTGGAGCGGGGTGTGCGGCCAATGGGGCTCTGATCGATATCGATCACCTTGTCGATCTGCTCAAGCCCCTCAAAGGTGCCGGCTTTGCCTGATTGCCCCTTTCCGTGGGCCAAAGAATTGACCGCCCCCTTAAACAAGGTCTCGATCACCAGCGAGCTTTTGCCTGAGCCGGAAACACCGGTGACGCAGGTCATCAAGCCAAGAGGAATACGGACATCGATATTTTGCAGGTTATTGGCCGTAGCCCGCCGGATGGTGATCCACCCCTTTTTTGAGGCGGGTCGTCGTCGCTTCTTTGGGATCGGAATAGACAAGCGGCCAGAGAGATACCCGCCGGTAATGGATGCTTTGTTGCGCAACAAACCCGCAACCTCGCCGTTGTAGACCACCTCGCCTCCATGCACCCCAGCGCCCGGACCCATGTCCAACACATGATCCGCCGCCCGAATGGTGTCCTCGTCGTGCTCCACCACCAGGACGGTATTGCCCAGATCCCGCAGCCGGGTCAGGGTGTTGATCAGCCGCTGATTGTCCCGCTGGTGCAAGCCGATGCTGGGCTCATCGAGAATATACAAGACCCCGGCCAGCCGCGAGCCGATCTGGGAGGCCAAGCGGATTCGCTGGGCCTCGCCGCCGGAGAGGGTTCCCGCCTTGCGGGCAAGGGAGATGTAGCCCAATCCCACGTCATGCAAAAAGGAGAGCCGGTCAATAATCTCTTTCAGGATCCGCTCGGCAATGACCATCTCCTGCTCCGTCCAGGCTAAGGCTGGCAAGGTTTCCAGGAGCCCTCCGATACTCTGGCTGGTCAAATCATGGATATTCCACTTCCCGATTCGAACGGCCAAGGCCTCGGGCCTGAGCCTCGCCCCATGACAGGCAGGGCACTCCTGCTCGTTCATATACTGTTCCAGATCTTCCCGTACCGAGCCCGAACCGGTCTCAAGATACCGCCGGCCCAACTGGGGGAGAATCCCCGCAAAGGGCTTCCGATGGGTATGGATTCTACGAAAACGCACATAATCGAAGATAACATCCTCGAAGCCGCTCCCGTACAGAATAACCTCCCTGGCCCGCTCGGGCAGATCAGCAAAGGGGGTATCCAACGAAAAACCGTATTGCCTGGCAAGTGCGGCCATGAGTTCCGGGGTATAGGTGGATGGCGAGTTGGACTGCCAGGGAAGAATGGCGCCTTGGTTGAGGCTGAGGTGCGGATTGGGCACCACCAGATCAGGATCGAAAAACTGTTTCACCCCCAACCCGCCGCATTCCTGGCAGGCTCCCTTGGGGTTGTTGAAGGAAAAAAGCTGGGTGGTCAGCTCGGGCAGGCTCTTGCCGCAGCGGACGCAGGCGGCATGCTCGCTGTAGAGAATCTCTTCCCCGGTTTCCGGCTTTTGCACCAACAAAAAACCTGAGCCCAGCTGCACGGTGGTGGCAACGGAATCGGACAACCGCCTGGCCACCGAAGGCTTGATCACCAGGCGATCCACCACTGCCTGGATGGTGTGGCGCTTGTTCTTTTCAAGAACAATCTCCTCACCAAGATCGCGCACCTCGCCATCAATCCGCGCCCGGACAAAACCCTCGCGACGGAGTTTCTGCAACACCGCCTGATGCTCGCCCTTTTTCCCATCCAGCAGCGGGGCCAGGAGAACGATCTTGGTTCCCTCCTCAAGGGCAAGCAGACTTGCCACCATGTCCTGCACGGACTGGGACCGGATCTCCTCGCCACACTCCGGGCAATGGGGCTTGCCCACCCTGGCAAAGAGCAGGCGCAGGTGATCGTAGATCTCGGTGATGGTCCCCACCGTGGAACGCGGATTCCGACTGGTGGTCCGCTGCTCGATGGAGACCGCAGGGCTCAGCCCCTCCAGCGAATCCACCTCCGGCTTTTCCATCTGCCCCAAAAACTGACGGGCATAAGTGGACAACGATTCCACATAGCGGCGCTGTCCCTCGGCATAGAGGGTGTCAAAGGCCAGCGATGATTTTCCCGAACCGCTCAACCCGGTAAAAACCACCAGCCGGTTGCGGGGCAGATCAACACTGATATTCTTCAGATTGTGCATCCGGGCGCCGCGGATGCTGATGTATTTTGGTTCCATGGCATACCAATAAGCAGTTCAGAACGAAATTGCTACTTTTTGAGTACAATAAAGCTTATTATGCTCATCGTTCCTCGCTCTTGAGAACTTTCATGCACAATGACCCCTAGCCATTTTTCACCATGCGCGCCGCAAAAAAACCATCCAGCCCCTGCTCGGGCGTGCTTTTAAAAAATCCCTGCCCATCACACAAGCTCCTGGCTGCTTCGGGAAGATATTCTTGCGCCGGGGTAATGACAAATTCAGAATGTTCCTTAATAAATGCAGCGAGCACCTCATCATTTTCCATTGGATCAATGCTGCAGGTCGCATAGACGAGCACGCCTCTCTTCTCCACCAACCCGGCAGCGGCAGCCAACAACTCCCGCTGCCTCTCCTGGTAACCTTGCAATGATGCAAGCGATCTCTGCCAGCGGATATCCGGCTGTCGACGGATTACGCCCAGTCCGGAACAGGGCGCATCAACGAGAACGCCCGCAAAGCCAGCATGGCGCTGCGCACCAAAAACCTGGAGGGTCTCGCCATGGATTTCAATCTCCGGGCCGCCAAGGCGCCGCAGATTGTCTTTAAGCATGGCCTGGCGTTTCCGGCTGGGCTCGACCGCCACCACCCTGCCGCCTTCCGGCAACAGCTGGGCCAGATGCAAGGTCTTGCCGCCAAGCCCGGCACACCCGTCGAGATATCTTCCGCTGACAAAGGGCGCGAGTAATTGGCTGACAAGTTGGGCCGCCTCATCCTGAACCACAAAAAAGCCCTCCCCATAGCCGGGCAAGGCTGTGACAGGCCCCTGAAAATCATTGATCCGCACACCATCCTGGGCGAAAAGACCACGCTCGCATCCAATCCCATTTTCTTGCAACAAGATTATAAAATCGTCGGTCGAGATGCGCAGGGTGTTCACCCGCACCACCAAAGGCGGCAGGGTATTGTTTATCCAGCAGATCCGACGCGTGCGCTCCGGGCCGAACAAATCGTACCAACGCTGAACCAGCCAAGCCGGATGGCTCAAAACCGCTGCCCCCTCATCAGCCGCAGGCAAGGTCGCTCGCTGCCGGGCCATGGCGCGGAGCATCCCATTGACAAAGCCGGTGAGCCATTTCGGCTGCCGGGCCGATTTCAAGGCCTGGACCGTTTCATTGATAGCGGCCGATTCCGGCATCCGATCCAAAAAAATGAGCTGATACAACCCTACCCGTAACGCCACAAGAGTAAGGGGTTTCATTTTCGTCAGGGGATGGCTGGAAAATTGCTGAATAATTCCATCCAAATACCCTTGCCAGCGGACGACCCCATAGACCAAGGCCATGACAAGCTGCTTATCGCGCGGATCGTCCATAGAAAGCCCGGAGATGGTGGTTTCCAAGACCTGATCCAGCGGGGCCTGCGCTTTCTCCCAAGTCAGGAGGGTTTCCATGGCTATCCCGCGAGAATTACCCATGGATCAGTGTTCCATGCCTCATTTTCATCTCTCAGCCCCTGACTCAGTCGTCTTTATCCCTATCACCGAGGCAAACCGCCCGGTAACCCCCTCACGGCGATAGGAAAAATAATTTTCATCGCAAACCGTACAGGTTGCGGCAATCTCGATCTGTTCCGTAGGCACACCGCTGTCGCGGAGTTGGTCCCGGCTGATACCCCAAAAATTAAAATAATTCGGCCGGACCTGATAGGCGTGAAACGCGAGAGGAAGTTCTGTGTGATATTGGCTGAACTCCCCACAGCATGGCCCCAAGGACGGACTGATCCCAGCAAGAATCGCCGTAGGGTTCGTCCCGTATGCCGCGGTCATGGCAACCAAGGTTTTGGCGATGATATTGGCCACACTGCCCCGCCAGCCGGAATGGATATTGGCCACCGCACCATGTTGAGGATCGTACAACATCACCGCCTGACAATCGGCCTGCTGGATCATCAAACCGACCTCGGGAATATTGGTCATGAGGGCGTCATACCCTGCATGCTCCACATCCTCTTGCGGCAGCCAGTCCACAACCAGAACTTTATTCCCGTGCACCTGCTTTGCCGAAACAAGCCAGCCCAACCCGAGTTTTTCCTTGATAACGGCTCTGTTCCGCAGAACCCCTGCCGCATCATCACCAACATGGAATCCAACATTAAGCGAACAATATGGGGGGGCACTCGCCCCGCCCTGCCTCGAAAAGGTGACGGCCGATACCGTTGGCATGTTTGGGAAAAAAGAGTGCTGCACAATAAACTCCGAGAAAAAAAGAAGAGAAAAAAGGGACGTCTATGATTACCTCTAATTACCTCTTACAATTACAAACAAAAAGAGGGAAGGGCTTGCGCCCTTCCCTCTTCAATATTACGAGAACAACAGGTACTACAGAACAACTGGATTAGAACTGTGCCTCAAAGGTCAGGTATACCTGATCTGCACTGTCGATGATGTCCTGACCAGCGAAGTTTGCTTTCCAAGCTTCGGCATCGTCATTCACATCGTACGGCATAGTGGTCCAATCCATGGAACCGGTGAAGTCATAATCATAATGCTGGTAGCCCAAGCGGATGAAGGCCTTGCCAAACTTGGACACAGCCTCGCCACCGGGGATGTCATAGATGGTGTAGAGCTCATAGACATTACCGCGGGTAGCAAGCTTGGAGGCGTACACATCATCATGACCGGGGGTCATGGCAATCCAGTACTTGGATCCGTGGTTGTACTCGGCACCAATCTTGAAGAGAGAGTCAGGAATATCATAACGCACACCGAGATGCACGGAATAGCCATTCTCTTTGTCTGTATTCGCTGCGCCAGAGGTCCAATCGTTCAGCATACCATTGGTATTGGGATCGGTCCGACTCCAGGCAGCTGTCAAGAAGTAGTTCAGATTCTCATACTTATCCTGGTACACGCCGGAGGTATGATAAATATTACCCATGTTATACCGGGCCCCCATCATCGCTTCCATACCCATTGCCGTCAATGAATCTGAAAAATCCGGGTAACTGAACACATCCATGGCTGCAAAGGACTGGAGATAGGCAAAACGGTTGCCCTTCTTGTAGACATCCCAGCTCACGCCGATAAAGTCGGTGTCGTTGATCCCACCACTAGCCGTTGCCGACTGGTCTTGGTTCAGGCCGGCCTCAAAGCCGCGGCCGTAACAAATACGGACCCGACCCGGGGCATCCTGCATGCCGAAAAGGTTGTTGTAAGCATAGCCGGCGGAAATACCATCAAATGGCCAATCCATAAAGGCGGTGGGGGTGGCCATCCGCTCGTCCTGCCCCATGCGCAGCTGGGCAGCCGGGCCATCGGTGGTGGGCCTACGGCCAACGGAAAACCAAACCGGCGAATCGCCGATGTTGTTCCAGTTGACAAAGGCGCGATCAACCTGCAAGGCGCTGTCGCCGGGGGTCCGGGTTGCATTGCCGTCAAAGGCAGGGAAAGCGCCGATTGGCGCATTGCCATCGCTATCGGGAGTTGACTGCATTCCCCAAGCCTTGTACATGGCCAGACGCCCCTTGAACTCGACATTCTCCAGAGCCTTGGCGCGCATATCCAGACGGAAGCGGTTGGTCATCATGGAATTGTTCGTGTCCGTAACCTCGGTGTAAGCGATGGGAGCGCCAGGGGCAGTGAACATGGCAACATTAGAGACTCTCCGATCACGGGTGTAGTAATCGCCCCGAGAACGGAAATCGCCGCTCAACTGAATACGAGAGGCCAGGTCCCACTTTTCTGCCTTCTCATCAAAAGACTCAAACTTCTGGTCCTGAGTGGTCTTGATGTCCGCCATCTGAGCCTTCAGGGCGTTGAGCTGCTTGGTCAGGGCATCAACCTGCGCCTGCACGTCCGCGGTGGCGGCTGCGCCGCCCGCACCTGCGGAAGCCATGGCCGGAAGAGCCAGAAGGCCAACCAGTGCCAATGTAGAAATTTTCTTCACCATCTCATTTTCTCCTTAAGAAAATATTTGGTAATTCGGGGTGATTGCTCCACCCCCTCCCTCTCGGTGGCATGCGACGTCCACATGCCACCATTCGCTCCCTGCTCCCCCCTCAAGGGCGAGAAGCAAGATTAAGATCTGCGTAATTACTGACAACTCCCCCTAAAAATTAGGAATTATATTCTGTTACCGCAGGTTGACACGGTTGTCAAAATAAAAATGCACACAATATGAATAGCACTTCACAAAAAAGCTTATTCCTGGTCAGGAATCATCGCCCACCTGTCGGCTTACACGAACATCTATTGATATTACTATGGAAACCTCTTATCGACCCGGCGATTCAATACGTCATTCCCGCGCAGGCGGGAATCCAGAGAGATGGATGCCCGACGAACGCATTCGGGCATGACATCAAAAAACCGACTGAAGATCAATGGCAATCAAAAAAAATATTCACTCTCCGCCACGCATCTGCCCTTATCCAGCGCTATCTCGCCCGTGGTTCATAAAAAAATCTTGCCAGGCTTGCTTGCTATGTATTAAAGGATGAGGGCCTGAGATTCTTCCACATTTTTTTGTGCTTCGACAGGCTCAGCACGAGCGAAAATAATCGCCTGTTCCCAAGGCGACCCAAGGAAACCACATGTACTTTCAGGATATCATCCTCGAACTCAGCAAATTTTGGGCCGAACAGGGGTGTGCGTTACAGCAGCCCTATGACATGGAGGTGGGGGCCGGCACCTTCCATCCCGCCACCCTGTTACGGGCCTTGGGTCCCGAGCCTTGGAAGGTTGCTTACGTACAGCCTTCCCGGCGGCCAACCGATGGCCGCTATGGCGAAAACCCGAACCGGCTTCAGCATTACTACCAGTTTCAGGCGATGCTCAAGCCCTCTCCCGCCAATATTCAGGATCTCTATATCGAGAGCCTGACCCGTTTCGGCCTGGACCCGCTGGAGCACGATATCCGCTTTGTCGAGGATGACTGGGAGTCTCCAACCCTCGGCGCCTCGGGCTTAGGCTGGGAGGTATGGCTGGACGGCATGGAGATCACCCAATTCACCTACTTCCAACACGCGGGCAGCCTGGAGCTGCATCCGATCACGGTGGAGGTGACCTACGGGTTGGAACGGATCGCCATGTATCTGCAAGGGGTGGACAGCGTCTACGATATCGCCTGGAACTCCGAGATCTCCTACGGGGACATCTTTCACCGGGCCGAGGTGGAATTCTCCACCTTCAACTTCGAGCAGGCCAATGTCACGGCCCTGCTCTCCTTCTTCGACACCTTTGAATCGGAAGCCCACCGGCTGCTCGGTGCGGAGTTGATCCTGCCCGCCTACGATTACTGCCTCAAATGCTCGCACACCTTCAACCTGCTGGACGCAAGAAAGGCCATCAGCGTTGCAGAGCGGACCAGATACATCGGCAGGATCAGGAATATCGCGAGAAAGGTAGCGGAACAGTTCGTGGCCCAGCGCGAGAAGATGGGCTTTCCGCTATTGAAAGTGAAGAATGGAGAGTGAAAAATGAAAAGTGAACAGCAAGACGAAAAGCAGAGGTAATATTCCTTTAACTTTTCATTCTCCACTTTTCACTTTGCATTATCTTCTGGCGGAAGTGCATGGGAATCGAACCCACCCACCAGGCTGTTAACCCGGTGCACCGGATTTGAAGTCCGGGAGAGCCACCAGAGCCCTTTCCACTTCCATCCGCTGAGCCAAGATATAATGTTGTCCGCGGGGAAACAACATTTTTCTTTTTTTTGCAAGAAGAGTCTGGGCAGCAGAAAAGAAATACGGTACATATGGCACGACTCACGTTCGGTAAGCATAGGGCTTGCCTTGTTGGTGAGGATGCGTCGATTTTTGTTTTGAATCAGACATAAGGAGTAATAGCGATGGAATGCGAGCGCTTACAGAGGCTTGTCAAATCATGGTATGCCCAAGTCCAGGAAGAGTCCATGGCGCCTGCGCGCATGGCTTCCTTCATGGAAAAGCACATTGCCGAGTGTGCCTTTTGTCTTGCAGATCCGCTGGTGCGACAAGATATTGATAAAATTACCGCTATCATCCTGCCCCCAACAAAAATCCGCAAGCCCACAGGGGAGGAAGAGGACGAACTTGCCGCCGTCCCCGAAGAGGATGGAGACACCTCCGCAGACGATGACCTGGCCGAAGATGATCCTGCAACCGAGGATGAGGAAACCGATGACGAGGCTCTTGAGGATGAAGAGCTTGAAGAAGAAGACCTGGAGGATGACGAATAACTCCACGCTCGGACCAGAAGATACAAAAAAAGCGCTCCCTTGGGAGCGCTTTTTTATTGGCCAAAGAGAAAGAAAGCCCGCTCAATAACTCGGGGGATCCGCATCATGGCTTTTTTTATTGCTCCGTTTTCTGACAAGCAAGGCGATGACAACAGCAACCCCGGCAACAGGCGCCCAAACAGGGGACAACACACAGAGCAACCCCACGAAGAAAATCGCGAACGCCCCCAGCAAGAGCATGGAGGCCCCGGCAAAAACCAACGCCGCCAATGCCAACGCCCCCGTCACCGCAAGCCCAGCGGCCAGCAACCCTCCCGTGACTAAAGCCACCCCCGGAAAGCCATGCATCTTTTCGCCATTGACGGTGATTGAATAATGCACCCCTGCTGCGCCGAAATAATACCCGAGCAGCAAAAGCACCGTAGCGACAATGAGGACCCACAAAAAAGCTTTTTTGAACACCTTCCCCTCCTTGTCCCTGCACGATGCGCGCGATGCTCGTGCATGTACACCATATAAAAAAAAGCCCCCATCCGATATCCCAGTTATACCACCGGGTCGAAGGAGAGCTTTTATATGCTACAACTCGCAATAGTTTCAACGAGTTATGATATTAAATGGTGGCGATGCAGGGAATCGAACCCTTACCACTCACTGCTCGCCATATCGTTGTAATTACGCACTTCTCAAAATTCGATGCCGTACAATTTCGACCGATTGTGTACTAATCTGTGTACAAACGGTGTCCAAAGCCTAATCTTTTTCGATGGGGCTGTACAGCATAAAAGTGATGGTAGATAAAGCCTCCCTGCGAACTGCACATGTGCAGTTGCGAGCCATTACCAGGGGTCAGAGGCGTATCCAACTGCACATGTGCAGTTGGTATGGTACCTCCAGGGAAAGAAAAAAGGCCCGTCAGACGATGCTGATCGGGCCTTCCAATTGCGGTGTCAATCAAGGACTTTAATTGACTTTTAGGGCACTGCCGGTGCCGAGACCGCCGCGTTGTGTCTGTGCCTTATAAGACTTGGCTGCCTTGACTACATTATTGAAGGCATCCATATAAGCTGCCACGATCACTTTACCTTCGCTGGTATTAGCGTAGGCTCCGAGCGAGCCGCCTAACTTGCTGCCGAACATTCCACCAAACCCGCCGAAGTCAAAATTCTTGGCGCTACCTTCCGCTACCGCGACCTGAACGGAAGTACGGTTATCCGTCAATGTCAGCAGCGCGGAGGCGGTCTTCGACTGCATTCCAGCGCCGACAACACTGCCGATGGAACCGAAGAGGCCGCCAACGACGCCGCCGATGCCTCCAGCATGGTTGTTGTCATAGGTCAATGTCGGTGTCAACGTAAGGTCTGCCGCTACAACTTGTCCTTTATGGTATTTCGAATTTGACCGGAGCTCGCCGGAATCACGTAGAGCACGGTCTCCAGCGGCAATATTCATTGCGTGTCCTCGATCAACCACAATAAAGCACCCGCTCTGCTGAGCTATCAGCTTAACGATGGCGGCTGAATTTTGGACATGCGGGCCTGATGTTATGATGTAGCTATTGTCACCGGCTGAAGAGGCCGCGTAGTCTGCGATTGCTACGGTGCCGATGGTTTCAGTGCATGTTTCCAAGGCGCTATTTGCGTTTTGGGAGTTTGCACCTCCAGCCGCGCCGGTTGCCATCGTTTTGGCGTCGTTGTTGCCCATGCTCATGGACGACATGCAAGCGGTAGACATGGTGCCGACCAACGCAATTGCTGCCAGTGTCAAAAATTTCTTCTTCATTTATCACTCTCCTTTAGTTTTATTTTTCCAGCCAAGATCTGTAGTCCCAAAATAGCCAATGCCGTGTTTGATGGGTTCGGTTGCAGTTGAGCGACAGCGTCATCGACGTAGTGCTTTTTGTATGCTGTCAGTGCGTCGACTAGCTCGATCCGTGGCAATCGAACCGTTACATGTGTTTCGTTTTTCATCACCCTCCTTCGCCGTAGTTAAATTCAATACAACCTACACTTAACTACAATTTAATTAGTATTTTACTGCATGTACAATGAAAGTTTACTGCAACTTAACTTGATGTATTGCAATAACCATCATTCAGTTTAAAATATATGCATAATCATCAAATAAAAAGGAGAATTTGCAGATGTGGAACGAACCGACGGAGAAAGACTTAGTGGCGCTGCCGAGGATTTACGAAACCGAGAGTATAGCGATCGATGAAAAGATCATTCACATGCACTTTTTTATCGGCGCGTGTGACTGGTACGCAGCGGAGTATGACGGTGAAGATAAGTTTTTTGGGTACGTGATTTTGAACGGTGACTTGGATTGTGCGGAATGGGGATATTTTTCGTTAGAAGAGCTGAAGAGTATTAAAGTGAAAGGATGGGCCGAGATAGACCGTGATCTGTATTGGAAAACGCGGCCTTTTGGCGAAGTGATGAAAGAACGATCATAAGAACAGGGAATTATAATGACCCAAGCTGCGTTGGTATGGCATCGACGAGGTTTGCGGGAAGAAATTCCACACTTACGCCGTCAAAAGTTGTTGTATCAGACCCTTCATGTGTTTCGACATAAACTGTCATGCCTACACGATGTGCGTCATTTTGGAGCCGACGCACGCGCTGTTTCGCTATACCCAATGCGACGCGCATAAATATTTGTTGATCTACTCGCTTTGCTTGAACCCCACCATACTTCGGATCACCTTTCCGATATTCACTGGAATTCTCAAGACGCCGTGCAATCTCTTTGTATACCTTTCTCGTATTTCTTCCTGATTTGTTCGCGTATTCTTGAATTAATTGAGATCCGCTCAGGTCGCTTAATTCAAATGATTGGTTAATGCGCAAGAGGACTTTGGTCTTCGTTAGAGGCTGGAGCCGAATTGATGCATATTGATTTCTGTCAAGCGCTGGAGGGTACCTGGAACGGAGGTAATCGGCGGAAAAAACCACGTGCCCATTAAGAGTGGCCAGAGACAACATCAACCTCAGATCTTCCGCAGAAATCGATCGACCCAACACCTCTTTGACTCCAGCAATTGTTGTTGTTTCATTACCCCAGCTAGAATGCCAAATAGCTACCAGAGATAATAAATCTTCTCGTGAACACTGCGGCTGGTAATAAAGGATGCGGTCGAAAGCCGTTATGTCATTGCCGGTCATTCGCTTGCTTAGTTTATACGCCCATGACTTTTTGCATCCAAACACCTTCATGATAGTTTTAATTTTTTCTTTTTGAGTACCCTGTTGCACCATCAAAAAAAGTTTTTCTCGTAATATTTCCGAGTAGTTAGTTTTGCGCTTCATGATTCCACTCCGCTTCAGCGATTCTTCGCGAAAAATTCAATAAATACTCCGCAGTCTTTTGTCCCGCACGGATTCCAGCGAAATTCCCCCACAAGACAATCATATTAAATTTTCCACTAAAAGTCAAAAATCACGGAAATTAGACAACGACCGCAAATTCTCGACCTCTTATTCTCAAAAAAATCAAATGGTTAACCCCGAGCTCAGCTCTTCGAGGCTTGTGAATATCTACAGGCAAGAAAGACGAAAATTGTGATGTCTTCAAACCGTCAGGATAGGAGGTGACAAAAAATTTATGACTCTGGTGGCACTTCTTGGTGCGCCGCTAACCCTTGCTCTGGTGAACTTCTTGGTTCTCCGGGTATCTGCTCTTTGAGAAAATCGTGGACTGAACGGCATTAGGCGCATAGCGCCCCCAAGTAGGCCAAAAACCGTACATCTCATATTTCATTAAATCCCAGGAGGTAACATCATGCCAATCATAACTCAGGTATTCACTCAAAACTTCAAACCCAAAACTAGCACGCAGCGCATTAAAATCATTGCAGTCAAGGGCGTGCCACGCACGCTAGAAAACGACCAAACTGTTGAGTGTATCGTACTCAAGTTTAAAATCGTCAGCGGAGAGTTCGAAGGCTTTATTGCTGAGATTTGGTTCAAGCCGACACACCCAAATTTGTCTATCGCCAATCTTGACATCGATCGGTTACTGAAAACTTTCGCAGCGTTCAATGTCGAAAGTGGGCGACCGGCTGATCTGGAAGGATGCGAAGCGAAAGTGCACTTAGAAGTTCGCAAAGGAACAAGCTGCGAGTTCTACAGTATATCCCCACTTATTCAAGTGGCTGACCTTGAGGAGAACGAAAACCTAGACACTGCTCTTGCTTGATCGTCTCCTTAACGTATACCGCCGCTTAGCACAAAAAAGTGCTTATCGGCGGTATTTTTTTGTGTAAAATCATCCACTTACTATATATAAATATACTTAAGAAGATGATTAAACACTTTTTAAAGGAGGCACCATCAATGGAAGCAAATCACAAGATGACACGTGTCATCGGTTATGTGGATGCGGAGACACTCAAAGCCGTCCGTCTCCGTGTACAGGAGCGTATTAGAGCGCCGAAAGTGTCAATGGCGCAACTGCTTAAGTTCGTGTTCGCGGAATATGCACTGCTTGAGCTTGAGCGCAGCGTTGAAGAAAAAATTGAGCACTTACGGAGGCTGAGCGAAGAACAACAGCTTCTCGAAGGTATTGCTGAGGCTGAGGCCAGCATTGCTGGTGCGACGGCCCGTTTAAGATAATTGAAAGGAGCTAAGAAAATGAACAAAGCAACGAAGTTCAAATCATTTGGCGCTGCTCTGTACCCGGAGTTATTGTCGGCGGCTTTCGCTAACACTGATTTTCTTGATTTCCATCGCGGTGCGGATGTCCTGCCAGCGTCCGTCGCCGGAAATATTACGCGAGCTTGTCGGTGCATGTTTTTTCAAATGCTTACCCGTTCGCTGGATCGTGTTCAGTCAAAGCATGCTATTCCAGCGACCAGCTTGAGCTTTGACGACTTCAACTCCGCCGTTGATTATTCATATTCGCAGATTATGCATGTGGCTAGCCGCAACATGAAGCAGCCGGTGCATATTAGGATGACCGCCGATGATGTGCAACAAGTGTGTGAATATGCCTATGCGATGCACGGAAGCGCATTTGACCTAGAAGTAGTGGACGCTACCGAGATGGCTACGAGATATCTCAGTGGCAAAGATCGTCAGAGCTGGTTGCAGTAAAACAGAAAACACATCGGGCACGGTTAGCTACCAGTTTAACCGTGCCCGACGTCCCTGCAAGGAGATTGATTTATTATGGATAATAGTACACAGAAGATTACGGAAAATACACAAAAGAGTGCTGTAGACGTCACCTCAGCCAAAGACCTAGCTTATGCGTTGTCGTCGGACGCTAAGGCATCCGGCGATGGCTGGATGACACGATGTCCAGCGCATGAAGATGACAAGCCATCGCTATATGTCAGTGAGGACCTGGAGAAAGATAGAATACTCTGGCATTGTAAGGCTGGTTGTTCTCAGAAAGCCGTTCATGAGGCTCTTGTCGCGTCTGGGCTGTGGCGAAGTCGTCGCTCTGCCGGTGAAGAATATATCTACACCGATTTTGACGAGACGCCGCTATACAAGCTTGTTAAAAGACCTGCCGCTAATGCGGAATCTAGCCCTGAGCGTTACATTGAAATTTTTGATACGACTCTTAAGCGTTGGGTGCGTGGCAAACTTGAAGACCATGCTATTGAAAGAGTGCTCTATCGTTTGCCTGAACTCGGTTCAGCCGGAATCAAAAAGTCCACTCGTCTCTACATTGTAGAAGGCGAAAAAGACGCCGAGACGCTTCGTGCATTTGGTTTCTGTGCTACCACGAACTCCGGCGGCGCATCCGCATGGAAGCCGGAATTTACCAAGCTGTTGGCAGACAAACATTTATGCATCGTTCCAGACAATGACGCTACTGGATGGAAACGCGCCGAGACTCTTTACAAGGAGTTCAAGGATTGCTCAAAATCATTATTTTTGTGCAACACGAGTTTGTTGATCGGCGAAAAAGGTGACATTACTGACATTGTTGAGTGCTGGCGCGAAAACGGTGCCGATGACTCTGTTATTGCCGAAAAACTCAAAGAGATCTTCGGAGATATTCACCTCACCAATGACGTGGCGTGCTTCAACTTCCAGTCCAGAAATTTTACGGCATCGATGTCAATGACATGCCAGCTGCAAGAGTGCACCACACCCGAACTCATTGCTCAGGATTTTGAGGAAGCTCTACGGCGCAGGTTGGGCGTCAGTTTCATGGCTTTGCACGTTGCAAAATTGCCGTCTAAAATATCTGATGGACTGGAAGATCGATCAGAAAAAAAGCGGCTGGCGGAAATCACCGAACAGCTAAAAGCCGCTCTCGGTCAAATTCTTCGCAATGAATGCCATGTTTTCAATGATCCGAAAGTTAATCAGCGTTTCATGTACTTGCCTTCGCAGTCAGCGCATTATGACATTGACTTCAAGGCGTATGAATCAGCTATTGCTACGGCCTACGCTAATTTACTGCAACGAATGCTAAACAGTTGGGCATTAGTTGACGACGTGCGCTTGCCCGTTAGCGGTTTCGGCAAAATCGCGAAAAGCACTTTGATTGACACAATGACGCCTGAAGCCATTGACGAAACGCTGTATTTATGCGCGAAAGGTAATGCCCTGGACTTGCGTTCTGGCGTTGTCACGCAGCTCTCATCAAGCGTATTCCGACAATCCGCACTTCAAGTCTCGCTGCTGACTCAGCCGATAACTCAGCGCCCGAAAATCTGGCAGCAATTTTTAGATGGGGTTGGATTCGAGGGCGAAATTGCTGACTTCTTTGAAGACTTGACCTTGTATCTACTCACGACCTCAACCGCGAGAGAAGAAGCGTACTTTCTAGTCGGCGATGGCTCAAACGGCAAGTCAACGTATATCAAATGGCTAACGTCGGTGGTCGGTCGCCATCATGTGTCATCGGCGTCACTACAAGATTTCCAAACGAACTTCGGCGCGTCATCAATGGTCGGCAAGCGCCTAAATTTGTCCACGGAAAGCAGCAACCGAGACTTTGTTGAGTCCCACAAGTTCAAAGCTATTGTTACTGGCGACTCCGTGCAGGTTGATCGAAAAAATCGTGATCCGATCACTGCCGCGATGAAAACGAAGCTTGTGTTTGCGCTCAATGACAGCCCGAGCATTTCCGACACGTCTTTCGGCATGGTGCGGCGTATGGTGATTGTGCGCTTTGACAATGTTATCAGCAAAGAAAATGCAATAGATGGTTATGACAGGCGACTGTTTGACGCATCGGCTGAGATTATCGCGTGGCTATGGCATTCGCATACGACTAGGCATAATACTAGTGCCTTCAAGGTCAAATTTGAAATGCCGGATCGTGTGCGGTCATGGGCTGAAGCAATATTTGCGTCCGACAACGATCCGCTGAATTTGTGGATCTATGAGCGTGTGACAGTAACCGACGACAGGCTCAAGATGCATGAATATACGTCCGCGCAGCTCTACAGGTTCTATTGCGTGTTCTGCAAGAATCAGGGACTGGAACCGTCGTTCAAACTCCGCAGCTTTTCAAGTGCATTCCCGCATCGTGTGCAGCGTGTCTTCAAGACGAAAGTGGAGCGGAAGACGCTATCAGGCAATCGTTCGTCGGTGGTCAATTTAATTGTAGACTTGTCGAAGGATAATCCTGAATTAGCGGCGGCATAGGCAACGCTCCAAAGCGTTTGCCTTTTCGCGCCCCAAGGCGCGGAAATCTCATTTTAGCGGGGCTCTATTGAACACAGAGCCCCCGCTTATCATTCTAAGTTCCATCATTAAATAAAAGCCTCATTTATTGAACGTAAATATGCATTACGCTCTTGAGTTCTTTTTATAATCTATTCTTTCTCTAATCATAATCCTGCAATACGTTTTATTTTCTAAAAAGAAAATAGAGTTATATCTATTATATCTTAGTTACTACTTAAAAATATAGATATAACTATCTTTGTCTTAAGCCTTATATATGTTCATTCTTCAATAGTTATGACTGTTACATCTTTTTTACACTTTCCAATAAAAAAAAATACCATTGAGAAAATATCATATAAAAAATAAGAAGAAGTTGAAAAAGTTAACAAGTCATAACAGTCATAACTATTTTCGCTCTTGACGTATCTTGTGGCTACGTTGAGCGCAGTTATGACTTTCAAAGGTAGTCATAACTAGTCATAACTGTATATTCCATTCGCATATATCGGCATTGCGTTCGCTCGACTGAGCCATAGTTATAACTACTCTCCGCACGGCCACCGCGCCAAACGCACCCAAATCACTCCTGCTGCACCCAACATGACGCGGTCATGGTTCCATATTACTTTGACGTCAGAAAGGCCGCAGAAGTGACGGAAATGATTTCTGCGGCATCATCGTATGACTCAATGAGTCTATTTTTAATGATCGATCTTAAAATGATCTTTTTGAAGGCCGCTTTGGAGCGGCCTCAGTAATTGAAGGTCTCAAACGTGTTGAGCTGCTTTCCTTTTTTCCCATCACCTCACATGAGACACGCAGACCGAGGCGGGCAGGGCTTTGTGTGGGCACTCACGCCCCCTAAGGGCGAGAGTGAGTGTCCACGACCTGCCCGTCACGGACGGCGATGTCTTCGTGAGAATTCCAAACTTTTTCACTCTTCGTTCTCCGCAGTCGCCATAAGGCACTTCCACTTTTGTATTATTAGTGGAAGTGCCCGAAGTCAACGTAACTCGGCGTTTTTTCGTTAAAAAATAGCAAAAAAGACGTGTTTAAACACTTCTAGTTTCGTTACTATAAATATATAAAAGGTAAAGTTTATATCGTTGAATTAACGGGAAATTGTGATGCCAAAAAGTCTGAAACTACGAACTGGAAAAACTCTCGCCGTTGAGCCGATCCAAAGCCGCGAGCACGTCGCACAAATCAAGCGCATGCTGAAAGCGAAATCAGACCCGCGTGACTATGCATTGTTTATTTTTGGTATCAATACCGCTCTTCGAGCCTGCGACTTGCGCCGGTTGACTGTCAATGATGTCCAACATCTCAAGCTTGGTGATCCTTGGACGTTTCGTGAGCGAAAAACCGGAAAAATCCGAAAATTTGTGATGAATAGAGACATGTTTGACGCGAAAGTTCGGTTGCTCAAATCTCGACCCGACTTCACTGCCGCATCGCCGCTATTCATCGGCTATCAAGGAAGGCCGTTATGCGGCAAGTATATCAACTTGCTTGTGCAAGAATGGTGTCGTGCCGTAGGCATCACGTACCGCGTTGGAGGACACACGCCCCGCAAGACCTTCGGCTACCAAAAACGCGTCTATGAAAATGTAGATTTCGCTGTCCTGCATGAAATCTACGGGCACTCTAGCATTTACATACTCAAGCGCTACTTATGCGTGACGGACGCTGAAGTACTCAACATACACACTGAACCGATTTAACCAAGGAGCAATGATCATGCGCATCAAATCTTCAGCTTTTGAACCAATTTGCCTTTCGGTCTGCGTGTTGCTTGTGTTGTCGTATGTCATTCTGACACTACGACCAGCGACTCCGACCAGCGAACTCATCTTGCCGTCTAAAGTCCGACAGATGCTCAAAGACGACGCCCCGCCGATGCTGCCGGTGCCGATGACTTACGCTTCCGTTGGCAATGCTCTGAAACTCTCCCTCAATAATCGTCAGTCAAGATATGCGCTGCTTCGTGATTACACGACGTACATGCCTTCAGCAAAACCGACCTGGCTCGATCTCAAAATTCAGTCAGACAGCGCGATATTTGACATTTCCCGCAATCCACGCGAGCTTATTCTTGAGTATCCTGCATTTGATGTGATCGACAAACAGCTTGTGTTGCTTCGCACGTCACTTACGGCGACCAACAATAATTTCAGCACACCGACAATCACGGTCGCCGAGCCAAGCGTAACGAGCCACCTGACGTCCGATGGCTCGCCATCCGAAGGCGTCTTTTTGATGCCGATCAACTAAGGTGCGACGATGAAAACATTCTTTTCAGCGATATTTCGTGAGTCTATTTCTCCAGCGACGGTTCTTGTGCTGAGCATACTGATTACCGCGACTCATGCAAGCGACTTGGTTGATTTTGGTTTGACTGCGGAGAACTTGTCATCGTTGTTCGCATGGCAATTTTGTCATCGATTTGATGCGCATTTTCTCGTGAACATGTTTTTCGTCGTGTTGTTGATTCGATCTTCAGTACGAATTTCTCTTTTTGACATGATCACGCTGTCTCTATATGCGCTCGCCATGACAAAATTCACGCCGCTTCCTTGGTACGGCGCGTCAGGAATCATTCATTTTTATATCGGCTACATCATTCGGGCGCGGCTTTATACTGAAACATTCGACTTCCCGTGGGCTGCCACCAATATTTCGTTATCAGCGCCGCTCGCGCGCTTGCTGCCCCGTCGTGTTATGGGATGGGTTCCGAAGCGTATTGCTTACTTCAATGTCATATTTCTTCATGTTGCGCTCTACCAGTTCGCGATAAATGGTTCTGTAGTGCAAGAAAGCCTGCATCTTTTCGCTTTATTGCTTGGCATGTGTCCGATCTCAACGATTATTGAACACATTCGCCAGCCAATACACCCAAACGGCCTACAATCGCGAAAAAAATATTCAACAAACACCTTGTTGTATTGCCCGACAACTCAACCTGGACGAGAGATCTTATGACGCGAACAAGCATAAAGGCAATGCTCATAGAGGCGACAGTATTTTTTATACTTGGCGCTCTTGGCTGCTGGTTGAGTTATCGACAAGGCAAACAAGAAGCTTATGCGTCGGCTGAGCCTATGACCTCTACCGACAACACTGCTCCTGAGCTGCAAAAGCTACTATACCGCTCGGCGATAGCTATTGAGGTACAGCAAACGATCATATACGCTAAGGAGTGCCTCAACGCCGCCGCGAGATTTGGGCAATCGCATGCTTTTTTACCGACCGATTCTCAAAAATCTCCGATCCTCCTGCTTGACGAAATTTCTCAAGCAGCACAACAGCTCCACCAGCAGCGCAAGGATCGTCGTCTCGGCCAGCTATTTACGGTGTCTTTGCGAATGCTCGATACCGAAGACCCGCCACTTTCTGAGGCGCAATGCTTCACCGACATCGTGTCTTTTTTTGAAAATTCCAATCCACCACATCTCTATTATGTCTTCAAAAACGAGGGCATCTCAGTGTCTTTTTTGTTCATCACCAACGACCGCGCCGATGAAATGAAGTTGAGTGGCAGCGACGAACGGGTCCGCATTCAGCTACAAGATCACTTTATGTCCAAAGGTTTCGCGATCGTCGCTCCAGAAGGCCTTTTTGACATCGATTCTGAGTGACGCTCCCTGCGACCTCCCGTGAACTGCACATGTGCAGTTACGAGCCATTACCGAGATTCAGAGACCTCACCAACTGCACATGTGCAGTTGGAAAAGCACCTTTTTGGAGCTCCAGGGGCCTCAATTTTGGTCGTCACCAGTAACCACGCCGTGAAAAAACTGAAATTGAACGGCCCCGACGACCGAATTCATCTTCGCTGCCGCGATTTTTTTATGTCCCGAAGTGTCGTGTAAGGCGCTCGCATGGTTCGTTTTTGACGCCGTTCTAGAACACAACATCCGCTGGTAGCCTCCCGTGGACTGCACATGTGCAGTTGCGAGCCGTTACCGACGCTCAGATGCTGCACCAACTGCACATGTGCAGTTGAGAGAGCTTCTTTTTCGATCGTCTGGAGCCTCAAAAATGCGTCACAGACGACGCTTCCCTATTTCCACTCCTCGATTTACCGAATTTCGTTAAGGCGTTGGGGGTTTTATGCCTTTTGAGGAATTGCTTGAAAGTGGGCTCCGGTGGAGCCGGGCACTTTCCAAGCAAGGGCGCATTCAGCCCAACCGCGAAGCGGTTGGGTAATGTGCCTTTACGCGTACATCACGCGGCATTTCTTTTTTCCCGCTCTCACCCCAACGCCTGATTCCGACGCCTTCTCGTATGCAACAATAGCGTTGTACAAAGCCGCTAGAATTGGGTTCTATATAGATAGAAACGCCAATGAGTACGGGCACTTATGAATCATGAGCGTATCAAATTGATACGCCGCAAAGTGCCCAATGTACAAGGACGAATGGCCATGAGGACGTACAAATTCACCGCTGATCCAATCGCTGCCGCCTCGTATTTTCAGAGCGCGCCAGTGAAGCATTTCATCGCCGATTTTGAGCCGCAAGCTCGACTGCTTCGAGGCGCTTTTTTCCGTGACATGGAAGACCGCAAGATTCTTCAAATCTGTGCGAAAAGTGCGAGTGAAATTGCCACGGCCAGGAAAAATGGGATCGCTGGATATCACGTGGTCTTTGAGCTTCCGAAACTCGATTCAGTGGCCATAATTGCCGTAGCGAAAGCTGTGTTAGCGTTATTTCCGAACGATCTTCCAAGCGTGATGGCCTATCACACCGGAGCCTACGAAAATGCAGGTAAGGCTCGACCGCACATGCATTTGTACTTCATTGCATATCCAGATGGCTCACCGACTAAGCGCCTGATTAAGACCGTGAGAAGCTTGTTCTTTCTCAACCGCATTCGCCGTGTTGTAAGCGATATGTGTGAAGTTGTAGGTCGTTCAATGGATTGGGACTATGGCCAATCGCAAACCGGCAACTGATTTTGTAAGGACGGAACCCGTGCACGCCGACTCTTATATCGCGAACCCGCATGTTGATTATTTGCATAAAGAAGATGCCGTGACCGGTTCCGCTCTCTACAGCAATGGCTTCTTCGAGCCAGGCGCAGACCCGGTGACGGTCAAACGCTTCTTTATTGAATCGGCGATTGACGCCAATGATCATGCGAGAGCGAACACGAATGCCGTGGCCGGATGGCGTGGCTTGGTTCTTTTGCCGAACGATGCTTCACCACATGAAGTAACAACGCTAATGAAAAACTGCCTCCAGACGATCCCAAAAGAGTATCCAGTCGTTGCGACGGTTCATGCCGGGAGCGGAGCACGGAAGAATCTTCACATGCATTTTTATCTCGTGCCGCGTGCCGATGGCTCGACCTCGAACAAGGTCAACAAGAGCTTCGCGCATCAACCACTTACGAACCGCATCAAGGCTGCCGTGCAATCGACTTGGAAGCAATTCGGTCGTGAAATGCTTGTCAATGTTGACGAACACAAACTTCCGCCGATTTCGCCTAAATTTCGTGCCCATATCCGAAACACTCCGCAGAACGATGTGCTCAGCGGCAAAGCGGAAATGAGCGCGACCAACCCCGAATTGAAAAACTACTACCGGGTTTATCGAGAGAAGCTTCTCTACAAGCAGCGGCTCGACGATCTTGACGCTGATGCGCGGAAATCGACGCTGTCGCCTGCCGCTCGTCGTGCTGAAGCTTTTCAGGAGCCGATTATTGACGATGTTTACCAATCGTTAGCCTTGAAAGCATCTACCGCAAAAATTGACATCGTAGCATCCAAGGTTGATGACATCGGCATCAAGCCTGTGCTCAACACCCCGAAGATCTCACCGACGAAACCTACAATTAAGCTGCAAACCGGCCTGTCACGGTAAACCAAGGAGCGACCGCTATGTTCCAATACATGCTAATTGATCCATCGATGACGGGTGATGACCGTGAAAAGTCGGTGCGAAGCATCACGAAAATGTTGCCGAGAGTGAGTGGCTACGACTCTTTTATTACGGCGAGACGTTACAACGAACACCGTGAATTAGAGGAACTGACATCGGATGACGTTGTTGAGACTCTAATCAACGATGTCATTGACTTCTGGTGCATCCGCTGCGACTCGACGGCTGGTGTGTTCAAAGACATCATTGAGAAAGCATCCCGTGACAAAATAGCGGATCTCCAAAATCAACTGAAGCTTCTCGATTTTGACACCTTCCAGCGAGCACATTCATCATCTAAGAACATTGACGAGCTACAACGTGAACATACCATTCGCTCAAATGTCATTAAGGCCCGGACACTGAAAGATAGCTTCGCCGATATTGCGCAAGCTGCCCTTGAAGCGTTGACCGTCGAACAAGCGCATGTTGCCATTACGCTCTTCAATGAACTCTTCCCGTCTGAAAAGCTTATCGTGCCTGATTTCATGCTTGGCCGCCGCAGCTTTACCGACGACGAGCGCAAAATGTATCTCAGCGAATACCGCAATGTATCTTTTCCGGTTCTGTATGGCATGGCGTCATACATGATTTCTAATAACGGCTATATCCTGCCCGAAGCGAAAGCCATGCTGATGCCTGCAACATATCAAAATCTGAAATCCATACATGATGACGCGAAAGCCGAATTTCTTGCTGAGCATGACGAAAATGAAGGCGTCGTTCCTCGTTCACCCGCTGCCACCGAGCGCTATGTCAACGACCTCGCGGCTAAAGCAACGGAGGCTGGATTATGAAGAAACTTTTTTGGCTCTTGTTGTTGTTTTTAGTGCTCGCTGGTGTCGCTGCTTACTCCGAATCTATCGGGCGCTCAGCGGTGACGTTCATCTCAACGTTTTCGTTAGCGATTACTTGCGGTCTCATTGGTGTTGTTGTTCTCAAAGTTGGCGGCGGGGTTTCCAAAAGCTTTAAATCTCAGCTTCCAACGGAAGTTGAGGCGGATATCATCGAACTCAAGAGGCGATTGCCATGAATAGTGCGCTAATGGCGTTTGATTTGAACAATGCACAGATGTTATCGAGCGGTCTTTATGCTGGTAGTGTGGTGTTCAATTATGGGTTTAAGGCCATTGCTACTTATGGGGTTATCGTTGGGCTCCTCATGATCTTCGTAACAAAAAAACCTTTGCATTTTATTGCTACGGCGCTTATCGGCTACGGCGTGATGCACATATTATTCGCCACAGACGCGCTGCAATCTTCGCCGTCATCTACGTCCTCAACGCTCTCAATGTCCGTTATCAGCGATGATGTCTATGCTGGATTCTCTCCCGCTACAGCTTCTCCGATTTCAAAAATCATCACATTCCGAGATCCGGGTTTGAATGCCAAACAAGAAAGCATGGATACTTACGGCACAACGACGTACGAAGTGCTCGCGGCTCTTGGCGATGGAAGCGATGTTGTTGCTTCAGCCGACACGTCAAACATCGCTGGCCCGACATTTGATCCGAAACAAATGACCGTCTTTGTGATGCCGTCAACGCGCACGTCAGATAGCGACAGTTGGCGAGCGCTTCCTGCTGCCGGGTCACAATATGGCGGTGCCTTTTCAAAAGCGATGATGTTCGCGCATAATACTGGCATGCGTGTTGCTTTTGCATCCGCGCATCATCTCGATGCAGAGTCGTTGTTTGATTCCGTTGTTGATTGGGCCGCCTCGCAGGGTCCCGCTAACTCTCCAGAACAGACCAAGCAGGCAATGCTTGATAACACATATGCTTCTCTTTCAGGCGGCGGTACGGTTGCTTTACGTGCACCGACTTATCAGCATTATCCTGGCGGAGTATCCGGGTACGCAAATCGTCTAAGCACGATCGTTAAAAATCCGATGACGGTTTTCACTTCCAAAACGGCGGATGCGTCGTCATTCATCGATCCATCAAAGCCGAGCATTGGTCGTATGGATACCATTTCCAAAAAGTATGGGTATGACTCGAACGACACCGGCGTGTCAGCCGAATATTATTTGCAGACCCATATCCCGTTGTATGAATCACAGTGCGCTCAGGAGCCCGTGTTGAGCACGGCTGAAAATGCTCAGGAATTCATGAATGGCCTAAATCCATGCGCTACTTTCCGATCACGACCGTTCAGCTACCTATCCAATACTCCGGGTAAGATGGCGTCGGTCAAGGGTCTTGATCAAGCGTTAGAAAAGACCTCCAAGACGGTTGACAATGTATCGCAGTGGCTAAACAATGGCTCTTCGTGGAAAGCGATCGGCGGGGCTGCTAGTTTTGTCAGCGGAACGTTTAATTTGCCTGTGACGTCGGCACCGGCATGCACGGCTGCCAAGTCACTCGGTGACTTGAAGCATATCTACGAAGAATGGTCTAAGTCGGAAGCCCCACAAGCTCTATCTAGACGCGGATGCTTGAAGCTCGCGCAAAACATTTCCGCCGCGCAACAAGCGATTGCGGAGACAATGGACGAAAATGATGACATTATTGATGGCTTCTATTCTAAGCAATCATCGTATGCTCTTGAGGCATCCTCGGCATATGCGGTTTCAGTCAACGTCGGCACTGAAGCCCTTGCGTTGCATGAAGCTAACTTTGCCGGCATCGACAATGTGCTTCAAGGTCTTGAAAAGTCCATATTAACGTCGTCTCTGCCGCCGGTTCAGCTGAAAAGTGACATTGTTGTCGAAAATCTCAGTGCACCAAGCATCGTTTCTCCGGGTATGGCCGCTGGAACGGTTGCCACGTTAGGATTCACGACGGCTGAAGTCTCCGCAATGATTGATGGCAAAGCGAGTTATTTCACTCGTACTTGGGATGGTCTCAAAAATTTAGGAACGAAGGCGGTCACGGCTGTAAAAAGCACTGGCGCTAAGGTCGCTAACTCAAGCGTCCGTGCGCTCAAAAGCATCTCTCCTTTCGAATGGATTACTAAGGCCGCTAAGTGGATCGGGGTCTTGCTTGCGTTGCTCCCGGTCATTGCAATCCTCTCTTTATACGCGACGGCGTATTTCACTATCACCGCGCATTCGATGGCGATCTTTGCGATGTTGCCAATTGCGTCCTCGCTGGTATATGCGCGAATGATGACATCTACCGCTTCCGACGAGGCTCAAGGTGGCGTGGCTAATTTTCCGGTACTGAAGACTCTAGTAATTATCCCTGCGGTAGTTGGTCTCGAAAATGTCGCCATTGGCGCTGCCGGTCCTCTAGTCATGAGTTTTTTTCACTCGTCCGTCGGCATACTCTTGAAGTCGCTCGCCATTGTCGGTGGAGCGTTGGTTGAATCCGTGACTCTTGGCGTGTTCGAGTTTGATATCACTGGCATGCTATTGAACACGCTGAAGCCTCTCGGTGCGATAATTGTCATGTTTGTTGTTGCGAAAGCTGCGCTGAAGCTGTTGCCCGGTGGTGTCGGGTCAGGAGCTAGTATGGAGCAAAGCGCCAGCGCCGCTATGCCATCAGCACCTGCTGGTGGCGGTGGCGGTGGTTCCAATAAGAGCGACTCCGGGTCTTCGAGCGGCTCTAAAAGCGCGGTAACTCCGACCACATCAACCGAATTAGGCCATAACATTGCCGCGAAATCATAACGAGAAGGTGCTACTCATGAAAAAACTGATCTGTGCTGGTTTGATCATAACGGGAATATTTGGCGGCTCAGCGTCGGCTGAACTTGCGAGCGTCAATGACCTTGTTACACTCCGCGACCAGTTGCTTGGGGCAAAGGTGACAAATACTGCTCTTGATGCCATTAAGCCGGAAACGGCTGACACGACGAGTGCTGCGAATGCAAATGCTGCGGCCCTGGAACGTGCGAACAAAGTTGAAAGCGAAATAACATCACCGAGGTCGGCTAGTGATGCATCAAATATCCGCGTCATGTTCGTTACGCCATTTAAGTACAAGAACGTCGGCAACATCTTGATCCGAAAAAGCTTCAATGACGTTCAAAAGAGCTATGCTCTTGAGCCGGGTTCAGAAAAAAATGACTACGTGTCATTCGAGAAAACAGCCAAGGCTATCCTTGATTCTATCGGCAAATGTCAGCTTCCGGGTTCCGTAGCCGACCGGCTTCAAGAGTGCGCAAATAAACTTCCAGATGAATTTGTTATGGCTACAAACTTGATCCATTCATATCAAGCATGGAAAGATGTTGAGATCCGCACGATTCTTGGTTTGTACGCCGACAAATGGAAATCTCCGGTTCTAGCTGATCGTCTCCAGGCGCGGTTGCTTAGTTCGTGTATGCACAAAGCGTTGTCCGACACGTCCGACTCGGGTGCGTCGATTGAGACCTGTCGCCAAGCCGCGAATTGGGATCTTCGTGATCTTTTTACCGGGTTCAATGACGCTGCATGCTCCGGCGGCTCAATGCCTACAAAGACCAAAAGCGTGTTTGATTACCGAGATTTTGTGAAAGGCTGTGTTGCCAATAACAAAATCGCAACGGCTTCTACCGGAACGCAGCTTGCCGTAGACCTGTTTCCGACGATTAAGATAGCCGTCCAGACGGTAAAAGGTGGCGGCAGCGTCCAAGTTGTCCTACAGCCGCCGCTTATCGCCTCTTCAGCATTGTATTCCGCAGTCTATATGCGTCTCATTGGTACCGAAGATGCGCCGGGAATCCTAAAATCCGATTGGTTTTTAAGTGGCTCGACACAAGGCCGGATTCCATCAATCTTCGCTCCCGCCAATGTGTCATATGACAACAAGAACATGCAATATTTCTCAATCGGCATTCCGCCGACGTTGATCACTAAGCTGAATGCGCTGCCGCTTGGTGATCGTGAGTTTTTCATTGAAATGCTTGCGAGAAAATTAACGCTCATCCAGTCGCTCGAAATCATACGTGGCGCGCAAATGATTGCCATTGAATCCGACCGAGCGCTAAACTCAAGTGATACGGATCTCGGACGCTTGACCGCGACCGTTGTTGAGTATTTTGACATCATGGCTCGAAGCTATAATGAGAGCATCGATCTAACATCGACATTGACCATCGAAGACATCTTGCTTGCGGTTGACAATCTCTATCAGAATTATATGGAGGCGCGGCGAAAGCATGGCAACTCCGTTGCAGTCTTACAGAATGAAGTTCATCGCCAGATGGTTGACAAGAGTCTTGGCAAATAAAGTCTTGCCGAGAAGTATCCCAAAAAGGCTCTCCGATGACCTCAGAGAGCCTTTTTCATGTGCGGTAATATGTTTTTATATCAACTGCGTGAAAAGAGACCCACGAGCCTCTAATTAAATCCCGTGACCTTCATACGTGGTACCGTCGGGAAGATACACTCGACCGATCGTCATCACGAGCCCGCCTTTTAAGAATTTTTTAAACTGGATCGTTGACCATTTTCCGTATGTTGTGTCGCCGACAACATCAAGTTTCTCCTTCGGCAGGTTGTATTTCAGGACGCCGATGAAGATTTCAGCCGCCGATGCGGTTCGTGCGGATTTCAGCACACGTATTCGCCCGTTGAACTTGGTTAAATCAAAATCCGGCGTTCTAGCGGTGCTGTAGGCGATTGTTTTGTTGCGCCGCACTTCCGTAAACATCTTTGTGTTCTTCGGCAAGAGCGATGACAGCAGCGTCGTCAAGGTGTTGACGCGACCTCCTGGACACTGTGACAGGTCAAATTCAATGGTATGGATTCGCTTTGCGTCCAATGAATCTAGAAAATTTACAAATGGAACATGTGTCTCATATGCGAAGCTATACATCGTCACTCGTGCCGTGTCGCCTTCAACCTCAGTATACAGAGACTTCAGCTCTCCAGATTGAAGCTTTATCGAGCGTTCGATTTTGTTGGTACCGCGAACCACAACATTAAGTTCATTGGACGCCTGAAACGCCGCTAAGAACTTTTCCGGCTTCTCTTCAGCCGCGACACGTATGATCGTTTCTCCAGGCTGAAGGAGAGCATAGTTTTTTGAGTGCCTCAAGACGTCGGTGATCACTCCCGTCTTTCTATCAAATCGTATTCCGTACTTCTTCCTGTCCGGCGAGTCATATGACTGATACAGGTCGTTGAACTCGTGCTCACTCTCCAAGAAAGAAATGTAGCGGTCTTTCGTCCGAAGGCCGGTCTCAACTGCCGCTGTTAAGTCTTGTTCCGTGATGAATTCCGAGCTTGCGTTAATGGCCCGTCCCACCTGCGACAAATACGATGACGCCGAATAGCTGTCCGTCGAATGGTAGGCGAATTGTGTTGCGACGAAGCAGCTCCCAAACAACAGCACATATTCTAATTTTCTCGACAGAAGATGCCTAAGCGGTTTCCAAAAAATTGCATATCGCCCCATGTCCATAGCAATGACTCCTTAAATAGTGGTTGTGTCATTATCATATCTAGACATTGCAATGGTGTACATTTAAAAATGTATGCAAAATTAAGTGTTTAAGTCCAAATTATCAAGATAATATATCACTATGAAAGAGAAAATTCAGACAATGCATTTGTTCTTGAATGATGATGCAAAGGTTCAACAGCTTCAGCGGTTTTTTCGTAGCCGCTACAAGCTTCGTAAGCTTCCATCAAGAACACGAACGGTCCAGTACGCTCTCGATGAATGCATTGCTTTTGCTGAAATACTAGGAGACCGAACAACATGAACAAGCATGATGCTTTCAAAACAATGGCCGGTTCAATGTGGCGGACGTTTATAGCGTGCCTCTTTGCGCCGGAGCGTCTTCTTGAAAGAGAGCAGCCGTTGTCGTTTTCACCCGAACAACAGGCGAGTTTCGCGGTCGTCGGAAGTTTATTGCTCAGCGTGTATGCCGGTCTTGGCTGGTTGTCGCTAGCTGTGATGCCCGTAAGCATGTTGATGCTCTACATGCTCTTTGAGACCAGTGATATTGCGGGATACGCTGCCGTTTCAGTGACGGTGTGTACCGGCTGGATCATCGTCATTCATCCAATGCTTTCCGTTGTCGTTGTCGTCCTGTCTCTCGTAGGCGTTTACCGGGTCATAGATCCTTCAAAACGAAGGGTTGCGATAATTTTAGAAGTCGTTCGCTTTGGCGCGCTACTTGGAGTTGTAGCGTTCATCATGTTGCATCGCTGAGGTCCAGTTGTGAACTCGAAATTTATTGGCATCACCATAATGCTCGCACTGGGTCTTGTATTTTTCATCCCTGCGATCCTTATCGATTCTTGGTTTCAAGGTATCGAGCATTTCAACTATGGCGATGACTTTGATGCATGGGAAGTATGGTTCTATACCCGAGATATCTTCTTCGATGCTGGCGTTGCCATAAAATGGCGCTTGTACTTGTTTTGCTTTAAATACGCGCCTTATGCCTACACAGCATGCGTGACCGTTGGCGGCGCAGTCCTTTACCACAAGAACCGGCAGGCACTCATAAAGGCGAAGATCTCTGCTACGTGGGCCAAGAAATCCGATCTGAAAGAATTTCTCGGTAAGGATGGCGTCAAGCTGACACAGAACATTCGGCTCAACGAAAATACGTGCTACGGCCATTTGTTGATCGTTGGCCCGACGGGTTCCGGTAAAACCGTTTCCTACTTCTTGCCGAACCTTTTCTTGCTCGACCCGAGATACTCAGCCGTCGTCACCGATCCGAAAGGCGAGCTTTACCAACAGACCTCAGCTTATTTGAGGGCGCATGGCTGGAAAACGAAGCTGCTGAAGCTAGACAATAAAGATGTTTCGGAAAACTGGAATCCGCTCGACTTGCCGACGGATGAGACAATGATGCTGAAAGTGTGCCAGTCGATTATGGCCAATGCTTCCGGCGATCACGGTGCCGGTGCCAATGAAATGTTCGTCAAGGCCGCTAACAACATGCTACTCGCGATGATTTATATCGTGAAGGTGTTGCCGGAGCGCTCAGGCTCCGGTGTGGATGGCTCATACGGAAATTTGCGAAACGTAGCCGAGCTTGCATCTACGTTATCTTTTGAAGCAATTGTCGGATTGACGGAGTATGCCGCTGCGAAGCTGAAAAATGACAGCTTGCTCAACCGTGTCGCGAAATTTCGACCAGGGCGAGGCGAAGAGTCAACGAACAACTCCGTCAGCTTTGTCTTGGGTCCGGCCCTAGAGCCGTTCATGAACGATGACATTACAAAAATCACCGCCCAAACAACTTTTGATTTCACGGAACTGAAATCGGCTGAGCATCCCACCGTGTTGTTTGTTTCAGTTCCAGAGCACAAAGTATCAGCCGTAAAAGCGGTTCTCGCTACGCTGTACATGCAGATTTTCGATGCATTGCTCGAATTTGGCCCAAGCGGTCATCCAGTTTTCTTCTTTCTCGATGAATTCGCCAATATCGGCAAGGTCGTCGGCTTCCCGCAATATATTGCTACGATCCGAAGCCGAAAACTCTCGGTCTCAGTGTGTCTTCAGTCCATCGAGCAGCTTGAACGTGTATATGGGGAATCCGAGAAGAAAGAAATACTGAACAACCTAAAGACGCAGCTGATCCTTCCTGGTCTGAAAGAAGATGAGTCTCTCTCATACTTCTCAAAGATCTCCGGCGACGTCAGCTACATGGAACGCGAAGAAGCCGATGGAAGCTTGAGGGTGCACTCGAAAGAGCGCTTGCCGATTCACGAAATACGAGGACTTGAAGACAATGCCGACAAAAAACTGCATGAAGCTATCGTATTCTGTCAGAACAAAAATGCCTTCAAAGATCGACAATGTCGCTCTTATCTCGATTCTGAGGTCAGCTCGAAGATGCGACAGTACGGAACAACCCCGTTTCCGACGCTTCCGGCTGATTATTATGAGCGCGTTGCAGAGTCTTGTTTTTTGTCGCCCTCAATGAAGGAACTCCTCGACAAGATTGGGATGTACATACTTTATCGCGGCGACGTAAAGAACATTCCCGCCGACTACAAAGAGCGGTCACAAGCGAAAATGCAAGATTTCATCAGCGTCGTTGGGCGTCCGACCATCGAGCGCTCCGGCACTGATATTGCCGTCATCTGGAACCCTCACGCCACGAGCCTTGAAGGTATCTATGCTCAGCAAATAATTTCAACCGCGTTTGAGTATCTCACGAAGCAAAATCTGATGTAAGGAGCCTCCAAAATGAATATTCGCGTTAGTGCCGACCGCGAGTTGGTTGAGTCAACCTTATTGCTGCAAATGGAATATACGGACAACCTATGCCCGGCAATCACAAAGCCGAGAATAACGAGAAAGGACTTCATTGAAGCGCTCGTGCGAGAAAGGAAGATTGTGCTAGAGCGGGAGCTGCGGAAGCTATGATGTCAGACTTCACTGACTCATGGTTGTTTTTAACAAAAAACAGGAGTACTCTTCGGGCATTAAAAATTCTGGCCGACAGAGGCTCTTGAATGAAACGATTTGTTTTCCTTTTGCTGCTAATCCCTGCCATAGCAATAGCCGACGACTCACGCTATCACTATGTCCGCGACACTTTTTTCTGGCCCATAATTTACAATCACGCATACGAAGATCTCTATTGCGGACGACCTTTCCCCGCCGGAAAAAGGATTACCGTCGAACATGTGTACCCCGCTGACTGGATTGCCGAAGCGAATGAATGCAAAAATAGAAAAAACTGTGACGTGGAAGCGTATCGAGTAGCCAGCTCCGACCTTCATAATCTCTGGCCAGCCGAACAGCGGTATAATTCATCTCGCAGCAGCCTTCCGTTTGGGGTAATCCCTGAAAATACACCCCGGTTTAATAATGATGAGTGTGATTTTGAGCGCACGACCGGCGAAAATGCTATCGTTGAACCGAGAGACGAGGTGAAAGGTGATATCGCTCGTTCCATGCTTTACATGATTTGGAAATACAAGCTGCCGGATCATGGGCAGACGGATTTAATGCTACAATGGAACATGATCGACCCTCCGACCGACGCGGAGAAGGCACGATACAAGAAGAATCTAGAGATCCAAGGCAACAGCAATCCGTATATTGAGATGTGGGAGTAGATCTCGCTGAAATCCATAGAATATATCTTTACTTAACGACACTGTTAGGGTTGAGTATTATGTTGAAATGTGGACATGAAATAGTCGAGATTTAATTCTCTTCTATTAATAGAATAATGCCTACCCCGTTATTTACTGCCATGGATTTGGAAGACTTACGAAAAATTATAGAAAATGGAACTCTACCGTTAGATTGTTCATCTAATGTGATTGAGTCCGGAAAATTACGCGATTGCAACGATATTTTGCATAGTTACACGATAACTAACGGCTGGAATATTGTATTCTCCAATAAATGCGATCGTGAATGGCAAGCATACTTTCTAAAATTGTTTGAATTTATAGAAAAACAAAACTATGCGGAAGAGAAGTTAGGTGAAATACTTTCAGAAATTCAAACCCAAGACCTTCATTGGGATTGGTTTAAAAAGTCTGTCGCATATACAACCCCTGAATACGAATGGTTTTATTTGATTGCCGATAATAAACCTCAAGGGGCGTGTTTAATTTATCACCCAAAAGACAGTATCACGGATGCAAGAAAAATTTTCTATATAGAATATCTCGCAGTTGCACCATGGAACAGAAACAACCCGATGGGAGCAAGGCTCTTTAGAGGGGTAGGAAGCATCTTGTTGAAGTGTGCCTTGTCATATGCGGTTAACACACTAGGCCTTGAATATGGTTTTTCGTTGCATTCTCTGGCTCAAGCCAAGGATTACTATAAAAAAATAGGAATGGAGAGCTATCCTGCAAGAGACAAGGAACACTTATTTTATTTTGAAATGTCTAGGGCCAATTCAACAGCGATGTTGGGGGGAACATGAATACAGAAAACTTCCACTTAAGCGAATTGAATGACTTTGAAGTTAGTAAGCATCAGTCATCTAGTGAAACTGCTACGTCATATTATAATAGCTACCTAAAATTCAAAGAGATTGTTGCTGAGCTCCCGAAAGATGAGCTCATCAACCGAGGCTGGATTAGTTCCAAGGATGACTTGGCCTCACTGGTCCCGCTTTATCAAAGCATCTCATCCAATAATCTGAAAACTTTATTCCGTAAATCGAACACATCGAATAATGCGCTCTGCTCTGCATGGCTCGCAAGTGTGACCACCACTGCTAAGCTTATGGTTTCCATCGGAAGAATTAATAACTTTGACGGGTTAAACAAAAACTTTCTGAAAGAAATTGCACAGCTAAGTCCGGATGTGTCCATAATCACGAAGCTACCAGAAATATTAGCAACGAAAGGGATCGTTCTTGTTTACGAAAAGGCTTTGCCTGGGATGAAACTTGACGGGGTAGTCTTAAAGCTTGTGTCAAATAACCCTGTCATAGGAATTAGCTTTAGATATCCAAGGATAGACCATTTTTGGTTCACGTTATTACATGAATTAGCTCATATATGCATCCACCTTGATCAACTTGATACACCAATTTTTGATGATTTTGAGTCAGAAGAAGTTGAAACGAATGAACTGAAGGCAAACCGGTTAGCAAAAAACTCTTTTGTTGAAAAACATGCTTGGCGTAATTGCATGGCAAAATACGATACAAATCCTGAATCTGTTGTTGAATTTGCAAATTATATCGGCATACATCCTGCGATTGTTGCTGGCATGCTACAGAAAGAGACAAACAAATACAATAGATACAGAAAGCTAACTGACGAAGTTGACATAAGGAAAATGGTGTTTGGCGATGACTAACAGGTACATTCCTTTTTTAAAACTGAAGTCTAGTGAAATTTTAGCCATTAAAGAATTAAGCGACGAATTAAAAGAAAATTTTGTTCCTTTTTTTGATTTTCCACGGCAGAAGAAAAATACTCAGCTTGCTTTTAAAAGCACTACAGAGAAAATGGTTCGAAGTATGTCAAGTCATTTAAAAGAAAATTTCAATTTCTATTTAGATAATTTTGATATTGATTCAATTCTGGAAATTGACAGCATAAATAATTATGCTTACTTATTGAAATCATTTTCAGAGTTCAATGTAATTCCTGTAGTCTCAATCGATCGATGTGCCGAGCATCTAGCTGCTGTTGTTGATGCTAAAAGTTCAGGGGAGCTTAGTTCTGTTGTTTTTGCTTTACGGCTTGTTCCCGAAGATTTTGCGTCGTACGACGCTGTCGCGGATGAAATCTCAGATGCTCTAATTGAGATTTTCGCCTTGTTTGACTCTGTTGATCTTATTTTTGATTGTAGAGTTTGCCTGGGGCAGGATCTAAAGCAGCTAAAGATTAATATCGTTGAATTTGCCAACGATTTTTCTAAAGATTATCCTCTTCGAAAATTAATCGTTGCCGGTTCATCTATTCCTGCGTCCATCCGGGACGTCGCCGGTGCAGAAAGCGAAGTTGAGCTAACTCGACCCGAGCTTAAAATATATAAGAGCGTTGAAAAAGAAATAGGCCAGATTTATGATGTTGTCTTGGGTGACTACGCGACTGTTAGCCCATTTTACTCTGAGCTCGATATCATGCCTGAGATAATGCAAAACGTAACAGCTCCGAAAATAATATATTCATTTGATGATCAACATTATATCATTAGAGGCGGCGCGCTAAAGACCCACCAAAGAGGATTTGCGCAATATTTTGATCTTGCTGCAGTCCTTGTTTCTAAAAATTTTTACAGAAGTGCCGAATATTCTTTTGGGGATCATTACTTAAGTGAAAAAAGTCTTGGTATTGGCAAAAATGTCACGCCTAGTAGCATAGTTAAACCTACGCTCAACGCACACATTTCATATATGCTAAAAGACTTTTTTTAGGCTTTTGCTTGCAAGTGTCGTGTAAAAAGTAACTCGCTAATTTCTTTGCTGAGCTCGGCCTTCTTTCTACTTGCTGAAATTAGTTCTGCCAAAATTTCTCTACTCTTTTTTTTATCTGTTTTATTATGGCCGTAAGTTAAACTGAGCATTTCACTTTTCCACAATGTCATTAATGCCAGCCCTTTGTCAAAATTGGCGTTATTTTTTGCGCGCCTAACATACCTTAGTGTTACTTGGTCGTTGATTTCTTCAGCCACCATTATGCCCCAATAGTTTGGAGCTATAGATAACGCCTTCGACACATGCCTCCTGGTTGTTACAAGCGTTATTTTTCTAAATGAAGAATTGTAATACTGACCTTGTTCTGTAATCCGTTCAACTTTATCGCCATCGCCTTTTATCTCAAAACAGTGAGCTTCTGTATACAAAGCTACCACATCCGCTATGGCGTTACCATTGTGCACCCTAAGCTCTTCGATAATAGCCTTAGGTTTTGCCACTTGCTGCTTGAGTTTCCGAATTAAACTAGATCGGATTTCTCTGTCGCCTAAATTTGTCATAGTAATTCACAAGAATCTGTAGCTTTTCTTCATAAAATACGCGCTGTCGGGAGCGGGTAATCTTACGCTTAATTGCCACGTTCGTACAGAAGTTTAAATTGTCGATGCACCTGCTATTCTTACAAGTTACCATGTACCATGAAAATCCGGCAGTTTTCCGAACAAAATTTTTGCTTTTAATTCTTCAGTCCACAAATTAGTCACGCCCCTATCTTGTTGCTTCATTCACAAAAACATGATAAATTTCGCGGAGCTATGCAATAAAAATTAATCGGGGAATACATGCCTAGAATTGCAAGAACTATTCAAAATGAAGTAGCGGAACCCGTACAAGACGAACTGGATCTTAATTTTGATATTCCGGTAAACATTGTCATCGGTGATGTGCGGAAGTGCCTCTCTCAATTACCAGAACAAACTTTTCGTTGCTGCGTAACCAGTCCTCCATATTGGGGCTTGCGTGATTACGGTGCTGAAAACCAAATCGGCTCTGAAATAACTGTAGAGGCATACATCAATGACTTGACCGCCGTTTTCCGTGAAGTACGGAGGGTTCTTACTGACGACGGGACCTTCTGGCTCAATATTGGTGATAGTTATACAAGCGGCAACCGCACTTGGCGCGGTCCTGACAAGAAAAACCCAGCCAGAGGCATGAGCTACCGCGCCCCTACCCCTAATGGCTTGAAATCTAAAGACCTTATCGGTATTCCTTGGAAGCTTGCCTTTGCGCTCCAACAAGATGGCTGGTATTTACGTTCGGATATAATTTGGAATAAACCCAATTGTCAGCCGGAGTCGGTCAAAGATCGTCCGACACGCTCACATGAATATGTCTTTCTGCTGACAAAATCCGAGAAATATTTCTATAATTGGGAAGCTGTGCGTGAGCCAACAAAGAATCAAAAACAATATCGAAGCAAGCGTACTGTCTGGGATGTCAATACCGAACCTTTCAGCGCCGCGCATTTTGCGGTATTTCCACCAGGGCTCGTTGAACCGTGTATCCTGGCCGGGACAGAACCCGGTGATGTCGTGCTAGATCCGTTTTTTGGGTCAGGAACAGTTGGACTTGTTTGCTTGAGGACAAAACGAAAATGCGTCGGTGTCGAGCTTAAAACTGAATATGTTCAGCTAGCACAAGAGCGACTTCGACCGGAAACAGACCTGTTCTTGCCAAGAGCTGCTATCAACGTTATTTAAGCACTGGCAAATTTCCACTGCCCGTGGACAATGCATTCACTTTTTAACAAATGCTTAATTTGGAGTTTCCTTTCGGTTCCGCCGTCGAAATAAAGCTGGAATAGCAACTTTCCGTTTGTATCTTTTACATGACAATAGCCTGGTTTTGGATTTTGACGGCTGCCCATCATCATCTCAAGCGTACCATCTTTAGCTTTCAGCAACAGACTCTTCGGGATTTCCACAAGTTCATAAATCCAAGGCGACGGATATTGCGAAAGTGTACGAAGCGTGAAAATGCGTTCGTATGACTGCATATGGCTAAAAAAACGGTCACGAAGTCCTTCCAAATCTTTTACTTCAGAGCCCCACTTGCCTTTCCCAAGTTCGTGAAATTTAGATATGTGAATCTCGTCATTCTTAATTGTCATATCAGACTGTGTTTTGAGCGAAACTGGCACGTCGCGAATCGTGATATCATGACCTGGATTTCCCCGTTTTGCTAACTTTGCCGGTACTCCACCGATACTAAGGATTTCTTCAAGAGCATACTCAAATCGATCTTTACCAAATGCTTGTTTTGACAGTGCATGATGAATTCGAAGGTTATCACCGAACGCCGCAAGAAATTCCTCAGTAACAATGTCCGAAGCTGCGTTTCGTTCATACTCAAAAGGCGCAGAGAGACACTTGATAATATTCTCAATCCACTCGAATTGACCAGCTGTTAGTTTCGGCAGGAGATTACAAAGATTCGTGAGTCTGGAAGGTTCCACAAGTACGCTCCGATAGAGATAATATCGAAGCAACTTAGCAGTCGCACAAATTCCTGTCAATTTAAAGGTTTTTTATGTCGCGTCCTCTTCCGCGACCCCTGAGAGGCTTTTCGACTATCGATATGATTTCATATGACACTGGAGGCTTCCATGCCTCCAGTGTATCCCAAGAGCTTACCAAGGCTTCACGTGTTGTAGTGCCTGCCCGTATTCAATTTTCTGAAGATGCGGCAACAAGACGTCCATAGTATATGGTTTGCCGTAGAGTTTGTATGTGATTGTGTTTTTTCCCTCGTGCCCAACGATCGCATTTGCTATCGACTCAGGGACTTCGTTCTTCTTAAGTGTATTGCTGACAGTGTGCCGGAAACAGTGAAATACTTTCTTCGAATCCGTAATCTGAATCATCTTTCTCAAAAAATTGGCGTTGAAGTACTCCGAATACTTGTGGCCGTACTTTAGTCTCCGATCATCTTTGCACTTATATCTCTTCAGCTCTGGAAAGAGACGCGCAGCACGTCGTTGTTTTTGTTGCTGGACAAATCTCAGAAAGCCGATCTCGATCAATGTTGGATGAATCGGCACGACCCGCACCGACCGCGAGCCTCGTTTAAGCTGTTTGTCTGGAGTGTTTTCGTTGATGCTCAACGAAAGGACGTCGTCTTCTGTGATAATATCTGCAACGCGTAGAGCACAGATCTCTTCAAGTCGTATTCCCTGATAAAGAGCGATCAAAGGTATCCAGAATTGAGACGGCTTCGTGAATGAATGCTGTGTATAAATGCTGTGCGTAAAAATTTTAGTCAAATCTTCGGGTGTGAACACGTCACGAGCTAAGTGCGGTGCGTCGTTCTTCGCCGGTAGCCTGAAATGACCAAAAAAATCTTCGGTGAAGTATTTACGCTTATGCGCCCATTGCGAAAAAGAACGGAGCTGAATGACATACCCACGACGAGTCGTTGATGTCATGACGTGCTCTGACGGAATTTTCATTGCAAGGATCTGGTCACAAGTCTTGCCGCGATATTCTTTACGTGTTGCTATCCGCTGCGGCAATTTGGCAAAGATTGCTTCAAATTTGTTTGTTTCGGAGGTGGTGAAGTCGGTATTGCGAATGTCTCCTAGCACATAAATTAGTAATGTAAGCTTGGCGCGGTAGTCCGCGATCGTCGATGCTGAGACCTTTGTTTTATTGGATGGGTACCAATCTAGGTATTTTTCAATGAGTTCCGAGAGCGTGAGTGTCTCAGAGAGCTTTACGACGCCGTTTGATGTCGCTACAGCGTTATTCAGCTCAGTAATATGCTTACCAACGTATTGTTCTCTAAACGCCTCTAAGAGCTCTTTCTCGGCGTCAATTTTGTCCGGGTCCATCTCAATGCGTTCCACGACGCTGCCGTCTGGTTTTCTCGTCGTCTCGACTATCAGCTCCTTCATGTTGCTCAAGCCGTATTTTTTAAAAATGTCGTCGGTCATATGATTTCGAGAATCCAGTTGCGCGAACAGATGATGAACCGTTGAGGCATGGAACATCGCTAGCCGATTGGCTTTCGTCAAATCTTGCGTGTTGAGCGACTTTTTTATTTCTTTTTTGCCGCACAGCTGCCGTAACCTCTTCGGCACCCGCATCCTAAAGTAATAGTAGCCGTTTCCTCCGCGCAACAAGTAGTTTTGTGAAGACATAAAAAAACCTCCAGATCGAGTGTACAAACTTGTGTACAACACTCGAACCTGGAGGTATGTGCGAAGCAGAAAACCTTAATTATATTAAGTATCTGCGTGATATTCTGGTGGCGATGCAGGGACTTGAACCCCGGACACTACGGATATGAGCCGTATGCTCTAACCAGCTGAGCTACATCGCCAGTGAAAAAAGAAGTCCTTATATTCAAGATTTTGCGGCAATTGTCAACCACAAAAAAGCCCCCGGTGTTTCCGCGCGCGAAAAACCCGGGGGCTACTTGAGCAACTAGGAAACTGCGGACCGCAACTCTTACATCATGCCGCCCATGCCACCCATGCCGCCCATGCCGCCCATACCCGGAGGCATGCCGCCGCCCGCACCCTTATCTTCCTCGGGATGCTCGGCAATCATGCACTCGGTGGTGAGCAACAGGCCGGAAACACTGGCTGCATTCTGCAGCGCGAAACGGGTGACCTTGGCAGGATCGATGACCCCTGCCTCAATCAGGTCTTCAAACTTCTCGGTGTCGGCGTTGAAGCCCTTGGAGCCCTTCATGTTCTTGACATGCTCCACAATCACCGAGCCTTCGAGGCCGGCGTTGTTGGCGATCTGACGCACCGGCTCTTCGAGAGCGCGAGCCACGATCTGCTTGCCAAGCTCCATCTCAGGGGTAAGCTTGAGTTTCTTGAGCGCGTCCAGGCAGCGCAGATAAGCAACACCGCCGCCGGGAACAATACCCTCTTCCACTGCGGCGCGGGTAGCGTTCAGAGCATCTTCGACCCGGGCCTTCTTCTCTTTCATCTCGATCTCGGTGGCTGCACCGACATTGATTACCGCTACACCGCCGATCAACTTGGCCAGACGCTCCTGGAGCTTCTCGCGGTCATAGTCGGAGGTGGAAGCATCGATTTGGGCGCGAATCTGCTTGACCCGAGCGGCGAGGTTTTTCTTGTCGCCGGCGCCATCAACGATGGTGGTGGTGTCCTTGTCCATCACGATGCGCTTGGAAGTACCAAGATCCGCAATGGTGACGTTCTCCAGCTTGATGCCGAGATCCTCGGTGATCACCTGGCCGCCGGTGAGGGTGGCGATATCTTCCAGCATGGCCTTGCGGCGGTCGCCAAAGCCGGGGGCCTTGACCGCGGCAACGTTCAGGGTGCCGCGCAGTTTGTTGACCACCAGAGTAGCCAGGGCCTCGCCGTCCACGTCCTCGGCGATGATGCACAGAGGGCGACCCAACTTGGCGATCTGCTCAAGGATGGGGAGCAGATCCTTCATGTTGCTGATCTTCTTCTCGTTGATCAGGATGAGGGGCTCTTCCAGGCTCACGACCATCTTCTCGGCATCGGTGACAAAATACGGTGAGAGATAGCCACGGTCAAACTGCATGCCCTCGACCACGTCCAGAGTGGTCTCCATGCCCTTGGCCTCTTCCACGGTGATAACGCCTTCCTTGCCGACCTTGTCCATGGCCTCGGCAATGATGTTGCCGATGGTGGCGTCATTGTTGGCGGAAATGGTGCCGACCTGGGCAATTTCCTTCTGCTCCTTGGTGGGCTTGGCGATTTTCTTGAGCTCAGCAACCACAGCCTCGACAGCCTTGTCGATGCCGCGCTTGATGTCCATGGGATTGTTGCCGGCTGCAACCAACTTGGAGCCCTCGGCATAAATGGCCTGGGCCAGGATAGTCGCGGTGGTGGTACCGTCGCCGGCCACGTCGGAGGTCTTGGAAGCAACTTCCTTAACCATCTGGGCGCCCATGTTCTCGAAGCGGTCCTTTACCTCGATCTCCTTGGCAACGGAAACGCCGTCCTTGGTGATAACGGGCGCGCCGTAGGATTTCTCAATCAGTACATTCCGGCCCTTGGGACCAAGGGTAACCTTCACGGCATTGGCCAGGATGTTTACGCCATTCAGAATGGACTCACGGGCTTTCACCCCATATTTGATATCTTTTGCAGCCATGATGATAATTCTCCTTTCCGTCTAATCACAAGAAATTACACAACTTGTTGGAGTCGCTATTTACAAACGCAGCTTATTTTCCCTCAAGAACTCCGAGCACATCATCCTCACGCATGATGAGGTAGTCCTCGCCATCGATCTTGATCTCGTTGCCGCCATACTTGGAAAAAAGAACCCGGTCGCCGGCCTTGAGATCCACCGCCACCCGCTCGCCCTTCTCGTTGAGACGGCCCTTGCCTACGGCAACAACCTTGCCCTCGGCAGGTTTTTCCTTGGCGCTGTCGGGGATAAAGAGTCCGCCCTTGGTTTTCATCTCTTCTTCCAGTCTTTTGATCAGAATACGATCATTTAACGGACGAATTTTCATGTAATGCCTCCAATTGTGTTTGGTAATGTATTGTGTGTAACCATGAAACGAAACAGCGGGGAATAACCGCCCGAAGCGTTTCTCGACCCGTAAATGAAGCGGCAGGGAAGACCGTTCTGCACGGCACTTTCCTGCCTTGATGGCACACAATATGTATCGGGCCTTAAAAAATCAAGAGGTGCGGTTTACTTTTTTTATGTAACAATATCGGCTTGTTATGTTGTTCTCCAGAAGACGCTCTCTTTTCTCCCGAAAAAAAACTCAGACCCGGATCACCCAACCATAGGGGTCTTCCTTGGCCCCGTACTGGATGGCCTGGATTTCATCAAAAAGCCTCTGGGACAAGGCGCCGGTTTCCCCATTGTTGATCAGGCAATCCTGTCCCTTGTAATGCAGGGAGCCCACCGGCGAGATCACCGCTGCGGTGCCGGTGCCGAAGATCTCTTTGAGCGAGCCGTTTTCCTGGGCCGCCAATACCTCATCAATGGTTATTCTCCGTTCCACCACATTCAACCCCCACCCCTTGGCCACCTGAATCACCGAATCCCTGGTGATTCCAGGCAAGATGCTGCCGCCCAGCGGCGGGGTAACGATCTCGTCGCCGATGACAAAAAAGATGTTCATGGTGCCGACTTCTTCGATGTAGCGTCGCTCCACGGCATCGAGCCAGAGCACCTGGGTGAAGCCGGCCTGCTGGGCCTCCACCGCCGCCATGATACTGGCCGCGTAGTTGCCCGCGGTTTTTATATGCCCCACCCCGCCGGGCACGGCGCGGACATATTTGTCGGTGACATAGATCTTAACCGGGTTGAATCCCTCCGGATAATAGGCGCCAACCGGGCTTAAGATGACAAAGAAGAGATATTGTTTTGCCGGGCGCACCCCCAAGGCGGCCTCGGTGGCAATCATGGTGGGCCGGATATAGAGGGTGGCGCCCTTGGCCGTGGGAATCCAATCCTCATCGAGGCGCAGCAGCTCCTTCAAGGCAACGAGGACCTCGTCCACCGGCAGTTGCGGCATGCAGAGCCGAGCCGCCGAGATGTTCATCCGCTCGATATTGTCCGCCGGGCGAAAGAGATAGATGCCGCCGTCCTTGCCGCGATAAGCCTTCATTCCCTCGAAGATTGCCTGGCCGTAATGCAGCACCATGGCGGCCGGGTCCAGGGAAAAATTCCGGTAGGGCTGGATGGTGAGATCATGCCACCCCTTCCCCTCGGTGTACGGCATGACCAGCATATGATCGGTGAAATGTCTGCCAAACCCCAGGCTGTTTTGATCCGGCTTGGTCTTTGCTTCTTTTTCGCTGATTTTTTCCAGTTGTATATCCATGCTCTTTTCCTCGAACAAAACACTCCGTTACGATGCGACACCGCCCTGTTGCCGGGATTTTCGGCCCAATATCGAAATAACCCCAGGTGTTGCACTCAAAATCAAGGTCAACAAATATAAATGATATTGCGCCTGGCTGAAACAACTTATTGCTGCCGCCACGGTAAACTTATGCTTAAGCGTCTCAGGGGGATCGAAAAAGGGGGGGGGAAAGAAAGGTGGTGGTCGGGGCGAGAGGATTCGAACCTCCGGCCTCCTGCTCCCAAGGCAGGCGCGCTAACCAGACTGCGCTACGCCCCGACGGACGACGATAATGGAAGTTGCTTTATTAGCACTCTGCCCGGGGCGGGTCAAGAGAATTGTTTTTAGGCCCGATGGATTTTGTCTGCTCGGCCGGCGTGCAAAATAACAGTATTCAGGGCTTTGAAATGCTGTCCCGGGCATAAAAGCCGTAACGAAAAAATGCCCAGTAAGAGATATTTCGCCACACCTCCTAAAAATCTTGACGCACGGATACGCACTTGCTATATTGCCCGCGTTCAGATGAATATCGTTCCTGGGTAGCTCAGTTGGTAGAGCAGGTGACTGTTAATCACCCTGTCGGGGGTTCGAATCCCTCCCCGGGAGCCACGAAAATTCAAGGCCGCCTGTTTATAACAGGCGGCCTTTTTTTGGGCTCTTTTTCCTGCTCCCCATCTGCCCAGCAGCAAAGGGACACGCCCGCCTTTTTCTGTTTTCAATGATACCAAGTGACAGCCAAAGCCCAATACAGGGGGGCATGAAGAATAAGAAAATTGATATTGCTGGATTTGATGAGACTTGAATGAGACTTTTGCCAGACTTTATGCGGACCTTCGGATGATGAGAAAATATTTTTCGGCGCGATTTTCATGTTAAGAAAATTGGCCGGTCAGTCCATAAATTTATGTGCTTTTTGCAAATGATCTAAGAAAAATTTTCAGCGAAAAAAAATCTACTCAACATCCGTGACCGTAATAACCTCGCCGCTGGAATTCAGCATGAACAGCTTGTTTTCAACCGCATAGCCGCCGAAAGAGTTTTTTGCCCTGTACTTGCAACGAACAAAGTAGCCATTTGCATTCTTAATGACTTTGCTCCACTCTATTGCCTCGAATGAGCCTGGGTCTTTCAAGTTCTGCTTTAGCCAGGATTCTACCTGTAAAACAGAGCCATCCCATGAGAGATTATGCACGACCTCTTTTGGCTTATCCTCTAAGGGGTGTCTTGAATTGTAAGACATGAACCGCTCAAGGATAAAGATAGCAAAAAAGGCAACCAAGACAAGTATAACAGTAGCAAAAACGCTAAGTTTCTCGTCAGTTTCCGTTGTTGTAGTCATGTCCCCACCCCCTCTTATTTGTTCCTGCGACTATAACCTTCTCCCGACCCACACCACCCGGCCGATGATCTTTAGCCGATCCGCCTTATCCTCAGAGACAGTCTCCGTATCATAGCGAGCGTTATCTGATTTTACCACAAGACTACCGTCAAGCATACGCTGGATGCGTTTAACGAGCAGCCCACCGTTTAACTGCAGCGCGTAAATTGATCCATCTAAAACGCTTGTGGTGGTCATATCCAGGAGCACCACATCCCCTTCGGAGAGACTCGGTTCCATGGAGTCACCGATCACGCTGATCAGCGCCAGATCGCGCACCGAGACACCCAGAGTACTTCGCACCCAATCCGCCCGGAAAGAAAGATAGTCCACCACCTGTTCACTGTGAACAATGGCCCCGCCATCAGCGCTGGCGCTCACTTCGTAGCGTGGGATATGAACGTATTCAACATTACCCCTTGATTCATAGGGGGCTGCAGGTTCCGCGCTCTTGTATCCCCGGCCACCTCCAGTTGCGCCTGCAGTTGTGCCTTGGTCCTTGATGAGCATCGGTACATCGTCAGTGAAAAACCATCCTGCGTTAAAACCAAGACTGGTGAGCAATTCAAACACCTCACCAGTTGGAAATCCCTCTCCCTGCTCGTACCTCTGCCACGATCGATGGGCCTTTCCACAAAGTGTCGCCATTTCTTGCTGATCTTTCCCAAGAAATTTACGCGCAACTTTTAACTTTTCGGCGAGTAGCTCTTTAGACATTTATTGCGTCCAGCTTTCTTTCTGTAAAGTCCGACAAAAAGCCGGACGCGCTACTGGCAAGGGAGTAAGCCAGATAAATAACAATAAAACAAGTAGTTGCGTCTTTATTGACAAAAAATGCGTAATTCGGAAGCTGGACGCATCTTTTGTCTTTACATGTGACATATTTTGCGCTTATAGTGTGCACAAGGAACGGGTGTTCCCCATTTCTACACAATACATGTCCTGTAGAAATGGGTCAACGTCCGAGTGATTGCAAAAATTCTGCCTGAAACATCTACCGCGTGGACGGGGTAACAACATTGGCACCTCAACAGCTCGACCTTTTCAATCAGCCGACCCTCGGAACAATAGTCCGCGACATCAAAGCGGCCATGAACCAAGCGGTCAAGGACTCCGGAAAATCGCGCGAGCAGGTGCTCGATCTACTGAACGCCATGGCTGCGAGGTACGGCATGCGATTGAACGGTAAAGGTGGCCTCAGTAAGGACACCTTTGAGAAGTGGCTCAACATAGAGGATGGGGACCGGATGCCGAGCATCAAGGGTATCACGATCTTTTGCGCGGTACTTGGCACCATAAGGCCCATGGAAACCATGGTCAAGCTCCTTGGCGGCCAGATCATCGAGGGGAAGGATGTAAGTCTCCTTCGGTGGTCGAAACGGTATCACCAAGCCAAGGATCTCCGCAAGCAGATGCGGGAGTTGGAGTCGGAGTTATGAGAAACACGATGGAAATAGAAATATGGATGAAGCGTAAAGGGTTCACGGTGGTGGGTATCCAGCGGGCGCTGGAATTTGCCAACCATGGAACGGTGAGCAACACCCTGGCCGGACGCAAGCACAACCGGAAGGTGTTGCAGTACCTGCTTACAAAAGGATGCCCGGCAAGATATTTGGATCTGCCGGAGGATATGAGGGAGGCAGCATGATGGCGACCTCTAATCACCAAACGGACTGTCTCCAGGCAGCGGCCACCAGTGAAAACCTTCGCTCATTAGAGCGCGAAATTGATCACCTGTTTGAGATGCAAGATCTCGATATCCCACGCCATGTGAGATCAGATCTTCACAAGTGGCAGCGTTGCTCAATACCGATTGAGCTGCACGAAGATAAACGAGGGCGCTCCCCGTTAAGAGCAGGCGAAATTTGCTATCTTGCCAAGCCTTACGGCGGATGCGCTGGGAAGGGGTTGCTTGAACGTATTTTTTCACCTCTTCCGTGTGACGGAAATACCAAGAAGCGAATTCTCGGCGACCGAGGCTGGCGAGTTCAGTTCGCAATTCGTCTACATCTTCTGGCGTTAGAGATTTCAATAATTCCTTGGAGAGTTCGGTGCAAGCTCCGGCGTATTTATGGAAACTCATGGTCTTCTCCTCCTTGTGTGAAATGGTTGGTTGGCGCTTTCCAGAGTAGCACAAGGATGGAGAAAATAAAAAGAGGGAGAGGGTAATGGGTAAAGGAATTGTAGTCATGGAAGAAGAGATTAAGCCGCTGTCATCCAGGGAGCGGATGCTCCGGGAAGAACTCGAACGACGCATTATTTCTGAATTTGGCGCTTTCCACCGGGTGGGCACCGCTTTGGCGGAGATCAACGAGCGGCAGCTCTACCGGGAAACGCATCGCACCTTTGAATCGTACTGCAAGAATCTCTGGGACATGGCTCGCGGAACGGCATACCGCTATATCGCGGCGGCAGAGGTGTTTGAAAATGTCTCCAAGTTGGAGACAAATACAGACGAGACGATGACCTTATTGCCCATTAACGAGGCGCAGGTGCGGCCCCTCACCAGACTGAAACCTGAGCAACAGGTAGCGGTATGGCGATCGGTGGTCGATACCGCCGGGCCAGGTCGGAAAATAACGGCCAGCTTGGTCAACAAAGCGGTCAAGGGATTCTTGGGCGAAAGGGTCGTTAAGGCCATCCGCACGGCCAAGGCAAAAGTGCGGTTGTCTCCGGTGAGCGCCGAGTTTATCGAAGTTTTTGAGGCCTTCGCCGACCAGCTTATCAAAGAAAAAGAGTCCGGCTACAAATACACCCCCCGGGTTGAAATCATCAAGCGGCTGGACCAGCTCCGGGCCGAGATCGCCATGGACGGCGAGGAGATCGAGGGACCGGCCTTCCATGGCGGCTCTGACGATACCAGTAAACTGCTCCGGGCCGGATACCGCCTGTTCCGCACGGATCGCTCCAGCATGACCGTCAAGGAACACGGCGGCACGGGCTGGAAGAAACACAGCGGCCCATTCGACACCATCAAAGCGATGGATGAAGAACTCAAAACAATCCTGCAAGACGAAAAGCACTTGCGGGGTTAGGCCATGAACGCATTGTATTCGGCAAAAGAATTGCTGGGCCTCGGCTTGTCCACGCTGCCCGGAACCGAGCGAAGCATTGCCCGCCGGGCCGAGCAGGAAAACTGGTCGTTTTCTTGGCAGACTGTCCAGGGCGGACCGCGCAAAATGTACCGGGCGCATATCCTACCGGATTATATACGCAAGGCCATCCTTGCCAGGGAAGAGATCGACGCCCTGGTGCCGGTATCTCCGCAGCCCCTCCCGCAAGACGAGGCGGTGAGCGAGAGCCAAACCCAAAAGGCCCTGCTCAAAGCCGACCTGCTCCGCCTCTACATGCAGGCCATGGCCATCGCCCCCTGGGGCAAAAAGGACCAGGCCCGCGCCGACTTCCTCGCCGCCTACAACTCCGGCATCGCCTACCCGCAGATCTTCGCCGCCCTGGGCGAGATCAACTGGAAAACCATCGAAGGCTGGAAGATCCGGATCAAGAAGAGCAACGGCAACACCTTCCAGCTCGCCGACCGTCGCGGCTCCTGCCGCAAAGGCAAAAGCGGCCTCAATGAGACGCAAACCGACATCCTGCTGCGCTGCGCCCTGCACCCCAACAAGCCCCGTATCGCCGAGGCCATCCGCATGGCGCACAGCATCATGCGGACCAAGGGGATCAGCAACGGCCACTCGGAGGCCACCTATCGCCGCTGGCTCCAGGACTGGACCGACCGCAACTATCATATCTGGGTGTTCAACCGCGAGGGCGCCAAGGCCTGGAATGACAAGTGCGCCTTCTACATCGAACGCGACTACAACCTGATCAACGTGGGCGACGTGGTGGTGGCCGACGGTCACACCCTGAACTTCGAGGTGATAAACCCCTGGACCGGAAAGCCGAAGCGCATGACGCTGATCTGCTTCCTGGACATGAAGTCCGGCATCGCCCTGGGCTGGGAGATCATGCCCACCGAGAACACTGCGGCGATCTCCAGCGCCCTGCGTCGGGCCATCCTGCGCCTGGGTAAAATTCCCCAGGTCGTCTATCTCGACAATGGTCGGGCCTTCAAGAGCCGGTTCTTCCAGGGCACGAATTTTGAGGAGGCCGGGTTTGCCGGGCTCTATGAGCGCCTCGACATCAAGACCATCTTTGCCTGGCCCTACCATGGCCAGAGCAAAACCGTGGAGCGCTTCTTCGGCTCCTTTGCCGAGCTGGAGCGCTGGTGCCCCACCTATACCGGCACCTCCATCGAGCACAAGCCGCCCCGCATGATGCGCGGCGAGCGGTTGCACCGCAAGCTGCATGAAAAAGCGACCGGCGGGCACGTCCTCACCATGGAGGAGGCGCACCGCGCCATCGCCGTCTGGTTCGATGCGCATGCCAACCGGCCGCAGCGTGGCCACCTGGACGGCCAAACGCCAATGGAATTGTTCCTGGAAGGCCGAGGCCCTGGGGTGGACAAGGCAGCGCTGGCCTACCTGATGATGAGCATTGAGATCAAGACCATCCATCGCAACGGCGTCACCTTCCAGGGCCAGAACTACTATGCCCCGGCGCTCTACGGTCGCCGCCATCCGGTAGTCATCCGTTATGACCTGCAAGACACCTCGACGATTTATGTCTTTGAGCAGGATGGCACCTACCTCTGCGAGGCAAACCCGGTAGAGAAAGTCCACCCGGCCGCCACCTGTCTTGGCACCGAAGAGGACAAGGCGAAACTCCTCCAGCACATTGAATTCAAAAAGGGCCAGGAAAAGGAAGCCTCGGCCACGGCCCGCGTCTTCTTGGAGCAGGAAGTCCTGCCCGAGCACCAGCGGCAAATGGCCACCATCGGTGTGCTGACAGACGATCGCGGGCAAGCCAAGCAGCTTCCCGCCCCGGTGATCCATCTTGATGCCGAGAAGCTGGCCCGCGAAGTGGCGGAGAATGCCCGCCTGCAGGGCGAGGCGGACGAAAGAGAGTTCCGGGAGACCTTGCTGGCCATGGATAACAGCGACCGCTTTGAGAAACTGCTGGAGCTGGAGGCGCAGGGAGTGGAGCTGGCGGAGGAGTGGCTGGGGTTCATGGCCTTCTTCCCGAAGACCGGCGACTACACGAACCACGAAGAATACTGGGAGTCGCGCCGGATGGCGTTCACTCTGATGTACCGGAACCAGGCTTCTAAATAAAAAAAGGCCGGTGTTCTAGCACCGGCCCGCACATCAACCCTCAACCCAATGGAGGTGGCATGAGTCAGAATATAAAATTCACCCCGACGTTTGTCCAGACAAAAAACGTGCGCGAGTTCGACACGTTGATGAAGGGACTGATGATCGGCAAAGGCGGATCAGGCGAAGGCGACGAGCGGCTTGCCTGCGTGTCCGGCCGGGCCGGGCGCGGCAAGACCCGCACCACCCAGACCTGGGCGGCAAGAAACGGCTGCGCTTACATCGAGACCGTGTCGGTGTGGAGCGAGCTGGATTTCTTGAAAAAGCTATGTCTGGAGTTGGGGGTACGGCAAATCAGCCATCGCCGGGGCCCATGCTTCGACGCCATTATCGACGTCATGTTGTCAAACCCCAACAGGCCGGTCTTTATCGACGAGATCGAGCGGTTCGGCCAGCGCTACCTGGAGATCATCCGTGATCTGGCCAAGATCACCGGCGGAATCATCGTGCTGATCGGAGAAGAGGAGCTGCCCCACCTGATGAAACAGAACCGCCGGGTCTGGTCCCGTACATACCGCGCCATGGAGTTTGAGCCGGTAAGCCCCTCGGATATCGTCACCTATGTTGCCCAGACCACCACCCTGCCCCTGGGGGCAAAGGCGACGGAGGTGATGCACAAGGCCTCCGGCGGGGATCTCCGGATCGTGCGGCGGGACACCATCAATCTGGTTCATGCCGTAAACAGCCTCAAGCGCACCGGAGAAGTGGACGCAGAGCTGGCCGGGATCGCCTGCAAGTGCGGGCTCAGGGGGTAGGTAATGGCCCACAAATCCTTTTCAAAGAGGGTGCTTGTTGCCGTAACCGATCGCGCCGCCTCAGCCCCGGAAGGTCAGGCCACGGTGAGCGATATATCCGACGCCATGATGATCCAGACCACGGCAGATCACAAACGCATGCTCAACACGCTGTCCGACCTGAAGAATGCAGGCCGGATCGTGCGGGTAAGCCAGGGGGTATACGCTCCGGCCAAGCGAGAGAGCCAGCCGGAGATCCGCGAGGTGATGTGGCGGGTACTCCGGATGCGCCGCCGGGTCACGGTGGACGATCTGGTGGAGATGGCCGGAGCAGGCGCGGAGTATGCCAGCGATTGGTTGCGCATGCTTGAAGTCCGGGCGGTGGTGCGGAAGATCAACCCTGGAGGCGGCAAGCCCTGCGTCTGGCAGATGATTAACGATACCGTGGAAATGCCGGTGGATACTGACAGCGCTGCCAAGCATCGGGCGTTGCGAATAAAGAAGAAACAACAGGCCCTGGCGGACCTTGCGGCAGCGCAGAAGCTGATCGGCAAGGCGCACCAGGCCATAACGGAGCTGGAGGATTGATTATGGGTAACACGGCAAAGGTTATCGGCATGGTGCCGGTTGATGAACGAGTCAAGGAAGTTGCCCACCGCATCCTTGACGATGTGGTCTCGGTGCAGACGGCCATCAGCGGCCAGGACTATGTGCCGGGGGTGGTCAGGTCGGGACTGAATGCGATCCAGGTACAGGCTAGATCGCTGCTTTCCGGGGGCAAGATCGCGCCCGTGCCGGATGGTCTGCTCAGTCAGGAGTATCGGCAGGACATGATGGAGCTGCTGGGTGGACTGCTCGACCTCTTGACCAGCAAAGTCACGGTTCTCCCGCTGCCGGGAGAGCTATCGGACGATGATCTCAGGACCATAGCCCTGGCGGCCAAGGCAGCGGTCGGCAGGATCACCAATTATCTGACCGTCAAGCAGGCGGAAAACCGGATGCAGCGGCGGGAGGGCGGCAATGGACTGGCTCAGCCTGCTGCGTAAAGCGGTAGAGGTCGAGGGCGGCCAGGCTGCGGTGGGCCGCAAAATAGACTACAGCGCGCCCACCATCAGTCAGGTGTTGGGCGGGACATACAACGGCAGCACCGATGCGATCCGCGACAAGGTGCTGGCAATCTACGGAGGAAGGACATTGGACACGAAACCTGTGCCGGAAGGCTATATGAAAAACGGGGTTGGCAATCTGGTCCCCATCGAGAGCATCAAAGAGATCGATCTGGTCCGCGACCGGTTTGTCCGGGACGTGGTGGCCAAGGCCGAAAAAGTGAGCGAGATGCTCACCGAATTCAAGCAGCTCGTGGCTGGCGATATCCAGGCATTCCTGGAGCTTTCCGCAGAGAAATACAAGGCTGATATGGGCGGATCCAGGGGCAACGTGAGTCTGACTAGCTTCGACGGCAAGTACAAGGTGCTGCGGGCCGTGGCCGACCGGCTGGAGTTTGACGAACGGCTGCAAGCGGCCAAGAGCCTGATCGATGAGTGCTTGCGGGAGTGGACCAAGGACAGCGGCAGCGAGATCCGGGCCTTGATCGATCAGGCCTTCCAGGTTGATAAAAAAGGCAAGATCAACGCCAAGCGCATTATCAGCCTGCGCCAGCTCAAGATCGAGCACCCTACCTGGCTGCGGGCCATGGAGGCCATCGGCGACGCCCTAACCGTGACCGGCTCCCGCGACTACTACCGGGTGTATGAGCGGGACGAGCGAGGGGAGTATCAACAGATCCCGCTTGATTTTTCGGGGGTGTGAGCCATGGAAAGCCCGAACTGTGGTGTTGGCTCGGATAGGTCAGCAAAGATAGCGGTCGCGCTGTGCGTACTCCTGCTCGCCGCTGCCATGTTTTTGTCCTTCCGCAACCAGAGGCTTTTTGATGATATCGCCAGACTTCAGCGGGAAAATCTTGATCGGGCTGGGGTTGTCGGCTGGGTGCGGATGGACCCGGAAACTAAACAGCTTTGTTTTGTGAGGAGATGAGAGATGAAAAAGAGACCAGACAAAGTTGTCATCACCATCACGGCAGAAGGAATAAGCACTGTTGTTTTTGCGGGCGACCAGGAGCTGTCGAATCGTTCGGAAATCATGGAGAGTGCTGGCTGTGCGAAAGCAACAAAGAAAGGAGACATCTTTGACGACCTCGAAGAAGAGTTCCTCGATCTGGCTGGCGAGATTGATGACTTGAATTTTGGCCCGTTCGGGGTGGCCGGAGCCCTTTACACCATAAGAGAAGAGGCTGGATAGATATCTTTCAGTCATGCGAAACCGGGCTTCGGCCCGGTCATCCAGGCGTGGCTGCCTGGGTCTGATGATGCAGCCAAAGGATAAAAATGAGCGCGGAACCCCTGGAACAGGAAGAAGAACAAAGCCCCACCCGGCATAAGCCGGTGATGGTCAAGCTGCGCCCTGGAAGCGGAGGGGTAAGGCTTGTTGGTTGCCCGGCCTGGCCGACAACCGGCACCTATGCCGGGGCCAGCCTGGAGTGGTGCCGGAGGAATCAAGGCAAGATGACGGCCTGCGGAAAGTGCAAGTGGAAAACAGCGTGAATAACTGCCGTGGCTGCTGGTGCGATTGGTGCCCCGTAAAAATACAACTGGAGTGTGAGGAGCAACGAATGACCCCCATCGAAAGGATCGAACATATCAGGCAATGCTTACGGCGGATGAACCCGGTGCTGGGTTCCGAGCTGGCCGGAGCCGCTGCCATAGAAAAGGAATTGCAGGGCCTGGAGCTGATTTTTACCCGGCTGCGCGTGATGGTTGAGGCGTTGTCGCCTAAAGACCCGCAGCGCTGCCCTGCCTGCCCCTATCCCGCATCCCTGGAGGCAATGACCCGTGATGCCCTCAACGGTGCCCCATGCGGTTGATCTGCCCAGGCTGCGGCCTCACCGCTTCGGTGGAGGCGTGGCTCAATGATGCCGAGGCCCGCGAGCTGTTGCTTGTCGTGGTCCGGTTGCCTCATCCACTGCCTGAAGCCTGCCTGCCGTACCTGGGGCTGTTCCGGCCGGAGAGCAAGGCCCTGGCCTGGAAGAAAGCGGGACGGATCGTGGCCGAGCTGGCGAAGCTCGCTGGTTCCGGCCATGTCCAGGTGCAGGGCAAGCCTTCCCGATCATGCCCGCCCAGGATCTGGGCCGAGGCCATGGGGCAGATGCTTGATCGCCGGGACCGGATCACCAGGCCCATGCCGAACCACAACTACCTGCGCCAGGTGGCCTGGCAACTTGCCGACGAGGCGGACGCCAAGGGCGAGAAGCAGCGCAACGAACATGAAAAGACAGGGGCTCTGCCCAGAGAACGCATTGTCAGCACAAGTCCGCTGGCCAAACTGATGGGGTTTGATGATGAACAGAGCTGATCTTGCCAAGATCCACATCGCCAAGAAAGAGTTGGGCATCACCGACGAGGCCTACCGGGATATGCTGCACCTGCATTTCCAGGTGGACAGCGCCAAGGATCTCAAGCCCCAGCAGGTGGTGGTGCTGCTCAATAAGTTCCGGGCCAAAGGGTGGAGGCCAAAGAAAAGCACGGCTGTAAAGCATGGCCGCTCTGGCCATATCCGCAAGAACGATAACTTTATCGAGATCAAGCCGGGGCCGAATGCCAAGCAGCAGCGCTACATCCTGGCCCTGTGGAATTCCCTGGGCTATGACGTTGCCAGGCTGCATGCCCGCTGTAAAAAGCAGTTTAACGTGGAGCGGTTCGAATGGCTGGAAGATGACCACGATCTGTTCGTCCTGGTCACGGATCTGCGTCAGCGGTGCATGAATGTCGGCATCGATCCGGAGCCGAATTGACAATGAGCAAGGCTGCCTGTGATACCATCGGATTGCCGGATGATGCCATGCCCTCTATCGAGGAGCTGCCGGGCGATCTGCGTTTGATAGCCGAGGTGATCGGCGTTAGGCCAACCATGCAACTGGCCCAGGTGTTCGGCGGCACCCCGCTGTACATCGTCAAAATCGATGGCTTTGCTCGTCGGCTGCGTGATAAGGCTTTTCGTGAGGAGTTCGACCAGAGAACGGGACGAGGAGAAACCGCCACAGCCGTGGTGCGGGATATCGCCAGGAGCCGTGGTCTGTGTGAGCGCCAGCTCTGGAATATCGTAAACGCCCAGGACGAGCGGCAAATGAGGATGTGGTGATGAGGAAGGCGATTCAGACCGATCTGGGCTGTGAGATCCAATGTTCCCGTTGCAAGGAGTATTGGCCAGCCAGTATAGATTTCTTCTACAGGAGAGGAGATGGCTGGCACTCTTACTGTAAAGCGTGTTATTCGGAAAGATTAAAGGAGCTGCGCAATGGCGCGGCCAGAAAACATACGAGAAGAAATGATAAGGGAGGCGCTATGCGGCAAGCTCTTTTGGTATTATTGGTTTGCTTGTGCCTGCCGTCGGCGGCGGATGCCCAGCGGTTACATAAGGAGAAGTGGTACCAGGAGCAATGGTGCTCCGAGCATGGCGGACAGGCCGAGGTGGTTCTCTCGGACAGCACACGCGCCGATTGCATCACGGCCACCCATGCCGTCGAGCACGACTTCGGGCCGAAATGGGCAGAGGCAATCGGCCAAGCCCTCTATTACTCGTTACAAACCGGCAAACGGGCCGGGATTGTGCTTATACTGGAAGACCAGCGAGATCGCGTGTACTGGCTGCGGCTGAATAGTACGATCCAGCACTTCAAGCTGCCGATCGACACTTGGGCGATCGGCGCTGGTGCGGTCAATTAAGAGGGAAAAAAATCCCGGATGTCTCGCGGTAGGCGGCTTCCATTAAAGATTTTCCAGAACATAGTAGCCATGTGAGCAAAGATAGGGTCGCCGTAACCCCTTCCTGCGTGACCGTAAAGAACATTCGCCTTGTCTTCTGGTGAACACATCCCTGGATTGGCTGCGGCGTGAAATGTCCGGCAGTTAAGGGGCCGCACCTCATAAATTTTGCAGTAATCATCACCGCTCAGAAAAGGGCATGGGCTTCTATGGGAAGATGTCTGTTTTTCGCCATAGTCCATACGAATCTTACAAGAGAAAGCTATGTACTCAGCCTCTGCGAGCGTCAAGCTGACATCTATTTTGCAACATGCCGCGCAACCAGGCTTGCACACAGCGAATTTATCGATGTAATCCCGCTTGTAACGGTCGATGAAGTCATAGACCTTTTTGATATGGTAAAAAACAGGTTCGTGTGATCGTTGTATTTCCTCGGTCAAGAATTGATAGTTTTTAAGAAAATATTGGGGGATGGGCTCTAGGGCCTCCCGCAGTTCCTCAAATTTCTGCTTTTCCTCTTCGTTCATCTCCCCTCCTTCCACTGAACTCCATTCACTGCAACGCTTCAGCTAACCTTCCCCTCTGCAACCTAGTAATTCTATCACCACAAGAAGCGCTTTTCCATCTTCTTTCTCCCGAAGCCACCGGGCTGGACACGTCCGGTCCGGTGGCTGTTTCCACGGAGGCAGCATGAAGAAAAATTTAATGGCCACCATGACCAGGGCGCAGCGTCTCCGTTATCTGGAGAACCTGCTTCAGCTTTGGCGCTGGCGGAGGGAAAACGCATGAGTCCCATGGCTACCAAGCATTTTTCAATCAATGAACTGAAGTGCAAATGCGGCTGCGATCGCATGGAAATCCCGCCAGCCTTCCTCGACAAGCTGGAGGATCTGCGGGTCGCCCTTGACAGGCCCATGATCATCACCTCCGGCTACCGCTGCCCCAAACACAACGCGGAAGTCTCCGAGACCGGCGATGTCGGGCCGCACACCGTGGGCGCAGTAGATATAGCCATCTCCGGAGCGGACGCCCACAAGCTCCTGCAGCTGGCCTTCATGATCGGCTTTACCGGGGTCGGCATCAAACAGAAGGGGCCGTTCGCAGCCAGGTTCATTCACCTGGACGATATGCCGCCCACCACCCATCCGCGCCCTCGGGTGTGGACCTACTAGGAGGCACCCATGGGACTTGACTTAACCGGGCTCGGCTCGGTAGCCGACCTGGCCAAAGGCTTGGTCAACAGATTCTTCCCGCCCGCCATGAGCGACACGGAGAAGGCCGCCGCCCAGATCCAGATCGAACAAATGCTGGAGCAACGGGAGACCGCCCTGATCGATCTGCAGCGGTCGGTGATCACCGCCGAGATGGCCCAGGGCGACAACTACACCAAGCGGGCGCGGCCGACCATCGTCTATTTCGGTCTGGGCGCCATCGGCCTGGTCCATGTCCTGCTGCCTGTTCTCGCTTGGCTGGTCCTGACCCTCATGGGCAAGCCAATTGTCTTGCCCACGATCGCACTGCCGGAGCAGTTCTGGCTCACCTGGGGCGGGGTCTGTTCCATCTGGATGATCGGTAGGAGCGCGGAGAAACGCGGCCAGAGCGGCAAGATGTTGAGCCTGATTACAGGGTCGAAATAATGCAGCATCACGAACCCAGAGACGAGGGCGAAGTGGCCGCGGATTACCAGGCCAAACTCAATGAGGCTGGCCTGGCCGATCACCGGGCAAAAATGAGCCGGCAGCTCGCGACTCCGTCTTTGGAGATCTGCGAGGACTGCGAAGAGAAAATCCCGGCGGAACGCCGCAAGAAACAACCGGGCTGCCCCCGCTGCGTGGCGTGTCAGTCACTCCATGAACGCCTGAGAGGGGGGATGTGATGTTTGAAGGCCTGTCCTTGGCAACGATTATGCCCATTGTCACCATGCTGGGCCTGCCTGGGCTGGTGCTGATCTTCTGGTATGTGGATCAGCGCCGCCTGGACCAGGAACAAAAGAACCACCAGGCATCCCTGGCTGCGTCGGAGGCCCGGCACCTGGCCGAGATCGCGGAAATCAAGGCGCTGTTCACCCAGGCAAGAACTGACTCGGACAAACGGTTTGAGGCGGTGGTGCGGATGTACGAGGACAACAGCCTCCTGGTCAAAGGGTATGAGCGGCTGGCTGGTGATCTGGCCAACATCATCCACCTGAACACCCAGATGCAGACCAGGCTGGCGGAGAAGATCGATAACAACATGAACTGCCCGATTGTGCGGGATGGAGGGTTTGGAAAATGGGCCTTGACAGCGAACGGCTGAAACACCGGGGCAGACTGGCTGAAAAAGAGGCGGACGCCAGGCGGCTTGATATGAGCATCCAGGGCGACATCGCCGCCATCCGGGATCTCCTGGACCCGTTTGCGCCGATCGAGGATCTGCGGGCCGAGGTTGCCGCCTCCCAGGCCGTGGAGCTGGCAGGCAAGCATGCCGAGTATTGCGGCGTTCTTGCCGAGATCAAGGCTATCAAGAAGGCCCTGGGGATCTGATCCATGGCCGAGTACTCCTGGGAGATCCGCGAGCAGGCGGAAGAACTCTACATCATCGACGGCCTCACCTATGAGGCCGTGGCCGATGTCACCGGCGTGTCGCTCTCCCAGCTCAAGCGCTGGGGCGGAGAAGACACCTGGGTGGATCGTCGCAAGGAGTACCGCCAGGCCCAGACCTCGATTCGCCGGGGAGTAACACTGGCCAAGGCCAAGGCAGTTGATGCCCTGCTCACCACCATGGACCCGCAAACGGCGTATGCCTTCGCCTCCCTGGTCAGTTCCGGCAAGATCATCGAACAGGAAGCGCGGGAGAGTCAAACCAGGGCCGTGTCTGAACCGGCCACCGGCAGCATCGAGCGGCCGATCAAGACCGCTGTGGATGCTGTGACTGCTCTGCAAGAGGCGGTGGAGAAGAAGATCAATGCCATGCTCACCCAGCCGGGCGGGGTATCGCTCGCCGGGATCAAGGAGATCCGTCAGTCTTTGGAGATGGTCGAGGACATGACCGCCAAGTACAAACCGAGCACCGAAGAAACCGGCAAACCTGGCGGCCTTTCCGATGAAGCGGCCGAGGCTATCCGTCGGCAGATCCTGGGGTTGAGCAAGTAGCGATGACCGAAGATACCTTTGTCAAAGAAGACCGCTCGAAACGCACGCCCATGGCGTTGCTGCCCTACCAGCAGCGCTGGCTGGAGGACGATGCGGACGTCAAGGTCATCGAAAAGTCGCGGCGTATCGGTTTGTCCTGGGCGGAGGCGGCGGACGATGCCCTGCTGGCCGCAAGCCAGAGCGGCATGGATGTTTGGTACATCGGCTACAACAAGGACATGGCCCAGGAGTTCATCGAGGACTGCGGCGACTGGCTCAAGCATTACAACAAGGCCGCCTCCGAGGTTGAGGAGTTTGTTTTCGATGACGAGGACAAGGACATCCTGGCCTTCCGGATCCGCTGCGCCTCCGGCCATAAGATCGTGGCCCTGTCGAGCAGGCCCTCCAACCTGCGCGGTAAGCAGGGCAAGGTGGTCATCGACGAAGCTGCCTTCCACGACAACCTGGGCGAGCTGATCAAGGCGGCCATGGCGCTGCTCATGTGGGGCGGAAAGGTGGTGATCATCTCCACCCACGACGGCGACAGCAATGCTTTCAACGAAGTGATCCAGGAGGTGCGGGCCGGAAAGAAACCGTACAGCCTGCACCGGGTAACCCTGGATGATGCCCTGGCTGAAGGGCTGTACGAGCGAATCTGCCTGCGGCTCGGCAAGGAGTGGACCCCGGAGAGAGAGGATATCTGGCGCAAGCTGATTGTCGCCCAGTACGGAGACGGCGCGGATGAAGAGCTTTTCTGTATCCCCAGCGCCGGTGGCGGCACCTATCTGACCAGGGCGGTTATCGAGCGCTGCATGCGGGCCGATATCCCGATTCTGCGCTGGGCTTGCAATAATGAGTTTGCCATCCTGCCGGATCACATCCGCCAGGCAGAGGCCCGCGACTGGTGCAAAGAGCAGCTGGAACCGTTGCTGGCCGAACTTGACCCGAAACGCGCCCATTACTTCGGCGAGGACTTTGCCCGCTCCGGCGACCTGACAGTCATCGCGCCGCTGGCAGAGAAACAGAATCTCACCTACCGCACCCCCTTCATGGTGGAGCTGGGAAACGTGCCCTTCACGGAGCAGGAACTGATTCTGTACTACATCGTGGACCGGCTGCCGCGCTTCACCCATGGCAACCTGGACTCGCGGGGTAACGGTCAGTACCTCGGCGAGCGGGCCATGCAGAAGTACGGCCCAGAACGCATCGGCCAGATCATGCTTTCCGAGGCCTGGTACCGGGAGGAGATGCCCAGGTTCAAGTCGTTCTTTGACGACGGCACCATCGAGGTGCCGCAACATGCCGACCACATGGACGATTACCGGGCGGTCAAGATGATCAAGGGCGTGGCCAAGCTGCCGGAGACCAAGACCAAGGGAAAGGACGGACGGCAGCGCCACGGTGACGCCGCCATTGCCGTGGCCATGGCCGTGGCCGCCACCAGGTTTGAGGGCGGCGAATACGCCTACCACCAGATAACCGCCAAGGATATGCGCGACATGGGGCATCAGATCAATACCACTAACGGCTTCGGCCGCCTGCAGGGGGCCATGTAATGTCACTCCTCGATGCCTATGGCCGCCCCATCAAGAGCCAGGATCTTACCCGCGAGCACGCCGCGCCATCGCTCACCGGAGTGCGGACCATCTGGGACGATACCGTTGCCTCCGGACTCACCCCGATGCGGTTGGCTGGCCTGCTCCGTGGCGCTGTCCTGGGCGAGACCTATGAGTACCTGACCCTGGCCGAGGAGATGGAGGAGCGCGATCTCCATTACGCCTGCGAACTCGGCAAGCGCAAGCTCGCCGTCAGCCGGTTGCCGGTCACGGTCGAGGCCTACAGCGACGACGCCAAGGACCAGAAGCTCGCCGACAGTATCCGGTCGCTGGTGCGGAAGCCCGGCTTTCGTGGGCTGCTCAAGGATCTGCTCGACTCTTTGGGTAAAGGCTATTCGGCCAGCGAGATCATCTGGCAACGGGGTGCGCAATGGCTGCCGGTACGCTACGAGCACCGCGACCCGCGCTTCTTCCAATTCGACCAGGTCAGCCGCCGTGAGCTGAGGCTGCGCGACGAAGCGGATCTCATGAATGGCCTGCCGCTGGCCCCCTACAAGTTCATCGTTCACGTCCCGCACCTGAAATCAGGGCTGCCCATCCGAGGCGGCCTGGCCAGGCTCGCGGCCTGGGCCTGGATGTGCAAGAACTACACGGTCAAGGACTGGATGGCTTTTGCCGAGGTCTTCGGTATGCCCCTGCGCGTCGGCAAGTACCGGCCTGGGGCCAACAGCGACGACATCTCCATCCTCAAGATGGCGGTGGCCAACCTGGGCAGCGATGCGGCGGCGGTAATTCCGGAGTCGATGCTGATCGATCTGGTGGAGCGCAAGGGCGGCGCTGGCGGAGAGACTGTTTTTCAGGTGCTCGCCGACTGGTTCGACTCCCAGGTCAGCCGTGGCATCCTCGGCCAGACCGCGTCCAGCTCGGGCACCCCCGGCAGGCTCGGTGACGACAAGCTCCAGTCCGAGGTCCGAGACGATATCCGCGACGATGATGCCGAGCAGCTCGCCGAGACCATCAACCGTGATCTGGTGCGGGCGTATATCGATCTGAATTTCGGGCCGCAGGAGAACTATCCCCAGGTCATCCTCCGCGACGTGAGCCAGGAAGATGTGGCGGCAATCTCCGACTCCCTGGCCAAGCTGGTGCCGCTTGGTCTCAAGGTCGAGCAGAGCGTGGTTCGAGACCGCCTGGGCTGGCCGGACCCTGCTCCCAATGCCAAGCCGGAAGATCTGCTGGGCAGCCAACCAGCTGCGCTCCCGCCAAGCATCCCTGCCAAGGCCGAGAACCGGCAGCGGACTTGTCCTGGTTGCGGCTCGGCCAGGAACAGCCAGGGCGCCGCCAGTCAGGACACCGTGGATCTGCTCGCCGAGCAGGCCCTGGCCGACGCGGACGGCACCGACATGGTGGCCGAAGTGTACCGCCTGCTGGCCGAGTGCGGCAGCCTGGAAGAGGCCCATGAGAAGCTGCTCGATATCTACGATCGCATTCCGCTGGCCGCTACCGGCGAGGCCCTGGGTAACAGATTGTTCCAGGCGGAGCTGACCGGCCGGGCCGAGATCCTCGACGAGGCTGGCAATGGTTGAATACGGAAGCCTGCCCTTTGAGGAGGCGGAGACGTTCTTCCGCAATAAGGTCCGCATTCCCACGCGGCAATGGGATGACCTGAAAAAAGGCCAGCATGCCAGGGGCTTCATGATCGCCGGGGCGCAACGCGACGACATGCTCTGCGACTTTCAGACCGCGCTGCGCAAAGGCATCGAGCAGGGCACCACCCTGGAGGCGTTCCGCCAGGATTTCGACCAGATAGTGGGCCGCTACGGCTGGAGCTACAACGGTGGCCGGGGCTGGCGCACCAGGGTGATCTACGACACCAACCTGCGCACCTCGTACATGGCCGGGCGTTACAAGCAGATGACCGATCCAGACGTGCTCGCCTACCGGCCCTTTTGGCGATACCGCCACGGCGACAGCCAACGGCCACGGCCCCAACATCTTGCTTGGCACGGGTTGGTCCTGGCCCATGACGATGGCTTTTGGTCCAGCCACTACCCGCCCAACGGCTGGGGCTGCAAGTGCTCGGTGGAGGCGCTCTCCGGCCGCGATGTGGAACGGTTGGGCAAGAGCGGGCCGGACAAGGCCCCGCCCATTGTCATCGATCCGAAGACCGGTGCGCCGGTTGGTATCGACAAGGGCTGGGACTACAACGTGGGCGAAGCGGCCTGGGGCAAGAAGCTCTCGGAAACAAGCATGAACGAATATCGGGCGCAGGGCGCGAAGGCCTGGGAGAGATTGACCCCTGGGGATTGGCAGAGTCATGGCCGCAAGGAGCGCATCCCAGCCGACACCCCACGGGCAGCCCTCGGCCCCAAGCTCACCACGACCCAGGCTGCAGCCAAGGCCTTGACCGGGATCATGGGCGCAGAGGAGCGAATCTACACGCTGCCTTCAGGAGGCAAGATGCTGGTGAACGCCGAGAGCCTGGCCGCCCATGTCGATCTGGACCGCACCCCGTACCTGCCGCTGCTCCCGGAGGTGCTGGAAGATCCCTACGAAACGTGGCTCTCCTTCGAGCAGCACAAGGGAACCGGCAAGGTGGTGCTGCGGCAGCGGCTGATCAAGCTGGTGCAACTGGATAAGAAACGCGGCCTGCTGGTGACGGCTCAGGCGAAGAACGGAATGCTGGAAGCGTGGACGATGGTGCCGACAACGAAGCTCGACTACATCAACAAGCAGCGGAACGGGAAGTTGTTGTGGGGAAGAGAAGAGGTGGGGCCGTGAGGCTTCCGCAGCAGCCTTGGCGCTAGGTTCCGGTTTTCGGGACTGCGGCCCAACCGGAACCATCGTTCACATAAAGTAGCTCAATCGACGGAGATTGTCAAATGGCCGGAGCCTTCACCCTCATAAGCAAGATCGACGACAGCCAGATCGTCAGGGCTCTTGATCGCCGGCACGCCAAAGCTGGCAGGCTTGCTCCGGCCTTTAAAAACATCGGCGAGGTGGTGTTGCGATCCACCCAGGATCGATTCGGCAGCCAGACAGATCCGGACGGGCGGCCCTGGCAGAAACTCAAGGCTTCTACCATTGCCAGCAAGTCCCTGCGCGGTCACAGCGGCAAGATCTTAATCGGCCGCCGCTATCTCGTGGACTCGATCCGGTACCAGGCGAGCGATGCCGGAGTGCGAATCGGCACCAACCGGATCTACGGCGCGATCCACCAGTTCGGCGGCAAGACGAAGCCGCATGTGATCAAGCCGAAAAACAAGAAGGCTCTTGCCTGGCCAGGGGGGAGACACCCGGCCAGAGCGGTTAATCACCCTGGGTCCGATATCCCGGCGCGGCCATTCCTGGGGCTCTCGCGGCAGGACCGTGACCGGGTACTGGAGGTGGTCTCTGACCATCTCGGGATGAAAACGTAAATAAGGGCCCGTAGCGGCGTTTTAAGAAACAAAACGCCCGGACGCACGGGCAAGGATGCTCGCGCCCCGCACAAGAGAATCTAAAGATGTTTTAAACGCGGTTGGTGTTCAACGGACATAGGAGAAAAGGATGCGCAAGAAATGTACGGGCATTGCCATGAACAGCCAGGCCGATCGCGGCGCCTGTGCGGCCTTGAATTTCGAGTTTCATCCGGGAGCGGTCGTACCGGACTGGATCATGCTGCTCCCGGCCGGACCGGAGATCAAGGGCAGGGACGGCAGAAGCTGGCTTATGGCCGATGCCGATGCACGGACGATCATCGATACCTTTGTCGCCGACAAACAGGATCTGCCGGTGGACATCGAGCACGCCACCGAGCTGAAGGCGCCAAAGGGTGATAGTGCCCCGGCGGTTGGCTGGATCAAGGAGCTTGAACTGCGTGACGACGGCAGCATCTGGGGCCGGGTGGAATGGAACAACGACGGCGGCTTCACGGTGAGCAACCGCCAGTACCGCTATATCTCTCCGGTTTTTCGCTATCACAAACTGACCAAGCAGATCCTGCGGCTGACCTCAGCCGCTTTGACCAACCAGCCGAATCTGGCACTACAGGCCCTCAACACCGAGGGACAACTCGAACACGAGGAGGAACCAGCAATGAAGAAGATCTATGCGGCCCTCGGCCTGGCCGATACAGCCACCGAGACAGAGGCGTTGAACGCCATCACCAAACTGCAGGGCGATCTGGCCACTGCCGCCAATCGGGCAGAGACCCCCAGCCTGGCCAGCTTCGTACCCAGGGCAGATTACGACACGGCCCTGAACCGGGCAGCCAAGGCGGAGCAGACCATCGCCGACCTGAAAAAGGCGGATATGGAAACCGCCATCAACACCGAGATCTCCGCTGCGCTGGCCGCTGGCAAGATCACCCCGGCCACGGTCGATTATCACAAGGCAAGCTGTCGGCAGGAAGGCGGGCTCGATCGCTTCAAGGACTTCGTCAAGGCAGCGCCGACGGTCGCCGATGACTCCGGCCTGGACGGCAAGGATCCGGATAAGGACAAGGGGCTGGCCCTGAACGCCGACCAGACCAAGATCGCCGAGATGTTCGGAAACTCGGCCGAGGATCTCAAGAAGTACGGCGCACAAGCGTAAGGCCGGACGATTTCCGAGAAACGAAACTGGATCCCATCCCACAACCTAGAGAGGTAACGCATCATGGGAGCACTTGCAGAAGACAAACAAGCACACCGCAAGGACGGCGTCGAGCTGCCCTTCAAGGTGAAGACCGCGACAACCATCTTCGGCGGCAGTAACGCCTGCATCGGGGCCGACGGCTATGCCGTACCCGGTGCCGACACCGCCGGTCTGATCTTTCAGGGCGTGGCCACAAGTCAGGTGGTGAACGCCGGAGCCAGCGGCGCCAAAACCGTGGTTCTCCGCCGCCGTGGCGTGTTCCTGATGGAGCTGGCCACCCCGATCACCATCGCCAATGTCGGCGACAATGTATTCCTGGCCGACGATCAGCTGGTGGATCTTACCGCCAATGTCATCAATAACATCTACTGCGGCATCATCGCCGAGTACGTGGACACCACCCATGCCTGGATCGACATTGATCCCGCCATTCAGCATGCTGCCGTTGCCACCCATATCGCCGATGCCGCCGGAGCCCATGCGGCCAGCGCTATCAGCCTAGCCGATGCCGGGCAACTCACGGCGTCAGCTACGGTCGAAGCGGTGGTCGCCGAGATACTGGTCAAGTGCCCGGTCACCATTGCCGACCCCGGCAACGCAGGCGCCATCCCGGTCACCCGCTCCGGCAACTGCGCCATCACCAGCGCTGGAGCCGAGACCCGCACCCTGGCCATCCCCGGCGTTGCCGGCATCGAGCTGGCCCTGAGCATGGATGTGGACGGCGGAGACGCCGTAGTCACTGTGGCCAGCGCCATCAACCAGGCGGGCAACAACACCATCACCCTCAATGATGCCGGTGATACGGTGGTCCTCAAGGCAGTGAAAAAGGCCGGGGCTCTGATCTGGCGGGTAGTAGTCAACGACGGCGCGACCCTCTCGACCGTATAAGGCGGGGTCGGCTGAGTAATAAATTGTAACGATTCATTTTCTTAACCAAATGGAGGATTTCACAATGTTCAAAGGTCTCTGCAGTTTACTTCTGTGCCTGGCAGGCTTTGTCGGCCTGGCCATCCTGGTCTCTCCGGAGGCGGCCACGGCTGCCGCTATGCCGGGCCTGCCCGACTTCGGCGCGTTCGGCGTGGCGGGGATGGCAGGCCTGATCGTCAACAAGGCTAATCTGGAAGCGGTATTTATCAACATCAAAACCACCTTCAACCGGGCATTCGATGCCGCCCCATCCGACTGGGAAAAGACCACGATGAAGATCCCGAGCGGGTCGAGCCAGAACAACTACAACTGGCTGTCCCGTTTCCCCAAGATGCGGGAGTGGATCGGCGACAAGGTGATCAAAGCCCTGGCCGCTTTCAAGTACATCGTGATCAACAAGGACTGGGAAGCCACCATCGCTGTCGACCGTAACGACATCGAGGATGACACTCTGGGCATCTATGCCATCCAGGCGCAGGAGGCAGGGTTTTCCGCCAAGCAGCTTCCGGGCGAGATCGACACCGATCTGAAGAACGGCGCCTTCGCCAACACCTGTTATGACGGCCAGTTTTTCTACGATACCGACCATCCGGTGGGCAACGGCGCTGAGGTGCCGGTGGCTTCCGTCAGCAATAAGTTCGCCGCCGTACTCTCCGCCGCCAACCTGGCTGCGGTCGAGGCGAGCTATGGTGCGCTGCGGCACGCGATCATGAACTTCACCGATGACGAGGGCAGAAAGCTCGGGTTGGTTCCGGATCTTCTGGAAGGGCCGCCTGCGCTTGAAGCAGTGATGAACATCATCGCCACGGCAGACAAGCTCCAGGACAACAACCCCAATCCCTACAAGGGCACCTGCACCGTGAAGGTCAACGCCGGGCTTACCAGCGCTACCGGCTACATGCTGCACGTCACCAGTCGGCCGATCAAGCCCTTCATCTATCAGGAACGGAAGGCCCCGGTCTTTGTCCAGGCAACCGACCCGAGTTCCGACGCTGTCTTCATGCGCAAGGAATTCAAATACGGCGCCGAGGCTCGGGCCGTCGGAGCGTATGGCCTCTGGCAGCTCTCAGCCGCCTCCACCGGCCAGGGTTGATCGGTTCGGAAGTAAATAACATCGAGCGCCGGGCGGGGAGACCTGCCCGGCTTTAAGAAGGAGAAAATCATGGCGCTACGTATCACTGCCCAAAACGACGGCTTCCGGCGTTGCGGAATTCCGCACCCCGCCCAGCCAACCGACCACCCGGCCGGACGCTTTACCGAGGAACAAATTGCGATCCTCAAGGCTGACCCCATGCTGACCGTGGTCGAGATCGAGGATGCACCCGATCCCGAAGCTGAGAAGAAAGCCCAGGCCGAGAAGGAAGCTGCGGAGAAGAAGGTTGCTGCTGACAAGGAGGCCGCTGAGAAAGACGCCGCCGACAAGAAGGCTGCTGCCGACAAAGAGGCCACTGAGAAAGACGCCGCCGACAAGAAGGCTGCTGCCGACAAAGAGGCCGCTGAGAAAGACGCCGCCGACAAGAAAGCTGCTACCGACAAAGAGGCTTCGGAGAAAAAGGCTGTCGCTGGCAAGAAGACTCCCGCTTCCGGGCAGAAAAAATAAGGGCTGAACCATGTACTGCACCTTGGTTGATATCCGGGCAACGGTTCCGGAGAATGATCTGATCCAGTTGACCGACGATACGACCCCGCCGGTTGCGGTCAATCAGGTAAATGTGGACCGGGCCATCACCGATGCCGGTGAGCTGATCGACGGCTATCTCCGTGGGAGGTACACCCTGCCCCTCTCCCCGGTGCCTGGGCTGCTCAATACCCTGGCCGCCGACGTGGCGATCTACCGGCTGTATGCCAGGCGGATCAAGCTCACCCCGCCGGAGGGCGTTACCGAGCGGTACAAGAGTGCCCTGAAGATCCTGGAGCAGATCCAGACCGACAAGATCTCTCTCGGGTCGGAAGGTAGCGGCGGCGCGGCGACCCCGGAGGCAGGCGGGGCTGTTGTGTCCGGCCCGGCCAGACTATTCAGCCGCGACAGCATGCGAGGGTTCTAATCTATGCTTACCCAGATCGAAGATGCGATCGTCGCCCGCATAAAAACAAAGCTGGGCAGCACTGCCGGGATGGTTGCCGTGCAGAAAGGGGCCGAAGGTATCCCGCACCCGGCCGTCTATGTCTCCACCGAGGCGGCGCAGTTCGAGAAGGTCACCATGCAGAGCTACCGCCAGGAGGTGACGATCTTTGTTGATGTCATCTTCTCCCACCTGGCCAGTGAGGGTGAGCGGCGCAAGGGGGTGTATCTGATCCTGCAAGGCATCGTCCAGACCCTGTTGCTGCAAAATTTGGGGCTGGCCATCAAAGCCTTGGTGCCGCGCAACTGGAAGAATGTCACCACCGAGGAATTCAGGGAGAAAGGGCTCATCGTCTACTCGCTGGAGCTGGCTACCTCGTTTGTTATTACGAAGCTCGATGAAGAGGAGGTCGCGGATCTGCTCACGGTCGGCTTCAATTACTACCTGCAAGATCCGGCGGATGACGGAGTGGCCGACGCCTCGGATGAGTTAACCCTTTTGTAAGGAGAAGACCCATGAGAGTAAAAGCCGCGCCGGGCCTCAAGTGCCCGATGGAAGGCAAGCCCAGAGAGTACATCACCGACAGCAAGGCGGTGGAGGTATCTGAATCTCCATATTATCGCCGCCTGGTCACCGATGGCTCCCTGATTGAAGTCGCAGCAGCCCCGCAAAAAGTCAAGGGAGGTGACCGGTAATGGCATCCAAGAATATCAGCTTTGACACCATCCTTGCCAGTCTCCGCAAGCCTGGCAAGTACGGCGAGTTTAATCTCAGGCTGGCGGTTCGGACTCTGCCAGCCAACAAACAGCGCATGCTGATAGTGGGCCAACGGCTGGCCGCTGGCTCCGTGGCCGAAAAGGTGCCCACCTTGGCCTTTTCCGATGCACAGGCGGCCGACTACTTCGGCCAGGGCTCAGTGGCCCACCTGATGACCAGGGCGGCGATCGTGGCTAACCCCTACCTGGACCTCACCATCGTGGCGCTTGATGATGCCGCTACCGGGGTGGCGGCGCTCGGCAGCACCAAGATCAACGGGCCTGCCACCAGTTCCGGCAGCAACACGGTATTTATCGCCAACCGAAAAATTGAGGTGGGTGTCGTCAGTGGCGATACGGCCGCATCCATGGCCACGACACTTAACACCGAGCTGGCCAAATACCCGGACCTGCCGGTCACTGCAGAGGTGGATGGCGGAGACACGGAGAAAGTCAACTTCACGGCCAAGAACAAAGGCACGCTCGGCAACCAGATCGGCATCACTTTTTCATCCACCGCCACGGGCGTAACCTCCACCATTGTCGCCATGAATGGCGGTGCGGTGGATCCGGATATCGCCGCCGCTTTGGCTACGGTTTTTGCCGAGCAGTATCATGTGGTTGCCACTCCCTATAACGACGAGACCAGCATCACGGCGCTGCGCACCCACCTTTTCTCGGTGTCGGGTTCGCTGGAGAAACGACCTGGAATAGGGTTCTATGGCAACACCGGGGCGCTTGCCGCCACCACGACGCTCTCCGGCCTGATCAACGATGGCCGGATCTATGCGCCTTATCTGCGGGGTACACGGTCGTTACCCTATGAACTCGCTGCGGCATTCTCGTCCGTCGTGGCTTTTGAGGAAGATCCGGCCATGCCGCTCAATACTCTGGAGCTGAAAGGCATCCATGCCCCGGCCATCGATCAGCGGCTCTCTCGCACCGAGCAGGAGAACTGTCTCTACAACGGGGTTACACCGCTGGAGGTTGGCCCAGGAGAAAGGGTGCAGATCGTGCGTGCCGTCTCCACGTATGTTCAGGATGCCCAGGGGGTGGACGACATTTCCTTGCTCGACATCACCACTATCCGCTCGCTCGACTACAGCAGGAAAGCATGGCTGGACAGGATCTCTTTGCGCTTCCCTCGGTCGAAAAAGACCGCCAGGGTAAAATCGGCCATCTACACCGAGCTGCTTGATGTCTCTTACAAGCTGGAAGAGCTGGAGATTTTGGAAAACGTTGACGAGCACAAGTCTAAACTCCTTGTTGAGGACGATCTGCAAGATCCCACTCGGGTGAATGCAGCTATCCCGGCGGACGTGGTCAACGGCCTGCATGTGTTCGCAGCCCGGATTGACCTGTATCTGTAAGACAAAGCACGGCCACGGCTGACAACTGCTGACGGCTGTCAGCTAAAGAAAAGGAGAAACCCATGTCTGAATACGTATCGCGAGTGCTTCTGGAGGTTAACGGCCAGGAGATTGATGATTTCAAAACCGTCACCGAGGGCGAGGTCGAACTCGCCAAACAGGTGAAGTTGATGAACAAGACCGGCTCCATGGACACCACCCCGCGCTACACCGTCGATGTGGAGTACGTGGTGCCAGCGGATGCGCCCGAATTTGATTTCGAGGGCGTAAAAAATGGCACCCTGACCATCGACAAGCAAAACGGGGTGAGGGTGACCTATACCGGGGTAACTCGCCTCAAGATCGGCAGCGTTAAATACGACGGCGACAATGAAGCGACCAAAACCATTAACTTCGGCGCAGCCGGGAAGGTGTAGCGATGCTGGAAGAGAAAGGGACATTGCCGTTCGGCATCGAGAGGGATGGGGCTGTGCATCGCAAGTATACCCTGCGGGAGCAGTTGGTCTGTGACGCGATCGAGGTATTCGATTCCGACGATGCGGAACGGGCAGGAAAGAGTGATTCATTCTTCGGGGTGTGCGTCATGGCCCAGCGGCTGTCGGTGGATGGCATCCCGCAGGAAGAGATCACTACGGCCCTGCTGATGACCATGCGCCAGACAGACTTCAACGAGCTGGCCGCTGCGGACAAGAGGCTGGAAGAGAAGAGGCGCACGTTTCGAGGCGCGGCTGAAGCCGCAGCGAAAGCTCCAGATAGCGTTGGTGAAGCTGGGGCTTAGCTACCAGGAGACTCTAACGATGCCGGAGGGAGAGGCCATGGGTCTTCTCCTTGCCCACGAAGAGCTTGTCTCCCCGAAGAAGAAAAAGACCTACGTCGTAAAGAGGAAGAAACCGAGCCATGGCCGATAACATGAAACTGTTCCTGGAGCTGGTCGCAAATGCGTCCGGCTTCAAGACGGAAATGAACAGCTCGAAAAGCGCGGTGACACGGTTTGCCCGTGGCGCGAAGAGTGAACTGGACGCGTTGAAAGGTGCGTTCGGTTCTGTTCATGGCCAGTTGGCTTCTCTCGGTGTCGGTATCGGAGCCGTCAAGATCATGATGGACTCCGCCCGGCTCGACAAGTCGCTGACCCAGATCGGCCAGACCGCCGGAGAAGGGAGCGGCAAGGTGTCGGCGCTGCGAGCGGAACTCTTTGCTCTGTCCAGAGAATCAGGTCAAGGCGTTGAGGATCTGCGAGACGGGTTCAACTCCCTGGTGCAGTCCGGGCTCAACATGAAAGAGTCCAAGGAGGCATTGAAAGGCATCAATACGGCCATGGCCGTGACAGGTGCCAACGCTCAGACTTTGTCGTCCGGACTTACTGTTGCGGCCACTGCTTACAACTTTGACCTGGCCAAGCCAGGGATGGCACTGGATATGCTCGACAAGATGACCGTGGCTGGTCGTCTAGGAAATGCCGAGCTAGAGAACCTCTCCTCCATCTTCGCCAGGGTCGGGGTCAATTCGGCCAGCGCTGGTATGGGTTTTGAAAAGACCCTTGCCTTTATCGAGGGGCTGTCCATGGTGGAGAAAAACCCTGAGCGTCTGGCCACTTTGGCAGACAGCACCATGCGGGTATTCACCAATCTCAAGTACATGTCCGAGGCGCAGAAAGGCACAGGGGTCAAGTTTTTCGATGCGAAAGGCGCACGGCGTGACGCCCTGGACGTGCTGGGTGACATCAAGAAGAAATACGACACCCTCACCACCGATCAGCAGCGGGCGGTCTTCATCCAAAAGGCATTCGGCCATGCCGACCTTGACACCATCAAGGGTATCAAGACCTTGCTTCAGGGCGATGCCTTGGACAAGGTGCGTGAGTTCTCTGCCACCATCAGCGATGCCGGGGGCACCTTGAAAAGGGACTTCTCTGAAGCGACCCGGAACCTGATCGACCAGACCGGCATGCTGAAAAACGACCTGCGTGAAGCGGCGGACGGATTTGTCCAACCGATAAACAAGACCCTGGGGCAGTTCATCCAGTTTGCCCGAGATAAAAAAGAGAATGGCGGCCTGGATCTGGACGGGAAAGAGATGATCATGGGCGGGCTCGGCGGCACGTTTGGGACCCTGCTGCTTGCGAGATATGGCGCCAAAAGTGTGGGCGCAGCGGTCAAGAAGATGCTCGGTCACGGTAGCTCCGTTGGCCTGGGAGTAGCCGAAGGCAAAGCCCTGGAAATGGCGGCGGGGGTGACGCCGGTTTTTGTCGTCAATTGGCCAGGTGGTTTTGGTGCGGGAGGAGCGGCGGCAGTTGCCGAGACTGCTGCAGCGGCTGCTGGCGGTGGCTCCACATTGGCTGCTGCTGCTCCTCTGGCCATCCCGCTTGCCACTGCCGTTGTCGCTGAACTATCCATGGTCATCGGCAAGGCAATAACCGACGCTCAGGTCTCCGCATCGTCGCAAGAGACTCTGCGCAGCCTCCGGGGTCGGCACATGGTCATGGGGGGCGGCGAAGACAGCTATCAGGTGAAAGCAATCGATTCCGTGCTTAATCGTGGCTATGAAGGTGGTAGAGGCCAGATGAAAAACGACATCAACCTGAGTATCGCCATTGACGGCAACAACCGGGTGGTAACGCAAACCAGCGACCCGAACACCCATACCAAGATCAACACCATGCGGCGCGGCAGCTTTGCCCCTGCGGCTATGGCTTCGTCCCATTAAGAGGATCACCTGAATGCCTGATCTTTACCCAGCAGAACTCGACGGTTTCGCCCTGGAGATAGAAACCATCGACGATGCGTTCGAGAAAGCCATCGTCCGGCATGAGTACCCGTTTAAGGACGGGGCGCTCCTGGAGGACATGGGCCAGAAGGCGCGGGTCGTGAAGTTCCGCTGCTATTTCTGGGACGATGGGGCGGATCATGAAACCTACGACACCCACCAGGAGCTGGTGGACCATCTGGCCTCTCTGGAGATCAGTGAGCTGGTCCATCCGAAATACGGGCCGCTGCGAGGCTGCGTCGAATCGATGTCGGTGCGCCATGACGAGCGACAGCGGACGGCGGAGATCGACATCACCTTTGTCCATGGCCTTATCGAGGACGGCGGCGATACCAGCCACACGGATGTCGAGGCGGTGGCCGAGGAGGCATACAACGACGGCATCGAAGACCAGAAACGGGAGTTTGCCGACGATGTAAGGGACGCCCTGGGGCCGGAAGCTTCCGGCATCCTGGACCGAGTGCTTGACCCGGCGCTGGGAATCGTGGAGCAGTTCCAGGACGTGTCCACCAAGGCCAGAAACTACCTCAAAACGGTTGAGACCTACGTCGGCACCATGCAGGCTACGCTGAATACCATCGCCAATCCGGCCAACTCCCTGGTCTCCACCATAAATTACGGCACCAACCTGCCCGGCCGGGTAATCGGCAGCCTGAGCCGAGTCGTGGAGCGCTATGCCCTGCTCTACGACACGCTCCGTTCCGCCCCGGCCAGGTTTGTGGACAGCATGACCTTCGGCCTCAAGGGGCTGGCGAACGCCTCGGGCAAATTCTCCAAAACCACGACCATCGCGGCGGCAAGCCATACCGCGCTGCAGACCGCCTATTGCTACAAGGCGGATGAGACGCTACGGGTGGCCCAGAAAAAGAATGAAGGGGTTCGGGCCTTTGATGTCCTGGGGAATTACACGGCTCCGGCAGCGGCCGGCACCGGGGTTTCGTCCCTCGCCCCTGAAACGACCATGACGGTGAATGAGCTTGAAAGCAGCCTGGCTGTTGTGCGGGCAAGTCTTCAGGAGGCCGTGGAGCTGTCTCGGCAGAGCACCAGCCTGAAACAGCAGGCCCTCCAGCTCCAGATCCATGTGAGCAATATCAAGCTGGAGCGGGAGAAGATTATCCGGATCCTGCTCGACAACCCCATGCCGCTGCATCTGGTCTGCCTGCGATACGGCCTGCCCTATAACGCCGCCGAGCGGTTGCTGACGATCAACGCTATCCGTAACCCCAATTGCGCCAGCGGCGAGGTGGGCGTGTATGCCTCCTGATAACGTTACCCTCCAGATCGGTGGCCAGCGGATCGAGCGGTTCGCCTCGTACTCGGTGGAAGCGGATATCTACACGGCGGACGATGCCTTTTCCCTGGAGGTGGCCGCTCCCGAGATAGAGATCAAGCGAGGGCAGCAGTGCCAGCTGTACGTAAACGACACCCTGGAGCTGACCGGCATCATCGACAAGCGCTCCCGTAAATATGACAAGAGCGGCTCGCTTGTTATGCGGATCGAGGGACGGGATCTGATGGGGCTCCTGGTGGACTCCTACTGCGAGGAGTTTGTCACAGTCCAGGGCAAGAAGCTCTCGGAGCTGGCGGCAATGCTGCTCAAGACCGTGCCGTTCATCAACCGCAAGCAGATCCAGTACCAGGAGAATATCGTCGGTAAGCTGAAGGGCAAGAAGCGGAGCGTGGACACCCCGCTGATCGGCTACCTGGACACCCCGCAGAAGATCTCGCAGATCGCGCCGGGCATGACCGTGTTCGAGGTGCTGCGGACCTATGCTGCCAGCCGGGGGTTGATGTTTTTTGCCCTGGCGGACGGTACCCTTGTTTTCGGCAGGCCGAAGGCCAAGGGCGAGCCGATGTTTACGCTCACCAACACGAAGAGCGGGGTCGGCAACAATGTGCTGGAGGGCGAGGAGGTCGATGATATCTCGAAGCGGTACTCGAAGGTGACGGTTATCGGCCAGGCGCAGGGCCAGGATGATGACGGCATGGACGCCACCAAGATCACCACTAAGGGCGTGGTGGAAGATAAAGAGCTTCCCTTCTACAAGCCCTTTGTCACCAGGGATAACAACGATTCGCAAAGCCCGGCGCTCCACGCCAGGTTCTTGATGGAGCAGCAGCGGCACCAGGGCTATCAGCTCCACTATAAGGTCCAGGGCCACAGCCAAAACGGCAAGAACTGGCAGATAAACGAGCTGTGCGAGGTCCATGACGAAGTGCTGGGGGTCGATGGGGTGTTTCTTATCTACGGCCGCACCTTTGACCGCTCCCGATCGGACGGAACCATCACCAGGCTGAAGCTTGGGCCTCCGGGGTTGGTGCAATGATCAGGGTTCGCATCACATCTATGTGGGAAGGGGTGATCAAGCGCTTCAGCGCCTCCGGCCGGGCTGGGGAGACCTTTACCGATCGGGAGGTTTTTCAGCACTACGGGTACACCTCGCGGCCCCTGCCGGGTGCGGAGGGGATTGCCGACAAGGATGGGAACCACATCGTTCTGGTCGCCTCGGATGACCGGCGTTACCGGATACCTATCGAGGAGGGCGAGGTTGCCCTGTATGACGATCAGGGCATGGTCATTCATCTGAAGCGTGGAAAAGAGGTCCATATATATGGATGCGACAAGCTGACCGCGGATGTCGGAGCAGAAGCCAAGATCACCGCGCCGGTGGCCACGGTGGTTGCCGCCACCAGCTGCCAGGTGACCAGCCCCATAATTAACCTGGGCGGCGACCGCGGATCACTGCGGTCACTCATCGACGAGCGGTTCCTTGCCCTGTTTAACGGCCACAATCACGGTGGAATACAGCCCGGCAGCGGCAATAGCGCCGGGCCGAACACAACGCTGACGCTGGGCAACACTTGCACCAGCATCACCAAGGCGGGCTGAGATGGATTTCGCAATCACCCTACAGGATGGCCAGGCCCAGATGACCTTCGTCGGGGCTGGCAACATCTTCAATAATATCTACCTCAGCCTGACCGTGAAAAAAGGCTCCTTCTTCCACAACCCCGCCTTCGGTCTGCGGCAGCGGGGCAGGCTGAAAAACACCGAGGCCACGGCGGCGCTGATCCGCCACGATTATAAAGAGGCCCTGCAATGGCTCATCGATACAGGCCGCGCCCGGTCGGTGGATGTCTCGTCGGAACGTGACCGTCGGCAGGATCTGAATCGCCTGAAATTGCTGGTCGAAGTCGTGCAGGCGGACGGCCGCACGGTGACATTCACGACATTCAAAGAGGTGGTGTGATGGCCTTTGGAAAAAGCTTCGACGAGATCTTGAACGGCATTCTGACCGACTTTCAAAACATTTTCCCTGGCGTTGATGTCTCCCAGGGGAGCCTCGCCTATATGAAGGCAGCGGGCTACGCCTCGGCCTTGTGGGGGCTTTACAAATATCAGCACTGGATCAGCAGGCAGGCGTTTCCGGATACAGCCGACACCGAGGCCCTGGAGCATCATGCCTGGGTTCGCGGCGTTCCCCGCACGGCTGGAGAGAATGATGCCGACTACCTGGCGCGGTTGCTCGGTTACATCCGGCAGCCACCGGCCGGGGGCAACAAATACGATTATGAAAAATGGGCAAAGGAGGTCGATGATGTGCAGGCTGCCTATGCCTTCCCGCTGGCCCAGGGGGCAGAGAGCGTGGATGTGGTTATCCTGGCCAACGCGACCACCACCGGCTCCGAGATTCCGGATCAGGCTTTGATTGATGCCGTGGCCGCTTATATCGCCGATCTCCGCCCGGTGGGAGCGCGGTTTGTCCGAATCCTGGCCCCGACCATTGTTCTCCAGGACGTGACCATGACCGGGGTGGGCAGCGCCTTGGCCGCAGCAGTGCAAGCCGACATCGAGGCATATCTGACGGTCTTTGAGCCTGGGCAAGAGCTGTATCTGCCGCAGCTGTCTGCCCGTGCCACGGAAAATGGGGCAGGCAATCCGGTGATCTCGTTACCGGCTGCCACGGTTACTCCGGCATCCTATGAAATGCTGCGGCCAGGAGTGATCGATGTCAGTTAACAAAGACACCCTGCGCCTCCTGTTTCCGGTTGAGTTAGGTGGCGACCATGACGCGGATCTGGAGCTGGATGCCAAGCATCTGGACATCGCCCAGGCCAGCGCCGAGACCTTGCTCACGGAGATGTTCCCGGACACCACAAACCTGCTGCTTGTCGACTGGGAGCGGGTGCTCGGCTTGACGCCCGGTGTGGATGACCCGCTGCAATACCGCCGCGGCAAGATCGTGCGGAAAATACGCGAAAAGGGCGGGCTCTCGATCCCTTACTTTATCCGTCTGGCCGAGGCCCTGGGCTACGTGGTCGAGATCGTAGAGCCGCTGCCGTTCATGGCGGGCTGGGGAGCTGCCGGAGATGAACTGTTTGATGACTCGGTCATCTATCAGTGGGGGCTGGAGATATACAATCAGCCGATCTATGAGTTTCGGGCGGATGGATCTGCGGCGGGAGAGATGTTGTCCTGGTGGGATTCGCAAACCCTGCTGGAGGAGTTGTTCAGGGAGCTGAAGCCTGCGCACACCTTCGTTTACTTCAGCTACATTATATAAGGAGGAACCATGCGAAGAATAGGAACGCAAGACGGGCTTTTTAATGGGGGAGATCCGGCGACCAACACCAAGGGTACGGTAGTTACCGACGACTGGCTGAATGCGGTGCAAGAAGAGTTGGCTGGGGTTGTGGAGGGACTTGGGGGAACACTCGACCCGTTGGATAACGGACAGCTTTTTGACTGGCTGCTTGCCTCGTTTGCCATGAAGAGCGGCTCAGTAACTCAGCTTTTTCGGGCCGCTACTGCCGTAGGCTCTAGCGATGTGGTTCCGCTGGCGCAGGTTCAAAGCCTGATTGCCGGGGTAAACAACAACCCCTACGGCTTCTACAAGCGCGAATCAGGCAGCCAGGCCTTCACCAAAACCGGCGCGTCCACCATCTCCGTCAAGGCTGGGGTGGTGGCTATTGTTGGCTCCACCAAGGTTTCCGCCGCTGTGGATACCGCCATAGTCATGCCCGCCCTCACCGCAGGCACCGACTACGCCATCTACGCCTGCACCGATGGCACCGTGCGGGCCGATGCCTCGTTTACCGCGCCCACGGGCTACACCACCGAAACCTCGCGGCTCATCGGCGGCTTTCACTATGGCCTGGTGGCCCCTGGCACCACCGTGGCGGGCGGCTCGTTCGCCACTACGGACAACGGTATGATCTGGACCCAGGCGGATGTTGATCTCATTGCCGGGATCAATGCCTGGTCGATTTGGGATCTCCGATGGCGGGCTTCGTCCAACGATTCGTTGCTGCGGGCGCAGAAGGGATTTACGTTTGTCAACGGGTTGTGGGTGGCCAACTATCTCTGCTCCACCGACCATATCGCCAACGGGCTATCCAAGGCAGGCACCAACATCGCCTCCGGCACGGTCTTGCCTAAAAAGCCGCTTGCCTTTGGCGGCGATGGCACCGTCACGTATCCAAATATGAATTGGTGGACGGCAAACGAGATCGTCCGGGCCTATGGCGCCAAGCTCATGCGGGAGAGCCTCTTTGTGGATGCCGCTTTCGGGGTGACGGAGAATCAGTCCATCGACTCCACCGCTGCTACCTACCCCACCACCCAACGCAACGCTGGCTACACCAGTAAGTATGGGTTGGAGCAGGCTAGCGGGCATCATTATACCTGGGGGGAGGACACTGGCCAGTTTTACGACACCACGACATGGTCGTGGAAGGCCGTCAACGGAGGCCGAGGACAAGTCGACACTCAAGGCACCTACGGTTTAGCTCGGGTTCTCTTGGGCGGCCATCGGGCGCACGGCGTCAACTCCGGTTCGCGGAGCTCGTACTGGTCCGACTCCCCGTGGGACTCGTACTGGCCTATGGGTGTCCGCGCCGCCTGTGACCACCTGAATCTTGTGTAGCCGGGCGACAGCCCGGCTTTGGAAAAAATTATGATGGGGAATGCCATGGAAAGAACCAGCCAACGGGTCAAAACCCACAACCTGCTGAACCGCCTGGAGGTAGCTGTATGAACTATTATCACCCCGAGACCTTGGAACATATCCGCAACCCGCTGCCAGCCGTGGCTGATTGGGCCGGGAGCACGGAGCTGGAGCCGCCCGCCTATAACCCCCAGGCTGAGAGTTGTCGGTTTGTGGCCGGGGTGTGGGCCGTGGAGGTGAATGCGCCGCCTGCGCCGACCATTAAAGAGTATCAGGATGCGGTGCAGGCGATGCTGGACGCCAAGGCGCGGGAGAAAAACTACGAAGGCATCCTGTCGCTATGCTCATACGTGACCAGCACGAACCCCACATTTGCAGCCGAGGCCGCCGCCGGGGTGGCTGGCCGGGATGCAGCTTGGTCCACTTGTTATCAAGCTCTTGCGGATGTGCAGAACAACCTGCGCACCGCACCGACGGTGGCGGGATTGCTGGCTGAAATTCCGGCTATTGTGTGGCCATGAAACAGGTCGCCATCGCCATTGACCAGCTCCTGAATGCAATCCTGGGCGGCTGGGCGGACGAGACCCTATCTGCCCGCATGTGGCGGCACCGGGCTTTGCCATGGTGGCGGGAGGCACGGTGGCTGGTTGACAAGCTGTTTTTCTGGCAACCGAACCATTGCTACCAGTCTTTTGTTTCGGAGTTGCAGCGCAAGCAGTTGCCGGAAGATTATCAAGAGGGAATGTAAGGACGGGACTGGGGGCTGCGTCAACAGCCCCCGAACCATCCACCCGTGCGAACACACGGAATGGAGGCCCGCAGGAATACCTGCTTTCGTCCCGGTGCTGTGGTACAGCAGCCAAGGAACGTAGCATAATGCCTGCCCATATTCAAGGACGGAAACAATGGGCTCACTGATACCGTATTTTGGAGGCAAGACCAGACTCGCAAAACGCATCATCGAGAAGATCCCGGCACATGGCTGTTATGTGGAGGTGTTTGCAGGGAGTGCCACGGTGCTCTTCACCAAGGAGCCATCCAGGGCCGAGGTGCTGAATGACTTCGACCAAGAACTGGTCACGTTGTACCGGGTGATCAAGCACCACCCCCTGGAGTTCCACCGCCAGTTCGAGTTGAGCCTGGTGAGCCGCGATGAATTCGCGCGGATGCTGCAAGTGGTGCCGGAAACCCTCACCGATATACAGCGGGCGGTGCGCTATTTCTACCTGCAAAAGAACAGCTTCGGCGGCAAGGTCACTGGCCAGACCTTCGGCACCTCCACCTCTGGCCCTCCTCGGCTCAACCTGTTCAACCTAGAGCGCACCATTCATGACGCCTGGCTGCGCCTCGCCCAGGTGACCATCGAGCGGTTGGACTTCCGGAAGCTGATTCCCAAATACGACCGCCCGCACACCCTCTTCTTCCTCGACCCACCGTACTGGCAGATCCCCGGCTATCGCCACGATTTTAAGGAGCAGGACTTCCACGACCTGGCCAGTACCCTCTCAAGCATCCAGGGGCGTTTTTTGATGACCATCAACGATACGGCGGAGGTGCGGGAGATATTCAGGATGTTTAAGATCGAGGAGGTGAAGCTACGGTATTCGATGAGCCGAAATGGCAATGCCAGGAGTAAGGAGCACACCGAGTTGTTGGTGGCGAATTACTGATGCGGTGTTGATGGTTTTGAATTAGAATTTTTCTGCGTTTACTTGCAAGATTTTCTTATTTTGCGTGCGAGCTTACACCCAAAAGTGATAGATTATTTTCGACATTATACTCGCCTCTCTACCCAGCTTGAAAATCCAGATCATCCACCAGACGGAGGACTGACTCATGTTTGACTTCACCTTTCACAACCCAACCAAGATTATCTTCGGCGCAGACAAAGAGAGTCTGATCGGCTCGGAACTGACCGCCGCCGGGATCACCAAGGTGCTGTTGGTCTATGGCCGGAACTCGGTGGTCAAAAGCGGTCTGCTCGACCGGGTCCTGGCCAACCTCACAGCCAGCGGTATCGGTTGCACTCAGTTTGGCGGGGTGGACTCCAATCCGGTGCTTTCCCATACCAGGGAAGGCGTGGCCCTGGCCAAGCGGGATCAGGTGGAGGCGATTTTGGCGGTGGGCGGCGGCTCGGTCCTGGACGAGGCCAAGGCCATCGCGGTCGGCGCCCTGAGCGACAAGGATGTCTGGCAGTTCTTTGTCGGCAAAGAGGTGGAACGCGCCCTGCCTGTCTTCACCGTCCTGACCCTGGCCGCCACCGGCAGCGAGATGAACGGCAACTCGGTGGTCACCAATGCGGAAACCAAGCAGAAATACAACATCGCCTCGCCCCACGTCTACCCCAAGGTCTCCATCCTCAACCCGGAGCTGACCCATTCCGTGCCCCTGAATTACACGGCCTACAGCGCGGTGGACGCCATCGCCCATGTCCTCGAGGGCTACTTCACCAAAGAGCCCGGCACCCATCTCCAGGACCGGCTGGTGGAAGGGATCATCAAAACGGTGATCGAAACCACCGACCTGATCATGGCCGAACCCAGCCACGCCAAGGCACGCGCTTCCTTCATGTGGACCGCCACCCTGGCTTTGAACGGCCTGACCCCGGCCGGGATCGGGGAATACAGCTTTCCCAACCACATGATCGAGCACGCCATGAGCGCCATCTACAACATCCCGCACGGGGCAGGCCTTTCCATCGTGCTGCCCGCCTGGATGAAGTGGTATGAGGCAAAAAACCCCAGCCAGTTTGCCCGCTTTGCCAAGGAGATTTTCGGGCTCGATTCCGGCAAGGCAGGGATTGCCGCGCTGGAGCAGTGGTTTGTCACGATCAAGTCCCCGGTGCGGTTGGCTGAGGCGGAGATCCCGGCCACCGACATCGAGAAAATCGCCGAGAATGCCGAAGGGCTGGCCAAACAATGGGGGATCGGCGGGCTCTACCCCAAGGAAACCATCGCAGAGATCCTGCGGCTGGCGGTGTAGACAGGAGTTAAAAGTGAAAAGTTAAAAATGAAGAATGAAAAGTTAAGGGAAAGTTTTCCCGCTCTTCACCTCATTTTTCATTTTTAACTTTTCACTGCCCTTTTCCCTTCTCTTCCGGGAAAAACACCGTATGCTGCTGGCGTTGATGCCCTGCGACGCATTCCTGTTCCGGCAGGAAGCAGACATAGCCGCTTTGGCTTGACTGACCTTTGGATTCCGCCAAGCCGACCGCCTGCAGCAATTGCCCGGAAAACCTGGCAAAAATCCCCCGCTTGAAAAACTCGTTCTTGGTCAGCCGGGTATATTGCGGCGGAAGGGATTCCGGCAGATGGAGCCAGAGATAATCCCTGATCTCCTTGGACGACTCTGCGATAAGATAGGGGGGCATAATCCTCTGCCCGCTCACCAGCCAATCAAAGCGGAGCAGCTCACAAAACAGCTCCCCATCCTCCCGGGTCCGCGCCAGCTCCACCAGCATCCTGGTCATGAGCTCCTGGGTTTTCGCCAGAGAGAAAAAACCCGCCGTCTGACAGACGGTGAGTAATTGGGCGAAGAAGCCGAAAGGCTCATCGCCTTTTTTCATGATATAATTCAAGGTGTTACGGAAAAATCGGTTGTTGTAAAAGGCCTCCAGGCACTCGCCCAGCCAGTACAGGCGGCGCAGCTGGGCATGGTCCAGCCAGCGGGTGGCCAGCACCGAATAGGGCGGCGTGGCCGAGCTGACGAGAGCGAACTCCACTGCAGCCCGACTGATCGGGGTGCCGGGCAGCACCTTGAGCAAGCCCATCTGCAGATGGTGGGGCGCCATGGCCAAGGCCTCGTTCAACGAGGTCCGAAAGGTTGCTTCCGTTTCATAAGGAAGCCCTAAGATCAGATCCAGATGGAGGTGGATGTTGTCCAACCCCACCAGGCGCCGGATATTCTCCCCGGCCCGGGCCAGATCCATTTTCCGATTCACCGCCTGAAGGGTCTCCGGATTGGTGGACTGCAAGCCGATCTCAAACTGAAAGCGGTCGTGGGGAACCTGGGTCAGGAAAGCGAACATCTCTTCAGTGAAGAGATCCGGGGCGATCTCGAAATGAAAAAGGGTCTCCCCCGGCTGGGCCAGGAGAAACCGCCAGATGGCCAGGGCCCGCTCGGGCAGCCCGTTGAAGGTCCGATCCACAAAACGGATGATCTTCGGTCCATGGACCAGGATTATCGCCAGCTCCCGGTAGACCTCGTCAAGCTCCCGATACCGCACCCCATGCTCCACCGAAGAAAGGCAGTAACTGCAGGAAAAAGGGCAGCCGCGGGAAGATTCGTAGTAGATATTGCGGTTTTCCAGATGGGCGGCGAAATCGGGCTCCAGATACGGCATGGCAAATGGGGGGTTACCTGCAGCCCGGTACTCGGACTGCAGGGTTTTGGCGGCCAGATCGCGGAAGAAATCCTCCCCCAACCCTTCCACCTCGCCCCGGACAATGGCGCACCCTGCGGGCAAACTTTCCGGCCCCATGAAGGTTGCCTCGGGCCCGCCCAGGATGATCACCACTTCGGGCAGGACCCGCCGCAGGTCGCCAACCAACCGCAGGGTGTACTCGGCATTCCAGATGTATACGGAAAAACAGATAAGCTCCGGCTGATCGCCGGTGATCCGCAGCAGGGTCTGGTAATAGGGATCGTTGATCGTAAACTGGTGCAGGACGAGGGAGCTTTCCGGCAGCCCCTGCGCCAGGACGTTACGCACATGAAAGAGCGCCGGGCAAGAATGGGAGTAGCGGGCATTGAGGGTAATCAGGCTGATTTGCATTGTCTAACCTGCCGGGAAGAGGTACATATTCATTGTTACCGCAGAAGCGCAGGTAAGCAAACTGGATGAAAGTCCGAAGGTACACCATTTAATTTTTAAAACAATTCTATTCGCGTCTCTACGCCTTTGCGTTCAGTTTTCACCATTGAACTTTTCATTCTTAACTTTCAACTTGTAACTATCCCATGCTCCCCTACCCTGAGATCGACCCTATCCTCCTCCACCTCGGCCCCCTCCAGGTCCGCTGGTACGGCCTGATGTATGTTTTGGGCTTTATGGCCTCCTATCTGCTGGTCCGCCACCAGATCAGGCGATACAACCTCACCGTACTGGGCAAACATTTTGAAAATCTCAATCTGGTGCTGATCGTCAGCCTGGTGCTGGGCGCCCGCTTGGGCTATGTCCTCTTTTACAACCCCGCCTATTACCTGGCAAATCCGCAAGATATTTTGGCCACCTGGCAGGGCGGCATGTCCTTCCACGGGGCGCTGATGGGGATGTTGCTGGGCGGCCTGCTTTTCTGCAAAATCACCGGCCTGCCTTTCTGGCAGAGCGCGGATGTCTACATCATCACCACCCCCATCGGCTTGGGATTGGGACGAATCGGCAACTTCATCAACGGCGAGCTCTACGGCCGGATGAGCGATGTCCCGTGGGGTATGGTCTTTCCCGGGGGCGGGTCGATGCCGCGCCATCCCTCCCAGCTCTATGAAGCTTTCCTCGAAGGGGTCGTGCTCTTCTCCCTGCTCTGGCTTTTAAAAAACCGATACTGGCAACGGGGTTGGCCCACCGGTTCGCTCCTCGCCCTGTTTCTCCTCTTTTACGGGATTTTCCGCACCGTGGTCGAGCTGTTTCGCCAGCCCGACGCCCAGCTCGGCTTTTTATTCAATGTCCTTACCATGGGCCAGCTCTTGAGCAGCCTGATGATTGGTACCGGCTTGCTCATCCTCTTCTTGCGGCGAAAAAGCGCTGGGGCTGCCTGATCTCTTAATCATTAGCAAGAAACAAAAAGTTGCCCGCCCCCTAAGCTGTAAACGTTTAGAAGCGCTGCAGATGCGCGAAAGAGGCCTGTGAGCTATAGCCAGCCTATGCAAACAGGCCGATGACAAAGCAGATGCGGTGCTTCTGAATGTTTACGATCTCTTGACGCAGAATCCGTAGATGTTTACAGTGCTCAGGAGACAAAAAACAAGGCGCGGCGCGTATCCCACGAAAAATATGCTTTCGCCGCCTGTTACAACCCCTCGGCCAATAACCATGCCCCACACCAGACACCAAGGCGGCGCACACCACCGCACGCCAGACGCGAGGCCTGACTCCGGGTTCTTTCCCCGCTTTCAGCGACTCTTTTTCTTCCTTCTGCTCCTGTGTATAACCATGACCCCAACCTATGTTGAAGCTATTGAAATCGCCCCGCACCTGCATAAAAACAAGCTCGATAACGGCCTGACCGTCCTGGTCAAGGAGACCCCCGGCACCAAGGTGGCCACGGTCCAGATCTGGGTCAAGGCGGGAAGCATCTACGAAGATAAGCATGAGGCGGGGATCACCCATCTCATCGAGCATATGATCTTCAAAGGCACCCCCACCCGGGCACCCGGCGAGGTGGCCGGAGCCATCGAGGCGGTGGGCGGCCAGATCAATGCCTACACCTCTTATGAGTACACGGTGTATCACGCCACCCTCTCCTCCCGGAACTGGGCGGATGCCATGGAGGTGCTCACCGACGCGGTACTCCACTCCAATTTCGACGGAGGAGAACTGGAGCGGGAAAAAAAGGTGGTGCTGGAAGAGATCCGCATGCGCAAGGACCGGGCCAATATCGCCCTCTTTCAAGAGCTCATGGCCCAAGCTTACACGACGCACCCCTACCGGCTGCCCATCAGCGGCACCGCCGAGAGCGTCAGCGCTATCAGCCGCGACGACATCCTCCGCTACATGGAAAAACATTATTACCCGGGCAATTTCACCGTGGTGGTGGTGGGCGATGTCCGGGTCCAGCAGGTGGTGGATACGGTGAATTCTCTGATGGGGGGATTGCCCCGCAGCACAGCCAAGCCCCCCGCCATCGCCAAGGAACCGGAGCAAAAGGCAACCCGCTTTTTCTCCCTGAGCGAGGATGTCAACCAAACCCAGCTGGCTCTGTCCTTTGCCGGCCCTTCTTTCCGGGGGCAGGATGCGGCCGTGGTCGATGTGATGACCTCCATTCTCGGCAGCGGCGAGACCTCCCGGTTATATACCCGGCTGCGCAACGACACGGGTCTGGTCTACCGCATCGACGGCTCGGCCTTTACCCCCCGCGATCCGGGCTTGCTCGAATTTACCGCCACCCTGGATGCGGACAAGCTGGTGCTCGCCCTGGAAACAACGCTCACCGAGCTCTTCCGGATGAAACACACCAAGGTGAGCGATGAGGAGCTTGACCGGGCCAAACGCAACCTGGAGAGCGATTTCATCTTCAACCTGGAACGGGCCGAGGGCCAGGCCAGGATCTTGGGCTCCTTCGAGTTTCTGACCGGCGATCCCCGCGAGGACAAATATCTTGCCCGGGTCCGGGCGGTGAGCAAGGAGGATATCCAGCGGGTTGCCGCCTTCTATCTCCGGGGCGAGCATCTCACCGTGGGCACCATTGCCCCGCTGGGCACCACTCTGCCCCTGAATAAGGCGCAAGACCTGACCCCGATCATCGCCAAGGCCGAAGCCGCAGCCAAGCTAGGGCAGCCCGCCTCACAGGTGGACGATGCCTTTCTCACCGGGGTGCACCGCTTTGTCCTGAAAAACGGCATCCGCCTCCTGGTCCGGGAAAACCATGACGTGCCCACGGTTTCCGTCCGGGCCGTTCTGCCCGGCGGACTCCGCAGCGAGACCGCGACCAGCAACGGCGCCTTCGCCTTTATCAGCGAACTCCTGCCCAAGGGCACCCAAGAGCTGAGCGCGGAAGAGCTGGCCAAGAAAGTGGCCAACATGGCCGGCTCCATCGGCGGCTTCAACGGCAAGAACACCTTCGGGGTCAAGGGAGACTTTCTCTCCCGCTACACCAACAAAGGATTGGCCTTGGTGCGTGACATACTCCTTACCCCGGCCTTCTCGCCGGCAGAGGCCGAAAAGATCCGGCCGGAACTGCTCTCCCAGCTCAAGAATCAGGAAGACTCCCTGCCCAGCCTCGCCTTTAAGGAATTCAACAAACGCTTGTTCATGGGCCATCCCTACGGCCTCAATACCCAGGGCGAAGAGGCGGTCCTCCGCAACATCACCGTACCCGAGCTGAAACGGTTGTACGAAGAGCATGCCCGACCCGAGACCCTGGTTCTGGCCGTAGCCGGCGACGTCGACGCGGAAAAGATCAAGGAGCTGGCGGAAGAGCTTTTCTCCGGATGGCCCATGACCCCGCCGGAACAATCGCGGAGCAGTGAAAGCATGCTCCCCCCCGAGGTGCCGGCCGGCCCGGATATCATCAACATCCCCCGGGACAAACAACAGGTGCATATCATCATCGGTTTTCTCGGCACCACCCTGACCAGTGAGGACCGCTACCCCCTCGAGGTATTGGATACCGCCCTTTCCGGCCAAAGCGGCCGGTTGTTCACCGAGCTGCGCGATAAGCAGAGCCTGGCCTACAGCCTCTCCTCCTTCTCCCTTTTGGGGCTGGACACCGGCTCCTTCGGCATCTACATCGGCACCAGCCCGGACAAAAAGGATGAGGCGATCAAGGCCGTCTGGCAGCAGCTCTTCCGGGTAATGGAAGAACCGCTCAGCGAGGAGGAGCTGGTCAAGGCGAAGAATGTCCTGATCTCCAATTACGAGCTGGGCTTGCAGACCAGAGGGAATCAGGCGATGGAAATGGCCTTGAACGAGTCCTACGGCCTGGGCCAGGATTTCGGCAACCGCTATGTGCATGCCATTGAGCAGGTCGATGCCCAAACCGTGCTGGCCATCGCCCGCAAATACATCCGCCCCGCCAACTATGTGCAGGTCACGGTGGGGGCCAACCCCCTCCTCACGGTCCCGGAGGTTGCGGAGCCCAAAGAAACGACTGAACCGGTGCCGACCGCGACCGAACCCGCTATTCCTTCAGAAAAAACCGGTGAATAAGATGCTCAAGACCATGATCGCCCCCTCCATCCTTTCCGCGGATTTTGCCCGGCTGGGAGAAGAAATAACCGCAGTGGCCAAGGCTGGCGCCGATGTGATCCACATCGACGTGATGGACGGCCATTTCGTGCCCAACATCACCATCGGCCCCCTGGTGGTCAAGGCGGTGCGCAGGATCACCGACCTGCCGCTGGATGTCCACCTGATGATCGAAAACGCCGACGCCTATCTGGAAGATTTTGCCAATGCCGGAGCGGACTGGATCACGGTGCATGTGGAAACCGGCTATCACCTGCACCGGACCATCCACCGCATCAAGGAGCTGGGCAAGAAGGCAGGGGCGGTGCTCAACCCGGCCACCCCCCTGAGCAGCCTGGAAGAGATCCTGCCCGATCTGGACCTGGTCATGCTGATGACGGTGAACCCCGGCTTTGGCGGGCAGTCCTTCATCGAAAGCTCCCTGGCCAAGATCCGGCAGCTCAAAAAAATGATCGACGACCGGGGACTGCAGGTGGGGATTGAGGTGGACGGCGGGGTGAGCCCGAAAACCATCGGTCCCATTGCCGCGGCCGGGGCCAACATCTTCGTGGCCGGTTCCGCCGTGTTCGGCAAAGACGACTACGGTAAGGTTATCGCTGAATTGAAGGGCGCTTGCTGAACCGTTTTATCCGCGCCCAGTCCGTTCCTGCCAGAGGGCTTCCATCTCCTCTCGATTAAAAAGATAGGTGGTGTTGCAGTAATGGCAGCAGGTCTCCACCGGAAACGGGCCGCCGCGCAGCTCATCGAGATCCTCTTCCGGCAGGGTGAGGAGGCGGGCGGAGATATTTTCCTTGGAGCAGGGGCAACCAAACCGTACTGGCCCGGAGGTGAGTATCTCCGGCTGAAAATCGGCGAACTCTTCCGCAAGCAAGGATTCCGGCGTACCCCCTTCGGCAAAATAACGCCCCAGGGAAGGAAGTGCCGCGATCCGTTCCTCCAGCTCCGTCATGAGCTCTGGGGGTGCTCCGGGCATGGCCTGCAGCAGCAACCCGCCCGCCCCCACCGGCAGCCCTTCGCTATCGAACTGGATACTCAGCGCTATGGCGGTTGGGGTTTGCTCGGAGGTGTGGAAATAATGGCTGAGATCCAGGGCCAGATTCCCGTGCTCCAGCATGATGGTGCCGGTGAACGGCTGGCTGGCCCCTGCCAGATGGGTGCTCACCGAGAGAAAGCCTGCCCCGTAAAAAGACGCGAGATCAAACGACTCCAGGGGTTTTTCCAGGGGAATCGGATTCTGCCGCAGGTAGCCGCGCACCTCGCCCGCCCCGTTGCCCTCCGCCACCAGCCCCTTGATCGGGCCGGAACACTCAATCCGCACAGCAAGACGGTCCTTCTCCCCCTTCAGACTCGTGGCAAGCAGGGCCGCAGCCAGGCAACCGTGCCCTAAGACCAGGGTTTCCAACAACCCCAGGCCGTGCCTGGTCCGCATCTCGGCGACCAAATCATTCCCCCGCAGTAGCACCCCGCGCACCGCCTTATCGCCCAGGAGAAAACGGATCCGTACGTCAGCCGACTGTCTCACATTCCCCCCAGATACTGACCGAATTCCGTTTTCACCTCCGGGAAAGGCACGGCAAAGCCGATTCCCTGGGTATCCCGCAAAACCATGGTGTTGATGCCGATGAGGCCGCCCTGCTCGTCAATCAGCGGACCGCCGCTGTTGCCGGGGTTGATCGGCGCATCGGTCTGGATGAATTTCCGGCCCTTGTACTCGCGATAGCCGGAGATGATCCCGGCGGTCACGGTATGCCGCAGGCCGGCGGGATTGCCGATGGAATAGACCTTCTGGCCCTGGCCGAGATGGCGGCTGTCCGTCACCGGGGAGATAAAAGGGGCATTGTAGCAATCCACCGCGAGCAGGGCCAGATCGGCACGGTCGCTCATCTTCAGCGATTGCACGGGAAGCTCGCTGCCGTCGATCAGGATCACCTTGATGTCGGAACTCCAGGAGGAGCGCTCGATCCGCTGCAGCTGGCCATTGATCTCGGTGAGCATGCCGCTGTATTTCTCATACGCCTCCTGCCGGCGCTGCAGCTCCTCTTCCACCTGACGCCGCACCCCGGCGTCCCGGATCCCGGCAAGCTGCCGTTCCAGCACCGCCCTGTTCCTGCGGTCCCGCTCCAGGTCCCCGGCCAGCTTCTCCGCTTTGCCCTTCAGGGTTTTCAGCTGAGCGGCGTCAAATTCCACCACATGCCGGTTGGTGACGATATAGCCATTGGCGGAAACAAAAAAGCCGGAGCCGCTCCCCCAGGGGGTCTTGATAAAAACCGTGGCATTTCTGGCCTGCTCCAGGCCATTGCCCACCGGAAAGGCAGCGGCCAGCTTTCCGGCAAGCCCCTCAGCGGTTTGTACCTGGACCGGACCCTCTGGCCGCACCACCGGCTGCGAAGGGTTCTGCCCTTGCTGCTCAAGGGCCGGGGAAGATACTTCCCTGGAGGGAGCAATATCCCCCCCGGTTTTTTGTTGCTGGCCAAACATATACCACCCAGCCACCAGCCCAATCAGCAAGGCAACCGCCCAACCGGTTAAACCCGAACCGGTTCGGGCTGTGGCAACAGGGATTTCCGTTTCGGTCTGGCTCGGCAGGGATTTTTCTTCCTCCCTTTTCTGGAGGCGGGCAAAGATTACCCCGCATCGTTCGCATTCCTTCTCACCGGCCTGCACATGGCCGCATTTTGGACACTCCATTCCCTCACCCTTTCCTATGGCCGACAGCCTAACAACAGAGTATGACCCGATACGATTCTATACACCATTGCTCCGGCACTCGACAAATTTTTAGCGAAAAAAAAGCCCGCTTTCTGCAAGCGGGCTTTTTTTATAACCTGTATCCGGCGAAAATTACTGGGGAATCCCCCACAAAGGACTTTGCCGTTTGGATACAGGGGTAATGGCAACCTCTTTGCTGGCCCGCTGACCACCGGGGTCCGTGGCGGTGACCCGGATGACGATCCGTGTCTTTTGCTCCGTGCGAAAAGAAGAGGGCACGATAAAGGAAACCGCCGAATCTTCTCCGCGGAACTTCTCCAGATGCACCACCGCGCCGGCCACCTGCTCCCAGGTATACCGCACCCCGCCGGGGGAATCATCCTTGGTCAGCCCTGCATCAAGCACCACGTTTTCCCCCACCTTGTACGAATCAGCCACCGGTCTCAGGACCAAGACCGGCGGTTTGTCGTTGCGCTTTACCGTGATGATCAGCTTACGGGCCTTGGAATATACCCCGGCCGCCTTAAATCGGTAGCGCACCTCCTCCTTGCCGCCAAAATATCTGTCCGGCAGATACCTATGCCGACCGCGGTCAAGACGCTGCAGGGAGCCGCGCAGGGGGGCGCCGCCGAGGATTTCCACCGAGACCTTGGCGTCAAAGGGGGCCTCGTTGGCTCCAGCCCAGATCTTTTTCCAGTTAATGGTCAGCGGGGCAGTGCTCAGGGTCCGCAGCCGGACATTATTTGCCGCCACCACCGGTTTCTCTTCGGCCGGCGCTGCTTCCGCCGCAACCGGCTTGATTTCCTCCGGCCCCATGACCACCACCTTAGCGGGAGCACTGGTCAACTGTCCGTCGGAAACCTGGAATTCAAAGCTGTCTTCCCCGGGGAAATCCTTGTTGGGCAGATAGGTGATCTTGGGCAGATCGCCGGAGATCCTGCCGAACTTGGGCGGGCTCACGATCTCAAACTTCAGGGGATCGTTGTTTGGATCGGTTCCGGTAAGCTCGATGGCCAGATTCTCATTGGCTTTTACCATGCGCCAATGCGATTCGCTCGCCACCGGCGGCGCATTGGGCGGGACAACGGGCGGAGCGACAACCGGTGCGGCAGGCATCTCCTGGGCAGGCGGGGGCACGGGCACCGGCATCACGCCTTTCTTGTTTTTCGTCATATACCAGTAGCCGCCTCCGCCGAGCAAAATCAGGCAGACCACCGCAATAGCCAACCCTTTTTTCTTCCCACCTTTTGGCGGCGGGGCAAAGGGATTATCGGTGCTCGAAGCAGAGGGATTTTCCCTACTGTTGTCCATGGTGGCCTCCGCAAGAAAATCCGGCACAGCTGCGGCAGGAGAGGCAGTGGCAAAAATATCCTCTTCTCCCATCCCTCCCTGCGGAGCTGTACCAACGGTATTGGTTTCGTCGGGGATATCGGGCAGGTCGCCAAAATCAAACTCATCATCATCAAACCCGCCATCATCCGGCAAACCGAAATTATCTTCTCCGGAGGCGGTTGCCCCCGCTTTTCCACTTCCTTGTTGAGCCACCTCGGCAAAAGTCACCGTTTCGCCAGGACCCGACTCATCGTCGCCCAGTTCGGAAAAAAGATGGTCCAGATCATCCTTGCTCGGTGCGCCCAACCCCTCGGTCATGCCTGATGGGGCGGAATCGGTTTCCTCATCCGCGCCGGAAAAAAGACTGTCAATATCGGACTGGTCCAGATCAAAATCATCGTCAGCCGAGGGTGCCGCGGCAACCGGGGCTTCTTCTCCGCCGCCGAGCAGAGAGTCGATGTCGGACTGGTCCAGCTCGGAAAACCCTTCGTCTCCCCCTCCTGCAGCGGAAACAGGGGCAGCACCCCCGCCGCCACCTCCCAAGAGGGCATCAATATCGGACTGGTCCAATTCCCCGCCATCATCACTGTCCGGGGACGGCCCACTGGAGGCTGCTCCGCCGCCGAGCAGAGAATCGATGTCGGACTGATCCATTTCGCCCGACTCCTCTTGCGCAGGGGTGCCGGGCGTTTCTTCCGCCAGATCGTCCAGCCAGTCGTCTATCTCAAGGCCTGATTTTTCTTCCGCCATACTCTCACCTGCGTCAGCAGCTCACAAAACAAGCTTACTGCATATAGACATAGCTATGGAGCGCCCGATAAATGGGTTCCGACATCTCGACATTGACCACATAGGAACGCCGATCGCCCCGGGTATTGGCCGCGAAAATATGGATCCGCAGATACCCGTCCACTTCCTGAAGAACTCCGGAAACCCGCTGTTCATGCTCACCTGCCGAAGGAGCCCGCCACACGGCCAACGACTCATTGCTGATCACCGCGGCCATTTGCTCGGCCAGGGTTGCGCCAAGCAGGGAAAACCGCTGCCGGGTGGAAAATTCACTGAGTACAATGAAGGGCTCGATGGTCACCGGCTCGGCGGCAAAAAAACCGTGCAGATGCTCCATGGCATCACTGCCGACCATGGCCACCAGGCTGGGAAGCGAGGCGTAGCTTCGCTGACTGACCATGCCCTCGGTTGCCGAGCCTTGGTCATCCGCCTCTTTTTCCTTGGCCCAGGCCCCGGTTGCCCAAAAAACACAGAGCAGCACAAGCAGCACCACCTGCGTTGGAAACACCATTCTTTGCACCACTCCGGATATCTTCATGCTCGGTGCTCCTCTTACCGGCCAATGCCCTTCACGGCAATTTTATAGGGTGCTTCAGCCGGCTGGAACAGGCCAAGCAGTTCCCGGTTGAGCGGCATCGAGTAACGCCAGGAGGTCTTGACCGCACCATCAGTGAGCCGCACCAGACGGCCTTGCACAACCAAGGTTTTGCGGGTATTGGCAAAGGTGGTCACCACGACATACTCAAGATCCGGCATTTTGTTTGCCAGTTCGCCGACGTTTCGGGAAAGGATGAATTCCCCGGTCTGGGGCAGGATAGTGATATCCTTGCCCAAGCGAAGCTCAGTCACCTTGAGGCCACGGTCGCTCAGATCGGTGAGCAGGTATTCGCCCATAACCCGGCCAAACTCGGTGTCCCGCTTGAGATCGGAAAGAGGCACGGCGTTGACCACCGCAATCTTGCCAGTTATAGGCTGTTCGCCCTCCTCCTGCATCTCATAGTACACCTTGCCGGCGATCTCCTTGGTCATTTCCGAAAGGAGGATCTCCGTACCCAAGGTTTTCGAGCTGTCGGGCAGGTACTGATAGACATTGTACTTGGTCGGCACCCTGCGCACTTCCGCCACCGGCGGAACCGTTCCCGCTTCTTTACGCACAGTGGCTACCGAGCCGGGCACAACCTTCTTGCCCGAGGCTTCTCCTGCTGGGGTGGTCATCTCCGGACCCTCCGCCACCATGACTTCCGGCTTGGCGGCAGGCTTGGCCTCCTGCTGCACCGTCACGCACCCGGAAGCGGCAAACAGCACCAACCCCAGGCAACACAGTATTGCCTTGCTCCTTCCCTTTTTCATCCCGTCCTCCCTGAACGATTTACTCTCTTTCCATGGAAAGCCATGTTTCTCTGCATCCCTGCGGCTATCGTATCACAATTGCGGCAATCGCATAACGCCGCGCTTACAACAGTTGTTCCTCTTTTATGTTGTGCACGGACCTCTGCCTTTTTTCCGGCGAAAAAACCCCTCACAATTCCAATTTTTTCAAATAGAGCGGCTCCGGTTTTCCCTCCCGGACCGAGGCGGTATCGGCCAACAGCTGCTCGGCCAATTGATTTCTCGGAATAATGACCGTGGCCGAGGAGAGGAGCTTGGCGCTCCTGTTGTCGATGATCCTGGCGTTGATGACAATGCTGTCCTTGCTGGCGGTGTAGGTGCCGGTGAGCATGGCGCCTGCGGCTACAGTCTGGCTGATCTCGCTGGGCTTGCGGGAAAGACCGAACTCGCCCCGTTTTTCCTGGAGCGAGATTGCCTGACTTTTCCGGATCTCAAGCACCTCGTAGCGCTGTTGCTGCATCTCGTTCATCAGCTGCTCCGCCACATACCGGCCCAACGACGAGGTGCGGGTCAGTTTTTTCAGTTCGACAAAGGTACAGATCAGAACCCCGTTGCCCAGGTCTCCATTTTCCGGGTCGGCATCCGCCAGGTTGCGGAACAGCTCATTGGCCAACCCCTGGATCTCCGTGCGCAAGACGGCGGCTTCGTTGACCATGACCACCGGAGCCGGGGCAACGGCCTCGACCTTCGGTTTCTCGGGCTTCTCCTGGCTGAAGGGCCAGAAGGCTTCGGCCTGACCGGGGCACAAAAGCAGGGCCAGACCGATTATGGTCGGAAGAATAGAAAGGGTCAGCCAGCGGAGGCATGGTTTGCTTGGGAATTGCATATGTCGCTATTCTCCTTTATTATGGGACCCCGAAAAGTCGCCTCGGCCCGCCAGACGACCTTGGCGGAAAAGAGTTCCCGGTATGTCCTTAATCATCGGTTGGCACAGACTTTGTCTTTAACAAAAAATGCTTTGCATATTGAGAAGATAGAGACTTTTCGGCTGCCAGGCTCCTGCCTGGCAGAGCCATGGACCACCGAGACAACCACATGTGGTATGGTGGTTATACAGAGAAACCATATCTTGCGGAAAATCAAAACGCCACCCAGCGTGGATTTTTTTTCTGCCACTCGCCCAAGGGGTGGAAACCATGACCGAGAGAGAAAGTTTACTGGCGGAAGAAAGTCTCATTGTCCGCCACTCCGGAGAGATTCCGGAAATCGCCTTCCACGGCTCCCTCTACTATCTCTGCGAAGACCCGGCAGGCCCGACCCTCACCTTAAACAAAACAGAACTGGATCTCCTGCGCCAACAGGTGGTGGCCCGTTACCGGGAGATCCTGCTGCGGGATCTCAACCCGGAAAACCGGGACGCCCGCATCTACCGGGGATTGAGACGGTGCATCTTCAACTGGGAGCGACTCGGGAAATTCTGCCTCCGCCAGGGTCTTGCCGTTGAGGATCTGCACCAGGAGATTGCCGATGCCCTACGCAGCTTCCTGCGCCAGGAGACGAATGAGGTCTTGGCGGGGCTGCGCCACTCCTGCCTCAACTGCACCGAGGAGGAACTGACAACCTTTGCCAAAGAGATGGAGGTGGGGCCGGAAGAGCTGCCGGAAGGGCTTGGGATGCTGTTCTGCCCGCAGAGTTAGAGGTTGCTAACAACAGCCCTTCGACAGGGCTCAGGGGTTGTTCCCATAACGTAAAAAATCCGCTCGTGCTGAGCCTGTCGAAGCACCTGTCCGGGCCACAGGCTGATTTGTTACGAACGGATTTTTTTAAGCAAGGAGGTGGTGGAGTAGTTTTCCACCAAGGGGATGGAAAGCACCCGGCCGCCCGCGGCCAGCACCTCAGGGGCGCCGACGATTTTTTCCACCGGCCAATCCCCGCCCTTGACCAACACATCGGGCATCAGGGCGGCGATGAGGTTCTGCGGCGTTTCTTCAGTAAAGATCACCACATGGTCCACGCAGCCCAGGGCGGCCAAAATTCTGGCCCGGCTCTGTTCATGGTTTACCGGCCGGTCGTCTCCCTTGCCCAACCTCCGCACCGAACCATCGCTGTTGACCCCGACCACCAGACAATCGCCTTCCCCGCGGGCCTGCTCCAGATAGGTGACATGCCCCTGGTGCAGGATGTCGAAACAGCCGTTGGTGAAAACCACCTTGCGGCCCACCGTCCGGTATCGGGCAGTCAAGGCGGCCAGCTCCTCAAGTTCCATGATCTTATCCTGATCATTAAACCGATACGGGGTCACCCCCACCGTGTTAAAACGCTGGCGGAGCTCCTGTGTTACGGCCGGATCGATCCCGACCCAAGCTGCGTCCGGTTCTACCCCACCCTCGGCGAGGATCGTGCCATCCGGCCCGATGACCAGGGAATGGCCGCCGAACTCGGTTGCGCCGGTAACCCCGCAACGGTTGCAGGCCACCACAAAGATCTGGTTTTCAATGGCCCGGGCCATTGCCAAGGTCCGCCAGTGTTCCCGCCGCGCGGCGGGCCATTGCGCACTCACCAGCAAAAGTTGCGCCCCTTTGGCGGCTTGGCTCCTGACCAGTTCGGGAAAGCGGAGGTCGTAACAGACCAGCCCGCCGACCAAGCCAAGCCCGGTTTCCACCGGCTGGGGATTGCCCCCGGGACTGAAATGACGATCCTCACCCATGGGGGCGAAGAGCTGCTGCTTGCGGATCGAACCGACAACCCCCTCGGGACCGACGATATACAGGGTATTATAGATGGCGCTGTCAACCTCGGTGAGCACCTCCTCGGGCAGGGAGCCGGCCAGATAGATGGCGTACTCCCCGGCCAGCCGCTGCATCTCCTCCAGCACCTCCACCGTCTGTAGGGCGAAATGCTGGAGCTGCCCGTAGGCAAAGCCGCAGCTCCACAGCTCGGGCAGCACGATAATCCCGGGACCGGCGGGCGCCAGACGGGCCAAACCGGCCCGCAGCGCAGCGAGATTCGCCGCCGGTTCGCCCAACTTGACGTCAAACTGCAAAAAACCGGCATGATAGGAGGCGGTGGTGCTTTTGCTGATATTTTTCATGGCATCAGAATGACCCGCTCTCGAGTTTTTGTCAATATGCGGTTGCAAGGGTCTCTGCCTTGGCAACGGGACGCCTTGTTTTTTCAGTATTGACAGCGGCTCAGGCGTATGGGATGTTTTTGATATGCTTGGGATCTCCGTGTTTTCCCGAGTTTCCGGCAAAGAGGCATGCTGCCCCGGAAATTTTCCGAAATCTTCGGATTGATCGCAGCATGCGGGAACATTCAGGCCGCAACCAACAACAGGCATTCGGCACCATCCATGGAAGTCACCCTGGCCCTTGCCATACTCCTCGGGGCCGGTTTTGCCGCGGCAAAACTCGGCCAGTTGATCCGTCTGCCCTCGGTCACCGGCTATGTCTGCGCCGGTCTCCTCCTCGGCCCCTCGGGCCTTGGCTTCATCACCCCGGAACTCACCGGAGACAAACTCTCCCACTTCAACCAGATCGCCTTGATGCTGATCGCCTTCGGCATTGGCGAACATCTTGAGCTGAAACGGCTGAAAAAAACGGCGCGCACCGTCTTTTTCATCGGTTTCGCTGAAGCGTTCTTTGCCTTTGTCTCCGTCTCCGGCGCCATTTTCCTGACCGCTTTCTTTTTGCACTTAGGTCCGAAGGGCTGGCTGGTGCACCACTATCTTTCTCTGGCCATGCTCCTCGGCGCCGTGGCCATTGCTACGGCGCCGGCCTCCACCCTCTCGGTGATGCGGGAAATGCGGGGCAAGGGACCCTGGACCACCACCCTCATGCAGGTGATTGCCGTTGACAACGGCCTGGCCATCATGACCTTCGGCATTATCGCCTCTGTGATCCGCCATTTCGGCGAGGGCGGCGCAGGGGCGATGTTGGGCGGCTGCCTGATCAGTATTTTGGAGATCGCCGGCTCGCTGTTGCTCGGAGTGGTCACCGGACTGGCCATCGATTACCTCGGTTCGAAAATAAAACGACGCAGCGAAATGCTTACCGCCGGTCTCGCCCTGTTGCTCCTCTGCGGCGAAACCGCCAGTTTTCTCGATTTTTCGCCCCTGCTGGCCGGAATGGCCGCGGGATTTACCATCGTCAATCGACACCGGCGGGATGTCCGTTTTTTCCGGGCCTTAAACGGCTTTGAAGCGCCGATCTATGTCCTCTTTTTTACCCTGGCCGGGGTGCATTTTAATTTCAAGGAGTTTGCCCTTGCCGGCGGCCTGGGAATTATCTACTTCCTCTGCCGGGCAGGCGGCAAGAATCTCGGCGTCCATTTGGGGGCACAGTTTTCCCGGGCGCTCCCTTCCGTCCGGCTTTTTCTGGGCCAGGCCCTGATACCGCAGGCGGATGTCGCCATTGCCCTCATTTTTCTCACCCAGGGCATCCCGGAACTGAAGATGTATACCCCATACCTCACGCCGGTTCTGCTGGCCGGGGTCTTCCTTGCCGAACTGTCCGGCCCGGTCCTGGCCCGACATGCCGTCATCAAGGCAGGAGAGGCGAACAGTGATGAACCTCCCGCCGCTCCCCCCCTTGATGAAGCGGGAGAGGCAAAGACGGAGGGGCTTATCCCGGAAGCGGTGCAGTTGATTCCCTGGACCTGGGAAAAACTTATCCCCCCTTCCCAACAAGAGGGACAGGTTCTTTTCGGCGCCTCGCACCTGGCCACGGTTGCCGGCCTGGCCAGAATGGCCACGATCATTGCCCATTATCATGATGCCCGTCCCTGTGCGGTTCGGGTTATTCCCCCAAAAATAGGCCGCTATTATACGGAGTTGCACGCGGAAACGGAGTTTCTCTTTGCCGTTGAGGCGGCAGAGGTAAAAAATATCGGCTATGCGCTGAATACGGCGATCGTCGAGGATGACAATGTGGCAAACGGCATCCTCGCCCAGGCGGAAAGCACGAAAACCTTTGCCATCGTCATCGGCCATCCGCTGCAGGGAACCCACAAGGAATTTGAGCGGGTGGTCGAACAGGTGGTAAACCGCGCCACCTGCCCGGTGATCATCGTCCGCTTCAGCGGAGTACTCCATACCGAGCAGATCCTTGTCCCGGTAACGGGCAGCGATGATCTCATCGCCCTCAAGAATATCATCTGCGCCCTGGCCAAGGTGGGAGAACACCGGGTTACCATCTTATGGCTGCTGCCCCCGGAGGAGAATGAAGCGGGGTGTGCGGCCGCCAGGCAAAAAATGGAAAGCTGGAACCAGGCCGTTGGCCTGGGCTGCTGCGTGCGCTCAGAGGTCTTTGCCACGGAAGCGCGGCTGGAAACCATCGTCGAAGCTGCGGCTGACCATGACCTGATCGTGATGTCCAGCACGTTCAGCCAAGGCCTTGAGCGGATTGTCTTCGGCTCTCTGGCGGAAAATGTGGCGCAAAGCTGCGGCAAGCCCATGCTTATTGTTTACTCCCCCATTTCCCAGCGAAAATAGCAAAACGATCATGGAACTTTCTTCGCGATTTTGCCGCAGTCTGGCAAAATCCCCCCGTATTTTCAGCGTTGACAATCTGTTAGGCGCATGGAATTGTTGCTGGACCATGGTCAAAACCACGGGACGAAGATGCAACATGTTGACGATATGGACGTATCGAAACCGAATTATCAAGGGGGGGGGGACAATGGGGTGCTATAAACTTGCTGTAGCCATTAGTGGGGCCGTGTCACTTGGCAGTTATGAAGCCGGCGTTATGTATGAAATTATTAAGGCCATTGGCCAGCATAATCTCAATCCTGATACCCTCCCGGAGGACCGCATTGAAATTGATGTTATCACCGGTGCATCTGCAGGAGGAATGACCGCGGCAATCACGGCCCAAAAACTTTTATTTGAATCCAATAACCTTGAGGGTGCGTTTGTAAATCATTTATACAAACCCTGGGTAGAAGAAGTCGATCTCATGAAACTCCTGCAGATCGGCCCTAAAGACAGACCCGACTTATCGTTGCTTTCCTCGGAATTGATCCTTGATATTTCAAAAAAATACCTAGACGACCGTTACTCCAGCAGCGCTCCAACCTCGCCTAAAAAGCATGCCGCCGCCGCAGATACAATTCTGCTGGGCCTGGCAATGTCCAATCTTAATGGGGTCGATTACGGCATGGAAATGCGCAGCTTCCAAAATATAGCCAGCGATGACCCGGCATCTCAAAACAAATTTATCTATACCCGGCATCAAGACCGATTTGTCCGCGAGGTAAAGGCAAATCCCGCATGCGATATGCAAAGTTTCTGGGACCCAATACGAAAAGCGGCGGTCGCCTGCGGAGCGTTTCCTTTCGCTTTCCGAGTTCAGGGAATTGAGCGAAGTCAGACTGATGAGGCATATCTTGGCGCCGAACCATTTGGTTTTAAGAAGTTGTTTGCTTATACGGATGGAGGCGCCTTCCAAAACGAGCCTCTCGGAATGGCAAAAAAACTCGTGAACCAAATTGATACAGCGCATCTCAACCATGAGAAACGATTTTACCTCTATATCTCTCCAAACCCGAAGAAACGTTCATCCCTTAATGATAAGTTTACCGCTGAGACCGCCAACTATCTCGCAACCGGCAAGGCATTAGTCTCGGCATTTTATACCCAAGCCCGTTTTCATGATTGGATAATGACTGCCAATACCAATAAGGATGTGGAGATCTTCGATCACAGGGCTGAAGCATTGCAGGGTCTGCTTACCCAATCTCCGGAAAAATTAGGCGAATTTGCTTCCGTCGCCGATGCTTTACTCAACGCGCTCTATGCTGGCACCTTAGGAACCAATCAGGGAGAAACACAGGAAGCCGCGCTTGCACGGCTCAAGCACCAGTTTGATAAGGAATATAAGGCTCTCCTCTCCACACTTGAGCAAAAAGGCATCAACCAAGACGCGGCCTTAACCTGGCTAAAGGCTGTTTTGGTGTTGGAAAAAGCCGCGAATTTAGGGGACCGGGACATTATGACCGTATATAACGTCACCGCGGACGCAGATGAAGTTGCAGGCGAAAAACTCGCAGCATTTGGAGGATTTTTCGACCAGAAATACAGGGATTTTGATTATACTATCGGCAGACAGAAAGCACGAAAACTGCTTGATATGCTCAAATCACAAGCAGGGAACAATAGCAACTTGCCGTTAACAAATTTCGCATACTCCGAAGTCATAAAAGAACCTGATACGACACTGGCAAACGTTACGGTCAACGATCTGCCCAAGGAAAAAAGATTGGCGCTCAAGGCAGCTGTTGTTGAGCGCTATAAAACGTTGATTGATATCTCTGTCAAAGGACCAATAAAACATTTCCTGGTGAAATTTTTTGGTAAAATCGCGGTCAGCATACTGCTCGGGGAACTTTTGCAATTAAACGACGACACCCCGCCCAAAGGTCAAGAGGACGATGACCGGCTATAAAACCAAACCTGACTGTTTGGGGCGAACTTCGTTGTAGCTCGGGGGACCGAATCTTTGTTTCCCGGACTACAACCGAAGTAGTTGCCAATTGCTCGGCTCGTCGCGTATGCTTGTCTCAAGGCACAGCCTTAGGCACATATTTTCATGTCAGGACTAAAGGCCAAGATGCGCCATTATTTTGATGCCGGTGCGCTGATCGTCATCTTTCTCACCTTGATCCTTTTCGTGGCGGCGCTGTACTTCACGGGCTTTACCCACGATCTCCTCCTTGAAGCCGGCGTCTTTCTGGTTTCAGTGAAACTGATCGTAATGTCGTACAAAAACAATGTTGCTGCAGACAATCTGCATCGGGAGCTAGCCGAGATTCGCGCCCTGATCCAGGCAATACAGAGCAAATCAGGGGCGAATTGAATGCCAAACAGCATGGACAATTACCACATCGAAATGCGCCCATACCGGATCATCGGCTGGGCTTGGCTGGTGTTCTGTCTTTTCGGGCTGACCGCGGCACTCCTGTCCCAGCTTTATTGGCCGGCTCTGGGCTGTACTTTTTCTTCACTCTTCGGGCTGTATATGGCGCTGGGGGCCGGCAGCTTCGACATCGACAGCAATGGCCTTACCCACAGGTCTTCGTTTGGCACCTGGCATATTCGCTGGGACGAAATAGCCAACGTTGAGATCGGAGAGATGGAAGGCACACTGGTCCTCCACGGCCGCAATAAGCGCTTTATTCTCTCTTCGCCCGGCGGCTGGGATGGTGCCGTGAAAGAAGAGGCGTTTGCCTTTGTCGTCAAGCAGCTTGAAGCGCGCAACATCCCGCCCAAACCAAGCAGGTCCGCCGCATACAAGATCATGAAAAACACCCGCGTTAACCATTGAGACCAGGACATACTTGTGACCAATAACGATATCCTGCGCCGGATCCGCTATGCCTTCGCCTGGAACGATGCAAAAATGATCGCCGTCTTCGCTTTAGCGGAGCATCAGGTGAGCCAAAAACAACTCACCGCTTGGCTGAAAAAAGAGGGTGAGCCGGGGTATCAGCCATGCAGCGACATGGAACTGGCGATCTTCCTCAATGGTGTGATCAACGAGAGGCGGGGCAAGAAAGAAGGGGTGCAAGCCCCGCCGGAACAGCGGCTAACCAACAATATCATCCTGCGGAAATTAAAGATCGCCCTGAACCTCAGAGACGACGAGATGCTGGCGCTTTTGGCCCTGGCGGAGGTGCGCCTGAGCAAACACGAACTCAGCGCCTTTTTCCGCAGGCCGGACCACCCGCACTACCGGGAATGTCAGGACCAGCTCTTGCGAAACTTTCTCAAAGGGGTGCAGCTTAAATATCGGACTCCAGCCAGTTGAAAGCGGAGGGTCTTCTCTGCCATGGGAAGAGGATTTGCCCCCACCACAATGATTTTTGTCATGATAGCGAAGAACACAACCAGCAGGGAGGAATGCAATGGAGATGGACAGCATCGGTCAGTTGATGGATACCAGTGAAAAGCTGGAGAAGGGAATCGCGGAGCTCTATTCCCTGTTCAGTCAAGCACTGCCCCAAGACAGAGAGTTCTGGACCCAACTCAGCTTTGAGGAAAAGAACCATGCGGCCTTGATTGCCTCCATCAAAGAAACCTTTGTCCCCCTCGGCAAGGAGTTTCCCACCGAAATACTGGCTTGGTCCCGGAATGAGGTCGACAAGGCAAACAAAATTGTCACCGACTGCCTGAGCGCTTTTACAGAGAGCGCTCAGGATCGGGAAAAAATCTTTAATCTCGCTTTGGAGTTGGAACTTGCGGCCGGCGAGATCCATTTCCAATGTTTTATGAAGAAAAAACCAAGCACCATGCTGGAGGAGATGTTCCAGCAGCTCAACATGGAGGACAAGGACCATTCTCTGCGGCTGCACGCCTATATGAAAAAACACGGCATTACAATCCACAAACGAACCATCTTCCCCGGCGAATCTGAGGCGTGCAGGGAGTAGCGCTCCCCTTGCTACACCAACAACATCCCGTATTTTTCCGGCATTGCCAATCTGTTAGGTGGGTGGGCTTTTTTCCGACAGTATTTCTGGATGACCGTTGATTTCGCAGGTTGCGGGAATTAAGTATGCTGTCCCCGGAATTGAACCAATATTTCAGGCAATTGATAATAAGCCCCAGCTTTGAAAATTGACTTAATTGATGAAAACAAATGAGGGTTTCTTATTGAAGCCTGCCGCAGATATTCATAAGTGCGCTTATCAACTAAAACCGCATCTAAATATGGAATTAGGGAAGCAAGGTAGTCGTCGTTGATGTCACTTCCACTTGATCGAAGCGCATTTTTACGTGAGATACGAATTTCTGATATAATTTCCTCTGATGGCAACAAATGATTTTTTAATTTAGGCCAAACCTCGTCAATGTTGAGACCAAGTTGACGAACTGAAATCTCCAATTGTTGTCGGCGGACCACCGCTTTTTTTAAATCACCCAATGTGGCATTGTCCGGAAGATCACATTTTGAAAATCCAAAATGGTTTATGAAGGACTCAGAAAGTTTTGATTTACAATTCGAAATCCCCTGAACCTCAGAAAAAACTTGATCACAGAATGACCGAGAAATTTCTTCTGGATTATCTAGCCGTTTATCACCTTTTGCAATCAACTCATTTGTTACACTCGACACTTCTGAAATATAGGCTTGTCTCGCTTGTTCGGTTTCCATGACAGATTTGCTGTCAAGTTCAGAAAGTAGTGTTTTATCCTGCTCATTGGAACTTATATGACAAACTGATGAAATTTCCTGCTGTCTTTTTCCCATGGCGATACAGTATGGATGCAGTTCTTTCCATAAAGCTAGGGTTGGAATATCCTTGGGCTTTCCGAACCTCAGCATGCAACTTCTGACACAAGCACGTTTTTCGTCTTTAGACATTTCCTGTTTTGAAACAAAAATTTGTATTTCTGCACTTACTACGTCTACTATTGATCCAAGAAAATCATAGCCATCAGCTCTCCAAATCCACGCCAACATCGGAAACGACTTTAAAAATTCTATACGACTTGCAATTAAACTTTCCTCTGCGTGTCGTGCCAACTCTTCAAAGTGATGCCAACAAATAACGGGCACCCAATTTTGCGATATAATTTCTTCAAGTACTGTAATTGCTCGTTTTTTGCGTTTAATGTCATTTGAGTTCGCGTCACCCGCCCAATTGATAAGGATTGAAGAATCAATAGCGATAAATTTCGGCTGGATAATTGACATTTCTTATTAATGGATGGTCGCTTAACTATATTATTATCTAGTGCGAAATTTTGTGGCCCACTTCCCCGCATAGCAACCTTATTTTGCAAGATAATGGAGCTTGATTTACTATTATCTTGCATCGACAACGGATAAGAATAAATATTTATCATTATCTCGCGCGAGATAATCTCGCCGGAGTATTATCCACGATACCCTCTAGCTCAGGCGGTGCATTTTGAACTTGAATCTACCTGCATGCTTTTGCAAGCGTATCTTGTTGACAGGCAGCTCGTCCAGAAAAAACAGCGTCTTTATCCCTACCGGAGGCCTATAGGTCATGGCCGATTGTTCCCCGCAGTTTGAAAAGGCGACCTTTGACAAGGTCGCCTGGCGCCTCATTCCGCTGCTCTTTTGCTGCTATATCGTCGCCTTCCTCGACCGGGTCAACATCGGCTTCGCCAAACTGCAGATGGCTCCGGAGCTTGGCTTCAGTGATGCGGTGTACGGATTTGGCGCCGGGATCTTCTTCATCGGCTACTTCCTCTTCGAGGTGCCGAGCAATATAATTTTACAACGGGTCGGCGCCCGGCTCTGGATTGCCAGGATCATGATCACCTGGGGAATCATCTCCGCATCCTTCGTCTTTGTCGACGCCATCCATTGGGGAGGGCTCGCCGAAAAATTCAACTGCACCGACCCTGAGTTCACCTTCTATTTCCTGCGCTTCCTGCTCGGCGCTTCGGAGGCCGGTTTTTTCCCCGGCGTCATCCTCTATCTCACCTATTGGTTCCCCGCCACCCGCCGGGCCGGGATGGTGGCACGCTTCATGACCGCCATCGCGATCTCCAGCGTCCTGGGCTCGCCGCTGTCCGGCGCCATCCTGGAATTTCTGCACGGGGCGGCGGGCTGGCGCGGCTGGCAGTGGCTTTTTCTCTTGGAGGGCATCCCCTCGGTGTTCGTCGGCCTGCTCGTCTTCCTGCTGCTTCCCGACACCCCGGAGCGCGCGCGCTGGCTTACCGCCAAGGAGCGGGAGCTGGTGGTACGGCGGGTTGCCGAGGACGAGGCGCTGAAGCGCGAACTCGGCCTGCGCAGCCGTTTCCAGGAACCTTTTTGCGATGGCCGGGTCTGGGCGCTTTGCCTGGTCTATTTTTGCGGGGTGGTCTGCTTCTATGCGATAAGCTTCTGGATGCCCACCATTATCCAGGATGCAGGGCTGAACAAGAACGATTACCTGGAGATTGGCCTGCTGGCTATGATTCCCTGGGGGCTTGGCGCCGTGGCCATGGTCCGCTGGGGCAGCCATTCCGATTACACCGGGGAACGGCGCTGGCATTCGGCGGCCGGGCTATTCTGCGCCACGCTGGGGCTGCTTGGCCTGATGGCGGCAGGAAGAAACGTCGGCTTGGGCATCCTGGCCTTGAGCCTGGTGACGGTGGGATTGCTCTCCTGGATGGCAACCTTCTGGGCGCTGCCCACCGGTTTTCTCTCGGGAACCGCCGCTGCGGCGGGGATTGCCTGGATCAACTCGGTGGGCAACCTTGGCGGCCAGGTCGGCCCCTATCTCCTCGGCCATATCCGCACCGCCACCGGCGGCGCAGACAGCGGAGCCTTCCTGGCGCTGGCCGGCTTTGCCCTGCTGGGTGCGCTGGTGACCCTTATGCTGCCAAACATCCGGGCCCGCTGAGATTCTCTTCGTGCAGGCATCACCAGGTAACCACATTCACCTGGGCCGGACCCCGCTGCACGGTGCGCTGATATTCCACCGCCGGTTCGCCAAAGGCGATGGCATAGCCAAGGATGTGATTTTTCGGGATGCCAAGTCTGCCCACCACCTCAGGACAAAAAGCAAGGGCCATCATACAGATACCGTCCCAGACGGTGCCGACCCCGTGGGCATGGGCGAGCAGCTGGAAGGTGGTCAGGGCGATGAGGGGATCCTGGCCTGCACAGGGGGCGTCTGCCGGGACGCTGGTGATGAGCAGGTGCGGAGCTCCCCGAAAGAGGATATCCTTGCCCTCCTCCTGCCACGCCTTGGCACTCCAGCCGAGGTACTGACCGGCCAATCCTTCCGGCAACGCACCATCAGCCTTCAGTGAAATAATCCGGGCCATCAGATGCTCCCGCAAGCGATGCATCACCGCCCGTTCCCGGACCACGGTAAAGAGCACCGAGCGGGCATTGACCCCGGTGGGCGCATGGCAGGAAACCTCCAACAGATGCTCGATCAGTTCCGGGGGGAGATCATGGTCGTGGTACCGGCGCACCGCCCTTCTTCCCTTGATCAGAGTCGCCAGTCGTGCCGGATCCGGCAGGTTTCCCGCAAGCACCATGCTGGCGTCCGGGTCCTTGCCGAGAATCGAAACCGCCGCGGTGGGACAGACGGCCAGGCAATGCTGACACTGGAAGCACCCAGCTTCATTGGTTATTTTCGGCTGAGGATCCATGACGATAACACCCGCCGGGCACTCCAGCGCACATTCGCCGCACTGAATGCAGCGCTCCTCATCGATGCGAAATTGAAGCATGGGGGTCTCCTTTTTCTTCAAAACTCTTTCCTTGCCATTATGGACATCTTGCGGGACATAACAAATTATTAGCGCATTTATCCTCCGGCTGCCAAGAGAATTGCACCTCCGCCCTGCCGCTGCCGCAAAAACCGCCTGTTTTTTGTCTCAAGTTGCTTGGCCGATCTCCCGATGAGCACAGCAGCACCAAGCCGCTTTTTTTCATCCGCCGTGACGCACGACCACCACCGGGAGCTTGCCGATGAACATCCCAACCCAGTCCGCGCAGGGAGCAGCCGCCTCCACCGACTACCAGTCCCTCTATGGAGCCCGCTCGGAAAAAAACACCTTCGAACAGACCTTTGCCGAGACACTCTCCTCCTCTCTCGCCCTGACCACGGCGGAAGGCGACCTGGTCACCCTCTCGGGATTGAGCCAGAGTTATCAACAAACCCAGGGCGCAAGCTGGTTTTCTCCCGCATCCTCGGGGATACATGTCGCCAGCAGCGCCATGACCGCAGAAGCCATGGGCTTTTCGGTGCAGGGCGACCTCAACGCCCAGGAACTTGGCGACATCACGAGGCTGGTGGGGGAACTGACCTCCATTGCCTCAACCTTTTTTTCCGGCGACCATGAAGGTGCCATGACCAGGGCGATGGAGTTCGGCAACCTGGGCCTTGGCTCGATCTCCTCACTTTCCGCCTCGTTCAGCCGCCAAACCGTCACCCAGACCCGGATCAGCAGCTATTCCTCCCTGCCGGCCATGACAGAAGATAACGCTCCGCAAGGCAAGGACCTCTCCAAAAATCAGAAAATAGACCAGAGCAAGGCGCTGGATTATGCCCAATTGCTCGAGGCACGCTGGCAGCAAATCCTCAAGGCCCTGGACGAAAATAAGGAACACACCCTGGATGGCATCTTAACCCGCCGGACACCACCGCAGCCGGAACCGAACACGAGCGTAATCGCCAACGAAAATCATGGCCATTCATCCGCCGAAAAACAACAGGGAGGGGTACCGGCATCGGTTTCCGCCTCGGAACAGGCCGGTCACCAGATGCTGGGACGGATGCAAGAGCTCCTGCGCAACCACCCGAAACTCACCCCCCTTGCCAACTCCCTGGCCAGCACCGCCATGGAAAAAGCGGCCGCCCGGAGTCCCCAGCCCCACCCGGTCATCGCCAGAGCCTTCGGCGAACTGCAAAACACCTTCCGCAACCAGCTGCAGCAGTGGCTTTTTGCCCCGGAGGTTCCGACAGCGACCACACCGCTGACCACGGCATAGATAGCGCTTCCCGCCCCACCCGCCACCCGATTTTCCCTGCACATCTTCTTTCCCGAAGATTACAGGGAAGCTCATTCCGGCCGGCTGCGGGTAGATCTTCCGTATTTTTTCCGTATTGCATCCAGTCCGCCAATCTGCCATACCTACACAGCATAAGTTCCCACTACCCCGATACCCCCATCAGGTGCCCCCATGCATTTTCTTATCATTGACGACGACACGGTATCGCGCACCACCCTGAAAAATCACCTGACCGCCATGTTCGCCGGCTGCAAGATCAGCGAGGCAGCCAACGGAGCCCAGGGGCTCTTTCAGTTCTTCAAGAAAAAACCAGACCTCGTTTTCCTGGACATGCTGATGCCGATCATGGATGGCCGGGCCGTGCTGGACGCCCTGAACGAATGCTACCGCTGCGGCCAGATCGTCAAAAAACCAAGGGTCGTCCTGGTCTCCATGCTCGACACCATGCAGATCGACCAGATGCATCCCCTGGCCGATAGCCCGCTGGTGGGAACAACCATCAAAAAGCCGGTTACCCGCAATCTCCTCCAGCAGATCGACAAATTCCTGCCCCGCCCAACGGCCTGATCTTCACGCCACGCCCTCCTGCTTGACCCCAGAAACAGCGAAGAAAAAAAACTCCAGCACACCCAGGCCCCGGCAGGACATCATCGAAGCACGCCCCTTTCTTCCCGGAAAGGAAGCTTGACAAGCCCCGCCTTCCTGCTATCTTTGTGGCAATAATTCATCCATTGCCAACACTTCCCCGGAGACCGGAGATTTATGAAAAAAAGTGTAACCTTCCTGCCCGACAACGTTATCATCGAGGTGGATACCGGCGAAAACCTGCTGAGCGCCGCAGCCAAGGCCGGGGTCTATATCCAGGCCTCCTGCGGCGGCGACGGGGTGTGCGGCAAGTGCAAGGTCAAGGTCGAGCAGGGCGAGGTTGCCGCCAACAAGGCGATGCAGCTCAAGGCGGAGGAACACGCGGCAGGCTTCCGTCTGGCCTGCCAGTCTTCAATCATCGAAGATCTGGTGGTCTCCATCCCCGTTGCCACCAGCAAGGACGGCAAGGCCCTCAAGGCCAAGCCCAAAACCACCCGGGCCATCTCCGCCCGCTCGCTGGACCATCTCATCGGCACCTGGCAGGTCTCCCCGCCGGTGGAAAAGCGTTTCCTGACCCTGGACCCGCCGACCCTGGAAGACAATGTCCCCGACCTGCAGCGCTTGATGCGGGCCATCAAGAAAAAATGCCACGACTGCTCCGAGCCGACCTACGATCACCCGGAGCTCTTGATGGAGCTGCCCTTCACCCTGCGGGAGGCCGACTGGCAGGTAACCGCCATCATGCTGCGCGGCAAGCGGGCCGAGGAGCCGGACCGGATCATCGCCATTGAGCCCGGCGATACCACGGGCAACCTCTACGGGTTGGCGGTGGACATCGGCACCACCACGGTCTGCGGAGTCTTGATCGACCTCAATTCCGGCGAGGTGATCGCCGAGGCCTCGGCCTACAACGACCAGATCGGCTGCGGCGAGGATGTCATCTCCCGGATTATTTATTCCCAACGACCCGGGGGGCTGAAGGGGCTGCAGGAAAAGGTGGTCCGCACCATCAACACGGTGATCGAAACGGTCTGCAAAAAGGTCATGATCAGCCCCAGCAATATCAGCTATATCATGGCCGCGGGCAACACCATCATGAGCCATCTGCTCCTGGGGCTGAACCCGAAATACCTGCGCGAATCCCCCTATGTCCCGACCTGCAGCCATTTCCCCCTGACCCGGGCCGCATCCTTAGGCATCCACGCCCACCCTTCGGTGCGCCTCTTCCTCTACCCGGCGGTGGCCAGTTACGTGGGCGGCGATATCATCTCCGGGGTGCACGCCTGTCAGATGTACAAAAGCCCCGAGCTCACCCTGTTCATCGACATCGGCACCAACGGCGAGATCGTGGTGGGCAACGAAGAATGGATGGTCTGTGCCGCCTGCTCCGCGGGGCCGGCCTTCGAGGGCGGCGGCATCCGCCACGGGATGCGGGCCAACGCCGGGGCCATCGAAAATTTCCACATCCACCCCGAGACCCTGGAGCCGATGATCATCACCATCGACCGGATCAAGCCCTGCGGCATCTGCGGCTCCGGGCTGATCGCCATCGTGGCCGAACTGCTCGAAGCCGGGGTCATCGACCAGCAGGGCAAGTTCAACCGCGGGCTTTCGCATCCCCGCATCCGGGAAGGGATCGACGGCTACGAGTACGTCCTGGCCTGGGCCAAGGACACCCTGATGGGCGAGGACATCGCCATCACCGAGGTGGATTTCGACAACCTGACCCGGGCCAAGGGCGCCATGTACGCGGGCTACGTCACCCTGCTGGAATCGGTGGGCATGACCTTTGCCGATCTGGACCGGGTGATCATGGCGGGCAACTTCGGGGCTTACATCGACCTGGAGCAGGCGATCTGCATCGGGCTTTTGCCGGACATCGACCGCGACAAATTCTATTACCTGGGCAACGCCTCCATGCTCGGCTGCCAGATCAGCCTCACCGACCATGTCCGCTTCCGGGAACGGATGATGGTCAGCACGCTGATCACCAACCTGGAGCTCTCGGAAAGCGCCCAGTTCATGAACCACTACATGGCCTCGCTCTTTCTGCCCCACACCGACATGGCCCTCTTCCCCACAGTGCGGGACAAGCTGCCGCGCCTATAGATATGGAAGAAATAGAACCCGACCTGGCAGTCTGCCTGATCCACAACCCGGCCAGCCCCGAAGGGCTTTTCCCCTTTCTCGACGCGCTCCTGCCCGAGGGTGACCCGGTGGCCCTGGAGATCATCGTGGTGGCCGGCCAGCCGGAGCATCCCGCCCTTGCCCGATTGGAACGATCCTTCCCGGAAATCACCATCCTGGAAAATAGCGGGACCCCGGAGCCGGTCAAGGCGCGCAACCATGCCTGCCGTTTGGCCTCGGCCCGCTATCTCTCCTTCTGGGATGAAAATCTCCGGCCGCAGCCCGGCAGCCTCACCACTCTGATCCGTTTTCTCGATGAAAACCCCGATGCGGGTCTGGCCGCGCCCCGCATCGTTGACCCCCACGGAATGGTCCTCCCCTCGGTGCGTTCCGCCCCTTCGTTGGCCACGATCCTCTGCCTCCACACCCCCCTGGGCCGCCTGCTTCCGGCCGCCCCCAGTATCCTGAAAAAACATCTGCTCACCGAGCAGGATCACCTGCGCTCCTTTGAACCGGAATGGCTCCTGGACACTTGCCTGGTCTTCCGCAGGGAGGTGATGGACGAAATCGGCCTGCTGGACGAGGGCTTTTCCGCGCACTACGGTGATGCCGATTATTGCCTGCGCGCCCACCAGGCCGGCTGGCATCTCCACTATCTGGCCGAGGCCGTGATGCTCCAAAGCAAACCCGAAACCTCCCCCGCGCCGCGAAGCCACAACACCCCGCGCCTGGTAGGCGACTGCACCCGGTTGCTCTTAAAAAACTGGCTGCGTCCCGCCAAAATGCCTGCCTGATGCAGACCCAACTGGGTTGTTGATAGGATGTTGATTTGCTGTTGATTGGTTGTTGAAAAACTGTTGATTTTTTCTTGTTCCTCCGGGAACACTCCGAGATAACTGGGTTTTCTCCTTCCCAAGCCAGCGCTTTCTTGCCGCCTGCTCCCTGTTGATTTCCTCCACGTTTCACGTGAAACCCTGGGCAACGAATCCCGCGACAAAGTGCCACGCTGCGCAAAAATTACCCGTATGCTATTCTTCTGATGGATACAAATTATCCAAGATTTCTCCTGGCTCGGGGAGTTGCGCCCGTGCCCAATCTTCAATTATCCACGGTTCTTCAAGGGAATGGCCCACAGCCCATGACCTTTGGCATGATTCGTGATATCCATTACCCCACAGTGTGTTGTTGCTTACCCCGTTTTTCACCTTCACATAATTCGCACAGGAGAATTCCCCATGAAAAAAAGCACAATGTTCCGGATCAGCACCATCCTGGCAGGCTCCCTGCTCACCGCCACCTTGGCCTTTGCCGCCACCGACTACAGCGGAATGAGCAATGAGGAGCTGGCGGCCCAACGCGGCAGCATGAAACAGTCCACGGTGGAAGAGCGCAACGCCTTCCAGAACGAATGGCAGAACCGGGTGCAGAAGATGAGCCCGGCGGAAAAACAGAAGGCCATGGGTCAGACGGGAAATGGCCAGGGACAGGGCGGTATGCGCGCAGAAAAACAGGAACGGAACCAAGAACGGATGCAGCAGCGTCAAGACCAGGGCTCCGGCATGGGTTCCGGCTCCGGCATGGGCGGCGGGATGGGCTCCGGGTCCGGCTCTGGCGGGGGCATGAGCCGTGGCGGCATGGGCGGCGGCGGAAGACGCTAGTCCCTTTATCAGAAACTTTTTTACCCCAGCATGGCCAGACAGCCTACCAAGGCTCCTGGCCATGCTTCATTTTAGGCAACTCTCCGGAGACCTCCATGAACATGCGCAAAATCACCTCCCTCACCGCCCTGCTCTCTTTTGCCCTGGAGATGCTGACCAGCATCATCCTCTACATCGTGCCCCAGGGGCGGGTGGCCTACTGGTCGGACTGGCACCTCTGGGGCTTGAGCAAAACCCAATGGGGGAGTCTGCATGTGAATCTGGGCGTGCTGTTCCTGCTCGCCATCTGCCTGCATACCTACTACAACTGGAGCCCCATTGTCGCCTATCTGAAAAACAGGGCCGGGAGACTACGCTTCTTCACAACAGACCTCACCATCGCCCTCCTCCTCTGTCTGGCCTTTACTCTGGGCACCTATCTTGAACTGCCTCCGTTTTCCACCATCATCACCATCGGCGACCAGATCAAGGAGAGGGCCGCCAAAAAATATGGCGAGCCCCCATACGGCCATGCCGAACTCTCCTCTCTGGCCACCTTCAGCAAAAAGGTGGAGCTTGATCTCGATGCCGGCCTGAGCCGCTTGGCTGCAGCCAAGATCCGGGTCAGCGATCCATCCCAGTCCATCGCCGAAATCGCCCGCATGAACACCCTGACCCCAAAGGCGGTGTATGAGGCCATGCTGCCCCCGCCGCAACCCGGCCAAGCCAAAAGCCTGCCTGCGAACCCGCCCGGAGGTTTCGGCATGAAGCCGCTGACGGATATCTGCCGCGAATACCGGCTCGACTGCGCTGCGGTCGTCCAGGGGCTTGCGGCCAAAAAGATTACCGCCACCCCAGCCATGACCATCAAGGAGATCGCCGGTACCAACAACACCTCGCCCATGGATATCTTCGAGGCGCTCAGGCAGGTGACAGAGCACAGGGAAAGCAAGCCGCGGACCTAGGTATATCCACCGATTTACGCATCAATTCGATATTTTTTTCCACCGTTTTGGGCGGTTGCCTGTTGACATCCGTTGTGTAAAACGCTATTTTCCCACGTTACCATGCCCTCTTAACACGCGGGAAAACAGCCGCTTCCAACAGGAGCGCGAAAAACCCGTTGGTGGCACGCGATCACCTTTGCAATACGAAGACCGGCATAAAGAGCCGTAACGGCTCCTAAATATATATTACGATTGAAACCACAGCACGGGAGAAAACAATGATCAAGGTAGCAGCCATTGCGGAAAGCATCAACATCATGGGTAAAAGAAGCGGCACCGCCATGAAGGAACGGAATCCCGGTCCTGTTCAGGAGATGGCCAAGGAAGAGTCCGCCGCCGGCGCCTCCTACCTGGATCTCAACATCGGACCGGCCCGTAAGGACGGGATCGAGCTGATGCCTTGGATTGTGCAGACCGTGGAAGCGGCAAGCTCCGTGCCCCTCTGCCTGGACACCACCAACACCGATGCCATGGCTGCCGGCTTCAAGGTGGTAAAAAACCGCGAAGCTGCGATCATGAACTCCATCTCCGCCCAGCCCGAGCGGATGGAAAAGCTCATCCCCGTTGCCGCCGAGGCAGGCTGCAACGTTATCGCCCTGCTCTGGGGCCCGGAGGGCATGCCCCGCGACTCCAACGAGCGCTGCGCCATGGCCGTTGACCTGATGATGGCTCTGGCCGAGGCAGGCATCCCCAACGAAAAAATGCTCTTCGACCCGATCGGCACCCCCATCACCCTGGGCGCAGACCAGATCGCCTCGGGCCTCGAGTTCATGTCCATGCTGCAGGAGATCGCCCCCGGCGCTGGTTCCACCGTGGGTCTCTCCAACGTCAGTAACGGCGTGGCCGAGCATCTGCGCAAGTACCTGGACCGCACCTACCTGATCATGCTGATGAAGTACGGGATCACCACCGCCATCGTCAACGCTTACGATGCCGAGCTCATGGCGATCTGCAAGGGCGAGCGTCAGGAGCTGGTGGACATGGTCCACAACATGATGGACGGCAACGATCCCGATTCCGCAGGGTTGACCGGCACCGCGCTGGAGCATTATAAAACCTATAAGGTGTTGAGCGGCCAGAACGTGTTCAGTGAGTCCTGGCTGACCCTGTAAAAAAGCGGTAGTATATAGAGGCCGCTTTCTCGAATCCGGGACGGCCTTTCTAAAGAGGGGGCTGCGGCCTCCTCTTTTTTTGTTTGGAGGTTTGGCAGTTATAATCCCATAGGCACGCAGCCGAGCACCGGAGAGGCTGCCGAAAAGGGGATTTGCACTGTTTGAGGCGAAAGCCGAGTTTGCAAAGCTCCGGCAGCATCGAGGAGCACAGGGTATCCCGCCAACGGCGGGACAAGAGACACCGGGTGCCCTTTCTTTGGTTCGTTTCTTTGGGCACGCAAAGAAATGAACAGTAAGGAGGAAACATCTTCCTCTGACTGCTCTTTATTTGAGGCCTAGAAGTTATGGCAGACATTCCCTCGCACCACATGATCTATGGCAACCTCGACGATTTCATTACCGGGGAAACCCTGGTGGACACCGATGACGAGCGCTACCGCCAAAAACTGGCCCGGCTGCTTGTGGAGGAAAGGGGGTTTGCCAAGGGTGAGGTGGAGATGCGGCGCAGGATTGAAACCCTGTTCGCCCATCAGTTCGTGGTTTCCAAGATCGATATCGTGGTTCGCCTTGAAGGGCGACGGGTCATGGTGGTGCGCTACGGGCCCGGCTCGCTGGTAACCCGGGAACGCCCGGCCATCGCGGCCGCCAGGGTCCTCGAAGAGAGCCAGCTGATCCCCCTTGCCGTCGTAAGCAATGGCGAAGATGGAGAGCTGCTGGACACCAGAACCGGCAAGGTGCTGGGAACCGGCCTTGGGGCCATCCCCACCCGGGAGTCGCTGGTGACCATGCTGCCCTCCCTGGATTTCACCCCCGTACCCCCGGAACGGCGGGAACCGGAGTTGCGCATCCTCAACGCCTTTGATATTGAGGTCTGCTGTGCCGGCGGACCCTGCGCCCTGCCCGGAGCAAAAGAAGGTTGAGTTGCAGACGCTACACAGGGCACAAGAACGATTTATGCGCGAGAACTCAATAATTCCAAATAGTTATACCTTCACCGCGAACCCATTCTAATAGATTTCGCGGCTCAGTCGCTGAAACGGAGACAACGCCATGACACAGCCACCCTGGAGCAAGACAAGCTGGCAGCAGTGCACCGCCCTGCAACAACCCAACTGGCCGGACAAAAAGGAGTTCGCTCAGGTGGTGGATACCATCTCCCAGCTGCCGCCCCTGGTTTTTGCCGGGGAGATCCGGGAATTGAAGAAAGAGCTGGCCATGGCCGCCGAGGGCGAGGCGTTTCTCCTCCAGGGCGGCGACTGCGCCGAGGCCTTTTCCATGTGCACCGCCCCGGCCATCCGGGAACTCCTGAAGGTCATCCTCCAGATGGCGGTGGTCATGAGCTACGCCGGCGGCAAGCCGGTGATCAAGGTGGGCCGCATGGCCGGTCAGTACGCCAAGCCGCGCTCCGCCGACACCGAAATGGTTGGGGGCATCGAGCTCCCCAGCTACCGGGGCGACATGGTCAACGGGATCGAACCGAACATCGAGGCCCGGCGGCCGGATCCGGAACGGATGCTGAAGGGGTATTACCTCTCCTGCTCCACCATGAACCTCCTGCGTGCCTTCACCCAGGGCGGCTATGCGGCGCTGGAGCGGGTCCATTCCTGGAACAATGCCTTTGTCAAAAACTCACCCCAGGGCCAACAGTATGAAAAGCTCGCCCGCCAGATCGACCAGGCCATCAACTTCATGCGCATCGTGGGCATCGACACCGATATCCCCCAGCTCAAGCAGGCCAGCTTCTACACCTCGCACGAGGCGTTGCTTTTAGGCTACGAGCAGGCCCTGACCCGCCAGGACTCTACGACCGGCGACTGGTACGACTGCTCGGGCCACATGCTCTGGATCGGCGAGCGCACCCGGCAGCTCGACGGGGCGCACGTGGAGTTCTTCCGGGGGGTGCACAACCCCATCGGGGTCAAGATCGGGCCCAACCACGACATCGACAATGTCAAACAGCTGGTTCGCACCCTCAACCCGGAGAACGAACCTGGGAGGTTGACCCTGATCACCCGGTTCGGCGCGAAAAAGATCGGCGACGGTCTGCCACTGCTGGCCAGGGAGATGAAAAAAGAGGGGTTCAAGCTGGTCTGGAGCTGCGACCCCATGCACGGCAACACCTACACTGCGGAAAGCGGCCACAAAACCAGGAATTTTGACGAGATCATGAACGAGATCCGCTCGTTTTTCGAGATCCACTGGAGTGAGGGCACGGTGCCCGGCGGCATCCATTTTGAAATGACCGGGGAAAACGTCACCGAATGCACAGGCGGGGGGAGAAAAATCCTCGACCACCACCTGGCAGAGAACTATCTGACCAACTGCGACCCCCGCCTCAACGCGGAGCAGAGCCTGGAGCTCGCCTTCCAGATTGCCGAGTTGATGCGGGAAAAATAAACGCCTCCCCATCAATGACAAAAAAAGCCCGACGCATTATCCATGCGCCGGGCTTTTTTTATGCTCACTTTCCTGAAACACCTACACCCTCGGTGGCCCCATCAGGATCATGTCGGCGATGGTCTTCTTGACCTTGGGCATCTGGCCCTGCTGCTCCCCAAGCAGTTCCTGCTCCAGAGCCACCAGCTCCCGGAAGAGAGGGGCGCGCTCCACCGCGGGTGTGGCCTGGCGGGTGCCGACGATCTCCTGGCAGCGGAAACAGCCGGGGAATTTTTTGCCCTGGCCATTGGGAAAGGTGAGGCTGGAGGGGACCCCGTGCATCCGGCAGATCATCAGCCGGTGGAGGTAGAGGCTGCACCGCCCCTCTGCGTTGAGCGGACACATGACCTGCGGCCGTTCGCCCCGATCCAGGGCATGCGTACAGGCGGCGGCATACTCGGCGGCCCGATTTTCGATACCCTTGCGGAGTTCCGGCGCAAGCGCCATGAGCCCCACCCAGAGATAGGCCCATTCCACATAGGTATGATGGAGAAAATAGGAATCGCAGCAGTTGTCCGGGCACCCCGTACAGGTAAAATCCAGCTGGCGGGCGACGATGTCATACGCCTTTTCCATCCGTCCGTAGAGATCGGCTATCTTTGCGGCAAGTTCCGGTTGCAGAATAGGGGCTTCCATGATTAGCTGTCCTGGTTTTGTTAAAAAAAACACTCTACCCGAAAATAAATTTTCCTTCAAAGAGATCCGCTCATGCCCGCACTGCTTCCCTGCTTCAAAGCCTATGATATCCGCGGCCGGGTGCCCGAAGAACTCGATGAGGCGCTGGCCTTCAGGATTGGGCAGGCCTACAGCACGCTGTTGGCCCCGAAAAAAGTGGCCATCGGCCACGACATCCGGATCTCCAGCCCGGCCCTAGCCAAATCCCTGGCCGCCGGCTTTCTCGAGGCCGGCGTGGATGTGGTGGATCTCGGCCTCTGCGGCACCGAGGAGATCTACTTTGCCGCCTTCCATCTTGCGGTGGACGGCGGGATCATCGTCACCGCCAGCCATAACCCGGCGGATTACAACGGCATGAAACTGGTGCAGGCGGGGGCTCGGCCCATCTCCGGAGACACCGGCCTTAAAGAGATCGAGCGGTTAGCGGTAGAAGGCAAACGAGTAACCGCAGCCACCCCGGGCACCCTCACCACCCTGGACAACACGCCCGCCTATATCGAGCACCTGCTCGGTTATGTCGAGACACGGGCATTGAAACCCCTCAAAATCGTGGCCAATGCAGGCAACGGCTGTGCCGGCCCGATCATCGACCGCCTTGGTGCCCGACTGCCCTTCGAGTTCATCCGGCTCCAGTGGCAGCCGGACGGCACCTTTCCCAACGGGGTGCCCAACCCCCTGCTCCCGGAAAACCGGGCCATCACCGCCCAGGCCGTGCGGGAGCATGGGGCCGACTTCGGCATTGCCTGGGACGGCGACTTTGACCGCTGCTTTCTCTTTGACGAGACGGGCGCATTCATCGAGGGCTATTACATGGTCGGGCTGCTGGCCCAGGCCCTTTTGGCCAAAAACCCCGGGGGTAAGATCATCCACGACCCGCGCCTGGTCTGGAACACCCGGGAGCTGGTGAGCCAAGCCGGGGGCCAACCGGTGCTGAGCAAGACCGGGCACGCCTTTATCAAGGAGCGGATGCGCAGTGAAGATGCCGTATACGGCGGCGAGATGAGCGCCCACCATTACTTCCGCGACTTTGCCTACTGCGACTCCGGCATGATCCCCTGGCTGCTGGTCGCCGAGATTCTCAGCCGCTCAGGCCAACCCCTTTCCCAACTGGTGCGCGCCCGGCAGGAAGCCTATCCGGTGAGCGGCGAGATCAACAACCGGGTCGCGGATCCGGATGCGGTCATCGCCCGGGTGGAGGCTTTTTACGCCGAGACCCCGGGGGGAAAGGATTACACCGACGGCCTGAGCTTCACCGCGGAGCATTTCCGCTTCAACATCCGAAAATCCAACACCGAACCGGTGCTGCGCCTCAATGTGGAAACCCGAGGCGACAGAGCGCTGATGGAGGCAAAAACCGCGGAACTGCTCGCCCTGATCCGGGCCTGAATCGGGCTTATTCCGCGCCCGCAACAAACAAAGTTCATCGTGTCCTTTCCTTTGCTTGACGGATATTTTTTTTTGCTGCTACCATAAAAGTATCTGCAATAAGACTAGATACTTCCACAAGGAGATAGGATGCTCAAGACGCTGCACACCGATCTGTTGTCCATGTGTTGTCCTGATCCTACGCAGGTGATCCGCTGATGGATATCCGCGCCAAATCGATCCTCTCGGTGATGCTCACCATCACCATCCTGACTTCGGTCTTCGTTTTCATGTCCATCCAACAGCAAAATGCCCAGCTGGATAACGATATTCGAACCAAGAGGGAGAACGCCAATTTTCTCGCGGAAAACCTGCAAGACCAAGTTTTTATCGCATACAAGTCACGGATCGTCAGCCTTGCCACCACCAAGCAAGAGGTGATCGACGCCTTTGCCCGACGTGACCGGGAAGCCCTCTATCAGGCGGCCTTGCCCTTTTACAAGACGATCAAGACCGAAAACCCCTACTTCTCCCTCATGCACTTCCACTTGCCGGACAACTCCTCCTTCCTGCGCATGCATCTGCCGGAGTTGCATAGCGACGATCTCGTCGAGATCCGCCCCATTATCCGTGAGGTGAACACACTCCACAAACAACGGATCGGCTACGAAGTCGGCAAAATGGGACTTTTCTACCGGGTTGTGCAACCGATGTTCGCCGGCGAAGAGTATATCGGCGCCCTGGAGTTCGGCATCAGCCATAAACAACTTGTCACCCTCTTGCAGCAACACATCAGCCCCGAGATCGCCATTGCCGTCAAAACAGAGAGCTGGCAGAAGGCGACCCTGGTTGGAGGCAAACGGATCGAACAGGGAGAATATACCTTTTTGCCCCTGCAAAACGGCCTTTTCGCAAAAATTGCCCCCACGATTCTACTGGAGCATGCCCCAGACCGCTTCGCCGTCGATGGCAAGACCTATATCCTTTTCTCCAACATCGAACTGCGCAATTTCCAAAAGAAACCCATTGCCAAGATTCTCGTTGCCCTGGACATCAGCCAGGAACTGGCCAACTCCAAAAATTTCATCATTAAGGTCATCCTGCTCGCCCTGTTTCTTCTCGTGCTTTCCAGCCTGTTTCTCTACTTCAGCTTTGGTCAGCTGTTGAACCGGATTGTGGGTCTCAACACCTCCCTAAACAGGAGCAACCAAAATCTCACCACAGCCAAGGCCTATGTGGACAATATCCTTGCCTCCATGAGTGACGGCCTGCTGGTAACCACCGCCGACGGCAGAATCAGCCAGGCAAATGAAGCATTCTGCCAACTGCTCGGTTACTCGGAAGAGGAGCTGGTGGAAAACAAGATCTTTTCCTTCTTTGAAAGCCCGGCGGAGATAGAGGCACGTTTTGCTCCCTGCGGACCACAGAAATGCGAGATCAGCAAGGTAGAACGTCAGCTCCTCACCAAGGACGGGCATCGCGTGCCGGTGCTCTTCTCGGCAACCTCTCTTGCGGACCAGGACGGCAGCCTCATCGGCATTGTCTGCATCGTCACCGATATCACCGAACGCAAACGGGCGGAAACCGTCCTGCGCGAGGCGCATAGTCTGCTGGAACAACGGGTTATCGAGCGCACCCGTGAGCTGGCTGAAACAAACACCGCCCTGACCAGGGAGATGGCGGAACGCAAACGGGCGGAAGCAGAGTTGCGCCAAGCCCAAAAGATGCGGGCCATCGGCACCCTGGCCGGCGGCATTGCCCATGATTTCAACAACATCCTCACGGCCATCATCGGCTACACCCAGCTGGCCATGGAACGGGTGAACTCGGATGTCACCTGCCGCAATTATCTCGACGGGGTTTTTCTTGCCGGGCAACGGGCCAAGGAGCTGGTCCACCAGATCCTCACCTTCAGCAGGCAAAGCGAGCAGGAGAAAAAACCCATCGAGATCCATCTGATCGTCAAGGAGGCCTTGAAGCTGCTGCGCGCTTCCCTGCCGGCCAATATCGAAATCGTTCAGGATATTCCGGCCCGCTCCGGAGCCGTGCTCGCCGATCCCACCCAGATCCATCAGATAGTCATGAACCTCTGTACCAATGCCTACCATGCCATGGAGGAAAAGGGCGGCACCCTCACCGTTTCGCTTTCCGAACCGGCTGCGGCAGATATTTCTCCCCCCCTACCACCCGGCGACTATCTGCAACTGATGGTGCGCGACACCGGCTGCGGCATGGATACCGGGTTGCTTGAGCGGATCTTTGAACCCTATTTTACCACCAAGGAAGCGGGCAAGGGCACCGGCCTCGGCTTGGCCGTGACCCACGGCATCGTCGAAAGCCATAGCGGCCACATTCGGGTGGTCAGCACCACCGGCCTGGGCACCACCTTCAGCATTTACCTGCCCCTGTACAAACAACCGCCAATGGAGCTCAAGGAAAAGTCGGAACCCCAAGAGATCCCGGGCGGAACAGAACGGATTCTGGTGGTGGACGATGAACGGGAAATCGGCCACCTCCTCGAACTCTTTCTCTCCGACTATGGCTACAGGATTACCAGCCTCTCGGACAGCCTCGCTGCATTGGCCTGGTTCCAGGCCAATCCGCAGGAGGTGGATCTGATCATCACCGACATGTCCATGCCGCATCTCACCGGCAAGGAGCTTGCCAAGAAAATTCTGGCGGTGCAGCCGGAGATTCCCATCATCCTCTGTACCGGATTCAGCGAGCAGATCAATGCGGAGAGCGCGAAGCAACTCGGGATCCGTGCCTTTCTTCTCAAGCCGTTTCAGGCACAAGAAGTGGCAGGTCTGGTCCGCAAGGTGTTGGACGGCACCACGCCGCAATCATGATCTTTGCTGCGGGGTAGTACTCCCGGTAGGAAATGAGGTATTTTCAGAGCCGCCAGCCCCAGTATGACAAAAACCGGCGGAAATCGCGGAGGTCGGAATCATCTTGGGCCCAGGGTTTAAGACTGGTATACAAGGGTTGCCCCTTGGCCGGATCTCCGTAGTAGGCTTTATCCATGCCCACCAGAAAATCCAGGGCCAAAGGGCTCATGAACAGACTCTCCCAAGGCTTGAGCGCTCCCTTGACATACCCCTGCGCCACGCCTTTTTCATGGAAAAAGCTGGTTGTTTCCGTTCCCCCGGGCAGCTCCAGCCGCTCCAGGGTCTCCACGGAGAGAAGATCTGTTTTTTCCCGGGGAACCCCTTGGCTCCCCAACGCGCTGTCGTCATCCACCAGGCGCAGGTCCATTACCCTGTGGACCTCCGGCCGGATGGAGACCAGCAGACGGGGATTCTCTCGCCCCGCGTAGTCCAGGCTGCCCGGCAGGGTCTCGCCGTACACCCTGAGGGGGGCTTCTCGCTTAAACCCTTCCGGCAGGCAGCTGTCCGGTAAAAAATTGGTGGGGGTCATGGTGAGATAGCAGCCGCAAGTACCGACGGTGCTGACCAGAACCGGCTGCTTGTTTGCGTTGAGGGTAATCAGCACCAGGATCCCGCCGTGCTTTCCTGCCGTTATATGGCGGAAAGGCACCCTGGAAAAATGCACCCGATACACCAGGTTGCGGTAGTTCCCCTTTTCGGTGGCAAAAGAATACTCGCCCACATAGATCGCGGGACGGTCCGGATCGACAAAGACCTCCGGTGCGCCCGCGGTATCGTACCGGGCCCCGGCCATGCCTATGCAGTTATGGGAGAGGTCTGCTTCGTAAACAAGAAAGGCCGGCGCATGGCGGTGGAACACATCCTCCCCCTGCTCGGCAATAAAGATGGTGTTGGCCGTCTCACTCTTCAGGGCGAATTGCTGGGCGCAACCGGAAAAAAGCCCGGCCCCTACCAGCAGCAGAAGGGTGCGGAGACAAAAAACGAAGAGGAGCCGCTTGCTCCCCCGCTGATCAGCCAGCATACAGCACCTCCTGTTCATGGCATGATTCCCGAACAGACCGTTGCGGCACGAAAGACCTCAGCCAAGATCCTTGGCCTTTCCTGCCGCTTCCTCTTAACTGCAATCAAACCCCATCTATTATTGCATTCAAGGTCGGGCTGGGGCGCATGGCCCGCGTGGTCTTCGCCACATCCGGCCGGTAATAGCCGCCGATATCCATCGGCTTGCCCTGGGCCGAGTTCAGCTCAGCGACAATTCTTGCCTCGTTGGCGGCAAGGGCCTGCGCCACCTTGGCAAACCGCGCCTGCATCTCCTGATCCTTGCTCTGGCCGGCCAACGCCTCTGCCCAATAGAGGGCCAGGTAGAAATGGCTGCCCCGGGTATCGAGCTCGCCCACCTTGCGGGAGGGGGAGCGTTCGTTTTCAAGAAACTTGCCGATGGCCGCATCGAGCGTTTCCGCTAAAAGCTGGGCTTTTTCGTTTTTGAAGGTGGCATGGATATGCTCAAAGGAGGGGACCAACGCACAAAACTCCCCGAGGGAATCCCAGCGCAGATGCCCTTCCCGCAAGAATTGCTCCACATGCTTGGGCGCTGAACCGCCCGCCCCGGTTTCGAACATCCCCCCCCCGTTCATCAACGGCACGATGGAGAGCATCTTGGCGCTGGTGCCCAGCTCGAGAATGGGGAAAAGATCGGTGAGATAGTCGCGCAAGACATTGCCGGTCACGGAGATGGTATCCTCCCCCTTGCGGATCCGGGCCAGCGAGAAGCGCATCGCCTCCACGGGCTGCATGATCCGGATGTCGAGGCCGGTGGTATCGTGGTTGGGCAGGTATGCCCGCACCTTGGCGATGAGCTCGGCATCGTGACCCCGGTTTGCATCCAGCCAGAAGATCGCCGGGGTATTGGTGGCCCTGGCACGATTCACCGCCAGTTTTACCCAGTCCCGGATCGGCGCATCCTTGGTCTGGCAGCCCCGGAAGATGTCGCCCTCTGCCACCTCTTGGGCAAGGAGGGTCTCGCCGGAAGCCGTGTCGACCATGCGGATTATGCCCTTCCCCGGCGCCATAAAGGTCTTGTCGTGGGAGCCGTACTCCTCGGCCTTTTGCGCCATCAGCCCGACATTGGCCACCGAGCCCATGGTGGCCGGGTCAAAAGCGCCGTGCTGTTTGCAATCGAGCACAACCTCCTGGTAGATCGTGGCATAGCAGCGGTCCGGCACCATGGCGATGGTGTCGTGCAGCTGATCGTCGGCGCCCCACATCCGGCCGCCGTCCCGGATCACCACCGGCATGGAGGCGTCGACAATGATATTGTTGGGGACATGCAGGTTGGTGATCCCCTTACTGGAATCCACCATGGCCAGCTGGCAATTTTTCGTATAGACCGCCTGGATATCAGCCTCGATCTCCTGCCGCTGCACCTCGGGCAGGGATTGGACCTTGGCGTAAAGATCCCCCAGACCGTTGTTGACGTTCACCCCCAGCTCGTTGATCGCCGCAGCGTGCTTGGCAAAAACATCCCGATAAAAAACGGAAACACAGTGGCCGAACATGACCGGGTCCGAAACCTTCATCATGGTCGCCTTGAGATGGAGCGACAACAACACCCCTTCCTGCTTCGCCGCCTGGATCTGCTCTGCGTAAAATGTGCGCAGGCTGGCCACCTGCATCGCCGAAACATCGATAATCTCCCCGGCAAGCAAGGCGGTCCGCTCCTTGAGTACCGTGGTCGCGCCATCCGCGCCGACAAACTCGATCCGTGCCTCGCATGGCTTGTTAAGCGTTACCGACTTTTCACTGCCGTAAAAATCCCCTGCCGTCATATGGGCGACCCGGGTTTTCGACTCGGCGGGCCAGGGTTTCATCATCCGATGCGGATTTTTCTGGCCAAACCGTTTGACCGATGCCGCTGCCCGGCGGTCGGAATTTCCTTCCCGCAACACCGGATTGACCGCGCTGCCCAAGACCTTGGCAAACCGCAGCTGCAGCGCTTTCTCCGCCTCGGTTTTCGGCGCCTCGGGATAGTCCGGAATGGCATATCCTTGTTCCTGCAGCTCCTTGATCGCCCCTTGCAATTGGGGAATCGACGCGGAGATATTGGGCTGTTTGATGATATTGGTCGTCGGCAGCTTGACCAGCTTGCCCAACTCGCCCAGATAATCAGGGACTCTCTGACTCTCGCTCAAATTTTCCGGGAAGTTGGCGATGATTCTCCCGGCCAGGGAGATATCATTTTTTTCCACGGCAATACCCGAGCCCCTGGTGTAACTCTGCAGGATCGGGAGCAGGGAATAGGTTGCCAGGGCAGGCGCTTCGTCGACTTCCGTATAGATAATCTTTTGGCTGGTCATATTTTTTCCTTCTTTTTTAGGCGGTGTTGCGCATTAATTCGTCGCCGTTACCATTGCGTGTGCCGGCTTATATCTGGCTCGACAATGCCGGAGCTGAAAGAGAATCCGGGTTCCCCTGAAAAAAGGAGGGTTTCCGCTGAAAAACCAAGCACCAAACCCGGGGTGGAAAGTGAAAAGAATTAGCACATACCGTCTGGGATTGCAAATAGCATCTTGTCCGCCTCCCTGCGCTTTGCCAACGCCTGACCCTGATTTTACCGGTTGTTTTCCGCATCCCTCCGCCATACAATGTACCATCTTCCTGCACGCCGCAGGGGTGAGGTTCTGCCTGGGCGAATTATCTGGCGCGACACATACAGCATCGGCAACGAAGAGATCGACGCCGAACACCAACACCTGATCGAGTTGGACAACGATATCGCCGCCAGCGGGGAAAAAGTCGCGAAGATCAAGGGGGACATCGTTGCCCTCTACGACTATGTGAAAACCTGTTTTCAGCACGAAGAAGAATACATGCTCGCGCTTGGCTACCCGCAATTTGAGGAACATAAAAAAAGGCATGAGAGGATCATCGCCAAGATGAACACCATCATGAAGCAGAGCGGCAAGCTGGATGCTCTGGTTGTATAAATTCAAGCGCTTGATGCATATCTGGGTGCTGGAACATATCCGGGACGATGATTCCCCAATCGGGCCGCCAAAAAAGGCGAAGGAAATCGATGCATTACCAACAGGAGAAAACCGCGGATGATCATTACCACCACCCCCTCCCTTGACGGAAAAAGAATCACCGCCTATCTTGGCGTGGTCGCCGGCGAAGCCATTGTCGGCGCCAACCTGTTTCGCGATCTCTTTGCCGGCATCACCGATATCGTGGGCGGCCGTTCCGGCGCTTACGAAAAAGAGCTGCGCCAGGCCCGAGAAATTGCCCTGGAAGAACTCCGCGCGGCCGCAAGCCAGCTCGGAGCCAATGCCATCGTCGGGGTGGACCTCGATTACGAGGTGCTTGGCGAAAAAAACGGCATGCTCATGGTCAGCGCCAGCGGCACCGCGGTTCGCGTTGAGTGAAAAAGAGCGAGTCGCCGCAACCGAAGGCGAAGGAGCTTGCACACTGTACTGTTTGCGGTAAAGCATTCCGGTCGGCAGAGCTGGTCCGGGTAAGCGGCGAGCTGCTCTGTCCCCTCTGTCTGGCGGAAAAAGAGTCCTGCGGCTGCAGCGACTGAACCCATTACAACCCTACGGAATTTCCATGCGCAACAAACCCCACACCGTTCCCCCTTTTGTCATCTACCTTTTTCTGGTGATCGGCCTGCTTTCCGCCGTAGCCTTCCGGCTGGTGACCATCATCAACACCTTCAGGCCGGAACTGTTGCGACCGGTCTGGTATTTCGGGGTCATCGGCTACATCTTTTTTTTCGCCTACCGCTATTACATTTCCGAAAAACGCAAAAAGGCCATCCGCGAAAACCGGCTGCTGGAAAAAATCCGCTCCCCGGAAGCAATCAGCTCCACGGACAGAGAACTCATCGACTACGTGCTCTCCTCCATCATCAAATCCAAGGAACACCTCAACTATCTCTTCATCTTTATCCTTTCCATTGTTGCAGTGGCTGTGGATGTCATCCTGGCCCTTCAGGGGCATTGACCGATAATAATCCAGCCCGCTCTATGCACCCGTTGGGATGAGCCAAATTAGTTGATTTTTGCGGTTTTTCCGTTATAAAAGGGACTTTCCCCGACGTGAAAATCTTTGGATACTGGATACCGAGAGCCATGAAAACGATTCTGGTGGTGGACAACCACCCTGTTGTCTTGAAACTGCTGGTGGAATTCCTGAAAAGAATGGGCCACGAGGTGATCAGCGCGGAAGACGGACTTGCGGCCCTGGAGATTCTCAAAAAGGTAACCCCGGACATCGTCTTCACCGACCTGATCATGCCCAATATCAGCGGGGAAAAGCTCTGTCAGGTTATCCGCAGCCGTCCCGAACTCAAAGAGGTCCATATCATCATCTATTCATCCACCATGCTTGAGGATGAAGCCCATATTCTCAGCCTCGGGGCCGCTGCCTGCATCGCCAAGGGACCTTTTAAGAATACCGAAGCGCATATCGCCCAGGTTATCGAACATATCGACAATGGCACCCTCCCTGCATTGCAGGGCAAGATTCTCGGCGGCGAAGACCTCTACAAACGCCATATCACCTCGGAGCTCTTATGTTCCAAACGGCATTATGAAATCATCTTCAACAGCATGCCCGAGGGAGTGATGGAGTTCACCTTGGAGGGCAAGATCTTCCATGCCAACGCTGCCGCCATGGGGCTGTGCGGCTTGCAGGAAGAAAACCTGCTCGCCTCCAGCTTTTTTGATCTTTTCACCGGAGAACACCGGGAGCGGGTGCGCGCGTTGCTGCACAGCCCTGGCCAAGATCCGGTGATCATCGATGACACCGCGCCCATCCTGCTCAACGGCAAGATGATCACCATCCATTTTCTCCCCAGCCAGGATGAGGAACACACCTTTATCATCGCCATCATGCGGGATCTCACCGAAAAAATCACTGCGGCGCGGGAACTCGAGCTGCTGCGCCACCAGCAGGAACGCATCCTCAATACGGTGAGCGAAGGGATCTTCGGCCTCGACCAGGAAAACCACGTCACCTTTGTCAACCCCGCCGCCCTTGCCATGCTTGGCTATGAGCCCCATGACCTGGCGGCCCTGGGCAACAAACTGCATGAAATCGTCCATTACCACAAGCCTGACGGCAGGGCGTATCCCCTGACCGATTGCCCGATCCATGCGACGGGTCAGGATGGCATTGTCCGCAAGGGCACCGAAACATTCTGGCGAAAAAATGGGGAGAGTTTTCCCGTCCGCTATACCGCCACCCCGATTCAGGAAGACTATGAAATCACGGGCACAGTGGTCACCTTTGCCGATATTACCGAACGCAAGAAAATGGAGGAAAAGCTCCGGGAATCGGCAATGACCGATGAGCTTACCTCCCTGTTCAACCGGCGCGGCTTCATGACCCTGGCCGACAAATTGATCAAGATCAGCGTGCGCGACAAAAACGACCTCCTGCTCGTCTATGTGGATTTTGACAACCTGAAATGGATCAACGACACCCTGGGCCACTCCGTGGGCGACCAAGCACTCATTGAAGCCGCCACCCTGCTGCAAGACACCTTCCGTCTCGCCGATATTGTCGCACGGCTGGGCGGAGACGAATTTGTCATTCTCTGCACGGACAACTCGGCACTGGGCAATGAGCGAAACATTCTGATCCGCCTGAACGAAACCATCGAAAAAACCAACCGGATGACAAATCGGCAATACCCGCTCTCCCTCAGTGTCGGGGTGGGCCGCTTCGAACATCTGAGCCCCTGCTCCATCGACGACCTCCTCCGCCAGGCAGACCAAGCCATGTACAAAAACAAGGGAGAGAAAAAAACCCTCCACCTGGACGGCTATAAACACTAGGAACACCGAAGCGGACACCATCGCCAACTTCTGGGAAATTGCCCCCTGTTTTTTCCGTGGATTTTTCTGCAAAAATTATTATATTAGGAATTATTACTAATTAAAAAAGGTGACGCATGGATATCAGTGTTGACAGAAACGTTGTGGAGTTCAAGCCGGGCAATGCCCAGGAAACCGCTGCCATGGAGCTTCTTTGGCGGGTCATTGTCGACTGCCTGCGGGAAAACAAAAAGCTGGTGCCCATCGGCGAGTACATCCCGGCCAAGGAAAACCTGGCCCGTTTTGTGATCGAGGGAATCCCCGGCGGCAAAACCCAGTGGTCGGACCTGAAAGCCACGGCGGACAACACCTATTACTGTTCCGTCTGCAACAAGTACATGAATGTGAAACAGGGCAGCGAGATCCCCAAATGCTGCGGCAGAGACATGGAAACCATGGACTGATCCATCCCCTGAGTCTTGGAAGGCAAAAAAAGGAGAGCTATTATGGACAAGTATGAATGCCCCTGCGGATATGTGTATGACCCGGCGGAAGGCGATTACGAAAACGGCATTGAGCCGGGCACTGCCTTTGCCGATCTTCCCGATGACTGGGTCTGCCCCAAGTGCGGCGCGGAAAAGGAAAATTTTTATAAGGTGTAAACCGACCCCAGCTCGATCCCCGGACCATCCACCCCCTGAAGCCACGCACTCTGGTCTTCAGGGGGTATTTTTTTCTCGCCCTTGCCAATCCCGCCAATTGCCTGCATACTCTTTACAGAGCCAGAGCGGATTCTCCCCTTTTTAGACAGATGTTGCGTACACAGGCGAGCGAGGTCGTGCCCCATGGCCAAAACCATAAAAATTCTCGGCGGTGGGCCCTCAGGACTCACGGCCGCCATCGTCCTGCAAAAGGCTGGGTACCAGGCCCAGGTCCATGAGAAAAACCATGATGTGGGGAGGGTGTTTTACGGCGACCTGCAGGGGCTGGAAAACTGGTCGGAAGAACGCGACGTACTCGACGAGTTCCAAGCCCTTGGTCTGGCGATCAACTTTGACTGCACCCCCTTTTCCGCCCTCACCGTCTTCAATGGCGAAAAAGCTTGGCCCTTCACCTCTTCGCGCCCCGGCTTTTATCTGATCCGGCGCGGAGCCATGGCGGGCAGCCTGGACCAGGGTCTCAAGGAGCAGGCCCTGGCGGCCGGGGTCGACATTTTCTTTAACCAGCCCCTCGCCCCCGCAGAGGCGGATATCGTCGCCAGCGGCCCCCTGGTGCACCACCGCTTTGCCATCGACAAGGGGTTCGTCTTCAAGACCTCTCTGCCCGATGCGGCCTACGGCTTGGTCAATGACCGGGCGGCGTACAAGGGGTATGCCTACCTCCTGGCCGCCAAGGGGTATGGCTGCCTCTGCACCGTCCTCTTTGACAACTTTTCCGAGGTAAACCGCTGCCTGGCCGAAACGGAACGACTCTTCAAGAAATTTGTCGACTTCGACATGGAAGAACCAAAACCGGTGGGCGGGCTGGGCGGTTTTCTCCTGGCCCCTGTTTTTCAAGACAAACAGCAGTTGCTGGTCGGGGAGGCGGCAGGGCTGCAGGATATGCTTTGGGGTTTCGGCATCCGCACCGCCGTGCTTTCCGGCGCTCTGGCGGCGCAAAGCCTCATCGAGGGTACGAGCTACCAGGAGTTAGCCCGTCGCCGATTCTTAGACAAACAGAAAGCCAGCTTCGTCAACCGCTATCTCTGGGAGCGATTCGGCCGCAACAACTACAGCCACATCATGGACCGGATCGACCGCAGCCGAGACCATCGTAAATTTTTTCATGATTGCTACAACCTGAACCTTCTGCACCGTCTCGCCTATCCTTTTGCTTTTCATTCTTTGAAAAAGAGGTACAATCTCTTCTCTAACGATGTCCAATGATCCGCACAGCGATTCATTGCAAATTTCAGCCCCAACGCGACAGAATAACCCGCCCATGAACATCAACAGCGAAGACCAGGCCCGTGAGGCCATCGCCCTTTGGCAGACAGACCCGGCCAGAGCCCAGCTCAAAAACCTGAGGCTTGCCCTGGAATCCCTGGAACTCAGTCAGATGTACTATGAGCAGAAGGGCAACGAGCAAGGCATGACACGTGCCGGTGCCTGTGTGGCCATCCTCACCAATCGCATCGCCGAAATTGAAAGCGAATAGCCCCTAAACCGAGCCATGCATACCATTCTTGCCACCACCGGTCTTATTCTTGCCATTGTCGGGTTCTTCATCTCCGTGGCCTTCTGGTTTCCCAGGCTCTGCAACAGGGCACGACTCAGGGAGATGCTCGGCTCGAAATACCCCATCCTCTATGTGGTCTATATTGCCAACGGCCCGTTTCTTCTCGCCCTTGGCCTGATTCTGCTCTGGAAATTCCACTGACCGGGAGCGTGCCATGAAACCCTTCGCCCTTCTTGCCCTTCTGCTCTTGTTTTCCCTTGGTGCAACCACCGCTGCCTTTGCCGGCGGTACACAATGTACGGAACTTCTCAACAGCCGCTGTCAGGTCTGCCATTACAAATCGCGCATCTGCCAAAGGCTTGGACAAAAAAGCAAGGGAGAATGGAAAAGAAGTATCGGGAATATGATGCGTTACGGCGCCAAGATTACCGAGGCGGAAGGAAAAATTCTCGCACAATGCCTCAACGCAGCCCCGGTCGGCGCCGAGTTTGTCTGTAAAAATTAAGAACGAGGAAGATTTATGAGTGCGGAGAGCGATTACGGCTGGAACGCGGCCATGGGCATGACCCTGCTGGCCAAACTGAAAAGCGACCTGAAAAATGCCATGCTGAAAAAAGATGCGGTGGCCAAGGGCGCTCTTCGCATCATCATCAGCGAATTTCCCACCAAGATCACCACCCCCATCACCCTGGAGAGCGGCAAAAAAAGCACCCGGGCCAAGCGGGACGACGAGATCACCGACGACGACATCATCAGCCTGATCATGGGGTTGTGCAAGTCGGAACGGCAGACCCTGGAGTACAAAAAAGAGACCAGCTCCGAGTACCTTGAGATCCTGGAGGCATACCTGCCCAAGATGGCCACGGAAGAGGAGATCGCCGCCTGGGCCAAGGAAAACATCGACCTCTCCCAGTTCAAGAGCGCCATGCAGGCCATGGGCCCGATCATGAAGCATTTCGGCAAGGCAGCGGACGGCAATGTGGTGAAAAAGGTGCTGGCGGATCTGGCGGGCTAAACCCCTTCCCCCACCAGGGCCTTGAACTCTTCATCGTCCAGGGCTTCTTTCTCAAGCAGGACCTTGGCGATCTTTTCCAGCAAGGGGCGCTGTTCGGCTAGGGTCTCTTCCACCAACACCATGCGCGCATCGATGATCTTGCGCACCTCCTCGTCAATGAGCAGGGCGGTCTGATCGCTGAACTCCTTCTGCTGAAACAAACCCTGACCCTGCTGCAGAAACTGGTTGGCCTGCTGCAGGTAGGTTACCTGGCCGAGCTTTTCGTTCATCCCATACATGGCCACCATGCTGCGGGCGATATCCGTGGCCCGCTGCAGATCGTTCTGGGCGCCGGTGGTGATCTCGTTGAAAACAATCTTTTCCGCGGCCCTGCCCCCCAGCAGCACATCGATCTTCTCCAGCAGCTCGGTCTTGGACATCAGAAAACGGTCCTCGGTGGGCAGCTGCATGGTGTAGCCCAGGGCGCCGATCCCGCGGGGCACGATGCTGATCTTGTGCACCTTTTCCGCGGTCTTGCGGAAGGTGGCCACCAGGGCATGCCCGGTTTCGTGATAGGCAACGGTCTTCTTCTCGGTCTCGTTGAGCACCCGATTTTTCTTCTCCAAGCCGGCCACGATCCGGTCGATGGCCTCTTCAAATTCCGTCGCCTCCACCTGCTCCTTGCCCTTGCGCACCGCGAGCAGGGTCGCCTCGTTGACCAGATTGGCCAGATCCGCCCCGGTAAACCCCGGGGTGCGGCGGGCGATGATCTCAAGATCGACCTCCAGGTCCAGCTTGATTCCCTTGGCATGCACCGCCAGAATCGCCACCCGCTCCTTGAGGTCGGGCCGGTCCACCAGGATATGCCGGTCGAAGCGGCCCGGCCGCAGCAGGGCCGGATCCAGGATCTCCGGCCGGTTGGTGGCGGCCAGGATCACCACCCCCTTGTTCACCTCAAAGCCGTCCATCTCGGCGAGCAGCTGGTTGAGGGTCTGTTCCCGCTCATCATGCCCCCCCATCATGCCGCTGCCCCTGGCCTTGCCCAGGGAATCCAGCTCGTCGATGAAGACGATGCAGGGCGCCTTGGCGTTGGCCTGCTCGAAAAGATCCCGCACCCTGGCCGCGCCCAACCCCACGAACATCTCGATGAAATCCGAACCGCTGATCGAGAAAAACGGCACCCCGGACTCCCCGGCCACCGCCTTGGCCAGCAGGGTCTTGCCCGTGCCCGGAGGGCCGACCAGGAGGATGCCCTTGGGAATCTTGGCCCCCAGACGGGTGAACTTCTCCGGGGTCTTCAAGAATTCGATCACCTCGGCCAATTCCACCTTGGCCTCGTCCTGCCCGGCCACCGAGTTAAAATCAACGCCCAGATCGGTCTGGGCGATGATCTTGGCCTTGGACTTGCCCAGGGTCATCATGCCTCCGCCCGCCTGACCCATGCGTTTCATCATGAACATCCAGATCCCGACAAAAAAGAGGGTGGGCAGAATCCAGGAGAGCAGGGTGCGGAGAAAGGTATTTTCATTGGCCGCAATGATGTCGACCCCATATTTTTCCAAAAAATCCACAAGGTTACGGTCATCAATGCGCGGGGTCACATACAGCGCCTTGGGAAACATGGGCTCCTTCATGTCCGTCTCAACCTTTTCATACCCCTTGAGCAGGGTCGAGGAAATGACCACGGAATTGATCTTTTTATCCGCCACGTAGCTCTTGAACTGGGTGTAGGAAACATTGTTGATCTGCGGAGAAAGCCAGTTCTGGAGCAGGATGAAGATGGCCAGGGCGATGAAGAGATAGCTGAGAGAAAACTGGAATTTTTTTTCCATGCCGACGGTGTCCTTTAGATTATGGTTCCTCCGGCAGCAGCATGCGTGATCTTCCCTGCCCCGGCTTCGCTTTTCATGGTATACAAGAGTTAGGTGGTGTGGTGCACAGGTGCCTACACACCACTGTTGCCGTACCTACCTCTCAATGGTACCGTTATTTTAGCGCAACAGCCTATTTTTTTTTGCACAGCCGCGGAGTGGAGCCCTTGAAAAATGAATCCAGGTGATGAAATTGTTCTGATCGTTGATGAGCTGAACCACGAGGTGGCGCATGTGCCCCGACGGGTGATGCGGGAGGGGGGCCTCATCCACCGGGCCTGCTACATCCTGGTCTTTAACCGGAAGCAGGAAATCTTTGTCCAGAAACGGACCATGAGCAAGGATATCTATCCCGGTTACCTGGATGTCGCCACCGGCGGCGTGGTCCTGGCCGGGGAATCCTACGAGCAATCGGCAAAACGCGAACTGGCCGAAGAGCTGGGCGTGCACAAGGTTGGTCTGACCAGCCATTTCGATTTTTATCATGAAGCCGACAACAACCGGGTCTGGGGTCGCGTCTTTTCCTGCTTGGCAGAGGGCCCCTTCGTCCTGCAGCCGGAAGAGGTGGAAGACGGGTTTTTTCTCGGGATGGATGAGCTGCAATCCCTCGCCGCTGCCGCACAATTTACCCCGGATGGCCTGATGGTGCTCAAAAGATTTATGGCCGAATGAACCCTGCTGCTCTCCTGAAAAGGAAACGATGACACAGGTCCGCAACAGAAATTCCAGAAGTTACCAAGCAACCGCTGTTGCACTCGCAGCTTTTTGCCATTGCGGCAAACGGTTTTTTCAATCCCTCCTCGATCTCCTGCTTCCCTCGTTTTGTCTTGCCTGCACCAAACCGCTGGGTTTCTCGCCGGAGCTCCTCTTCTGTCCGGACTGTCTGGGGAAGATTCATGTTATCCAGAGCCCGCTCTGCCCCTGTTGCGGCCGCACCTTTCTCGTGGCCGCCGGCCCCGATCACCACTGCGGCCACTGCCTCATGCCCCAACTGGCGGCGGTGGCTGGGGCCGACTGGATCGTACCCGTGCCGTTGCACCCGAAACGTCTGCGGGAGCGCGGCTTCAACCAGGCCCTGCTCCTGGCCCGCGCCTTCTTCCCAAAAGACCGACGGATCACCCACGATCTCCTGGTCCGAACCAGGGTGACCGAGCCGCAGACCCGTTTCAACGGGAAGGCCCGCCGCACCAATCTCAAAAATGCCTTTGGGGTTGTAAAACCTCAACACATTCCCGGGAAAAAGATTCTCCTCATCGATGATGTCTTCACCACCGGCACCACGGTGAACGAATGCGCCAGGGTTTTGAAAAAAGCGGGTGCGGCCGATGTGATGGTGCTGACGTTGGCCAGGGTCAAGGAGGACTACTAGTAACTAATCAGCAACACCGCATCTACTTTGTCATAGACCTGTTCACATAGCTTGGCTATTGCTCACAGGCCTATTCCTCGCATCTGCAGCAGCAGCAAAGCGGCGCTGCTGAATAGTTACAATTCCGGGGAATGTGGCTCGCTTTTATCTTATTTGGCTATCTTGTTAAGACTACTAAATCCTTGGCAGCGGAAAAATTCCCGATTACCCTGTGGTCACCATAAACCTAAGGAACCAAGCCCATGAATCTCCATACCCTTGCCACTATCGCCTCCCTGGTTGTCGCCGGTCTGACCTTTGCCTTTATGGTAAAAAAACAGCGGGAAAGCGATTGCCCCTCCTGACTGCTGATCTACGCAACCATTGGTATGGGTCTCATATCATATTATCTTTTCACCTTTTTTCTTTGATTTCCCGGAGCTGAAATGCGCGTTGCCGACACACCCCACCGAACCATCTGGCCTTCTCCCACAGAGCCAGCCGTGGTCAAGATTATCGACCAGCGTCACCTGCCCCACCGTTTTGTGATCGAGGAGCTGCGCACGGTTACCGAGGTCTGCACAGCCATCCGGGAGATGCATGTCCGCGGGGCCGGGCTCATCGGCGCCACGGCGGGTTTCGGCATGCACCTTGCGGCCCTGAGCGCGCCGGAGCATGATTTTGCCGGGTTTCTGCGGAAGGCGGCCGAGGATCTGATCCGGACCCGGCCCACCGCCAGCAACCTGGCCTGGGCTGTGAACCGGCAGCTTGACGCCATCGGCCAGGAAACCACCCTGGCCGCGAAACGGGCCCGAGCCTTTGCGGTTGCCTGCGAGATTGCCGACGAGGATGCGGAGTTCTGCCGGAGGCTCGGCGAGCACGGCAAGGAGATCATTGCCGAGATCAGCCGGAAGAAAAAAGGGGGAGTGGTGCATATCCTCACCCACTGCAATGCGGGCTGGCTCGCCTTTGTGGATTACGGCTCCGCCACCGCTCCCATCTATGCCGCCCATCGCGAAGGGATTAAGGTGCATGTCTGGGTGGATGAAACCCGCCCCTGGCTGCAGGGGGCCAAGCTCACCGCCTGGGAGCTGAAAGAGGAAGGGATACCCCACACCCTGATCGCCGACAATACCGGCGGCCATCTCATGCAACACGGGATGGTGGATCTGGTCATCGTCGGCACGGACCGCACCACCCGCCGCGGCGATGTGGCCAACAAGATCGGCACCTACCTCAAGGCTCTGGCCGCCCACGACAACGGAATCCCTTTTTATGTGGCCCTGCCCTCCTCCACCTTTGACTGGACGATTCGAGACGGTCTTACTGAAATTGCCATCGAAGAGCGGAGCGGCGAGGAGATCACCCATATCCGGGGCTTGAGCGAGACGGCGGAAATGACCACCATCGCCATTGCCCCGCCGGATACACCTACCTTGAACTATGGCTTCGACGTCACCCCGGCCCGCTTGATCACAGGGTTGATCAGCGAACGCGGGATCATGGCGGCCAACGAAGAGGATATCCTGCGGTTGTACCCGGAACAGAGGTGAAACAGCGCTTGAGTTACACCAAACCCAGACTCTCCATCACCGTCTCGTGAAACAGAGGGCGAAACTGCTTAATCCGAATATTCTCCCGGCTGGGATGCACCCGATTGCTCAAGAGCACCATGACCAGATCACGGGTCGGGTCGATCCACAAGGAGGTTCCGGTAAAGCCGAGATGGCCGACGCTGGTGGGAGCAAGATATCTGCCCCCGCTGGAACCTGTGGCGGATGGGGTATCAAAGCCGAGGGCCCAGGTGGAGCCCGGGATATTCCGAGGGATTAAAAATCGCTGCAGATCGCTTGCCCGGTAGCTGGAATGCTCCTTGCGCCCCTGCCATTGCTCGAGCAGCTGCACCCCCATCTCCAACACCCCCTCGATGGTACCGAACAACCCAGCATGCCCTGCCACCCCTCCCAGGGCATGACAGTTCTCATCGCTCACCTCTCCACAGAGAAGCCGCTTCCGAAAAGGACACTCCTCCGTGGGGGCATAGAGTGCTTTAGAGATCTCCCCTTTTCCCTCTGGCCCTGTGGTGCCATAGAAGATCTTTTCCGCAATCCCCAACGGCTCGGCGATCTTTTCTCGAAAAAAATGGTCCAGCCTGCAACCGCTTTTCTTCTCCACAATCAATCCGAGCAACATAAAACCAAGATCGCTGTAAACGGAGGCAGTGCCTGTTTCATAGGCCGGTGCTTCCGTAAAAAGCAGATTGAGAAGCATCTCTTTTCTTTTTTCCGCAGGCAGCCGGATCAATTCGAGATAATAGGGTTTATGGGCAGGAAAACCCGAGCAATGACAGAGAAGATCTTTAATCGAGACCCTGTGCAGAAAGGAATTGCTTGCCTGGGGGAAGATGTCCGAGACCAGGTCGGAAATTTGCAGCCGCTGCTCTTGCAACAAGGTGAGCACCGCCAAGACTGTAGCCAGCGGTTTGGTCAAGGAGGCCAGGTCGTAAACCGTGACAGCAGTAACCCGTTTTTCCTGGCTATAATCGGTGTATCCGTACGGCTGGATCAGGCTCTTTCTTTTCTCCCCCAATCCCCAGGCAACACCCATTGCAGCCCCGGGAAACGTATGAAGCTCTATCGCCTTGGCAAATATCTCATAACATCTTGTTATTAATATATTTTTTTTATTATTTTCCATATAATATACGCATATTCCTCTTTCTCCACCCCACCATCAACAAAAGAGGTGTTTTGGCGGCTCGAAAATTCCCATAATACAGTATCTTTTTATTTATTATCATTGAATTTTTTTTGATTTTGCACTATCTTTTTGTAGTTGTTTTTTAAAAAATTCAGTCCGCAGTCTTATTTTTTATATTTTATAATAAAATCAATAAATTAAAGAGGTTTTATTATCTTGTTTCCGTCAAGGCCCGGACAATCTTTTTTCAACACCTTTTCAACCCTTTTTCCCGGTATGCTGTTCATTCTATTTTTAAAACCTGTTGATAACTTGTTTTTTAATTTTTTCCAGTTTTTCTCCATCCCTGGTGAATGAAAAAATAGTTAAAATATTCAGGAGGTTAATGTCTTTTTCAACATATCAACACCCCTAATAACCATAATCTTTTAAAAATAAAGAAAACAACTACTACTCTATGGAGTGCCTCTTATGTCCCTTATTTTTAATATCTCCCGAGATGATTTTTTAGCAGGCCTTGCTTCCCTGCAAAATGTAACCGGTAAAAAGGGAAATATTGCTATTCTCTCCAACATCCTGATCGAGTCAAAAACCGACTCACTTCTTTTAACCGCCACGGATCTTGAAATAGGCATTCGCAACTCCCTGCCTGCAGAGATTCTCTCCCCCGGTTCCATTACTCTCCCTGCGAAAAAGATTTTTGAAATCGTAAGGGAATCCGGTGCGGATCAGATCCATATCGAAATATTGGAAAACAATTGGGCAAAGATCACTGCCGATTCAACGGACTATAAGCTGGCCGGTATGCCCAGTGAAGAATTTCCCGCTTTTCCGGAATACGATGAAAACAATCTTGTTTCCCTGGCAAGCGACAAAATTAAGGAACTCATCGATAAAACGATTTTTTCCGTGGCCCCGGAAGGAGAATCCCAATTCAACCTCACCGGTATTCTGGTGGAAAAGGATGTTGCGGACGGAAAAAACATGCTCCGTATGGTTTCCTCGGACGGCCATCGCCTCTCCCTGTGTGAAACCACGGTGGAGAATGATTTAAGCGGCCTAAAAATGGAAAAGATCATTCTTATCCCCCGGAAGGGGATGCAGGAGATCCGTAAATTTTCCGAAAACGCAGCAGAGATACAAATATCATTTGAAGAAAAACAGGCAGTTATAAAAACAGATCATTCTCTCATCGTTGTCCGTTTGATGAATGGTGATTTCCCTGATTATAAAAATATCTTCAATATGATTAAAAAAGAAAAATTTATTGCATTAAAAAGAATTCAATTCATGAATTCGATGAAGAAAATGAATCTTTTTACGGAAGATCGTTACAATGCGGTCCAGTTTCACATTAAACCAGATAAATTGGTTCTTTCTTCACAAAGCATGGATATAGGCAGCGCCAAGGATGAAATAGAGATAAGTTATGATGCTTCTCCATTAAAACTCGGTTTCAATGGCAAATATTTCATTGAAACCATGCAGGTCATGTCCAGTGACATTATCAAGGCGTATATCAATTCCGAAGAAAGCCCCTGTATGATTCAAGGCGACGATGATCCAGGTTTTGCCAGTATCATCATGCCCATGAAGATATAGAGGAGTCGTAGAAAAGAAGTCACAGGTCCGCGAAATAAGTAAAGATATACAAAGTGGCAACCGTTGAAATCGCGGTTGTAAGCGATTTCAACAAGATACAGTATGTGCCATCCCGGGCCACAGTGCATTTTAAGATAAACTAGAAGAGGACTTACACTTTGACTGAAGGACAGAAAAATTACGGAGCGGATCAGATCAAGGTTCTTTCCGGCCTTGAAGGCGTCCGGATGCGGCCGGCCATGTACATCGGCAATACGGCGGAAGAGGGTCTGCACCATCTGATTTACGAGGTGGTGGATAACAGTATCGACGAAGCCCTGGCCGGCCATTGCACGGACATCAAAGTTATTTTTCACCGAGACGGCAGCTGCAGCGTCGAGGATAACGGACGCGGCATCCCGGTGGAGATGCACGAAGAAGGGATGTCCGCCCTGGAATTGGTCATGTGCACCCTGCATGCGGGCGGCAAGTTCGACCACGACACCTACAAGGTTTCCGGCGGCTTGCACGGCGTGGGTGTTTCGGTGGTCAACGCCCTGAGCAAATGGGCCACGGCCGAGGTAAAAAGAAACGGCAAGATCCATCGCCAGACCTACCATCTTGGGATCCGCCAAGGCGACATGGAAACCTTCGGCGAGTCGGATAAGACCGGCACCAAGATCACCTTCATGCCGGACCCGGAGATCTTCAAGGAAACCACCGAGTTCAAATACGACATCATCCAGGCCCGCATGCGGGAAGTGGCCTTTTTGAACAAGGAGGTCAAGATCCTCCTCCACGACGAGCGGACCGGGGCCGAGGATATCTTTCACTTCGAAGGCGGGATCATTTCCTATATCGAATACCTCAACCGCAACCGGACCCATATCCATCCCGATCCGGTCTTTATTGCCGGCGAACGGGACAATGTCCAGGTGGAGGTAGCGTTTCAGTATTTCGACGGCTACTCCGAGCGGTTGTTCTCTTTTGTTAATAATATCAACACCAAGGAAGGCGGCACCCATGTCGCCGGTTTTAGGGGGGCGTTGACGCGGTGCATAAACAAGTATGCCAGCGACGACGTGGTGCCCAAGAACATGAAGGAGAAGATGGGCGGGGACGATGTGCGAGAGGGGTTGACCTGCGTGGTTTCCGTCCGCGTTCCCGACCCGCAGTTCGAAGGGCAGACCAAGACCAAGCTGGGCAACAGCGAGGTCAAATCCATCGTGGAAGCGGTCTGTCACGAAAAGCTCTCCATCTACCTGGAACAGAACCCCCAGATAGCCAGGAAGATTCTCACCAAGGTGGTGGATGCGGCCCGGGCCCGCGAAGCGGCCCGGCGCGCCAAGGAACTTTCCCGCAAGAAAGGCTCCGGCCTTGATCTGCTCATGGCGGGCAAGCTGGCCGAATGCCAGTCCAAGGATCCCAAGGCCAGGGAGATCTTCCTGGTCGAGGGTGATTCCGCCGGCGGCTCGGCCAAACAGGGACGGGATCGTTCCGTACAGGCGATCCTCCCTCTGCGCGGCAAGATCATGAACGTGGAAAAGGCCCGCTTCGACAAGATCCTCTCCAGCGAGGAAATCAAGCAGATCATCTCCGCGCTCGGCACCGGCATCGGCCGCGATGAGTTCGATCTCGATAAACTCCGCTACCACAAGATCATCATCATGACCGATGCGGACGTCGACGGCGCCCATATCCGCACCCTGCTCCTCACCTTTTTCTACCGGCAGATGCTGCCCCTGGTGGAAAACGGCAATATCTACATCGGCCAGCCGCCCCTGTTTCGCTTGGGCCGCGGCAAGAAAGAGCAGTATTTTTCCGACGAGCAAGAGCTCAACCAGTATCTCTTCGCCCAGGCCAGCACCAGCGTCCAGGTGACGGTGGGCGCGAGCAAGGAGAAGATGGCGGGCGAGGATCTCATCACCCTGCTGAAAAACCTTTCCGGCTACCAGAAGATCATCGAGTACCTGACCCGCATCAACCTCTGGGAAGAGATGGTCCATTTTCTCCTGGACAACGACATCAGCTCGGCGGATCAGTTTGAAGACCAGAACCTGGTGGAGCACCTCAGGGAACAGCTGCACAGCAAGGATCTGATCCTCGGCACTGTCCGTGCCTGTCGCTGGCGTCCGAGCTGCTGGGAGTTCGATGCGGCGATCAAGGACAAGGCCCACATGATGATCACCGTTGGCCCGCAGATCCCGCTGATCAGCGAATACCGTTCCGCCATGCGTCAGTATGGGCAGATCAAACAGTATCTCACCACCGATTTCACCGTGGAGACCGCCAACAAAGAGATCGCGGTGCCCAATTGGCTGGAGCTGCTCACCATTGTCCGGCAGGAGTCCTTCCGGGGGAGCAACCTCCAGCGCTACAAGGGTCTTGGTGAAATGAATCCCGAGCAGCTCTGGGATACCACGATGAATCCGGACAAACGGACCCTGCTGCGGGTGAGTATCGACGATGCGGCCCTGGCCGACGATATGTTTACCTGCCTGATGGGCGATAAGGTGGAGCCAAGGCGCGAGTTTATCCAGAATCACGCTCTTGAGGTTGCGGACCTCGATATCTAACAATACTCCCCCTCCCTCTCCCTAACCCTCCCCCGCGAGGGGGGAGGGAATTATTGAAGTTTTTGCAACATGGCTCAGTTGAAACACATTCAGGATGGTCTCCATCCACTGAACAAGGATTTTTAATATGGCGGAAGAAACGACCCAAGAATTGCCGATCTCCTCTATTTCCATCGAAAAGGAACTCAAAAAATCCTATCTCGATTACGCCATGAGCGTCATCATCGGCCGGGCCCTGCCGGATGTTCGGGATGGTCTCAAACCCGTGCATCGCCGCGCCCTCTTTGCCATGCGGGAACTGAGCAATTTCCACAACCGGCCCCATCTCAAGTCGGCCCGTATTGTCGGTGATGTTATCGGTAAGTACCATCCGCACGGCGATACCGCGGCCTACGACACCATCGTCCGCATGGCCCAGGATTTTTCCATGCGCTACCCGTTGGTCGACGGCCAGGGCAACTTTGGTTCGGTGGACGGTGATTCCCCTGCGGCCATGCGGTATACCGAAGCGCGGATGACCAAGATCGATCAGGAGATCATTGCCGATCTGGAAAAGGAGACGGTTGATTTTGTTCCCACCTACGACAACTCCCACATGGAGCCGGTGGTTTTCCCCTCCAAGATCCCCAATCTGTTGATCAACGGCTCCTCCGGTATTGCCGTGGGCATGGCCACCAATATTCCCCCCCATAATCTGGTGGAGGTGATGAACGGCCTCATCGCCATGATCGACGACCCGAACATCACGGTCAATCAGCTCATGGACCATATCACCGGTCCGGATCTCCCCACCGGCGCCTTTATCTGCGGCCGGGCCGGGATCCGCGAGGCGTATGAAACCGGGCGCGGCTCCATCCTCATGCGCTCCAAGACCGAGGTGGAGAAGAACAAGAACGGCCGGGAATCCATCATCATCACCGAGATTCCCTACCAGCAGAACAAGGCGTTCCTCATCGAGAAGATCGTCCTCCTGGTCAAGGATAAGCGGATCGAGACCATCGCCGAGGTGCGCGACGAGTCCGACCGCCACGGCATGCGCATCGTTCTGGATCTGAAAAAGGACGCCATCGCCGAGGTGGTGATCAACCAGTTGTACAAGCTGACCCCGCTCCAGCGGAGCATGGGCATCATCCTGCTCTCCATCGTCAACAACCGGCCCGAGATCTTGAATCTGCGGCAGATTTTGGAATATTTCCTCCTGCACCGCAAGACCATCGTCTACCGCCGCACCGCCTATGATCTCAAAAAGGCCGAGGAAAAGGCCCATATCCTGGAAGGGCTCAAGATCGCCATCACCAACCTCGACGAGGTGGTGGAGCTGATCAAACAGTCGGCTAACCCGCAGGAAGCGAGGATTGGGCTGATCGCCCGCTTCTCCCTCTCCGAGATCCAGGCCCAGTCTATTTTGGAGATGCGGTTGCACCGGCTCACCGGCTTGGAGCGGGAAAAGATCGTCAGCGAATACGAGGAGCTGATGCGGCAGATCACCTGGTTCAAGCAGGTGCTGGCTGACCAGCATCTGGTGATGAAGATCATCCGCGACGAGTTCACCGAGATCATCGAGCAGTACGGCGATGAGCGGCGCACCGAGATCATCGAGGCCCCGGACGAGATCCTCCCCGAAGACATGATCATGCAGGAAGAGATGGTGGTAACCGTAACGCACGAGGGGTACATCAAGCGCAACCCGGTGGACCTCTACCGCTCCCAGCGGCGCGGCGGCAAGGGGGTCAAGGGGGCCAACACCATCGAGGATGATTTCGTCTCCAACATGTACACGGCCTCCACCCACGATACCTTCCTCTTCTTCACCAGCTACGGCAAGGTCTTCTGGCGCAAGGTCTACGAGATCCCGCAGGCTGGCCGCATCGCCCGTGGCAAGGCAGTGGTCAATCTCCTGGAGCTCACCGAGGGCGAGAAGGTAGCGGCCATCCTGCCGGTATCAAGCTTTGATATCCCAGAGGGTCAGGAATGCCATGTGATGATGATCACCAAGAAGGGCATCGTCAAGAAAACCGTGCTCTCCGAGTTCCGCCGCCCCATCCGGCGCGGCAAGATCGCCCTCACCATCCGCGAGGACGACGAGATCTTGGGCGCGGTGCTGACCAACGGCACCAACGATATCCTGGTCGTAACGAGAAAGGGCATGTCGGTCCGCTTCAACGAGCAGAACGTCCGCAGCATGGGCCGCACGGCGACCGGGGTTAAGGGCATCAATCTGGCCGAGGGCGACGAGGTGGTCTCCGTGGATGTGGTGCACGAGGGCTCCTCGGTGGTGGTGGTCACGGAAAACGGCTACGGCAAGCGGAGCGAGGTCGATGAATACCGGCTGATCAAGCGCGGCGGCAAGGGCGTTTTCGCCATCAAGGCCAGCGAGCGCAACGGCCTGGTGGTCGGGGCCATGCAGGTGACCGACGAAGACGAGTTGATGATGATCACCAACGGCGGCAAGATCATCCGTATCTCCATGCGCGATCTGCGGGTCATCGGCCGTAACACCCAGGGTGTACGGCTCTTCAAGTTGGATGAGGGTGAGAAGGTCATGGCGGTTGATCGCATGGCTGAGATTATTTCCGAGGATGAGGAAGGCGAGGACGAAGAAGGCGGTGCTGAGGAGTAGAAATGGGCTGGGGTGGCGAATACAACATTGGATCGTTTAAATTCCATTGCGGTTTCTGTGGAAGCATCGTTGCTTCTGACAGAGGGTTCCAAGATAATCAAGCTATAAAAAGGATATTTCTCTGCCCTCATTGTGACAAACCGTCTTTCTTCGATGGATTTGGTTCTCAAGTTCCTGGTGTTGCACCTGGCAATAATATTGGGCATCTTCCTTCGGAGTTGGAAACCCTTTATAACGAGGCAAGGCAGTGTGTTTCTGTAACGGCCTATACCGCTTCGGTTTTAGCCTGTCGAAAATTGCTCATGCATATAGGAGTCGAGCAGAAAGCGGATCAAGGGAAGAACTTTATATATTACGTGGAATATCTAGCCAACAATGGTTTTGTCCCTCCAAATGGAAAAGGTTGGGTAGACCACATTCGAAAGAAAGGGAATGAGGCCACGCACGAAATCGTTCTTATGAAAAAAGAAGATGCTGAGGAACTAATTTCTTTTGCTGAAATGCTCTTGAAATTTATTTATGAATTTCCTGCTCGCATTCCGACCGTATAGCCGGCCAAATAAGGTTTTGTATCGGACGGAGATTTTTCCGCGCTTCATTGTCACAGATGAACTTAGTTGTTATCTCCACTGATGATTATATACAGCAAATACCCACAGGATTCCCATGACCCCTCCTGAAAACATAGCCGTAATCGGTGCCGGCAGTTGGGGCACTGCCCTGGCCAAGCTCCTTGGCGACAAGGGGTTCAGCGTGGATCTTTGGGCCCATCGTCCGGACCATGTGGCCGGGCTCCTGCGGGATCGGGAGAACACCGCCTACCTGCCCGGCTTTCCCCTGCCCGCAACGGTGCACCCCACCGCGGATCTACCCCAGGCTGTTTCCGGGAAAGCGGTGGTGGTCATGGTGGTTCCCTCCCATGTCTACCGGGAGGTGTTCACCCTCCTTGCCCCCCATCTGTCTTCCAATGCTGCGATCATCTCCGCCACCAAGGGGGTGGAGAACGAGACCCTGCTCACCATGAACCAGGTGATGGTGGAGGTCTTGGGTAAGGAAAACCCCGGCTTCAAGGGGCAGCTCGGGGTGCTGGCCGGTCCCAGCTTTGCCAAGGAGGTGGCCGCCGGTATCCCTACGGCAGTAACGGTCGCCGCCCCCACCATGGAGGGAGCCAAGTTTTTTCAGGATATCTTTCACACCGAGCGCTTCCGGGTCTATGCGGGCACCGATGTGATCGGCATGGAGCTGGGGGGGGCGCTGAAGAACATTGTCGCCATCGCCGCCGGCATCTGTGACGGTCTGGGCTACGGCACCAACACCCGCGCCGCCCTCATCACCCGGGGGCTGGCTGAGATCACCCGCCTCGGGGTGGCCATGGGCGCCAACCCCCTCACCTTTTCCGGCTTGGCGGGGATGGGCGATCTGGTCCTCACCTGCACCGGGGATCTGAGCCGCAATCGTCAGGTGGGCCTCAAACTTGGGCAGGGCAAGACCTTGCAGCAGATCCTTGCCGAGATGAAGATGGTTGCCGAGGGTATTAAAACCACCCGTTCCGCCATGGCCCTAGCGAAAAAGATCGGGGTTGAGATGCCCATTCTGGAGCAGGTCTATGCCATGATCTACGAGGACAAGCCCTGTGGTGAGGCGGTTCAATCCCTGCTGAGCCGGGATCAGAAAGAGGAAATTGCAGAGGGTTGATTGACCCGCCTCTGATTTTTTTGTGTCCCCATGAAGACAACAACCACCCATTGTTCGGTAAGAAAATTGCAGAAACCAAGAAAGTCCCCTCTCCCCTGGCGGGAGAGGGTTAGGGTGAGGGGGAATATGCTGGATGTGCGGTCACCCGCCCCCCAACCCCCTCCCATCGAGGGAGGGGGAGTCTGATGGAAGCGTATGTGGCTATTTTTTTTTCCATCCACTACGTGCTCAAGGCGGAACAGCTTTTGAAAGCCGCTAACATCTCTCTGGATGTGGTGCCGGTGCCCCGGGAAATCAGCGGGGATTGCGGCATGGCCATCACCTTTGCCCCGGAGCAATTGGCAGCGGTGCAGTCTATTTTGGCTGCGGCTGATATCGCTATTGCCCGGATTTTTTGTAAGGATGCGGAAGGGGTTTTTCGCGAGATCCCTTGGAAGACGGATTCGTAAGAATTTTGGAATGCTTTAGGCGTGTATTCCGGTAACTCGGTCTTTGTTCATTTCTTTGCTTGCCCAAAGAAACGAACCAGCAGCGAAGCGGCGAAGAAAGGGCACCCCGCCACTTGTCCCGCCTGAGGCGGGATGCCCTGTGCTCCTCGATGCTGCCGGGGCTTTGCAAACTCGGCTGCGCCTCAAACAGTGCAAAGCCCTTTTTCGGCAGCCTCTCCGGTGCTCGGCTGCGTGACAATGGGGCAAATGGAGGGACGGCTTGCGCCGCCCCAATTTACGGAAGGAACAATGACCAAACTGAAACTGACCAGCACCGTTAAAGCCGCCGGTTGAGCTGCCAAATTGAGTCCGGGGGACCTGGACCAATTACTGTGCGGCCTTGACCTGCCCACCGATCCGAATCTGATCGCGGGCGCGGCAACGGGCGAGGATGCCGGGGTGTACCGTCTCAACGACGATACCGCCCTCATCCAGACGGTGGATTTTTTCACCCCCATTGTCGACGACCCCTACCAGTTCGGGCAGGTGGCCGCGGCCAATGCGCTCTCCGACGTCTACGCCATGGGCGGCAAACCGCTCCTGGCCATGAACCTAGTGGCCTTTCCCATCAAGGAGCTGGGCCGTGCCGTCCTGCAGGAGATTCTCCGCGGCGGGCTGGACAAGATCAAGGAGGCCGGGGCCTTGCTGGTGGGTGGCCACTCCATCGAAGACGCCGAATTGAAATACGGGCTCTCCGTAACCGGGGTGGTCCATCCTAACCGGGTGGTTCTCAATGCCGGGGCCCGGGTGGGCGATCTTCTCCTCCTGACCAAGCCGTTGGGCACCGGGATCCTCTCCACCGCCCTCAAAGGCGGTCTGGCGGCAAAAGGCACCGAGGCCATGATCACCCAGGTCATGGCCACCCTGAACCGGGAGGCGTCCCAGCTCATGCAGACCGTGGGGGCTCATGCCTGCACCGACATCACCGGCTTCGGCTTGGTGGGGCATCTCCACGAGATGGCGTGTGCCTCGGGCGTGGCCATCCGCATCGATTCCCGCTCCGTTCCCATATTGCCCGAAACCCTGCACCACGCCTCCATGGGCATCATCCCGGAGGGGGCCCATAAAAACAAGGCCTTCTACGCGCCGCACATGAAAAGCGCGTTGGAGGAGATGGATCCCATGGAGATGGTCCTCCTCGATCCGCAAACCTCCGGCGGGCTGCTCATTGCCGCCTCCGCCGAGGGGGTCAACTCCATTGCCGAGCGGCTGGGCAAACGCGATTATCCCTTGGATTTCGGCATCATCGGCGAGGTGGTGGCGGGTAGGCCGGGAACCATTGAAATCATCTGATGGACAGGGTATAGCATCAGGTATGCTCAAATTTTTTCTCGATCACAGCGGTAAGGAAAAAGACAGCCGCGGGTTGGTGCGGAAGGAACTGATCAAGCTGGTGCTTGAGTCGGGTTACTCCAGCAACATTACGGCCTTTATCCTGAGTGTTGCCCTGTGCCTCATGGTGCGGCCGGTGATTGCACCCTCTGTCTGGAAACCCTGGTTGACCGGCATGGCCGTGCTTTTTCTCGTCAAGCTCGCTGCCGTTTTTTGTTACAGCCGCAAGGAAAAAAACGGCGAGCCCATGGCCCTGCGCTGTGTGCATACCTATCTGTACATGTTATTTCTCACCGGCATCATGTGGGGGCTGGCGGTGATTTTCTTTTTTACCCCCAGTGCCGCCTTGGAACAGACGGCGCTTTTTTTCATCATTTCCGGACTCACCGCCGGTGCCATCCCCATCCTCTCTCCACTGCGCAATCTCTATTTCGTCTATGTGGGTTGCCCCTTGCTGCCCTTTCTTTATTTGCTTCTGCAGCACGGTGGGCAACAGTACAATATCATGGCCATCGTTATCGTGGTCTTTACCCTCATGCTCACTAAATCAGCAGCCAGCATGCAGGAAGCCCTGGTTACCACCCTGGAAACGCGTTTTGTCAACGAAGCCCTGGTGGCGGATCTTCGCCAGGCCAGCGAGGAAAGCGAAGCCCTCAATCTGGAGTTGATTACCGAGAATGAACGGCGCAAGGACACGGAAGGCGAACTGATTCAGGCCCGTGACGCCGCCGAGGCTGCGAGCCGGGCCAAGGATGAGTTTCTCGCCAACATGAGCCATGAGATCCGGACCCCCATGAACGGGATCCTCGGCACCCTGCAGCTCTTGCAGGATACCGCGTTGGATGCAGGCCAAATCGACTATGTGAAAACCGCCTATTCCTCGGGCGAGTCGTTGCTCTCCATCCTGAACGATATCCTTGATTTTTCCAAGATCGCCGCCCGCAAGATGGTGCTTGAGGATATTCCCTTCAACCTCCGGAACGTGGTGGGAGAGCTGATCACCCTGCTCACCAGCCAGGCCCAGGCCAAAAATGTCACCCTGGTAGCGGAGATCGATCCGCAGGTGCCGGAGATGCTGCTTGGCGACCCGACCCGGATGCGCCAGGTGTTGATCAATTTCATGACCAACGGGATCAAGTTCACCGAGCAGGGCGAGGTTCGGGTTCGGGTCCTGTGCCTCTCCGCCTTTGCCTCCCGCGTGATTTTGCGCATTGAGGTTCGGGATACCGGCATCGGGATCGCCGAGGCAAAACAGAAAGACCTCTTCCAGAGTTTTACCCAGGCCGATGGTTCCACCACCAGAAAGTATGGCGGCACCGGTCTGGGTTTGGCTATTGTCCGCCAGCTTGTCCTGTTGATGGGAGGTAAGATCGGGGTGGAGAGTGAGCCGGGCAAGGGTTCCGCCTTTTGGTGCGAGTTGGATTTTCCCGTTGCGGCCAAGGCCGTGGCGACCGAGGAGCCGAAAGAAGAGGCAATTGAGGTGGATCTGGGCCCCTTGCAGGGCCATATCCTGCTGGTGGAGGATAACAAGGTCAATCAGATGGTGGCCAGCAAGATGCTTGCTGGTATGGGGTTGACCGTCGATCTTGCCGAAAACGGAGAAAAGGCGCTGGCCGCATTGGCGGCGAAGCACTACGATCTGGTGCTCATGGATTGCCAGATGCCGGTGCTGGATGGCTATCAGGCAACAAGAACCTTCCGAAGCCGTGAGCTTGCGAGCGAAAAACGGTTGCCGATTATCGCCATGACCGCCCACGCCATGGAAGGAGACCGGCAGAAATGCCTGGATGCGGGGATGGATGACTATCTTGCCAAGCCGGTGAAAAAAGAGCTGTTGCGTAAGCTTATGGGGCAATGGCTTGCTTAATCTTCGTAAATGCTTGTCATTATGTGTTAAATTGTGAAAAAGCTTGAGTGTTTACCCCAATCCGTGCTATAAGGCAGGTTCGGTTCTGGATTGTTTCCTGTTTTTCGAGGTGCCAGAGCCCCCTGTGAGATTACCTGAAGATGTGTGAAGAGGGACCGCGCACCGGTCCCTTAATTTTTTTACACGTCTCCTGATGGGCCAATCGTTGGCCGGGGCGCTATCCGCCAACTCTGTGCGTTGGGTTTTTTGATAGCGGTTGTTATGTATGCACATGAGGGAGGATGGATCAATGAATATGTATATCGGCAATCTTGCTTTTGGGGTCACCGAAGAAGAGCTGAAAGAACTTTTTTCCGCATATGGCGAGGTCGCCAGCATCAGTCTGGTCAAAGATCGCTTTTCCGGGCAGTCCAAGGGGTTTGGTTTTATCGAAATGCCCAGCAACTCCGAGGCGGATAAGGCGATCAAGGCCCTGAACAAGACGATGCTCAAGAATCGCGAACTGAAGGTGAATCAGGCCGAGGTGAAGAAGAAAGACAAAAAGCGGCGTCGTCCCAGCTATTGATCTGGAAACGGAAACGCAGTTTGGTGAGATATCACGGAAAGCAGGTAGGGCCAATTGGTCCACCTGCTTTTTTTTGTGTTTTGTGTGGGGTATGCGCGGAATATACTAGGTGCACGGGAGAGCGATGGATACCAGAATAGCGGAACTGCTTGCGGCGATTAAGAAGCTGCAACAAGAGCTTTTGCTCGAAATAGAAAAAAAAGAAGCGGATTTTTATTATACGGTTATCGGCAAAAAGGTTCGGTTTGAGGCGGAGGTCAAAAAACAGCATCGGGCTCTGATGCAGCAATTGTCCCCGTATCTCTCCGAAGCCTCGCTCTTCAATCTCCTTACCGCGCCGTTTATTTGGTTCATGCTGATTCCGGCCCTGTTTCTCGACCTGTCGGTCACGGCTTTTCAGGCTACGTGCTTTAGGATTTACGGCATTCCCAGGGTGAAGCGGAGCCTTTACATCGTTATCGACCGCCATTCCCTGGCTTATCTGAACATCATCGAAAAAATCAACTGCATGTACTGCGGCTATTTCAACGGGTTGGTCGCTTATGTTCAGGAGGTGGCGGCTCGCACCGAGCAGTTTTGGTGTCCGATCAAACATGCCCGACGGCTGGCCGCCATGCACAGCCGTTATGGAAAATTTATGGAGTACGGCGATGCCGAAGGGTATCGGAGGCATCAGGAGGAGGTGCGGCGAGCCTTTGCCGACCTTGAAAAAGACGAGGCCCCATGAGAACCATTGCCTGGGTAGGCATATATCTGGCGGCCTTGGTTTGTTCGGCCATTGGGCCAAAAGATTTTTTCACCTGGCTTTTGGAGGTCTTGCCCGCGCTGCTCGCAGCCGGGCTGCTTGCCTCCACCCGCCGCCGCTTTCCGTTGACGCCCCTTGTCTATGGTCTTATTCTGATTCATTGTCTGATTCTCATGCAGGGCGGCCATTACACCTATGCCGAGGAGCCTTTTTTTAACGGGCTCAAGGAGGTGTTCGGCTGGTCGCGCAACAACTACGACAAGTTGGGCCATTTTGCCCAAGGGTTTATCCCGGCCATGGTGGCCAGGGAAATCCTGCTCCGCAAGGCGGTGGTTTGCGGACGCGGCTGGCTCCATTTTCTGGTGGTCTGTGTCTGTCTGGCGATCAGCGCTGTGTATGAATTGATCGAGTGGTGGGTGGCAGTCCTTTCCGGCACGGGGGCGGATGCTTTTCTCGCCACCCAGGGTTATGTCTGGGACACCCAGTCGGATATGGCTTTTGCCTTGCTGGGCGCCCTGCTGGCCCTGCTTCTGCTGGCAAAAACCCATGATCGGCAATTGGCGGAACTGAGGAGGCAAGGATGAACTGCGATCGATGTAAGGATGTTATCCCGCAAGGCGAAGCAGAGGATTTTTGTGGACAGACTCTGTGCGAGGATTGCTTTATGGACGCCTTTTCTCCGGTCCGCACCTGTGATCCTTGGGCGGTACGCAGTGCCAGCCGGTTTGGGGAGGCAGGTGGCTGCGCGGCACCCAGCCTTACGGTGCGGCAAGGCGGAATCCTTGCTATCCTTTCGGAAACCGGCGGGGTAAGCATGCGCACCCTTGCGGAGCGGCTTGCGCTGAAAGAGGCCGATGTGCAGCGGGAGATCGCCACCCTGCGCCACATGGAAAAGATCCGGGGGGATATGCAGGACGGTCAGAAGGTGTTTCGCCTCTGGTGAAGGGGGAAAGCAGCCGGAGTTCCTCTCCCATTTTTTGCCTGCGCTCTTTTGTAATCGAAGAGACAGGGCGGCTCTCCAGAAATCGGCTTAGGCCTGGCGTTGATTCTTGCTTTTTTCCGCCGGATTCGCGAAGATAGAGGTATCCCCGGTTGCAGCAAGCCAAGTCAATGGAGGTCCATGAGGTGATTTCGATACCCCGGCGCGACAGATTGTTGCGGAGTCTTTTTTCATGCCTTCTCCTGCTCTTCCTTTTTTTCACCTCTGTTCCCCTATCCCAGGCAGGCCTTGCCGATGGCACGGTGCGGGTCGGTCTCTTTGAAAACAAGCCGATGTGCTACACCGATGCTGCCGGGAAACCCGCAGGCATCTTCGTTACCGTGCTGGAGTATGCGGCCAAGCAGGAGGGGTGGCGGGTAGAATATGTGCGGGGAACCTTTCCTGAGCTTTTCACCAGGCTTGCCCGGGGAGAAATCGATATCTTTCTTTCCATGGCGGTATCAGAAGAACGATCCCAGTTCTACGCCTTTAACAAAAGCAATGTCTTTAATAATTGGGCGGTGGTCTACGCGAAAAATGGCGCGGACATCCATTCCCTCCTCGACCTCAAGGGAAAGCGGGTTGCCGGCCTTGCCCGGGGTATCTTCACCAGCGGCCCCGAAAGCATCATGAGCCTGAGCGATCGCTTTCAGCTGAAGATAGAGCTGCTGCCTCTGGCGGAATATGGGCTGGCCTTGAAGGCGGTGCGGCAAGGGCGGGCCGATGCGGCGGTGGTCAATCGCCTCACTGGTCTCAACTCCGCGGCGGCGGAAGGGCTGGTGCAGACCGGTATCGTCTTTGCCCCGGTGAATGTCCGTTTTGCCCTCAATAAAAACAGCCCCGACACCCCCGCCCTGATCCGGGCCCTGGACCGTCATTTCAAAACCCTGCAGGAGACGCCCAATTCCAGCTACCATAAGGCCGTTGCCCAAGCGATTGGCGCAGATGCTCACGCGGTTCGGGTGCCTGAGTGGATCAAGGTCGCTTTTTTCGGGTTCTGCGGGGTTATTACGGTGCTGGCGATTTTTGCCATTTTTCTCCGTTGGCAGATCAACCGGAAAACCGTGGAGCTGCGCGAGGCCAATGCCAGGATGAGCGCCGACATGGAGCAGCGGCGGGCTGTGGAAATGGCCCTGCTCCAAAGCGAGGAGCGGTTTCGTTCCCTGGTGGAGAACTCCAGCGATTGGATCTGGGAGTTCGATGAAAACGAGATCTTCACCTTTTCCAGCCCCCGGGTGCGGGAGCTGCTCGGCTACGAACCGGATGAGGTCATCGGCAAATCCGCTTTTTTCTTTATTCCAGAGGGGGAGCGGGAAGCGGTGGCCCGGGATTTTTTGCTGGCAAAGGAGGCGCGCCTTCCCTTCAGCAACCTGTTGAACGTCAACCGGCACAAGGATGGACATCTGGTCAGCATCGAGTCCAGTGGGGTGCCGGTTTTTGACGGGGAGGGTACTTTCCGCGGCTATCGCGGTATAGATCGGGACATCTCCGAGCGGAAAAACATGGAGGCGCAGCTCTGTCAGGCCTACAAGATGGAGGCCATCGGCACCTTGGCCGGCGGCATCGCCCATGATTTCAATAACATTCTCGCGGCCATATTGGGCTACACCGAGCTCGCCCGCCTGGAGATCGGCAAGGCGGAGCATCCGGCCCAGCAATCGTTGCAGGAGGTGCTCAAGGCCGGGTTGCGGGCCAAGGATTTGGTGCAGCAGATCCTTGCCTTCAGCCGCAAGAGCGAGCAGGAGATGGGTGGCGTGCAGATCGCCCCCTTGGTCAAGGAGGCCTTGAAGCTGCTCCGCGCCTTGATTCCTACCACCATCGAGATGAAGCAGGAAATTTCCGAGGATCTCTGGGATATCCTTGCCGATCCAACCCAGATCCATCAGGTGATCATGAATCTCTGCACCAATGCGGTCCAGGCCATGGAGCCGGACGGCGGCGTTCTTTTTGTCCGGCTGCAGAATGTGGACAACACCTCTACAGGAAGAAGAGATCTTGGTCCGGGCTGTTATGTGCAGCTCTCGGTCAGCGACAGCGGCATGGGCATCGAGCCGGAGCTGCAGAAAAGGATTTTTGATCCCTATTTTACCACCAAGGGTTTGGGTAGGGGCACGGGCATGGGGCTGGCCGTGGTGCATGGCATTGTCAAGAGCCATCACGGTCTGATCCAGATGGAGAGCGTACCCGGCCAGGGCACCACCTTTCAGGTTTTTTTCCCCCGGGCGGAAAAGACGAGTACGGTGGAGTGCGTTTCTACAGCAGAAATTCCCACCGGCACGGAAAGAATCTTGCTGGTGGATGATGAGCCATCCCTTGCCGACGTGGGCAAGCGTCTCCTGGAAAAATACGGCTATGCGGTGACGGCAAAATACTCCAGTCTGGAAGCGTATGAGGCATTCCGGTGCAACCCGGCCGATTTTGATCTGCTCATCACCGATCTCACCATGCCCGATCTCACCGGTCTGGAGTTGGCCCGGGAGGTGCGAGCCATCAGTCCGCAGATGCCGATTATCCTCTGCAGCGGGAACAACCAGAAGGTTGAGGATGCGGTATTGCAGGAGGCGGGCATTTCCGCCAGTGTCCTGAAGCCCCTGACCGGCGTTGACTTGGCCTGCCAAGCGCGCAGGATTTTGGATGCAGCAGCCCTTTAGAATCCCGGCGGTCCCAATCCTGCTCTCTTGTGCTTGAGGCGGTCCCTTTCTTTCTCGTTACTCTTCCAGATTCTGCAGGATTTTGGTCAGCTCGCTGCCGGAAAACGGCTTCATGAGAAATGCCTTGATCCCCAGTTCAGCGGCCTGCTTTTCGTCAATGCTCTCACTGTATCCGGTGGTGAGAATGATGGGAATCTCCGGGCGGATGGCCAGGATTTTCCGTGCCAGATCGGCGCCGGTCAGTTGCGGCATGGTTTGATCGGTCATGATGAGATCGAAGCGGGAGGGGTTTTTTTCAAAGGCGGCCAGGGCCTCAGTGCTGCTGGCAAAGGAGGAAACCCGCCAGCCCAGGTTTTCGAGGATTTTTTTCTCAAGATTCATCAGGGCGTTCTCGTCATCCACCACCATGGCGTGCCCGGATTGTTCCGGTAATGGCAGTTGTGGAAGCGGTTCCGCTTCGGGTTCACTCGCTATGGTGATCGGCAGGTAGATCTCCATGGTGGTGCCCTGGCCAAGGGTGCTCTGCACCCGGATGGAGCCGCGGTGGCTTTTGACGATGCCCTGAACCGTGGCCAACCCCAGACCGGTGCCCCGTCCCAGCTCCTTGGTGGTGAAGTAGGGTTCAAAGATTCGTTTCAGGTTTTCCGGGGAGATGCCGGTACCGCTATCGGTTACGGAGAGTTTCGCATAAGGTCCCGGCTCAAGTTCGACACTGGCGGCAAGGTCGGCATCGAGTTGCACCTCGCCAAGGCTCATCTCGAGGGTGCCTCCTTTTTCCTGCATGGCATGGGAGGCATTGGTGCAGAGATTCATGATGACCTGATGGATCTGAGTGGCGTCGGCGAGAATGGGCCTGCAGCTGTTGTCGATGCTCGAGCGTATGGTAATGGTGGATGGCAGCGTGGCTCGGAGCAGCTTCAGGGATTCCTTGGCAAGAGAGTGCAGGGAAAGGGGTTTTTTTTCCGGAGTCATTTGTCGGCTGAAGGTGAGGATTTGTTTGACCAGTTCGGCTGCCCGTCTGGATGCCGTGATGATTTCCTGAAGGTTGCTCCTGTTGACCCCGTCGGGAGGGGTCATGGCCAGCGACAGCTCCCCGTACCCCTGGATGGCACAGAGCAGGTTGTTGAAATCGTGGGCAATGCCGCCGGCCAAGGTGCCGATGGCCTCCATCTTTTGCGCCTGCCGCAGCTGCTCTTCATGGCGTTTCCGTTCGCTGATATCCTGGGCAATAATGGCCAGGGAAACGGGGCGTCCATCTCCCTGCTTGAGGGTGAAGGCGTTCATTGTCACCGGAATCATCCGGTTGTCCCGGCGGTGGACGAGTTCCGTTTCCTTCTGCCAGCCGGGGCTATTCAGGCTTGTCGGAAGGATCGTTTGGCTGAAGAGAATTTCGCCATTGTCGGGGAGCAGTTGGCCAAGGGTTATCTCCGGTTTTTCTGAATCCGCCAGACCTATCAGGTCGCGGCCGGCCCGGTTGAGGTACTGGATTTCTCCCGTTAGCGAGCAGATGGCGATCAAGGAGGTGCTGTGCTCGATGATGGCGGCAAGCTTGGTCCTTTGCTCTTCCGACTGTTTTCGGGCGGAGATATCCGTGGCGATTTCCATGCGGACGATGCGGCCGTCCATCCAGGTGATTGCCCGGTCGACGCAGTGAAACCAGCGATCAAGCTGTTCGTTGAAGTGATCCCAGGCATATGGGGGCTGCAATTCCCCCGCGGCATTCACCAGCCGGTTGTTGGTGCAGAAGGGGCAGGGACCGCTCTGTCCCTTCTGGATGGTCTGCCAGCAGGTCTTGCCGATGATATCCCCCAGTTTTTCCCGGGTTTCCCGGTTGGTGTAGAGCACTTCGAAGGTCTCCATGTCAGCGACATAGACAATGGCCTCGAGTCCGTCGAGAATGGTCAGCAGCCTCTCATGGGCCTCGCTGATCTCTTTGCTTCGGTCATGGAGTTGGTCCACCATGTGGTTGAAGGAGCGGGAGACAATGCCCAGCTCATTCTCCTCCCGGTACTCCATCCGGGTGTTCCAGTCCCCGGCGGAGAGCTGCTCGGCTTTGTCGCTGATGATTTTCAGGGGGTGGGTCGCCCGGCGGGCGGTGAGTACCGAGATGGTGGCGAGCAGGCCAAGGGCCAGGAGTGAAATGGCGCTCAGGATCGTGTAAAAATGGTAGAGTGGCGCCAGAACCACCTCCATGGGGACGATGACGCCAAGTCCGTAATTGGCCGCGGGTACCGGAGCATAGAAGAGATGATGCTCCGGTGCGCCCTTCGCGTTGCGGAGGTGGATATGGCCGCTTCTGCCGGCCAGCATCTCTGCGCCGGCCATGACCAGTTCCGGAGACTTTTCGTCGTTGATCCTATGGGTTACGGTGGTTTTTTCCCCGATTTTATTGAGGATTGGCCGGTTGTTTTCGTCGCTGAGCAGGTGGATCGCTTTTTTCGGGTCATGGTGATAGACATAGGTGCCGTCCCGGGAAACAAGGAAGACCTTGGCCTCCTGGCCGAAGTTGGTGAGAACCGTGGCCTTGATTGCATTGATGACCCGTTCCAGCTCGCTCCACTCGATGGAGCCCGAGACCATGATTTGCCGCACCCCGGTAAAGTAGGAGACCATGGGGTTTGAAACATAGACCCGCGCTTCGGCTGCCGGGTTGTTGCCGGCCGTGTACAGCCAGTAGTCGCGCTTCGCAATGGATTTGAGCTTGGCGGTGGGCGAGAGGTTGTCAAAGGAGAGCAAGCCGCCGAAATGGGGATTGCCCTCGGTGGTGATGTAATAGTTGCCAGGATAGTCGGGCAGCCCCAGCAGCATCTTTTCGTAGATCCCCTTGTGCCGCTCCTCTTCCTGTTTGAGAAATGGTCCGATCCTCCGCCAGTCCATGGAGCGGACGATGGGGGTATGGGCGTAGGTGGAGATTTCCGCCTTACGGGTCTGCAGGTATCCGGAAAGTTCCCTGGCGCAGGAGATGGTCATCTCATTGCCCAGCTTCAGCGCATCCTCTTCGATTTGTTGGGCATTGAAGAAGATGGAAACCCCAACGAGCAGGGCGATGGAAAAAAGCCCGGTGCCGAAAAGAAGGAGGGTTATCTGGGTCTTAAATTTCATTCGGAACCCCGATTCGGGTTGGAGGAGGAAGCATCCCTGCCTGCCGGGCATGCTGTTGTAAGCGGGGCGGCCATCCTAAATAATTTTCATTATCCAGGACAGCCGCGAAATAAAATATAACCGGTTCCCCCCCGCCAAGCAATGCTGCCCGTTGATACACCGGCCCGTCGGTTGGCCCTGACTATTCCCCCGAGAGCGCCAGGGGTTCCCAGCTCAGCTGCTGCGCTTCGCCCACCTCGCGGTTGACCAGTTTCCCTTGCCAGACATTGATGCCCCGCGCCAGGGCCGGGTCTGCGGCTGCTGCCTTGGTAAGCCCTTTGTTGGCCATGGCCAGGCAGTAAGGCAGGGTGGCGTTGGTCAGGGCAAAGGTGGAGGTGCGCGGCACCGCGCCGGGCATGTTGGCCACGCAGTAATGGATGATGTTGTCCACGGTATAGACCGGGTCGGAATGATAGGTGGGGCGGGAGGTTTCCGCGCAGCCGCCCTGGTCGATGGCCACATCGACGATGACCGAGCCCGGCCGCATCAGGGCGAGCATCCCCCGGCGGATCAGCTTGGGAGCCCTGGCCCCGGGAGAGAGCACCGCGCCGACCACCAGATCGGCTTGACCCAGCTCTGCTTCGATGGTGTGCTGGCTGGAGGCCAGGGTTGTGATTCGGCCCCGGAAGAGGTCGTCCAGCTCAGCCAGACGGCGCAGATTGCGGCCCAGCATGGTCACTTCCGCACCCAGCCCCACCGCCATCTGGGCCGCGTTGGTCGCCACGGTGCCGCTCCCCAGGATGGTCACATGCCCAGGCGCCACGCCGGGCACTCCGGCCAGCAGCACCCCCCGCCCGCCTGCTTCTTTTTCGAGAAAATGGGCTCCCACCTGAATGGCCATGCGCCCCGCCACCTGGCTCATGGGAATGAGGAGCGGAAGTGCGCCGTTTTCAAGCTGCACGGTCTCGTAGGCCACTCCGGTCACCTGGGCGTCGAGGAGCACCTGGGTCAGCTCCGGGAGCGGGGCCAGATGCAGATAGGTGTAAAGGATCAACCCCGGGCGCAGCAGCGGATATTCCGGGGGTAACGGTTCCTTGACCTTCATGAGCAGCTCGGCTTTTGCCCAGACCTCGGCGGCTGAAGAGGCCACCCCTGCCCCGGCCTCGAGGTACTGCCTATCGGGAATGCCGCTGCCGAGGCCGGCGCCCTGCTCGATGAGCACCGTATGCCCTGCCAGGACCAGCGCCTTGACCCCGGAGGGCACGATCCCCACCCGGAACTCCTTTTCCTTGATCTCCTTCGGTACACCGACGATCATCTCGGTTTCTCCCGGGTGTTCTTTTTTTCTGCCGTTACGTGTTTGAGAAAATCCGCCAGCCGGGCTGGGTCGCGCAGCTCTTCCTCATCGGCGATGGGCAGGTCGGGAAAGCGCGCCATAACCCCGTGGGCAAAGAGTCCTGGGCTGTATCCATTTTTCCCTGCTCCGTGTACCGGCACTCGTTTGCCGCAGGAAGGGGAGCGGGCCTTGAGGATCAAGCCCACGATGGACTCCTTGCCGAGGGTCTCCAGCCTCCGTGTCGTCCAAGCCAGCATCTCTTCGCTTCGGTCGCATCGGCTGGTGATGGTGATCAGCCTCGGGTTTTCCGGCTTTCCCTCAAGCTGCATGGGCTCGCGGGGGATGCCCAGGCCGCACTCCGCCTCCGGGCAGAGCGGTATCAGTGTCACCTTTCCGGCCAAGAACTCCATCAGTCCCTGCTCACGCCGATGGCCGCCATCGTAGCGGGTTTTGAGGCCAATCAGGCAGGCGCTGATTCCGATTGTAGTTGGGGTGTCCATGGAGGTATTGTAGCATAAAAAATATCAGTCGGTATTGTGAAAGCCTTGAAACCCGGAAGGGTGTGATAAAAAATCAACACGCCATGTTGTCGGAGCTGTTGCATCGTGTCTTTTCGATGACAGCAAAAATTAGGAGGTTTCAAAAGATGTCTCATGGATTCAGTCTTGGTGCCTTTACAGTCCACTGGTTGCAAGGCGGGGAGTTCGAGATCGACGGCGGCTCGATGTTTGGCGTGGTGCCGCGGCTGCTCTGGGAGAAGAAATGCGCCTCCACCGAGGATAATTACGTGCATCTGGCGGATTCGCCCATGCTGGTGCAAACTCCCCACGGCATGGTGCTTATTGAGACGGGGTTAGGCAATAAGCTGACCCCAAAGCAGAAAGCGATCTTCCGACTGCGCAGGGAATGGGATGTTTTGGGCGGCTTGGCCCGGCTGGGAATGTCCCGCGAGGCCATTACGCATGTCGTCCTCACCCACGGCGATTTTGACCATGCCGGAGGGGTGACCATGCTGAACGGCTCAGGCGGGTTGGAGCTCACCTTTCCCGCGGCCATGCACTACCTTCAGCGTCGGGAATGGGAGGATGTGCTGGCCCCCAATAAACGGTCGGCCAGTGCCTATTGGCCGGAGAATTTCTCGGGGTTGGTCGAGGGGAAGAACCTGCGCTTGATCGATGGGGAGGAGGAAATTCTTCCGGGCGTCCGCTTGGTGCGCACCGGTGGCCACACCAGGGGCCACCAGGCCGTGTGGCTTGAGTCGGGGGGAGAGTCGGCCCTGCATCTGGGCGATCTCCTGCCCATGCCAGCCTACGGCAATCCGCTCTGGATTACGGCCTACGATAATTTTCCCCTGGATTCCGTTGTGGCCAAGGAGCAGTTTTTGGAGGAGGCGCTTGGCAAGGATGCCTGGTTTCTTTTCTATCATGATCCGGAAATCCTGGCCTGCAAGCTTGACGGGGACGGAGCGGTGCGGGAAACCTTGTGTGCCGATGACGATTAGGGCCAGAGGCGCGAGACCGTGGCTCGGTTCCGACTCGCATGTGGCTGGCGTTGATAAATACGGCTTGCCTTTGCGAAAAAAAGAGGCATAATCGCCCGATGGTTTTCCCAAAAAAAAAGAGGCGGCCGCCCCACCTTTTTTATAACGCTGTTTTGGCTGCCGGAGTTGCAGGAAGATGCCTGAAAAATTGAAAATTCTGATCGCCGAAGACGAAGAAGTAACCCGGCAGCTTTTCCAGATCGCCTTCCGCGACGGGGAGCTGTTTGAAACCCGGCTGGCCACCGACGGCGAGGATGCCTTGGCCGCCTTCAAGGCGTGGCAGCCCGATATCCTCTTAATGGATATCATGATGCCGCACATGAATGGTTTCACCGCCCTCAAGACCATCCGCCAGACCCTGAAAGACACCGCGACCACCGTGATCATGGTCAGCTCCGTTGCCGACAAGCAGGATATCATGGCCTGTCTCAAGCTCGGCATCCAGGGCTATGTGCTCAAGCCCTTTCAGGTAAAAACCCTGGCCGAGACCGTGGTCGGGTATCACCGCCAGCACAAAAAAGTCAAAAAACTCTCCTAGAGCGGCAGGATCTGCACCTCCTCCCTGATGGGGTGGCCGCCCTCTAAAAACATCCCCTTGCGGCCGTCAATGCTGATGGGATCCCCGAAACGGATCTCGCGGCCATTGATCTCGCACCGCTCCTCCGCCTCGTATACCTTCAGGGCGTTACAGCCCACCACACACGTTTTTTCCAGACGGATGGTGACCACCGCCGCATGGGAGGTCTGACCGCCGCGCGCGGTGAGCAGCCCTTCGGCCATGGCGATCTCCTTGATATCCTCGGGCACGGTGTCCTGGCGGATCAGGATGAGCGGGGTTTCGGGGTCTTCTTCCTTGAGCCGGAGGATATTGGCCGCGGTGAATACGGCACGTCCCGAGAGGGCGCTGCCGGAAACGCCGATTCCGTAGCCGAGCAAGGCTTTCTTGAACCCCTTGCCTTCCTTGAAGACCGCAAATTTTTCCCGCTTCTTGATGGTGATCATATCCCGGGTCTGGAGGAGAAAGAGATCCTCTTCCGCCGGGCCTTCGAAGGTGAACTCGATCTCCTGGGGGTTCCAGCGTTTTTCATAGACCAGCTCCCGGGAAATGGCGAGCAGCCGCTCATAGACCTTGGGAAACCTTCGTTCCAGGCTGTTTTCTTCGGAGCGGCCGTCCAGTTCCGCCTGTTCCACCGAGATGGGCTGGGTGGCGACCAGGCCGCTGACGATATCCTCGCCTTGATCGCCCGGGGCATAATCGCCCCACAGGGCCACCCGGCTCACCTTGCGGTAGGGATGGGCGGTGAAGAGCACGCCGCTGCCCGATTCCGGCCCCAGATTGCCGTAAACCATGGCCTGGACGATGACCGCCGTGCCCCAAGCCTCGGAGACATTCATCAGGCTCCGGTATTCCTGGGTCTTTTCAGTATACCAGGAGTTGAGCACCAGCTCCACGGCGCCGGTCAGCTGCTGCCAAGGATCGGCGGGAATTGCGATGCCCTCCTCCCGGATCTTTTTCTCATAATCAAGGGCCAGTTCCTGCATCTGGGCGGCGGAAAAATCCTTTTTCACCAAAACTCCATACCGGGTCTTGGTCTCGTCCATCAGGGTCTGGAAGATCTCGCGGGCCATGCCCTCGGCCATGGCCCAGGACTGGAGAAAGCGGCGGTAGTTGTCCCAGGCCAGGTAATCGATCTGGCAGGAGGCGGGATAGCCCTCGCCCGAAGAGCCGGCAAAGCCCCGGCTGATCTCGGTATTGAGCCCCACGTTGTGGATGGTGGCCATCATCCCCGGCATGGAGATGGCTGCGCCGCTGCGCACGGAAAGAAGCAGCGGGTTGTTCGGGTCGCCGAAGCGCCGGCCGGTCTTTTTTTCCAACTCGGACAGGGAATCTCTGATCCGGGCCATGAACTCGTCGCGGGCCTTGTAAAAATCCTTGATCACCGGCCAGCAGCGGAAGATCTCGGTGGTGATGATGAAGCCCGGCGGTACCGGGTTGTTGTCCGTGGCCAGGACGGTCAGGTTGAACCCCTTGTTGCCGAGGAGGATCAGGTTGTTGGTGTGGTGGTTCTTGATATGCAGACTGCTCACCGCCCGGTCCGGGTTATAGGTCATCAAAAGGTCGAGATCCTCTTCGCTCAGGATCTCCTTCTGGTGCTCCAGGGTCTGGTAGATGCGGGTGATGAAGTTGTCCAGATGCTGGAGGCCGAAGGTGGTGGCGATGAGATCCCGCATGAAAGACTCGGAAAGGCGCATGATATTGCCGGAGAGATCCTTCTTTTCCCAGAGAGAGCGGTGTTTGGGGAGCAGATTGGCCTCGCCGATCTTGGGGATGATGATGGAGAGGTTGTTTTCGTGGATGTTGGTGTAATAGGTGTAGATGATGTCCTTCACCCCCTCGGTGAAGCCCCGGAAGATGTCGAGGTACTGGGTGTAGGAGAACCGTTTGATATTAAAAGAGCTGGTCAGGAGCGACATGTAGGTTTCCAGCCGCCGACTGGTGATGCCGTCGATTTTCAGGGCCCGGAGATAGAGGCGCAAACATTTGATGATCCGGATGAAGGTGGCCTTGGTGATGAAGGAGAGGTTGACGGTCTCGGGCAGTTTTTCCAGATAGACGTTGGCCAGGTTTTCCAAGCGGAAGGTGAGGCCCAGGGCGTCGAATTTTTTCTCCCGGTAACGGCCGTAGACCGAGGGGATGTCCACGGCGATGTGCCGTTTGTAGTAGATATCCTCCTTGGCCTCGAAGGATTCCGGGCTCTGGATGGTTTCCTTCAGGTTCTCCAGGGTATCGAGCAGGGCCTCCAGGCACTGGAAGGTGTCGCAGATCTCCAGATCCCCCAAGAGCTGCTCCATTTCCGGAAAGCCGGAGTTGGCCGCCAGATGGAGCTGATGGCGGATCTCCTCCACCCCCAGATTGTATTTCTGATGGCAGAGCCGGTACATCTCGATGAGCAGGGTGAAGCGCCGGACCTCCTGAGGCCGGAGATCCTGCTGGGCTGCCAGCCAGGCCTCCCGGCGGCGGTCGTCCCAGGTCAGCAGCTCTTCGATCGTTCGGATGGGACCATCGCGCAACAGTCGCTCCATCAGGGTATGGAGATCGTCGACAAACAGTCCCGTGGTCGTCACCTCCCGGAGCACCTCCTCGGGCAGATACCCTTCCAAAATGGATTTGTCCAGGGTCTGCCAGAAGCGGAAGATCGCCTCGATGAAATCGACGATCAGGTTGCTCGACTCCACATGGCTCTGTTTGCGCAGGAAATGGATGAGCCGATCATGGCGTTTGTGCATCTCGTCGAGTTCGGTGGAGACATCGCGGAGCTGTCCTTCCGCCCCGATTTCATTAAAGAAAACCGGCATCAGCTTGGCAAACTGTTTGGCCAGGTTGTAGATGGGTTCGATGGGGTGGTTCAAGAGTTGGGTGATGTCGCGCTGAAAGAGATCGGTATCCTTGACGCAGGTCCCCGAGAGCTTGAGATTGATGATCAGGGCGGAAAACAGGGTGGAGCACCACTTGGGCTCCTGCATGATCAGGCTGAGCCAGACCCGGATGTTGTCCAGATGGGCTGGATTGGTAATGGGCTGCCAGTCATCGTTGAGCCCCTGAAAATTGGCGTACTGAAAGCCGAAGCGCACCGTTTCAAAGAGGAAGGTTTCCACCAGCCGGCTGTTGCCGCGCTGGAAGACCTCGCTGCCCAGAACCTGGATGCATTGCAGTGAGGTGTGCGGGTATTTTTTAACATTGCTCTTGAGGAGCTGGAGGGTGGTGAGCAGGAAGCGCTCGATCTCCTCAAAGGTCTGCTGGCGGATGAGCTGGACCAGCCCCCGGTTGATCTCGCGCAGGGTTTCCTCGTGGATCAGTCCCAGTCCCGCCGTATCCATGATCCGGAAAAGAAAGAGCAGCTTGCGGTTTTCGGCAAAGCGGTCCACGGCCAGGGCGTCGCTGGCGATCTCTTCCCCGAGGTGATCCGGCGCCTGTTTGTAGAGGCGGACGATATCCATGTGGTTGGGCAGGGCAAGCAGCGCAGACAAAGCTCCCGGAGCGGCCGGATCAATCCGGGTGGCCGCCTGCAGATGCTCGTCCAGCCTCTGGTGGGAAATGGCGTTGAACAGGGAACCGGCGCGCCAGCCGGTACAGAGATCGCCGCATTGTTCGGTAAACCAGGTGAGCGGATCTTCCTCGCCCAGCCAGTACCGGTAATTGAGGGTGAGCACCCGCTGCAGAAGGCGGGCGGCGCTGGCTTCAACGGTACAACCCGGCAGGGCAAGAGAGAGCTCATGCAGCCGGGTCAGGATCTTGCCCAGGGGATGGTGGCCCTGCACCAGAAAAAGCAGGGTCTCGTCATCGAGCGCATGGAGCCGGGCGAAACACTCTCCCAGGGCGTCCTCATAACGGGGCAGGCTCTCGCTGGTGAGCAGGGAGGTCTCTTTGTCCAGGTAGGCCAACAACCCTTCCATGGCTGTGGCCATCAGCTCCTCGTTCTTGCGACAGTCCTCCACCGCCGTGAGAAAGATGGCGGAAAAAAGGCTGAATGCCGTCGGTCCTTGCGCATGCCGGAAATAATGGTCGATATTCTTGAGGACAAAGGAGCGGAGCCTGGGCAGGATCATCTTCCAGTTGCGGAAGGGATGGCTGATCTCGTAAAGCAGGGTCTCGATGTTTTTGCTTATCCCCCTGTAATTGTTGACGATATCAAGGAGCGGCAGCAAGGAATCATCGATGGTCACCGAATCCACCGCGGTTTCAAGGAGATTGGCCTTGAGCGCGTCCGATTCCAGTTCCGGCGGGGTGTGGTCAGTGGTCATGAAAATCCTTGGGGAGAGGAGACAGGGAAGGCAGAGCGCGCTCTGCTGCGGTACGGGTTCCTGCCTTGGGGGATAAGTATCTTGGCTTTTCTTGCTACTGGTTGCATGAGATGCCCACGGTCGAAGTGCTTTGGTGGCAGAGTTGTTCCTATTCAGGGTAGTGCGTTTTCAGGCAATCCGGGCAAATGCTATGGCTTATATCGGCCTCTGAATGTTTATAGATGTACACATCAACGTCTTCCCAGTTCCCCTTGGCATCACGGATTTTCTTGCAATGGGAACAGAGAGGCAGGATGCCCTTGAGAGCCTTTATTTCAGCGAGGGATTTTTGTAGTTCCGTGATAAGAGCCTCTCGGGATTCTTCCAATTTCTTTTGTTGGGTGATGTCTTGCACCGAGCCTGTTCTTTTTGTGACTTGCCGAAGTGCCTCGTCATATACAGCTTGTGATTCTTCATGAAGATATCGGATATCACCATTCGGCAAAACAATTCTATAATCAATTTTTAAAGGGGCACCTTCTTGAATCGCTCGATTGATCATCTCCGCAAAAATGTGTTTATCTTCCGGGTGGATTGACTGTTTAAATTTTTCAAATAATTTGGAGACATCCCCTTTTGTGAAGCCAAACAGCCGATAGGTTTCATCCGACCACCAGAGCTTGTTTTTGCCAACATCCAGCTCCCAGCTTCCTACACCCGCAATCCGTTCTGTTTTGTTGAGTCGTGCCTCATTTTTTCTTAATAAAATTTCTATCACAAGCTGTTTTCGGATCTCTTTTTGGAAAAGAAAAAACAAAAGAAGTGCGGTGAAAAAAACAAAAAACCAACCTTTAATACTTTGGAGCTTGGTTAATTCCTGTGGGTCACGTGCCAGTAATAATAAAAGCTGGTCCGAAAAAAAGATCCAGCATAGGGCAATCACGGCATAGGTGAGTGAAATTTTCAGGGCAATTTTTTTGTCGCAAGAAAATATTGGTAAAATCGCCATGGATGCCAAGTCTCTCGTTACCTCCCGATGGACCACAGGGTGAGGCTGGATGCGTGAAAGGCGCGTGCTTTGTCAACAAGCGATGCCCGCTTCAATAGCCTTTGCTGAACAGGGTGCCTGTGCATTTTGGGCAAGGCGGGACGTGGCCTGTTTTTTTAAGCTGCATTTTCTCTCCGCACGCCTGGCAGGTCAAGGTGCCGGCGGAGGTCATCTCCCCGGTCTTGTAGGTAAGCGTTTCTTTTGTTTTGTCACTCAGGGAATGCAGGGCATTGCCGGTCAATTCCAGGACGGTGGCGAGGGAGGCAAGCGCGCCTGCGCCCAGGCGGGAGGGGTGAAACCGCTCTTTGGCTTCTTCCCCCAGCCTCTGGGCATCGGCTATGGTCTGGTCCAGGTCGCGGGCCAGGAATTGTTTCAATTCTTCCCCCTGTTCGGCGCTGAACTCCCCGAGGCTGGTCAATTTCTCCTGGGCTTTTTCCAGCGCCGCGGACATTGATTCGCGCCCCCGTTGCTTTCCCGCCAGGTAGAATTCATGGAATTTACTGGCCAGCATATCGTATTTCTGGGCCAGTTTGTCTTTTTCCTGATCGTTGTTTTCCATGGGAACCCTCCTGTAAAGGCGGCATGGAAGTCCATGCCGCAATGCAATGATTCGGCCGTTCCGGATAGTATCGCTTACAGTGGTTTTTGGCTCTCCATCATCAGGATCAGGTCCAGGACCCGGTTGGAGTAGCCCCATTCGTTGTCGTACCAGGAGAGGACCTTGACCGAGGTGCCGATCACCTTGGTGGAGAGGGCATCAACCACCGAGGAATGCGGGTTGCCCTGGTAATCGATGGAGACCAGGGGTTCTTCGGAATAGCCGAGATAGCGGTTGGCCGCCTCTTTGAGGGCCTGATTCACCTCGGGCACCGTGGTCGGCCGTTCCACCTCCATGACCGCATCCACCAGAGAGACGTTGGGGGTGGGGACCCGTACCGCCAAGCCGTCGAACTTGCCCTTGAGCTCGGGGATTACCAGGGAGACCGCCGCCGCGGCTCCGGTTTTGGTGGGGATCATGGAAAGCGCCGCCGCCCTGGCCCTGCGCAGGTCGCCGTGGGGGAAATCAAGAATGGACTGGTCGTTGGTGTAGGCGTGCACCGTGGTCATCAAGCCGGTTTTGATCCCGAAGCGGTCGAGAATGACCTTGGCCATGGGGGCCAGGCAGTTGGTGGTGCAGGAGGCGTTGGAGATAATGTGGTCTTCGGTGGGGTCGTATTCGTCTTCGTTGACTCCCATGACGATGGTCTTGACCTTGCCCTTGGCCGGGGCCGAGATCACTACTTTTTTGGCGCCGGCCTCAAGGTGCAGGGAGGCTTTTTCTCCGTCGGTGAAGAGGCCGGTGGATTCGACCACATACTCGACTCCCAGCTCGCCCCAAGGAATATCGGCGGGGTTGCGGTGGTTGAAGATCTTGACCGAGCGGCCGTTGACCACGATGCCATCCTCGGCGGCGAGCACGCTTTTATCGTAGACGCCCATGATCGAGTCGTATTTGAGCAGATGGGCCAGGGTGGCATTGTTGGTCAGGTCATTGATGGCAATGACCTCGATATCGGCAAAGAGGGGGTCCTTGTCAATGGCCCGAAAGATGTTGCGGCCAATGCGGCCAAAACCGTTGATGCCTATCCGTATCGCCATGCCGGTCTCCTTTCTGTGTAACTGTTCAGCAGCACCGCACCTGCTTCGCAGTCTCGCTGTGCTTCGCTTAGCTGTCATCGGCCTGCTCATGTGCAATAGCACACTTCGCAGTCCTCTTTCGCGCATCTGCGGCAGCAGTAAAGCGGCGCTGCTGAACAGTTACGGTTCGTGGTTTTTCCTGTCGTTTTTCCCGAAGGCACGAAATTATTGTACCTGGGAAAGTGCCTCGCGATAAAGCGATAAATAATGGGTCAGCACTTTATCCCAGGTGTAAGTCTCGTGGATCGTACGAACGGCGGCCTGTTGCATGGCCTGGATTTTTTTGGGATTGGTCCGGAAGGTGTGCAGGGCTGTCTGCATGGCGCCCATTAGGGCAGCGGACTTGTGTTCCGGATAGGAAAAGCCGGTTTTTCCGTCCTTCACCTTGACCAACCCGCCGATGTGATGGACGATGGGTAGGTTGCCGAAGAGTTGAGCGATATAGTCGGTAAGGCCGCAGGGCTCGTAGCGGGAGGGGATGAGAAAGAAGTCGCCGGCCGCGTAAATGCGGTTGGCAAGCTGCTGGTCGTAGCCCCGGAGCAGGCAGATGCGTCCCTGGTTTTTTGGAGAAGCGGTCAAACCGGCCAGGGCCTTCTCAATTTCCTTGCTGCCCGAGCCCTGGATCAGAACCTGGAAGTTCTGGTCCAGGGGCAGCAGGGTTTCCAGCGCCCCCAAGAGCTTGTCCACCCCCTTTTGGGAGGAGAAGCGGCCGACAAAGGTGAAGAGGGGGTTGTCGGGCCGGTCGTCCAGGGTGCCGGTCTGGCGCACCGTTTTCAGGCTGCGGCGGTTCAGTTCCTTGATCAGGCTCTGGCGGCATTTTGCCTTGCCGGCCAGATCGCCGCTTGCTGGGTCAAATCCGGCGGCAAGGCCCAATTCCTTTGGTTTGCGCGGGTCAAAATCCGCCGGGTTGATGCCGTTGGTCACGCCCTTGAGTACCACGCCCCGCGCCAGGAGCCGGTGGCCGAGGAAGCCGGTAAGCGCATCGTCGTCGGTTTCCCGCAGTTCCCGGGCGTAGTTTTCGCTCACCGTGTTCAGGACCGCATAGGGCGAAGCGGCAAGAAAGGGGTCGAATTTCTCGTCCAGCAGATTGTTGGTGATCAGCGTGGTGGGCAAGCCGGTGATCGCCTCGGCAAAGGGCAGGTCGCCCACCTCTTGGTGGTAGCCGATGCCGGCGTTGTGGATGGTGACCACGCAGCCGGTTTTGGCAAAATAATGGCGGAAGCCTTCGTTTTCGCGGAGGATGGCCGGCAGGATAGCGGTGTGGCCGTCGTGGCAGTGGATGATCTCGGGGTGTTCGGCCAGCCGGATCATCAGGGCGGCGGCGGCCTTTTGCAGGAGGACGTTCATGGCGAAGTAGTCAAAATGACCGGAGCCCTGCTGGTGGAAAGGGTTTGCCGCCTCGTCCTCGGCGGTATAGGTGTAAACGCTCTTTTTTTCCAGATAGCGGGCCGCATCGATCAGGTAGATGGTGAGCGCCCCTTTTTTTGCGGTCGGTTTTTCCGTTTTGGCAAAGATCCGCACATATTCCCGGCGCGGTTCCCCGGTATAGTCCAGATCGATGTCAAAGGAGAGATCCAGGGGGTTGAAGCCCAGCAGGGTTGGGTCCATGAAGCCGTAGCGCGGCAGAACCACGCTGACCTTGCACCCGGAGCGCGCCAGGGCCTCGGCCAGCTGCCGGGCCACATCCTTGACGCCGCCGGCCCCGGCCAGGCCGTCGTATTCGCGGGTCAGCATCCAGACGTTGTTGATTTTTTTGTCAGCGCGAGATTGAGGGGCCATGTCTTCTCCGGCCAAAAGTGGGTAAGTGTGTTTCTGTACAGGCAGAATGCATTATTGCGCGAAGTCCATTGGCGGAGGCGGCTCCGGCTTGCGAGCAGATTCCTTTCTCCTTAGGCGATGGCTTTCTGGCGCAGGAGATGATCGGCCAGGGTCAGAGCCACCATGGCCTCACAGACCGGGATGATCCGGGGAATGGCGGAGATATCGTGCCGGCCGCCGATGCTGACCGTGACCGGCTCGTGGGCCAGGTTGATGGTCTGCTGCTCCCGGCTGATGGAGGGGATGGGCTTGACCGCGACCCGGGCGACGATGGCGTCGCCGTTGGAGATCCCGGCCAGGATGCCGCCGCTGTTGTTGCTGGCAAAACCCTCGGGCAGGATGACATCGTTGTTCTCCGAACCCCGCATCTCGGCGGCACTAAAGCCGGCGCCGATCTCCACGCCCTTGACCGCGCCGATGGACATCAGCGCCCCGGCCAGGGCGGCATCGAGCTTTTCAAACACCGGTTCGCCCAAGCCCGGCGGGCAGCCGGTGGCGAGAATTTCGACAATGCCGCCCAGGGTGTCGCCCTCTTTGCGAACCGCCTCGATATGGGTGATCATCTTGACCGCCGCCTCGTTGTCCGGGCAGAACAGCGGGTTGTCGTTGATCTCAGCCAGATTCCGTTTGCCGGTGCTGATCTCGCCCAAGGCCACGGTGTAGGCCCTGACCGTGATGCCGTGCAGGGAGAGGAGCTTTTTGGCCACCGCCCCGGCGGCCACCCTGCCTGCGGTTTCCCGAGCCGAGGCCCGGCCGCCGCCCCGGTGGTCGCGGAGGCCGTATTTGGCGAGATAGCTGATGTCGCCATGCCCCGGCCGGAAGATATCCTTGAGGTTGTCGTAGGATTTGCTGTGGGCATCCTTGTTGAAGATCGCCAGGGCAATGGGGGTGCCGGTGGTTTTCCCTTCAAAGAGTCCGGAAAGGATCTCCACCGCATCCGGCTCTTTTCTGGGGCTCGCGGCAGGTCCCCCCTTGCCGGGCCGTCTGCGGTCGAGCTCCGCCTGGATATCCTGGGGGGTGAGCGGGAGTCCGGGAGGGCAGCCGTCGATGGTGGCGCCCACTGCGGTGCCGTGGGATTCGCCCCAGGTGGTTACGCGAAAAACAGAGCCAAAGGTATTTCCTGCCATGATATTCGTCCCTAACAGTATATGGGGTCTTTGGGAAGCGAGGCTTCGACTGCGCGAAGAAAGGCATCGTCTCCCAAGGCCGTTTCAATAATATGCACGATCTCGCCCGCGCTTTTGTTGCTGGTATCCACGGCGAGGTGCGATCCTTTTTCGTAGAGTGGGTCCCGTTCGGCCAGGACCTGGGCCACCTCGGCATAGATGTCCGAATCGGTGAGGGTTGGCCGCTGGGCCGAGCTGTTTGGGTCTTCGGAGAGGCGTCGGCAGATGGTGTCGATATCCGCCGTGAGCCAGACGACAAGGCCGGTCTGTCGCAAGAGGTTCCAGATATCCTGATGGAGGATCGCTCCGCCTCCGGTGGAGAGGACCACGTCCTTGCGGCAGACCATTTCCGCCAGCAGGTCGCGTTCAAGGAGGCGGAACTGTCCCCACCCCTGTTGGGCGACGATCTGACGGATGGACTTCCCTGCCCTGGCCACGAGCAGCTCGTCCATGTCGATAAATTCCAAGCCCAGGTGCTCGGCCAGGGTCAAGCCGACGAGGGTTTTGCCGGTGGCCCGGTAGCCGGTCAGGATAATTTTTCTTTTGGGTATAAACATATAGTAAATTTACGGGAAAGAGAGGGAGGGTGTCAAGGGCGGCCTCGGTTTCTTTTCCGTGATAGACCGCGAAGCAGGAAAAAGCACAAGCGTTTTATCCGGCTGGAGAGCAGGTTTTGCATTTCAGTCAATAGAGTTATCTCGTAACCTGTTGAAATACAAACATAATTTACTTTCTTGTCAAATAGGACAAAAAAGGTTTGACTTTGCTTTTTTAAAATGATAATTTTTATCAAATACGAGGTGCTTTCTTTGCTAATTCCTTTTGAGAATGGAGATATGTCATGGGTGAGAATTGTTGCGGTTGTTTGCAGGTTGGGCAGAATGTTCCCGATTTTACTATGGATACCTATGAGCCGACCGATTACGGCTTCGCGACCACGTCCTTGGAGCAGCTGAAAAAAGCAGGCAAGTGGACTGTGCTGGTTTTTTATCCGGCGGACTTTACCTTTGTCTGCTCCACCGAATTGGGCGACCTGGCTGATGAATATGACAATATCAAGGCAGCCGGCGCTGAGGTGGTCACGGTGAGCACCGATACCGTTTACACCCATCTCGCCTGGAAGCGGGAAGAGAAATTTCTCGAAAACGCCAAATACCCCATGGCGGCCGACCCAACCGGCGCGGTGTCCAAGCTGTTCGGGGTCTACGATTACGGAACAGGTCTGGCGTTGCGCGGCACCTTTATCATCAGCCCCGAGGGCAAACTGGTCGCCTCCGAGGTGAATTTTTACAACGTCGGCCGCAGTGCCAAGGAGCTTTTGCGAAAACTCAAAGCCAGCGTTTATGTGGCCGCCCATCCTGCCGAGGCCTGTCCGGCCCGCTGGGAAGCAGGCGACAAGACCCTGACTCCTGGGGCCAAACTGGTGGGCAAGGTGTACGACGCCCTGAAGTAATGCAGTAAGCCCGTTGCAATCGCGGGTTGATTGATTGCCAAAACACGGAACACCCTCTCCTCCGCTGCAACTCCAGCAGAGGGGGAGAGTTGCTTTTCTTCCTCCTCCCCTTGAAGCCCCCCATTCCTCCCTCCCTTGGAATGGGGGGCTTCTTTTTTCCCTTCTCAGCGGCGATTGTTTCCGTGCATGCCCGTCCAGAGGCCGAGAAAAAAATGGCGGGCATTGGTCCCCAGGGAGCGGGTCCGGTAGCCGCCTTCCTGCACGACCAGGGTGGGTAACCGCAGGTTGCCGAGCATCCGGCCGTTTTCCTCAAAATCCGCGCCAGAGAGCGACCAGGTGCCGGTGGGGTCATTTTTCGCCGGATCAAGTCCCAGAGCCACCACGAGAAAATGCGGCTTAAAGGCGCGGATCCGCTTGAGAGCCCGCGCCAGCACCGGCCGGTAGCCGATGCCGTCCAGCGCTTCCGGCAGAGGATAGTTGCGATTAAATCCCCTGCCTGCCCCCTCCCCCACCTCTTCACTGAAACCGGAAAAATAGGGATAGGCAAAGCTGGGGTGTCCGTGGATCGAAAGGGTCAGGACATCGTTGCGCTGATAAAAGATATCCTGGGTGCCGTTGCCGTGGTGGTAATCGATATCGAGCACCGCCACCCTGCCTTCGCGGCTGAGATAATTGGCGGCGATCCCGGCCGAGTTGAAATAGCAGAAACCGCCGAATACCCTGCTTTCGGCATGATGCCCCGGCGGTCGGACCAGGGCGTAGCTCAAGCGGTAGCCCTTTTCCAGGAGCTGGGCCGCAGTCAAGGCGCAGTCCACCGCGCCCTTGGCTGCCCGGTAGGCGTTGCGGTTCAGGGGGGTAAAGGTATCGATGCAGTAATACCCTGCCCGCACCGGCAGATCCTTGGGCGGTCTGGCCGCGTTGCGGATGGGGAAGACATAGGGGTAGACCGATTTCCCGGGCTCAAGGCTGGTGCAGACCTGATTGAGGTAATCGACAAATTTCGGGTCATGGACCTTTTTGATGTGCCGCTCGGAAAAATGACGGGCCGGCAGCCGCTCGAATAAGCCGGTGGGCTCAATGCCCTTGAGGATGGAGGCAATGCGCACCGGCGCCTCCACGTAGCCCCGCTCGCGGATATGGTGGATATCGTGCTTTTCGTTGACGATGAGCCCGATCAATTTTTCCAGGGACTTGACGGGATGGACCTTGATCGGCTCTTTCTTGATATAGCGGGGTCCACGGCGCTGTACCGGGTCGTCGGCAAACGATGCCACCACCATCTCGATGTAGCCGGCGGGGCAAGCCTTGCCGTACTTGCGGATCAGGATGGCGCGCACCACCTCGCGGGCCGTGGCCCGGGCCAGGGGTTGGCCGCTGCCCAGATCGTCGAAAACCAGATAGGGCGGGCAATCGTACTCCGGCTTGAGCGGGGTTTCGTAGGCGGTATGGATGATGGGCAGGGCGCCGTAGCGTTCGTAAAATCTCAGCCGCGCCCGGCTTTGTTTCACCGTGGCCTCTTCTTGGCAGATCTTCGGGTCATCGGGCAAACATTCCATGAAGATCCCGTTGTCCCCGAGGGTGCGGGCCTCATCGCGAACCCGCTCGTAGAGGGCGCCGCCGACCCCGCTGGCTGCGGCTTTCGGGTCCACCGAGATGAAGTCGAGAAAGCAGAAACCAAGATCCGGAGCATGGTTGAGCAGGGCAAACCCCTTGACCCGGAGCTTCATGTCGTCGGCAATGAAGAGAATGGTGCGGAAGCGGTATTTTAAGGGGTTGGAAAGCTTCTGGGCAAGGCTGGTGATCTCGCTTTCCGAGATGGCTGAAAACTGGCTGCGCAGGATCTGCTGCACCTGCTCGATGGCCTCGCGGTCGATGGCCAGGGTATTGTCATAGATTCTGCGGATGCGAAACATGATACCCCTGTTAAAAAATGGTCAGAGTTCTTTTAGGTAGACGACCTTGTCATCACCGTCCCGGTAAAAATCAGGGAAAACGCAGGCCACCCGATAGCCGTTTTTTTCATAAAATCCACGGGCCGAATCATAGCCCGGGGTGGATGAGGTGTCCACGTAAACCTTGGCCGATCCTTGGCCGGTAAGCTCGGTCTCCATCTGCGTGAGCAGCAGCAGCCCGATCCCCTGTCTGCCAAGGTGTGGGTCCACGGCGACCCAATAGAGGTCAAAGCGGCGGTCGGTCATGGGGATCTCCCCGTAACAGATAAAGCCGACCACCTTATCTTCGCCGGTCTTGGCAATCAGGATTTGATAGTCATTCTTTTCCGGATTCAAGGTGTCGTCGATGACCTCGATGGCCACCTCCACCTCCTGGGCATTGAAATTTTTTTGCTTGCGGACCAGTGCGAGCAATTGGCTGCGGTCTTTGGCTGCAATGGGCTGGATGGTGATCATAGGGGTACTCGCAGGGCGACCAGCCGGATGAATTCGCCGACCATCTCCGTATAGTTCATCTTGTTTTCGGCCACGGCTGCGGCAAAACCTCCATCCGGACTGAGGCAGGGGTTGGCATTGATCTCAAGGATGTACAGACCCCCCTGGTCGTCGAGGCGCAGATCAACCCGGGCGTAATCGCGCAGACCGAAGAGAGTAAAGCACTCCTGGGACATGCTCCGCATGGCCTGTTGCACGGGCGCGGGCAGGTTGTTGGGGAAGCAGCGGGGAGAATGGTTGTATTCAAAGGATTCCTCGTCCCATTTACCCTTGTAGCTGACAATGCGGTGCAGATCGGCGGGAAATTCGGAAAAATCGATCTCCGCCAGGGGCATGACCCGGGGCTGGGGATAGCCGAAAAGCGAGATATTGAACTCTCTTCCGGCGATATACTCTTCCACCAGGATGGCGCCGTACTGTCCATAGAGTGCTTCCAGTCGGGGAAGCAGGTCGGCGATTTCCGCAACCACCGATTCCTGCTCGATGCCGATGGAGGCATCCTGGAAGCGGGGCTTGAGGATCACCGGGAAATGAAGGCCTGCGGGCCGCAGTACCTCACCGCCCTCGTAGAGGAAAAAGGCGGGGGTGTGCAGCCCCGAGGCACCGAGGAGTCGTTTGAGGGTGAGTTTGTCCGTGGAGAGCAGCAATGCCATGGCCGAGGAGCCGGTGAAGGGAATCCCCAGCAGTTCGAGGACTGCGGCCGGGTGGCCGATGAGGAGCGGATCTTCGTCCACCGACTCGCAGAGGTTGAAGGCAAGGTCTATCCCTTCTTCTTTTACGGTGGCGACAAAAGCGGCCAGATCGCGGCTGAAGGGGATGCGCACCCGGGGCTGGCCCAGTTCGGTGAGCGCGGTCTCGATGGCCTCCACCTGGGCCAGGACATCGACGGAGGATTCCCAGTTCGGCTCACCCTTGGGGATGGGCTGGTTATGGATGATCCCGACTTTGAGGTGTTTCATGGGGCCAGCCCGAGCCGGGCAATGGCGGCTTCGACGATCTCGCTGAGCAGCTCCTGGTAGGTGATGCCGTATTTGGCGGCGATGATGCAGAGGTCGGAATGCTCGGGATGCAGCCCGGCCAGGGGGTTGACCTCGATGAAATTGGGGATGCCGTTGGCGTCGGAGCGCAGGTCCACCCTCCCCCCGTCCCGGCAATCCAGAGCCTGCCAAGCGGCCAGGGCGGTTGCTTCCGCCTGGTGCGCTTCCGCATCGTCCACCTTGCGGTATTCCACCAGCTCTTCGCAGAACTCCTTGTTGTGATACGAATAGACCTCCGGCTCGGAGTCGGGCAGCAGCACCACCTCCATGACCCCGATGGAGCGGGCTTTCGCGCCGTTGCCCACGATGCCTACGGTGAACTCCCTCCCCGGCAGATAGGCCTCCACCAGTACCGGCTGGTGGAAGGTTTGCAAGAGCTCGGCACAGACCACGTGCAGCTCTTCGCCGGTGCTGATCTTGGAGGCAGGGGTCACGCCCTTGCCGGTGCCCTCGGCCACCGGCTTGGCAAAGACCGGATAGGGCAGCGTCACCCCAGCCACGTCTTCGCTGCTTTTCACCACACTGAAGGCGGGGGTGGGGATGCCGAGATCCCGGACCACGTGTTTGCTCATTCCCTTGTGCAGGGTCAACCCCAGGACCAGAGGGTCGGAAAAGACGTAGGGAATCCGGTGCGCCTCCAACAGGGCGGGCACCAGAGCTTCCCGGCCGAAGCCGTACAGCCCTTCGCAGATATTAAAAACCAGATCCCAGCGTTCCCCCCCGAGCAGCCGGGGCATGAGGCTCATGAAATTGCCGATGGGCACGGTTTCGTGGCCCATATCCCGCAGGGCCTGGTCAATGGCCGCGATGGTTGATTCCCGGTCGAACTCGGCGGTTTCTTCTTCCCCGTAGCCAGCGGCGAGATAGTCGCTCCGCAGGTCGTAGGTCATTCCAATCAGCATGAGAGAGTTCCTTGTTTTCAGGGCGATTAGCAAATGGCTAACAAGTTCCCTCCCCCCGAGGGGGGAGGGTTAGGGAGAGGGGGAAATAGCTGGACCGCTGGGTTGCAGCTTCACCCGCCCCCTGGCCCCTCCCGTCAAGGGAGGGGGGATTCAATTTGGCAGAATTTTGCAAGTGGCTCAGGGCTAGGCGAAACATGGTAACCGTTTACGCTCAGCTTGCCCGGCTTGCCGCGCCGATCACGTCGGGGTAGCGGTAGACCTTGCCTTCGTAATTCCTGATCAAAAGATCGTTGCCCTCCCGGCCAACCACGGTTTCGGGAATGAGCGGGATCTTGCCGCCGCCGCCCGGCGCGTCGATCACATAGTTGGGCACGGCATAGCCGGAGGTGTGGCCTCGCAACCCTTGGTACATCTCCAACCCCTTGGAAACCGGGGTGCGGAAATGGGCCGAGCCGATGATGGGATCGCACTGGTACAGGTAATAGGGCTTGACCCGGATCTTGACCAAGCCGTGCATGAGCGTGCGCATGGTGTCCAGGGAATCGTTGATCCCGGAAAGGAGCACGGTCTGGCTGCCCAGGGGGATGCCTGAGTCGGCGAGCATGGCGCAGGCCTTGGTCGCTTCCGGGGTGAGTTCGTCGGGGTGGGTGCAGTGGATGCTCATCCACAGCGGGTGATATTTTTTCAGCATGGCTACCAGTTCCGGGGTGATGCGCTGGGGCAGCACCATGGGGGCCTTGGTGCCGATGCGGATCATCTCCACGTGCGGGATCCGGCGCAACCGGCTCAGCAGCCATTCGATCTGCTCGTCACCCATGGTCAGCGGATCGCCGCCGGAAAGGAGGACATCGCGGATCCCCGGGTTGGCGGCGATATAGGCGATGGCTTTCTGCCAGCGGGCCGGGCTGTGGCTCTTGCGCCGGCCGACCATGCGGGAGCGGGTGCAGTAGCGGCAGTAGCTCGAACAGTAGTCGGTGACCAGAAAGAGGACCCGGTCGGGATAGCGGTGCACCAAGCCCGGCACCGGAGAGTGATTGTCCTCGCCCAGGGGATCGTGTTCCTCGCCCTGGGAAACCAGCAACTCACTCAAGGTCGGCACCATGGTGCGCCGGAGCGGCTGCTGCGGATTGTCAGGGGAAATGAGGCTGGCGTAGTAGGGAGTAATGGCCAGGGGCAGAGTGGCGCCATTAAAGGCCATGGCCTGCCGCTCGCTGTCCGAGAGGTCTATGAGCTTGCCGAGTTTTTTGAGGCTGGTGATGCGGTTGCGGAGCTGCCAGTGCCAGTCGTGCCAGTCGTCATCGGTGGCGAGGGGGAAATGGCGTTGCCGGAAGGTGGGGCTGGGGGGGTGGTTGGAAAAGGGAAAGGCGTTGGTGGGGCAACAACCTGGAGGTTCCTCTTGCTCCTCAATGTGGACAACCTTTTGCTGCATTGTGCGTCTCCTTGCTGGATGGTCGATGGATCCATTAAAAAGATTAAATAATTTCAAAAGGATACCGCTGATCCCCGCAAGCGGGTCAGTGTATTTGATGGAACCAGTTTATGCTCATTGCGCAAGAAAGTGTCAAGAAAAAAAGCAGGAGGGGTATTTTTTTTAACTTATTGTTTTTACGTAAATTTTTGTCGGTCTCTGTTTGCCCGTGCCGTTGTCGGAGCGGGGGTGGAAGGAGGATGCAGGTTAACTACCTAAAATAATTTGTAATAATTCAGAGAGGTCTCGGAAGCTGAAGGGCTTGGGGGTAACCCCACAAAAGCCATGTTCGCTGAAGTTGGCCATGCTCGGATCATCGGCATATCCGCTGGAGACAACGGCTTTTACTTGGGGGTCGAGCTGGCGGAGCCGGGCAATGGCTTCCTTGCCGCCCATGCCGCCGGGCACGGTCAGATCCATAATGACCAGATCGAAGGGCTGTCCGTTGGCCTCCAGGTAAAGGGTAATGGCTTCTGCCCCGTCCTTGGCGGTGTGGGGTCCATAGCCGAGTTTCTGGCGCCTGGCGGTGGAAACATTGCGGATGAGTTCTTCATCGTCCATGATCAGAATTTTGCCTGGCCTTTGTTGAGCGGTGCCCCCTGTTGTGTTGCGATGCTCTCTTCTGCGCGGGAGGAGGCCTGTGTCAGCGTTATTCCCCGGACTGGGGGAAAGAGAAGTGGTCTAACCGCTCCATGAGACTGGCGATGGTGAAGGGTTTTGAGACATAATCGTCCATGCCCGCGGCCAGGCATTTCTCGCTATACCCCTTCATGGCATGGGCGGTTAAGGCGATGATCGGAATATGGCGCGTTGTTCCTTGTTCCAGGGCGCGGATTTTTTCGGTTGCCTCAAAGCCGTCCATTTCCGGCATCTGCACATCCATTAGAATCAGGTCGAAATGTTCGGCCCCATATTTTTCCAAGGCATCCAGCCCATTATTGGCGATCACCACGGAATGCCCCTCCTTCTCCAGCAGTTTTTGCGCCACCTTTTGGTTCACAAGGTTGTCTTCCGCCAGCAGGATATGGAGTTTTTCCTTCTTTCCCGCCTGTGGTGTTGCCTGTTGGGGGGCAGGGTGTTCCGCCTGGACAAAAACGGTGGAGATACTCCTGAGCAGATCCTTTTGCCGACAGGGTTTGAGCAGATAGGCGTGCACCCCGAGGCGCTGGCTTCTAACCTTATCTTCCGGCAGACCGGCGGAGGTGAGGATGATCACCGGCAGCTCAGCCAGCTGTTGCTGTTGGCGGATTTTTTCAATCAGGGTGAAACCGTCCATTTCCGGCATCTGGATATCGATAATGGCAAGGGCAAAGGGGTCTGCCGCCGCAAGGTGCTTCTGCAACATCTCCAGCGCCTCTGCCCCGCCGGAAGCAGCCTGTGCCTGCATGTTCAATTGCCCCAGTTTCTGGAGCAGGATTTTTTGGTTGATGGGGTTGTCGTCCACAACCAGAACGGATTTTCCTGCCAAAAAGGCCGGAGAGGCTTGGGGGATGACTTTTGCTTGCGATTGTTTCTCGCAGAGGATGGTGAAGTAAAAGGTGGAGCCGACATTGGGTGTGCTTTCCAGCCAGATGCGCCCTCCCATGAGATGAACAAGGCGGGACGAGATGGAGAGTCCCAGACCGGTGCCACCAAATTTTCTTGCCATGGAGCTGTCTACCTGGCTGAAGGCCTCAAAAATCCGTTGCTGCTGCTCTTCGGGTATGCCGATGCCTTTGTCGGAGACCGCAAAGAGTAATTCAACCACGCCGTCGTACTCCGCTTTTCGCTGTACCTTCAGCAGAATCTGGCCGGATTCGGTGAATTTAATGCTGTTTCCCATGAGGTTGGTAATAATCTGCTGGAGACGAAAGGCATCGCCAACCAGAAATTCCGGGACATCCTCCTCGATCTGGCACAACAGCTCCAGTTTTTTCTCGTGTGCCCGGACCGCTTGTTCTTGCGTGGTATCCTCGACGGTTTCCCGAAGATTGAAGTCGTTGTAAGTGATGTCCAGCTTCTGCGCCTCGATTTTGGAAAAATCCAGGATATCGTTAATGACCTGGATGAGGCGGTTGGCCGAAAGGTCGATGGTTTCCAGGAAATCCCGCTGTTCTTCCGTCAGTTCCGTTTGCAGGGCCAGCTGGGTCATGCCGATGACCCCGTTCATGGGGGTGCGGATTTCATGGCTCATGTTGGCAAGAAATTCTGATTTTGCCCGGCTTGCCGCCTCGGCGGCCTCTTTCGCCAGGACAAGGTCTTTGGTCCGTTCCTCAATTTTTTCTTCAAGATCGCTATGTGCTTGGATGAGGGCGTGATCCCGGAGTTCAATCTCACCAAGCATTTCGTTAAAGCCCATGGTCAGCGCGCCGATCTCGTCCTTGTTTTTCACCGAGGCCCGCAGAGAGTAATCCTGATTGCGCGTAATCCCGCGGATGGTTGCGGCAAGCTGTTCAATGGGGCGGGTGAAGACCCGTTGCAGTTTTCCGGTGATAAGCCAGACGAGAAAAAAGGTTACTCCCATGACCAGGAGGGCGACCAGGAGATACCGTTGGAGCAGGAGTGGTTCATCATGGCGATCGGAGCGGGCAAAGACCATCCCCACCGTTTTATCCTGGAGCTTTATTTCCGTAAGAAAATCGATGGAATCGTTGCCAAAGACCGGGGTATTGAGCGGGATGGTCGGTGGTTGAAACTCGGTTTCGGTCATCGCCTTGTTCGTGGTATAGGTGGCAAAGACTCGGTGGTCCGGGGTGAGGATGGCAGCATATACGATACACGGTTCGGCGCGCAACGCCAGCAGGGTTTCCCTGGCGGCGTCCTGATCGGAAAAAACCACGGTGGATTTTGCATTGTCGGCGATGGCTTTGGTCAAGACAGCCAGGTTTTTTATCAGGAGATGACGCAAGGTGAAAAAATCATAGGCGCACATGACGCTGTTGACAAAAATCAACACCCCGCCGGTAACCAGCATGATTATCAGCAGGAGCTTTTTTCTGATCGGGAGCGCGTTAAAGTATTCCATCTTCCTTTGTTGTTTCCTGGTTTAGGTCTGAGGTCATGGTGTTTGGCGCGGTCACGCGGATGGGTCTGTTCTCCTCGATGGCCGACTGGTCAGGGCCAACGGCAAGCATGAGAAGCCGGGAGCTGATTTTGAGGTCTCCTTTTTCGGTTGCAGCCGGATTGATTTGAAACTTGATCTTTGCTCCTTTTCGGACAAAATTAATATCGCCGCCCAGGGAAATGAAGTTTTTTCCTTCCCCCACGGTGATCACCGGTTTTCCCTGGAGTTGGGCCAGGATCTTCGGCAGGTCCGAATTTTTATACGATTCCATGAAAAAGATCATGTGTGCCTTGTCGAGATCCTCGGCAGAGCTGGTGACGATAACCTTGAGGGGGCGTGCGCCGATAACGCTGTTTTGCAAGGCATGTTCAATGGTGCGGTCTTTTTCCCCGCCACCGACAATAACCAGAACAAAAGGACTCTTGGCGGAGTCAAAAGAGCGCTCTGGCCACTTGATGAAATTGAAAAAATTATAGAGAAAGCCGGCCTTGAGCTCGTACTCTTCATAGTTTGCGCCGGAGGCCTTGTCACAAGGCAGGCAAAAGAGGCAGAGGAGCGCGAAAAGCGCGAAGACGCGCTTGCGGCCAGGGATACTTTTTTTTTGTAAAATCTCAGGCTTCATGGAACCCTTGCCTAAAAGGTCATGCGTACTTGCGCATAGACGCTGCGCTCAATTTCCGAGGGGATGGTGTTGATGAACAACGAACCGAATTCGGGTTGGGCGTTATCGAGCAGATTCTGGCCTACCAGGGAGAGTTCGACCTGGGGGTTGAGCTGCCAGCCGATTCTGGCATCGAGGGTGACATAGCTGGCGATGCCATAGGTCGGGAGATTGTCCACATAGCGCAGCCAGGTGTCCAGGGTGAGGCGGGAGCCGAGATCCATCATGGACCTGAGCGATACCTGATTGCGGGGGCTCTCCCCTTCGGCATCCTCGCTTGCATAAAGCCCCTGGCCGGTTTCCTGCAAATCCAGGCGCAGGAAGGTGTAGGCCAATTGCAAACGCCACCATTCCAAGGGCTTGGCGTCTGCGACCAGCTCGAAGCCGTAGGTTTGTCCTTCCATGGTGTTGCCGGCTTCATAGTTGAGCTGATAGAGTATGCCAGGGGTGCTGTTGGCGGTTATAAAATTTGCTGCCGGAAACGGAGGGGTGGTCCGCAATCGGCTGTAGTCGTTGAGAAAGGCGGTCAGATCAAAGGCGAGTTTTTCGTGGACCTGGGTTCGGTAGCCGATCTCGTAGGCCGTGAGTTTTTCGGATTTGTACTCCTCGTTGCCGTTGATGACAAACTCCGCCAAGCCAGCAGGAAAAAGTGAAAGTTGGGGAATATATGTGCTGGGAACAATGGCGCTGCTGATCCGGATGTCGTGCTCTGCCTGGGAGGGGGTGCGCACCGCCTGGCTCACCGCACCCCAGAAGGTATGGTGCTTGTGCGGGGTGTAGAGTAACCGAGCGTTGGGTTGGGCCTCATAGCCGGTGAAGTCATTGTGCTCGAACTTGGAGCCCAAGGTGAGCCGGAGCAGGTCATCGATCAGGGTGATTTCATCCTGGACAAAGGCGCTGAGCAGTTGATCGGTTCTGCTGGCTGGAGCAAAGGAGAAGGTCGCGCTGTTTTCCAAAGTATCATGGCTATAGCGGTAGCCCAACCCCCAGGTCAGTTCCTGTCTCTCCGTGGCCTGAAAGCGGTGTTGGAATTCGATGTCACCCGTACCCCGGTCGTCGCCCAAAAGCCGGTCGTTGCTTTTGGCCAGGTCGTAATACCCCTGGAGTGACATCTCCGAGTTGTTGGGACCTTTTCTGGTCAACCGGCCCAGGAGATTCCCGCCCCGGATGTGGCTTGGGTTGCTGATGTCGGTAGTGAAGGGTGGGATTAGTGTGGGGATGTTGGTTGCGGCGTCGGCATAGCCGTTGTATCCGTCTCCTTGGATGGTATAGGAATAGGGGGAATCGGGGGCTGCGCTGTCCAGTCGAAAGCCGCCGCGGGCTTGGTGCCAGTCGTCATTGGCCTCGCTGCCGTTAGCGAATTCCAGGTCGTCGCGATAGAAATTTTTTCCGTATACCCGGTAGGTAGTATGCTCATTGATCTTGGTGCCATAGCGAACGGACCCGAACCCTTTTTCCTCGCTGCCGGTTCCGGCGGTGAGCAACCCGCCCTGGGTATCCGCCGAGTGCTTGGTGATGATATTGATGACGCCGTTGACCGCATTGGCCCCCCAGAGGCTGGCTCCAGGACCGCGGATCACCTCGATCCGCTCGATGTCATCGAGCATGGTGTCCTGGGCATTCCAAAGGACGCCGGAAAAAAGCGGATTGTACAGGGTGCGGCCATCCATGAGCACCAGCAGTTTGTTGGAGGAAAAGGCGTTGAACCCTCTGCTGCTTACTGCCCATTTGTTGGCGTCTATCCGGGCCACCTGCAGGCCGGGTACCATGCGCAGTACTTCCGGAATGGAGGTGGCACCCGAGCGTTTTATGTCTTCCTGGCTGACCACGAAAACGGCGGCTGCCGCATCGCTGGCCTTTTCGGTTTTTTTGGAAACCGAGGTGATGTCCACGGAAAGCAGCTCTTCAAGGGAAAGCGCGGTGATTTTGGGGTGTGCCGCCCAGCAAGGCTGGCTGCTGGCCATCAGGATGGAGATGGCTGTAAGGGTAGTTGCTTTGCGGGATAGGCTCGGTTTTCTTTTTTTGGCTGAGCGGAAAGCTGCCATCGGTGCGCCTCTTTTTTTCGTGAGCCTTGCGGCAGAAGGAAGTTGCGGCCATACTTGCTGGAAGCAATTATTGTAATTCTACTTTTTTCCCCTATCATAGGCAAGTAGTAGAATGTTGGCTTATGGTTTTCCAAGTGTCGCCGGGAAAGAAAATCTCCACTGTGTTTGGATCCCGCATTTATCCTTTAAGCGTATCAGAAGTTGGGCGCAAATGGAAAAATAAAGCCTGGCTTTTTGTCCGGGGTTTTGAGTACCTTGTTTTCCACGCAGAGCAGACGGGAGAGACATGCAACAGAAAGCTTCGGTTATCAATATTATCTGGTTGTCCCTGGTCGTTTTGGCCACGGTAACCGCCGCCTATACCAATCGGATGGACGCCCTTACCAGGGCTTCGTTCGAGTCGGCCAAGGACGCGGTTGTTCTGGCCATCGGCCTGATCGGCCCCATGGCCCTGTGGCTGGGGATCATGAAGGTGGCCGAAGCGGGGGGGCTCATGCGGATAGTGGCCCGCTGGGTGCGCCCCCTGATGGTTCGTCTCTTTCCGGACGTGCCCCACGATCACCCGGCCATGAGCGCCATGATCATGAACATGGCGGCCAACGCCCTGGGTTTGGGCAATGCGGCCACGCCCATGGGGATCAAGGCCATGCAGGAGCTGGACAAGCTTGCCCCGGAAAAGGGGACGGCCACCAACGCCATGTGCCTGTTCCTGGCGATCAACACCTCCTGCGTCACTCTCCTGCCCCTGGGGGTGATCACCATCCGGGCCGCTGCGGGTGCCGCCAGCCCGGCCGCCATTTTCATCCCCTCCCTCATCGCCACCACCTGCTCCACCATCACGGCCATCGTGGCGGCCAAGATGCTGGTCCGCAGAAACAGCGGGCTGGAATCGGCCGCTGTCCAGCAAATCCGCGAGGCTGCAACACTCGAGCCCGAGGTCTGTGTTGCGCCGGAGTTGTTTCCGCCGAGCGCGGCCGGGAAATGGTTCATCTGGCTGCTGATCGCCGCCTTTTTCGGAGGGGCGCTCTATCAGCTGGCCACCGCTTCCGAGCCGCTGGCCTTTTCCGCCGCCAGCCTCAACAGCGTGTCGAGTTGGCTGATTCCTGCCTTGATTTCCGGCTTGCTCATCTTCGGCTATCTTCGGGGGGTGCGGATCTATGAAACCCTGACCGACGGGGCCAAGGAGGGCTTCACCACTGCGATTCGGATCATCCCCTTCATGGTGGCGATCTTTGTCGCCATCGGCATGTTTCGGGCCAGCGGCGCCATGGATATTCTGGTTTCCGTCCTCTCGCCCCTGACCTCCGCCGTGGGTATGCCGGCCGAGGCTTTGGCCATGGGGCTTCTCCGGCCCCTCTCCGGCAGCGGTTCCTTTGCCTTCATGAGCGAGATCATCCAGCAGTCGCCGGACAGTCTCCTTTCCGCCATGGTTTCGGTTATCCAGGGTTCCAGCGAAACCACCCTCTATGTCTTGGCCGTGTATTTCGGCGCCGTCGGCGTCCGGCGGACGCGGCATGCCCTGCCTGCCGCGCTCTGTGGCGAGATGGCCGGGCTCATTGCTGCGGTGACGGTTTGCAACCTCTGGTTTTAGAGCGGAGCCCAGATACACTTTTCACAACGTGTCACCCGTAAAGGGACACAAAAAAAGCATGGTGCAAAGGGAGGTCTGCGTATGGGCGGGATAGTCTTTTTGGTAGTGTTTGTGGTGCTGGTTTTGCTGGTGGTCGGGATCTACAACCGGCTGGTGGGGTTGCGGAACCGTTTCAAAAACAGCTTTGCCCAAATCGATGTGCAGCTGAAGCGGCGGTACGATCTCATCCCCAATCTGGTGGCCGTGGCCAAGGAGTACATCAAGCACGAACGGGAAACCCTGGAGGCGGTCATTGGTGCTCGCAATCAGGCCTCGGGTGCGGTGCAACAGGCCGCGGCCGATCCGGGCAACGCTGCGGCGATCCAGGGGGTGATTGCGGCGGAGGGCGCACTCTCCGCCACCTTGGGGCGTCTTTTCGCCCTGGTGGAAAACTATCCCGACCTTAAGGCCAACCAGAACATGATGCAGCTCAGCGAGGAACTGAGTTCCACGGAAAACCGGATCGCCTTTGCCCGTCAGGCCTTCAACGACGCGGTCATGACTTACAATACCGGCCGAGAGCTGTTTCCCGCCGTGCTCTTTGCCGGGATCTTCGGTTTTCTCCCCGCGCAGTTCCTGGAGCTCGAGGAGAAAAATGAGCGCGAAGCCCCCAAGGTCGCCTTCTGAACATCCCAGGGTAAGACGATGCGGGATTTTTTTGCACAGCAGTACATGGCCCGGAGGAACACCTTCTGGCTGATCCTCTATTTTACCGCGGCGGTGGCGGTGATTGTTGCTCTGGTCACGGTTTTCCTTTATGTGTTGACCACCTTCAATCTCGGCCGTCTCTATGTTTCGCTGACCCCCTTCAACCTCTCTCCGCGCCAGTGGAATCTTGCCATCATGGGCAAAATCGCCGGTGTTGTTCTGGCCCTGATTCTGGTGGGCACTGGTTATAAGTACCTGCGGTTGCGCAGCGGCGGCGGCAGCCTCATCGCCCAGCTCTTGGGTGGGCGGGTCATCTATCCCGATACCCGCGATTTTTACGAACGCCGCCTGCTGAATATCATCGAGGAGATGGCCATTGCCTCGGGGGTTACGGTGCCCACCGTCTATCTGCTCGACCGGGAAGGCGGGATCAACGCCTTTGCCGCCGGTTTTTCGCGCGAGGACGCGGTGCTCGGCGTCACCAGAGGGGCGGTGCAGTATCTCACCCGGGAAGAGTTGCAGGGGGTGATCGCCCATGAGTTCAGCCATATCCTCAATGGCGATATGCTGATCAACGTTCGGTTGCAGGGCATCCTGCACGGCATTCTGGTCATCGGTCTCTTGGGCGAGATCCTGCTCAAAAGCGGGTTTGCGTCGGATCAGGGTCGGGATCGGGGCAAAGGGGGCGGTTTTTATGCGGTGCTGGTCGGCCTGGTTCTCCTTGTTGTCGGTTACACCGGGGTGTTTGTTGCCAGGCTGATCAAAAGCGCGGTGGCGCGGCAGCGGGAATTTCTCGCGGATGCCTCGGCGGTGCAGTTCACCCGAAATCCCCTGGGGCTCGCCGGGGCGCTCAAAAAGATCGGCGGCTTGGCTGCCGGTTCGAAAATCCGGGATCCGCACGCCTCCGAGATCAGCCATATGTTTTTCGGCAATGGGTTGCAGGAAAGTTGGTTCAACGTCTTTTCCACCCACCCCCCCCTGCTGTCTCGAATCCAGAAGCTCGATCCGGAATTTAAGGGGGATTTCCCGGCGCGGGTAGAATTTGCGCCGGTCAGCGAGGAAGAGGCCATGATGTATGCGGCTTCAGCCGGTCAGCCAGGGTCACTGCCCGGCGAAATACCGGCCGGGGGAGAGGGGCGGCATGTTTTCATCCACTCCTTGGCCGCCGGCCGCCCCCTAAGGGAGGTAATTGTTGGCCCGCACGGGGATCACCTGCGCCTGGCCCGGGAGATGATCGTCTCCCTCCCGCCCCCGATCCGGGATGCGGCCAGGAATGGCTTCGGGGCCAGGGCGATGGTTTTCGGCCTTCTCCTCGACGGGGATCCCGCCATCCGGGCAAAACAGCTTGGCCTGCTGGAAAGGGAAACGGATCCGGAGGTGCGGCAGGAGTTGGCGCGGCTGCTCCCCGACTTTGCAGAGCTTTTCCCGGAGATGCGGTTGCCCTTGGTGGATATGGCCATGCCCGCCTTAAAAAGTCTTTCTCCTGATCAGTATGCAGCGTTTAAACGGGGGGTGGATCAGTTGATGGGGGCCGACGGCAGGATCGACCTGTTCGAGTACGCCCTGCGCCATGTGCTGTTGCGGCATCTGGAGCCGCGCTTCCACCCGCACCCCCCCTCCCTGGCGCTGTCCCGCCCGCTCGCCCAGATGGGCGACGAGATCTCCTGCGTGCTCTCTCTGCTCTCCCGATTGGGCCATGGGGACGAGAATCTGGCCCGCAAGTCGCTGATGCAGGCGGTGCGGGTTTTCGGCAAGGAGATGAAGCGGTTCAGCTACCGGCCCGCCCGGGAGTGTTCGCTGAAGGGGTTTGATAATGCCCTGAAAATTCTGGCTCAGGGTGGGATTGAAACCAGACAGCTGGTTCTTGCTGCCGCCTTGGACTGCATTACCTATGATGAAAAGATAACCATTCGCGAGGCGGAGCTCTTCCGGGCCATTGCCGAGGCGCTCAGCTGCCCGGTGCCGCTCTGGCTCACCGGGCACAGCGACGAGGGTGCGCCGGAAGCGTGAGTCCGGATGGTTCGGCTACCCGGCCTGCACTGCTCCCTTGAACTGGGCGAGATCGGTGCGTTCCATGAAGCGGGCGGATCGTTCCTTGTTCCTGGCGTTTGCCGCGTAGTACTCCAGACACCGTTTCGCCAGGGAGATTACTTCCTCATCATTCAAGTCCTGGGCGATGATGTCGCCGATTCTTGGCAACCCCCCGCCGTTGCCGCCAAAGATCAGGGTCCAGCCGTTCTTCTTGCCGAACACTCCGATGTCGCGGACAAAGCTCTCACAGCAGTTCATGGGGCAGCCGGAGATGCCGACCTTGGTTTTGGCCGGCAAAGGCATGGAGAGCAGCGCCGCACCGATTTTTTCTCCCAGGGCCAGGGAATCCTGGCGCCCGAACTTGCACCATTTCATCCCGGGACAGGACTTGATGTAATGGATGCCCACCGGTTTCTGCGGCCCCGCCTCCAGGCCCAGCTCCTGCCAGATCTGCGCCACCTGTTCCGGATCATGGCCGAGCAGGGCAAGCCGCTGCGCCTCGGTGATCTTCAGCATGGGAATGCTGTGCTTTCTGGCGATGGCCGCTATTTTTTCTAGGAACTCCGGGGTGACAACCCCCATTTTCGGGCCGGGGACGACATTATAGCTCTTGGGTCTCTCGTTTTCTGTAGTCATAGCGATCTTCCTTGTTTATTGAAAAAGGGGGGCTGGATTGCCTCTTTTTTTTTACCCCTTTAGTTTGCTTGGGTCCTTGACCTAGGACAAGTATCCGCCGAAATAGTTTCCTGTCGCCGCCTGTCTTGACTTCCCGGCGCGCAGGGTTTAAATGTGTCTCTTATCGATACTATCAGGCCACAGATTTTTTGTGAGGAGAAAAAGTATGTTCAATATATTGGTTTTGGCCACCACGAATAAGGGCAAACTCAAGGAGTTTAAGGAGTTGCTTAAGGATTTTCCGGTGGAGATCCGCAGCCTGGCCGATTTCGGCCCCATCCCCGAGGTGGTTGAAGACGGGGAAACCTTTGATGACAATGCCTACAAAAAGGCGCATTTTACCGCCAAGGTTCTGGGGCTCCCCTGCATTGCCGATGATTCCGGGCTGGCGGTGGAGGCGCTGGGTGGTGCGCCCGGGGTGTATTCCGCCCGCTATGCCGGGGATAATGCCAGCGATGCGGAGAATAGCGCCAAGTTGCTCAAGGAGATGGAAGGGGTGAGCAACCGCAAGGCCGCCTTCCACTGTGTCATCTCCATCGCCGTGCCTTCCGGCCCGGCCTTGACCTATGAGGGAACCTGCCAAGGGGAGCTGCTCACCGCCCCACGGGGCGAGGATGGTTTTGGCTATGATCCGATTTTTTATTATCCGGAGCTGGGCAAGACCTTTGCCGAATTGTCCATGGCGGAAAAAAACAAGGTGAGTCACCGGGGGAAGGCCATGGCCGAGATGGCCGCTGAATTCGAGCAGGTGCTCAAGTGGGTGAAGCAGCGGCTGACCGAGGCAAAACCTGCCAAACCGGAGCATGAGCAGTTTGAACACAATGATTGGTCTGAAGAGATCATGGTGCGGGAGGTGAAGTAAGGGATCGCTTCCCTTCCTTGCCCAACCCTCCCCTCAGGTCCGCGTTATCCGCCGAGGGGGAGGGAAATTGTGTGCACGTACTCCATGTTCGCCTCGTTTCACGATGACTTGTTTCGCCTCTGCAAACGGAGCTCTCCGTTTTCTTCAACACATGCTATCCCATACCCAGCCAGCTGCTTGAACAGTGGCCTGCCAAAAAGAAAAAATTCCATCTCCAGCGAAAGTCCGAACTTGTGGGCAGCCTCTTTTCTGATGGCGAGATCCGTGCGCACCAGTTCGGTGAGTCGCAAGAGATCTTCCGGTTTCCCTGAGGCCGCGAGTTGACCGGTAAGGTGGCCGGGACATGCTTGTTCGTGGCGCGCGATCTCCGCAAGGATCGGGTCGTTGGGGTTGATCAGGTCGGTGCGGCGCAGGGTGTTCCGGTAGATGGTGGCCAGGAGCGCTTCCGGCTGCCAGCACTGGAGAATCCGGCAGGTTGTTGGGCGGTGTGCATAGATGGAGCAGCTGTTTGCTTCTTCATTGAAGAAAAGGCAGGTCCAGCCGTTGGCGGTGCCTCGGATCTTCAGGAGCTCCACCGGAACCGGCTCAAGCTTACCGGTGGCCGGATTGTACCCTGTCTCCCCGCGCCGAACGGTGGCCAGCTGATCGTGGTGAATAACCCCTTGGCGGACCAGATCGAGATCCCCCCGGCTCAGGGCTGGTCCGCCTTTCCGGCAACAGGTGCCGCATTGCTTGCACTGTTTGGGATCGCTCATGGTTCAGGGGCGAAGGGCGTAAGGGTAGTTTGGGCGCAAGATGATCCTTGCCGGCCATGAGATGGGAGCATTGTTAGTCTGTTTGTCCATGATAAATTACGTTATTCTATGGCAGGATACCATATAAATAGTTTTTTATACATCCAGCATGGTGTTGTTTTTATACGAAAAAAATGACCTGTGCGCTGCTCCCTTGATTTGCTTCCGTCTCCCATGGCATACCCCTTGCGTATACATCAAGACAAAGCGGCGCATGAAATGATTCTGCGCCGCCCAGGACATCCGAGACAGGAGGTCGGCCATGAAGAAAACATTCCGCAGCGAAAAAAGATCCGCAGCCCCAATCCTTGCCGAGACCACTGGCAAGCTAGCCGAAACCTTCTGGTTTGTCAGCTCCTTTGTCATGTCCCTTCTCATGGGCCCTTTTGCCGCCTTGCCTGCCATCATCGCGATTTTTTCGCTGAAGATTGACGGGCCCATGCCTTTGGAACTCTCTTGATTGCGGAGGAACACGCCATGAACGCACCTTCCTTGACACCCGAGCCTTTTGCAAAGCCATTGCTGGCCGATGACCAGGCTGTCTTCACCATCGGCGCCGCGGCCGAGATGCTGTCCGTTACCCCGCGCACCCTGCGGAGCTATGAGCAAGATGGCTTGCTTGCCCCGGTCCGGCATGGCAAGTGGCGTTATTACAGCCTGGACAACCTGAAATGGGTTTCCTGTCTGCGCAGTATGATCCACGAGCACGGGATCAGCCTGGCCGCCATCCGTAAATTGCTGCAATATACCCCCTGCTGGAACATTGCCGGCTGTTCTTTTGAAAAACGCAAGCTCTGCACGGCTTTCATGTCCAGCGGTCTGGTGCCGAAAAAGATCGAGCGGCGCAGCGGATTGTCCGGCGACCAGTCGATCTCTGCCTGATCGCTTGCGTCTTTCTCCCCGCATCGTGTACAACATGGTAAAATCCAACCCGGAGGTACCCCTTGAACCAATTTTATAAGAACCTGTCCATCTGGCTGGTCATTGCCCTGGTGGGCCTGGTGCTGGTCAATCTTTTTAGTCCCAAGGACGAGCCCGTCAATCAGATCAGCTACAACGATTTTCTCGACAGCGTCAACTCGGGCAAGGTGAGCCGGATCACCATCAGGGAAAATGTGGCCGAGGCCAAGGATCTGGTGGGCAACCGCTTTCAGACCGTGCTGCCGGACAATCTGGATCAGGTGAAGCCCTTCTTGAAAGAGGGAATTGCCCTGCGGGTGGAAAAGAAGAAAGAGCCGCACTGGCTGGCGAGTATTATCGGCTCCTGGCTACCCATGATCGTCCTGGTAGGCCTTGGCATTTATTTCATGCGTCAGCAGCAGGGCGGAGGCGGCAAGGGGTTGATGACCTTCGGCAAGAGCCGGGCCCGCCTCATCGAGGGTGAGGAGTCCAAGCTCACCTTTGCCGATGTGGCCGGGATTGAGGAGGCCCGTGAGGAGTTGGGCGAGATTGTGGATTTCCTCCGCGACCCGGGGATCTTCACCCGGGTGGGCGCCAGGATTCCCAAGGGGGTGCTGCTCTCCGGTGAGCCGGGCACGGGCAAGACCTTGCTGGCCAGGGCCATTGCCGGAGAGGCCCAGGTGCCGTTTTTCTCCATCAGCGGCTCGGATTTTGTCGAGATGTATGTGGGGGTCGGCGCCAGCCGGGTGCGGGATCTTTTCAAGGAGGCCAAGAAAAAGGCGCCCTGTATCGTTTTCATCGATGAGATCGACGCGGTGGGTCGGCAGCGCGGAGCAGGAAGCGGCGGCGGCAACGATGAGCGCGAACAGACCCTGAACCAGCTGCTGGTCGAAATGGACGGCTTCGAGGCCAATGCGGGGGTCATCATCATCGCCGCCACCAACCGCCCCGATATCTTGGATCCGGCCCTCAAGCGGCCGGGCCGCTTCGACCGGCAGATCATCGTGCCCCTGCCCGATGTGCGGGGCAGGGAGAAGATCCTCAAGGTCCATGCCGCCAAGGTTCAGCTGGACAGTGATGTGGATATGTCCATCATTGCCAAGGGCACCCCGGGTTTTTCCGGGGCCGAGCTGGCCAACATGGTCAACGAGGCAGCCCTGATGGCGGCCCGCTTCGAGGTGGGCAAGATCTCCATGGCCCTGATGGAAAAGGCCAAGGATAAGGTGATGATGGGGGCGGAGCGCACCAGCATGATCCTCACCGCCAAGGACAAGGAGCTCACCGCCTACCACGAGGCGGGCCATGCCCTGGTCGCCCGGCTGCTGCCCGGCACCGATCCGGTGCACAAGGTGACCATCATCCCCCGGGGGAGAGCGCTGGGGTTGACCATGCAGCTGCCCACCGACGAGAAACACTCCCAGTCCAGGTCGTGGCTGCAGAACAACCTCTGTATCCTCTTGGGCGGCAGGGTGGCCGAGGAAATCGTCTTCGGCGACATTACCACCGGGGCGGGCAACGACATCGAACGGGCCACGGCCATCGCCCGGAAGATGGTGTGCGAATGGGGGATGAGCGAGGCCATCGGTCCGATGAACTTTGCCGGGCCCGATGAAATGGGGCGGAGCCGGCAGCCCTACAGCGGAGAAACCGCGGTGCGTATCGACCAGGCCGTGATCGGGTTGGTGACCGAGGCCCGGGAGACGGCGACCCGGCTGCTCAATGAAAATCGGCCGATCATGGAGGCCATGGCCAATGCGTTGCTGGAAAAGGAAACCATCAGCGGCGAGGATATTGAGCGGTTGATGGCGGCTGGGCAGTAGGAAGAAATAAAAGCACAATTTGTCGGCGGCAGAGGGGAAACTCCTGCCGCCTTTTTTGTTGTTCTGGGAGTATGTTCATTTCTTTGCTTGCCCAAAGAAACGAACCAAAGAAAAGGCACCCGTGTCACTGGTCCCGCCGCTGGCGGGATTCCCTGTGCTCCTCGATGCTGCCGGGTCTTTGCAAACTCGCGGAGTTTATACCCGTAAGGGTGCCTCAAACAGTGCAAAGCCCTTTTTCGGCAGCCTCTCCGGTGCTCGGCTGCGTGCCAATGGGAGTCTCATCCTCCCCCATTTGTCCTGCCGCGCCTCGCAGACGGGGGCGGGGAAAAACGCTAAAACTGTTTGAGGGCGAAGCCCGAGTTTTTTAGCGTCCCGCTCCTGGCGAGAAGCAAGGGAAGCCCGAAGGGCCAGGGCTGGCTGGGGTGCCTTTTTCTTGTTTCTTCTTTTGGGCACGCAAAAGAAGAAAGAGGGCGCAGCAGAAAGGCCAGCGCCTTCTTCTCCGTAATTCCTGACCGAACCATTTTTCTCTAGTCTCGGCCCTTCAGGTTCTCCTTGACAGGTCGTGTTCGGCAAGGGTAGGAATCTGGTTTGAAAAAAATTTCCGGAACAACCCGGTTTCTTATGGTGCAAGGAGGTATTTCCCATGCTTGAAGCGTATCAAAAACATGTTGCCGAGCGGGCGGCCCAGGGGTTGCCCCCCCTTCCCCTTTCCGCCGACCAGACCACTTCCTTGGTTGCGCTGCTGCAAAAACCGGCGGCGGGAACGGAAGCGACCCTGCTCAATTTGATCACCAATCAGGTTCCGCCGGGTGTGGATGAGGCCTCCAAGGTCAAGGCCGAATTTCTTGCCGGCATAGCCCAGGGAAAAGTCACTTCGCCGCTCCTTGATAAGCAGGCGGCGGTGCAGCTGTTGGGCACCATGCTTGGCGGCTACAATGTGCAGCCGCTCATCGCTCTGCTCGATGATGCTGCCCTGGCCCCTGCGGCGGCGGCGGCACTTTCCGGTACCCTGCTGGTCTACGATGCCTTTCAGGAGGTGGTGGCCAAGGCGAAGAATAATCCGCATGCCAAGCAGGTGGTGGCCAACTGGGCAGAGGCGACCTGGTTCACCTCCCGGCCGCCCATGCCCGAGGAACTCACCGTTACGGTGTTCAAGGTTCCGGGTGAGACCAACACCGACGATCTTTCTCCGGCCTCCGAGGCCTGGAGCCGCCCGGATATTCCTCTGCATGCCCAGTCCATGCTGAGCAACCGGCTTCCCGGCTCCTTGCCGGTTATCGAGGAGTTGAAGAAAAAGGGGCATCCCATCGCCTATGTGGGCGACGTGGTGGGTACCGGCTCCTCCCGCAAGTCCGGGGTGAATTCCATGCTTTGGCATATGGGGCGTGATATCCCCTATGTCCCTGCCAAGCGGACGGGCGGGGTGGTCATGGGTTCCACCATTGCGCCGATCTACTTCAACACCGCCGAAGATTCGGGCATGCTCCCCATCCAGTGCGATGTCAGCAGCCTTGAGACCGGGGACATCATCACCATCAATACCGCCACCGGCACGATCAGCCGGGACGGGCGGATGGTTACCAGCTTCAGCCTCTCTCCGGCTACCCTGCCCGACGAGGTTCAGGCCGGCGGCCGGGTGAATCTCATCATCGGCCGCGGCTTGACGGCCAAGGCCCGCGAGGCCCTCGGTCTCTCCCCCTCCACCCTCTTCCGGGAACCGGAGGTGCCCACGGACAGCGGCAAGGGGTACACCCTGGCCCAGAAGATGGTGGGCAAGGCGTGCAATCTCCCAGGGGTGCGGCCCGGGACATACTGCGAGCCCAAAATGGCCTCGGTGGGTTCCCAGGACACCACCGGCCCCATGACCCGCGACGAGATCAAGGAGTTGGCCTGCCTGAAATTCTCCGCCCCCCTGGTCATGCAGTCCTTCTGCCATACCGCTGCCTACCCCAAGCCGGTGGATGTGAAGACCCACCAGACCCTGCCCGGGTTCATCAGCGAGCGGGGCGGCATCAGCCTGCGTCCGGGTGACGGGGTAGTGCATTCCTGGCTCAACCGCATGGTCCTGCCCGATACCGTGGGCACCGGCGGCGACTCCCATACCCGTTTCCCCATCGGCATCTCCTTTCCGGCCGGCTCCGGCCTGGTCGCCTTTGCCGCTGCCACCGGCTCCATGCCCCTGGTTATGCCGGAGTCGGTGCTGATCCGCTTTACGGGAAAGATGCAGCCCGGCATCACCCTGCGGGATCTGGTCAATGCCATTCCCTATGTGGCCATCCAGAAGGGGTTGCTCACCGTGGAGAAGAAGGGCAAGAAGAACCTTTTTGCCGGCACGGTCCTTGAGATCGAGGGGTTGCCGGACTTGGCGGTGGAACAGGCCTTCGAGTTGGCCGACGCCTCGGCGGAACGCTCCGCTGCCGCTTGCACCGTGCGGCTCAACAAGGAGCCGGTGGCCGAATTCCTCCGTTCCAACGTGGAGTTGTTGAAAAACTTGCTGACTCGCGGCTATCAGGACGGTACTGCCATCCGTAACCGGATCAAGGCCATGGAAGCGTGGCTGGCTGCGCCCGAATTGCTGGCCCCGGATGCGAACGCCGAATACAAGGCGGTGCTGGAGATCGATCTCAACGCGATCACCGAGCCGGTGCTGGCCTGCCCCAACGACCCGGACGATGTGAAGTTGCTCTCTGCGGTGGCGGGTACACCGATAGACGAGGTTTTTGTCGGCTCCTGCATGACCAACATCGGCCATTTCCGGGCCCTGGCCAGGATTCTCGACAATGGACCCCAGGTGGCGGGCCGCCTCTGGGTGGCGCCGCCCACGCGGATGGACGAGGAGCAGCTCAAATCCGAAGGGGTGTACAGTATTCTGGCCAAGGCCGGGGCGCGCACCGAGATCCCAGGCTGTTCGCTGTGCATGGGCAATCAGGCAAGAACCCGCGACAACGCCGTGGTCTTCTCCACTTCCACCCGCAACTTCGATAACCGCATCGGCACCTCCACCAAGGTCTTTCTGGGTTCCGCCGAGCTGGCCGCGGTCTGCGCCGTATTGGGGCGGATCCCCACCATGGCGGAATACAACACCATCCTTGGTGAGCGGGTCACCCCCAAGGCGGACGAGGTCTACCGCTACCTCAACTTCCACCGGATCGAAGGGTACGCAGGGAAAGGCTGGTAGGTTTCAGGCTGTTTGAGAAAAGCACAAAAAAACGGGCTTCCCTAGCGGGAGGCCCGTTTTTTTTGTGCAGCGAAAGAGACCGTGACCTGCTCTTGATATTCTCCCCGGTTTACGGTTGCGCTCTTTTTAAGCGGGTTGCCGGAAATACGTTGTTTCTCCCGAGTTTTTTCGCTTCGTACATCGCCTGATCGGCAAACTCGACGAGCCAGGTGTGGTCAGCGGTGTCTTCCGGAAACAGGGCTACGCCTATGCTGACCGTGAGCGGGATCGTGCGGCCGTCCGGAAGCCGAAAGGAATCCGCCTCGATCCTGCTGCGGATTTTCTCCGCCACATGCAGCGCTGCCGATTGCCGGGTATCCGGGAGCAGGACAACAAATTCTTCTCCGCCATAGCGGGCCGGGCAATCACTGCTCCTGGTCTCCCTGCTCAAGATTGCGGCAATATGCCGCAGGACCTCGTCGCCGACCCCATGGCCATGGGTGTCGTTTACCTTTTTGAAATGATCTACGTCGAGCATCAGCACGGCAAGGGAGCTTTTGTGGCGTTGACTGCGAGCGCATTCCTCGGACAGTTGTATTTGGAAAACATTGCGGGTGAATAGACCGGTCAAGGCATCGTGGCAAACCTCCGTCTCCAGCTTGCCCGCCATCTCGTAAAACGATTTGGCCAGCTCGCCGATCTCGTCGCTGTAGTCCGTCTCCATTTTCTTGAGATTGAAGTGGCCGGTGCCCAGCGCTTCGGCTGCCCGGGACAGGTGGCGGATGGGACGGACAATATATTCGGCAAGCAGGAGTGCGAAAAGGATGGCGATCGCTGAGCCGAGGCCGAGAATAAGGGCGATCTTCCCGCTGAGGAGTCTGATTTCATTCTCGATCCCGATATGCGAGTAGGTGAGGATGGCTGTGCCCAGGTGCACCCCTGCGGCCTCGATCGGCGCCAGGGCATCCACCACGTTTTCCCCCTTCTCATTGCGATAATGCGCGCTGATCAGTGATTGTCCCTGCTCCGGGCAAGTCCCTGCGTATTGTTCGCCGATTTTTGTAAGGTTGCTGTGCATGACGATCCGGCAATCTTCATCCACCACCATCGCCTGGGTCACATACTCCTGGGTCATGGTGTAACGGATGTAGGTGCGGAGTTCCGCCAGATCCCTGCTGATCAGTGATCTGGCGCTGACATGGGCCAGGTCATAGGCCACCGCCAAGGCGCGGCGGTGGTTTTCGTGGTGCATTGCCTCTTTCACCCGGTAGGCAATGAACAGGCCGGTGGCAAGCTGGACGCCGACAACCAGGCCGATGAGCGGAAGGATTATCTTGGCCTTGAGGGTTCGCATGCAGGCTAGCGGGCCATGGACATAATTTTTCTGATTTCAGCGAAGTCCTGGTCCTGAGCCTTTACAAACCCGCCGATCTCTGCGGACTCCAGGATCTCTTCGTGGTTGTTGTTTTTCAGGGTAAGGGCGGTCAGCGCCTCGTTGAGTCGGGCAATGAGCTTGGGATCGACCTCGGCGCGGGCGGCAAAGACCCAGGTGGGAATCTCCTCGGTCTCGCCGAGAATGCGCAGCTGGTTGGGCGGGAGTTCGGTTTCGGTACCCTCTTTTGATGCGTTGATATTTTTAAAGGAGTAATCGCAGATCGCGCCGGCATCGGCGGTTTTCAGAAAGACGTTGAGGGCGATGGATTCACAGCTGCCATCGTGCTTGTAGCCCCGGAGATTCGTGTCCGGGTTGATGCCCTTTGCGGTCAGCAACCGTTTTGCCGAGAGGTTTTTTGCCATGTCGTTTTCCGCGCCGAAGATGACGTACTTGCCCTTGAGATCCTCTATGCGTTGCAGGGGGCTGTCTTTGCGAACAATGATCACCCCCCGGTGCCTGCTTTCGCCTTCCGGGGTCAGTGCTTTGAGCAGCATCTTACGGTTGTAGAGGTGGCTCAAGCGCACATAGGTATGGGGTGCCTGGAAGGCGAATTCCGCCCCTCCTGCCGTGATGAGCCGTTCGAATTCCGGGAAATCCTTGGGGATGATCAGCTTGACCGGCTGGCGGAGCTGTCGCTGCAGGTAGGCCGCCAGGGGTTGATACTCTTTGAAGGTTTTGAGGATGTCGGTGCAGGGAGTGATGGCGATCTGAATCGGTCGCGGTTTGTCGGCCGCCTCCCCTGTTTGGCTCAGGGACAAGAGCAGAAGCAGGAGAGTCAGAATGCGCCGCAGTCCTTGCGCAGAAAGCAGGGGGGGGAAGCGGAGCAAAATGGCAACCAGATATTTCTGCATGAGCAGTTTCTCCTTGAGTTTGAACGATTGAGCGTGTGGTTTCACCTCTCTTGCATGTTCTGCGTGGTATGACTTTATTGTGGAGAAGATGGCGAAAACATGCAATGAAATGTTCGCCGGAAATTTTTAAGGGGATATTTATCGGGGCGGGGCGGCGATCTCCCAGAAGGCCAGAATTTTTTGGTTGCGCAGGTTCTTTTTCGCGGTGCAGACTCCCAGGGAGAAGGGAGCGAGTTGGGGGGAGATATCGAGTACCGTGATTTGCTCCTGAAGGGGGCTTTTTTCCAAGACCAACCCAGGCACCACTCCTACCCCGCAGCCCAGGCTGACCATGGCGATGATCGCCTCGTTGCCCGCCACCTGGGCGTAAATGTTGGGCAGGATCTTTTTTGCGGTAAACCAGCGGTCGAGCCGCTCTCGGCCTAACCCCTGTTCGGCCACAATCACCGGGGTTTTCCGCCAGTCGATCTCCGAGTCTTCATAAATAACCGTCTCGGGAAAGGCCAGCGGTGCGATGAAGACCAGGGGCGTTTCGGTGAGCGCCATGAATTCCAGGGTGTTTGCCTGCTTGTCCGGCAGGGCGTCGATGATCACCTCTACTTCGCCGTTGCGTAACCGAGTCAGTCCTTGGGCCGCGTCGCCGGTCTGCAGCTTGATGTGCACCTCCGGGCAGGAGGAGCGGAAGCGGTCGAGGATTTCGGGCAGGATGGAGTAAGCCGCGGTGACCGAACAGTAGAGGGAGATGTCGCCGTGCAGGGTTGTATTGTCGGCCAGACTCTCTTTGAGTTCCTGCCAGCGGTCGATGGTTTCCTCGGCATACTGCTTCATGGCCTCGCCAGCCTTGGTCAAGCGCACCGAGCGGTTGTCCCGGTCAAAGAGGCGTTCCCCCACCTCCGCCTCGATGCGCTGGATGGTGCGGGTCAGGGCCGAGGGCGTCACATGGCAGGCGCGGCTGGTGCGGCCGAAGTGCAGGGATTCGGCCAGGTGGCGAAAGAGCTTGAGTTCCTCCATGTCCATGGCATATCTCCAATTGTTGCAATTTGCGCAATACAATATCGCGAACAAGTCACTTGACGCAACAGAAAATACCGCTATGATGGGGCGAGGTATAAGAAAAAACATATTTCCAATACGATAAGGAGAAGACAATGGGAGAGAATTACTTCAACAGCCTGCCGCTGCGTTTGCAGCTTGATGAGCTTGGTCAGTGCCGCTTCATGGACTCTTCCGAGTTCAACGGGGTTAAGGCGCTCAAGGGCAAGAAAATCGTCATTGTCGGCTGCGGCGCCCAAGGGCTGCACCAGGGGTTGAATCTCCGGGACAGCGGCCTCGATGTTTCCTATGCCCTGCGCGAGGAAGCGATCAAAACCAAGCGTCAGTCCTATAAGAATGCGCACGGCAACGGCTTTACCGTGGGCACCTTCGAGCAGTTGATCCCCAAGGCCGATCTGGTCATCAACCTCACCCCGGACAAGCAGCACACCAAGGTGGTCTCCGTTATCATGCCGCTGATGAAGAAAGGGGCAACCCTCTCCTACTCCCACGGCTTCAACATCGTGGAAGAGGGCATGGAGATCCGCAAGGATCTCACGGTCATCATGGTTGCGCCCAAGTCCCCCGGCACCGAGGTGCGGGAGGAGTACAAGCGCGGCTTCGGCGTGCCCACCCTGATCGCGGTGCATCGTGCCAACGACCCCCAAGGCAAGGGGTGGGATCTGGCCAAGGCCTATGCCTGCGGCACCGGCGGCGACCGGGCCGGCGTCCTGGAGTCTTCCTTTGTTGCCGAGGTCAAGTCCGACCTGATGGGCGAGCAGACCATCCTCTGCGGCATGCTCCAGGCCGGCTCCTTGCTGTGCTACGACAAGATGATCGAAAAGGGCATGGAGAGCGGCTATGCCTCCAAGCTGGTTCAGTTCGGCTGGGAGACCATTACCGAGGCCTTGAAGCACGGCGGCATCACCACCATGATGGACCGCCTCTCCAATCCGGCCAAGATCAAGGCGTTCTATCTCGCCGAGGACCTCAAGGAGATCCTGCAGCCGCTCTTTGAAAAGCATATGGACGACATCATGAGCGGCCATTTCTCCAAGACCATGATGGAAGACTGGGCCAAGGACGACAAAAACCTCCTCAAATGGCGGGCGGCCACCGCCAAAACCGCCTTTGAGAAGTCCACCTCCACCAAGAAGAAGATCAATGATCAGGAATACTTCGATAACGGCATCCTGATGGTGGCCATGGTCAAGGCCGGGGTTGAGCTGGCCTTCGACACCATGGTCTCCGCCGGGATCAAGGAAGAGTCCGCCTACTACGAGTCGCTGCACGAGGTGCCGCTCATCGCCAATACCATCGCGCGGAAGAAGCTCTACGAGATGAACGTGGTCATCTCCGACACCGCCGAGTACGGCTGCTACCTCTTTGCCCACGCCGCCGTGCCCATGCTGGCCAAATTCATGAAGAAGATCGACACCGATGTGATCGGCAAGGGTCTGGCCGTCAAGGACAACGGGGTGAGCAACGTGGAGCTGGTCCAGGTCAACGAGGCGATCCGTTATACCGGGGTCGAAGAGGTCGGCGCGGAACTGCGCTCCTACATGGGAGCCATGAAGCCCATTATCTAATTGCACCGCAAGAAAAAATGATGTCGCAAGGGGAGGTCCGGGAGGACTTCCCCTTTTTTTGTCCGCGGCCCGCAGGCTGGCCTAACAAAAATTGCGGTGCCCTCGGGCAACTATTTTATGATACACTCATTATATCTTTGGCGGGTGTTTGTTCGTACAATCAGCCAATACACAGAGGAGGAAAAAGAATGCGGAAACGGGCATGAATCGGGTTGGTCATGGTCTGGCAGAGCCGGAAGCAGCTTTTCCGGCCGGAGAAAAATCAAGCATAAATTCACTCACAAGGGGGAGCCTCATGAAGCTATTGAGCCTGTTTGTTAACGTTCTTCTCGTTACTCTGCTGGTATCATTTCTCGGCTGTGCCTCCACGGCAAAGCAAGAGGGAACCGGAGAGTATTTTGACGACTCGGTCATTACCGCCAAGGTAAAGGCGGAAATTTTCAACGACGCATCCCTGAAGTCCAGCGAGATCAACGTGGAAACGTTCAAAGGCGTGGTGCAGTTGAGTGGCTTCGTCAATTCCCAGGCCGATATTAATCGGGCGGTCGCAGTTGCCCGTACCGTTAAGGGGGTCTCCTCGGTTAAGAACAACATGTTGGTTAAGCAGTCGAAGAAAAAGGTTATTGAGGGTTGCTGAGTGCGACCTCGACCGGAAACAACAGGCACCTTAAGCAGGCAGTAACGCGGCTCTGTTTTGCGCCAAGTCCTACGGTGCTTTCCGAAGGGTTCTTCTGGGAAGCACAGTAGGACTTGGCCAGAGTAATCGACAATGTTCTGTTTGCCGGGTCCTGCTTGGGACAGGAGCTGTTTCCCGTAGGAATAAATCGGTGAAAACGACCGTTGATTTTTGGCCCGCCGCGCCGCACTCCACCCTTTCCGTTTTCACCAACAGACGAAATAAAGGAAGAGCATATGTTGCGGACGATTGCGGTGATCATGATAATTCTTTGGGCCCTGGGGTTGATCAGCAGCCACACGATGGGCGGTTTTATTCATCTCCTGCTGGTCATTGCCATTGTTGTTGTGCTGCTCAACATCATCCAGGGTCGGCGTCGCAGGTAACCGGCGGGAGAGGATCTTTTTTTAGTCCATTTGATAACAAAAAGGAACGAAATGAAAACAAACACGGTGCTCGCCATCACGCTCATCGCCATTGGGATTCTGGCCCTTACCTATCAAGGGATCACCTACACGACAGAAGAGAAGGTCGTCGATCTCGGTCCTATCCAGATGACGGCGGAGAAGACGAAAACGCTTCCGCTGCCGCCGATTGTGGGGGCGGTTACGCTGGTGGCCGGTATTGTTTTGTTGGTCAGGGGCGGAAAAAGCGGCTGATGGCTACGGAATGTTGCAACAACGCAGAGATTGTTCCGCGCTTCTATTTGGTCACAAGGTGAAACTATGTGGAATCAGGATTGTTGGGCCGGCTGGGGACATGGCCCGGGGTTTGGCGGGATGATCATGATGTTGGTGTTTTGGGCGCTGATTATTGCCGGTATCGTTATGTTCGTTGACTGGATTAGAAAGAGGAAATTACCCCGCCATGGGGAGACGCCTCTGGACATTCTGAAAAAGCGTTATGCCCAGGGCGAGATCGACAAGGACGAATTCGACCGGATAAAAAAGGATCTGGAATCATAGGGCCTTCGGCTTCAAGGGATTGAGCCGTGTTCCCGTCCAGACAGCCGGGCCTGCATCAGTCGGTGCCCCGCACCAGGGCGGTCAGGGTTCGCACCGTTTCCTTCATCTGTTCCGCCTGCGCGTTCAGCTCTTCCGAGGCGCTGGCCGTTTCTTCGGCAGTGGCCGCGTTCTGCTGGGTCACCGTATCCAGCTCGGTAACCGCCAGATTCACCTGGCCGACCCCGGTGGCCTGTTCCTGTGAGGCATTGGCGATCTCGCTCATCAGCATGGCAATCTTGGCGGTGCTCTCGGCTGCTTCCCGGAAAGAGAGGTTGGTGGCCGACACCAGTTTGGAGCCTGCCTGCACCTTGCTCACCGTGCCCTCGATCAGCCCGGCGGTGTTTTTTGCCGCCTCCGAGGCCCGCATGGCCAGATTGCGCACCTCGTCGGCCACCACGGCAAAGCCGGCCCCGGCTTCCCCGGCCCGGGCCGCTTCCACCGCCGCATTCAGGGCCAGCAGGTTGGTCTGGAAGGCGATCTCGTCAATGGTTTTGACGATCTTGGAGGTCTCTTCGCTGGCCTTGGCAATCTCACCCATGGACTGGGTCAGCAAGCCCATGGATTCATTGGCCGTGTCGATCACTTGTCGGGCCTCGCCCGCCAGGGTATTGGCCTGAGCGACATTGTCGGCGTTCTGTTTGGTGACGGCGGCTATTTCTTCCAGGGAGGCCGAGGTTTCCTCGATGGCGGCGGCCTGATTCCCGGCGCCGTCCGCCAGGGACTGGCTCACGGAAGAGACCTGGCCCGCCGCTGCGTTCACCTCCGTCGCGCCGTTGGTCAGCTCATCGCTGATCTGTTCCAGGGTGCCTACGATGAGCGAGGAAAGATAGGCCGCCATCAAAACGCTGAGGGCAATGACGATCAGGGCCGAGCTTGCGGTGCTGATCAGCGAGGACCTGCCCTCCTGCATATGGCTGTCCGCCAGGGCTACAAGATCCGCCCCGAGCCAGGTTTCCACCTCTTTCATCAGTTCGATTTTTTTGGTTATGGTGTCAAACCAGTGCTCCGGTTGGATGCCGAAGCCGCCCTCCAGATGTCTGTCCAGGGCGACGGTCTCCATGGCGGCAACCTCCCCCACTGCCGGGGCGGTCATCTTTTCCTTGTAAAATTCCTTGGCTTGGTCCTCGGCAAAGGCCTGAAAAGTATCGAGAAAAACCTTCTGGGCCGAGAGGATTTCCACGCATTGCCGGTACATCCCGGGGGCGAAGCTGTCGTTGGCAAAGGTGTTGCTCAGCACCGCCCGCTCGATTCCCATTCGTTCCTTGGCCTCCACAAAATTGTAGTAGGCGGTGAGGGCCTTCATGATTTTCTGGTCCGGGCTGGTCCGGGCGATCATGGGGATGGTGCTCAGAAAGTCATGGATCACCCCGGTGTAAAAACCGATGGCCTCGGATCCGGCAATGGCCTGGGCATCGACCTGCTGGCGGAGCGTGGTGATTGTGCCGATTCCGGCCAGCGCGGTTTGCAATTTTTCGCGCAGGGCGGGATCTGCTTTGTCGGCCTTGGAATGGGCGAGAAAATCCTGGAGCGCCGCGATCCGTTGGTCGGTTTCCCCGCGCTGGGCCGGAAGGCGGTCCGCGAATTTCAGCCCCTTGCTGCCGAGAAAACCGGCGGTCATGCCCCGCTCCTTCTGAGCTTCGTGGGCAATCTCCGTGTTGAGGGCGGCGATGGCGGCCAGCTCCTTGAGGGACTCGGCTTGCCGGAGATTGGTGTAGCTCTCGGCGCTGTTGAGGAGGAGACTGGCGACCAGAAACAGCAGAGGCAGACAAACAAGCAGCCGCAACATGCCTTTGATGGTGAGTTGTTTGACGAAATTCATGGGCGTGGGATCCTTGTGGTCTGGTGTGCGTTTCCCCTCAACGTGATCACCGTAGCATGCCCACGAAACAACCGAACTGACTTAAGTCAAGGCTGAGTGATGTTCTCTGGAATTATCAGCATATTATCGCGACTGCAGGGGAAGCCCCGCACCCTTCCAGGCGCTGATGCCGCCCCCCAGGTTATAGATCTCCCCGTACCCCTTCCCGGAAAAATACTGGCCCACCGCATAACTGCGCCCGCCCACGGCGCAGATCAACAAAAGGGGCTGCCCGGTGGGCAGAGTCATTCTGCCTTGGGCCAGTTCGCCAAACGGCATGAGCTGCGAGCCGGCAATGGACCCCTCGTTCAGCTCCTGCGGCGAGCGGACATCCACCAGCACCAAGTCCTTGCGGCTTTCGATGAGGGCCTTGGCCTCCGGCGGGGACAGGGAGCGGAAGATGGGAGGCGCTTCTGAACCGGCAGGGACCTCTTGGTTTTCCGGCGGGTTATGGTCGGAGCAGGCGGCGGTGAGCAGAAGCAGGATCAGGACGGCGCTCAGGTGGAGATATCGTTTCATGGGGGGCCAATGGCTCTCAGGTTGTGCTGATTTGCTTTAAAGCGGCGAGCACGGTCTGGATCTCGGCTTCGGTGTTGAAAAAGCCGGGGGAAAGCCGCAGGGTGCCCTGGGGAAAGGTCCCGATGCTGCGGTGGGCCGCAGGCGCGCAATGGAGCCCGGCCCTGGCCATGATTGCGTAATTGCGGTCGAGGAGAAAGGCGAGATCGGATACGCTTTTGCCTGCCATGGTCAGGGAAACGGCCGAGCCTCTGTTGGCGCTGGCCGCTGGCCCGTGCACGGTGATGCCTTCTATCTGGCTTAACCCCTCCAGCAGCAGCCGGGTGAGATGCGCTTCGTGGCGCCGGATCGTTTCCCGGCCGGTTTTTTGAATAAAGGCCAAACCCGCGGCCAACCCGCCGATCCCGAGGGTATTGGGCGTTCCCGACTCAAAACAGTCCGGCATCTGTTGCGGCTGCTCCTCGAGTTCCGAATTGCTGCCCGTGCCGCCCATCTTGAGCGGCGGGGCCATAATCCCTTCCCGGAGGAGAAAGCCGCCGGTGCCGGGGGGGCCGAATAGCCCCTTGTGCCCGGTGAAGGCGAGAAAATCGATGCCCATCCCCTCCATCTTGAGGGGGAAAACCCCGGCGGACTGCGCCGCGTCCACCATCAGCAGCGCCCCGCCCTTGCGGACCCCGATGGCGGCAAGATCGGCCATGGCACCGGTCACATTGGAGACATGGTTGATGATGAGCAGCCGGGTTTTGTCGTGCAGGTGGTTGGGGATATCGTCCGGATCGATACCGCCGGTGATATCGGTGGGGAGAATCTCAAGGCGGATGCCCCGGGTTTTTTCCAGGTACCGCAGGGGGCGCATCACCGAGTTGTGTTCCATGCCCGTGGTCAGCACGTGGTCGCCGGGTTCGAGCAGCCCGAAAATCCCTACGTTAAGGGCCTCGGTCACATTGCTGGTGAATGCCACCCGGCTTGAGTCCGGGCAGTCGAAAAATTCGGCAATCCGTTCACGCGCTTCGAAGATCACCCGGCTGGCGGCCAGGGAAAAGCGGTGCGCCGAGCGGCCGGGGCTTAAGGAAATCTCCTGGATCAGCCGGTGCATGGCCTCTGCCACCTCCGGGGGCTTGGGAAAGGAGGTGGCGGCGTTGTCGAGATAGATGGGGGAAGATGAATCGGGCATAATGAGGGGGGAAGAGGTCTGCCGCCTTCAGTAGGGGCTGGCCACTTTGTTGGCCTGGGCCATGGCGTCCATGATTTCGAACATGTTGGTGACCTGGCCCACCAGCAGGGAGTCCTTGAGATGCAAAAAATCCAGGCAGGTACCGCAGGAATAAATTTCCACCCCCAGATCGGCCAGCTCGCGAAGGGGCGCGATCAGGTCGGATTCGGAGGCGGTGATTTTCACCCCGGTGTTGTAAAAGAAGATCTTGCCGGGCAGAGGGCTGAGGCTCTTGATCGTCTTGATATAGGCCCGCATGAGGATGTTGCCCAGTGCATCGTCGCCCCTGCCCATGGTCTCGGCGGGAATGACGTAGATCAAGGCGTTGCCGGGCAGGTCGCAACGGTACTCCTCCTCCGGGGCTGGCGTCTTGGCCGCGCCTTCATCTGTACCCTTGCTGATCGTGATGTGGCGGGTCTCTCCAGAGGAGCGAACTGCCACTGCGCACCCCATGCTTTTGCCGAAGCGTTCCAGGTTGCTTTGGGCTGCCTCGTTGTCAACCAGCACCTCCACCGAGCCTTGGCTCAGAGAGTCGAGCAGCTCTTTAGCCCGGATCACGGGTTGCGGGCAGGCCAAGCCCCTGCAGTCGAGGACCGTATTCATAGTGTGCCTCTGGCTACCCTTCAGTCGTTAAAGCTTATCTGGCTGACCAGATCGCGAATGATGTCCTGGGCGGCTGGGGCAAGCTCTGGTGCGGCGAAGCCGGTGTCGTAAAAATCAGGATTGATATCGTTGGAGCTCCACATGCTCTTGGCCTCGAAATAGAGATCCTTTTGCGAGAAATATCCCTCCGGCAGCATCATCCGCAGCCTGTAGTTCCGGTTGGTGGGAATGCGCTGCTTGCTCACCAGTTTGAGGCCGCTGGTGGTCAGATCGACGAGGTGTCCGAGGAGTTCGTTGGCGTCATCATCGTAGACCTCAAGGTAGTAGACAAGGTGTCTGCGCTTCAGGGACCGGGTTTCATCCGCCATGCTATTCTCCTAGGGGGCTGGGTTGGCAATGCAGGCCAGCATGTACTCGATGACCGCCTGAGGATTCATGCTGGAAGAATCGACAATAATCGCGTCCGCTGCGGGCTTGAGCGGGGCGTGCTCTCGCATGGAGTCATCATAGTCCCGTTTGCTGATCTGGTCCAGAATTTCCTGATAGTCAACACTTTGCCCTTTTTCCGCCAGCTGCTTTTGCCGGCGACGGGCCCGTTCCTCGGCCGAGGCGTTGAGAAAGAACTTGCAAAACGCCTTGGGGAAGACCACCGTTCCCATGTCGCGGCCCTCGGCGACAATTCCGCCCTCTTCTCCCAATTGTCGCTGCAGGGCGGTGAGCTTTTCCCGCACCAGCGGGTGGGCGGAAACCCGCGAGGCAACCATGCCCATCTCCGGGGTGCGGATGGCCTGGGAAACATCCTCGCCATTGAGCGCCACCCGCACATCCTCATCGCCGTTGGGGCTGAGGGTCAGCTCGATGGCGGCCAAACATTGTGTCAGCGATTCCGTGTCGGCCAGATCGATCCCCTGCCGTTCCAGAGCCAAGCCCACGGCCCGGTACATGGCGCCGGTGTCCAGATAGGTAAAATGGAGCTTCGCGGCCAGCCCCCGGCTGATCGTGCTTTTTCCGGCGCCCGAGGGGCCGTCGATGGTGATGATCCCCTTTGGCTCAAACACGCTCCACCTCGCCCAGGGCTGTGGTCAACGCCTTGATGAAGCGTTGGTTTTCCGCGGGCAGCCCCACGGTGATCCGGATATAGGTGGGGTAGCCGTAGGCGTTCATGGGCCGGACGATGACCCCTTGATGGAGCAGGGCTTCGTAGAGTTTCTTGCCGTCGGCCTTGACATCGATGAGGAAGAAATTGGTCTGGGAGGGAAAGGCGTGGCAGCCGAGTTTTTCCACCTCGCGGCTCAGCCAACTGATCCCCTCCCGGGTAAAGGCGATGGTTTTCTCGTAATGTTCGTCATCGCTCAAAGCGGCCAAGGCGCCTGCCTGGGCCGGGAGATTGACGTTGAACGGCTGCCGGACCCGGTGCAGATAGTCGGCGATATCGGCGTGCATCAAGCCGTAGCCCACCCTTAAGCCGGCCAAGCCGTAGGCCTTGGAAAAGGTGCGCAGGGCCACCACCGGCACCCGGTGTTTGAGGAAGTCCCGGGCATCGAGCCGCAGGCTCGGCTCGACAAAATCCACATACGCCTCGTCCAGGGCGACGATCACCTGATCCGGCACCTTGTCGAGAAAGGCTGCAAAGGATTCGTTGCTGAATACCGTGGCGCAGGGGTTGTTGGGGTTGTCGAGAAAGATGAGCCGGGTCTTCTCGTTGATCTGGCGCGCGATTTCGTCCAGGTCATGGTGCATGTCGACCAGGGGCACCACCCGGTTGACGCCGCCCTGGGCCTGGACCGCCTTCTGGTAGACGAGAAAGGTGGGCTGACTGGTGATCACCTCTTCGCCCGGAGCGAGAAAGGCGGCGATCAGCAGCTGGATCACTTCGTTGGAGCCGTTGCCGAAAACCAGCTGGTTGGGGGAGACGCCGATTTTCTCGGCCAGGGCCTGGGCCAGGTAGTAGCAGCTGCCGTCGGGATAGCGGTGCAGGTTTTTCAGGCTGTCGGTCACGGCGGCAACGGCCTTGGGCGACGGGCCCAGGGCGTTTTCATTGGAGGCCAGTTTGATGGAGCCGGTGATGCCGTACTCACGCTCCAACTCTTCCAGAGGTTTGCCCGGAGGATAGGGGATGAGGCTGGCGATATTGTCGCGGACAGGGAGTTTCATGGGGTAAATCCTCACTTCTCGGACAGGGCCACGAAACCGGTGAGGAGTGTACGATCCCTCCCTGGACCCCGTGGCTAGTTTCTTTTATAATTGCGGTTTGTTCCCTGCAAGACCGAGGCGTTGTTCCAGGGCATAAGCGGCCCGGAAGATTTTTTCCTCACTAAAATGAGAAGCCTGGAGTTGGAGGCCGATGGGCAACCCGCTGCTGCTCATCCCGCAGGGCACCGACATGCCGGGCAAACCGGCCAGATTGGTGCAAATGGTCAGGATATCGGAGAGATAGACGCTCAGCGGGTCATCGATCTTTGCCCCGATTTTCCAGGCCGGCGCCGGCGTGACCGGGGAGACCAGCAGATCGCACTGGCTGAAGGCCTTGGCGTAATCTTGCACGATCAGGGTGCGGACCTGGGAAGCCTTCTTGTAGTAGGCGTCATAATAGCCGGAAGAGAGGGCGTAGGTGCCGATGATGATCCGCCGTTTTACCTCCTCGCCGAAGCCCTGGGAGCGGCTGTGGCGGTACATCTCCAGCAGCTCGTCCTGGTCATGGTCGCGGAAGCCGTATCGGACCCCGTCGTAGCGGGCCAGATTGGAGCTGGCCTCGGCCGGGGCGATGATGTAGTAGGCCGCCACCCCGTATTCGGTGTGGGGCAGCGAGATCTCCACGGTTTTACCCCCCGCCTCTTCGAGCAGGGCTATGCCCCGGCGCACGGCCTCATCCACCTCGGGGTCAAGACCGGCCCCGAAGTATTCCTTGGGGATGCCGATGGTCAACCCCTTGCAATCGGGGGCAAGAGCCGCGGTGTAATCCGGGACCTTCTGGTTGACCGAGGTGGAATCACGCGGGTCGTAGCCGCTGATGGCGCCCAGCATGATGGCGGCGTCGCGCACATCCTTGGCGAGCGGCCCGACCTGATCCAGGGACGAGGCATAGGCCAGCAACCCAAAGCGGGAGACCCTTCCGTAGGTGGGTTTGATCCCGACGATGCCGCAGTGGGAGGCGGGCTGGCGGATGGAGCCGCCGGTGTCCGAGCCCAGGGAGGCGATGCATTCGTCCGCCGCCACCGAGGCCGCCGAGCCGCCGCTGGAACCGCCGCAGACATGGGCGAGGTTCCAGGGATTTTTCGGTGTCCCGTAGGCGCAGTTTTCATTGGCCGAGCCCATGGCAAACTCATCCATGCTTACCTTGCCGAGGATCACCGCGCCATTGTTGCGGAGTTTTTCCACCACCGTGGCGTCGTAGGGGGGGATGAAGGGTTCAAGGATCTTGGAGCCGGCAGTGGTGCGCAGCCCTTTGGTGCAGAGGACATCCTTGATGGAGAGGGGGATGCCGCACAGGCTTCCGCCCTCGCCCCGTTGCCGCTGGGTATCCGCGGCCGCGGCTTGGGCGAGAGCGCCGTCGCGGTCCAGGGTGATATAGGCGTTGACCTTTGGTTCCACCCCGTCGATGCGGTCAAGCACCGAACGGGTCAGCTCCAGGGAGGAGATCTCTCCGGAGGCAAGGAGATCCTGCAAGGCATGAATGGTTAAGGCGTGGAGTTCCATAATGCACCGTACCGCTGCTGATTTTCCGGATGTCCGCTATTGGCGCGGAGAGCGCGAATAAAAACGGACCTCGGAAAGGAGGTCCGTAACGGGCAGGCAAACACGTATTTCGTTGCCGTTAACACTGACTGTCACGGCGTCTAAATAACCTTGGGCACCACGAAAGCCTCGCCGTTCTGCAGCGGACCATTGGCCAAGGCTTCTTGCTGGGGCAAGGATTCTCGGGTTTCATCTGCGCGGAAGGCATTATGGATGGCCAGGGCATGGGTCGTGGGCTGAACAGAGGTGGTGTCCAGCTCGCCCAGTTTTTCCACATAGCTGAGAATGCCATCCAGCTGCAGGGTGGTTTTTTCCACCTCTGCTTCCGACAGGGAAAGCCGCGCCAGTTTGGCGACATATCGTACTTCTTCCGGGGTGATTTTCATGCTCTGATTTGTAACGTATTCAGCCGGGCAAGTCAATCCCTGATGGCTTTGCAAGAGGGGATGATGAGACAGGTCCGCGATATAAATTTAAAGAAGCCAAAGTGGCCACTGTCGCCGGTGGTTTTTACTTCCTGTTGGAAGCGCGGCTGTTGCGAAGTCTGCGATTTCAACAATGCCGTGCGGGGCTTGGTCGTTTTCCCGCGAAGCCCAGAGGGTTAGTTTGTGCTCATTTTCGCTTGGTTCTCGAGAACCTCGGTAAAGACCCGCACCACCTCGGGGTCAAACTGGCTCCCGGCGCAGCGCCGCATTTCGGTAATGGCCGCCTTGAGCTCCAGGTTCTGTTTGTAACTGCGCTTGGAGGTCATGGCGTCATAGCTGTCCGCCACGGTGATGATCTTGGTCAACAGGTTGATCTCATCGCCACCCAAACCGTCGGGATACCCCTTGCCGTCCATGCGTTCGTGGTGGTGGCGGACGAGGAAGAGCTCTTCTTTCATGAAGGTCAGGGGCTTGATGATGTTGGCCCCGACCTCCGGATGTTTTTTCATCAGCAGCCATTCTTCATCGGTGAGCGGCCCGGGTTTGCGGATGTAGTTGACATCCACCACCAGCTTGCCGATGTCGTGCACCTTGCAGGCCCGATCCAGGACGGTCATATCGTCCTGCCCCAACCGCATGGCCCGGCCAATCTCCATGGCATAGAGATTGACCCGGGTGGTATGGCCCGCGGTATACATGTCCTTTTCTTCCAGGGCGGTTTGCAGGGTGAGCATGGTGTTCAGGGCGGAGATTTCCAGATTTTCGTTGTATTCTTCCAGCAGCCTGTTTTTTTCCGCCAGCTCCTTGGTTTTGTTGCGCACCTCGGTTTCCAGGTTTTCCTTGTAGGCCTTCTCCTGGAGGACGTACATCCGTTTTTCAATGGCCCGTTTGACCTTGATGTTGAAGATGTCCAGATCTTCGATGGGCTTGGGGATGAAGTCGTAGGCCCCCAGGTTGATGGCCTTGACCGCATACTCCATGGAGCCCGCGCCGGTGAGAAAGATCACCGGGATCCCGTAATTCCGCTCGTTGATGAACTTGAGGGTTTCAAAGCCGTCCAAGCCGGGCATGTTGATGTCGAGGATGATGAGATCGAAATCGCCGTTCAGGGCTGCCAGGGCATCTTCGCCGCTGGCGCAGGGTACGACCGAGTGGCCGAACATGGTGAGGATCTTGTAGACGGCCTCCCGAACCAGGGTGTCGTCGTCTGCGATGAGGATTTTTGCCTGTGCCATGGTGAAGTGATCCTTAGGGGTGTGTATAACCACGGCCCGTCTGGCCGCAATGACTATCATTTTTATAACACAGAGTTTCCTTTAAAAAGTCCAGTGTTTTTTTGCCGTAGCCAGGGCCGCATCCAGTGCGGGTAAGGCCCTTTTTGTCTGGGTTAGGGCGGTGCATGCCGCGGGGCTGAGTTCTCCCGTTCCGGCCATTTCATGGAGGCTGGCCAGCACGCCATCGGCAAGGCCTTGCAGAAAGTAGCCTCCCTCCAGCACCAAGACCAGCCTGCCATCGCAGAGTTCCGCGGCCAGGTCGACCATCACCTTGGTCATGTAGGCAAAGCCGGTGGTGGTAACCGCCATGGTGCCAAGGGGGTCGGAGACATGGGTATCGTAACCGGCGGAGACCATGAGGCAGTCCGGCTTGTACTGGCGGGCCACCGGGGCAATGAGCTCGTTCATGATTCGGGCAAAGTCCTGATCGCCTTGGCCGCCTGGCAACGGGACATTGAGGGTGTAGCCCTTGCCCTTGCCCGCGCCGGTTTCCGCAAGGGAGCCGGTGCCGGGATAATACGGGTACTGGTGGGTGGAGCAGTACAGCACCTCGTCGGTGTCGTAAAAGGAGTGCTGGGTGCCGTTGCCGTGGTGCAAATCCCAGTCGAAGATGAGGATCCGCTCCATGCCGAGATGTTTCAGGCCATAGCGGGCGCCGATGGCGACATTGTTGAACAGGCAGAAACCTCTGGCGATGTCCGCTTCGGCATGATGTCCGGGGGGACGCACTAGGGCTGCGGCATTGTCGGCCTGGCCGGCGGCCACCAGTTTGAGGCCGGTGATCACCGCACCGGCGGCAAGCACCGCCGCCTCGTAGGAACGGGGCGAGGTGTGGGTATCGGGGTCCAGCGCATCGAACTGCTTGCCCGCTGTTTCGGCCACCCGTTCGATGTAAGCGGGGGTATGGTTCAGGGCCAGATCATCGTAGCCGGCAGGCTCGCATTCGGGGAAAAGATAGGCCCCAGTCTCTTCCGGCCGGGCCAAGGCCTGGTAAATGGCAGTAAGGCGCTCCGGGCTTTCCACGTGGTCGTAACCCGGATCATGTTCAAGAAAGAGCGGATCCTTCAGAACCGCGGTTTTTCGGCGCATGGTGTTTGTTTCCTTAATAGTGTTTTGGCCATCCAGATGACGACATTATTGTTGTACACGGCTAAACTGGATGGTGCGGGTTTCGGTGACAAGATAATCGAGCTGCTCATCGTGGTTTTTAAGGGGCACCGCCGCAACCACCTGGAGATCAAAGGCCAGGCCGATCCGCAGGGCCTGGGGCGCCGCCGTCTGGAGAAAGCGGTCATAATAGCCGCCGCCGTAACCCAGCCGTCCTCCCTTGGCGTCAAAGACGCTGCCCGGCGTCACCACCACCTCGATGGAGGCAGGGTCCACCAGGGGCAAAGATTCTAATGGTTCCGGAATGGAGCAATAGCCCGGGGCAAGATCCCGGATTATATCGGTGATGGCATAGGGCAGCAGTCGGTGTTCCGCAGGCAGGGTCAGGGGCACGCTCACCGTTACCCCCCTGTCCAGGCAATGCGTGATGAGCCCCAGGGTTTCCACTTCGCTCCGGAAGCTGACATAGGTGAAAATGGTGCGGGCAGCGGCAAATTCCGGCAGAGCGAGAAGGCGTTCGGTAATAGCCCGGCTTTTACGCTGTCTTTCTCCCGCCAAGAGGGTATCGCGGGCGGCCAATATCTTTGTCCGCAGGGTGGTTCGCTCTTCTGCCATTATTGCTCCTTGTCTCAATCCCTCGGATTATAACGCAACAGCGTGCAGAGGCGAACTTTTTTGTTTTGTGCTTTGCGCGGATTGCTGCTTTGCGGTATATTGAAGGAAATGATTAAATTCCAGACGGAAAGAGCGGGAGACGCATCCATGTTTGAAGAATGGCAACGATTGGAGCAGGACGGAATCCCGGTATATGTGCAGCCGGAAAAGCCGGACTGGTTCGTGCCCGATCACCTGGCCGACTGCTTGTTGCAGGAACTGCAACAGGGGGGGAATTATGGTGCCGATAACGAGTCATCTGAAAAAGATCTTTCTCTCCGGAGACTGACGCGCCAACGACTTGTCTCCCAGCTTGGTGACGGGGCGGTTGCTCCGTACCCTGGCCGATACCCACTTCTTGCCCTGAACAGTCTGAAGGAATGCTGGTTTCACCTCACCGACCGCTGCAATCTGGCTTGTCGTCATTGTCTGTTCGGCGCTTCCCCGGCCCAGGCGGCCACCCTTACCCCGGAGGCCTTGGCCCAGGGTATCGGGGAGGCCAGAGATCTTGGTTGCACCCTCTTCTATTTCACCGGCGGCGAACCTTTTGTCTATCAGGGGTTTGTCCCCATGGTGGCCGAGGTGCTTGCTGAGCCAGAGGTCCATGTGGTGGTGCTCAGCAATGGGTTGCTGATCCGGGAACACCTCGGCGCGCTTATATCCTTGCCCAGGGAACGATTCCATCTGCAGCTCAGCATGGATGGGCTGGCGGAGCAGCATGATGCCTTACGCGGCAAGGGCACCTTTGCCGGATTGCTGGAGAATTTGGAATTGCTCAAGGAAGCGGGTTTTCCGGTGACTCTGTCCGTGGCGGTGAACCGGAGCAATGTTGGCGAATTGGCTGAGCTTGTCGCCTTTGCCGCCGATCGGGGGATCGATAATATCCATCTGCTCTGGCATTTTGTCCGGGGCAAGGGGAGTCTGGAGCAGTTCGTCTCCCCTGCCCAGATTCTCCCCGAGCTGATCCGGGCCCAGGAGATGGCGGAAAAATGCGGGGTGCGCATCGACAATGTGGAAACCCTGCGCAGTCAGGTATTCAGCACCCCCTCCACTCGGCATGATCTCTCCAACACGGCTTGGGAATCACTGGCCGTGGGGCCGGACGGCATGATCTACCCCTCTCCAGCCCTGGTGGGCATGGCGGACTTGGCCTGCGGCGCTTTGGCCGATGGGTTGGAAACGGTTTGGCGCCAGAGCCCGGTGCTGGAGAAGATTCGTAAGGCAAGCCTGCTGGCAAGCGAGCGTTATCTGGCAAACCCCTTGCGTTTTTTGGTGGGCGGAGGTGATCTGGATCACAGCTACCTGGCCGGCGTTGCTCTGGTTGGGCACGATCCCTATGTGGAGTTATACAATACCCTGGCCCTTTGGCTGATCAGCAGGCAGGCCCGTCAATATCCCGTGCGCACCCAGGGGGAAATCCTCCTGCGCATGGGCGAGGTGCGCTACGATTGCCCGGATGGTGGGCAGGAGGTGGCGCTCACCCATTGCAACTGCGTGCTCTCTCTCTCCGATGACCAAGGACACGCCATGGTGCGGGAGTTTTACGGGAGGGCCGCCATAACCGCCAACGAGGAGATCGTCAATCCCTTTGCCCCGGACCAGGCCCTGGCCAATTTTATCCCGGCCGATTCCCGGAAGAAATCCTACGGTTGCGGCAGTCCGGTCAAGGATGCCGAGCCGCAACCCGGTGAGGTGCTGGTGGACCTGGGGAGCGGCAGCGGGGTCGAGTGCTTCATGGCCGCAGCCAAGGTGGGGCCATCCGGGCGGGTGATCGGCATCGATATGACCGAGGAGATGCTCCATCTGGCCGGGGTGGCCAAGGCAACGGTGGCGAGCCGACTGGGCTATGACAATGTGGAGTTCAAAAAAGGGTTTCTCGAAGATATTCCCCTGCCGGACACCACTGCCGATGTGGTGATTTCCAACTGCGTGATCAATCTCAGTCCGGACAAGCGGCAAACCCTGCACGAGATCTTTCGGATTTTGAAGCCGGGCGGCAGATTGGTGGTATCCGATATTGTCACCGACGAACCCATTCCGGTGGCGATCAAGAATAACGAGCAGTTCCGGGGCGAATGCCTGGGCGGGGCGCTCAGGCAGGAGGATCTGCTGGCTATGCTTCGGGGGGCCGGATTTGCTGGAGTCAGCCTGATCAAGCGGTTCCCCTATCGGGTGGAAGGCGAAACCCGCTTCTATTCCCTCACCTTTCGGGCCTATAGGCCGGAAGAGGAGCGGAAGGTCGAGGTCATCTACCGGGGCCCGTTTGCGGCGGTGTGGACGGAAAGCGGGGCGCTGCTCCTTAAGGGGGAGCGCACGCAGGTGGCCTTAAGCGAGGCGGAAAGCCTGGCGGAGTCCCTGTTTGTCCTCGATGGGCAGGGGGCGGTGACCAACCTGGCCCAGGAAAATAGCTGCTGTGCGCCATCAAGCGAGGGACCTCTGCGGCAAAGCGGCAGCTGTTGCGACACCGGGCAGAAGGAGGCGCCAAGTAAGATTATTGCCCTTCCCTCTCTGCGCCAGCCCGTTGGCGGCCGGCATCATTCCGGCTGCATGGCCTGCGGCAAGGAGATCGGCTATCTCGCCCATGAGCGGGAGGTTGCCTGCCATTATTGCGGCGGGGTCAAGAGAACCAATGCTGTCTGCGTTGAAGGCCATTACATCTGCGATGGGTGTCATCAGCAGGACGGCCTCTCCGCCATCCGGCTGCTCTGCGCTGAAACAAAAGAACAGGATATGCTGCTTTTGTTGGATACGATCCGCCGCCATCCCGCCATCCCCCTGCATGGCCCGGAACACCATGCCATGGTCCCCGGTATTATCCTGGCCACCTACCGGAACCTCGGTGGCCAGATCAGTCGGGAAGACATCCTTACCGGCATTGAGCGGGGCAGCAAGGTGCCGGGCGGGGTCTGCGGTTTCTGGGGCAATTGCGGGGCGGCCGCCGGGGTTGGCATTGCCTTCAGCGTTCTGCTTGCGGCCACACCGCTGACTCCTAAACCCCGCCAACAGGTGCAGGAAATCACTTCCCGGGTGTTGGGTGAGATCGCATTGACGCAGGGAGCGCGTTGCTGCCAGCGGGAAACGGTCACGGCCCTGCGGGAGGCCGCGCTTCTCTCCCGCCACCTTCTGCCGATATCCCTTCTGGCCGAGGCCGATTTTTTCTGTAAACAGTTTTCCACCAATCGGGAATGTATCGCTGGCCAGTGTTCCTTGTGGCCCAAGGCGGTATTACAGGTAGGGGGCCGACAATGACACCGGGAAGGCATGATAAAAAAGGGGTTGGCAAGGCGGTTGTTTTTGGGTTGTTTATTACCGGCATGATCGGACTGTTTCGCTTCAGCCCGGTGCGGGAATACATTGCCCCGGACTATCTGCAAAGCCTGGTGCATTCCTATGGCCCTTGGGGTCCGGTGGTCTTTGTGCTTCTCTATGCTGGCGGCATCTGCCTTTTTCTGCCCGCCACCATGTTCACCGGCATCGGTGCCCTGTTGTTCGGCACCTTCTACGGGTTTCTCTACAATGAACTGGGCGCCATGCTCGGCGCCTCCATGGCTTTTTTCATCGGCCGGTACCTGGGGCGGGATTTTGCCGCAGGCTTAATCGGCGATCGGCTGAAAAAATACGATGACCGGATCGCCGCCAACGGTTTCTCGACGGTGCTCTACCTCCGATTGGTTTTTTTCCCCTTCACCCCGCTCAATTTCGGCATGGGTCTGACCAGGGTGACCTTTCGGGAGTATTTCTTCGGTACCCTGTTCGGCATCATCGCCGGCGGCTTCGTCCTCACGTTCTTTTTTGCCACCCTGGCCGAGGTGTGGAGATCCGGCGACTGGTGGCAGCTGCTGAGCTGGAGGACTCTTTTTTCTCTGGCCCTCTTTGTCGGCTCCTTCTTCATCCCCAGGGTGATTCAAAAAATCAAGCCCGAGGCGGCAGGCTAAAAGAAGGAGTCGTGTCATGCCTGAACTGCCTGAAGTGGAAGTGGTCTGCCGGGGCCTTGCTCCCTTGGTGCTCAAGCGGAAAATCCTCTCGGTTTCCTTCAGCAACAAGAAGCTGCGCAAGCCGTTCCCCAGGGCCAAGATGTACCGACACGTCGAGGGCGCCTTTATTCTGGGGGTGGAGCGCCGCGCCAAATATATCCTCTTGCGCTTGACCGGCAAGGCGATCCTGCTTTTTCATCTCGGCATGACCGGTAAGATCGGCATCTTTCCCAGCGATTCTCCCCGCCGCAGGCATGATCATCTCCGCTTTTTATTGGATAACGGCAAGGAGATGCGTTTTAACGATGTGCGGAGGTTCGGCTGTGTCGAGGTGTATTCGGAAAAAGAATTGCAAGAGAGCGATCCCTTTGCCGGTTTGGGACCGGAGCCTTTTTCCGAGGATTTTTCCGCCGACTATCTGCTGGAAAAGGCCCGGGGCAAAAAAACACCGGTGAAGAGTTTTCTCATGGACAACCGGGTGGTGGTGGGGCTTGGCAATATCTACGCCAACGAAACGCTCTTTGCCGCTTGCACCCACCCGCAAACCCCGGTTCATCGTTTGTTGAAGCTGGATTGGCAGCTGATCGTCAACAAGAGTCGGCTTATCCTGAAGAAGGCGATTGCCATGGGAGGCTCCACTATCTCCGATTACGAGAACGTCAGCGGCGAGGCCGGTTATTTTCAACTGGAATTGGCGGTGTACGGACGTCAGGGGCAGCCCTGCACGCAGTGCGGTCAGCCGGTTGTCCGTACTGTCTTGGGCGGGCGGGCCACCTTTTGGTGCCCGGGGTGTCAAAAATAAAGGAGCGAAGGGTTGGTTTTTTTCGGGGGGGAGATAAATTTTTTCTTTACTCGGGCGAAGAGCGGAGGTATAAGGGGGATATTTGTCACCCCTGACCGAGGGAAGAGTTGTCTGGCTGATCCAGGCGTGATCACTGCCAAAGTGTACTGCGCATTGTCGCAATTATTAAAAACACCAAGAGAGGAAGAGAACCATGAAATCTGTAAAAGCAACTGTTGCCCTTGCCCTGATGCTGCTTCTTGCCACCGGCCTGATCGCTTGCAAGAAAGCTGAAGAAGCAGAAGTAGCTGCTCCCGCTGTTGAGCAGGCTGCTCCCGCTGTTGAGCCCGCCGCTCCTGTTATGGAGCCCGCTGCTCCTGTTGCTGCACCCGAGGCTGCTGCTCCTGAGGCTGCTCCTGCTGCTGCTCCTGAGGCTGCTCCTGCTGCAAAGTAATTGCTGTTCCCCTTCCGGGCTGGGTTTTCCCAGCCCGGAAGTTTTCACTTTCTTCCCTCTCCCCTGCAGTTCCTCTGTTCGTTTTCAGAAATAAACGCTAAAGCTCCATGACCTCCAGCAACGCCTTGGCTGCTTGGGCGAGATCCGCTGTGCTGTGGTGGCGGGTAATGGAGAACCTGAGTCGCGCGGTGCCCTCCGGCACGGTGGGCGGGCGAACAGCCGTGGCAAAGATCCTCTCTTTCCGGAGGAGTTCCGCTTTGGCCAGTGCTGCCTTGCTTTCTCCGACCTGAATGGGAATGATCTGTGAGGGACCAAGGTCCGCCAGATAGCCCCCGGCACGCAACATTCCCTTGAAATAGGCCATTTTTGCCTGCAGGTCGTGGCGCAGTTCGGGCTCCTGCTGGATAAGCTGCACCGCGGCCAGGGAGGCTGCGGCTACCGCCGGTGGTAAAGCGGTGGAAAAGACGAAGCTTCTGGCCCGATTGAGCAGATAATCGATCATCTCCCTGTTTCCTGCCACATAGGCGCCATAGCTGCCAAGGGCCTTGCCGAAGGTGCCCATGGCCAGATCCACCCCGCTGCTCACCCCGTCTTCTTCGATAATCCCGCCGCCCTTTGCGCCGAAAACTCCCGTGGCATGGGCCTCGTCCACCATGAGCAGGCAACCGAAGCGCTCCTTGATTGCCACCAGTTCACGCAGCGGGCAGCGGTCGCCGTCCATGCTGTAGATGGACTCCACCACGATCAGGGCCGTGCCGGTGCCCCGTTTTTCCATGAGTAACTCTTCGAGATGATTGAGATCGTTGTGCCGGAAACGGATCACGCGGGCGCCGGAAAGGCGGCAGCCGTCATGGATGCTGGCATGGTTCAGCCGGTCGCTGAAGACGCAATCGTGGCGATTCATCAGGGCGGGAATGATACCGGTGTTCGCCATGTAGCCGGAGCCGAAGGTGAGGGCAGCTTCCTTGCCCTTGAGCGTGGCCATTGCTTCCTCCAGCTCATGATGCACCGCAAGGTCGCCGCTCATCAGCCGGGAAGCCCCGGATCCGGTGCCAAACCGGAGGAGGGCCTGTTGGGCGGCCGCGATGAGGGCCGGGTGTTCGGCAAGGGCCAGGTAGTCATTGGAAGAAAAATCGATCAGCTCCCGGTTTCCATCCCCGGCAAGGGTGAGCCGTCCTTTTGCCCGGGAGCTGACAGGCCGCAGGCTGCGGAGGCCCCCCTTTTCCTGTTGCTGGCTGAGCCAGGTCTTCAGATCGACCATAATTGGATGATATCTTCGGCAAATTTGCGGTCTGCCTCCGGGGAACGTCCCCGCTGGGTGAGATAGCCGCCGATCATCATGCCATCGGCGCCTCCCATGAAGGCGGAGCTTAAAAAATCGCTCAGGGCGGATTCGCGGCCGGCCGCTAAGCGGATGGCTGCCTGGGGCAGGATCAGACGGTAGAGGGCGATGGAGCGGAGGATTTCCGCGATGGGCATGGGCGGCAGTTCGCCGCAGGGCGTGCCGGGCAAGGGGATGAGGACATTGATGGGCACCGAGTCAATCCCGCATTCGGCCAGGGTCATGGCCATGGAGAGTCGATCCGTCTCGGATTCTCCCAAGCCGAAGATGCCGCCGCTGCAGACTGAGAGGCCGACGTTCTGAGCGGCCTTGATGGTTGCGACCCGGTCGGAGAAACTGTGGGTGGTGCAGACCTGGGGGAAGAACTCGTTGGAGGTTTCCAGATTGTGGTGGTAACGGGAAACCCCCGCTTCTTTAAGCTGGCGGAGCTCTGCCTCGCCCAAGATGCCAAGGGAGGCGCACACCTTGATCCCCACTTCTTCCCGGATGGTGCGGATGATCTCCAGCATCTGGGGAAGATCAGCGCTGGCCAGCCCCCTGCCGCTGGTCACCAGGGAGAAACGCCCGGCCCCGTTTTTTTTGGCCTCCCGGGCAGCGGTCAGGATCTGGGCTTTGTCCAGCAGGGGATAGACCGGTGCCTCGGTTTGGTAATGGGCGGATTGCGTGCAAAAACGGCAATCTTCGCTGCACCGGCCTGATTTGGCGTTGATGATGCTGCAGAGAGAAAAGGATGTTCCGCGTCGGGCCAGCTTTGTTGCCAGGGCCTGCCCCATGAGTTCGGCCAGAGGCAGTGCTTGGAGTTCGGTGATGTCGGGCGGCTGGTTCACGGGATGGCCTTGTCTTTTGAAATCAAGCAGCAGCAGGGAGAGGCCTATTTCAGGCCAAAAATCCCGCCCTTTTTGCCGGAAAACGACGGGGTGCGGCTCTCTGTCCTGGGCTTCCGGCTTTTCCCGGTTCTGGGCTTACCGTGCCGGGGAGGAAGGGAAGGCTCGGGCCTGGGGGCGAGATCGGCAGGCGAGCCGCCAAGGGCTTCCTGGTAAAGCTGAAAAAAGAGCAGCCCGTCGGGGAAATAACTCTTCCGTTTCAGCCATGCAGGCCAAGTCTGCTCTGCGCCGTGGCGGACAAAAACCGGGAGGTTGACCAGCAGCGAGGTGATATCCTCTCTGGAGGCCCGCTTGACGTTGAGATGCACCAACTGGGAATCAATCTCCGCGCGGAGATTGCGGGAAAAGACAAAGGACTCGCGGCCTTCGGCAGGCAGGTGTAAGAGATTGAAGCGCGCCTGGGCCCAAGGGAGCAGGAGGGTTGCGAGCAGGAGATGTTCCGGCAGCGGGGTGCCTTCGGAATGCAAACGGTCAATCACCTGGCAGAGGGAGAAAAGCAGTTGGGTTTCCTCCGTGGGTGCTTCCGGCTCGCGACTGATAATCCCCTCATAGCAGGGGAGGAGGAGAAAGAACATCCCGCTGGCCACGGCAAGCCGGCACCAGGGAGCGCAGGCCCCACTGTTCAGATCTTTGAAAAACTCGTCCCGGACCCGGGAATCCGGGCAGAGGCGCAGGGTGTCCAGATTGGCGATAATGGCCTGCCAGGTGCGCTCTTCAATGGTAAAATTGCTTCGGGCCGCGTGGCGGATGGCCCGCATCATGCGAACGGGATCGCGGACAATCCGCCGGTCCGGCTCCCCGACAATGCGGACAATCCGGTTGTTGAGGTCCGCCACCCCGCCGGTATAATCGATGATGGTGAAATTTTCTATTTCATAGAACAGGGCGTTGATGGTGAGATCCCGACGGAAGGCGTCTTCCGCCTCGGAGCCGAAGGTGTTGTTGTGGGCCAGCACCTCGTCCTCTTCCCGTTCGCCTTCTTCAAACTCGCTGCGGCAGCGCAGGGTGGAAACCTCAACGATTTTGCCGCCGAAGAAAAAGACCTGAACCAAGCGAAAGCGGCGGCCGATGATGCGGCTGTTGCGAAAAAGGGTGCGCAACTGCCCGGGCCGGGCGTTGGTGCTGATGTCGAAATCCTTGGGTTTTTTGCCGAGGTAGAGATCGCGTACCGCGCCGCCCACCAAGTAGGCGGAATAGCCCGCGTCCCGGAGGCGGTGCATCACCTTCAGGGCCTCGCGGTCGATATCCTTGCGGGAGATGGGATGATCCGCCCGTGGAATAATGAGGGGTTCCGGCAGGTCGGCCAAGTCAGTGGATGGGTCCATGGGATCTTCCGGGCAGGAGAGCAAAGTAATAATGCTCCTGCTTAATACGTCGCCGCAGGTTCCTTGTACATGGACTCGGCCTGCGAAACAAACTGGTCGAAAACCTCGCGGACGGTGAGGATTTCTTTGATCTTAAAGACGTTTTCTCCGGAAAAAACGAGACCGTCTTCCATGTTGCCCTCGCAGGCTGCGGTGAGGCGGTCGCTGATGCAATACACATGGTCGCATTTTTTCAGGCATTTGTATTTGCATTCCTTGGCTTTGAGGTCGGTATGGCGCAACAGTTTTTCCACAAAGGGGGTCTTGATGGCCCGGCCCGGCAAGCCGACAGGAGACTTGATCAGGGCGATGTCTTCTTTGTGGGCATGGAGCATGGCCTGTTTGAAACTTTCCGCCACCGAACATTCCTTGGTGAGGACAAAGCGGGTGGCGATCTGGATTCCGTCCGCGCCGTATTTGTCCATCATTTCCGCCATTTCATAGCCGTTGGTGATGCCGCCGGCCGCGATCAGAGGGACCTTTTTGACCACCTTGCGGATCTCGGGGAAAAGCTCGCGCAGGGGCACGGTGGTGCCCAGATGGCCGCCGGCCTCTTTGGCCTCGACCACGATGGCCGAAGCGCCCAGTTTCTCGGCAAGCATGGCAAAGGAGGGCGAGGAAACGATGGAAACGATGGGGGTATTGGTCTCTTTGCCGATCTTGAAGATATCCCGGGAAAAACCGGCGCCGGTGACGATCATGTCAACGCCGGCATCGATGGAGCCCTGAACCAAGGTGTAGAAATTTTTCATGGCGAACATGATGTTCACCGCGATGATCCCTTTGGTTGCTGCCTTGGCCTTGCGGATGTCAGCTTGGAGTTCCTCCACCGGAATAGCCGAGCCGCCGATGGTGCCGATGCCGCCGCATTCGGCAACAGGGATGGCCAGAGCCGAGGTAGAAACGCGAATGGACATGCCTCCCTGTACAAGAGGTACCTGGGCGGTGAACTTGCCGATGGTAAGGGGGGGTAGCTTCATGAATGTCTGGTGCTCCGTTTAAATTGAGGAGCCGTTACGAAATAACCATTATTGCTGGAACCATTTCGCTGCGGCTCCTTATGCCGTTCACTGTAGCGCTAGCAGTGCTTCTCGACGGCTAGGGTCGAATGTGCAAGTATGCTTTTTTTCGTTTTTTTTGTCAAGAAAACCTGGCGGGTTCTTGAAATTAAGGAAAAAGGGCATCTCTCCGTGACGTAAACTCAAAAAAAATACAGCTGAGTAGCGGCAATTATTGAAAACGCAGCGTGTTGCGATTTCAATAAACCCTCCGGCTAAAAAAGGGGCTCTCTCACCTCGGGAGAGAAGAATTTTTGCCTTTTTTGTCGTTTTTTGGTTTAACGTAATTCTAATACAACAACTTCGCTGTGGCGCGAAGATGTACCCGATTTTTATTCTTTTCCGCAACATATATATGCGCGGACCAGGGAATGCTGCATGCATATTCACCCAAGCCGCATCGGCTTTGACATCGACGGCGTGGTCGCCGACACCATGGAAGCCTTTATCCGTTTGGCGCGGAGCGATTATGGCGCCAGGGTGCGCCCGGAGGAGATCACCGAGTTTCAGGTGGAGGATTGTCTCGACCTGGACCCGGTGATGGTGGAGACAATCTTTGCCCGTCTGATGGAAGAGCCCATTGCCTGCGGTCTGCGGCTCATGAGTCATGCCCGACAGGTGCTGAGCCGATTTGCGGAGCACGGACCCCTTACCTTCATAACGGCCCGCCCGCAAAAAAAGCCCATTGCCCGATGGTTGAAAAAAGAACTGGGCCCGCAGGTGTATGGGCGGGTGCGTTTGGTTGCCACCGGCGAGCACGACAGCAAGGCTGTCCACATCCGGGAAATGGGCCTCGATTTTTTTGTGGATGACCGGGCCCAGACCTGCTTGCAGTTGGCTCGGGAGGAGGGTATTCAGCCCATTGTCTATCGGCAGCCTTGGAACCAGGGCAAACATGATCTGCCGGAGGTGGAGAGCTGGCAAACCATCCAGGCCCTCTGTTATGGGGAGGGTGCTTGGTGAACCACTGCCCCGCCTGCGGTCAGGCGATCCCTGCCTATAGAAATCCGGTGCCGACGGTGGATATCATCATCCGTTTTGACTCCGGAGTTGTCTTGGTGAAGCGGAAGAATCCGCCTTGTCTCTGGGCTTTGCCCGGCGGTTTTGTGGATTACGGGGAATCGCTGGAGCAGGCGGCGGTGCGGGAAGCGTGCGAGGAAACCGGGCTCGCGGTTCGTCTTGGCCGCCAGTTTCATACCTATTCCGATCCGGAGCGCGACCCGCGGCAGCACACGGTGAGCACGGTTTTTCTTGCCACGGCGGAAGGTGCGCCGGTGGCTGGCGATGATGCGGGCGAGGTCGCGATCTTCCAAGAGGAGTCGCTGCCGCCACTGGCCTTTGATCATGCAAGGATTTTGGGTGACTATTTTGCTGCACAACGAGTTTCCGCCTGAAATGAAGACCCGTATCCTGCTCGTGGATGATGACCCGTTCATCCTCGAGATGCTGAAGGTTTCCATGACCGCTCTTGGGCATGCCTTTGATACGGCCATGGACGGTGAGGCGGCCAAGGGTAAGCTCAAGGAAGGTGAGTTCAGCATGGTCCTCACCGATCTCACCATGCCGCGCTGTGACGGCATGCAGCTTTTGAAGCATGTCAAGGCGGAATATCCCCAGGTTGAGGTCATTGTTATTACCGGTCATGCCGAGACCCATGGCTATACCGATGTTATCCGGGCCGGCGCCAGCGATTTTATCACCAAGCCCTTCGGCATGGACGAGCTTGAGGCGAAGATCAGCCGGGTTATCCGCGAGCAGACCCTGATCCGGAAACTTGAGCATCTCTCCATGTGTGACATGCTCACCGACCTCTATAACCGTCGCTGTTTCGAGTTGAAGCTGCACGAGGAGGTGCCGCGGGCCCACCGCCAGGGATATCCGGTTTTTCTGGTTCTGCTCGATGTGGACCGCTTCAAGGAGTACAACGATGAGTACGGGCATCAGGCCGGAGACCGGGTTCTCCATGATATCGGGAGAATCCTCGTGCAGTGCACCCGGGAGAATGTGGATTGGTGTTTCCGCTTCGGCGGCGATGAGTTCGCCATCATCATCCCTTATGCCAACGCCGCCCAGGTCGGGTTGGTTGCTGATCGCATCCAGGAGCGGTATGGGCATGAAGCCCGTTACGGAGTAACCAGCCTCACCATCGGCTTGGCCCAGTTTTTTCGCCGCCCGGACACTTCCTGGCCTGAGGATATCGCCGATTTGGTGGCTCGCGCCGACAAGGCGCTCTATTCCGGCAAGGCGCAAGGGGGCAATCGGGTGATTGTCGATGCCTCTTCGCCGTGTCCCGATGAGGTGGTCGGCCGGGAGATCCCCTGAAAAAGTAAAAAAATATCGCGACTCGAAATCTCTTCCTGGCATGGCCCTTGTCCCTCCCCTTCTGTTTCTCTCCGTATCCCCTTTATTTATAGATAGTTATACGGGCATTCCTCAGGGAAATACCGTTCTCTTTTCTGCGTGCTTCTTCTCCCTCCGGTGCAGATAAAAAGTTTGTATTTGCCCATATTCTCTGGTATATAAGCTCGATCTATTAAAGGAGGATTGTTTCCATGGCAACTAGCACAACAGCAACCAAAACGAAGTCCGATGTCGAAGTAGGGGAAATGAGCTTTGCTCAGCTTTTCGAGGAAAGCCTCAAGGTAGCGGAGGTGGGTGAAGTCGTGCCCGGTACCGTTATCGCCATGACCAACGATTATGTCGTTGTGGATATCGGCGACAAGTCGGAAAGTGACATTCACTGTTCCGAATTCAAAAACGAAAATGGCGAAATCGAGGTCAAGGTTGGCGACATCTTTGACGTCTTCGTGGAGAAGCGTGAGGCCGAAGGCGGCCTGAAGCTTTCGCGCGAAAAGGCCATTGGCATCAAGGTCTGGGAAGACATCGCCAAGATTCAGGAAGCGGACGGCACCATCTCGGGCCGGATCGACAACCGGGTCAAGGGCGGCCTTTCCGTCGATATCGGCGTTCCCGCCTTCCTGCCTTACTCGCAGATCGATCTCCGACCTGTCAAGGATCTGGACAGCCTCATCGGCCAGACCTTTGAATTCAAGGTCCTCAAATACAACCGTAAGCGCAACAATGTCGTCATCTCCCGGCGCGCCATCCTCGAGGACGAGCGCAAGAAGCTGCGGGAAGACATGCAGTCCAATCTGGTGGAGGGCCAGGTGGTTACCGGTACCATCACCAATATCACCGATTACGGTGTGTTCATCGATCTGGGCGGCATGGACGGTCTCTGTCATATCACCGATCTCTCCTGGGGCCGTGTTTCCCATCCCTCCAAGCTGTTCAAGGTGGGCGAAGAGATCCAGGTCAAGATCCTCAAGTACGACCGCGAAAACGACAAGGTTTCCCTTGGCGTCAAGCAGCTCAAGGAAGATCCTTGGGCCACTGTACAGGAGCGCTACCCCATCGGCGCCAAGGCCATGGGTAAAGTGGTCTCCATCACCGATTACGGCGTCTTCGCCGAGCTGGAAGAGGGCGTTGAAGGCCTGATCCATGTTTCCGAGATGTCCTGGTCTAAGAAGACCCGGCATCCCTCCAAGATCGTCGGCGTTGGTGAGGCGGCCGAGGTGGTCATCCTCAATATCGACGTGGATGCCAAGCGCATCTCTTTGGGCATGAAGCAGCTGCAGCCCAATCCTTGGGATCTGGTCAGCGAGAATTACCCGGTGGGCTCCATTATCGAGGGCAAGATCAAGAACATCACCGACTTCGGCGTCTTCATCGGCATCGAGGAAGGCATCGATGGTCTGATCCATGTCTCCGATCTCTCCTGGACCGAACGGATCAAGCATCCTTCCGAGAAATACGCCAAGGGTGAAACCATCCAGGCCGTGGTACTCAAGATCGACCGTGAGAACGAGCGCTTCTCTCTCGGTGTCAAGCAGCTGGAGCCGGATCCCTGGCAGGCCGCCATCGAGAAATACCCGGTGGGAACCACCGTGCAGGGCAAGATCACCAATGTGACCGAGTTCGGCATTTTCGTGGAAGTGGAAGAGGGTATCGAAGGGTTGATCCATGTGTCCGAGATCAGTAAGGACAAGGTTGCCACCCCGGTTGGCTTGTACAATGCCGGTGATTCCGTGGAGGCCAAGGTGATCAATGTTTCTGCCAAGGATCGCAAGATCGGTCTCTCGATTAAGGCGTTGACCGAGGAGTCTTCCGAAGGCTCTTTAGAGGAATACAAGCAGAAGCAAGCCAAGAGTGGCCCGTCCACCATTGGCGACCTTTTGAAGGAAGAAATGGACAATAAGGCCCAAGAGTAAGCGGGTTGAAGTTGTTGTTCAAGACAATGTCGTGAACGGCAGCAGGGTCATTGCCCTGCTGCGACGGCGAAAGGGGCCGTACCGAAAAGGGACGAAAGAGAGCAGCGTCGGTTATAGTGCTCTCTTTCGGAACGGCCCCTAAATTTTTATTCCGAGTTTTTGTCATGTCACAAGGGTTATTCCGCCACAAGCATCCGGTTCTCACGGGATTATTGGTCCTGGGAGGTATCATGCTGTTCTTTTGGGGCGGGATAACCTTTTTTATTACCAGTCTCACCAGTCCTTCCAAGTCCGAGCTTTTCCTCAAGGAGGGAATCGGGGTTATCGAGGTTAAGGGCGTTATCCTCGAATCCGAGGAGATCCTTCAAAATCTGGTGGCCTTTCGGGAAGAACCCAAGATAAAGGCTATTGTCCTGAGGATTGACAGCCCTGGCGGGGCGGTGGGCGCTTCCCAGGAGATCTACGACGAGGTCCGGCGCACCAGTACCGTAAAGCCGGTGGTCGCTTCCATGGGTTCGGTGGCTGCCTCGGGTGGCTTGTATGTTTCCCTTGGTGCCAGCAAGATTGTCGCCAACCCCGGCACCCTGACCGGAAGCATGGGGGTTATTCTCAAGTTTGCCAATCTTGAAGGGTTGTTTGACAAGATCGGCTACAAGAACGAGGTGGTTAAAAGCGGCAGGTTGAAAGATATCGGCTCCCCGTCCCGGTCCATGACCGCAGAGGAGCGGCAGATGCTGCAGGGCATGATCGATATCGTTCAGACGCAGTTCGTCCAGGCCGTTTCCGAAAGCCGCTCTTTGCCTGTGGCCGAGGTCAGAAAGATTGCCGATGGCCGTATTTTTTCCGGACAGCAGGCCAAGGAGTACGGCATGGTTGATCAGCTGGGCAATTTCAGCGATGCGGTCATGCTGGCCGCGGAGTTGGCCGGAATGAAGGATGAGAAGATGCCGGAGCTTATCTATCCCCAGGGAGATGATTTTTCCTTCCTGCGATTGATGACCGGTAAAAAAAGTGAATCGCTGTTACAGCAGACAGGTTTATCTGGTCCGATGCTGGCTTATGAATGGACAGGGACCTTTCGATAGGAGTGTATTAAACGATGTTGAAAAGGGATTTGGTAAATGCGGTGGCCGAAGAGATGGGCGCGTATCTGAAAAAAGATGTGAGTCAGGCCGTTGATATCATGCTGGACACTATAGTGGAGGCCCTGGCTGAGGACCGTCGTGTTGAGATCCGCGGCTTTGGCAGTTTTTCCGTGCGCCAGCGCAAGGCGAGGACAACCAAGAACCCCAGGACCGGAAAGGTCATGAAGATTACCTCCCGCAAAAATCTGCATTTCACCATGAGCAAATCGCTGAAAGACGCTCTGATTCAAAACGGGAAGTAAACGGTCGGGCTGCACCCCCACTTCAAAAATGGCTGGTATCCCCCTTCCCCTGGCGAAGCACCTCGGGGGGATCGTCGATAAGCGAGACAACGGATGATGGCTCCGGGTATATTGTGCCACCGTCGATGATGATATCCACCTGCCGTCCAAACCGCGCCTCGATTTCGTATGCCTCGCTCATGGGTGGATCTTCCGGGTTCTGGATGGCGCTGGTATTGAGCATCGGGTTGCCCAGGGCTTCGATGAGCGCAAGGCAGATGGCATTGTCCGGCACCCTGATCCCCACAGTTTTTTGTCGGCTGAGCATGATCTTGGGCACCAGTTTTGCCGCCTGCAGGATAAAGGTGTAGGGGCCGGGCAGATCTTTTTTCATGATCCTGTAGCTCATGTTTGAAACATGGCAATAGGTGCTGACGTTTTTGAGGCTTGAGCACATGAAGCTGAAAGGCTGGTGTATCGGCCTCTTTTTTATTTGATGGATTCGCTTGATTGCCTTTTGATTGAACATGTCACAGCCGATGCCGTAGACGGTATCGGTGGGATAGCAGATCACCGCCCCTTTGCGCAGGGCCTCCGCGGCTTGCTGGATCAGGCGGGGTTGCGGGTTGTCCGGATTGATGGCAAGTATCACGCGGCGATCCTTTTTGTGCTGGGATACGGGGCAGGCGGCAGAGGATAACCCCCTAAGGAGATTGGCATTCTTCCTGTCATATTGTACGGTACGACCCGAAAAAACGCAACAGCGAAGCGGTGACAGCGAAGCGGTGACAGGGAAGCAGCGATGATCATAGCCTGCGGCATGGATATCGGGACCAACAGCTTCCGTCTCTTGGTGGCCCACGTGGCAGGGGGGCGTTTGCGTCCCCTGGCCCACGATCTTGTTACGGTCCGGCTTGGCGAGGGGCTTGCCAGTACCGGCTACCTCTCCTCGGCGGCCATGCTGCGGGGGGAAGCGGCCCTGGCGCGTTTCGTTGCAATAATGGCCCCCTATCCCGTACATCAAGTCCGGGCCTGTGCCACCCATGCCCTGCGGGCCGCGGCCAACAGTCAGGAGTTTCTGCAGCGGGTCCAATCTCTGTTCGGGTTTTCGCTGGAGGTGCTTTCCGGCGCAGAGGAAGGTCGTCTTGCTCTTTTGGGGGCATTGTCTGCCCTGCCTGAAGAACAACGGTGTTACCCTCTCGTTTTGGTGGATGTGGGGGGAGGCAGCACCGAGGTCATTCTCCAGGCCACTGCGGAGAGCGAGCCTCGGTTGATCACTCTCCCTTTGGGTGCGGTCGGCTTGAGCGAGGAGTTTGGCGCGGATCTTTCTGGTATGCGTAAGAAGATCGGAACGATTCTGGTGCCGGTCCATGACAGTATCGCTAAGGGAGCCGGCGGCGGGGAAAAATCTCTGCTCATGGCTTCCGGGGGGACGGCAACGAGTCTGGCCGCTTTTGCCTTGGGCCTGGACCGGTATGACCCCCAGCGGGTGCAGAATTATACGATGAGTCAGGCCGCATTGACTCGTCTGGTTGCCAGGCTTGCCGCCTATTCTCCGGGGGAGCGTAATACCCTGCCCGGCTTGGCTGAAGGGCGTGGGGAGATTATCGTCGCCGGTTCCCTGATTCTGCAGGAGGTGCAGCAGGCGTTGGCAAGCCCCGTGCTGGTGAGCGATACCGGGTTGTTGGAGGGTGTTGTCCTGAGCGGGGCCTCCGCCGGATGATCAGGCCGGCACAGGTTCGACCGGAGAAGCGGGGTCTTTGCAAACTCGTCATTGACCTCCGGATTGAAAGTTTTTTATAGTGAAGACTCTACCGTTTTTTGCTTCCCCTTTTTCGGGGTAGTGCTGAGTATTCCCAGGTTGCCTTGGCAAGCGAGGCGCATTACCTGTCATAATTATTTTTGGGAGTCCGCTGATGTCACTCGATACAATCGAACACGCCTATACCTTTGATGACTTGCTCCTGGTACCCGCCGCTTCTGAAGTGTTGCCCAACGAAGTGAGCCTGGTCACCCAGCTGACCAAATCGATCACCTTGAATATTCCCCTGGTCAGCGCGGCCATGGATACGGTCACCGAGCACCGGGCCGCCATCACCATGGCACGGGAAGGCGGGATCGGCATCATCCATAAGAACATGAGCGTGGAAGAACAGATCCGCGAAGTCCGTAAGGTAAAGAAATCCGAATCGGGCATGGTCATCGATCCGATCACCGTGACCGACGGGCAGACCGTGCGGGAAGTGAACGAAATCATGCGCAACTACCGGATCTCCGGGGTCCCTGTTTTGCGGGGCACCAAGCTGGTCGGGATTGTCACCAACCGCGACCTGCGCTTTGTTTCCGACGAAGATCTGTTGGTTCGCGAGGTCATGACCAGCAAGAATTTGGTCACCGCCAAGGTCGGCACCACTTTGGAGCAATCCAAGGCGTTGCTCCATGAGCACCGGATCGAAAAACTCCTGGTGGTGGATGATGATGGCGACCTGCAGGGGTTGATCACCATCAAGGATATTGAAAAGGTGCGCAAATATCCCAATGCCGCCAAGGACGATCTGGGCAGACTCCGGGTGGGCGCAGCCATCGGCGTGAATTCCAGCCTGGAGCATGTGGAGAAATTGATCAACGTCGGGGTGGATGTGGTGGTCCTTGATTCAGCGCACGGCCATTCCCGCAACATCTTGAATGCTTTGACCCGGATCAAGGATGCCTTTCCCGAGTTGCAGGTCATTGCCGGGAACGTGGCCACGGCGGAAGGGGCCGAGGCCCTGATCCGGGCGGGGGCCGATTGCGTCAAGGTCGGGGTTGGGCCCGGCTCCATCTGCACCACCCGGATCGTGGCTGGGGTTGGGGTGCCGCAGATGACCGCGATCCATAATTGTTCTCAGGCGGCGGAAAAATTCGGTATTCCGGTGATTGCCGACGGCGGCATCAAATATTCCGGCGAGATCGCCAAGGCCATCGGCATCGGCGCCAGGGTGGTGATGATCGGCAGCCTTTTTGCCGGCACCGATGAATCCCCCGGCGAAACCTTTCTGTACCAAGGGAGAACCTACAAGGGATACCGGGGCATGGGTTCGCTCGGCGCCATGAAGCAGGGCTCCAGCGATCGCTACTTCCAGGAAGGGGTGGAAAGCCAGGCCAAATTCGTGCCCGAGGGAATCGAAGGCAAGGTCCCGTACCGGGGGCCGCTTTCCGATATGATCTATCAGCTCATGGGCGGGCTGCGATCCGGCATGGGCTATTTGGGCGCGGCGACCATCGAGGAGCTGCGCCAGAAGGCGAAGTTTGTCAAGATCACAGCCGCCGGCCTCAAGGAAAGCCATGTCCACGACGTGATCATCACCAAAGAGGCCCCGAATTATCGGATGGGCTGAACGGCAGTTAAAAATTAAAAGTTAAAAATGAAAAGGTAGGTAATGAAAAGCGAGACGGAAAGTCGGGAAGTTGTCCTTCATTTTTCACTCTCCACTTTTCACTCTTAATTTTCTTCACCAAAGGTGAAAAATGGATATCCACAGCGAAAAGATCCTGATCCTTGATTTCGGCTCCCAATACACCCAGCTCATTGCCCGGCGGGTCCGGGAGGCCGGGGTCTATTGCGAACTCTATCCCTGGGACCTGACCTCCGAGGAGATTCGGGCTTTTGCTCCCAACGGGATCATTCTTTCGGGCGGTCCGCAATCCGTGCATGAGGCGCAAACCCCCCGTGCGGCCGAGGTGGTATTTACCCTGGGGGTGCCGGTGCTCGGCATCTGTTACGGCATGCAGACCATGGCCGCCCAGTTGGGCGGCGAGGTTGAGGCGGCCAGTCATCGTGAATACGGCTATGCCCAGGTGCGGGCCCGCCATCACTCCCGGCTGCTGCGCGATATCGAGGATCATACCAGTCCCGAGGGGTACGGATTGCTCGACGTCTGGATGAGCCACGGCGACCGGGTCAATCGGCTGCCCGAGGGGTTCCACGCCATCTGCGAGAGCGACAACGCGCCGCTGGCCGGAATGGGCGACGAGAGCCGCAACTTCTACGGCCTTCAATTTCACCCGGAGGTGACCCACACCCGCCAAGGGCAGCGGATCATCGAGCGCTTTGTCCACGAGATCTGCGGCTGCAGCCGTCTCTGGACGCCGAGCAACATCATTGAGAATGCCATTGCCCAGATCCGCAGCCAGGTGGGCGAAGAGGAGGTCTTGCTGGGGCTTTCCGGGGGGGTTGATTCCTCGGTGGTTGCAGCCCTGTTGCACCGGGCCATCGGCACCCAGCTCACCTGTGTCTTCGTGGACAACGGCTTGTTGCGCTTGCATGAGGGCGATCAGGTCATGACCACCTTTGCCAAGCACATGGGGGTGAAGGTTTTGCGGGTGGATGCGGAGCAACGCTTTCTCGACGGGCTCAAGGGCGAGGAAGACCCGGAAAAGAAACGCAAGATCATCGGCAACACCTTCATTGAGGTTTTCGAGGAGGAGGCGGCGAAACTCGCCAATGCCAAGTGGCTGGCCCAGGGCACCATCTACCCGGATGTCATCGAGTCGGCCGGTGCGAAAAGCGGCAAGGCCAAGGTGATCAAGAGCCACCATAACGTGGGCGGGCTGCCCGAGCATATGAAGCTTGGCCTGGTGGAGCCCCTGCGCGAGTTGTTCAAGGACGAGGTCCGCACCATCGGCGTCGAATTGGGCCTGCCCTATGAGATGGTCTACCGTCATCCCTTCCCCGGGCCGGGGCTCGGGGTACGTATTTTGGGCGAGGTGCGCAAGGATTACGCCGACACCCTGCGTTTGGCCGATGATATCTTCATCGAGGAGCTGCGCAAGAACGAGCTCTACGATAAGGTCTCCCAGGCCTTCACCGTTTTCCTCCCGATCAAATCGGTGGGGGTGGTCGGCGACAATCGGCAGTACGCCCATGTCGTCGCCTTGCGGGCCGTGGAGACCATCGATTTCATGACCGCCCGCTGGGCGCATCTTCCTTACGATTTCCTCGATCACGTCACCAGGCGCATCTGTAACGAGGTGCGCGGCATTTCCCGGGTGGTCTATGACATCACCGGCAAGCCGCCTGGAACCATCGAGTGGGAATAACCCCAGTTGCCGCTTTACCATGCCGTTTTTTTTATGATAGCATGCAAGGTAAGATGCTTTTCTGAGGGGCACCGGATTGTTGCCGACAAATCACACAGGGAAAGGGGCTGCCGTGAAGGGTGGAGCAAAAGAGTTGCGGGATTTGGAGCTGGTCAATCGGCTTCTGGACAGTTTTTCCCGGATTTCCGGGGTGATCAATACCCCCCGCCTTGACTATGCTGCGCGCCTTGGCCGGATACTCGAGGTCATTCTCGAGTATCTGCGGGTGGAGCAAGGCTCCCTCATGGTCCTTGAGCGAAAAAAATACCTGGTGGTCCGGGCGGCGAGCCGGCCTGAGATTATTGGTCATGAGCAGACCATCGAGAAGGAGCGCTCCGTGGCGGCTTGGGTAGCCAGGCATCAGGAGCCCCTTTTTATCAAGGATATTGCCAAGGATAGCCGTTTTGACACCATGTGCCGCGGCAGCTATCGGCGCAATTCGCTGCTCTCCATGCCGATCCTCCATAAGGGCAAGGTGCTCGGGGTCATCAATGTCACCGATAAAATCGGGGATCGGGATCTGCTCAAGGAGGACATCACCCGTCTTTTTGATTTCAGCAGCGTCATCCTCTCCCTCTTGGTTCAGGAAAATCTCCAGCAGGACCTCCGCCGTCAGCAGCGCATCCTCCGGGAGCGCAACAAGGAACTGCGTCATCAGGAGACCTTGCGTGCCGAACTCTCCAGTATGCTGGTCCATGACCTCAAGGGCCCCCTTTCCGAGGTGGTGGCCAACCTTGATATCCTTTCCTACACCGTTTCCGAGGAAAACCGCGAGTTTCTGGAGTCGGCCCAGATAGGGTGCGACCGGGCGGTGCGCATGGTTTCCAATCTGGTGAGCATCGGCAAGATCGAAGACGGTAAGCTTACGCCCATCAAGGAGGTTGTCGCCCCTGGGCCCATGCTGGCTGAATGCCTGAGCAGCATCAAGGGCATGGCCAGGATCAAGGATGTGGCGCTGATCTTGGAGGTGCAAGAGGATCTGCCCCAGATTGCCCTGGACCGCATCCTCATCTTGCGGGTATTGCAGAATCTGCTGACCAATGCTTTGGGGTATTGCCCGAGCAACACCACGATCCGTTTCGGCTGTCGTCGGGTGGTGGGCAAAAAGCAGCTTGAATTTTATGTGCAGGATCAAGGTCCTGGAATACCCGCATCGAAGCACCGCGCCATTTTTGAGAAGTACGCCAGAATTTCCAACAAGCAGGATGCCCTGGTCGGTACCGGGCTTGGCCTCTATTTTTGCCGACTGGCTGTGGAGATTCACCGGGGCAGGATCTTCGTCGAGAGCGAGCCGGGGAAAGGGTCTCGTTTTAATTTTACCTTGCCCCTGTAATACAGAGCTGATACGCGCAGCAAAGGGAAGAAAAGCAGGATGAAGCTTAAAGCGCCAAAAGATATGGTTTTTCTTGTCGTGGACGACATCGACAATATGCGCCGTTCGGTCAAGGCCATGCTGAAGTTGGTCCATTTCGGCAAGGAATTTTATGAGGCGGCCAATGGGCGGGATGCCTGGAAGCTTCTCCAGACCGAAAATATCGTCATCGATTTTATTATCTGTGATTATAACATGCCCTATATGTCGGGCACCGAGCTGCTGGGCTTGATTCGGGCCACCAAGAAATGGCGCGATATCCCCTTTCTCATGGTCACCGCCGAAGCCAACATGGATATTGTCGCGGAAGCGGCCGAGCATGATGTTGACGCTTACATGACCAAACCCTTTGTCACCGCGACATTGGAGCAGAAGGTTATGGAGTTGCTGGGACAGATCAACAACCCCTCGCTCTTCAACCAGCTATTACTCCAGGCGCGCACCCTTGAGGAAAAGGGCGACCTCGACGGTGCCATTGCCAAAGCCACGGAGGCCGCCAAGCTCAATGACCGTTCTTCCAAACCGTATCGGGAACTTGGGAAGCTCTTCGGGAAAAAGGGCGACCTGAAAAAAGCCCAGCTCTGCTTTGAAAAGGCGGTTGAGATCAATCGGCTCGACGTCAGTTCCTATCATGCCCTGGGCCAGATTTATTACCGTCTCGGCAAGATGGAAATGGCCATGGAAAATTTCAACCGGGCCATGGAGATCAGTCCGAGGCATGCGGACCGGGCCATGAATTTCGCCAAGCTGCTCATCAAGAAGAACCAGCTTCCCGAGGCGGAAAAAGTTCTGCGCCTGGTGTTGAAATCAAAGGGTAACGATATCGATTTTAAGGAAGATATTGCCGAGACCTGTATTGGTTGCGGCCTGGGGGAGCTGGCGGTTAAATGCTACCGTGAGGTGTTGAAGGCGGATCCGGAACGCATCTACCTGAACAAGAAAATCGGCATGGCCCTGTATACCGCCGGCGATCCCAATGAAGCAGTCAAGGTGATGGAAAAGGCGGCGGAGAAATCCTCCGATGATCTTGAGTTGTTTCTTACTCTGGGCAAAGCCTATTTTAATATGAAGCAGTTGGTGCGGGCCGACCAGTGGGTTTCGAAGGTGCTTCGTATTGACCCCAAACACAAGGAAGCCCGTGCCATTCTGGATAAATGTCTCTAGACCGAGCCCTCAAGTTTTCCGATAAGAAACAGGTTAATCCATCCATGGCAGCAGAATTTTCCATTCTTCTTGCTCTTCATGCCCTGAACCACGAGGGCCAGAATATCTTGGGAGAAGCCTGGGCGGATTTTCTTCTTGATCTGCGTCAGGCCCTTGCCATAAAAGGGAAAGAAGATCCTGCCAGCACCGAGGGTCTGCTGCTTTTTCATTTCTCCCAGCCGGATACCGTCGGGTTAGTGCTTCTGGAAAGCTTGTCCCGCTTAAAAAAGTTGTATGAGTGGAACGAGAACAGTGGTCCCCTGCCCCTGCAGATTGTTTTGCATCTTGAAAAAGATGGTGAACCGCCGGGTCCTGTGCACGACCCCACCGCCTCTTTCTGGGATGTTCTCCTGCGCGAACAGCCTTATGCAACCCTTCCCTTGAAACAGTATTGGGCTGAAGTTCCGTCCGGGACGAATTTGTTGTCCCACACCTTTGCCGCGGCTGAGAACGGCTTGTATACTCTTTCCTTGTCAATTCAGGAAAGTCCGCGGATTGAGCTCTTTCCGCACCGCGCCCTTCCCCTTGCCGGCCCTCTTGCTCCCTGTTTTTATTGCGGGATGACCACCCACAAGCCTGCGGACTGTCCGGGAAAAATGTTGACCATGGCCACCCAGGGACTCTCGGTGGCAGGGTATCTGCCGTTTGAGACATTGAGCGAACTGTTTGGCAAGGCCCTGTCGGTTCAGGCTAAGCTGGCCAACACAATGGCGGCCGGGCTCACCGTCTCTGAGATCCGGCAGAGCCCGATTCTTCAGGTGTATCTTGCCTATTTTGACCTCACTCTCATTTATCAGCCCAGATTTTTGTGGAATATTGCTTTTAACACCAGCTCCAAATGGGAAGAATTGACCAAGCCGGAGATGGTCTCGGTGGACAGCCACAGCCTGCATCTTGGCCTTGATTGTCTGCGGGTTGGCCAGCACGCCCAGGCCGAGGAACTTTTTGTTGAGGAAAGCAGAAGGCCTAAGGGCAAGCAGTTTTATGCCACCATCGGTCGTGCTTTTGTCGCGTTGGAGCTCGAGCGGGACAGCGATCTTGAGCATTTTCTGGAACATGCCGCGATCATCGCCAATTCCGACAAGGAAAAGATCTATATTTCCCTGTTGCAGTCGAGGTACTATGCCCTGCACGATGATCATTGGAAGGCAGGACATGCGCTGGATCGTGTTTTTGCAATACGCCGCGATCTTGCCGAAGGATTGTATCGGCAGGTTCAGCTTATGGTCCTCGGGGATATGGGGGATAAAGCCCTCCGCCAGCTTCGGGCCCTGGTTTCCGATCGGAAAGAGTACTTTTTGATCGCGCTTATGGATCCCCTTTTGCAGCCTGTTGTCGGCCCGGTTGAAGATCTCCTCTCGGTCCGTTTGCACGTCAAGTATCAGGAGGCCGAAGAAGCCCTGTTCAAGGCCCGGGCGGTCTGCCAGGATCTCCAGGCCTGGTTTGCCGGGGAGGCAAGCCCCTTGGCCCTTTTGGCCGATTTAGAGGGGCTTGAAAAGCAGTTTGCCCAAGGCAGTTATTACGACCTCCTTGAGGTGGCGCACAAGGGTCAGGCGTTGTTGCGTGCCTGCTATCGGCTGCAGGAAAACGCCCTAGATGCAATGAAGACGGATATCCTCGGAATGCTCGCTGCCTGGGAGGGGTTCCGGCGTTACTGGGAGACGTATCCCTACCAATCTTTTTTTCCTAATTTTCAGGAAATTCTCCAGGCGGCTCGGGCAAAGCTCAGCGAGATAGAAGCTCTTGCCCAGCAGAACATGCATGGTCAGCTCTATTTGACTATTCAGGAGGGGCTGGCGGTGGTGCGGGGGAGTTGCGATGCCTTGAAGCCACTCTCTGCGAGGATGGCCTGGGTGAGGATTTTCTGTGACGGTGCGAAGCTTTTTGGTCGGAAATTGCTCTTGACCGAGGTTATTTTGCTGACGGGCGGGGCGTTGTTTTTCCCCTTTCTCGCCTACATGCTTGCTGACAACTCCAGTGGCATGATCGGGCTGCTGACAAATTCGTGGCTTCAGAAACAGGCCCTGCTCATTATTACGCTGTTCGTCGCCCCGCTCATCGCACTGGGTCAGACGCTCTGGCAGATGATGGACATCTGATTGTTTGTTTTTCCTTTTCTTGTTCCCCCGGGCCGCGATTTTCCGCTGCAATTCCTTCAGTCCTTCATCTCCGCTGCAACAATCCCTTGGAAGTTTGTCTAAAAAATCCAGAGCTGATTAGAGCAAGACGACCAGAGCGATCCCGCCCCCGATGACAGCAAGGTTGCCGGAGGCAGAGATGGCATGGAGCTTGCGAAACAGGACTCGGCTTGGGTGATCAGTGGGGGTGGTTGCGAAGGAGGGGATTTCCTTTTTTAGCGCTGCTGCTTTTGGCTCAATCACGAAGGCCTGTACTGAGCTGATAGTAAGCATGACAGCGATGATGATTGCAGAAACAGTGCGTGCGCGGCTTTTGATGCCAGCAAGACAGATGAGCGCGACAACTCCGCAAGCTAAGCCCCACAGGAAATATCCTGGGAAAAGCACGCCAACAATGTCACCAGCCACATCTCTGTTGAAGGACTTAAAAAGGGTTGGAGTCAGGAGAAAGGTGAACAAGGATGCGCCGCCAAGCCAACACGCAATAGCCAGACGGTACACGATTGGGGGCATCTGTTTTAGCTTCATTTTGTCCTCCTCCAGGCAGAGAGTACATCCAAAGCGGTTTTGGTATGTGATTGGCAGGATTCGATACTTACAAGTAGGATGGGGATTGGAGACAATGGCAGCTGAACAAACACAGGGCCTGTGAACGTGTCATGAACCCCTTGGTATTTGGTGGTGCGCCCGAGAGGATTCGAACCTCTGACCTACGGCTTAGAAGGCCGGTTTTAAAATAAAATAACTTGCTGATTTTTCGTGATTTGATAAAATAAAAAATATTTATTGGGACACTCATGGGACACTAGACTTCAAAAACAAGGCTTTCCATTATGGCAGTTATCGAAAAAAGAGGACCCTACCAATGGCGGGTCAAAATTCGTAAAAAGGGTTGCCCCACCCAAACTATAACCAAGAAATCAAAAAAAGAAGCCGAGGCCTGGGCGCGTAAGGTTGAATCCGAAATAGAGCGCGGCGTTTTCATTTCTAGTAGCGCTGCAGAGCAAACCACAATTGCTGAGGTTCTCGACCGTTATGAAAGGGAAGTTTTTCCGCGTTTGGCCGATGGCGGGAAAAGAGAAAGCTTCCGCTTAACCCTCCTCAAAGCCCACTTTGGCCCCCTCTCTCTTGCTGCCCTGCGCAGTAACCATGTTGCGGCTTTTCGCGATCAGCGTCTCAAGCAAGTTTCTGCACAATCAGTAAAGCACGAGTTGGGCCTTCTCAATCGAACTCTGAAATTTGCCCAAATCGACTGCGGCATCCATATTCCGCACGGTCTGCCGACCACCCAAATCCGTATGCCCAAGTTGCCGGCCGGTCGGGATCGTCGGTTACGTGACAGCGAAGAACAGCGTCTCATTGAGGCGGCAATAGCCTGTAAAAGCAAGGAAATTGAAAACATCATCTTGTTTGCCCTGGAAACGGCAGCGCGGCGTAGCGAGATTGCCGCCATGCGATGGGAGCACGTTGATCTCAAAAGGCGAATATGGGTCATCCCTTTTTTAGAAACGAAAAAAAGTCCCAGGACAGTTCCTCTTTCTCCAAAGGCCAAGGAAATTTTAGAAAGCCTTCCCCGTCGGATCGATGGAAGCGTCTGGGGGATGGCAGAGGACAGCATCACCCAAGCCTTTGGCCGGATATGCCAGCGGGCGGGAATTGACGACCTGCGTTTTCATGATCTTCGTCACGAAGCGACCAGTCGCCTTTTCGAGAGGCCGGGATGGGGAATAATGGAGGTGGCTAGTGTCACCGGTCACAAAACCCTTACTATGCTGAAACGCTATACCCATCTACGCGCTGAGGATTTGGCGGTGAAGATGGGATAGCCATTTCCTTTTAGCCTCATTTTTTACACTTTACACCGCCCTTATCAGTTGTTATACTTGTTATACAAAAAGCATCGATAAGGAGGACGAAAATGCTTGCGGTAAGACTTGAACAGGAATTGGAAGCCGAGCTCACAAAGCTTGCCGTCGCAACTGGACGCAGCAAGAGCTACTATGTAAAAGAGGCGTTGACCTCTTATCTTCAGGATCATGCAGATTATCTGCTTGCTCTTGCTGCCTTGGAGCGGCAAGAGCCGCGCACCAGTCTTGCTGATGTGAGGAAAGAACTTGGCTTGGCGCGTTGAATTTCTTGAGAGCGCCAAACGGCAGCTAAAAAAGATCGACAGGGCTTGGCAAGAGAAGATATTGGATTATCTTGAGGATGAGATTGCCATATTGGACGATCCTCGCACACGGGGAAAAGCCTTGGTTGGCGACAAACGTGGCCTCTGGCGATATCGAGTAGGGAATTATCGGATAATCTGCGATATCCAAGATGGAGATTTTGTAATTGCGGCAATCACAATCGGGCACCGGAAAGACATTTATAGCTGACCAGCAGACCTTGGCGAAATTATTTTTTCAGGTGAATAATGATTGATATTCTTGGTTATATTAATTTTGGTTATTGGGTTTCATCTGTATTATTGTTGGGGTTCGTGATATTTTTATGGAAAAAAAAGAATGATATTTTAATTAATTACAATAGGAAGATGCCACCGCCTGTTCTTTTTAATATTGGCATCGGCATTGCCATCGTTTCTTTTCTTATTATTACAATCTCTTCTTTGCGAGTGGCGGTTGAAAAGAAAAACGAGGCTAATGAAGCGCAACAGATTGAAGTGAGAGAAAGGCTTTTTCGATAGAAAGGAGTAGATTATGGGCCAAGAAGTCATACTCCGCAATGCTGTCCGTGAATATCTTTGTTACCAACATGAAGGCGCGAAGCGGCTTCTGGAGTTGTTTGGGGTGGTTGAAGACGCTCTGCAAAAAGGGCCGCTATCTCGGGAGCAAATAATCAAGATTATTAACCAGGGCCTTGCCGAGTCCCCAGGCTTTAGTGATCCGCAAGACCTGGAGGCCGAAATCGCTGTGCAACTTATGCGATTTCAGCGAGCAACTGGAAGGAAGATTGAAAAGGTGAATTGCGTTCGGAAAGATTACGACACAGAGAGCTTCCCTTGTTGGGTGGCTGATATTGTATTTGCGGAAACTCAAAAGTAATCCGTGGTTATCCTCTCCCTTCTCTGCTTTTAAAATCTATGCCCCTTCCTTACAAGCTGAGCCGCAGGCGAGGCAGCGGAGCGTCAACAGGCTTTCCCCTGTCGGATTTTCTCCAGTTTCTTCCTCTGGCCTCCCCACAACCGCATGTCTCCCTTTTCAGGCACCGCCAAAAGCGGACTATGGCCGAAGCAATCAAGCGCGGTATGGCGCTGTCAAAGCTAACTTTCCCCCTTACTTCTCAGATGAAGACTTCGCAACCGCACGATAATGCTCGTTAAGCCGTTCGAAGTACTGCTCTCCCGTGATCTTGCCGGAGAGCCAATCTTCCTGAGAGGCGATAAGCTCAGGAGGACCATTCGGCGGCTCAATTCCTTCTAAAGCTGCACTTGCCAGGGCCTGTTTGTAAGCTTCTCTGAGAGTTTCCATGTCTTTTCTTCCGTGGCATCTTGGCGGTTATGTTTACTCACTACAATGTTTTCAATTAGGCGGCTCAGGATAAATTATCCGGCCAATCTCGCTTATGTCTCTATAGAAAATACCCTCTGTTCGAGTCAGATGATCAATCTCATTGGAAATCCCAGAGACAACCAGATCATCATTTAACTTTACACAACATTCGTAGTTGTGCCTAAAGGCAACTTTGGTAAAATTTACAGAACCGACAAAAGCTACTTCTTCATCTATTACATATAGCTTAGAATGTATGAAGAAATGTTTATCGTCTATTTTTTGATCATAGGGAGAAACAAATACTCCAAAATCAAATCTTGTGTCATATGTATAATTGAATATGCGTATTTGCTTGACTGAATTGAAAAAGAACAAAAATACTGGTGTAGTAGCAAAAGACCATAATAATTTATGGTGGTTTGTGTTGTAACCGACAACCCCAACAACAATTGAAGTAACAATCAATAGTGCAGAAAAGAGCATCCAGTCCTTTCTTCTTTTCTGGCTGTCGGTGTCTAGGTGTTGTTGTTGTGTAATAATTTTCTTATAAATTTCGCCGCGTTTTTCGACATTATTCGCCATGTCGCTCCCCGTCCGAAGCAACACCCGAACTCCTCTAGCAGTAGCGTCAAGCAACAAGTCAATATACTCAGGAGAAACATAGGGAGAAACCATCTTAATGGTTCTTTTGGCGGATTTAATACAATGATAAATATCGTCCCCTGCATTTTGCCCGATAAAAATATTATAATCACCCGTGTGGGTTGACAGCATACTCTCCCCTTTTTCTATTTTCCTTGTGTCTTGCCCAAGCTGCGACTCAAGGTCTGTTGGTGCTGTTTCAGCATCGTTTGGGCCGCTTCCCTAACCTTAGGTCTGACCGGTGCCAGCCGTACCATTTTTTGCGCCTGAAGAATGCCTTTTTCGATTCCGAGGGCCTGCTTTTCCAAAATCCGACGATTCTGTACCCGATCCAAAGCGCCCCTAGGCAATTCCCCGGAAATCGGATTTCGCAATTCCCTGTATCGCTCACCGAAATTCTCCACTTCTTTGGCCAGCCGGTCAAGGAATTTGTCAGTTTCCCTATCAATCGAAACCCCTTTCATCAATCTACTATGCTGACGCAGTACGTCAAGAGCAAGCTCCTTATCAGGCTTACTGGCCTCACTTTTCTTGATCGCTTCCCGCGCAAGGGCAATATCGCGGGCCGTGCGTTGTTCCAGGCCCGCAAGATATTTCTCTCGGCTTTTCAATTCTTGTCTGGAAAGATGGATAGCAGCAGCCTTGGGCTTCGGGTTGGTCAATTCGTTTATCAGTTCCCGATATTGCAATGCCTCTCTGCCTAGGCTGCGGACAGTGCTTTCAATTTGGGTTTGCAAGTCCGGCTCGGACTTTAAGAGCGCCCGCTTGATATTTCGTGTTTCACCCATAAGCATGGCGCGTTCTGGGCTTTTGGATTTGGTAATTTTCTTGATCTGCTCGTTAAGCCGTATGACGGTCTCAAGAATAGCCTCCCGATGCTTCAATGCGTTTACGTCCGGTGCTGCCTTTTCCATCTGGATTCTTAGCCAGTTTTCTTTCTGCCGTAGTTTTTTTATGCCAGTGTCGATTTCCGCGCGTATCGCCGCCGTGTCCTTCGGTCTATCCCGTTGCAAGGTCGCCACATGGTCAAGGCCAACCTCCCGAAGCGCTCGGGCGAAGTGGTCACGGATCACAAACAAGTCCGCAGGGTTAAGCTTGAATTTTTTTCCACCTTCCCGGTGGTGGTTTCTCACCAGGATGTGAACGTGCGGCTTGTCCGCATCCTGGTGCAGCCCTATCAGGTAATCGTATCCCTTCGCGCCAAAATGCTCCTGAGCAACCTCGCGGGCAGCGGCCAGGGTACGGCGCCGATTCCGTGGCGTATTGTCCGCACCGGCAGAAAAAACAATGTGCGTTACATCGCGGGGTGGGCGTTTGGTTCCCGGGTTGGCCCGTTCAAAGTCCTTAGCCCATTCCTCAAAAATCTTTTGAATATCCCCTTGCCCGCGATAGATAAAGCCACCATGATCTTCAAGTTCTATCTCCTGACTTGGGTCGATGTCCTTGCCGATGCGCCCAATGTATTCCATGAGCAAACGAGCCTGAGAGCCTCGTGCGAAAGAAACCACCTTAACAACGGCCTCAGGTCCGCCCTGGTGAGTCGCCTTTACGTAGTTCGGCGAGGACAGCCTGAGCCGCAAAGCCGCAGCAGCGCTGTTGTGACTTTTGCCTCCCCTCTTCGCGTGCGGGGCCTCCTGTTCGTGGTCCTCACGCGCTCTTTCTGAGGTCTTCAATCACTGCCTCCAAGAGTTGTCGTGCCTCCCAAAATTGTCGCCGCAAATCAAAATGGACTTGGGCTAGTTCCGAGGTGTCCAGCGTGTCATGCACATTGAAGAAATGGGCAAGTTGATTGAGATTGTTCCCGGCCCTGTGAAATTCAGCCCGCAAGGCCAGGAGGTCCACCCGAAGGCCCGCCGTGTCTTCAATCCGCTGGGCGTTGTCCTGCAAATATAACTTGAGGGCGCGGCGAATTACCTGGGCAGGTTTGACATTTTCCTGCTCGGCACGTTTCAGCAAAGGCCCGGCTAAATCGTTTAGCCGGATGCTCGGCGTGGCCGAATATCCTTTTTTTGTCTGTGCCATTTGTCTTGTCCTTTGGCCGGGTTCCCTTCAGGGAAGGCCAATCTTTTTCGGGTGCTGTCCCCCGAAAAAGCGGGAAAAAGCCGAAGGCGACACCTAATTGTGCCACAATTAGGGTATCCCGCCTTTTGAAAACAACGATCAAAAGCGTCGCTTTGAGACCACTTTTATCCTTTAGGGGGCTTTTCCTTGTGCTTTTTCAGATTGGCCAGACTGCTATAAGGCTATTTCAACCCGCTAGAAGGTCATTTCAACCCGCTAGAACCAAGTATCAACCCGCTAGAAGCCCAAAAGTCCCTGCTATACCAAAAACCAAACCGATGGGTTCATCTTGTTTGGCCTGTGCGTATATTTTAGAAATTTTCCTGGTAGGTATGCGCATCATTCCATGAAATCCATAACCATCTAGAATTATGATATTTTTTATTCACTTTTTCAGAATTTCCCTGGTAGGTATGCGCATCCCCGGAAGAGCTTGATTGCAAGAGGCTTTCCGGGGTCTGATTCCCTGCGGTTTTCCGGTTACAGGGGGGCATGAAAGGAGGAAAGCGCGAAGGAGAAGAATTTTCCTGTTTCTTTCCGTGATAAAATGTGATGCTCCAGGGGCCGAATCCGTCACCATGTTGGCATCATTTTTTGGGCGACTTTTTTTATGCCTCCAGTGGCAAATAAAAATACAACACCCGGAATCAGCCTTTAGGCCCGCTACCATGAATTTTTCGCAGACGGTTGGGGTCTTGCATGATTGGCACTCCTGGGGATACTGCTCAGGGAAAACGGGCTGGAACGGGACTTTTTTTTTCTTGGTGGTTGCCATATCAAAGATCCTCAAAAGTAATTGAACAGCACAACAACGACACAGCCTATTGCCAGCCACTTGATAAGGCGGTCAATGGATTCACGAAGAGGAAGCACGTTTTTTTCAATTACACTGCGCTGTTCTTCGCTAATTTCACATTTAGGCAGCCAGTGTGCTTGTATTGCCAATGCTGCCCTAAAGCCGCCGAGGCCGGCGCTCGTTGCGAGAACAATCATAACAAAGTCAAATAGCCCAGGGCGGCCTTGAGGAACGGGCACAACCGCTTTCCAAGCGGGGGGCAATAAGACGGCGATTGTTACGCCGACAGTTAATACAGCCATGCACAGGCCCGTCATCTTGTAATAGTTTCCGCGTGTCTGTTCCATGTCTACTCTCCCTTATAAATTCCTTTGAGTCGGCTATATGCCCGGCCAGCACCGCCCGGAAGACTTGAAAGGCCACGATCTGCTAAATTTCCAACAAATTTTCCGGCTGGCCTTATACCCCCCTTCATTCCTTGTCCCATTGCTCCAGCGACAAGCCCCATGCCTGCCGCGATCCCGGCGGTCGAGCCAGCTTGGCCACCGGAAAACATTGCCGCAAAATCTGGTGCTTTGAGGATAAGCGCGATGGAAACCAATGCCCAGAAAATGGCAAAGAAATAATCGCGGGTGAATATTTCCCGTGTTTCTTGGGCGGATGCTATCAAGCGCGCGAGGCTTTCGTTGAGGCCGAAAATGCAGATGGACATTACGATGGAAGCAAAAACGATGAGCAGGCCGTAGTTAAAGACTCCGCGCAGCCATGAGTAAAAGACAAACCGGGTTTGACTGAAGGCGGCAAAGAAAATACAGATGCCGCCCACCAGATAAAGAATATTCAGGCTGAAATATCCTATGACGATGATTGCCATAAATGCCCCATACAAAAAGGCATAGATGACCGTTAGAGTGATAACGGCAAACCACATCTTCACTTTGAGAAAATCGAGCATCCCGACGCTTGATTCAATGGCATTGGTTGCGCCGTTAAGCCTGGAAATCATTTCATCCAGAGCGTTGAAGACGCTAAAAGAATCTGTCGCGTGGTTCATGCCACCCGCAGCCAGAGCTTTTGTCGCAAAAAAATCCGCAAGACCCATAAAAAAGCCGGTGATGTGCGGAGTAAACCAACTGCTATACACATTTGATTCCAGGACGAAGCTATGTATAAAAACCACAAGAAGGATACTCACGATCGTTTGCTTCGTGGCTTCCTTGAACCAACCCACTGCAACCCCATATCCACCCAAGACGATGTACAGGGTAACAAAGACCCTTATGAACCCACCGAACGACTGCATAAGGGCAGGATAAACAGCGTTATGAAATTCTTGAAGCTGATCGCTCATCCTTGCAAAAAGTTCACCTGAAAAGCCCTTAAAGCTCTGCGTTGTCCCGGAATCGGCGTCGCTCTCCCCGCTCCAATCATCAGATGAAGCTGAATAACCTTCGTCAATGGCGAAGGCCGACGGCACATGTACAACCGCCACGGACAGGGAGAACAGAAGCATGAACAACAAGAAAATTCGCATTATTCCGCCCCCAATATTTTACGGAAATCCTTTCCGGTCAAATTTTGAGGGTCATATCCCTTTTTCCTTAAATCCCTTGCCGCCCACCCTTCCTGGTTTTTGCTTTTTTGTGAGTTTTCCCCAAAAATATTCTTTTTCGGTTTTTTCTCCGGCGGTGCAGGCTGGGGCGAATCTTTCTCCTGCGTGGTGGTTTGTCCCACAGCCATGGCCGGACCGTTGGAATACGCTGCTATCATTGCCACAATCGTCAATACGAAAATAAACTTGCGCATCATCTTCATTCCTCCGCATTCAATATTTTACGGAAATCCTTCCCTGTCATGTTCTGAGGGTCGTACCCCTTTTTTCTTAAATCCCTTGCTGCCCATCCCTCGGTTGATCCAGAGCCGCCGCTTTGCGTTTGCATCCGCTGTTGCATGGTTGCTTCACTTACCCCCTGGTAATTCATCAAGGCGTAGCTCTCCCCGATCTTGGCGGCTATGGCCGACATTTCCGCAAGCACCTTGAGGATTTCAGCCAGAAAACGGTTGCTCAAATCCTGGGCGTCCTTGATGTTCTCGGTCTGGTCTATCTGTTCAACCAGCCCTTCTATCGTTTTCAACCGTTGCGGCATGGTCCTTAATATTTCGTCGCTGGCCTCAATGTTGCCCCGCAAGGAGGCTTGTTTGACCTGATAAATCTGGTCAAGGTGCTTCAATTTTTCCGCGCTCTTTTTCAGGTCGCGCGGGTCCACCCAATGCGTGTCAAGAATCTTGCCCACAGCGTAAAAGCCGTCTTCCCCAACCTCAAGGCCCGCGTCGCCAACGGAAAGCCATTTTTTGGCTGATCCTTGAATGGTGGTGGGGGTTGCTTCCAGCTTTTTCCTGACCCGCTGCAAGTCGTCAACAAGCCCCTTGGCCCGGTTGTAATTGCCCATTACTGCCCGTTGCGTCTTGTCCGCCGTGGTTTTGATCCCGCCCAAGGTGTCAACCTGCTTTTGTGCTTCGGCAAGCTGCTTTTGCGCTTCGGCAATCTGCTTGACGTAATAGGTGTACGCCTGGACATCAGTTGTTGGCATTGCAGCCCACGCAGACGGCACAGGCAGGGCGAGGGCCACCACCAGGAGAGCGCTTATTGCCTTACACAAGATAGTTACTCGCCGCATTGCCGCCGCCCCCTGTGACTTTCCCAATAAAATTCGACCAATACCCCATGATTTTCACGGAGGCGGTCATATGCGGCACCCCCGAGATAGCTACCCATTTCTGTGGGAAGCAGGTTGGAGATTACGATGGTTGGCCGCATTGCCCGATATCGAGCATCGATCACTTGGAATAGTGTGATTTTTTCCGCCCCTGAGCCATATTGGCGACCGACTTCATCAAGAATCAGCAGGTCTACATCGGCGAACCGCTCGATAATTTCTGTTTCTTTCTCAGATGATTGGGGGTCCCATGTAGCCCGGACGCGCTGTATTACCTCCGCGACAGTGAGAAGGAGGGAGGAATACCCTTGTTGGCTTACTTGGCGCGCTATGGCGCATGCCAGATGGTTTTTGCCTGTCCCGACATTTCCTTGCAGCACCATGCACACGCCTTTTTCATGCATTTGTTTGAAGTCATCTGCATATTTTCTACAGGAGTATAGGGCGGCTTCTTGCTCAGGTAATTCCACGCTAAAGGTGTCGAAGGTGCAGTTCGCAAAGCGAGGAGGGATTAATGTGCGTTGCAAAAGGGTCTGCAGTTGCGTATCGCGGCGGCAAGCCGGGCAACCTATCGGCGTCACAGCAAGCCATTCCTGTTTCTCCTGGTTATATACCGACCGCAACCATGGGCCGTGACTAGGGCATTCTTCATAATACTTTTCTTCTGGTGGGTCAGGGGGTTCAGATGTATTTGATGACATTTTTTTCACTCCTTGCGCGTTGGTTCTTTTGGGGTAATTGATGTTTCTTTATGGTTATGCCCGCAGATTTTGCGGGGGCTCCCGCAGAATCTGCGGGGGTGGGGTGCACATTCTGCGGGGGGGTGCGCATATTTTGCGGGGGTGCAGAAACTGCGGGGGTGCATATTTTGCGGGGGTCGAAAATATAGAGAGTTGATCGGCCTGGTCTGTCTGTACGGGTAAGGATGCCTTCGTTTACAAGAGCGGCCAAGTGGCCTTGAATTGCGCGAGCGCACATCCTGCATTTTTGGACCAGGTGAGGATCTACCGATGGCCAGCACCGGCCATCATCATCCGCACAATCAGCCAACGCCAGAGCGACGAGTTTTTTGCCACTCGGAAGATTTGATGCCCAAACTGCTGTCATCAGCTTGATGCTCATTTTCGGCTATTTACTCCTGTGTGGAGGATTGGCGTTCATGTGCAATCGACTCCGCTTTAGTGGGCCTGCCACGTCGGCGGGGTATTGGTGGGCTGTCGCTGCCATCAAGGGTTGTGACCACCGCTGAAACCGGAAACATGATCCTGCTTCCGATCCGTCGCCAGGGGATGAGAAATCTGCCTGCGCGTACTTCTTTGCGGATGTAGCAGGTTGATAAATGGATCAGTGGGGCCAGTTCCTCCACCGATAAGGTGATCCGGTCGGGGTACATGGTGCGGATGATATCCATGGTGGTGGTCATCGTTGGCCTCTCATTCTCCGTTTTGCCCGTTTGTCTGGTTGATCCAGACCTCAAGGTCGTCCAAGTGTAGCCGGATCGCACGGCCAATGCGGACGACCCGAACAGGTGGCATAGGCCTGCGGCCAGCTAGAGCGCCACGCCACCACTGTTGAGACATTCCGGTCATGGCTGCCGCATCTTTGACTGATATAAGTTTCGCTTGTGGCATTAGCACACTCCTGTATAATGAGAACATAAGATATGTATCCTGGTAAGATAATATATACATTGATAATAATATGCAATGATAAAATTACTATATTTTCTAGTGGGGATAAATCGTGGATGCTGACAATATTCTCGACAGAATGATCGGGGCAATCGGCGGAAAAACTCAAGGAGACTTGGGCAAGATATTAGGGATTTCGCAGACGAGCATCTCTTTGGCAAAAAGGAAGGGCAAGGTTCCTCCTGAGTGGTTTCTGAAGCTTAGCACGGAAAAGAGGCTTAACCCCAACTGGCTTCTTACAGGGCAGGGGCTAATGCATATTCCAGAGCGGATAACAGTTGATGCCGATTTACTAAAAGACGTGATTATGGCTGTGGAGAGCTTTCTGGAACTGGCAAAGAATCATAATTTGGGGATGACCCAAGAAATAAAAGTGAAATGGATAGTGGCTTTTTATGAAGATTTTTTAGAAGAAAAAAATGCGGGCATTCAGCGGGAGAATATTGAAGAAGAAATCCATCATAAAATGGGGAGGATTTTGATATGAGCAGATTGAGCGAGATTGAATTAAACAAAGAAAAATATCAGTTTCATTTAGACCCCATGCTTCCTAAGACAGTCACATATTGTATTATTGCTTTATGGATACTGGTAATTGGTCAATGGATTTGGTTTTTTTGGGGGAAAAAAACACCATTTGATGTTTGGTTATTTGGTGTTTATATCTTCATTACTTTTCTCGTTGCGGGGTTGACATTGCTCCACTGGTACCGCCTCAAACATAACTATAATTTTACCAAGAACATTGCCAAAAGAGATTTTAGAAAGGCGCTTGCAAAGAAGACAATCGGAAAAGGTTAGGCGGAGAGAGATGAAAGCTTTGGGCTCCAGGCGGGACAGTGAAAAATAGAACAAAAAAACGCATTAAAGAACTTGTGATTTCCTTGGGACACATTTGGGACACTGAGTTGCAAAAAATGAGGATTTCCGGCCTAAAACGAAAAAATCCGACTAGCAACTAACTTGTCGGATTCATGTTGTTTTATTGGTGCGCCCGAGAGGATTCGAACCTCTGACCTACGGCTTAGAAGGCCGGTGCTCTATCCGGCTGAGCTACGGGCGCCCATGTGCGACGATATTAGAACGATCGGGCCAAGAAAGCAATACCGTTTTCGTCCCGGCCTCCTGCGTCTGGCTCTTACTCTTTTTTCGGAACCTCTTTCCAGACCGGGCCTTTGGCGGTATCGAGCACTTCGATCCCCTTGTCCGCTAATTCCTGCCGTACCCCGTCTGCCTTGGGCCAATCCTTTTGTTTGCGCGCCTCTTCCCGATCTCGGATCAGTTTGTCGATTTCCGGCGCCAGGGGGCATTCTTCCAGCTTCATTATGCGAAGTACGGAATTGATCCGCCGCAGGGTTTCCAGAATATAGTCTTTTTGCTCGCGGTCCAGGAGCCCTTGGCTCAAGATCGGGTTGGTCTTTTTAACAAAATCGAACAACGCGGCAAAGGCTTTGGAAACGTTCAGGTCATCGTCCATGGCTGCAAAAAAACGGTCCTCCATGTCGGAGAGATAGGAGGCAACCTCCGGGTGGGGCAATCCCGGCGGCAGACAGAGCAGCTTGCCGATAAAGCCGTCAAGGCGGCGGAGGTTTTTGCGGGCTGCGTCCAGGCTGCGGAAGGAGAAATTGATCGGTTTCCGGTAATGGGTGCGGATCAGGAAATAGCGCATCTCCCGGCCGGTGTACCCCTTGGCCAACACATCCCGCAGGGTGATGATATTCTGGTTGTCCGCGGACATCTTTTTGCCGTCCACCAGCAGCAGTTCGCTGTGCAGCCAGAAATTCGCCAGGGGTTTGCCGGTGAGCGCCTCGGCAATGGCATTCTCATTCTCGTGGTGCGGGAACAGCAGATCGCGGCCACTGGTGTGGATATCCATGGTTTCGCCGAGCAGATCCAGGGTCATGGCGGCGCATTCGATGTGCCAGCCGGGACGCATGTTCCCCCAGTCGGTGGAAAAGAAGATGCCGCTTTTCAGCTCGCTCAAGGTTGAACGCTTGAGCAGGGTGAAATCAACCGGATTTTCCTTTTCATAGTCGTCCAGATCAACGGTTTTACCGACTTGGATCTTGCTGAGGTCCACCCCGGAAAGCTTGCCGTACTTGGCAAATTTTGAGATGTCGAAATAGATGGAACCGTGTTTTTCGTAAGCGTACCCTTTATCGACCAGTTTCTGTGCCAGAGCGATCATCCCCGCCACATGCTCGGAGGCTCTGGGGTACCCGGTGGCTTCCTCCACCTCCAGTGCAGCAATGTCCTCGTTGAAAGCTTGAATGTATCTCCCGGTGAACTCCTCAAGTGTCTCTTTTGCACGTTGTGCGCCCTGAATGGTATTGTCGTCCAGGTCGGTGAAGTTCATATAGAATCTGACCTGATACCCTTTAAGCGTCAGGACACGATGCACGAGATCTGCAACGATAAAGCGACGACAATGGGCCAGATGGGCCAGTTCGTGGGCGGTGGGGCCGCAGGCGTAAAAGGTCACGGTGTTCTGGACCAGGGACTTAAACACCTCTTTTTTCCTGGAGATGGTATTGAAAAAACGCAGTTCCGCCAGTTGGGATTCCTCGGTTTCTTGTTTGCTGAAAAGCTCGGTGCTCAGATACTTTTCGCCGCCATCGGGGAAGATCGCCACCAACACCCCTTCCTTCAACTGGGCGCCGCGGGTCAGGGCTGCGGACATGGCGGCCCCGGAACTCATTCCGGCAAAAATCCCTTCTTTTCTGGCGAGCAGACGGACCGAGGTAAAGGCCTCTTCGTCCGGGATGTTGATGATCTGGAAGGGAAGTTTTTTGTCGAAGATCCCGGGGGTATAGGACTCCTTCATGTTCTTGAGCCCCTGCAGCTTGTGGCCGAGAAAGGGTTCCACCGCCGTGATGCGGACCTCGGGATGGAACTCGGCAAAATACTTGCACAACCCCATGACCGTGCCGGAGGTGCCCAGGGTGGCGATGATATCCGTCACCTTGCCTTCGGTTTGTTCCCAGATCTCTGGGCCGGTGGTCTTGTAATGGGTCAGCCAGTTCGCGGTATTGTTGAACTGGTCGGTCAGGAAATAGCGATCCGGATACTGCCGGGCCAGGGCATAGGCCTGCTCAATGGCCCCATCGGTGCCGCGTTTGCCGGGAGTCAGGAGAATCTCGGCGCCAAAGGCCTGCATGATCTTGCGGCGCTCGATACTCGCCGATTCCGGCATGATCAGCTGGCATTTATACCCCTTGACCGCGCAGACCATGGCCAGACCGATACCGGTGTTGCCGCTGGTGGCCTCAAGGACGATCTTGTCCGGGGTCAGTTCGCCATCGGCCTCGGCGGTTTCGATCATGTTCAGGGCAACCCGGTCTTTGACCGAGCCGCCGGGGTTAAAGGCCTCAAGCTTGGCGTAAATCGCCACCTTTTTCAGGGGATTCAGCCGCTTGATGGGCACCAGCGGGGTATTGCCGATCTTGTCGAGGATGGAGTGTATCGGTGGCTTGTTGGGTGTTTTTGATGTCGTCATGGTGGACTCAGCTTTTAGTGTCCTGTCTCGGGAATGCATCCAGGAAAACATACAAAGAGAGGGATCAATTATCAAGGATATCGGCAGAATACAATATAACCGCCGGGCAAACCAGCCATATTATTGCCCCCGGCGGGAGTGCTTCTTCTCTGTACAGCACAAAAAAAGGCAAGCTCCCCCTGTTGGGGGGCTTGCCTTGAACACACAGCTACAGGGTAAAACGAACCCGATTAGGCTTCCTTCTCAAGCTTGACGCTGATCGCCACCTTGTACAGGATGGAGAGAATAAAGAAGCCCGTGGCCCAGATGGCTGCGGTAATGCCAATCTCCTGGGCGCTGGGGTAGTATTCGGTAACCTGGTCCAGCATGTTTGGAACAAAACCGCCCAGTACCAAGCCAAGGCCCTTGTCGATCCAGAAAGCAAAGAAGATCAGGAGGCAGGAAATCACCAGGAGCCCGTCGGACTGTTTGGCCCGAGAGACAAAGATCAGGGCGATACCGGCCAATCCCATAACCACCGAGGCGCGCATGAAGGGCACCAGGTTGTTGTATACCTGCTCGCCATGGCCAAGGCCAAAGAAGAGGTAATCCAGGGTGTGCATGTGGCCAGGGATCTGACTGTAGTACGCGACAAAAAATTCGCAGCCCAGGAAGAAAAAGTTGAGCATCGCGGCGTAGCCGATGATGGTCACCAGTTTGTCCTGCGCCTCACGGCCCACGTCAAACTTGGTGGTCCGTTTGAGGATCATGGCGATGACCATCAGCAAAGAGGGTCCTGCGGCAAAGGCCGAGGCCAGGAAGCGGGGGGCCAGGATGGCGGTGAGCCAGAAATGACGGCCCGGCAGACCGCAGTACAAAAAGGCGGTAACGGTGTGGATGCTGATCGCCCAGGGGATGGAGAGGTAGATAAAGGGCTTGATCCATTTCGGATACTTGATCCCTTTGTATTCGGACTGCAAGACCACCCAACCACAGAGGACGTTGAGAAAGAGATAGCCGTTGAGCACGATCATGTCCCAGAACAGCATGGAATGCGGGGTGGGATGGAGCAGCACGTTCATGGCCCGCATGGGCTGGCCCAGGTCGGCGATAATGAACATCAGGCACATGGCGATGGCGGCAATGGCCATGAATTCGCCAAGGATGACGATGCGGCCAAAGGCCTTGTAGTTATGGATATAATACGGCAGTACCAGCATCAAGCCGCCGGCGGCCACACCAACCAAAAAGGTGAATTGGGAGATGTAAATACCCCAGGTCACATCCCGGCTCATGCCGGTGATGCCCAAGCCATAGTTAAACTGCTGCACGTAACAGAGGCCGCCTACGCCCATCAGGGAGAGCAGGAAGAGCATCCAAACCCAGTACCCTGTGCTTCCTTTTAATGCTTTTTCAATCATGGTCTGTACCTCAAATAATATAGAAGAGGGATGGATGTGTCCCTGCGGAGGGTTTCCGCTGAATGGTAAAGGTTGTCTTCAACATCTGACTGACCTCGGAAGCGGGGTCGTTGAGATCGCCAAAGACAAGGGCCTTGGATTCGGCCGCAGCTTCAACACAGGCCGGAATCTGGCCGATGGCCAGTCGTTCGGTGCAGAAATTGCATTTTTCGACCACCCCGCGCATCCGAGTGGGAAACTTGGGATTTTCGGCCTTGATGAAGGGCTGACCGTTTGCATCCTTACCGCGCGGATCACGCCAGTTGAAGCTCCGAGCGCCATAGGGGCAGGCAGCCATGCAGAACCGGCAGCCGATGCAGCGATGGTAGTCCATGGCGACAATGCCGTCCTTGGTCTTGAACGTTGCCTGGGTCGGGCAGGCGCGGACACAGGGCGGGTTGTCGCAGTGGTTGCACAGGGTCAAGATGGGCATGGAATCAAGAGCTTCCGGCTTCTTGTACTGGCTGCTGTCATCCGGGAAAACATGATTAAACGAGTCCACCCAGACCCACTTGATCTCATCCTTCTTGTTGCCGAAATCAGGCACATTGTGGACGGCGTGGCAGGTGGAGACGCATTTCTCTGCCAGCCCTGGATTTGCGCTGAATTTTTTAACGTCAATGACCATGCCCCAGCGCTTGCCGGTGGGGGCAACTGCCCCATGCGCACCAGCTGCTGCGGCGCCATGCTCGGAGGCCAAAGCCTCGCCCTTGAGCAGCGAGTTAAAGGCCGACGGTACGGCAATGCCGGCAATGGCGCTAAGCCCGGCAATCTTCAAAAAATCTCTTCTCTTGCTATCCATGTTACATCGCCTCCTTCGGCTGGAGATGACAATCCCAACAATACGGTTTCACGGAGGTATAGTTGTGGCACTCGTCACAGAACTTCTTCTTGTCGCTGTGACATTTCATGCAGCCATTCTGCAGGCTCCGTACATATTCGGTGCCGTTGGCGGTTTTCCCGATGCGGGAGCCGCCTTCGCGCAGGATGTCATCGCGCCACTGGTTGAGCAGCACCATGTGCGAGGTGCGCATCTCCTGGACCGGCGCAACGCACTCCGTGTAGTCTTTTGGTTTTTCAGGTTTAGGCATTTTGCTGACATCTGCCGATTTAAACCACATCGGGGATGTCATAACGCCCAAAAACAATATCAACGCAGGTATGATTCTTCCTTTCCCGTACATGGCTATCAGCCCTCCATTCCTGCAAGTGGCTCAAAACGGAGACCCGTTTCACGCTCTTTTTCTCCCTCCATGACCAGGGCGTTGCCAACCAGCTCGGACACGCCGCAGACCTCCACATCGGGATTCCAGTAGTTGTTCAGGCTCGTCAAGGTGGCGCGGTCGATGGCGCATACACAGGAGAGCATATTGACCGCATGCTTTTCCCGTACATACTTGACCGCATTTGCCCTTGGCAACCCTGCCCGCATTCTCAGTTCCATGATCTCATCGGTGTTCAAGCCGGTGCCGCTGCCGCAGCAGAAGGTTGACTCACGGATGGTGTTTTCCGGCATTTCGTGGAAATTATTGCACACATTTTTCAGCACATACCTGGGCTCTTCCAGCAAGCCCATGGCGCGAGCCGGGTTACAGGAGTCATGGTAGGTGGCAATCCGGTGATCGTTGCGTTTCGGGTCAAGCTTCAACTTGCCGTGCTTGATCAGATCCGCGGTGAACTCGCTGATATGGACCATCTTGGTGGAGGCGGCGTTTTCGAAGACCGTCCCGGTGATCGGCGAGGTGGGGACTTGCAGGAAGTCGGCCGGGCCGTTCATGGTATCCATGTACTGATGGAGCACCCGCCACATGTGGCCGCATTCGCCGCCCAGGATCCACTTGACCCCCAGACGCTTGGCTTCGGCATACATCTTACCGTTGAGTTTCTTCATCATCTCGTTGTTGGTAAAGAGCCCGAAGTTGCCGCCTTCCGAAGCGTAGGTGGACCAGGTGTAATCCAGGCCGATGTGCTCGAAGAGGAGCAGGTAGCCCATGGCCGTGTAGATGCCCGGTTCGGCGAAGACATCCGCCGAAGGGGTGATGAACAGCACTTCCGCGCCCTTGCGGTTAAAAGTCGGGTTGCAACGGATGCCGGTGATCTCCTCGATGTCGTCGCAGAGATACTCGATGTTGTCTTTGAAGGTGTGGGGCTGGAGTCCCATGTGGTTGCCGGTGCGGTTGGAGTTGGCAGCCGGCTCCAGGATCCAATTGATGTTGACCCCCACCAGATGGAGCAGTTCGCGGCCCATCATGGTGATCTCGGCGGTATCGATGCCATAGGGGCAGAATACCGAGCAACGACGGCATTCGGTGCACTGGTAGAAGTACATGAACCATTCTTTCAGCACTCCGAAGGTCATCTCGCGACCGCCGGCCATCTTGCCCAGGAGCTTGCCGGCCAGGGTAAAGTCGTTCCGGTAGACGGAACGCAGGAGTTCGGCTCGAAGAACCGGCATGTTCTTGGGATCGCCGGTGCCGAGGAAGAAGTGGCATTTGTCGGCGCAGGCGCCGCAACGCACGCAGCAGTCCATGAAGATCTTGAGGGAGCGGAACTTGTCCAGCCGTTCCTTGAGACCCTGGAGGATTATCTCCTTCCAGTTCTCGGGCAACTTCCAGTCATCGCTCTCCGGATCCCATAATCTGGGGTTGGGGAACTTGTGGTACTCGACAATTTCCTGTTTGGCCGGGTAGGCATAATTGCCGGGCTTGAAATCAGCCGGAACATCCCACCAGTCCTTTTTCGGAATGGCCCCGGTCATCATGGACGGGGCCTTCGCTACGCTTACACCGAGTTTATCTGCTTTCATGATTGCCATTGTTCTTATTCCTTCTCAACGGGTATTCCGCCATCCTTCATGAACTCCCTGAACTCGTCCTCGTAGGCAGCGTAAGAATGCGGCTTGATGTTGGGATCATTCCACGGATTGATGTGCCGGACCATCCGGCTGTTGTTGATCATGTTCCGGGTGGGGCTCATGAAGACACCGGCCATGTGCATCAGCTTGCTGAAGGGGAAGTAGACCATCAGGGCGCAGACCAGGAAGACATGGATAAAGAACACCGGGCTGATCTGTCCGACGATGGCCGGGCTCAGGGTGGCCAAGCCAAGGGTGAGCTGCTTGATTGCCACCACGTCGGCCCTGAAGACATAGCGCATCAGGATGCCGGTAAGGGCGATGCCGAAGATCAGGAAGAGCGGGAAGTAGTCGGCGGGCAGGGAGATGTAGCGGATATTGGAAAGCATCACCCTGCGCAGGAACAAAAAGGCAATGGCCCCGAGAAAGATTGCATCGGTCTGATAGAAGACCGGAGCGCCGATCTGCAGGAAGCCGTCGCCGAATTCAAGGGCGGCGACAAAACCGGGGACCGGATCCATGAACAGCCGCATATGGCGGAGAACGATGACCAGGAAAGAGTAGTGGAAGAGCAGGGCGAAGAGCCAGAGGAACTTGCTCGAGCCGTAGACCAGCTTGGGGCCTTCATGCATTTCCGCCTTGGTGTTACGAAACAGCGAACGGAAGAGAAAGACCTCCAGGAACATCCGGGCAATGACCCCGAGTTTGGTGGAGGGGCAGTCGATCTTGTTTTGTTTGATCCAGGGCAGGGAGTTGGCCTGACCACAGGTGGTCGGGATCCGGAAGGGAACGGGAGATTTTGCCCATTGCATTACGCGATAAGCAAACCCTCCTAAAAAGAGGGCAAAAGCAAGATAGGGCAAAACGATCCCTATCAATGCCTGCCCACCCGGCACCTGCGCGGCCACCAGGCCAACCGCGATAAGCGCCAACACTGCGATGAATGGAGTCAGGATTCTCATTTACTGTTACCTCGCCTCAAGTTTAGGAGCCGTTGCGGAATATCCCGTGCCGTTAACTTCTGTTTTTTGGCTATTCCGGTCCGGTTCTTTATGCCGTCCCTTGCCAGGAAAGCGGCAAGGTTGTTTGTTATACCGACTTACTCACACAACAATGGGTTTCATCTCCGCCTTCAGAGCGGTATTCCCGTCCATCAGCTTTGACGGGCAGCCGCGATCCGTGGTGATGCTGTTTCCACTCTTAATCTCCGCGATCCGGGTCTGGTACAGCCTTTCCCGACTTGCGGCATAGAGGTCGAACAAGGTGTAGGCCAGGATATCGGCCTTTTCTTCAAACGCATGCCAGCCGTCCAGGTCCGCCACTTTTTCTTTGAGGCAGACTGCTTTAACCACTTTTTTCAGGGTGTAGGCCATGGAGACCGCTTCAGAGGGAACAAAGGTCTGTACGGCGCGGATCCTGACCAGTTGCTCCAAGGAGGCGACGATTTTCTCGGCCTCGTTCTTTTCGAACAGCAAACCGTATACTTCCCAAAGGCTGCTTTTTACCGCAAAGCCCACCGGGTTGGCAAACTGGTCCTTCTCTTTTTTAAAGATCCGGGCGCCATCTGCCGGGTAGGTCGTCAGTACCTGCTCGACCCAAGCATCCAGAATCTCGCCTTTATTTTCGATGAGCAGTTCTTGCAGCAGCATGATTTCCCCTCTTGGACCCCCATTTTTCAGGGGTAAACATCTCTATCCTGAATGACCATTCAGAATATGAATGGCATTGGTAGCATGTTTCAATCCAGATTTCAACAAGAAAAATATGTGGGGAAAAGGGTGGATTATGAGATGGTGTCGAGGAGAATCCCGGCTTCCTGCTGGAGGTTTTTGAGGAGAGCCGGCAGGTCGTCGAGGTCGATGACCACATCGCCGATAATGGCGCATTGGTCATCGAAGGTACAGTCATAGACATCAAGGGAATAGCCGTGCTCGTCTTTGATGAGCACAAGATGGATGAGGATGTTTTGGTTTTCCAGGTGGGTGTTGACCTGTTCCACCAGGCGGCGGATTGATGCTTCCTCCGGCGAGGGAAGCAGGACTTCTCGCTGCTGGCGGCGGTCCTTGTTCCGCTGCCAATCGCGCCGGAAAGCGCCGATGCGCGCTATCGGGGAGAGGCCGTCAACGGGATCGACCTTTTTTTCCTTGCGATACGGATCGATTCTTATGGGGCGTGGAAATTTGATCTCATCGGAAATAACCATTGTCTCCCCCTGCCCGTGGTTGCTTCCTTTTTTGGCAGTATTGCTTCTCCTCGATATTCTGTCACAATACCCATCGACATTTTTGCTGTTTGCCTTAAATTTCTCTTTCCGCCCCTTCCCTGGCAAAGAAAATCTCGGTGTCCCCCTCCCCTGCGCGGACGCAATATTTTTTTGACAGAGAGTCGATCTGGTCATCGCTGCGCATGGGATCATGATGGAATAGGGCCAGGGCTTTCACCCCGGCGCGCTCGGCCGTGGCAACGGCATGCTCGAAGGAGGAGTGGCCCCAACCAAGAAATTTGGCCAGGTATTCTTCCTGGGTGTACTGGGAGTCGTGCACCAAAAGGTCCACCCCGGAAAAAAACTGCTCCAAAACGTTGTTTTGTTCCTGGGCCACCAGTTCGCCCTCGCTGGCCATGCCTTCGTCATAGGACGGGTCTTCCGGGTCGGTGCAGAAAACATTGCGGAAGGGTTCGGTATCATAGGCCGTGCAGACCGTCTTCCCCCGCCAGGCAATGCGGTAGCCGAGGCAAAGCAGAGGGTGGTTCAGATATTTTGCCGTCACGGTAATGCCGTCGCCCAGATCAATCTCTCCTTCCTTGAGGTCGAAATATTCAATCTGGGCGGCAAGCTCTGCCTGGCGAACCGGGAAATACCGATAGGTCAGCTGCCCGCCCACCACTTTTTCCAATGTGTCGCCCTCGAAACTGACCGGGCCATAGACCCGGAGGGTGCTGCCCGGTACGTAGATCGGGGTGAAGAAGGGAAACCCCATGATATGATCCCAGTGGGTATGGGTGAGAAAGATATCCGTGTTGATCGGGCCATTCTTGAAATCGTTGGCCATCATGAAATTGCCCAGCTCCCGAAGACCGGAACCGGCATCGATGATGATCAGACGATTTATTTCCGGGAAACGTATTTCTATGCAGGCTGTGTTTCCGCCATACTTCATGGTTTTTGGCCCGGGACAGGGGATGGAGCCCCGGACCCCCCAAAATTTGACCTTGATGCTCATGAGGTCTCCCTGGCAACCTGGAGAAAAACCTGGGCCTTTTCGATTTCCTGCTCCACAACCGAATGCAGGTTTGAAAGGTCATGCCATTTCAGGCCGACCTGGGTGAGAAGATCATCGACCCTGGACATTTCCGGGTAGCGATCGCCGGCCGAACCGACGTCAAAGAGATTGGCATAGGTGTTTGCCAGGGCTACTACGCCAATCAGCTGCTGGTTGTCCGGCGAGGCTTTTTCCGGGGTATGGTGGAAGCGGAGCATTTCGGTGAGCCCCTGATTGAGCTGCCATTTGTCGGCAATCATCTTCCCTGCCCGGCCATGATCGAAGCCCAGCAGCATCTCCTCGGCTTTCGGCAAGGGCCCCTGCTCGATGGCGGACAATTCCAGAGCCTGGCGGTATTCTTCGGCAAAACAGTTGTTCAACGGGATCTTCCCCAGATCATGGAGCAACCCGGCCACAAAGAATTCCTCCTGCATCATGCCGGGGATTTTTTTGAGCTTGGCCAGGGCCTTGGCCATGACCCCCACGCAGAGGGAATGGGTCCAGAACGCATCCATGGACAGCGAGCGGAAGGAGTCTTCCCTCCCCATGCTGCCGACAACCGCAGTGCTTAAGGCCAGATTTTTAACCGTGTTGATCCCGAGCATGATGATCGCCCGGGTGAGGGAACTGATTTGATTGGGCAGGGAGTAATAGGCTGAGTTGATGAGCTTGAGCACCTGGCCGGTCAGGACTGGATCCAGGGCGATAACCCTGTTCAGGTCGTTGGGCGAGGTGTTGGGACGATTGCAGACCTCCAGAACCTTGGTCACCGTGGTGGAGAGGCTCGGCATCCGCTCGATATATTTTTGGATCAGCGCGAAGCGCTGTTCGTTGGTCAGGGGAGCCCCAGGCATCAGCAGACCTATTGTTAAAATTTAGGAGCCGTTACGAATTATTATCTTCTTTTTTGACCAGTTCCTTATGCCGTTCGCATTGCTGCCGTTTGGTCAGTTGAGCTGAAGATAGTATTTGTTACAGCGGCGTAAACCATAGTAGCTGAGGCGGACCCTGCGGTCAAGGCGGGGTTTTGTTCAACACCCATGCTTTATGAGAAAATCGCGGACCATTTCGTTCATGATCTCGATTCTAGGCCTGCCGGTATCATGGACAATGATCCAGGTGCAGCGTTGAAAGGCCCGGAAAAGATCACGGTCCACCAGGAGGGTCAATTGCTCGCTCGTGCCATGGTCCGGATCTCCCGCACCTCTGTTCGGGGAGTCCGGATGCTGGTTGCTGTCTTGTCCCACGCTCAGTATCCTTCCCGCCGATTAAAGGCCACGGCTTCCGCATAGGTGATGCCGGTTCCGCCAAAGATATCCAGGGCGCTGCCGATGGTGGCGTCCAATCGGTTCTCTCCCAATTCCTTGACCCGATAGAGATCGGCCAGATTTTTCACCCCGCCCGCATAGGTGGTGGGGATGGGGCTGAACCGGCCGAGCAGCGCGGTGAGCTCTTCTTCGATCCCACCGCATTTGCCTTCCACATCCACGGCGTGGATGAGAAATTCGCAGCAGTGTTCGGCAAAGTATGCAAGGGATTGTTCGGAAACCGTCACCTGGGTGAATTTTTGCCAGCGATCGGTAACGATATGATAGGCATTCTCTCTTTTCCGGCAGCTCAGGTCGAGGACCAGGTGTTCCTTGCCCACGGCCCGGACCAGCTCATTGAGGCGGTCTTCGTGCACCGTCCCGTCCTTGAACACCGCCGAGGTGACGATGACCGCGCTCGCCCCCTGCTCCAGCCAATGAGCGGCATTCTCCGCCGTAATTCCCCCGCCCACCTGCAAGCCGCCGGGGAAGGCCTGCAAGGCCTCGGTCGCCGCCGCTTCATTGCCTTGCCCCAGCATGATCACGTGGCCGCCGAACAGCCGGTCATGCTGATACATGGCGGCATAATGGGAGGCGGGCTGATCCGAGGCAAAGTTGGTGGTCAGGCTCCCCTCTTGTGTGTCGGAGAGGGTGGAGCCGACGATCTGCTTTACCCGGCCATGGTGGAGGTCAATGCACGGTCTGAATTTCATGGGGCGTCATCTGTCCTGGATATATGCGGCTATTTTTTAGCAAGAGTAGCCGTTTCTCCGGAAAAAGGTCAATAAAAAAGGCGGACAGCTTTCGCCGTCCACCTTGTGCAGATCGATACAGTACCGGTAATAATTACTTGCAGTCTTCCCGGATCATGAAGGTCCTGGTGTCAAGCTTGAGGAGCTTGCCGCATTTGCTGACCGCCGCAGACCCTTTGAGAACCTTGAGGTCGATGCAGTCGCTTTGCGGAACCGGCTGGAGAAGGACCACGGTATTGAAAAGATCCTCCATTCCCTTGCAGGGGGCAGGCACTCCGGACGCACACTGGCATTCGTTCCCATCGGTGCAGACGGCGGAAAACCAGATCTGCAGGTCCATGGTCTTGGCCAATTCCCGCATTTCTTCCAGCACCTTCCGGTCGGTTTGGGCAAAATCAAAGCCGTCAACCACCATGCAGCTCGGGGTGATTACGTTCTGCTGGACAAGATCATGCAGCCGCTCTTCCAGTTTGGCCAGGCTGAACTTGGACTCGTTGAAGGTGATGATCATCCGGTTCTTCATGATCGAGTCATGGATTTCCCCGGCATTCTCAAGCTTGCAGCCGTCGGCGATATCCTTGAACATGTCGTCGTACCAGAGCTTGGTTTTGTCCAGGGACTGGCCTACGCTGACATGGACCACCTGCTTGTCGTTCATCAGGCTGTCCAAGGCGATCTGCACGAGCAGGGCGGTTTTGCCCACGCCGGGGCGGGCCATGACCAAACCCATCCGGCTGGATTCCTTGGCATCGCTTTCACCCTTCAGGTGGCGGATGGGATTCTTTTCAATCAGGTCTTGTTTCAGCATGATGGTATCCTATTTTTGTAGCAACTACCGTGGCTATTGAGACTGAAGGCGGAAGTATACTCAAAGAAACCTTCAGTCTATCCCCCTAAGTAGTTACTGTTTTTTGTTTTTCAGGGCCTTGGCGATCAACTCTTCGGCAACGCTCTTGGGTACCTGTCGGTAGGTGGCAAATTCCATGGTAAACTCTGCCTTGCCCTGGGTCAAGGAGCGAAGATCGGTTGAATAACCAAACATCTCGGAAAGCGGCACCTCGGCCTCGATGACCGTGTAAGCGTCTTCCTCGTTGGTGCCGATGATCATGCCGCGGCGCTGGTTCAGGCTGCCCATGATCGAGCCCTGGAACTCGGTGGGGCCCTCGACCGCGACCTTCATGATGGGCTCCATGATCACCGGCTTGGCTTTCATGTATGCCTCCTTGAAACCGCCCTGGGCGGCCAGCTGGAAGGCGATATCCGAAGAGTCCACGGCATGGGAGGCGCCGTCGTTGATGGCGCAGCGGACGCCGGTGACATGGGCGCCGACCAGAGCACCCTTGTCCAGGCATTTCTGGAAGCCCTTGTCACAGGAGGGGATATATTCCCGGGGCACTGAACCGCCGACGATCTGATCGACAAATTCATATTCGCCCTCTTCCATGGGCTCGATGAAGCCGGCAACCCGACCGAACTGGCCGGAGCCGCCGGTCTGCTTCTTGTGGGTGTAGTTGAACTCGGCCCGCTGGGTGATCGTCTCGCGGTAAGCAACCTGGGGCGCACCCACGGTGACCTCGGCCTTGTATTCGCGCTTCATCCGTTCGACGTAGACGTCAAGATGCAGCTCGCCCATACCCGAGATGATGGTTTCCAAGGTCTCCTGGTCCACATAGGTCTTGAAGGTGGGGTCTTCCTTGGTGAAGCGGTTTAAGGCCTTGGACATGTTGTCCTGGGCCTTGTTGTCGATCGGGGTGATGGAGAGCGAGATAACCGGGGCCGGGACATGCATGGAGGTCATGGAGAAGTTGTAATCGCTGCCGCTGGTGAAGGTATCGCCGGAGGCGCAATCAATGCCGAACAGGGCGACGATATCGCCGGCCCCTGCTTCGTCGATCTCTTCCATATCGTCGGAATGCATCCGCACCAAGCGGCCAACCTTGGCCTTCTTGCCGGTCCGGACATTGACGATGGAATCGCCCTTTTTCAGGGTGCCCTGGTAGGTGCGCACGTAGGTCAGCTGTCCGTAGCGACCATCCTCAAGCTTGAAGGCCAGGGCCAGCAAGGGATCGCTCGAAACGTTGCTCACCTTGACCTCGGCTTCCTCATGATCCAGATCCAGGGCGAAGTTGTCAACATCGGTCGGGCAAGGGAGATAGGAGACTACCGCATCCAGCAAAAGCTGCACCCCTTTGTTCTTGTAGGCGGTGCCCATCATAACCGGGGTGAACTCCATGGACAGCGTGCCGGTGCGGATCGCGGCCATGATCATCTCTTCGGTGGGCGTGCCTTCCAGCACCGCCTCCATCAATTCGTCGGAAAACATGGAAACCGCGTCCAGCATCTCTTCCCGCTTGATGTCGCACTCTTCCTTGTACTGGGCGGGAATCTCTTCTATGCGGATCTTGTCGCCGTTTTCCCCGTCAAAATAGACGGCCTTCATCTGGACCAGATCGATAAGCCCCTGCATGTCGCCTTCGAGACCCATGGGCACCTGGATGGGCACCGCGTTGAGGCCCAGCTTCTCGCGGATCTGCTTGATAACCCGGTCCGGATTGGCGCCGGTCCGGTCGCATTTATTGATGAAGGCGACGCGGGGAACCCGGTAACGGGTCATCTGCCGGTTTACCGTGATGGACTGGGATTGTACCCCGCCAACGGAGCAGAGGATCAATACCGCGCCGTCGAGTACGCGCAGGGCCCGCTCAACCTCGATGGTGAAATCCACATGGCCGGGGGTATCGATGATGTTGACGGCATGGTCCTTCCAGTCGCAATAGGTCGCGGCGGAACAGATGGTGATGCCCCGCTCCCGCTCCAGCTCCATGGAATCCATCTTGGCGCCGACGCCATCCTTGCCGCGTACTTCATGGATGGCATGAATACGCTGGGTATAAAAAAGAATGCGCTCGGTCAGGGTAGTTTTTCCCGAGTCGATATGGGCGCTGATTCCAATATTGCGGACTTTCGTAATGTCTCTCATGGTAAATTTTCCACTCCATTCGTGCAGTTGCGCGGTTACGCCTGGCGCCGGTCAAGGCACCATACCTTGGCAAACCGGCATTAAAAAACGGCCCGTATCGGGGGCCGTATGGACAGTCTTTTTCAGAACAGGCACTTTTACCCCTAAGGCCTGCGGCTGTCAAGGGAAAAATTCGGCGCATTCGCACGCAGTTACTTGTGGCGGTGAGGGGGAAATTGTGGATGGAGGAACCATGGAGCAGTCAGCGTTTCATACCGTCGGAATCGGTCTATTTGATTCGGTGGCTTGGTCAACCTATTGGGGGGTCCTTGAGGCAATGAAGTAGGATGGGTAAAATAACAAGAAAACAATAAAAGGGGATGCCATTGAGGCATCCCCTTTTATTATAATGCTTCCGGTGGTTCAGGTTAAAAACCGTATTTGACCATTACGTAGCCCACATTAGCCTCGTAATTCGGGTCGGCATACACTCCGCTGTAATAAAAGTTGCCGACCACGTTGGTAAAATTTGCATAGCTGATATCGGAATATTCCATTTTTTCATAGAGATACCCGAGAGTCAGTCCCAGCTTGGGGTCAATGGCATAGGTGGCCTTGGCCTCCAAGGTCTTTTTGGTATAGTCATCCGTCGCGCTGATACTTTCATACGTGGTGTTGTTCAAGCTGTTGTCGTAATTCACTGCGCCGTCGGATTTTTGATATTGCCATGACAGATCAAAGGTCAATTTCTCAGTGGCCGTCACGTTGGCAGCGAGGCCATAGGTCCAGAAATCGTCATCGGTTTTTTCAACATGGTCGACGTCGAGCGCCAAATTGAGCCGCTTGTTGGAATCGACTTCCTTTTTTTCGAAACCGAGAAAGCCGCTCAATCTGACCGATTCAACTGCCCGCCAGCCAAGGTCGAGATACACACTCTGCCGTTTGTCGTCGTTGATACTCGAATTATTCTCATCATAATCATTGTGCGTGTAGGTGTAACTCAACCCCAGATCAAGATTGTCCGCAGGAATAAAGTCAAAGGACAATTTCCACTCATCCATGCTCTTGTCCGCGGCATCGAAGCGGGTTGTGTAGATGGTCGGATCATTCCCGTCGGCAACTACCGCGGCGGTATTAATATCCGAATTGCGCTCCAATTTTTTGTAGCGGATCTTGGCGGTGAGCCAGTCCAGGGCGCTGTTTTTGAGCCCGACATACAGGGTGTCGTCCGTGGTCGATTCGGGGTTGTCATACCGATAAAAATTAGTAGCGCCCGAATAAGCGGGCAGAGCAGTTGAGCGGTCCATTTTCATGTATTCATACCCGGCATTCAGCTTGGTTTTGTTGGGTAGCCGGTAGCCGATATCGATGCCAGTGGTATCTTTTTCGTAACTGAGCAGTTCCTTGGCGTTGTTGGTGGATGCTGTTGTTGCGCCGTATGAAATAAAGGACGAATTATTATCGCGATCGCGATAATTGTAATAGATCTTGGTATCTAACTTATCCAGAGGCCTTGAGCTTAGGGCAATGGAGACATTGGTGTAATCAATATCGCCCTCAAAGGTCGTGCGGTTCAGGTTGGCAAGTGTTGCCAGCATGACAGGGCTGTAATTGATATCATTTGCGGTGAAATCATTTTCTAAATGGGCACGGCTCAAGCCGGCGGCCAGAACAGAGCCAAGGGGGAGATCGCACCAACTGAGGTCTGCGGCCATCTTGCTGTAGTCGTTATCCGGCGCAAGAACGATATTGTTATCAACAAGATCCGCGACATTATCGCGGTAAACATACTTGTTGTCGTTTTTAAAGGAACTCAAGGAGCCGGTGAGTGAAACCGTAACCGACTCACCCAGGTAACCGCCTTTCAGATGTAGATTGTCGGTGGTGGTTGAAATAGGTTCCGGACCTTCAGCAAAGCCACCAAATCCGGTTTTTAAGGTGTATGGCCTTAAGCCGCTTTGTTCTCGTTTCTCTGCGCCGACATTGACATAGAAGGGGGAGTGCAGCGAGAGCTCCAGTTCGCCCCCATAAGTTTTGTGTTCGACTGCAGAATCAAATTTGGTCCAGGTGGAGGTGTCCGCTGGGACGGCAACAACGTTGACCTGTTGTGTGCCCAGCCCGGTGTACGGCGTTATGGCATCAAAGCCGTAGTTGTGGACCATCTCGTCATAATTGAACTTGTATTTGAAGTTGCCGTACTCTCCTCCCTTTAAATGGAAAGACTGATCATCCAGGCCAATTTTGTCGGCGTCGAATTGGAAATGATAAGCGCTTTTTAGGTAGTCGAGCTGTATCCCTCCCAAAATGGAATCATCCAGATCGCGAAATTCCTGGAAAAGGGCCTTGTTGCCACTGATATCAACCCCTCGGGCACCAAGTTCTACAGTGCCATGGATTTCGCTTTTATTCGCATCCGCCGCAACTGCCAAAGCAGGTACGACAAGCGACAACACGATTACAGCAGAATAAATTTTCTTCATTGCTTGCCTCCTTTATCGGCTGAAGGAACGACGGAAATTTGCGGAGCCATGAATTGCATGATGACATTCCAAGCAGGCCCGTGCTCTAAATTGGCTTGCGGAAGCGGCGCCGCCAAATCCGGAAGTGTTGTCATATGGTCCGTCGTGGTGCTGTCTGTCGTCATGGCAGTTCTGGCAGAGGTTAACGACCTTCTCCACCAGCAGTGTTTCATGCCGACTCCCGTGCGGGGTATGACAGGTGGCACAGTTCTCTTCCACCGGTGGATGCTCCCAGATCCAGGGGCCGCGCTTGTCGGCATGGCACTTGTAGCAGAGCTGGTTGACGTTTTCGGCCTTGAGCATGTGTTTTGTCAGGGTGCCGTGGGTGTTGTGGCAGTCGGAACACTTGACCTTGCCTTCGATGATGGGGTGATGCGACATCTTGTTGGCATCGGAACGGACATCCTTATGGCAGGTGAAGCAGACCGTGGGTTGCTTTACGGTGGAGCGCGGGGAATGGATATCGTGGCAGGCGATACAGGTCACGTCGTTCTTCTTGTGCGCACCCATCTCCCAGAGAGACATATGGGCCGATTTCTGATGGCAGCCCAAACATTGCTTGCTGAGCTCCTCGGCGGTGCGCCCGCCGCCCTTGCCGAAGGAAACAACATTTTGTTTGGACGGGTCGTTTACATGCTTGTCGGTTGCTCCATGGCAGGATTGGCAATCGTTTTTGCCCTGCCAGATTTTTGCATGGTATGAGTCCTTAAAACTTGCCACCGGTTTTTCATGGCAGCTGACACATGCGGCACCGAGTTCGGCTGCCTGGGCCGCGTCCGGTGCTAAAAATTGCCCCCAAAGGCCCCATCCCATTGTTATCATGGTCAAAGACCATGCCGACACCACGACTTTTGGCAACAGCCTGTTTCGTTTACGCATATCCTTCCTCCTCTCCCTTTTCTCCTGTTTTTGTTCGGAAGCCCCCTTTACAACGAGCGTTTCCAGCTAAGCATCTTTTTGTTAATGCGAAAAAGATGCCAGAGGGGGCAGAAAAAATAAATACAAAGAATACAATAAGATAGGTGGGCGCTGCCCGGCTGGTCTCTCTGGCCTAGTGGGGTATTCCGGTGGAATGGCCAGATCGGTTTGGTCATATGGCCAGATAGCAGATTGGCGGCTGGATTGGAGTGCGGCAAGGCATGGATCTCTGGGATGAATTGCAACTTGCACAGATGCAGGGCGGCTGGTAGTCTTTTTGCAAGTCCATCATATTGAGCCGGAGGGGAGTATGCGGTTGTGTTGTGTCCGAGACGGAATCCGAATCCTGCTGTGCGGTTTTTTCCTGCTTTTTTGGGCGGGTTGCAGCGATGAGCAGAGCGCTGCCCCTGCCTCCGCCTCCCCCCCCTCACCTGCCCCGGCCACAAAGATTGTCATCGGCCTTATTCCGGAGATGGACATCTTTGTGCAGAAGAAACGCTACGAGCCCATTGCCCGCTATCTTTCCCAAAAAACAGGCGCCCAGGTTGAACTCAAGATCCTTTCCCGCTACGGCAATATCTTGAATAATTTTCAGAGCGAGGGGCTGGACGGTGCCTTTTTCGGCAGCTTTACCGGAGCACTGGCCATCAAGAGGTTGGGGGTTGAGCCCTTGGCCCGGCCCGAATATGAAGGCGGGGTCTCCAGCTATTACGGAATGGTATTTGCCCGAAAGGACAGCGGTATAAAGACGGCGCGGGATGTGAAGGGTAAGGTCTTTGTTTTCGTGGACAAGGCGACCACCGCAGGATGGCTGCTGCCCCTCTATTTTTTTCGGACCCTAGGCATCGCGGATTACCGCGCCTGGTTCAGGGAGACCTATTTCAGCGGTACCCATGAAGATGCGATCCATGATGTTTTGAGTGGCAAGGCGGACCTGGGCGCGGCCAAGGATCTTGTTTTTAACCGCCTTGCCAAGGAGGACCCCCGAATTGCGGCAGAGCTGAATATCCTCACCACTTCTCCGGCGGTTCCGGCCAATACCCTGGCGGTGCGGCACGATCTGGATCCTGCCCTGAAAAAGGTGATGCAAACCAGCTTGCTGGCCATGGATCAGGATGCGGAAGGTCGCCAAGCATTGGTCCAATTCGGGGCCAGCCGATTTATTGAAACCCGAGTGCAGGATTACCAGCCGGTTATTGAATATGCCAAACGCATTGGCTTGGATCTGGCAACCTATGATTATGTCAATGATTGAAAGTATCCTTCTTGGGCGTCGGAACCCTTCCATTCTCGGAATAGGGGTTGTATGAGAAAAAAAGTACTCTTCGGCTTTATCCTGCTGATTCTTTTTTTCGGTGTCGGCGGCTTGTATATTGCCCAGACCAATGCCAAAGCCCTCCAAAATCTCGAAAAAATCCTCGCCCTCAATCAGATGGAATTTTTGCGCGAGGATCTGCTCAACAAGGTCCAAATCATTCAGGCGGATCTCTATCTCACCACCTCGCCGCGCAGTACAAGCGTTGGGGCTTTTGTCGAGCACGGTGAGGGGCTGCAGCTCGCCGGAGAAAAGTGCTTCGGCTGTCATCATGCCGAACCGGTGGTGTTACGGTTAAACCATCTTCGGCAAGGCGTTGATGGCTATCTGAAAAAGGCGAGCAGGGTCTATACCCTCAGAGCAAACCAGGAGCGACGCGCCATTGCGGAAGACATTGCCTCTTCTGCGGGCGGCCGGCTGCTTGAGGAAATTGACAGTCTGGTGGTTCTTTCCTCCGACACGATTTCCCAGAAGGTTTTTAATGCCCGGCAACAAATTTCCCTCATGAAGAATATCTTGCTGATTCTTGTCACTGTCGCGCCCCTGATTTTCCTTATTTTCACCTTCCTTTTTATCAAACGATTTTCCAGTTCTTTTTCCGTACTCCTTCGGGCCACGGAAAAAATCAAGGCGGGCGAATTGACCCACACCATTGATGAACCTCTTCCAGATGAATTTAACGTTCTGGCCACCGCCTTTAATGAGATGGCGCGCTCCTTGAAAAAACAGTGCGCTGCGGTTGTGGCCGAGCAGAATCGCTACCAGGTGCTTTTCGAGTCGGCGGATGACGCCATCTTTATTATTGAGGGAGAAGGCGAGGGAGCAGGGAGAATCATCGCAGCCAATCAGGCGGCGGCGGATATGCACGGCTACACGGTGGAAGAGTTGTGCAATCTCTACATCCAGGAATTGGACACCGTTGAAAGTGCGGCGCAAGCGCCTGAGCGGTTCCGGCAGATGATGGCTGGAGCCCGTATTGAGGTGATGGTGGAGCATCGACGCAAGGACGGCACTGTTTTTCCGGTGGAGGTTCGGGCCGGGCTGCTTGAAATTGAAGGGCGAAAATATATCCATGCCTTTGACCGGGATGTGACGGTGCGCAACCAGACCGAGGCGGCCTTGCACCGCTCACGGCAACTGGCCATGGTCGGGCAGATGGCTGCCGGTCTGGCCCATGAGATCAAAAACCCTCTGGCCGGGATCAAGGTTTCCATGGAAGTACTGATGAACGAGTTGCCCCTTTCCTTGGAAGACAAGGAGATTTTTGTCCGGACTGTCGGGGAGGTGCAGAGAATTGAAGCATTGTTGAAAAATCTCCTCAACTACGCCCGGACGCCCCGACCGGTCTTTTCCCGGATCGGGCTGAACCGGCAGCTTGAAAACGCCATGAAAAATGCAAACCTGTTGCTCAAAGCGCCGGAATACCTTGCGGTCCGCAGTAAGGGGCTGGCATTTGTCCGTAACCTTGATCCGGATCTTCCCATGATCATGGCGGACCCCTCCCAGATGCAGCAGGTGATCCTGAATCTGCTGCTCAATGCCATGGAGGCGACCCCAGCCGGCGGGAGAATCACCGTGAGTACCAGGCTTGCTCGGGCCGGAATCGTGGAGGTGGTGATTGCGGATACAGGAAAAGGCTTGAGCGAAGAGGCGTGCACCAGTGTTTTTCAGCCGTTTTACACGACCAAACCCAAGGGGAGTGGGTTGGGGCTGGCAATAACCCGGCGTCTTGTTGAACAACACCATGGTGAGATCGAGGTTGCCAGCATTTTGGGCGAGGGCGCCGCATTTACCGTTACCCTGCCAATTGAACAAAAAAACGAGGATGCAAACCCATGAAGATTAGGGGAAGAATTTTTGCCGTGGATGATGATGAACTCATTGTCTCCATGCTTGCCAGGGGTTTGAAAAAAGAGGGGTATGCGGTGCATTTTCAAACCACTCCCCAGGATGTTGTCGCCAACATTATTGCCTGGCAGCCGGACATTGTCTTTTTGGATGTGGATCTGGCCGAGGAGATGACTGGTTTCGATATCCTTGCCGCCATCAAGAAGGAAGGGCTTGAGGCGGAGGTGGTTATGTTGACCGCCGATGATTCGGCGGAATCGGCCATCCGGGCCATGAAACTCGGGGCGATTGAGTATTTCACCAAGCCGTTCAATCTCGATGAGATAAAAATCATCACCGGCAATATCATCGATAACATCCGGCGGAAGGCCGAGATCGACTATCACCGGAAAAATACCTGCCCCTATTTTGAACACGGATTGGTGGGCGAATCTCCCTGCATAATGGAAATCATCCGGAAAGCGGAAAAGCTGGTTCAGGCCAGGGCGGAGACTATCCTCGTCACCGGCGAGTCCGGAAGCGGCAAGGAGGTTCTGGCCCGGCATCTCCATTGCCGGCGGCAGAAGGAGGAGGGCGTTGGTCAGGGGCAGAGCCCGTTCTTTGCCGTCAACTGCACGGCCTTGCCGGAAAATCTCATCGAAAGCGAGCTGTTCGGCCATGTGAAAGGCGCTTTCACCGACGCCCGGACCGACAAAAAGGGGATTTTTGAGCTGGCTGGGGATGGCACCCTGCTTCTTGATGAAATTGGGGACATGCGGTTGGATCTCCAGGCAAAACTGCTGCGGGTTCTGGAGGAGAGGACGGTCCGGCGGCTGGGGGGGAGTGTTGATCTGCCCGTGCAGGCGACGGTGATCGTCACCACCAATAAGGATCTTCAGGCCGCTTCGGAACAGGGGGGCTTTCGGAAGGATCTGTTTTTCCGGCTGAGCGCTTTTGCCTTGGAGTTGCCGCCCCTGAGGGAACGGGAGGATGACATCCTCCTCCTTGCCCGGCATTTTTTACGCTATTTTTCCAGTAAATATCTCAAAAAAGGGATCAAGGGCTTTTCCGTCGATGCCGAACGGGCCATGCTGGCCTATGCTTGGCCCGGGAACGTGCGGGAGTTGCGCAACATCATCGAGCGGTGCGTGGTGCTTGAGGAGATGGAAACCATCACCCGGGAGCATCTTCTCCCGAATCTGGCCGGTTGGGCGGATGCTGCGGCGGTCGCATCCGCGAGAATCATCCTGCCGGAAGAAGGGCTTTCTCTCGAGGGGTTGGAAAAGGATCTTATCCGCCAGGCGTTGGAAAGGACAGGCGCCAACCAGACCAAGGCCGCCAAGTTGTTGGGTATTTCCTATGACACCCTGCGGTACCAGATGAAAAAGTTTGCTCTGGTCTGAAGGGGCGCCTAGAGAAACTCCTCGAAATAGTCCAGGTCCTTGTGAAAGGTCTCTTCAAGCCCGGCCAGGGCAAGAAAGGCTGCGATTAGGCAGATCGCGCCGACCAACAGGGCGCTGGACTCCAGGCTGAGATAATTGCGGCCCAGTTGGAAAAGCATGGTGATCGGCACCACCATCCCCCGGACGAAGTTGGGTACGGTGGTGGCCACCGTGGCCCGCAGGTTGGTGCCGAATTGCTCCGCGGCAACGGTGACGAAAATGGCCCAGTAGCCGCCGGCAAAGCCAAGGAATCCGCAGACTCCGTAGAAAAAAGCCGGGCTTTGGCCGCCTTGGAGAAAATAGAGGGTGATCCCGGCCACGGTCAGGAACAGGAAGATCAAGATCGCCTTTTTTCGGCTGCGCAGGAGCTGACTCACCAGGCCGCTGGACAAATCGCCCGCGATCAAGCCCAGATAACAGAACATCACACTATTGCCCGCCGAGACCGGGCCGCTGATACCCAGCGCGACACCAAACTCCGGGGAAAAGGTGATCAGGACCCCGACCACGAACCAGATTGGGATGCCGATCAGAATCGAGTTGCAGTAGCGGCGGAATCGCAACCAATCGGTGAACAGGGCCAAAAAGTTTCCCCGCCGTACCCCGGTCCGGTCATCCATGGCCCGGAACATCCCCGACTCGGCCACCCGGATCCGGGTAACGAGCAGCAGTAATCCGAGCACCCCGCCGATGACAAAGGCGGTGCGCCAGTCAAAGGTGGTGGCGACGAGATTGGCCAGGATGGCCCCGGAGACGCCCACCGAGGCGACCAGCATGGTGCCGTACCCGCGGATGCTCTTGTGCAGGATCTCGGAGACCAGGGTGATGCCTGCGCCCAACTCTCCGGCCAGGCCGATACCGGCAATAAAGCGCAGGGTTGCGTAAGCCGGCAGTGTGGTGGCAAGCCCGTTTGCCAGGTTGGCGAGGGAATAGAGGAAGATCGAGGCGAACATGATCGTGAGCCGCCCCTTGCGATCTCCGAGAATACCCCAGAGAATCCCGCCGACCAGCATCCCGGCCATCTGCATATTCAATAAAAAAACGCCGTTATCGATGAGCGCCTGCCCGGAGAAGCCAAGGGATTTGAGGCTCGGCACCCGGACGATGCTGAAGAGCACCAGGTCGTAGATGTCGACGAAATAGCCCAAGGCGGCGACAATGACCGGCAGGCTGAAGATTTGGCGAAGGGTCGTGTTGTTGTGTGGTGTCATGGACGTTTCTGTCGGAGGCGGGTCAGGCGCCCACTAAAAATCAGGCATGCAGTTTGTAACAGCGGAAATTTCATTTGATCACCTCGGTGGCCAGGCGCAACAGGTTGGAGCTGAGACTCAGGCCATTGCCCTGCGCTGCGAGCAGATTCGCTTTGAAAGTCACTTTTCCCATATTTGTATCCATGTTCAGCACAACCCCCTCCAGGATGGCTCCCGGCGAGTCGGCCACAGTCAGCACCGGCTTGTTGTGCAGACTGTCAAGCACCCGCGGCAGATTGCCAATCACCGGGCGGGAGATGAATACAATCTGGCAATTTCCCAAACCATCCACGCTGGTGATGCGTTTTACGGCCAGACTGCGTCCGTTGACGCTCTGGCCTTGGATTTTATTGTCCAGGTCCTGGCCGAAGGGGTCCGGGCCGTATACGCAAACGTTCAGGGGGGAGCCCACTTCGGCAGGCCATTTGGTGAAGGCGACGAAGTTATACAGGAAAGCCGCCTTGAGGGTATACTCCGCCATTCCCTCTGCACGTGCCAAAGAAACCCAGCAGATCAGGGCAAGCGTGCAGCAAAGAGAGCGAAAACCCTTTTTGAGCCGGGGTTTGGTGGTTCCGCGCATTTGGGGGGATGCGGAAGAATGATGGCGAGAAAAAAGCATTAGAAGCGGTAATCCATCTTGGCCCAGACGCTCCGGCCGTCTTGGGCCAGCGCGTTCTGCCAGTTGATGTCTGAGGTCGGGTGCTCGTAGTATTGATCGAATAGATTGTGAATGCCCAGCGATATCTCCATCCTCGGGAGCCATTTGCTCGCGGTCACAGTCAGGTTGGAAAGCCAATACCCCTTAAGGTAAGAACCATCTATCGTCTGGCGTTTTGCGTCGTACCGGAGTTCATAGCCCAGACGCAGACCCGGCCAGGGCAGGGGCTGGGACAGGTTGAGTTTTCCAAGCCATTGGGGGGAATTGAGCGGTTCTTCGTTGTTGGCGTACGCGATATCCTGATAGGCCACGCTACCGCGGACGCGCCCGCCGGATTCCCAGGTCTTGTCGGCCGAGAGCTCGACGCCCCGGGCTGTGAGCTTGTCGCCGGACTGGTATTGCGGCAGCCCACTGAGGGGATCAATGCCCAAGGTCACGATATCCAGCATGCTCCACTGATATATCGAGGTGCGCACACTGAAATCACGCGTCAACCGTTGCTCTATGTTCAGCTCCAGGGTATCGATGGTCTCATTTTCCAGGGTTGGATTGGCAACCTGCGCTACTCCGTCGTCGTAGTCTCGCTCGTAGGCGTTGGGAGCGCGGTGGGCGCGGCCGTACATCGCTTTCAGCGTGGTTTCCGGCAAGGCCTGCCAGATGAGCGCTGCCCGGGGGCTAAATAAGGTGTCCGTATTATTGTTGCGGTCCACCCGCACGCCGAGGGTCGTCGACCAGGTGTCGCTGAGGCGCCATTCGTCCTGGGTGTAAATGCCGAACCGGGTGCCTGATCCGTTGATTTGCGTTTCCATCCCCGGGGTGGTGAGGTCGTCGTTGGTCTGGTCGATGCGGCTATTGTTCTGCCCTTCCATTCCCAGCATGAGTTTGTGATTGTTCAGTCCCTTATAGAGCAGGCGCAGTTCGGCGCCCAGCCAGTCACCTGCGGCAGTGGCGAGATTCGGGGCGGTGGCATAATGAAACAAGCCGGTGTAGCGATACTGTCCCAGAAACATTCGACCCAGCACGTCCAGGGTCTTGCGGGCGAAACTGTCCTGATATGCCAGTTGGCTCAACATGGATTTGTCCCGTTCATAGTGGTCCGGGGCCAGCGCATCGGAAAAGAAAGATGCCGTGGGGTCATCCTTGCGGCGATTGCCGTAAATGAAATCAAGGGACAAGGGGCCGCGGATAATGCGGGTGAAGAATTCCTTGTCCCGCTCGCCGTCCTGATTAACGGCCAGGCCGGAGATGTCGCTTTCGCCAGGACCCGCACTCGGGTAGTCCATGAGCAGATCTTCACCCCGGGAGTACATGCCGGAGGCGGAAGCCAGCACGTTAACGCCGTTTCCAAGCACCTTTCCCCAGCTGATGCGGCCTTCCCGGAGGGATTGGGGACTTGTCCAGCCGGCGGACAACTCGCCGCCATCGACCGTGGCTCCACTGCGCGTGATTACGTTGACAACACCGAACATGGCATTCTGACCATAGACCGCGCCACCCGGTCCGGCGATGAATTCAATACGTTCGACCAGGTCCAGATCCAGGGGGAAATCGCGTCCGATTGAAGCGCCGGCATAGACCGTCTCATTGATGCGATTGCCGTTGATGGCGAGCAGCATCCGGGTGTTGTAATCTCCGGGCAGCCCGAAACCACGGGCGCCCAAATAGCTGTATTGACGGTCATAGGTAAGGTGAATGCCGGGCAGGCTGGCCAGGGCTTGGTCCAGGGTGCGCCAACCGAAGGCCTTGATCTCGTCACGGGTGATGACGCTGACCACGGCGGCCACTTCGCTTTGCTTCTGTTCGTACTTGGAGGCGCTGGTCACCGTGGTGTTCAGCAATTGTTCCAGGCTCAGCTCTTTCGAATCGTTTGCCGCCTGGGCAGGCAACGCGAGGGCAAGGGTCAATCCCAGTGCAGGCAGGATGGTTTTGGATATTTCCGTAATCATGAAGAGCATTACCTCGTATGGTCAGGATGAATACGTGCAGGGAAAATGTGCTGAAGGGGTCTGATGATTGGTGTTTTGCTTTTCAAAAGATATAATAAATCAAGCACGGGTGCATAGATATATTTTTTAAAGAGAGAGGAGCATGATTGAACAGCGAGATCATTGCGCAGGATTCTCTGTGTGACAGGCTGTGCAGCTGCATCGCTGGGGGGGCTTTGCAATGATTATGATAAAAAAAATGGGTTACGGTAAATTACCGTAACCCATTGATTTTACTGGTGCCGGGACCAGGATTCGAACCAGGGACACTCGGATTTTCAGTCCGATGCTCTACCGACTGAGCTATCCCGGCAAAAAAGTAGCTATCATATATTGAAATCTGCCCCGCTTGTCAACCTATTTCACGAGGAGACCTTCAGAACCACCCGGGTGTCGGCTACGTGGTCGTGCCATCCGCATTTCTCCCGGTCGATAATACTCCAGAAAAGTCCGAGTCCCACGGGGAGGATCGAAAGAGCAAAGCCGATAAAACGCAGAAAGGCGATACCCGGGGTGACCTCCCCGCCGTCGGACCGGATCACCCTCAGGCCCATGAACATCTTGCCGAGGGTCTGCCCCTGCCAGCCATGCAGGGCGAGAAAATAGACCGCGATGAACAGGGGAAAGGTGAGCAGGAAGAGGAGCAGGCAGAAGAGGAGGGAGGGGATCAGGACGAGCCAGTGGGGAGAATGCACCCAGAGAACCGCCGCCGTCGCACACAGGCAAGCAAAATAGAGCAGGTGGATCAGAAGGATATCGATACCCATGGCCATTCCGCGGGCCAGGAAGCCTGCATATTGGGGTTGGGGGGTGGTTTCCCCGTTCATGGGCATGTCGTTCCCCTTATTGGTCATCGTTTTCCAGGGTCAGGTCGAGGTCCGGGATCTCGGCCAGGGTGTTTGTCGATTTTTTGGCCGCACCGTCCGGGGCTGGGGCAGGCTCGCCATCTTCTAGACTTAAATGGAGTTCTTCCGGCGCCTCGCCAAGGGAGAGATCCATAATATCGTGCTCATCTTCCTTTTCCGCCGGGGCATCGTCAAAATCCATCAGAGAGGAGAGATCGATAATCTCCTCTTCTTCATTGTCCGGAGATTCCCTGGGCTCATCTTCAAATCCGCCCAGGGGGTGTTCTTTCTCCGCAGCGCTCAACGTATCATCAAACTCAAAGCCGGAAAACTCGATGCCGGAGAGAAGCTCTTCCTCCTCTTTTGCCTCCTCGTGCGCGCTTATGCTTGTCTCGCCCTCTTCTTGCTCGCTTCCCAGGGTCAGCTCCAGCGCTTCTTCTTTTTCTTCTTGTGGAGGGATAAGGTCGGAAACATCAATATCTTCGAGACCAAGCGATGGCAGGGGCTGCTCGTCCAGGTCATCCTCGTTGAGGGGCACCCCGGAGAAATCGAGCTCCTCCTCGTCCGTTGGCAGAGTTTCGGCATCCAACTCGTCTAGGGAAAGGGTCTCTTCTTCCTCGTAAAGTGTTGGGCTGGGCTCATCATAGGCGGGAGTTTTTTTGCCGAGGACAGCGCCAAGGAAAAAAGGAGCTGCAGCCTTGCTCACCGTACCGGTGATCTGCTCGGCCGCAGCCGTTAAGTCATTGCTGCATTTGCCGCAGGATCTTTGCCGGTCAAACGAGATGTAGCCGCATTTCGGGCAACGCATGGTGGATCTCCCCTTGCACGGTGGGCCGGCACGCATTCCGCGGGCCGATCAAGAAAAAAAGTATGGATAACGCTACAACTTTATTATATATCTTCACAGGTGGTCAAGACATTCTCCTGTATCCATAGCAAAAAAGCAATCGCAGTTTGTCCGGGAGAAAAAAAGTCCGGGGCACGGTTTCTTGCAAAATACAGCGAATCGCGCTACTTTTCCCCCTGCTCGTGCGTTTCCGTCAACCCCCTTTTCTCGGAGGAGAGAAAAATGAGATGTGCCACCCCCTTGCGTTTTGTCGTCTGCCTCTGCCTGCTGGGCTTTGTCGGGTCAGGGTGTTTTTACCATGACCCGGTGCGCCATCTCTCTTCGGATATTTGCCTGATTACGCCTAATCTCACCAAGAAGGAGGTTCTGGCCACGCTTGGCGAGCCCGATCAAAAACAGAAAGGAGATCAGGGCGAGGTCTGGCTCTACCGGGAGGTGAACAAAAGCTTCCTGCGGAAGACCCCGTATATAGGGGATAAGCTTGGTTCGGAAAAATATGATGTGGTGACCATAACCTTTGCCGGGGACATGGTGTCCACCTGCCTCTATCGCGCCTATAACGAGGAAGAAATTAAGAAAAGCGGCACTGCCATCAGTGGGCCGCGTGCGGATTAACAAGTACGAAAAATTTCGGGCGCGCATGGTTGAGGAGCAACTGCTCCCCCGAGGGATTGAAGATCCGGCGGTGCTCCATGCCATGGAGGTGGTCCCGCGCCATCTTTTTGTCTCCGATGCCCTGCATGCCCAAGCGTATGGCGATTTCCCCCTGCCCATCGGCAATGGCCAGACCATCTCCCAGCCCTATGTTGTGGCCCTCATGACCCAGTTGCTGCAGCTCACCGGGCAGGAGAAGGTGCTTGAAATCGGCACCGGTTGCGGCTATCAATCCGCGATTCTTGCCGCCCTTTGCGAGCGGGTCTATACGGTTGAACGGCTCAAGCCGCTGCTGGCCCGCGCCCGAAAGACTTTTGACCGGCTCCAGATATACAATATCATGAGTAAGGTGGCGGATGGGACCGAAGGCTGGCCGGAGCATGCGCCCTTCCCGGCGATCATTGTTACCGCGGCGGGGCCGCAGATTCCGCAGCCGTTGGTGGATCAGTTGGCGGACCCAGGCGTTATGGTGTTGCCGGTAGCTGATTTGGAAGGGCAGACCCTCATGGTGGTCAAAAAAGAAGGGGGGGCGGTGACGATCACCCCAGTGGAAAGCGTTCGTTTTGTCAAACTGGTTGGCACCCACGGCTGGAAGGCCGCCTGAACTTCTGGTTTTCTCCCCCTTTTTACGTCCCTGCTCTCACCCGCCTGGCCAACCTTCTTACTTCGTTCAGGGTTTCCGCCAGATCAAAGGAAAGAAGCCGTCTCTCCTCCATGACCACCCTGCCGTCAATGATTACGGTGGAAACATCGCTGCCTCTCCCCGCATAGACCAAGCGCTCCGGATTATGCACGGCGTTCGGGTGTGGCTGCTTGCTCTCGACGATGATGCAGTCTGCCCGCAGGCCTGGAGCAAGTCGACCGGTCTGCCCGGTTAGACCGAGAATCCCGCTGCCCTCCCCCGTGGCCATGCCGAGCAGGGTTGTGGCCGGCAGGTGGCTTGGCCCATGGGCGGCAATCTTGTGCAGCCTGGCGCAAATCCCCATCTCCTGAAAAAGGTCCAGATCGTTATTGCTGGCGCAGCCGTCCGTGCCCAAGCCAACCCGCACTCCGGCCCCGCGCAGTGCGGCCAGGGGAGCGATACCCGAACCGAGCTTCATGTTGCTTTCCGGGCAGGTTACCGCCTTGGCGCCGCTCTCCCTAAGCAGCCCGATATCCTCCTCGTCCAGCCAGACACAGTGCACGCAGATTGTTTCTGCATCCAGCAAGCCAAGGTCGTGGAGCAACCCCACCGGGGTGTGGCCGTGTTGTTCCTTGATCTGTCTCCCCTCTTCCCGGGTTTCGGCCAGATGGATGAAAAAAAGGCTCCCGGCTTCGCGGGCCAAGGCTTTGGCCCGTTGCAGGGTGTCCGGGCTGCAGGTGTAAGGGGAATGGCAGAAGAGGGCCGGGGTGAGCAGGGAGTTTTTCCCCTGCCAAGTGGCAAGAAACTCCGCCGCCGCCGCAATGTTCTGGGTCGGGTCCGGGACCCCGGGCGCCGGAAAATCGATGATCCCCTGGGCTGCCACTGCCCGCAGGCCTGTGGCACAAAAGGCCTGTGCCGCGGCATCCTCATGGAAATAGGCATCGGCCACGGTGGTGGTCCCGCCCATGAGCATCTCGGCGGCGGCAAGCTTGCTGCACCAGTAAACCATTTCCGCATCGACCAGCCGCGCCTCGCTCGGAAAGATATGCTCGTTGAGCCAGGTCATGAGGGGCAGGTCATCGGCCAAACCCCGGAACAGGGTCATGGCGCCATGACAGTGACAGTTGACCAGCCCAGGCAGGAGCAGGTTGCCTGCGGCATCAATGGCCCTTGCCGCCGCAGGTCGCGGGGGCAGATCGGCCATTGTCCCAATCTCGACAATGGTTCCCTCCTGTACGGCAAGATAGCTCGCCTCCTGCACATGTCCGTCTGCCGGAGTTGCCAGGAGGGTAGCGTTTGTTATGAGCAGATCATGGGGCAGCACGTCGCTGAGTCCTGGCAAGGGTCAAAGTGGTTATGGGGAAGCGTTCGATTGGGCGGGCCGCGGGGTAAAGAGAGAGGATGCGGTGCTCTGGCCCAGGAGAAGAGGTTAAGGCATCAGATAAAAACCCAGTTCCCTGTCGGTGGTGGCCGGCTCGTCAAAACGCAGCCCGAGGTAGGGGCCCTCGACAAGCTGGACAACCGCGGTTTTTTCTATCCACGTTTTCTGCGGATTATCCAGGGTAAAACCCAGGACAATCCGGGCATTTTTCATGATCCTGTGTCTGCCCAGAATGGCGACCCCGACCCCATGCATGGAGATGTTCTCAATCCGGCAGTTAATGGTTTTTCTGGCCTGGGAGAGGTCTGGGATATCCCTTTCATCGAACAGCACCTGATAGGTCCCCTCAAGATTGGTGGCCTTGCGATAAAATTTCCGGTATTCGAAGCGCACTGGAAACACGGCGGTGCAGGTGCATCGTATCCGGACTACGGGTGCAAGGGAGGTAAGATTTTGCAGCTGCACCGTTTTCACCAGTCCGCATGACTCGCAGTGTATTTTCGCGCTGCTATCCTCTTTCACGAAAATTTTTTGTGCGTATTCCTCTGTCATCTCTTTGCCCTGAGGGTGTCGATTGTATCCGGAAGAAGCTTTTTTTCGGGTCCGGTTTTTCGCTGAGCCAGAAAAGTTTATCACGTTCCCTTGTTGGAAGGAAGGGGAGAATCAGACCGGACCTGCTCCCCCACTGTTTACGGGTTATTTTTCTTATCCCGCAAGGTTTCGCGTGCCGTGCGGGCCAGGTCGTCTATGGAAAAAGGTTTCTGGATGAAATGGATGTCCGTGTCCAGCACGCCGTGATGGGCAATAACATTAGCCGTATACCCCGACATAAAGAGGCAGTGCATTGTCGGACGCAGGGACACGAGCCGTTTGGCCAGATCCCGCCCATTCATCTCGGGCATCACCACATCGGTGATGAGGAGATGGATTTCCCCTGGGTGTTCCTGGGCCAGCTCAATCGCCGCCATCGGTGTGCTGGCGGCGAGCACCGTGTAGCCCAAGCGTTGCAGGATGGTTTTGCCCAGATGCAGGAGCGTGGCCTCGTCTTCCACCAGCAGAACCGTTTCCGTGCCGCCGGTCGGTTCTTCCGCCAGCCTGGTCTCCGTGGGTGTCACTTCTTCGCTGCTGAAGCTGGGCAGATAGATGCTGAAGGTGGTTCCCTGGCCGGGTTCGCTGTACACGTTGATAAAGCCGTTATTCTGCCTGACCACGCCATAGACGGTGGCCAGCCCCAAGCCGGTGCCCTTGTCTTTTTCCTTGGTGGTGAAGAAGGGTTCGAAGATCTGGGCCAGGATCTCCTTGTCCATGCCGCAGCCATTGTCGCTCACCGCCAGCAGGACGTATTCACCGGGGAGACAGTCCGGGTGGTCGGCGCAATAGGCCGCATCCCGCGAGACATTTTCCGTTTCGATGGTGATCTTGCCGGTATCGGCAATGGCATCGCGGGCATTGACCGCAAGATTGGCCAGAATCTGGTCGAGCTGGGAAGGATCCATCTTCACGGGCCAGAGGTCGTGTCCCGGCAGCCAAGCCAGGTCGATGTCCTCGCCGAGGAGCCGCTGGAGCATTTTCAGCATGCCCCCGACGGTGTCGTTGAGGTCGAGGATCTTGGGACTCACCGTCTGTTTGCGGGCAAAGGCGAGGAGCTGGCGGGTGAGATCCGCGGAACGCATGGCCGCCTTGTGGATTTCCCGGAGGTTTTCATGGAGCGGATTGGTTGCTTCCAATTCGGAGAGGGAGAGATCGCAGTAGCCGAGAATGGTCTGGAGCATGTTGTTGAAGTCGTGGGCCACGCCGCCGGCCAGCCGGCCCACCGATTCCATCTTCTGGGACTGGAGGAGCTGCGCCTGCAGTTTCTCCTTTTCCGCTTCGTTGCGCTTGCGGTCGGTAACATCCCAGACGGTTGAGATCATCATCTCTTGACCGGGGATCGACATGTTTCTCGCGACAATATACGCGGTCTCCTCCCCCGCTCGGAAAATGGGTACGTCTTCCCACTGCATCCGGCTCGGGTCACCACTGGCACAGGCCTCCATCACTTGCTTCCTGATGGCTTCCCGAAGATCGGATCCTCGTATGCCGCCTCCCAAAATGCGTCCGAAGTGGCGAGTGCTTCGCGGGTGGTGTGGTAAAATTTGGGGAAATTGTCGTTCATGTAGAGAAATTCCACCGCCGGAGCAACCGCGTTGACCGCAATGCCGATGGGGAGATTGTCCAAAACCGTGCGAATAAAGATTTCGTTTTCCCGCAAAGCCTCTTCCGCCTGTTTGCGTTCGGTGATATCGGTGTGGGTGCCGATCATCCGCAGGGGACGGCCGGCGTTGTCGTATTCCACCACCTTGCCCAGGGAAAGGATCCATTTCCAGTCGCCTGCCTTGGTCCGTTGCCGGAACTCCACGCGGTACTCCGGGATCTTGCCGGCGATGTAGTCCCGATAGGCCATGGCCACGGGTTCGCGGTCGTCCGGGTGCATCCGTTCGATCCATTTGTTTACGGTCAACTGGAATCCTACCGGATCATACCCGAGCATGGTGGCGTATTCCGGGCTGATCTTGGCCTCGCCGGTCTGGACATTGAGATCGTAAAGCCCCTGATTGGCGGCCATGAGCGCCAAGCGAAGCCTCTCCTCGCTGACTTGCAGTTGGGTACTGAAATCCTCCCGCCCCAGCCTGTTGACCATGAGTATGCCCAACAGGGTTGTGGCCAGGGGGTAGATCAACAAAACCGGCAGGCTGATCTGGGAAAGGACCCGCAGGGCCGTATCCCATGGGAGGATGAACATCAAGGCCAGCATGACCAGATGCACGAGGAGGCCAAAGAGGTAGAATTGTTGCCAGGAGATCTCGGTCAGGGGGTGGCGGCGCAAATGGCGCCAGAGAATGCCCAGCGAGCCGGTGGCCAGGATTACCGCGACTCCGGTCCAGGCTGCGGCCCCTCCTAGGGAGAGACGCAAGGCACTGGTTATAATCATGGCTATCCCGGTGGGGATCACCCCGAAAAAGAGCCCGGAGATACTGAGCAGCACCGAGCGGGTGTCGAAGACAACACCCGGCACATAGGTCCAGGGGGTAAGGATGAGAATGCCGCCGAGAATACCGAGCAGCGCCCCGATCCCCACCTGCATAAGCGGGGGGCTCACCCCGAACCGGTAGCGGCTGGTCATTACGTCATAGATGAAGGCCATGGCCAACAGCAGAGCGGCGTTCTGGATCAGGCCGAGGAAAGCGGGGTCAATCATGCGAGGGTATTCCTTGTCATGTTTCAGGGCAAGTGGGGCGAGAGGAGAGCATACGTTTTACTTGTCGCCCCTCCTTCTTTCTCTGTTATATCATATTTTGATAGGGCGCAGCCCAGGGAAAAGAAAGAAGGGGCTGGCCCGAATCGAGAGCGGTTGCAAGCAGGGATGGGAAAGTGGGAAATTGGCGTGTGCCAAAAAGTTGGACATGCTAATTGGCAAAACGTTTGTTTGAGAAAAAGGGGAAATATACGGCGCGGAGGCAGTAAAACGAGGAAGGAGCCCGTGAGCCCCTTCCTCGTTTTAGGGAGAGAGGTGCGGTTTTTAGGGCCTGTTGCCGATGACCGCCGAGGGATCGATTCCCGTCATATCGGGGAGGAGATGGGCGATTCCTTTGTGGCAATCGATGCAGGTCAGTTTCTCGTTGTCCCCCCGGATGTGGGCAAGTCTGGCTCGGCGAGACTGTTTGTAGTAATCCATGGCCTGCGCATCGTGGCAGCTGCGGCATTCGCGGGAGTCATTAGCCTTCATCTCCTTCCATACCCTGGTCGCCATGGTCAAGCGATGATCCAGGAATTTTTCCCTGGTGTCGATGGTGCCCTTGATCTTGTTGAACAGCTCCCTTGCGGCCACAGTCTTGCGGGCCAGTTTCGGACCGAGGTCCCGGGCCAGATGGCAGTCGGCGCAGGTTGCCCGTACTCCGGATTTGTTGCTGAAGTGGGCGGTATTTTTATATTCCATGTAGACGTTTTCCTCCATCTCGTGACAGGAGATGCAGAACGATTCCTGGGCCGAGGCGTGCAGTTCGCCGAGAAATCCTGAGAGGACGGCGATTCCTCCGATAAAGCCGAGGCCCAAGAGAGTGAGGACCGAATAACGGGCACTGGGGCTTTTCAGTTTCTCCCAGAATCCTTTGCTCTTTGTTTTCATAATAGACTCCCGCTGTTTTTCCGATGCCAATTCCTGGGGTTGCTTTCTTGGCCGCTCATCAGAACGTTCTCCCGACAGAATTGCAAGCGGAGATAATTTTCTGCTGAAAAATCAGACCCCGCGTCCGATTTTCCTCTGCACGCCTCTTTCTTCCCGCCTTACTTCTGGGGGGGGAGGGGCGGGCTGGGCTGGAAGGTGTTATCGACCAGGGGCGGAGCATCGGTCTGCACCACATGACACTGGGTGCAGAAGTAGCGCCGCGGCGCCAAAGTGGTCAGCTTTTTGTTGTTGCGGTCAATAAAATGGTCCGGGCTGATCTTGGTGGCGCCTGCGGCCTTGGCGTTGGCCCAGCTATGGCAGCTGAGGCACTTGTTGTAGTTCTTGTCGATGATGTATCCCTCGATATTATGGGGGATCAGGGGGGGTTGGTGGACAAAATCACGCTTGATCGGCTTTTGGTCGGGAATCAACTTATCCACCTCCGGGACCTGCGGGGGGGCCGTGATTTCCAGGCCACCGCGCAATGATTGCACTACTTCGGCAGAGGCGGTTTGGGGCAGGATGGCCAAGCAACCGATGAGACTCAGCAGAATTACGGTTTTGTTGTTTTTCATCTCGTCAACTCCTCGTGCAGGGTTAATCGCGGTCGGAAGGCTCTTGCTGTCCTTGTCTAAAAACGGCGGCCGAAGGAAAACACCCTTTCGGCGCAAATATCAATGCATCTGCCGCAGTTGGTGCAGTTTGCTCCGGTGATCACGGGCCCCCGGCCGTTTTCCCCCTTGAGGGCCGGGGAAATCACCTGGGGTTCCGGGCAGACCGCATAACAGTCCAGGCAGTTGCTGCAATGTTCTCGCCTCTCTGCCCGAACCCGGAGGAGGCTGAATCTGCCAAGCAGGCTGTAAAAAGCGCCCACCGGGCAAAGGTGGCCGCACCAGCCGCGTTTGCTCACCAAAAGATCAAAAGCGAAGATCCCCAAGGGAATGGTCCAGGCCAGGCCGAGGCCGAAGACCAGGCCCCGGTGCAGCATGGTCACGGGATTGATCAGTTCCCAGGCCAGCGAGCCGGTCAGGGCGGTGACCGCCAAGACCATGGCGATCATCCAGTAGCGGGTGTTCCGGTTGAGGGAGATTCCCTCCCGCAACCGAAAGCGCAGTCGCAACCAAGCCGCACAATCGGTAAGGATGTTGACCGGGCAGACCCAGGCGCAATAGACGCGGCCGCCGCTCAGCAGGTAAAAGGTGGCGATGAGCGCCCCTCCCAGCAAGGCGGTGCTTCCGGCAATGGTGCCGGTGGCAAGGCTTTGCAGCAGGATAAAGGGGTCGCTCAACGGGATGGTGTCGAGAAAACGGCTCGCCGCCAGATTGCCCTTGAAAATCCAGAGCCCGGTAAGCGGCCCGCACAAAAAGAGGGCGAGCATGCTCAGCTGGCTTGCGCGACGCAGCAAGAGATAGCGGTGCGCGGAAAGCCAACCCTTTTTCGCCGCAGCCAAGGTGCCGGCATAGGTATCCTTGCTCATGGCTTCCACTCCGGGGTAATGGGGGTGGTGAACTCGGGCATCCGGTCCGGCAGGTCCAGCTGTTCAGGGATCAGACTCTTGCCTGCTTTTGTTTTTTCTTCCCAGCCCAGGCGGTAGTGGTGCCCGAGCTCCCCCTGGGCCAGCGCCAAAGGCACTACCTTGATCGCCGCCTTTTCCAGAACGCAGGACTTTTCGCATTTGCCGCAGCCGGTGCAGTGTTTGGAGTGCACCTCCGGCAAAAACAGGGTGTGTTTGCCGCTCCGTTGGTTATGGAGCGGGTTGAGGGTGATCGCCTTGTCGATCAGCGGGCAGTTGCGGTAGCAGACATCGCAGCGCAGCCCGAGAAAGTTCAGGCAGTTTTCTCGGTCAATGAGTACGGCCAACCCCATGCGTGCCTTATAGATATCGGTGAGCAACGGATCCAAGGCGCCGGTGGGACAGGCGCGGATGCAGGGCCGTTTCTCGCACAGCTCGCAGGGGATCTGACGGGCGCTGAAATACGGGGTGCCGGTGGCGACCTCCTCTTCCGGTTTGGCCAAGCGCAGGGTCTTGTAGGGACAGGCCCGAACGCACTGGCCGCAACGGATGCAGGCGGCAAGAAACTTCTTGTCGGGCAGCGCCCCCGGCGGCCGCATGGTATAGACCGGCCGGGCCACCGCCTGTTTGTTGCCGTACAACCCGAGGCCCAGGCCGAACAGGGCTACCCCGCAGGCGGTACGCGCTGTTTCCAGGAGAAACTTTCGCCGCTCGCTGCTTTGACCGTCATGGTATTTTGTCTCAGTCATAAGGCTGTGCCCCTATGCCTTGCTCACCTTGACCGCACATTTCTTGAAATCTGTTTCCTTGGAAATGGGGCAGGTGGCGTCCAGGGTCAGTTTGTTGACCAACCGGCTCTCATCGAAAAACGGGATAAAGATCAGCCCTTCGGGCATCTTGTTGCGACCCTTGGTTTCCACGGTGGCCAGGATCTCGCCGCGGCGGGTGGTCAGTTTTGCCGTCATGCCCCGGCGCAGCCCCCGTTTTTCCGCATCGGTTTGGTTCATGAACACCACGGCGTTGGGCACCGCCCGGTGCAGCTCCGGGACCCGCTGGGTCATGGAGCCGGAATGCCAGTGCTCCAGCACCCGGCCGGTGGAGAGCCAGAGGTCGTACTCCTTGTCCGGTATTTCGGCCGGGGGCTCGTAGGGCAGGGCAAAGATGTTGGCCTTGCCGTCCGGGTTGCCGTAAAAGACCACCCCCTCCCCCGCCTTGACATGGGGGTCGTAGCCTTCCCGATAGCGCCAGAGGGTTTCCTTGCCGCCGATCACCGGCCAGCGTAGACCGCGGGCCTTATGGTATTGGTCGAATTCGCCCAGCTCGTGGCCTTTTTTCGGGCCTTCCAGGCTGAAGCGCCGGTACTCTTCGAAAAGACCTTTTTGCAGATAATAGCCGAAATGGTCCATCTCGGAGTTGTCGTAGGGGATGTTGGCCAGATCCTTGACCACCTGTTTGGGATATTTGTTCACCTGGCCGTTGGCAAAAAGGACGTCATACAGGGTTTTGCCCTTGTATTCCGGTTTTTTGGCAATGAGCTCCGCGGGCCAGACCTCTTCGACCTTGAAGCGTTTGGAAAACTCCACCATCTGCCAGAGATCGGACTGTGACTCGCCCGGCGCCTTGACCTGCTGTCGCCAAAATTGGGTGCGGCGTTCGGCATTGCCGTAGGCGCCTTCCTTTTCCACCCACATGGAGGTGGGCAGGATAAGGTCGGCGGCCATTCCGGACACCGTTGGGTAAGGGTCGGAAACCACGATGAAGTTTTCCGGGTCGCGCCAGCCCGGATACATCTCGTTGTTGATATTGGGGCCGGCCTGCATGTTGTTGTTGCAGAGCTGCCAGTAGCAGTTCATCTCCTTGTCGCGCAGCTTGCGCTGCATCAGCACCGCGTGGAACCCAGGCTTGTCCGGGATGGTGCCTTCCGGCAGCTTCCAGATGGCCTCGGCCACCGCGCGGTGTTCGGGCTTGTTGACCACCAGATCCGCGGGCAGACGGTGGGCAAAGGTGCCGACCTCGCGGGCCGTGCCGCAAGCGGAAGGCTGGCCGGTTAGGGAGAAGGGACCGTTGCCGGGCTGGGAGATCTTGCCGGTGAGGAGATGGATGTTGTAGACTAGGTTGTTGGCCCAGGTGCCGCGGCTGTGCTGGTTGAAGCCCATGGTCCAGTAGGAAACCACCTTGATCTTCGGGTCGGCGTAGAGTTTTGCCAGAGCCACCAACTGTTCCTTGGGCACCCCTGAGATCTGGTGGGTTTTGTCCAGGGTGTATTCGGCGACAAAGGCCTTATACTCTTCAAATTTCATGGGCTCGGCATCGTTGGCCTTGGCCGCGTTTTTCGCCTTCTGCTCCCGGGGATCATTGGGGCGCAAGCCATAGCCGATGTCGGTGACCCCGCGTTTGAAATTGACCGATTTCTTGACAAAGGCTTCGTTGACCTTGCCGTTTTGGATGATGTAGTTGGCGATATAGTTGAGAATGGCCAGATCCGACTGCGGCTTCATCACCAGTTTCACATCGGCCAGCTCGAAACAGCGGTTTTCAAAGGTGGAGAGGACCGCCACCTTGACATGGGAGGCGGTGAGCCTGCGGTCGGTGAGGCGCGACCAGAGGATGGGGTGCATCTCCGACATGTTGGCGCCCCAGAGCACGAAGGCATCGGCGTATTCGAGATCGTCGTAACACCCCATGGGCTCATCGGAACCGAAGGTGCGCATAAAGCCGGTCACGGCCGAGGCCATGCAGTGTCTGGCATTGGGGTCGATGTTGTTGGAGCGGAATCCTGCCTTGCACAGCTTGACCCCGGCATACCCTTCCCAGACTGTCCACTGGCCGGAGCCGAACATCCCCACCGCGGTTGGGCCCTTTTTTTTCAGGGCTTCTTTCCATTTGCTGGCCATGATGTCAAAGGCCTGATCCCAGCTGATCGGGGTGAATTCGCCGTTCTTGTCGAACTGGCCGTTTCGCATGCGCAGCAACGGCTTGGTGAGACGGTCCTTGCCGTACATGATCTTGGAGAGAAAGTAGCCCTTGATGCAGTTCAGTCCCTTGTTGACCGGAGCATCGGGATCTCCTTGGGTGGCCACCACCCGTCCCTCCTTGGTGCCCACCAGCACGCTGCAGCCGGTGCCGCAGAACCGGCAGGGAGCCTTGTCCCAGCGGATGCTGGGGTCTTCGGTGGCTGCCACGGCCGGCATTTCAGGGAGCGAGATACCGGCCGCCAGGGCAGTGGCCGCTATGGCGTTTGTTTTAATAAAGTTACGCCGGGTCAGTTTCATAAACGTTCCTCCTTCTTCGCTTGCTCTCGAGTGATCCTTCTGGTGGGTCTGGAGACGGCCTTACAGAAGAACGAAAGGATAAAGCATGCTTATTTTAAGGCGTTGCGCCTTCTTCCTGTTCGCAATGTTGGTAGACCATGGATGCGGACAACACCCCCTCGACACGGTACAGCGCGAGCAGGGTCTCGGAGATTACGGCCTGCTCATGTTCCTCGATAGTGATGACAAAACGGTGGTCTTCGGTGCGGGCATGGATTTCAAGGCCTGGCATTTGCCCCAGTGCGACGGCAACCTGTGCACTGGAATCTGGCCTGGCATGGACAAGAACGCCGGCAATATTCATTTTATCCCCTTATTGTGAAGCATTGCTGAGCGCAATCTATCGGGCGGAAATGCCTGGGCGGATCTCATTTTCAGGCCTTCTTTATTTAATATAGCAACAGGTGTGCCAGCAAAGTCAACCCTTGAATTTACGTGAAAATTGTGGCCTTAAGATTAGCAGTGTTACCGGAAGATCTCGTTAATACGATATCAATGTTACTTAAAGGTAACGGTGGGGTTCTGACAAATACTGCCTTTGGAAAAAAGTGCTCAGGTGAGAAGATCAATGGCTTGGACCGGGCATACCGCATAGCAGGCACCGCAGCCGGTGCAATCGGCCGTGACCAGCTGGGGAAGGATGCGTCCGCCGGGGGAGGGGGGGAAGATGATGGCGTTGCTGTCGCATTGCTCGCCGCAGGTCCGACACGGGATACCTTGGCCGTTGAGGCAGGTTTTGGCAAAGACCGCCTTGTGGAGCCATGGTGGAGCAGCGGTATCCATGACGAGAGCCTGCGGGGTGCAATGTTGGGCGCAAGCGCCACAGAAGGTGCATGGCCCTTTGCTGAAATTCACCCGGGGGAAGCCAAGGAGGTCGGGGGCAAGAATCCCTTGGGGGCAGTGGCTACAGCAATCTCTGCACCGGTTGCAGCGCTTTACAAAATCATCTTCCGACAGGCTCCAGGGCGGGCGGATGGCCAGGGGGCGTCCACCTCGCAGGAATAGGCGGCGGTCCGGGTTTGTGATCATGGCAAATCCTGTGTGCGTTATGCCTTGCTCTGCGGTGTTGGCGAAACGGGGTAGTTTTTTTGGGTAATCCCAAGCAAGGGAGTTGTCCGTCCCAGTTTTTTCTTATCATACCGCCGGAATTGGCGGAAACCAATGCGAAAAAAAGAGGGGAGGGGAGGAACGCGAAGAGGGAGTCGCGCAAAATTACGAGGCAGAGCGTGGGTCCGGAAAACAAAAAGGGTCAGCGGAAATACCGCTGACCCTTGAATGTGCGTTGGTGCGGAGGTCGGTATCTAACTGAGCATGTAATTAGCTGTTTTGCTACCTGAATATCGTTTGAAAAATTTCTTTTACCCGTTATTTTACCCGTTACTTTGTGCGCTGCTTTGCTTCCAACATCGCGATCTGACTGAAAATAATGAATTTCCCCTGTACGGCTAAACTCGACCATTTTAGCCTCGGCAATCTTGATAAAAAATCGGTATTCTAACAGAAGGGCAACCGAAAGTGATGGTTGCCCTTAACTAATGAAAAGTAAAAGAAAAATAGTAAAAAACAACGTATTAACTATTAGTTAAAAGTTAATAAGGAATGAAATGAATTGACTCGAGCGTCTAGAATAAACAAAAAAGTTGTTTTTTTCGACAATTTGCCTATCAAAAAATACCTTTTAAAAAAGATAACTTGAGGATAGAATATTATCGATCTTGATCGATCCCAAAAAATCAGCGGAGGATTTAATGAACAGAATTTTTCTCGTTTTATTTTTTCTTGTCGGGTTAACAGGATGTGCAAGTGTTCAGCCATTAAACACCCCCAGTTCAAAACCAGAAGTCACAATTCCCAATGGGCAAAAGAAAGCTGTCATCGATAAAATTACGAACATGATGCTCGGGCGGGGATATAAAATTAAAAATATCAATGAATACAGTGCAGTATTTGGAAAACCATTACAGTCTACAGGGGCGGCTATTTTATTTGGCTCCCAATTTAACACAACCCCAGAAGGAAGGATCAGTTATAACATTGTGGATACCACTAAAGGTGTTCGTGTCATTGGAACTCTCGAGGTCGTCACCAACCCTGGAAGTGGGCTAGAGCGCGTAACGGATTTAAGCCAAAACAGCAAGAATGCTCACGAATACCAGCAGTTGCTGGAAGAAGTTGCCGCTTCTTTTGAGGGTGTAAAATAGATTGTGTAAATGGCCATTCCGGGGGTAGGAAAATTACCCGTAGCTTTGGTGCTGCCCAAAACCCATCGTGTACAATTGGCTTTAAACCAAAGCTCCGACGTTTTCCTCGAAACCCACCCCCTTGCTCTAGAGCAAACCCTTAACGCCGCTTATCGCCAAAACAAACGCTATTACTCGCGTGGCTAAACCCCCATGGTCTTTGTGTTGTGCCCGGCTCTGCCCTCTGATCGGTTTTTAAAAAGATTATGCTCCCTCAATATCTGGTTTTCTTTACATCAGTGTCATTGACCATCATCACGCATCTCAGGCTTAACGTCCTAAATTGCTTCAAACAGAACATGTCCAGTCCACTATCCTCGAATACTCCAAATACTAACTTATTTTGCTTAATGACGGGTTCTGACTTGAAATCAACACGCAATGTTGAGGATGCTATACTCAAGATTCACTCTGTTAGCTGATCTACACTATGTTACTTCGTAACATAGTGGATTGGGGACTGAGTCTTCGCCTCAGTCCCCATATTGGAGCATCTTATTAGCTAAACCGATGCAATGTTGCTTATCTCCTCCCCCTTAACCAAACCAGGAACCAAGGATACCCATAGTATGGCACTCCTCCCTTCCTCCTCGTATATAAGGGCTATAAGTCGGGAAGTAATTCCCAAAAAACAGATAGTTAATATAGCAATTTATTTTATGGGGCATGAGAAGCCCCCTGAGTGCTTTTTGTAGGCGTCACCCATGACCTGATGCAGTTCATCTCTGTATTTTTCCTGGACGATAAAACTATCGTGAATGGCTAGGATCGGGACGCCTTTGCCTGTGAAGTATGCAATCACATCTAGGGCAATGGATGCGTCCTTATTCATCACACGTAGGCCATTGTCGTTATCAGCGCAAAAGTGATGGGCGATGAGTTTGTGGGCATCCTTGAAAAGGTCAATGATCTGACGGGCCTTGGTGATACCGTACTTCTCCAGCCGCGTTTTCCATTTTGGATTCTCGCCGATGCGCTGATTGATGCCACCTTCAGCGTTAGCCTCTGCTGTGCGCTGGTAGCCTTTCTTTCCTTTTGGCTTGACCCACCCATTTTTTGCATTGAGGAGGGCGAGGAGGCATTGTTTAAGGAAGTCCCGTAGTTCAGGAGCGTCCAGTACGACGGAATATGGGTCGAAATCTAGTTGCTTCCCTTCAGCTGCGTAAAGTATATGGGGATGCAGAGCGCTAAAGTCCAGTTCAACGACCTCCTCGCCATTTATAGCGATCCTACCCCGCTTATCCTCACTGAGCCCCTGGCAATGAAAACAGCCCTTAGTATGCAGGCGACCATACAACGTGAATTTGTGGTGGAAGATGGCCGTTAGAGCAGTGCTTACAGCTTGTTTTCCGTAAAGGATTTCAGCGGCTCGGTTGACCTCGTTGGCTTTTTTCAAAATCCTCTTGATTTGGATGGTTCGGGCTGTGTCTTTGTAGTCTTTGGGTTTTCCATTTTTGTCCTTCAAAATGACCAGCTCAGAAAACGGGGGATCAACGACAATATCAGGTGAATGTACTTTCTCGAAGTGGGCCAGTAGTTTTTCTGTCGGCCAAACTTTGCTGTAACGGGCAATAATTTTGGTTCCTCTTCTGATATCCAGGAACCCGTGATCTTTCAACTTGCGAACCAGAGGGGCCATTGTGGCTTCTATCGTTTTTAGTGCCATCTCGATTGGCCGCCGGTCACGATAACGTAAAAGATTTGCAATGATGATCTCAAGTTTCTGACTGGTGTCCTGTCGTTTCGCTAATTCGCACACATTATGTATTTCTTTGACCACCACAAGACTCTTTCCTTTGAGTCTGTACGAGGTATCAAATCGCACCGATCTTTCATAGAGCCACCACCCTGTGCCCTTTTGATTCTCAACTTGCCGGCGGGCAATTTCCCTAACAATTTCATGCAATGACCTGTATTTTGACATTTTCCGCACTTCCCTTGGGCGCGTAATCCCTGATTAAAATATTGTGGGGAATGATTGTCAGGGAAACAATCCTTGTTGGTTCAGGGAGCTACCCTTCACCTATCCCCCCAATTTGATATTTTTAGGTGTGATGCGGACGATCCCACCAAAGACTATGTTGCCTGTCTTGCAAGGCCGTGTTTGGACTTTTTCGAAAGCGGGGAGGGCGATTTCAGCTCTTTGCCTCACAAAGGAGGACTGCCCACTGCCTCCGAGATATTGATTTTTGCTGACACTGGGAGGCTGTGGGCAGTATTTTGTTACTTCTGGACGCGATCTTCCTCTTGGCTTTTTCCTTGGTACGGTCGAACCGGCCAGAGTGGGCAACTCTTAACAGGGCAAACTCGTACTTCGCCTTTTTGATCGTTGCTACAATTATAGCATTTTGCGTTAATCGCGAGCCGTAGTGACTTTGGGTTTTTACTTGCCTTTTGCATCGGGTTCGCGAAGGTAATCTTCTCCCCGGCTATTATCCGTGCCGCTTTTGCTTCGCGCGCCTTTCGTAATCCGTCATTATTGGTCATATTTTCTGGCCTCCTGGCTAGTTATATTGCCCATGACATCCTTTTAGGTAATTAGGGCCACCTGGGTTCTTAATTTTCGATTTTCTAGCATAATCGTTAAGAATTTTCAGGAGGCTTTTCTTGCCTCTATCGCGCCTTCCAGTCGAGATTTGAGAAAATTCCGCCGTCCACGCAACCGCCCCAAGGATTCTTGGAGTGACTTGAATTCGGGGGCATGAAAATTGATCGTTTCTCTATGAAAAAGCTTATGGAATTTTCTGAGATGCATCCAGAATTCGTTAAGTTTCACTGCCATCATTTTTAGTTTCTCTGAGGATGCTTCAGTGTTTTCAAGGGAAAAGGCAATCATGCTACCACCTCCTTTGCCATGGATTCAAGTAAGCCTAGAATCTCTGAAACTCGCCAACCGGTGCACCTTTTGCTTAGCTTGATTGGCTTGGGGTAACGGCCAGACTTGACTCCCTGCCACCATGTGGTTTTGCTGACTGGGATGATTGGGGGGGTGCCGGTCTTGGGATTGCCGACGATTTGAGCAAGGCGCAAAAAGCCGGTGGGGGGAAAGGGTGTTGCTGTCTGCATGGTAATACCTCCTTAAAATTTATCGCCAGCCTATAAGGTGCGGTGGCGGTTAAGGAGGTTTAACCATGTGTCCACTAGTGGACTGTCAAGGTGGACAAGGCGGACAAATTGCGGACAAGATGGACTATTTCAAAAGCCGTTCACCTCTTTTTCTGAATGCATCAGTCGTAACAATAGACCCATTCCCTGTGATTAGCCTACCTATTCGGGAAGGGTTAATTTTGGGGAATGCTCTTTTTAATTCTTGTGCAATCGCCTTATCGGTCATCCCTGCCTCTTTCAGTTGTTTGACCATGGCCTCTTCTGCTTCATTGCTCTGGTTGATCAACTTATTATCTTGGCTGGAACTTGTCTCCTGAGACCTGGGCTGGGTGGTCATTTTTACAGGTCGTTCTGCTAGCTCTTGGTACTTATTTTCCATGCGGACAGCTTCTCTGTTCATGACGATTAATTCTGATTTTGACAAGATTATGGTGTTAAATTTGTATAATCCTTCATCATCAAGCCTTTCCGAAAAAATCCATTCGGTTTTATTCATTATCACAGAATCTATCTCTATTGTTTTTAAGAAAATTAAGTCAGTGATATTCGATGTAAATAATTTGATAGGTCCACAAAAATCACGGCAATACTTATTTGAAAGTCGAATTACTTTTCTCGAATTATTAAAGGTATCCACCCCATATTTTGATATTGTTATATATTTATTTATGACTGAACCATGATAATAAAACCAGAATTTAAGTCGGCCCTGCTTTCCCCAGTCTAAAAGGATGTCTTCGCCTATGCCCCAATGTTCAGCCAATTCAGTCAGTTTGTAAAAACTTCTTTCGGGTAAAACCATTGGCACACCTCCGTCTTGGTTTCCCTGAAAAAAACGGCGTGTCGGCCGTCAGGGTAAGGGCTTTATGGTCCGTGGTCTAGCCAGTGGCACCCAAATTCAGATTCGCATTTTTAGCCAGCATCCCTAATAGGTATGATCTCAGCGCCAATCTTGATCTTGTCCAAATAGTCAGCCCAGGCCTGCATCATGGCTTTACGCTCAGGAAGATAGGTTGTCCGATTATAGGCCCTGCCTAACGGATCGCGAACAGCGTGCGCAAGTTGATGTTCTATCAACTCAGGACGGAAACCAAGCACTTCATCAAGAATCGTTCGCGCCATTGCCCGGAATCCATGGCCAGTCAGCTCTAACTTGGTATCAATCCCCATGCGCCGCAGTGCGGCATTGATGGTGTTGTCGCTCATCGGTCTTGAAGCGGATCGCGCGGAGGGGAAAACATATCTTCCTGATCCGGTCAAGTCGTGTACCTCTCTCAATATTTCTACTGCCTGTCGGGATAATGGAACAAGGTGTTCAGCCTTAGTTTTTGTGGCCATGTAACGCCATTCGGCGCTATCCAAATCAATCGCCGCCCATTCTGCATGGCGTAGTTCTCCTGGACGGACAAAGACAAGCGGTGCCAGCCGCAAGGCGCAGGCGACTACAAAAGAACCGTCATACCCAGCAATCATGCGCAGGAGTGGGGCGACTTCTTTCGGGTCTGTTGGTGCCGCCATGTGCTTTGGCTTGACCGGGGGTAATGCTCCGCGCAATGCGTCAACGGGGTTATGCGTGGCCTTGCCGATGGCGATAGCGTAACGATAGACTTGACCACAAGTAATCTTTGCGCGATGTGCTGTTTCAAGGGTTCTGGATTCGATACGGCGTATGACGGCTAACATTTCAGGTGGGGTGATTTCATTCATCGGTCTGATACCAATGAAGGGGAAAACGTCTTTTCCGAGTCTAGTCATTATGGATTCGGCATGGCCTACAGTCCATTTATTCTTAAATCTATTGTGCCACTCTCTGGCTACAGCCTCAAAGGTACCATCCCCGGCAGCTTTGGCCTTTTCACTTTTCCTCGAGACTGCCGGGTCAATCCCTGTCGCTATTTGTTTCCGTATCCCGTTGCGCTGCTCTCTGGCAAGGGATAAAGTGACCGTAGGATATTCTCCAAGGGAAAAAGAATTTTCCTTTTTGACAAAGACGGTTTTCAACTTCCACCACTTTTTCCCGGTCGGTTCAATAACAAGCCACAAGCCTCCCCCGTCACGCAAGGAATATGTCTTGTCTTTGGTCTTGGCGGTCTTGATTGAAACGTCTGACAGTAAATCTTTCCCTATTTTAGGCATAGCGCCTACCTCCTAACGGGTAAAGAAGTGAGCGGGTAAAATCCATACCCGTTATCTTACCCTTTTAACGGGAAGACGCTATTAAATTTCTTCGGCCTTCTGCGGACAACAAAAAACCCGCAAACCTTGTCGGAGTGCGGGTTATATGTACTTCTTGAAACGTCTTGAAATGTTCAAATGGTGCCGGAGGTCGGAATCGAACCGACATGGGGTTGCCCCCGCGGGATTTTGAGTCCCGTGCGTCTACCAGTTTCACCACTCCGGCAGAATGGCGATACGGCCCTGATGGGGCCGCACGGACGAACACTATAGAAGCCTTCCCGAGCCCTGTCAAGCCCTAAAGAATGGCGCCCTTCTCTCTTTTTTAGTGGGGAGTGCCCAGGAAGATTTTCTGGAACCGGTAAAAATAATCCACCCCGGACCACACCGTCATGACGGCGGAAACATAGAGGATGACTTTGCCAAGGTCATGCAGGAAGGGAATGGGCAGCACTCCCAAGGGGAAGATCAGGACGCAGAGCGCGGTGTACTGCAAGATGCTCTTCAATTTGCCCATGCCGCTGGCCGCGACCACGATGCCCGAAGAGGCGGCCACGCCGCGGAGCCCGGTGATTACCAACTCCCGGGCCAGGATGACGAAGACCAGCCAGGCCGGGATCTTGCCCATGGGGATCAGCATGACCAAGGCCGCACAGACCAGGACCTTGTCGGCCACCGGGTCCATCAATTTGCCCAGCACCGTTTCGATCTTGTGCTTGCGGGCGTAGTAGCCGTCCGCAAGATCGGTGAGGGCGCCGGTGAGAAAAAGAAAAAAGGCCACCAGGCTCACCCCGATGCTTGGCTCGGGATAGAGAAAAAAGAGGAGCACCGGCGCCACCGCAAAGCGATAGCCGGTGAGCATATTGGGAATGGTGAAGATCGCGTGTCGGCTCATGCGTTAATTGGCCGCCCCCAGCCAGCGGGAGGACGGGGACGCCGCGGCTGTTAGTTGTCGGTAATGGTGCAGGACCTTGGCCACATACTGCTGGGTTTCCGGGATCAAGGGAACGCCTTGGGCCGCCTCGACCCTGCCCGGCCCGGCATTGTAGGCGGCCAGAGCCAGTCGGAGGTTGCCGCCGAAGCGGGCCATCATCTGGCAGAGATAATTGGTGCCGCCATAGATGTTTTCCTTGGGGTCAAATGGGTTCCAGACATTGAGGTCGGCGGCGGTTCCCGGCATCAGCTGCATGAGCCCTTGGGCCCCTTTGGAGGAAACGGCCAGGCAGTCGAAGTTGGATTCGGTCTTGATGACGGCCTTGATCAAGAGGGGGTCCATCTCGTAACGGCTGGCCGCCCTCTGGATATGCTCTTCATAGAGGCGGGGATCACCGGCTCGAGACGCTCTGCCCTGTCGGGACTGGGGCCGGATTACTCCCCGGCGGTAACGGGGATCGTTGGGCACGTTGGTGAAATGCACGGTGCCATGCTGGTCGACAAAGGTATAGATCGCCGCCTGAGCGCCATCCGGCACCAGCAGTAATGCCCAGAGCAGCACGGCCAGGAGTGGTCCTGTTCTCCGTGTTCTGGCTATTCCCTTGTCCCGGGATGGTTTCCGTGTCCGCGCCATGTTCTGGTCTCCGGGCAGATGCGCCTGCTATCCTTCGGTGCTTTCGCTATTGTATCACGATACTACGCTTTTGTTCTTTTTTCCCAGTCGGCCAGAAATTGCTCCATGCCCAGATCGGTAAGCGGATGCCGGGCAAGCTGGGCGATAACCTTGAAAGGAATCGTGGCGATATGCGCCCCCAGCAGGGCCGCATCCACCACATGGATGGGGTTGCGGATGCTGGCGACGATTACCTCGGTGGCATAGCCGTAGTTGTCGTAGATATTCATGATATCGCTGATCAGGTCCATACCGTTCTGGGAGATATCATCCAACCGGCCGACAAAGGGGCTCGCATAGCTGGCCCCGGCCTTGGCCGCCATCAGGGCCTGGCTGGCGGAGAAGATCAGGGTCACGTTGGTTCTGATCTTCTCATCGGCAAGCGTTTTGACCGCCTTGAGGCCTTCGGTGGTCATGGGGATCTTAATCACGATGTTGGAATGGATGGCGGCAAGCTCGCGGCCTTCCCGAACCATGCCTTCGGCATCGAGGGCGATAACCTCGGCGCTGATCGGGCCGTCCACTATCTTGCAGATATCCTTGATGATTTCAACAAACGGTTTGTTCTCCCTGGCGATCAGCGAGGGGTTGGTCGTTACCCCGTCCACCATGCCCATGTCCACGGCTTTTTTGATTTCTTCAAGGTTGGCGGTATCAATAAAAAACTTCATGCAGTCTCCTTTAAGGGCAGGGAAAACGGTTCAGCCGTTCTCCTGCCGAGTGGTTGTCTGGGCTTCGATATACATTTTCCGGCATTGGTCACTGCAAAAAAATACAGCTGTATTTGCATCTTGTAACACAATTGCCTGCTTTTTGGGAATATAGATATGGCAGACCGGGTCTTCCACCAGCTCATCATGGGCGGTAAGTGCGCCACCTCCAGCTTCTTGCTTGCCGCTGCCGTGGCCAACCGGCTTCTTTTTTCTGCCCCCGGTCAGCAGCCGGTAGATGACATAGAGAAAAACCGCGTAAATGAGGAGTTTAAACACCGGAGTGCTCCTTGCCAAGCCATTCCTGGCGCTCCACCCCTGTCTGTATTTTCAGTTCCCGATACATTTGTAGACTTGTCCGACCCAGGAGCGGATGCACCTGCTCGGGGGCCAGTTCCGCCAACGGGGCAAGGACGAAAAGCCGGTTGGCTATCTGCGGATGGGGCACGGTCAGGGTTTGGCTGTCTATCATCAGGTCTCCGTAATAGAGCAGGTCCAGATCAACGGGCCTGTCCTTGGTCAAGGTCCGATCCCGGCCCAGGGTTTTCTCAATGGCGAGCATGGCGGTCAGCAGCTCGGTGGGCGACAGGGTGGTGCTGATTTCCCCTGTCGCATTGGTAAACCAGTGCTCCGTCTCCATCCCTACCGGCTCTGTGCGGTATGGGCTCGACAGCCTGTTCAGGGTAATCCCCGGCACCGTGCCTAACTGTTGCCACGCCTCGAGCAGATTCTTTTGACCGTCTCCAAGATTGGAGCCCAGCCCGATAAAGGCCTGTTGCGGTTTTTCCACGGAGTGACTTAGATATCCTGCAAGCCCAGGACGTCGAACATGGTGTAGAGGCCGTTGGGCTGGTTCACCACCCAGGCGGCGGCCAAGGCCGCGCCCCGGGCAAAGTTGTCCCGACTATGCGCCCGGTGGCTGAGCTCCAGCCTCTCCCCTGCCCCGGCAAAATAGACGGTATGCTCGCCCACGATATCTCCGGCCCGGATGGTCTGGATGCCGATCTCCTTCTCGCCCCGCTCGCCGATGATCCCGTGTCGACAATAGACCCCCACTTCGTCCAGATTCCGCTGTACGCCTTCCGCCACCATTTCCCCAAGCTTCAGGGCCGTGCCGCTGGGGGCGTCTTTTTTCATCCGGTGGTGGGCCTCGATGATTTCGATATCGTAGGCATCCCCCAAGAGGGCGGCCATTTTTCTGGCGATTTTGAACAGGACATTGACACCCACCGCCATGTTGGGCGATTGGACACAGGGGAAATTCCGGCTCAATTCGGCGAGCTCGGCCAGGTTATCGGGGCTGAGCCCTGTGGTGCCGATGACCATGGGTTTTTTTGCCTTTGCCGCTTTGCGGGCCAAGGCCATGGTCGCCTCGTGGAAGGTGAAATCGATGACCACATCTCCTTGTCCCATGACCGTTTCGAAGCTGTCCGCCAGCGGGACCCCCAAAGTGCCCATCCCGGCCAGCTCGCCAAGATCCTTGCCAAGTTCGGGCCCATCGGGGCGCTCAAAGCCGGCAGCCAGGGTCAACCCTTCCTGCTGGTGTACCATATAGCTGATCCGGCGGCCCATGCGGCCTGCTGCCCCGGCGACAATAACTCTGGTCATACTCTTCTCCTTAAAATCAGTGGTCAGCCATCAGCTTGCAGCTGTCAGCTGACCATGCAAATTATACCAATCCGTAGCCTACGAGAACCTTCTTCAGCTTTTCCTCGTTCGCCTCGTTCATCTTGTACAGGGGCAACCGCGGCAACCCGGATTTGATCTTGCCCATCATCATTAAGGCGGTCTTGGCTGGGACCGGGTTGGTGTCGATGAACATTGCCTGCATCAACGGAAGCAGTTTGTAGTGCAGCTCCTGGGCCTTGGCGATATCCCCAGCCAGGGCGGCGTCCATCATTGCGGCCATATCCTTGGGCTCCACATTGGAGGTGACGGAGATGACCCCGGTGCCGCCGATCATCACGGTGGGCATGGAGGTGAAATCATCGCCGGACATGATGGCGAAACCCTTGGGGCAGAGGCGGATGACCTGGCTGATCTGGTTGAGATCGGCGGTGGCTTCCTTGACCCCCACGATATTGGCGATTTGGGCGCAGCGGGCCACGGTCTCTGGCAGCATGTTTACTGCGGTCCGGCTCGGCACGTTGTAGAGGATGATTGGGATATCCACCGCTGCGGCCACCGCCTTGAAGTGCTGGTAGAGCCCTTCCTGGGACGGTTTGTTGTAATAGGGGGTGATCAGCAGGGCGCCATCCGCCCCGGCTTCCTTGGCCGCGCGGGTCAGCTCGATGGATTCGGCGGTGGAGTTTGAGCCGGTTCCGGCCAGCACCGGCACTCGCCCGGCCACGGTCTTGACGGTCAGCTCCACCACCCGGCGGTGTTCGGCATGGGTCAAGGTGGCGGATTCGCCTGTGGTGCCGCAGGGAACAATGCCATGGGTGCCATTGGCAATCTGGAATTCGATGAGATCCTGCAACCCCTGCTCATCCAGCTGGCCATCAGTGAAAGGGGTGACGATGGCGACAAAGGCTCCGCGAAACTTGCTCATAACTTCCTCCTGTGTGTCTCTCAAAGGCAAAAAAAAGGGGGATCCCCCTTACGATTTCGTCCGTATTGCTTCTTCGTGCAGCTGCCCTTCGTAGATAAAATGGGCCGGGCCTTCCAGGTAGACCTCGGAAATCTCCTGACCGCTCAGGGCATAATGGATGATCAGCTGTTCGCCGCCCGAGGTGGTTACGGTCACCGGCGGCTGCACCTGACCGAGAAGTCCGGCGATGATCGCCGAGGCCACGGCCCCGGTGCCGCAGGCCAGGGTTTCCCCTTCGACTCCGCGCTCATAGGTGCGGACGATCAACCCCTTGCCGGTCTGCGGCTGCACGAAATTGACATTGGTACCGGCCGGCTGAAAGTGCTGGTGGAAGCGAAGCGTCCTCCCCCAATCCAGCACCGGCGCCTGTTGGATGTCTTCCATGAAGAGTACGGCGTGGGGCACCCCGGTATTGAGGCTGTGCACCAGCTGTTCTGCTCCGTTGACTTCGATTTTCTCCGCCAGGCGCAGGGTGTTGGGCGGGGTCATCTTCAGCTTGACCGAGGACCCTGTTACCTCGGCCTCGATGAGTCCGGCCACGGTTTCAAAGCGCATCCGTGCCGGAGCAATGCCTTGACTATGGGCAAAGCGGGCGGCGCAGCGGGCGCCGTTGCCGCACATCTCGGCCCAACTGCCGTCACCGTTCAAGAACTGCCAGCGGAAATCCGCGCTCTCGCTCTTTTCGATCAAGATCAGGCCGTCGGCGCCCACGGAAACACGGCGCTCGCAAACAGCCTTGGCAAAACCGGGCATTTCTTCCCTGCTCAGAAACGGGGTGCGGTGGTCAATGAGGATAAAGTCATTGCCGGTTCCGCTCATCTTGGTGAAATTAATGGGAAACTTGATGTTCATGCGTCGTGCTTCCTAAGTCCCGCTAAACGGGATAATTTCTAACTTACTAAAAATTCCGGGATGCTTTCTCCCTGGATCAAGGTTTCATAGGTTTCCCTGGTCCGGATCACATGAAATGCGTCCCCATGCACCAGCACCTCTGCCACCCGCGGCCGGGAGTTGTAGTTCGACGACATGGAAAAGCCGTAGGCTCCGGCGCTCATGACGGCCAGGAGATCGTCGGCCTCCACCTTGGGCATCGCTCTTTCCCGGGCGAGAAAATCGCCGGTTTCGCAGATGGGGCCCACCACGTCGGCCACTGCCTGTTCCCGGTTGGGTCGCTCCACGGCCTGGATGAGGTGGAAGGCGTCGTAGAGGCTGGGGCGGGCCAGGTCGTTCATCCCGGCATCGACGATGATGAATTTCTTGAGTCCTTCCTTGGTATAGAGCACCTTGGTGATCAGCGCCCCGGCGTTGCCCACGATGACGCGGCCCGGTTCGAGAATCAGGGTGCAGGCAAGCCCTGCCAGCTCCTGCTTGATGGCGCGGGCATACTCCGCCGGCTCGGGCGGCTCTTCGGCGTTGTAGCGGATGCCCAGCCCGCCGCCCAGGTCAAGATGGGTGATGGAGATCCCCTGTTCGGAAAGCTGTCCGATGAAGCGTTTCACCTTGGCCAACGATTCGACAAATGGGGCCACTTGGGTGAGCTGGGAGCCGATATGGCAGCTCACCCCCTTGATGGTGATGTTGGAGAGCTTGCTGGCCGCGAGATAGACCCGCAGCGCCTCGGTGATGGGGATGCCGAACTTGTTCTTGGCAAGGCCGGTGGAGATATAGGCGTGGGTTTTTGGGTCCACATCCGGGTTTACCCGGAAGGAGACAGGGGCCTTGACTCCCAAGTCTGCAGCCACCGTCTGGATCATAGCCAGCTCCTGCTCGGACTCCACATTGAGCATGAGGATGCCGGCGCTCAATGCTTCGCGGATTTCGTCTGCGGTTTTGCCCACCCCGGAATAGACGATCTTTTGCGGATCAACCCCGGCGGTGCGGGCCCGGAACAGCTCGCCGCCGGAGACGATGTCCGCCCCGCCGCCCAGGCTCGCGAAAAGACGGAGGATGGCGATGTTGGCACAGGATTTTGCCGCAAAACAGGTGATGTGGGGGATCCCGGCAAAGGCGCGGTCAAAGGCGGCAAAATGGCGGGTCAGGGTGGCGGTGCTGTAAAGATAGAAAGGGGTGCCCACCGCCTCTGCCATCTTTGGGATGGCGACATCCTCGCAAAAGAGGGTCTCATTCTTGTACTGAAAATCATGCATGGTTTGTTATCCGCTTTTGCAATGAAAAATGAAAAATTGAGAAGGTAAAATTACAGGATTGCACTGTGTTCACAATTATGCACTTTTCATTTTTCACTCTTCATTATACGTGGCTTCCATGGAGTAGGTACTTTCGTTGGCCGGTCTGGCCTGGTCAAAGGCGGTGACCGAATAATACCAGAGACCTCTTCCCTTGGGCGGTTTTGCATCCAGGAAAGAAAGGCCTGCCCCGCCCACCTCGCCGATCCGCACCGGCGTTTGGCTATTGGCTGCGCGGCGGTAGATGCGAAAACCTGCCAGATCGGGCTCGGCAACCGTTTCCCAGAAAATCTTGACCCCGCTGGCGGAGGCCACCACCCGTATCGTTTGGGGCGGCGCCGGAGGCGTAAGGTCGCGCGGAACCGCGCTCAAGCTGGGGCTGGGCATGCCCGCGGCCACGGTATCCGCATGCAACCGGATGGCGCGGACCTTGTATAGGTAAGCCTTGCCATTGCGCAATCCTCTGTCCGTGTAGGTAAGGGTTTCAATCAGCTTGCCCGGCATCTCGCTAAAGGTTTCTCCATCGTCGGTCGAGCGGGAAATCTGATACTGGATGGGGTCGGAAACCGGCGTTCCGTCCAAAAGTCCTGCGGGCGGCTGCCAGTGCAGGGTGAGGGTCTTGTCGGCTTCCTCGATCCTGAAATTTACAGGGGGCAGGAGCGGCGTATCCCAGACCACCGAAACGGTGTTTGAATCATCACTGCTGACAAACCAGCCGGCCTTGCTGCGGACCCGATACACATAGCGATGATTGGGCCTGAGCAGGGTCTCTTGGTAGAAAACCTTGCCCTTATCCCCGCTTTCCGCCGTGATCTCGATGGGCGGGCCAAAGGGGATGGGGCAGTCCGGGCAGTAGTCCTTGGCCGGGATAACGGCTCGCAAGAGTTCAAATTTCTCAATCCGATACGGCAAGCGGTCGCCTTCGACGGTTGCCCTGGGGTAGGACCAGCTGAGCTCCACCCCTTTTTCGTCAAGCTGATAGCGCAGGTCGGAGATGGGCGCGGGCATAACGGTATCGGGCGGCACCGGGCGAGTTTTTTTGCCGCAGCCTCCCAAGCCTGCGGCGAAAACCGCCGCCAGGGCCAGGAGAAGCATTTGTCTCCGCAACGATCCAGGTCTCATGCCGAAATCCCCATCTCTTTTTCCGCCCGCTTCAAGGCCTTGGCCACCATCTTGCCCGAGGTTCCTCCCGGAGAGACCCTGCTCGCAACCGAGCCCTCGATGGAAAGCACCTTGAAGACGTCACCCTCAATGACCTCGGAGAATTTCTGCAGTTCTTTCAAGGTCAGTTCGGTGAGCTCCTTGCCCTTGCTGAGGCAAAAGGCCACGGTGCGCCCGACAATGGCGTGGGCCTGTCGGAAGGGAATGTTCTTCAGTACCAGATAATCGGCGAGGTCGGTGGCGGTCATATACCCCCCGCCCAGGCCTGCGGCCAACCGGGCCTCGTTGAATTGCAGGTTGCCGAGCAGCTGGCTCATGATCGCCACGGACTGGGAAACCGTATCCACCGTGTCGAAGAGCGGCTCCTTGTCTTCCTGCAGGTCGCGGTTGTAGGTCATGGGCAGACCTTTAAGCAGCATCAGCAGACTCATGAGATTGCCCACCACCCTGCCGCTCTTGCCCCGGATCAACTCGGGGATATCGGGGTTCTTCTTCTGGGGCATGATGGAGCTGCCGGTGCAGAAGCTGTCCGCCAGGGTGACGAAGGAGAACTCCTCGGTGGTCCAGAGGACCAGCTCCTCGGAGAGACGGCTCAGGTGGATCTGGACCAGGCTGGCCGCGGACATGAACTCGATGATGAAATCCCGATCCCCCACCGTGTCCATGCTGTTGGCGGTTATCTTCGGGAAATCAAGCTCCTTGGCGACAAAGGCGCGGTCAATGGGCAGGCCGGTGCCGGCCAGGGCCGCAGCACCCAGGGGCATGACGTTGATTCGCTTCAAGGCATCGCTCAACCGCTCCCGGTCGCGGCCGAACATCTCGTAATAGGCCAGCATGTGGTGCGCCACCAGGACCGGCTGGGCCCGCTGCAGGTGGGTGTAGCCGGGCATCACCGCATGCTGGTATGTCCGGGCCAGAACGACAAAGGCCTTTTGCAGCCCGGCGAGCAGCGCGATGAGATTGCGGCATTCCTCCCGCAGATAGAGACGGACATCGAGCGCCACCTGATCGTTGCGGCTCCGGGCGGTGTGCAGCTTTTCTCCGGCCGGGCCGATCTTTTCCACCAGAGTCTTTTCGATATTCATGTGAATATCCTCAAGCTCGGGCCGAAAGACAAAGGTGCCGGCCTCGATCTCCCGCTCGATCTGGCCTAACCCCTTGAGAATCTGATCGCGCTCCTTGGCGCTGATCAACCCCTGCTTGGCGAGCATCTTGGCGTGCGCCCGGCTGCCGGCGATGTCATGCTTGTACAGCCTGGCATCGTAATGGATGGAGGCGGTGAAGGCCTCCACCGAGGCGGCGGTTTTTTCCGCGAACCTGCCGCCCCACAGCTTGGCCGGAGCCTTATTTTTCTCTTTTGAAGAGGATGCCATTGTCGTCTCTGCTTTGTGCCGGATTATTTCTTCTTCTTTTCCACCAGGGCCTGGATGGTCAAGCGCAGGGCGTTGAGGCGGATAAAACCGCCGGCATCCGACTGGGTGTAGACCTGATCTTCTTCAAAGGTGGCGAAGCTTTCCTGGTAGAGCGATTGCTCGGACTTCCGCCCCACCGGGATGCAGTTGCCCTTGATCAGCTTGAGGCGGACCGTGCCGTTCACCGTTTCCTGGGCGTTGTCCATGGTTCTTTGCAAAAGCTTCATCTCCGGCGAGAACCAGAAGCCGTTGTAGACGAGCTCGGCATAACGGGGGATCAGGCTGTCGCGGATCTTCATGACCTCGCGGTCCAGGGTGATGGTCTCCAGATCGCGATGGGCGCAGCGCAAGATGGTGCCGCCCGGAGTTTCGTACACCCCGCGGGATTTCATGCCCACGAAGCGGTTCTCCACCATGTCCAGCCTCCCGATGCCGTTGGCGCCGCCCAGGGTGTTCAGCCGGGCCAGCATGGCCGCCGGGCTGAGCTTTTCGCCATTGATGGCCACCGGATTGCCGCCCGCAAATTCCATCTCGATGTAGGTTGGGACATCCGGGGCCTTTTCCGGGGAGACGGAAAGCTTGAACATGGACTCCTCCGGCTCGTTCCACGGATCTTCGAGGATGCCGCCCTCGAAGCTGATGTGCAGGAGGTTCTCATCGGAGCTGTAAGGCTTCGCCTTGGTCACCGGCACGGGGATGGAGTGCTGTTCCGCATAGGCCATGAGCTTGGTCCGGGAATTGAGGTCCCAGATCCGCCAGGGGGCGATGATGGTCAGTTTCGGGTTCAAGGCGAGATAGGTCAGCTCGAAGCGGACCTGATCGTTGCCCTTGCCGGTGGCGCCGTGGCTTACGGCATCCGCCCCTTCCGCCTCGGCGATCCGCACCTGTTCCCGGGCGATGACCGGCCGGGCCAGGGAGGTGCCCAGCAGGTAGGAGCCTTCATAGATGGCGTTGGCCCGAAAGGCCGGGAAGACATAGTCGCGGACAAACTCTTCGCGCAGATCGGAGATGATCACCTTTTCGGCGCCGGTGGCCATGCCCTTGGCCCGCACCTTGTCCCAATCTTCCTCCTGGCCCACATCGGCGGCAAAGGCGACGACCGGGACCTGATACTCTTCCCGCAGCCATTTGAGGATAACCGAGGTGTCCAGCCCGCCGGAATAGGCGAGGACGATCTTGTTTATATTGGCAGCCACTGTGTACTCCCTGGGTAAGTGAAGAATGAAAAATGCATAATGAAAAATTAACCACTAAGAAGCAAGGAATCAGGGATGAGGGAAAAGCGTTTCACTTTTCATTCTTCCCTTTTAATTATTCATTGCCCCAGATGGATGGCCAGTATGGCCTTGTGGATATGGAGCTTGTTCTCCGCCTGGTCAAAGGCGACGCATTGCGGTCCTTCCAGGACCTCTTCGGAGATCTCCTCGTCGCGGTGGGCCGGCAGGCAGTGGAGGACAATGGCCCCCGGTTTGGCCTGGGCCACCAGGGCATTGTTCACCTGATAGGGGCGGAAGACCCCGATCCGTTCTTCCTGCTCGGACTCCTGGCCCATGCTGGCCCAGACGTCGGTATTGATCACATCCGCCTCCCGCACCGCCTCGATTGGATCGCGCACCACCCGGATGGGTTTGCTCGCCTCACTCTGGGCTGCCGCGAGAATGGCTGGGTTGGGCTCATAGCCTTCCGGGCAGGCCAGGGTCAGGGCAAAGCCGAAACGGGCGGCCGCCTGAATCCAGGAGTTGGCCATGTTGTTGCCGTCGCCCAGCCAGGCGATATGGAGGTTTTCCACCTCCCCCTTGTGCTCGACCACGGTCATGATGTCGCTCAATATCTGGCAGGGATGGTGCAGGTCGGTGAGGGCATTGATCACCGGCACCGAAGAGTACCCGGCCAGTTCATCGACAATGTTCTGGCCATAGGTGCGGACCACCATGCCGTCGACATAGCGGGACATGACCCGGGCCATATCCTTGAGCGGCTCATTGCGGGCCAGCTGGGTGTCCCGACCGGAGAGATAAATCACCCGGCCACCCAACCCATACATGGCGGCCTCAAAGGAGACCCTGGTCCGGGTGGAGGGCTTTTCAAAGATAAGCGCCACGGTTTTTCCGGCCAGGTGCTGGTGGCGGATCCCTGCCTTGGCTTCTTTTTTAAGCAAAAGGGCCTGATCGATGTAGGCAGCAAGCTGTTCTTTGCTGAAATCCTGTAATGCCAATAGATGCTGTGTCATGGTTTTGCTCTCTCTGCCAGCCTCCCCCACACTCCCTCGAGGTAAGAAGACCTCTCTCTGTTCAGGGCGTCCTGCCGGCGACTCGGCGCGGGGCAGGATTGTAGAGACCGGCTCAAAAAAATGTCAGCCCAACCATTGCCGGCGGGGTGACGGACAATGCCTCCCTTTGGTTGGGCCAAACTATAATTCATACAAAAAAACTTTTTTTTTGCAAAGGGATTTTTCAGGGAAAATCTATGGGGGGCTATTGGCTCAGCTCGGCAAAAACCTCGTCCAGGGCCTGGATCAGGCGGTCTATCTCGGCCCGGCTGATGATAAGCGGCGGCAGACAGCGGAGGACCTTGTTGCCGGCAAAGTTCAGAAGGACCCCTTTTTCAAAAAGGAGGTTGACCATGGCCGGACCTTTCTCAATCCAGGCTTCAGTCAGGGGCAGCCCCTGGATCAAGCCCAAGCCGCGGGCTGGGGTTGCGATGGCCGGATATTTGGCGGCCAAGGCGCTGAGCTGCTCGTTCAGATAGGCGCCCTTGGCCTGCACCTCGGCAAGAAAAGTATCGGCCAGCATGATCCGCAAGGTCGTAACCGCGGCGGCGCAGGCCACCGGATTGCCGCCAAAGGTCGAGGCGTGGCTCCCCGGCTCGAAGGCCTTGGCCACCGACTCCGTGGCCAGCATGGCGCCGATGGGTAAGCCGTTGCCCAGGGCCTTGGCCAGGGTAAGGATGTCCGGGGTTACCCCGCACTGCTCGTAGGCAAAGAGGGTGCCGGTTCTGCCCATGCCCACCTGGATTTCATCAAAAATCAAGAGCAGGCCATGTTTGTCGCAGAGTCGGCGGATACCGGCGAGATACTCCGGCGCCAGGGGCCGGACCCCGCCTTCTCCCTGCAGGGGCTCGCAGAGAATGGCACAGGTCTCCGGGGCCAGCATCGTTTCGAGTGCCGCGAGATCGCCGAAGGGCGCATGCCGGAACCCTTGGGGCAGCGGTTCGAACCCCTTATGGAATTTCTCCTGCCCCGTGGCGGCCACGGTGGCCAGGGTGCGGCCATGGAAAGAGCCGGCCAGGGAGATGATCTCGTATTTTCCGGGAGGGCTTGCCTTGCGCGCCAGCTTGATCGCGGCCTCATTGGCCTCCGCCCCGGAGTTGGCGAGAAAAACCCGGTCTCCAAAGGAATGGCTGATCAGCAGTTCGGCCAGCTCGGTTTGCGGAATCGTGTGGTAGAGGTTGGAAACATGGACCAGGGTGGAGGCCTGGCGGCAGATAGCCTCGGTGATCGCCGGATGGCAATGGCCCAGGCTGCAGACCGCGATGCCGGCGAGACAGTCCAGATATTCTCGGCCGTCGGCGTCCTTGAGCAGACATCCCTTTCCTTCGACCATCACCGCCGGATACCTCCCATAGGTGGTCATAAAGGAAGCAGTGCTTTTTTCGATCCATTCCGCATTCGCCATTATACCACCTCGGTTCCGACACCCTGCTGGGTGAACATCTCAAGCAAAATAGCGTGCTCCACCCGCCCGTCCACGATATGCGCCTTGCCGACCCCTGCCCGGACCACGCCCTGGCAGCATTTGACCTTGGGAATCATGCCGCCGCCAATGACCCCGTCCTTGATATATTGATCGGCTGCATCGCAGCTCATGGAGGAGATGAGGGTGCCCTCCTTGTCCAAAACCCCGGCCACGTCGGTGAGCAGGATGAGTTTTTCCGCCTTGAGATGGGTGGCGATGGCCCCGGCCACGAGATCGGCATTGATATTGTAAGCCTGCCCGTCTTCCCCTACTCCGACCGGGGCGATGACCGGGATGAAGTCCTGGGCGTCCAGGGTGTGCAGGATCTGCGGGTTGACCGTGGTCACCTCCCCTACCCTGCCGATGTCGATGATTTCCGGCGGGGTGTTTTCGGCCTGGGGTTTCATGATCTGCATCTTCTTTGCCTTGATCAGGTCACCGTCCCGGCCGGAAAGACCGACCGCCTTGCCTCCGTGGAAATTGATCAGGCCGACGATCTCCTTGTTCACCTTGCCCACCAAGACCATTTCCACCACATCCATGGTTTCGCCGTCGGTGATCCGCATGCCCTGAACATAATCGCTCTTGATGTTCATCTTGTTCAGGAATTTGTTGATCTGCGGGCCGCCGCCATGCACCACCACCGGGTTGATGCCGACGTACTTCATCAGAATGATGTCAAGGGCGAAGCTCTTTTTCAACTCCTCATCCACCATGGCGTGGCCGCCATATTTGATGACCACGGTTTTGCCGTAGAACTTCTTGATATAGGGCAAGGACTCGATGAGGGTTTTGGCTTTTTCGATACCTGTGAGCATGGCAGTCTGTCTGTAGAAGTTGAATGGTCGGGGCGGCTCTTTTCGGGGAAAAGGCGCCGTATTGTCCTGATAGTGCGCAAAACATATACCGTCCGCGTCAATCTGTAAAGAAGATAGGCGGGCAAAAAAACAGGGGGTCTCTTCCGGCAAAGCGATTGCCGAGAAACCTCGATGCTGGTATCCTTATTTTTCAGAGTCCATCAGCAGAAAAGGAAACTAAAAAAGTATGAACCCTTTGCCCCGTTTTTTATGCCGACTTGTGATCCTGTGTCCCTTTCTGGTTGCCGGTCCAGGCCTGGCCGCGCCAGCTTCCAACCCTGCGACCGCCAAACCGCCGATTCATATTGAGGCGGATAGGATGGTTTCGCTGAAAGACGATAACGCGGTTCTTTTTTCCGGAAACGTCGATGCCAAGCAGGGCCAGTTGGTGATCCGCGCCGCGGAAATGACGGTGTACTATCTTTCCAGCGAAGAAAAAGCCAGCAGGCCCCAGAGCGAGGAGCGGAGTCTGAAGAAGCTTTTTGCCTCGGGCAATGTGGAAATCCAGAATGAGGGGATGACCGGCACCGGCGACAAAATGGAGTACTATGAAGCCGAGCGCAAAATGATTCTCATCGGCAACAGCAAGGTCTGGCAGGACAACAACCTCGTTACCGGCCATACCGTTGTCGTGTTTCTCGACCAGGGCAAGAGCATCGCCGAGCGGGGCGAGAAGAAGGGCGAGCGGGTCAAGGCCTTTTTCTATCCCGGCGGCCAAGGCCCGGAGAAAGAAGGGAAGAGTGCAAAGTGAAGAGTGCACAATCAACAGACTACCCCATGCGCACTGTCGGTTGTGCGGGACCCTCGTTATTTTTTAACTTTTCCTTCTTAACTTTTCCTTGCTCATTATTCCCCCGGAGGCTTCCGTGTCTGTTCTAGAAACAAAAGATATTGTCAAACGGTATAAGGCCCGGACGGTTGTCGACGGGATCAGTCTGCGGGTTGAAACCGGCACGGTGGTCGGGTTGCTCGGGCCAAACGGCGCCGGGAAAACCACCACCTTCTATGCCATTGCCGGCTTTGTCCGGCCGGATGCCGGCGTTATCCTGCTGGACGGGGAGGATATCACCGATCTGCCCATCCACCAGCGGGCCGGCAGAGGACTTTCCTATCTGCCCCAGGAATCTTCGGTTTTTAAAAAACTCACCGTGGAAGAAAATGTCCGCATCGTCCTGGAGCCGCTTGGCCTTGGTAAGGCCGAGATCAACAGCCGGGTGGGCCAGCTCATGGAAGATCTGAAGATCTCCCATTTGGCCGGCAACCGGGGGCATTCGCTCTCCGGAGGCGAACGCCGCCGGGTGGAGATCATGCGGGCCCTGGCTACGAATCCGCATTTTATTCTCCTGGATGAGCCGTTTGCCGGCATCGATCCGTTATCGGTGGCCGATCTGCAGCAGATCATCGGGAATCTGAAAACCCGCGGCCTGGGGGTGCTCATCTCCGATCACAATGTCCGGGAAACCCTTTCCGTCTGCGATCAGGCCTATATCGTCAGCCAGGGCAAGATCCTCATCCATGGCGGCGCCGATGAGATTGTCGGCAGTGAGGAAGCCCGGCGGATGTATCTCGGTGAAAACTTCACCTTGTAGTAACCGTTCAGCAGCACCGCATCCGCGTCGCAGTCTCGCTCGCTTAGCTTTCATCGGCCGGCTCATGTGCAATAGCCACTTCGCAGGCCTCTTTGTCGGACACTTCTGCCGACACTTGACACGCGCATCTGCGGCAGCAGCGAAGCGGCGCGGCTGGTTTTTGGTGCCTTGTGGAATGATTTCTTCCTGACAGCCATCGCAACAAAATACCCTTTCTTTCTTCGTTCCCTTAAATTCTTCTTGCAAAAACCTTGCCGTCATGGAGTATTATACTCACACAAGGGCCGCGCAATCCCGCGCCGCACCCTGTGTGTCTTTTGCAGTAAAGGATTTCGGCGAACATGGCTCTTGAACTGAGACAGCAACTGAAACTCAGCCAGCAACTGGTGATGACCCCCCAGTTGCAGCAGGCGATCAAGTTGCTGCAGCTTTCCCGGCTTGAGCTTGCCGAAACCATCCAGCAGGAAATCGAGATCAACCCGGTGCTGGAAGAAGCGACGGACACCCAGGATCAGGGCGAGGCAGAGCATGAAGGCAATGGCCCGGATCAGATGGACATTGCCGTGGTCGAGCCGGAACGGACCACCGAGGTCCAGATGGAAAACGACTCTTCCTTGCGGGAGATCGACTGGGAAAATTACAGCAACGAATATGAAAGCGGTTTCTCCAGCCGGGGCCGGGATGACAACGACCTGCCCTCCCGCCTTGACATCCTGACCGCCAAACCGGACCTGCATTCCCATCTTTCCTGGCAACTGACTCTGTCCCATCTTACGGCAGAGGAGCAGGAGGTCGGCCATTTCGTTATCGGCAACCTGGACCGGGATGGTTTTCTGGTGGTGACGGAGGCGGAAATTTCCGAAGGCACGGGCTGTGACGCTGAGTTGGCCCACCGCATGATCAGTGTGGTCCAGGAGATGGACCCGGCCGGGGTCGGGGCGCGGGATCTTAAGGATTGCCTGCTCTTGCAGCTTGCCCGTTTGGGGCTTGGGGTTTCCCTGGCCGCGACCATCGTCCGGGAGCATCTGCATACCCTGGAAAACAGAAATTTCGGGGCCATTGCCAGGGCTACGGGCCGGCCCATCGAGGAAATCCTCAGCGCGATCACGGTGATTACCGCCCTGGACCCGCATCCGGGCAGGATCTATTCCGAAGAGGAGCCCCAGTACATCATCCCCGATGTCTATGTGCACAAGATCGGCGGGGAATATGTCATTCTTCTAAACGATGAAGGGCTGCCCCGGCTCAAGGTCAGCAACTATTACAAGGATATCCTGAAAAAAGATTCCGGCGCCCCGGCCGACACCAAGAATTACGTGCAAGAGAAACTCAAATCGGCCCTTTGGCTGATAAAAAGTATCCATCAGCGGCAACGCACCATCTACCGGGTGGTGGAATCGCTCCTTAAGTTTCAGCACGATTTTTTTGAGAAAGGGGTCGCCCATCTGAAGCCCCTGGTCTTGCGCGATGTGGCCGAGGATCTCGGCATGCACGAATCGACGATCAGCCGGGTGACGAGTAACAAGTACGTGCATACCCCCCAAGGCACCTTTGAGTTGAAATATTTCTTCAACTCCGCCATCAGCCGCCATGACGGCGGCGACGCCATGGCCTCGGAAAGCATTAAGGAGCGGATCCGTAGTATTATTGCTGGTGAAGACCATCAAGACCCCTTGAGCGACAATGCCATTGCCGAGATCTTCGCCAAAGAGGATATCAAGCTGGCGCGGCGGACCGTGGCCAAGTACCGGGAGCAGATTGGGATTCTCCCGTCCAAGTTCCGAAAAAAACCCAAACTGAGCTGACCCGGATGCCTGTCTTCCCCTTTGCCGGAGCCTTGTCACGCCATGTCTGAACCCGCCATCCCGCCACTAACCCTGACCATCATCACCGGCCTTTCCGGGGCAGGCAAGTCCACGGCCCTCAATGTTTTTGAGGATGCCGGGTTTCTCTGTATCGATAACCTCCCTGTTTTTCTCCTCCTGCCCCTGCTCGACGGCATGGCCCGGAAAGCTGATGGGCCCCACCGCCTGGCTCTGGTCATGGATGCCAGGGATGCCGAGCTTGCCCCCGCTCTGGCCGGAGTATTGAAGGAAGTGAAGCCCAAGGTCACGCTGGCGCAGATCGTTTTTCTCGAGGCCAATGACACGGTTCTGCTCCGGCGTTACAGTCAGCTGCGCCGCGCCCACCCCCTGGCTCAGGTCGGTTTGGTTCAGGACGGGATTGCCTCCGAAAAGACGCGTTTGGCCGGTCTTCGCCACCTGGCTGACCGGGTGATCGACACCAGCAATCTCACCCCCACCGAGCTGCGGCATAAGCTCCTGCAGCACGATGCTTCTCCGGTTGCCGACATGCGGGTGAACATCCTTTCTTTTGGCCATAAACATGGCTTGCCAAGCGAGGCAGACTTGTTGTTTGATGTCCGTTTTTTGCCAAACCCCTATTATGTGGCAGAGCTCAAGGAAAAAACCGGGCGCGATGCGGCGGTGGCTGCGCATGCCTTGGCAAATGAGAGCGGCCGCAAATTTTTCGCCCACCTTTCCGGGCTGCTTGATTTTTTGCTGCCGGAATTCGAACAGGCTGGCAAGGCCTATCTCACCATCGCCGTTGGCTGTACCGGCGGGAAACACCGCTCCGTCGCGGTGGCCGAGGAGGTTCATCGCCATCTTGCCGGGGGCAAATGGGTGGTGAAGCTCTTCCATCGTGATCTGGACAAATAGGGTAACTGTCCAGCAGCACCGCATCTGCTTTGTCATCGGCCTGCTCATTGCAATAGCACACTTCGCTGGCCTCTTTCGCGCATCTGCGGCAGCAGCGAAGCGGCGCTGCTGAACATTTACCCCCCCCCTTATTGATTTGCTATTTTTTTGCTTTAAGCTGGATCGTTGTCAAATAAAAAAACAAGGCGAAAGGCGCACAAGCGACCTGGGCCTGATGAGCGCATATGATGGAAACACCACTATTGGATTGGCAGGCAATAGACACGGTCCTGTTGGACATGGACGGCACCTTGCTGGACCGGCATTTTGACGATTATTTCTGGGAGCATTATGTGCCGGAGCACTATGCTCTGGAGCATGACCTTTCCATCGACGAGGCAAGGCAAGAGCTGTTGTCTCGCTATAAGGGCAGGGAGGGCACCCTCGCCTGGACCGATCTGGATTTCTGGTCCAATGAGCTGGGGCTTGATATCCCGGCCCTTAAAATGAAGATCAATCACCTTATCGGCGTACATCCCCATGTGGTGGTCTTTCTCAGGTTTTGTCGCGCGGCCGGCAAGAAGATCTATCTGGTGACCAACGCCCACAGCAAGACCCTGGCCATCAAGATGGAAAAAACGGCGCTGACCGGATATTTTGACCGGATCATCTGTGCGGAAGAGGTTGGGATGGCCAAGGAAGATCCGCGCTTCTGGCAAGGGCTGGAAGCGATGCTGGGCTATGAGAAAGAAAGAACCATGCTGGCCGATGACACCGCAAAGGTGTTGGCCTCTGCCCGGCAGTACGGCATGGGCTTTCTTGTCTTTGTTGCCCGCCCCAGCAGCCGCAAGCCGGTTGCCCGTTCAGAGGAGTTCCCTTCGGTGGTCGACTTTAAGGAGCTGATCCCTGAGACACACAAGGGATATGTTCCAGGATTCAGCTCAATCTCTCTGGAATGAATCGGAATTGTTTTAAACAAGTGCTTCGACAGGGCTCTCCTGAGCATGGTCGAAGGGCTCAGCACGAACGGAATCTCAATGAATTAAGTGATTTCCGTTCATCCTGACCCCGTCGAAGGATCGCTGTTTTGCGGCTATTGTTAAAGGGTTTTGTCGCATGCACCTGTCCCTGCGTATCCCAGCCTTGAATCTGTGAACCCCAAAGGAACAATCATGCACGAAAAAGAACGGGCGGAAATGATCGCGGTTATTGGCGATTTCTTGGAGCTGGGCCATGTGGAGAACATCATGGCCATGTTCAGGCAGGACCCTTCTCTCTACGCGCTCAGCGGCGAGCTGCTGCGTGATGAGCGCTTTCGGGTGCGGATGGGGATGGCGGTGCTTTTTGAAGAGATGATGGCTATCCACCCGCAGGAGGTGGCGCTCGCTATTCCCTCCTTGCTTCCGGTGCTCAGTGAGGAGACGGTGTGGATGCGGGGGGAGGCCGTGACCCTGCTGGGCATCATCGGCACCACCGAGGCGTTGGCCCACCTCAAGCCCCTGGCCGATGACCCGGAGCCGCAGATCCGGGAGATGGTGGGGGATATTCTCAGTGAAAAGTGAAGCGTTGAAAATGAAGAGTGAAAAGCGGAGAACTTTTAATTTTTAACTTTTCACTCTTCATTTTTCACTGTTCTCCTACTCCTTCCAGTCGGGCCGTAACCCCAGCTCGGTCAGCTGCTTTCTCGCTACGGCGGACGGAGCATCGGTGAGCGGACAGGTCGCCTTCTGGGTTTTGGGGAAGGCGATAACGTCGCGGATGGAGTCGCGGCCCAGCAGGATCATCATCAAACGGTCCAGACCAAAGGCCATGCCGCCGTGCGGCGGCGCGCCCAGCTCAAGCGCCTTGACGAGAAAATCGAATTTGTCTGTCACTTCCTCTTCCGAAATGCCCAAGGCGGCAAAAACCCGTTCCTGCATCTCCTTCTGATGGATCCGGATGGAGCCGCCGCCGATCTCGGTGCCGTTTAAAACCAGGTCGTAGGCCCGGCTTCGCATCTTGCCCGGCTCCGTATCCATGAGGGGGATATCTTCCTCGTTGGGGGCGGTAAAGGGGTGATGCACGGCCGTATGCCGCTTCTGGTCATGGTCATACTCCAGGAGCGGAAAGTCGCAGACCCAGAGGAAGTTGAACTGCTTTTTGTCGATGAGGTTGAGCCTGCGCCCCATCTCAAGGCGCAGCTCGGACAACGCCTGGTGCACGACCCCTGGCTGGTCGGCGACAAAAAAGAGCAGGTCGTCGGTTTCGGCGCCCAGGGTTTTGCTCATGCCGGCCCGCTCCTCGTCGGAGAAGAACTTGGCAATGGGCGACTGCCATTCGCCATCCGGCTTGACCTTGACCCAGGCCAACCCCTTGGCTCCGAAATTGGCCACGTAAGCGGTGAGATCGTCGAGGTCCTTGCGGGAAAAATGGGCGCACCCTTTGGCGTTGATGGCCTTGACCATGCCGCCCTTTTCCACCACGGTGCGGAACACCTGGAAGCCGCAATTGCGCACCTCTTCGGTGAGGCTGATCAGCTCAAAGCCGAAACGGGTATCCGGTTTGTCGCAGCCGTAGCGGTTCATCGCCTCTTCATAGGTCATGCGCGGGAAGGGCAGGCTGAGCGTAAGGCCGATGGTTTCCTTGAACAGGAGTTGCATCAGCCCTTCGGCGATAGTGTAGATGTCCTCTTCTTCGACAAAAGAGAGCTCCATATCCACCTGGGTGAACTCGGGCTGCCGGTCGGCGCGCAGATCTTCATCGCGGAAACAGCGAACGATCTGGTAGTAGCGGTCCATGCCGGCCACCATCAGGAGCTGTTTGAACAGCTGCGGCGACTGGGGCAGGGCAAAGAATTTCCCCTGGTTGACCCGGCTCGGCACCAGATAGTCCCTGGCCCCTTCCGGAGTGGAGCGGGTGAGCACCGGGGTCTCGATCTCAAGAAAATTCTCGCCGTTGAGATAGGTGCGAATGGCCTGGGACGCTTTGTGCCGCATGATGAGGCTCTCGGCCATGCGGGGACGCCGCAGGTCGATGTAGCGGTACTTGAGGCGCAGGGTTTCGGAGATCTCGGTCTCCTCGTCCAGCGGAAAGGGCGGGGTCTTGCTCTGGTTGAGGATCCGTAACTCCGTGACCCGCACCTCGATCTCGCCGGTGGGGAGCTTGGGGTTGCGCATCCCATCGGGCCGCGCTTCGACAACGCCCCGGATGGCCAGGACCCACTCGCTTCTGATGTTATGGGCCTTGGCATGGATCTCGGCATTGATCTCGGGGTTGAACACCACCTGAGTGAGCCCCCAGCGGTCCCGCAGGTCGATGAAAATAACCCCGCCATGGTCCCGGCGCCTGAGCACCCACCCCATGAGAACGATCTCCTTGCCGACATCGGCTTGGGTCAGGGCATTACAGTTGTGGGTACGTTTGAGTCCTCCCATGGATTCCATAGGACTGCTCCTTTTAGGTAGTGAAAAATGAATAGTGAAAAGTGAAAAAAATTAACGCAACGGCGCAGAGGCGCGGGTGTGCGTAACCAAGATAGACCGTAGTATTATTCCGTCATTCCGGCGAAAGCCGGAGGTAAGCGAGCCAAGCGAGACTCCGATCCAGTTTTTTCAAGTATCGGCGGAAAGGTTGAACCCTGGTTTTCGTCGGGGTGACGATTTTTCCCGAGAGGACCAAGAAAACATCCTTTCTGTAGCCTATTGTTTGGTTTTCGCGATAGCCTCAATCAGCATCGCGCAGAAAGCCTCTTCCGTCCCCGCCAGAGCCACTTGCTGCTGCTCCTTGCTGCTCATATCGCGCAGCATCGCTTCGCCCTTGGCGAGCTCCTCCTCGCCCAGAATGAGGACAAAGCGCGCCTTGGCGCGGTCTGCTTGCTTCATCTGGCTTTTCAGGCTCTTGCCCTCAAGATCCATACCCACCTGCAGCCCTTTGCGCCGCAACAGGTGCACCAGGGGAAACGCCCTGACCGCAGCCTCCTCGCCCAGGGCGGCGACAAAAAGGTCTGTGGCGGTCTCAGGGCAGGACCCTGCGTTCTGCTGGCCCAGCAGGAGGGCCAGCCGTTCCATGCCCATGGCAAAGCCGATGCCGGGCATGTTCTTGGCCCCGCCCAACTGTGCCACCAGCCCGTCGTAGCGGCCGCCTGCCCCCACCGCGCTCTGCGCGCCCAGGGCATCGGTGACGAGCTCAAAGGTGGTGCGGGTGTAATAATCAAGGCCGCGGACCATGAAGGGGTTCACCGCGTAGGGAATTGCGAGGAGATCAAGGCTTGCCTTGGCCTGGCTGAAATGGTCCGCGCAGCCCGGGCAGAGATGCTCAAGGATGGAGGGCGCGTTCACATACTGCTCCTGGCAATGGCTGCTCTTGCAGTCCAGTACTCGGAGCGGGTTGCTTTGGCTGCGCCGCTGGCAATCTTCACAGATATGCTCTTTGCGGGCGGCCAGAAATTGTACCAGGGCCTCTTTGTAACCGGGCCGACAGGCCGGGCAACCCAGGGAGTTGATCTGCAGGCTCGTGGTAAGACCAAGCTCTTGCAGGATCAACCAGGCCATGGCGATCAGCTCGGCATCCAGACGGGGATGATCCAAGCCCAACACCTCGACGCTCATCTGGTGAAACTGCCGCAGCCTCCCCTTTTGCGGGCGTTCATGCCGGAACATGGGGCCGATGGTATAGAGGCGCTGCACCGGCAGCCTGGTCTGCAGACCATGCTCGATAAAGGCCCGCAGGACCGAAGCGGTGCCTTCCGGCCGCATGGTGACCGAATCGCCGTTGCGGTCGGGAAAGGAGTACATCTCTTTTTCGACGATATCGGTGGCCTCACCGATGGAGCGGGCAAAGAGCTCGGTCTTTTCCAGGATCGGCACCCGGATCTCGGTGAAGCCGAAGCGCTGAAAGATATCCCTGGCCGTGGCCTCGATATGCTGCCAGACCCCGACCTCATCGGGGAGAATATCCTTGAAGCCTTTGAGGGCCTGAATGGTCATCGTTTGCCTCGCCTGCACGGAAGAGATAAAAAACACCCAGCGATGTATCGCGGGGAAAATACGTCAATCAGAAATAATGGCAGAAAAACAGGTATTCTTATCCCTTCTCCGGCAAAAAGTCAAGAGAGGCAAGAGGGGAGAAGGTAAGCAAGGATAGTGAATGGGTAATTCGCCGGTGTTTGTCCGGACAGGCAATTCTCCCCCAGTCAAATACTAATAAAAAAAAGCCCTGCCGGAAATCCGGCAGGGCTTGATGTGAACAGCTTCCAACTAAACTGCTATGCGTAAGGCATAGACAGGATTAGAAGGTCATGGTCAGCGAGTGGGTCAGGATGTAGATGCTCTGTTCATCGTTAGCATTGATGGCGCTCTCGAAGTATTCGCCGGCATCCAGGTAGCCGAAATGTGCCTCGTAGGTCAGGTTGTCGAGCAGCTTGTAAGCAGCGCCGACGTTGTACTCCCAGCCGTAGGAATCATCTGCACCTGCAGCAACCTCGTCAGCCTTGGCCCAGCCGATTGCGCCGTGCAGGGACAACTGGTTGGAAACCGCATAGTCGGCAGCAGCAACGATGGCGTGTACGCCATTGGTGCTCATGCCGCCGGTCATGCCGTTGAAGAGATCGTTGTTCAACAGGCCGGTGTGACGGCCGGTGAGGATGTAGAGGGGCTCGAAGAGATCGCCGGTGCCGGTTTCGCCCAGAGCATTCTCGATATCAGTGGAGGTAGCATCCTGGCCCTGGCCGTAGAAGTACATGAGGCTCGGGGTCAGGGCGTCAACCTTGGCACCTACCTGCAGCATGCCTGCCCAAGAATCGTAATCTCGGTCAGCGGTGCCAGCGGCAACAAAATCTTTCTCGCCGAAGAAGTGGGTCAACTCGGCGTTAACAAAGTAGTTGTCCATCTTGTACTTGCCATAGGCGGTCAACTCTTGCTTGCTGGTGGTGTAGGTTGGATGCGCAGCAGTGTCATTGTCGTTGTAGTAGCCGTAGTGCAGGCCGGAATCAAGATTTTCGTTCTTGTAGTACACACGACCAACATACTTGTCGGAATCGTTAGCGGTCTGTGAGTTGGCAGTAACACTGTTCTCCGTAACCTTTTCTACGTAGAACAGGGTGGACCAAGGGCCGTCTGCCAGGAAGGAAGGGTAGAGCATAACCCGGTTGGCGCGGGAATCGAAATCACGGAAGCCGGTGCCGTATGCGCCGGCAGAGGTGCGACCCAATTTCATCTTGCCGATGGGGGAGGCATAGTCCATGTACAGCTGCCAAACTTCGACATCACTATTGGCTCCACCAATGTTGCGGTCAGCAGCAAGATCGCCGTCAACCTGGTTGCCCCAGAAGGTGTCGTCTGCGAGACGGATAACCGAGGTCATGGAGATCTTGTCGTTGACCTTCATGGTGGGCTTCATCTCAAAGGTGTGCAGGTAGTAGTTGTCGGAGAGGTTATCTTCGCCAACTTCTTCGGTGGGATTAACGCCATTGCCGGAACCATCGGACAGATATGCGCCTTCAACCAGGTACATGCCGCTCATTTTAAATTCAACGGCGGAGGCAGTGGTGGCCAGTCCCGCGACCAGGCCCAAAGCTGCGACTGTAGATAATACTTTTTTCATCTCTTATCTCCTTGATAAGTGTTAATAAAAAAAAGACTCAAGTCCGTTAAAGCAAATTCTTAGACGCAATGTCAAGTTTTTTTTACCGCAGTCTAATTTTTTTTACCGGGAGAGGAACCAATCCTCACCCTTACGCTATGACCTGGACCACGTGTGAAATGCGTTTGGCTTGACAGGCTCACCACGAACGGCGCTTGTCTTCTGCTCTATGCCTGTAGGGCACGCAACACTTCGGTTTCCGCCACCCACCTGTCACCCTTTGCATTCTCGATTGCGGCGGCCATCACTTTCATGGTCTTGTGGGCGGCAAGAATTTCCTGTGTTTCCATGCGCTCTTCATATTTCTTTACGGTCTTACTGCTCCTGCTTTTTGCTGAAATCCAGTTGGTAGATGAGCATGGTCGAGGTCTGTTCGCTGAACATGTCCAGCGAACCGGCGTTGAGCGCCAGTCCCACCAGCAGCTCAGCACCCTTCTTGTCCGCATTGGGGCGGAGAAGGTAGTCCACGATATAGCCGTCGATCTTTCTTGTCCGCCACAGCTCGGAGAGGGCGATGCCGTTCCAGCTCAGGGCGTGGATCTCGCCGGAGGGGTAATTTTTCATGTTGGTGAACAACCGCGACGAGGTGGAGAGGTTTTTGTTGATGATGATGTCCAGTTGGCCGTCGCCATTGACGTCATAGGCGATGATCCGCGAGGGGATGTAGATGCGGGCGGAGCTATCCTGGCTACTTTCTTTGCTTGCGCCAAAGGCATCGGTGCCCCCGATGTAGCGGGTGGTGCCGCCGTAAAACTCATCGCTCTTCCAGAGGACGGTGCCGCTGGAGCGCATGACCTTGAGGCGGTCGTATTGGTCGATGGCGATGATCTCCCGGCTGCCGTCGTTATCGAGATCGGCAATGGTGAAATCAAACAGGTTGAGGCTCTCCGGAACCTCCATGGCGCTGCCTGCTTTTAGATCCTTATTGCCCTGGTCAAGACGGAAGATCCCCGGGTCAACCGCTTTGTTCGATCCTGCCCGCTGGCCGGCCAGGACCATGCCTTCGCCCGGGATGGGCATGGCCCGGATGTACCATCTGGCATCCTGGAACAGATAGTTGCCCTTGTCTGCCCCAAGCCACTCGAAGGCAAAGGAGTTGGGTTGTTTTGCGTCTGCCGCGCTGACATAGATTTCCGGCTTGCCGTTTTTGTCCAAGTCGGCCACGGTGATGGCGTGAATGCGGTATCCTGCCTTGCCTTGGATTTGGCCAACCTTGCGTAAGCGATTCTCGTCGCGCTTATAGATTTGCACGGAGTCGATGTCGGCAAAAATCACCTCGTCCTGGCCGTCGCCGTCAAGATCGGCCGTTTCCATGTACTGCAGGGAAAGCTTCATGTTCTGGGTTTTCTGGAACTCGCTGGTGATGCCTTTCGGATAGATAAAGGGTGAGCCGCCTCCCGCGCCGGTGCGGCCGGCAAAGGCCCGGTCCGGATGGGCCGTAGCATACTGGGGCTGGGCAGCCTGCCCGGCTGCTTGGGGTTGGACCAGCGCGGTGGCGGGGCGTTTGTGGGCGAAGATCTTCTCGCCTATATCCCAAGCGAGCGAGTCGATGCTCTGGATAATCTCGCTTTCGTTCTTGGCTGTGGCATAAAAATTCCGTGTCTGCCCCTTGGCCACCTCAAAAAACTTGGCATCCAGGGAAAGACTGCCGCCCAGGGAGGTGAGGCTGCCGGCCACCAGGTAGTCGGCCTGAAGCGATTTGGCCAATTTGAGATACGCCTCGTTCTGGGTCGGGTTCCCGGCGCTGGCCAGGGCCTTGTCCACCGTGGCGTTGTCGATTACGGTGAGGCCGATCTCCGAGGCAAGCCGGCTTGCCAGCATATTGCGGATGCCGCTGGTGAGATAGCTCATGTCCTGGGGGGCGTTGGCCTTGAAGGGCAGGAAGGCGATGCGTCCGGTCTGGGCGGTGCCGGTGCTCGGCAAGGCGAGCTGCATGGCGAAAATCAGTGCGGCAAGCATTGCCGGGAAGATTGTACGCTGGATTTGTTTGAGCATGACCTGTTTCCTTATTGAAAAGAAGGGTAGTTTTCCGTAGAGTTTAAAACTTGAAGCTTACCCCGAAGAAACGTGGGAGGGCAAGAGTTTTTTGTAAACCATGCGGCTGCGATGCTTACTGGAATCGGTCTCTTTTGCGAAGCAAGACGGTTCGGACGAACGAGTGAAAGGATATATATGAAAACCACCATCTATCTTATTCGGCATGGGGTTACTGCGGCAAACAAGAATGATCTCTTTGCCGGACGCACCCAGGAGCCCTTGCATCCGGAGGGAGAGTCCCAGCTTTTGGAGGTTGGGAAAAGACTTGCTCTTTGCGCGATCAACAAGATTTTCTCTGGTCCTTTGGCGAGGACCAGGCAGTCGGCCGGGATTGTTGGCGACTTGCTCTCCGTGCCGGTTGAAGCGAAGGATGCGTTAAACGAGATCCGCATTCCCCATTGGGATGGCCTGACCAAGGAGATGATTCGGGCGAGGTTTGCCTCTGAATATCCAACCTGGCTAGCCGACCCGGCTGGCTTTAGCGTTTCGGGCTGTGAGACCATTGCCGAGGTGCAGGGGAGGGCGGTCGCTTTTATTGAATCACTCTGTGCTGAATTTCCAGGGCAGACCTTGTTGGTGGTTTCGCATTTGATCGTGGTTCGGGCGCTGCTGCTCCATTATCTGGCGCGACCCCTTGGGGAGTTTCGGGCAATCAAGGTGGGGAATGCCCAAGTCGTTACTCTGGTGCGGGATGATACGGGAGGGACTACGGTGGAGATGTGATGGTCACTTTCCGCTTCTTGGGTTTTCTAATAATTATCCCACAATAAGTCCGCCAATCACCTCACTGATCCCGGAAAGTTTATTTTCCGTCACATACCGGCCAAGTCCTTCGACGATCTCCTGGCTGGCACGGGGGTTGATGAAGTTGGCGGTGCCAACCTCGATGGCTGTTGCCCCAGCCAAAAGAAATTCCAGGGCATCCTCGGTGGTGGTGATGCCGCCGATGCCGATCACCGGTATCTTTACGGCCTGGGCCACCTGCCAGACCATGCGCAGGGCAATGGGTTTGATCGCCGGGCCTGAGAGGCCGCCTACGATATTGGCCAGCTTCGGTCTGCGGCTTTTCACATCAATGGCCATGCCCAGCAGGGTGTTGATCAGAGAGACCGCCTGTGCCCCGCCCGCTTCCACACCCCTGGCGATCTGGGTTATGTCCGTGACATTGGGGGAAAGTTTGACGATTACCGGCAGGGTGGTGTGGGCGCACACCGCCCGGGTTACTGCCTCGGCCATGGCCGGATCGGTGCCAAAGGCAACCCCGCCCTTTTTCACATTGGGGCAGGAGATATTGACCTCCAGCCCGCTGATCCCCTCAACCTCGCTGAGCCGTTGAGCCAAGGTCTGATATTCTTCCAGGCTGTCTCCCAGGATATTGACGATAACCCTGGTCCCTATTCCCCGCAGATAGTCCATTTTCTCGCTAATAAAGCGGTCAAGCCCCACATTTTCAAGGCCGATGGCGTTGAGCATCCCTCCTGCTGTTTCCACGATGCGGGGCGGAGGATTGCCCCGGCGCGGTGCCAGCGAGATGCCTTTAACCACCACCCCGCCCAGGTGATGGAGATTAACGAAGGGGGCGAACTCCTTGGCGTAGCCGAAGGTTCCGGAGGCGGTAAGGACGGGATTCTTGAAAACGAGGTCGCCAATGGTGACGCGTAAATCCGGTTGATTCATAGCCAGGCCACCTCGTTTGCATTAAATACCGGGCCATCCTTGCAGACATGGAGATAGGGGCCGGAGAGATCGGCCCGAGGTATCGCGCAGCCGAGACAGGCGGAGATTCCACAGGCCATCATGGTTTCCAGGGAGACCTGGCATTGCCACTCCTGCTGTCGGCATGCCTTGACCACCGCCTTCATCATCGGATGCGGGCCGCAGGTGCACACCGACCATTGGTTTCCAGGCGCAAGGTGCTGGAGAAGCAGTTCAGCCACAAACCCTTGGTGGCCGAGACTCCCATCGTCGGTGGCAAGATGGGTTTGGGTAACCCCGATATCCATGAAATCCCGGGGCAGCGGGCCAAATTCGGCGGCAGTACGAGCGCCGAGCAGGACCACGCATTTGGGGGGATTGGCGGTGCGCAGGATCTCTTTGGCAAGAAAATAGAGGGGAGCAATGCCCATCCCTCCGCCCACTAGGCAAAGTGCTTGTTGGTCGGAAAAATCGAAACCGTGCCCCAGGGGACCGGTCAGCTTCAGCCTTTGCCCCGGAGTCAAAGCGGCGAGCATCCGGGTTCCTTTCCCTACAACCTTATAAAGAAGCTGTACCAGCTCATTGCCGATGGTTTGGTGGATGGAAAGAGGGCGGCGGAGAAGGGGGTCATAGCACGAGGCGGTTTGCACCATGACAAATTGTCCGGGCCGCGCCTGGCTCGCAATTTCCGGGGCCTTCAGCGACAGGCGGAATATTTCCGGAGTGAGCTGTTCCTGTCGGACGATTTCGGCCTGTTCTTCAAATTGATTCATGGTTAACTATTCGAAAATAAAGATTATTTTGCTGATCCTGGCATCAAGAGCGACAATACCCGCTCGAGGTCATCGTGTGAGTAGTACTCGATTTCCACTTTGCCCCGGGTGCCGCTTTGAATGATCCGGGCCTTGGTATCCAGGTAATTGATGAGCCCGTTGGCCAGTGACTTGCAATAGGACTCGGGCAATTCATTGGCCGATTTCCGGGGCTGTCGTTTTGCCCCGCTGCTTGCGCCGGCCATTTTTTTCTTCTGTTTTTGCGCCAAGGCTTCGGCCTGGCGAACCGTAAGCCCTTGTTGGACAATCTCGTTTCTGACCTCTCGCATGACTGCTTCATCGCCAACGCTGAGCAATACTCTGGCATGGCCCATGCTTAAGGTGCCGCGGGCCAGATCCTCCTTGGCAAAATCGGGGAGCTGGTTGATCCGCAGGGCGTTGGCTACGGTTGAGCGCTCTTTGCCGACCCGCTTTGCCACCTCTTCCTGGGTCAGGTGAAATTCCTTTACCAGGCGGAGGTAGGCTTCTGCCTCTTCCAGCGGATTCAGATCCTGACGCTGGATATTTTCGATCAGCGCGAGTTCGAGGCGGTCAAGAGGGGTGACGTCTTTGAGCAAAACCGGAACCTCGTCCAGTCCGGCCATCTTGGCGGCCCTCCAGCGCCTTTCTCCTGCGATGATCTGGTATTTCCCTTCCTCACCATGCGCACAGACAACGAGTGGCAGCAAAACACCCTTCTCGTGGATAGAGGCCGAAAGTTGGGCCAGGGCGACATCATTAATATCTTTTCGCGGCTGATTTGGGTTGGGTTCAATGGCCCCAATGGGGCATAAGAAATATTCCCGTCCATCGGAACCGCTGGACGGCAAGAGGGCGTCCAGCCCTTTGCCGAGTGCCGAGGTTGATTTTTTTATCATGGTTTTCCCTCCTCTTTTGTCGCAAGCTTCGGTTGCTTGCGGAGAAACTCTTTTCCAAGCTGGTAATAACTGAGCGCACCGCTTGAGCGCTTATCGTACACGATCGCGGCCTGTCCGTGGCTTGGGGCCTCGCTGAGGCGGACATTCCGTGGAATCACCGTGTCATACACCCGCCCTTGAAAATGATTTTTAACCTCGGTAACCACCTGATGGGTCAGCTTGTTGCGGCCATCGTACATGGTCAGAAGCAGCCCTTCTATGGCAAGGTCCCGATTGTACGAGTTTTTTACCAGGCGGATGGTCCTAACCAGCTGGCTCAAACCCTCAAGGGCAAAATATTCACATTGGAGAGGGATGAGAACAGTGTCTGCGGCGGTGAGCGCGTTGATCGTTAACAGGCCAAGGGATGGGGGGCAGTCGATGAAGATGTAGTCATACTCCTGGCGGACATCCGCCAGGAGATTGCCCAGGTACCGTTCCCGTTTCACCGCGGTCATCAGCTCAACCTCGACCCCGATCAGGTCGATATGGGTCGGAAGAACAGAGAGTTTTTTAAACCCGGGCACCGGCTGTACAACCGCTTTGGTTTCCGCCTCTCCCATAAAGCAATGATAGAGGTGGGTTCCGCCATTGGCGCGACTGACCCCGAGCCCGCTGGAGGTGTTTCCTTGTGGGTCGGAATCGACCACCAGGACCTTTCTGCCCAGCAACGCCACTGAGGCGGCCAGGTTTATTGCGGTGGTTGTCTTGCCCACGCCGCCCTTCTGGTTGGCCAAGGCCACAATTTTCGCGCCGTTTCCCATGTTGAAAAACCTCCGCCGGATGTGGGTTTCTGGCCGAATTTCGCCAGATTTTTCTCGCGGGCATCTCTTCTGAGGGTGGCAATGAGCCTTCGGCCCCTCGCTTAGGAGCAATAGTAACACACTCTCCTCGCGGAAGCCTCTTGTTTTTGTGGCGGTGGGTATATTTTTTGGGAGGGGAAACCTGGGAAAACCACACATGTTTCACGTGAAACATGTGTGGTTTTGTTGTTTGATTCTAGTTAGTTAGCAAGGCAATAACGAGTTCGGCGGTGCGTTCCATATCGCTGAGGTCGATGGATTCTTCGGTGCTGTGCACATGGTCCATGCCGATGCCGATGATGGCAGTCGGTATCCCTTTTCCGTTAAAAATGTTGGCATCGCTTCCGCCCCCGGCACGTTCGTAGCGGATTTCCCGTTTCAGGATTGCCGCGGCCTTGTCAACCCGCTGAAGAACAGAGGCGTTGCGGTCAATGGACATGGCCGGGTATTCCTGGCTGAGCTGAAAATCGAGGTGGGGTCTGACCTCGGCCCCAAGCTGTGCACCGGGTTCAGGGGTCCAGCCGTCAATGATGGACTGAACTGTATCTCTGATCTCGTGGGAAAACTTGGTGAGCTTTTCCGGGGAGTGGCTTCGGACTTCCCCTGCCACCAAGGCGGTTTCCGGAATAATGTTTGTTGCTGTGCCGCCGGAGATCCGGCCGATATTGGCGGTGCTTTCTCCGTCGAGGCGGCCAAGCGGGAGGTCGGCGAGGCAACGGGCCGCAAGTTGAATGGCGTTGATGCCTCGTTCGGGGTGCAAGCCGGCATGCGCTGCGGCACCGGTGATGGTGAAGTGGAAGTGGTTGGCGGCAGGCGCCCCGATAATCAGCAGGTCTACCCCGGTGCTGTCAAGAGCGTATCCTTCCTTGGCGCGAAGAAGCGAGAGGTCCAGCGCCTTGGCGCCGCGTAAACCGATCTCTTCACTGGTGGTGAAAACAAGATCGAAGGGGAGATGGGAAGTTCTTGCCTCTTTGATGGTTCTGATGGCCTCGATGAGGATTGCGATGCCTGCTTTATCGTCTCCGCCGAGAATGGTGTCTCCCTTGCTGGAGAACCGGGAACCCTCAAGTGAGACCTGTATCCCGCGGCCAGGCTCGACCGTATCCAGATGACAATTGAAAAAAATCGGGTCTCCCTCAAGGTCGCCGGGGAAGTGAATCACCAGGTTGTTGGCGTCAGAGCCCGTTGTACTGGCCGAACTATCTTCGTTGATAATGGCCTCAGGAAATTCCCGGGCGAAGAGTTCTTTAATGAAAACGGCCATGCGGGCTTCTTCGCCGGAAGGGCTATCAATACCGCACATGGTGGTAAAGATCCGGGCAAGGCGGTCTCTGTTGATAGTCATATCACTACCTCTCTTTATATGTTGCGGTGGAGAATGAAATATATTATTAATAGTAATAATTCCTAAACAAGAAGAAAGGATTATACCCAGTTCGGAATTGCCGCGGAAAAAAAAACGTTAAGAGTGACAGGAAAAGAATAATGCACCTGGCCCGACCACGCGAGAAATTTATCTTTCTGAAAGAGAGGACGAGGGTTGGCAGGCCAGCAGGAAATGAGTGGTTTATTTTCAATGTAAGGCATCTGGCCGGAGGAGCGTATCCTCTTGCCAAAACAACAGATTAATAAGAACAGGAGGTGGCAGGATGGCGATATTCAAATGTGAAAAATGTGGTTCAACGAAGGAAGGCAGGTGTAAGCCTAAAAAATGTGCTGATTGCGGCGGGAGCGACTGTATGATCAAAAAAGAGGAGCAATCCTCTGGCTGCGGGTGTGGGTGCAGCTGCAAGGGCAAAAAATAACCACCCTGCACAAAGTATGGTTAGACGGCTCCCGTTGCGATAGCGCGGGGGCTTTTTTTGTCGTAATTTCCGAAGGGGAGGGGCGCAAACGACCATTGCGGGATGGTGCGTGCACGTATAGGATATGAAAGAGGCCAGGCGCACAGTAGCGTGCGTGTCGCAGGGATATCCATCGGGCAGGGAAGGGGGCAGGAAGATGATAGAGACTAACAGTCAGGCAACCCACGTAATCATTTTTGAGCCCAGCGGTCGGACGGTGCAGGTGGGGGCAGGGATGTCGATCATCAAAGCGGCCCGCGAGGCGGGCATTCATATCAACGCCTCCTGCGGTGGCAGCGGGGTGTGCGGCAAATGCAAGGTGATTGTTGAAAAGGGTGCGGTTGAGGGCGGGCTCAGCGAAAAATTCAGTACCCAGGAGAAAGAGGGCGGGTATCGCCAAGCCTGCACGGCAACAATTAGCAGCGATGCAGTGATCCGGGTCCCTGAATCATCCGGCTTGAAAAGCGGGGGGTTGGGCACTGCGGTACCGCTCAGGCATCGGGCCCGGATGCATGTGTACGACATCGAGGATCTGCGCGAGCAGGGGATCTTTGTTCCGCCGGTCACGAAAATCTGTTTGGATATCCCTCCGCCCTCAGCCAAGGACAACATGGCCGATGCCGGCCGGGTTATTCATCTGCTCAGCAGTCAGTACAATGAACATCGGGTGGTGTTTAATCTGGCGGTCTTGCGGATGCTGCGTAAGGCGCTGCGGGAGGACGATTTTCGCATCACCGTAACCTGCGCGCGTCCGGTGAATGCCCTGGGAAAATCCTATCTTACCAATATTCAGGGCGGGGATTGGAGCCACCGGAGCTTCGGGTTGGCTTTTGACATCGGGACAACCTCGGTGTATGGGGTGCTGGTAGATCTGAACTCGGGCAAGGTTCTGGCCCGTGCCGGGGAATACAACAGCCAGCTGGGCTATGGCGAGGATGTGATCTCCAGGATCATCGTAGCCGAGAAAAAAGAAGGTCTCGCCAAGATGCAGGAACTGGTGGCCAACACCATCAACAGTATTCTTGAGAGATTGCTGGGCATGGCCACTCCTGAGGGGAACGGCGCAAAAGGGAGCATCAGCCGCGAGGAGATCACCTCCATAACCCTGGCGGGCAATACCACCATGACCCATCTGCTCCTTGGGCTTGAGCCGGACAATATCCGGCGCGCTCCCTATGTGCCGGTCACCACCTTTCTCCCCCCCATCCGGGCCACCGATCTGGGGATCAATCTACCGAAATCGGCGGTGGCTCTGGTCTACCCGTCTATCTCCAGTTATGTGGGGGGAGATATTGTTGCCGGGGTTATGGGTTCCGGCATGTACCGCACCGAGTTGATCACCCTCTACATTGATATCGGGACCAACGCCGAGATTGTGGTCGGCAACCGGGAATGGCTGGTGTGCGCGGCCTGTTCCGCCGGCCCGGCTTTTGAAGGGGGAGGCATTACCCACGGAATGCGGGCGGCGCTCGGTGCCATTGAAGATTTCAGCCTCAATCCACAGACCCTTGAGCCGATGAATATTACCGTGGGCAACAAGCCGCCGGTGGGGATCTGCGGCTCCGGTTTGTTGGCCGTCATCGCGACCTTTTTTGAGCAGGGGGTTGTTGAGCGCAGCGGGAAATTTCGCCGGAATCTTGGTACGGAGCGGATCCGGGAGGGGCGAAGCGGCCATGAGTATGTGCTGGTCTGGCGGGAAGAGGCGGGTACGGAGCACGACATCGTCATCAATGAGGTGGACATTGAAAATTTTATCCGGGCCAAGGCGGCGATCTATGCCGGGATCACAACCCTGGTGGAACAGGTGGGGCTGGCCATCACCGATATAGAGCAGGTCATCCTGGCCGGTGCCTTTGGCAGCTACATTGATCTTGATTCGGCCATGACCGTTGGCTTATTGCCGCAGGTGGATGCCGAGCGGGTGCTCTATGTCGGGAACGGTTCGCTCATGGGCGCCTGGATGAGTGAGATGAGCAATCATATCAGGCAAGACGTGGTGGAGGTGGTCAGAAAAATGACCAGCTTCGAGCTGTCGGAGATGGGATATTTTCAGGAGCAGTACATTGCCTCCCATTTCCTGCCCCACACGGACCTCAGCCTTTTTCCCAGGGTAGCGGAAAGGCTGGCGGAGATTCACAAAGGGGATTAGGCGGCCAGATCGACGTTGCCGTTGAGCGAAACCTCCATTGCCCGCGCCGGGCAGACGGGAACACACAGGCCGCAGGCCGTGCATTTTGCTTCGTCAAAGAGCACCGCCATGTCGGGGCGGTGGAGAGAGAGCGCGCCGGTTGGGCAGATCCCGGTGCAGGCTCCGCACTGGTAGCATTTTTCATCATCGCGGTGGATGTTGCCCGCCATGCTTTTCACCGTCACCCCCATTTCATTGAGATAGGCGATGCCCTTCTTGACATTGGCTTTATGGCCGAGGAATTCAAGGACCATGACCCCTTCCTGCTGGAGGAGGATCGTTGCCTTGAGGATGTTGAACTCCAGGTCATATTTCTTGACCAGATTGCTGATGATGGGCTGGTCAATGACTTCCTTGGGGAACTTCAGGACATAGATTCGAGTATTCATGGTCGCGTCTCCAGCTGGGCGGCAAGCTGTTGTAATACGGTGTCCAGCGGCAAATTGGTGGGCAGGGTGATGAGTTGATCCGGAGAAAGTTCCGCCGGCGCCTCGAACCGTTCCTTTTGTTTCAGATAAATCTCCCAGCGCCCATCGGACACCGCCTGCGGGTCAAGAGCTCTCTTGGCCATGCGGCGTTTCATTTCCTCTTCCGGACAGACACAGAGAATACAGTATAGCCGAACGGAGAGACGCTGCGCAAGCTTGCGAACCTGATCGCGGTCGGTTTTGCGCTGGTATGAGGCGTCAAGCACCACGCCGCGGTTTTGGCTCAGATCGTGTTCCGCCCGCGCAAGCAGGGCCGCATAGGTTTTCGCGCTGAACTCGGAGGTATAGATCCCCTGATCGGCGGTCTCAAGCTGGTGGGCCTGCGGCGAGAGGCCGGCTAATTCCTTGCGCACCACATCGGAGTTGTAATAGGTAAGATCATGGGCTTCGGCAAAGGCTTGGGCCACAGTGCTCTTGCCGGTAGCGATCAGACCGAAAAAAACAAAGAGATCAGGACGCGGCATAGCGTTGGGCCAAGGTGAAATATTTTTTCGCGAGTGCCAGGCAGTTTTCGGCGGTAGCCGGATCAACCTCCGGGGCATGGGCGGTAAAGAGGCCGATCTTGCCCCGGACAAAGGCCCGGTAGCATTTATAGAAGTTGAGCATGGGCAGCAAGGTGTGGTCCTCCGCCGCCTGGCAAAATTGTTCGATGAAATAGTCGGAGAGGTCGGAAAGGTCATGGAAATCGAGGTCCATGGCGAGAAAAGCCACATCGCTGGCCACATCGCAGTACCGGAAGCGCTCGTTGAACTCGATGCAGTCGTAGATGTATATTCCGTTGGCCAGGCAGATGTTGGCGGAATAGAGATCGCCATGGCAGTCACGAACCCGTCCCGCCTTGATGCGTTCGGCAAAGAGCTCCTCTGTGCTGAGAAAAGCGCGGGCGTAACCGCTGATCGCCTCGAACTGTTCGCGGCTCAGGGCCGGGCAGCCGATGAAGCCTTGGGTCTGGTCAAAGTTCTCCAGCACATTGACGCTCACCGCCTGGGCGGTGCCGAATGCTGCAATGGCCGGGGTGCTCTCTGCCTTGGCGTAAAAAGGAACCAGGATGGCGATAATCCGGTCCAGGGTTTCCTTGCTCAGTTCGCCCCGGTCAATGACCTTGGCCATCATCCGCTCTTCCGGCATCCGCGCCATTTTCACCGCATACTCCACCGGGGTTCCCGGACCGTCCAAGGAAAAGGCTGCGTCCTGCAGGGTGATCGGAACCAGGCCAAGGTAGAGGGAGGGGCACAAGCGCCGGTTTAAGAGCAGCTCTTGCTCGCAGAAATGTTTTCTTTTTTCCAGGGTGGTGAAGTTGAGAAAGCCGAAGTCCACGGGTTTTTTGATCTTGTAGACAAAGGATCCTGCCAGCAACACATAGGAAATATGCGTCTGCACCAGGGATATTTCCGGGGCCGGATGGGGATATGCTTCAGGCTTGAGCAAAGCCTGGATAAAGGGCGGTAGGGATGCATCGGCCATAAAAAACCTCCGGAAAATGTTCTGTGCGCCGATCTTCGGCGACGATAGCAAAGAGACAGGATAAGAAAAATGCTGATCATAACAGAATCATTGCGGGGAGTAAACCTTGAGCAGTAGGCGGGGATGGGGGGCGGATTCACCCGGCATGAACAGGGTGGGGAAAAAAACGGTTCATACTTTCACGAAAGAATGCCGAGAAGAAAAGTGAGGGAAGAAGGAAGCAACCAGCCGGAAAGGAAGGGGAAAATGACCCAGGTGAACAGAACGATCCTCATTGTGGACGATACGGCGGTGCTCCGCAATATCATGAAAATGCAGCTGCAGCGGATGGGCTTTTTCCATATTCACGAGGCCACGGATGGCAGCGAGGCCATGAAAATTCTTTACGCCCAGAAGATAGATCTGGTGATCTCCGATTGGAACATGCCGGTGATGAACGGGTTTGAACTGCTGCGGGAAATACGCGCCAACGAGGCCTTGAAACACACCCCCTTTATCATGGTGACCGCGGAGGCAACGCAGGACAGGATCTGTATGGCCCTGCGGCTCAAGGTGGATGAACTCATCTTAAAGCCATTCACCCTGGAGATTCTCGAGCGAAAAATCCTCCAGGTTATTCAATGAGACAACCCTTTCCGCGTCCGCTTTACGAGCGCATCAGTTTTGGCGGATTGGGATCCAGGTTTCGCAAGCGTTCTAGAAGTGTATCCAACTCAAAACCCGTGCATGCCTGCCGGTTTTTTTCCAGGGCCGCCACGGCCCGGGCAGCCATTTTGGCCCCAGCCTCGTTATAGCCGTACTCCCCCTTGATATAAAAGCCCGCCGCTCGGATCATGGCCTGAAGCATCTCTTTTTCCGTGCCACGCGCCCCATGCCACGCCTGTTCGAGAATTTCGTGGACCTCGAAAAAAAGCCCCAGATCCCAAAATACCAGGGCCTTGGCCAAGGCCGTTTCGGCGGGGAGTTGCGTGATCATCGCCAGGGCCTTGGCATACCCTGCCAGTCGCGTTTCAATATAGGCGACGTAGGGTGGCGCCAGATCTTGATGCAGGTAGCGGGCGGCAACAGCCCTGGCCGGAGCCAGGTCATTTTGGGCCAGCGCCAGGGGCAGAGAGGCGGAAAGTTCGTTGCGGATATCGCGGCTCAGGCGGTCCTGAAACGGTTCAAAACGAGGGGAGTTCATGGCGGTACTTATTTATAGATGTCCGGGTAGAGCTTTTTCAGGCAGTCCGGGCAGATACTGTGGGTGAAATCGGCGGAGGTCTTGGCGGAGATGAATGCTTCGACGCTACTCCACGCGGCCGGATCATGGGGATCGCCATCAGCGCTGCGGATTTTTTTGCAGGAAGCACAGATGGGCAACAACCCGTGCAGGGTATTTTTTATCTCCAAAAGCATACTGCTTTGGAGATGCAGGCCAAGGAGGACGAAGATGGCGCCGGAAAGAAAGACAAAGCCGACCAGGATCTCACCGACAAAGGGGAGGCCAAGGAAGAAGACCCCGGCCACCGCGCAGTAAACCAGGAAGAAAAAGAGCATCAGCCCGCGATGCAGACGCAGGGAACGGATGATTGCCGACTTGCTGCGCTCGGGGATGAAGGGGGTGAGGATGTGCAGTTCTCGAGCCTTAACAAGGCTGAAGAGCATGATCACTGCTCCGATCAGGATCATGATGATGCTTAGGATGTGTTGCATGGTGTTGGCGGTGCTCCTTGAGATTCACGCTATCTCCTTCAAGTATAAGACATTTTTTGTTCAGGACGCCATTTTTTTTCTGAACAGGCCGTTGTTCTCGCAGCTTGCCGGAGCAGGGTTAAGGGTGAGGGTGATGAGATTGTTCGGATTCACATTGGGGAGCTGGGTTCCGTTCTGGCCGGTCAAGCTCACTACGGTGTGCTCGGTATTTACAAGGCCTTTGCCCAGGTATTCGAGGCGGTCGCCCACGGTGATGGGGTTGCGGGTTTCAATAACCGGCTGGGGGGAGGCTTGGCGGACGATGCCCACCGGCGCGTAATCGTAACTGATCAGCGGTCCGTTGTAGAGCATGTCACCGGAGCTGGGCGGTTGGTCGAAGAAGTTTTCCGTGTAGCCCCGGGAGCCGATTTTCAGCAACTCCTGCCGGAAGGATTCGGGGAGAATGGCGTCAAGTCCTTCTTGTTTCCAGTAATCAAGGGCTGCTCGGTAGAGGCGGGTTATGGCCCCCACATAGTAGACGCTTTTCATCCTGCCTTCGATCTTGAGGCTGTTTGCTCCGGCTCGGAGCAGTTCGGGCAAGCGGTTGAGCAGGCAGAGATCCTTGGCGTTGAAGATGTAAGTGCCGCGGCTGTCTTCTTCCACCGGGAAGAATTGGCCCGGCCGCTTTTCTTCTTCCAATCGGTAGTGGTAGCGGCAGGGATGGGCGCAGTTGCCCTGGTTGGCGTCGCGGCCGGTGAGGTAGAGACTCAAGAGGCAGCGGCCCGAGTAAGAGATGCACAGGGCGCCGTGTACGAAGATCTCCAGTTCCGTTTCGGTGGCCTGTCGGATCTGGGTGATTTCGGCCAGGGAAAGTTCCCGGGCCAGATTGAGACGTTTGACCCCCTGACTTGCCCAGAAACGGACGGACTCCAGGTTGGTGACATTGGCCTGGGTGCTGAGATGGATCGGAATTTCCGGCACCAGCCGCTTGGCAACGGCGAAGATCCCCGGGTCGGAGATGATCAACCCGTCCACCTTCGCCTCGCGGAGCTCGGCCAGATAATCGGGCAGTTCGGCAAGATCGTCATTGTGGGCAAAGATGTTGAGGGTGGTGTATACTTGCACACCTCGTTCATGGGCGTAGGCCACCCCCTGGCGGATTTCCTCTTCGGAAAAATTGGTGGCATGGGCCCGGAGGCTGAATTTCTTCCCGCCGAGATAGACAGCATCCGCGCCATAGTGGATGGCGGTCTGCATTTTTTCAAAATTGCCGGCAGGGGCAAGAAGTTCCGGGAGTTTCATCGACAAACCTTTTTGTGCTGGGGATCGGATGGCAGAAAGTTTCGACACTATACAACAAAAAAAGATTGTTGTCGCCATGAGCGGCGGCGTTGATTCCTCGGTGGCCGCGGCCCTCTTGCAAAGGCGGGGGGCGCAGGTAGAGGGGGTTTTCATGGCCCTGGCCCAGCCCGACCTGGCGGAGCAGCTGCAGCGGGTCCGCCAGGTTGCCGATTTTTTAAAGATTCCCCTGACCGTGGTGGATTTGGCCGAACCCTTCCAGCGATTGGTGGTGGATTATTTCTCCGCCAGTTATTTTGCCGGTAAAACCCCAAATCCCTGCGTGGTCTGCAACAGAACCATCAAGTGCGGCCGTCTGCTGGAGCAGGTACGGAAAAACCTGGGGGCGGAGCTGCTTGCCACCGGTCATTATGCCCGGATCAACGGGGACGTGACAACCGGCTATCGGCTGTTGCAGGGTGTTGATCCCCAAAAGGATCAATCCTACTTCCTCGGACTTCTCAGCCAGGAACAGCTGGGACAACTTTGCTTCCCACTGGGCGGGTATCGGAAAGGGGAGGTCTACACGCTTGCCGCTGAGTTTGGCCTGGCTTTTGGCCAGACCCCGGAGAGTCAGGATATTTGTTTTTTGAAAGAGCAATCGGTGGCGGCGTTTTTGGCCTCCCACTCTCCCGGTCAGGGTCGGCCAGGCCCGATGCTGACCTTGCAAGGGGAAGAAATTGGGCATCATGCGGGCATCCATCATTATACCGTCGGCCAGCGCAGGGGCCTTGGCTTGCCCGACGCCACCCCCTGGTATGTGGTGGAGCTTGATCCGGCGCGAAACGCGGTGGTGGTCGGCAAGGACGCGGATCTCTGGCAGCAGGAGGTCCTGTTGTCTTCCGCGCATTGGTTGAGCGGGCAGGCTCCGCCCTTGCCCTGTGTTTGTATGGTGAAAATACGTTCCCGGCATCCGGCAAGCCAGGCAGAGATCAGCCAGCACGATGGCGGGGGGCTGGTGAAATTTTCTCAGCCGCAGCGGGCAGTAACCCCGGGCCAGTTTGCCGTCTTTTATCAAGGAGAGGTGGTGCTTGGCTGTGGCGAGATTGCAAAATAACCTGCAATTTGTGTTTGGAAGATGTCGAGGAAAAACGATACACTGATCGGGATACCGTCTCTGTTAAGCCTTTGCCTCCCGAGGGGGTGAAAAGTTCCGCTGTTTGCCTTGAAAAGCCAAGGAGCATTATGAATCCTTTTTTCTCCAAAACCAAGATTGTGGCCACTCTGGGGCCGGCATCCTTTTCAACCTCCGTGCAACGGCGGTTGATGGCTGCCGGGGTCGATGGTTTCCGCCTGAATCTTTCCCATGGAGATTTTGAGGAGCATGCCGCGGTGATCGTTAGTCTCCGTAAAATCAGTGCGGAAACAGGGCACCCGGTGGCCATCATCGTTGATCTTCCCGGCCCGAAAATGCGACTGGGCAAAATTCCCAAGCCGATTACCGTGCGGCGCGGCGCTAAGGTCCGCTTTTTGCCGGAAGGGGTTTCTCGTCCGGGGCCGGGGATCTTTCTGCCCCACGAAATTTCCGGCTTGGCCCAGGGGCTGCGACCGGGCTCCATTATTTTTGTCGGCGACGGCATGATGCAGTTCAGGGTCAAGGCCATACAGGGGGAGATTGTTGAAACCGAAGCCCTGGTGGCCGGGGTTGTCCGTTCCAACAAGGGGGTCAATCTCCCCGGCTACAATGCGCCAGCCGGAGTGCTCACCGAGCAGGACAAGCGCGGTATCGCCTTTGCCGTCAAACACAAGGCCGATGTGATCTGCATCTCTTTTGTCGGCAACGCCGACGACATGCTGGCCGCTCGTGCGCTTCTGCCGCAGAGCGGGAACTACTGCCCCTGCCTGCTGGCCAAGATCGAACGGCGACAGGCGGTGAACCATCTCGACGATATTCTGGCCGAGGCCGATGCGGTGATGGTGGCCCGGGGCGATCTCGGCATCGAACTGCCCATCGAGGAGATCCCGGGGTTGCAGAAGGATATCATCCACCGGGCCAACGTGGCGGCAAAGCCGGTGATCGTCGCCACCCAGATGATGCTCTCCATGGTCGATAATGCCCGACCCACCAGAGCGGAGGTAACCGACGTGGCCAACGCCATCCTTGATGGCGCCGACGCCATCATGTTTTCCGAGGAGACCGCTATTGGCCATGATCCGGTGGCGGTGGTCCGGATCGCCAAGAAAATTGCCCGCCAGACAGAACGGCGGCTGGTCAAGAGCGGCGGCGTCGCCCTGGAGGTTCGGGCCGCGATCCGCTCCGAAGACAGCATTGATGATCTGATCAGCAGTGCCACCTGTGATGTTCTGGAGAACCGGACGGTGGACCTGGCCGTAACCCCGACCGCCACCGGAACCACGGCCCGGCGAATCGCCCGGCTGCGGCCGCGGCCCTGGATTGTGGCAATCACCGATAATCCGACGGCCCGCAATATCCTCGCCCTTTCCTCCGGGGTTTTTCCTCTGGGCGTTCCGTCCGTTGCCCTCTCGGACTTTGAATTGGCCAAGCGGATCAAGGACGCCGGCCTGCTCCGGCCCGGAACGCGGCGGCTGGTGATCACCTCCGGCTCCTTGTTGGGGGTGGCGGGCACCACCAACAGCCTGAAGATTATCGATGTTTTCTGAGTATTCGGAATAGGGCTTGTTGTAAATTTTGACTGAAAACAGTATGCCACAGACATGAACATTATAGGCCAGAGCAGAAAAAAGATTGCCATCACCACCCTCGGCTGCAAGGTCAACCAGTTTGAGTCCGCCGCCTTTCTTTCGGAGCTGGCCCTGCGGGAAGTGGAGCTGGTCCCGTTTTCTCAGTCGGCAGAGGTCTACATCATCAATACCTGCGCGGTGACGGCCAGGGCGGGAGCGCAGTCGCGCCAGCTGATTCGAAGAGCCTTGCGCACCAACCCGAAGGCCAGGCTGATCGTGACCGGCTGCTATGCGCAGATTGCGGCCCAGGAGATCCTTGAGATCGCCGACTCTCCCATCTGCATTGTGGGCAACGGCTGCAAGCACCGCTTGGTGGAAGTGGCCCTGGCCGACCGCCACTGTGATCTGGAAATGCATCTGGGCGATATTGGCGGGCAAAAGGAAATTTGTCCCCTGACTGTCACCAGCTTCGGGGCGCGAACCAGGGCGTATCTTAAGGTGCAGGATGGCTGCAACAGCTTCTGCTCCTATTGCATCGTCCCCTATGCTCGGGGGCGCAGCCGGAGCCTGGCGCAGGACTTGGTTCTGGCCCAGGCCGAGATCTTTGCCGACCAGGGGTACAAGGAACAGGTGCTCACCGGCATCCATCTCGGCCATTATGGCCACGATCTGAGCCCCAAGAGTCATCTGCGCGAGTTGCTGGCGTTGCTTGTCGCCCGGAACCTGCCGGTGCGGTACCGCTTGAGCTCCCTGGAACCGACCGAGATTACGGACGAACTCCTGCACCTCATGGCCCAATCACCCGCAGTCATGCCCTATCTGCATATCCCCTTGCAGAGCGGGGATGACCGGATCTTGCAGAAGATGAATCGCCGTTATCCCGCTGCCACCTTTGCCAGGGTGGTGGAGCAGAGCGTGGCGCGGCTGCCCGATGTGGCCATCGGCGTGGATGTGTTGGTCGGGTTTCCCGGCGAGGACGAGGCTGCCTTCCGCAATACTTACAATCTGCTTGAGTCGCTGCCGGTGAGCTATCTCCATGTCTTTCCCTATTCGCGCCGGCCGGGAACCCCGGCCGCCAGCATGGTTGATCAGGTCGCCAAGGCGGACAAGGAGGAAAGGGTTGCGCTTCTTAGGGATTTGGATCATAAAAAAAGGACCGCCTTTTACCAACGCCATCTGGGCTCCACCCGGCAGATCTTGGTGGAAAGACGCAAGCAGGGGTGCCTGTTGCGGGGGTATACCGGCAATTATATTCCGGTCTTTTTTGAGGGAGACTCTGCTTTGGTGAATCAGCTGGTTACCGTGCGCCTTGAAAAACTCTGCGAAGACGGGGTTTTGGGCCGGGTTGTCGCTTTGTAATTCTTTGCTTGTGTGTCACTGATATGTGGGTTTTTTCCTTTTTTACGAGACCATCATGCTTGGGGAAATAATTGCCATCGGCGATGAGCTTACCTCCGGGAGTGTGCTGAATACCACCAGCTATTTCGCGGCCGGCCAGCTTTTTGCCGCGGGCCACGAGATCCTGGCCATGACCACCATCGGCGATGCGCCGGATCTCATTGGCCGTACCCTGCAACGGGCTTTGCAGCGGGCGGATTTTGTGATTGTCACCGGGGGCTTAGGTCCTACCACCGACGACTTGACCAATGCCGCCGTTTCCTCGGCCCTTGCCCGTCCCGCCACCTTTTATCCGGAAATATTCAAGAAAATTCAGGCGTATGGCAAGAGCCTGCCCGCCGGTCAGCAGGTTTCCCTTGAAAAACTGGCTTGGTTGCCGGAGGGTGCCCATGCCCTGCATACGGAAGCAAAGATGGCCGGATATTTTCTGGTTCAGGACGGCAAACCCATCTTCTTTCTCCCTGGGGTGCCGCAGGAGATGAAGGACCTGCTCTTGGAAACGGTGATTACCCGGCTCGCGGTTTGGGATGGGGAGGAGGTCCGTCAGGTGCGCCAGAAGGTATACAAGGTGGTGGGTTTGGCTGAGTCCGAGATCAATCGGCGGCTTGCCCATCTGGAGGGGCGCGATCCTCGGGTTCGGCTCGGTTATTATCCCGTATTTCCCGAGGTGCATGTCAGCCTGACCGTTACCGGCGTTTCCAGCCAAGAGGCCGAGGCGGCGATGCACAAATATGCTGGCCAGGTGGCTGGGTTTCTTGGTGATTGCTGCTACGGCTCCGGCGCCGATACCCTGGAAGGTGTGGTCGGGAGGTTGCTTGCCGGGCGGGGCCAGACGGTGGCCGTGGCGGAATCCTGTACCGGCGGGCTCATCGGGCATACCCTGACCAAGGTTGCCGGGAGCTCCGCCTATTTTTTGGGTGGGGTGGTGGCTTACAGCAATGGTTTGAAGGAGCGGTTGCTCGGAGTCAACCGGGAGATCATTCTCCGCTCCGGCGCGGTCAGTGCGGAGTGTGCCAGGGCTATGGCCGAAGGGCTGCGGCGGGTGACCCCCGTTGACCATGCCCTTGCTGTCACCGGTATTGCCGGCCCAGCAGGCGGCAGCGAAGATAAGCCGGTGGGCACGGTTTATTTCGGCCTGGCCACTCCGGAAAAAACCCAGACCTTTCTTTTTCGTTTTTCCGGGGAGCGCACCCAGGTGCAGGCCCTTGCCAGCCAAACGGGACTTGATCTTTTGCGTCGACATCTGCTTGGTCTTGATAATGGATGCAGGACAGTGTAAAACGAACCGACTTATACAATTCCTCATACTTGGGAGACTCAAAATATGGCCGTTGCCGACGATAAGAACAAAACCCTTGATACCGCCATTTTCCAGATCCAAAAGCAGTTCGGCAAGGGATCGATCATGCGCCTCGGCACCGACGAGCGGGAGGCGGTGTCGGTTATCTCCACCGGCACCCTGAGTCTTGATATCGCCACCGGGGTCGGCGGCGTGGCCCGGGGCCGGATCACGGAGATTTACGGTCCGGAATCTTCCGGCAAGACCACTCTGGCCCTGCACATTATTGCCGAGGCTCAAAAAGCCGGAGGCAGCGCGGCCTTCATCGATGCCGAGCATGCTCTGGACATCGGCTATGCCGAGCGCCTCGGGGTGAAGGTTGACGATCTTCTGGTCTCCCAGCCCGATTACGGCGAGCAGGCCCTGGAGATTGTCGAGATCCTTATCCGCAGCGGGGCGGTGGATGTCATCGTGGTCGACTCGGTGGCGGCTCTGGTCCCCAAGGCGGAGATCGACGGCAACGCCGGGGACTCCCATGTCGGGCTCCAGGCGCGGCTCATGTCTCAGGCCATGCGCAAGCTCACCGGGGTACTGAAACGCACCAATACCTCGATTATCTTTATCAACCAGATCCGGATGAAGATCGGGGTCATGTTCGGGAGCCCGGAAACCACCACCGGCGGCAACGCCCTTAAGTTTTACAGTTCGCTGCGTCTTGATATCCGGCGCCAGGCCGCGATTAAAGACGGGGTGGAGGTGATCGGCAACCGGACCAAGGTCAAGGTGGTGAAAAACAAGATGGCTCCGCCTTTCAAGGAGGCGGAGTTCGATATCATCTATGGCGAAGGCGCCTCCAAGGTCGGCGATCTGCTCGATTTGGCCACGGCCCAGGATATTGTCGAGAAAAGCGGTGCTTGGTACTCCTATAATGGAGAACGCATCGGTCAGGGCAGGGAGAACTCCAAGCTCTTTTTGAAGGAGCATCCGGAGATGTGCGATGACCTTGAAAGAAAGGTGCGCCTTGGCTATGGTCTGCCCGCACCGGGAGAAAAGGTCGCGGTTCCGGCACCGGTTGCCGCCGACTGATTAGGGTTACGGAAAAATATCTTTGTAAGAAGCGGGATGCGGATGCGTTCCGCTTCTGTAATTTGAAGGAATGTCCCAATGACCGGAAACGACATACGCAAACAATTTTTGGCCTACTTTGCCGATAAGGGCCATACGGTGGTGGAAAGTTCACCCTTGGTCCCCCACGATGATCCGACCCTGCTCTTCACCAACGCCGGGATGGTTCAGTTCAAGCGGGTGTTCATGGGCGAGGAGAAGCCGGACTATGTTCGGGCCGTGACCAGCCAGCGTTGCGTCCGGGCCGGGGGCAAACATAACGATCTGGAGAATGTGGGCTACACCGCCCGCCACCATACCTTTTTCGAGATGCTCGGTAATTTTTCCTTTGGCGATTATTTTAAAAAAGACGCCATCCATTATGCCTGGGATTTTCTCACCAAAGAGGTGGGGTTAGATCCGCAGAAGCTCTGGGTCTCGGTGTTTGATGACGATGACGAGGCCTTTGGACTCTGGGAAAAGGTTAAAGAGCTGCCCCCGGGCCGCATTGTCCGGATGGGAGAAAAAGACAATTTTTGGGCCATGGGCGATACCGGCCCCTGCGGTCCCTGCTCGGAGATCCATATCGACCAGGGGACGGAGGCGGGGTGCGGCAGGCCCGATTGCAAGCTCGGCTGTGACTGCGACCGTTTTCTCGAGATCTGGAATCTGGTGTTCATGCAGTTCAATCGGTCCGAAGACGGGAGCCTGACCCCGTTGCCCAAACCGAGCATCGACACCGGCATGGGCTTGGAGCGCATTACCGCTGTAACCCAGGGGAAATTCACCAACTACGACTCCGATCTTTTTAGCGGCATCATCACGGCCATCGCCGATGTTGCCGGAGTCCGGTACGGATCGGAACCGGCAGTCAATACGGCTCTGCGGGTTATCGCCGACCATAGCCGGGCCACCACCTTTCTGGTGGCCGACGGGGTGTTGCCCTCCAACGAGGGGCGGGGCTACGTGCTCCGTCGCATCATGCGGAGGGCCATTCGATACGGCCGCTCCCTCGGGCTGAAAAAGCCCTTTCTTGGAGGGATCATCGAAGCGGTCATCGCGGAGATGGGTGAACCGTATCCCCATCTTCATGGGGCACGCGAGCTTCTGGCCAAGGTGGTGTACAACGAAGAGGTCCGTTTCCTGGAAACCCTGGACCATGGCCTGGCCATGCTCCATCAGGAAATGAAGCGGTTGCAGGAGGCAGGGGAGAAAGAAGTGTCTGGCGACTTCATCTTCAAGCTCTACGATACCTACGGGTTTCCCGTGGATATCGTCAAGGATATCGCCATTGAAAAAGGCATGCTGGCGGATGAGCCGGGATTCAACGCGGCCATGGAGGTGCAGCGCAGCCAGTCTAAAAAATCATGGAAGTCTACCTCGCTTGCCGAAATGGGCCCTGGGGTCCGGGCCTTGCTTGACAAGGGAGTGCGCACCCGGTTTGTCGGTTATGAGATGCGCCATCATCGTGGGCTCATCGGCGGGCTGGTGAATGCTGCCGGTGCCACCCTTGAGCAGGCCGGCACCGGCGAGCAGATCTCCCTGTTCTGCCCGGAAACTCCGTTTTATGCAGAATCCGGCGGGCAGAGCGGCGATCGGGGCATGGTCATCGGGCCCCATGGCAAGGCAAGGGTGGTAAATACCGTGGCGGTGGGGGAGGGACTCATCCTCCATCAGGCCGAGGTTATGGAAGGGAGTCTGGCCCTTGGCGAGAGCGTAGAGCTCAAGGTGGCGGAAGGCAAGCGCCAGCGCACGGCAAACAATCATACCGCCACCCATCTCTTGCAGGCTGCTTTGCGTGAGGTGCTGGGCGAGCATGTGAAGCAGTCCGGCTCCCAGGTCAACCCGGATCGGCTTCGCTTCGATTTCACCCATTTTTCTCCCCTCTCCCGGGCAGAGATTCTCCGGGTGGAAAAGATTGTCAACGACGCAATCCGGGCCAACGCGCAGGTGTCTACCGCGGTTCTGGGCCGGGAAGAGGCAATCCGGGGCGGGGCCACGGCCCTGTTTGGCGAGAAATACGAGACAAAAGTCCGCGTTGTTTCCGTGGGAGAGATCAGCAAGGAATTGTGCGGCGGTACCCATGTGGGGGCAACCGGGGAGATCGGGATGTTCAAGATCCTGAGCGAAGGCGGCATTGCTGCCGGGGTGCGGAGGATTGAGGCGGTCACCGGCCCTGGGGCCATGGAGCGCTTCCAGCAGGTTGAGGCGCAACTGGCAACGCTTGCCGGTAAACTCAAGACCACGCCCGAGGAACTGTCCGGGAAACTGGACAAAATTCTGGCCCGCCAGAAGGAGTTGGAGCGGGAGGTGGGCCGGCTGACCGCGGATCTTTCCGTCAATGATCTGGAATCCATGCTTGGCAAGGCGCAGGAGATCGCGGGGGTCAAGGTGGTGATCGCGCAGATCGCCATGGATTCGCCGAAAACCATGCGCGAGGTCGGCGATAAGCTGCGGGACGGTTTGGGCAGCGGCATCGCCGTTCTCGGCGGGGTCTTTGAGGGAAAGGTGAGCCTGTTGGCCATGGTCACCAAGGATCTGAGCTCCCGGTTCCATGCCGGCCAGATTGTCAAAGAGGTCGCTGCCATGGTGGGCGGCAGCGGGGGCGGGCGACCGGACATGGCCCAGGCCGGGGGGACCATGGCGGATAAATTGCCGGAGGCGCTCGCGGCGGTACCTGGCATTATCAGCGGTCAGGGTGCGAAAGCTTCTGCTTAAAAACAAATACCCATGAAAAAATAACCGGTTGGCTTTTCTTTCGGTAGAAATACCCAGGGGAAAACAGGGAAAAAAGCAACGGGAAAATGTATTGACAGGCAAAATAAATTCGATTAGAACCGTTCAATTGTTAATGAACAGCTATTCATTTCATACGCACATATCAAGAATTTTTCACATATTAAATTGTTAAGAAAAACGGGGGCCAGTAATGATTACCATCGACCTGACCATGCTCATTCAGATTGCCAATATGCTCTTGCTTATTGTCGTCCTGAATGCAGTGTTGTACAAACCGATCCGCTCAATTATTGAAGAGCGGCAGAAGAAGATCGGCGGCCTTGATGAGGGCATTGACCAATTCAAGAAGAATGCCGTGCTGCGCCTCGATGAGTTTGGTCAGAAGATGAAGGATGCCAGGATTCGGGCCAAAAAAGAGTATGAGACTGCCCGGAATGCCGCCCTCGCCGAAAGCAGCGAAAAGCTGGCTGGGATCCGCAAGGAGGTTGACGCGCAGAAAACCGGTCAGCTTGCTGAAATAGAAAAGCAGTTTGCCACAGCCCAGTCCGAGTTGCAGGGGCAGATCTCCGGGTTTGCCGGCGATATGGCGGGCAAGGTTTTGGGGAGGGCTCTGTAAATGAAAAATACAAAATGGAAAAAAAATGCAACGGCAGCCCTGGCGTTGTTTCTAGTCCTGAGCTGTGCCGCAGCGGCATATGCTTCGGGAGATGGGGCAATCCCCAGAGAGAAGTGGATGGATCTTTTGTACCGGGCAATGAATTTCGCCGGTCTGGCATTCATTCTGGTCTTTTTCCTGAAGAAGCCATTTTCTGATGGCTTGAGCAGTCGTCGGGCAGGGATCAAGGACCAGTTGGAAGCTCTGGAGTCACGCAAGGCTGAAGCAGAACAGTTGTATAAAGAGGCCGAGGCCAAACTAGCCAGGCTCGATGAAGAGGTGAACAGCATCATCACCGAGGCGGTGAAGCAGGGTGAGGCCGAGAAGGCAAAGATCGTTGCCGATGCCGAGCGTAATGCCGGAGACATCAAGCGGCAGGCCGAAATGGCGATCGCGCACGAGCTTGCCGAGGCCAAGACCCGGTTGAAGGGCGAGATAGCCGAACAAGCCGTGCTGCTGGCGGAAGAACTGGTGAAAAAGAATATTCAGCCTGCGGATCAGAGCAGGATGGTTGAGCTGTCTCTTGAAAAGGTGGGAGGTATTCAGTGAAGAACACAGTATTAGCCAAACGGTACGCCAAGGCGCTCTTTGCGGTTGGCAAGGAAGGCAATGCCTTCGCGGAATTCACCAAGACCCTCAACGCCATGGCCGAGCTCTTTGTCGGCATGCCCGAGGTCTCCGATGCCCTGACCAACCCGTTGTATCCGGTTGAGGCGCGGGAGAAGGTCATGGAGCATCTTCTCACCTCCATGCAGGTTACCCAGGTTTTGGGCAACTTCTTCAAGCTGCTGGTGCAGAAAAAACGTGCGAATATCCTCCCCGATATTGCCGCGGTATTTCAGGCGATGGTCGATGCGGATAACAATATGTGTCAAGGGACGGTGGTTTCGGCTATGGAGCTGACCCCGGAACTCAGTGCAAAGGTTCAGGCAACATTGGAAAAAATAACCGGCAAGCAGGTCGTCCTTACGGCCCAGGTCGATCCGTCCATTATCGGTGGGATCGTGGCCAAGGTCGGTGATCTGGTGCTCGATGGAAGCATCAAGTCACAGCTGGCTGGTTTAAAAGAATCCATTAAGGGGAGTGTATAAGACAAATGCAGATCAAAGCCGAAGAGATCAGTCAAATCATTAAGGGGCAGATCAAGGATTACGAAAGTAAAGTTGATCTGAGTGAAACCGGCACCGTAATCTCCGTTGGTGACGGTATTGCTCGTGTGTACGGGGTTGAAAAGTGCATGGCCATGGAGCTGCTGGAGTTCCCCGGTGGCGTTCTGGGCATTGCCTTGAACCTTGAAGCCGACAACGTTGGTTGTGCGCTTCTTGGTGACGTGCGGAAGATTAAGGAAGGCGACACCGTCAAACGTACCGGTCGTATTGCCGAGGTTCCCGTCGGCCCCGAGATGGAAGGCCGCGTCGTTGACGGCGTGGGCAGCCCCATTGACGGCCAGGGACCCCTGAATGCCAAGCATAGTTCCAAGATCGAAGTGCTGGCACCCGGCGTTATCGCCAGAAAGTCCGTACATGAGCCTTGTTACACCGGCGCCAAGGCGGTTGACGCCATGACTCCGGTTGGCCGCGGTCAGCGCGAATTGGTTATCGGCGATCGCCAGATCGGCAAGACTGCCCTTTGCGTTGATGCGATCATCGCCCAAAAATACACCGACGTACATTGTGTCTATGTGGCCATCGGCCAGAAGAAATCAACGGTGGCCCTGGTTGTTGAAGCGCTCCGTAAGCACGGCGCCATGGAATACACCACCGTGGTAGCAGCCTGCGCCTCCGATCCGGCACCCATGCAGTATGTTGCCGCATTTGCCGGTTGCGCCATGGGCGAGTACTTCCGTGACAACGGCCAGCACGCCCTGATCATCTATGACGATCTTTCCAAGCAGGCGGTTTCCTACCGTGAGCTCTCCCTGCTCCTCCGTCGTCCGCCGGGACGTGAAGCATACCCCGGCGACATCTTCTTCAACCACTCCCGTCTGCTGGAGCGGTCCTGTAAGGTTAATGATGCCCTGGGCGCCGGTTCTCTTACCGCTCTGCCCATCATCGAGACCCAGGCTGGTGACGTTTCCGCCTTCATCCCGACCAACGTTATCTCCATCACCGACGGTCAGGTATACCTTGAGCCCAACCTCTTTTTCGCCGGTGTTCGTCCCGCGATCAACGTCGGCCTCTCCGTATCCCGCGTAGGTGGTGCGGCTCAGGTAAAAGCCATGAAGCAGGTGGCAGGTACTTTGCGTCTGGATCTGGCCCAGTATCGTGAGCTCGCCGCCTTTGCCGGTTTCGGTTCCGATCTTGATGCCGCCACCCAGGCTCAGTTGACCCGTGGCGCCCGTTTGGTCGAGATCTTGAAGCAGCCCCAGTATCAGCCGCTGCCCATGGAAAAACAGATCTGTATCCTCTTTGCCGGTACCCGCGGCTATCTCGATACCCTGCCCATTGACAGCTTGGCTGAGTATGAGCAGCAGCTCTATGCCCATATCGAGAAAAACCAGCCCAGCATCTATGATGACCTGAAAGAAAAGCAAGCCATTGATGCTCCCTTGGAAGAAAAAATCCGGGCTACTCTGCAGGCTTTTGGTGAATCTTTCAAGGCTGCCAAGGGCCTCAAATAAGGGGGGTAAGGTCTCATGGCGAGCCTAAAAGATGTAAAAACGAAGATTGGTGGGGTGAAGAAAACTGCCCAGATCACCAAGGCTATGAATATGGTTGCCGCGGCCAAGCTTCGCGGGGCGCAGCAGAAGATGGAAGATTTCCGTTCCTATGCCGAGAAGTTCAACGCGGCCATGGGCAATCTTTCCTCCGCCATGGATTCCGGCGCTTTTCCCCTCATGGAAAAGCGTGAGGTTAAGAATGTCGAGATCCTGGTGGTCACCTCGGATCGTGGTCTGTGCGGTAGTTTTAACGCCCATATCATGAAGATGGCCGAGAAGCTCATCGCGAGCTTGGAGGCCGAAGGCAAGAAGGTTTCTTTGGTCTGCGTCGGCAAGAAGGGTGCGAGTTATTTCCGGAAAACCGGTAAGGTTCGGGTCCGTTACACCGACCTGATGGGCACCTTCCAGATGTTCAATGCCCGGACCATTGCTCAGGATATTGCCGGGAATTTTCTCTCCGGTGATAGCGATGAAGTTCGCATTGTCTACGGTAAATTTAAAAGCGTAGCCGTGCAGCGTCCGGCCGAGCAGATGTTTTTGCCTATTCAGCCGGATGCCGTGGCGGCGACTGAGGCAGTTTCTTCTTCTGCCGGGGCATACATCTATGAACCGAGCACCGAGGAAATCATGGAAGTGCTTCTGCCGCTGTACATGAATGTCATGGTGTATCATGCCATGCTTGAAGTCAGCGCCAGTGAACATGCTGCCCGGATGAGCGCCATGGATAACGCCACCAATGCCTGTAAGGATATCATCCACAGCCTGACCCTGATTTACAATAAGGCGCGGCAGGCTGGTATTACCGCGGAATTGATGGATATTGTCGGCGGTGCCGAGGCGTTGAAGTAAACAGGTGAAATCAGGCTGATGCATTCAGCTCTGTCATAGATTGTCAATGTACGTACTAGCTGAGGAGGCTTTTCAATGAGTGAAGCAAGAGTTGGTAAAATTGTTCAGGTCATCGGACCTGTTGTTGACGTCGAGTTTGAGCCGGACAACCTGCCGGAGATCATGAATGCCCTGCAGGTTAGCAATAAGGGTATCAGTGACGAGCCCGGCAACCTGATCATCGAGGTTGCCCTGCATCTTGGCGACAACGTTGTTCGTTGCGTTGCCATGGATCAGACCGATGGTCTGGTTCGCGGCCAGGAGTGTACCGATACCGGCAAGCCCATTGAGATCCCCTGCGGAGCTCCGGCTCTGGGCCGGATCATGAACGTCGTCGGTCGTCCGGTTGACGGCATGGGGCCCATTGCTTCTGATAAGATGCGCACCATTCACCGTGCTGCTCCTGCTTTTACCGATCAGTCCACCGAGGTGCATGTTTTGGAAACCGGGATCAAGGTTATCGATCTGCTGGTTCCCTTCCCACGCGGCGGTAAGATGGGTCTGTTCGGCGGCGCTGGTTGCGGCAAGACCGTTATCATGATGGAGATGGTTAACAACATCGCCATGCATCATGGTGGTATCTCCGTATTCTGCGGGGTTGGCGAGCGTACCCGTGAGGGTAACGATCTGTACCACGAGATGAAAGAGTCCGGCGTTTTGCCGAAAGCTGCCTTGGTTTACGGGCAGATGACCGAGCCTCCCGGAGCCCGTTCTCGTGTTGCGCTGACCGGCTTGTCCGCAGCAGAGTACTTCCGTGATGAGGAAGGCCAGGACGTGCTCTTCTTCGTTGACAACATCTTCCGGTTTACCCAGGCCGGCGCCGAGGTTTCCGCGCTTCTTGGCCGTATTCCTTCGGCGGTTGGTTATCAGCCCACCCTGGCCACCGATCTCGGTGCGCTCCAGGAGCGGATTACCTCCACCAATAAGGGTTCCATCACCGCGGTACAGTGCGTTTACGTACCAGCGGATGACTTGACCGACCCGGCACCGGCCACCACCTTTGCCCATCTGGATGGTACCGTTGTTCTTTCCCGGCAGATCGCCGAGCTTGGTATCTACCCGGCGGTTGATCCCTTGGACTCCACCTCCCGGATTCTCGATCCCAATGTTTTGGGTGAAGAGCATTACCTGGTTGCCCGTGGTGTGCAGACCAGCCTGCAGAAATATAAAGACCTGCAGGATATTATTGCGATTCTGGGTATGGACGAGCTTTCCGAAGAGGATCAGACCCTCGTTACCCGTGCGCGGAAGATCCAGCGCTTTTTGTCCCAGCCTTTCACCGTTGCCGAGACCTTCACCGGCATGGCCGGTAAGTACGTCAAGGTTGCGGACACTGTCCGCGGCTTTAAAGAGATCCTGGAAGGCAAGCACGATGAGCTGCCCGAGATCGCTTTCTACATGGTTGGCAGCATTGAAGAAGCTGTTGAGAAGGCCAATAAAGAGAAGGCTGCTGCTTAAGGAATTGACTGACTTCCCGATCCCTTGCGGGTCGGGAAGGACTTGAGGATTACCCATGGCTGAAAAATTAAAGTTGGAAGTGGTAACTCCCAAAGGGGCTGTAGTGAGCAAGGACGTTGATATTGTCACTGCTCCTGGCTACGGCGGTGAATTTGGTGTTCTCGCCAACCATGCTCCCTTCTTGAGTACGATTAAGGTTGGTGTTCTGACCTATAAGTCTGGGGCTCAGGAAGAAACCCTGATGGTGAGTGGCGGTTTTTGTGAAGTGTCCAATAACAAATTAACCTTTCTTGTTGAATCCGCCGAGCGGGGTGCAGACATTGATGTCGAACGCGCGATGCGGGCCAAGGAACGGGCTGAGAAACGTTTGGCAGAAGCCCAGGCCCAGAAGGAAAAAATGGATCGGACCAGAGCCGAAGCAGCTTTGCAGCGGGCTATGAGTCGGCTGCGGGTTGCGGAGAGGCGGAAGCCTTCCTGAGACGTAGCAGACAATGGACATTAAAAAAGCCGCTCGGAAACGAGCGGCTTTTTTTGTCGGTGCTGGTGGGGAAGAGCATTACTTCTCGCTGAGATTTGCCTCCACGACAAAGGAACCGGCTGCGGTTTCGAAGGGGATAACAATGGTCGGCGCCTTGGAATAATAGGAGATTTCCACCCCCTTGCCGACGACCATGTTGGGGGTGGCAAGGGCAAACTTATGATCAAGCTTGGCCAGCTGGGCCTTGGCGCCGCCACAGATCATATTGGTCAGCTCACCGACAGCATCAACAACCTCGTCGTCAATCTTTTCCTTGGGATCTTCCATCAGCATGTTTGCCACGATTTTGAGGATGCATTTTTCCGTAAAACTTACAATCATGGAGCCGGTTATATCTTCGGAAGTCATGCCGATGATGCCTGTTACCTCGCCATAGGAGGTATTGCCCTCTTTGAGACGTGGTTTTTGCGGAGTGACCTGCGTTTGTGCCATTGTTTCCAGAACATTTTTTGCGGCAGATAAAAATGGATTAATAAACTCTGCTTTCATGGGAGTATTTTGCTCACAATTTTTTATACTGATTATTGGAAGGTATTAATACAACTTGCGGGATATCCCTTTAATTGTCAAGGGTCATTTGCCGTATTATGCTTCAATGTTACAGGTTTTATCCTCAGCTTGAAACCAGCAACCAACGGTTGTTTTTTCAGGCAGATAAAGTGGGGAATAATAATTTATGCATGAAATGCTCACGAAAACAGATTAACATATCAAGTTATGGTCTAACTTGTCGTTATTGCGATAAATATCGGTACTTGTACCGATGGCGTTCAATTTTTCGGGTAGGAGGCAGTGATGGAGACAAAAGAACGAATGAATATTGCCCGTCAATTTTCACGGGAATTGCCCGTTGCCGGGCGGATCACGAATTTTGATGAGGTAGTTTCCGGCTATGATGCCCAAAATGCCCAGCTTGAGGCAGAGCGTTGCCTGCAATGCAAAAAGCCAAAATGCCGGGAGGGATGCCCCGTCCATAACGATATTCCCGGCTTTATTAAGCTGCTCCGCGAAGGAAAGATCGAGGAGGCGTACTGGTTGGACCGCGAAACCAACTCACTTCCCGCTATCTGTTCGCGGGTCTGTCCCCATGAGTTCCAGTGTGAAGGGCATTGTATCCGCGGGAAAAAGGGCGAGCCGGTGGCCATTGGCATGCTCGAGCGTTATATTGTTGATTGGATGGTGGCCAATAACAAGAATCTGCTCCAGCCCTGTGCTCTGCCCAAGAGTAAAAAAGTGGCCATTGTCGGTTCCGGGCCGGCAGGAATGTCTGCCGCATATTACCTCGCCCATGAGGGGTACCATTGCACAATTTTTGAAAGCCTTCCTGTTTTCGGCGGCATGCTGGCGGTCGGCATCCCGGCATACCGACTGCCGCGGGAGGTTATCGCTGCGGAATTTGAAGCCCTGAAAAATTGCGGGGTGACTATGGAGCATGGCGTGACCATCGGCAAGGATAAAAGTCTGAGCGATCTGCGTGCTGAGGGTTTTGCCGCGGTATTTCTCGGTCCGGGTGCGCATCGGAGCCGGAAACTTGGCGTGGAAGGGGAAGATTTGTCGGGAGTAGTGCACGGCGTTGATTACCTGCGCAAGGTCAATGTCGGTGAAACACTGAATCTTGGAAAAAACGTGGTGGTGGTCGGCGGCGGGAACGTGGCCATTGACTGCGCCCGCACAGCCCTGCGGACCGGGTCTGATAATGTTTTCATCCTCTACCGGCGCAGCAAGGCGGAGATGCCCGCTTCCCAAGCGGAGATCCATCATCTGGAAGAAGAAGGGGTGCGCATCGAGATGCTTGCCGCTCCGGTTGCGATCCACGGCGAGAATGGCAGACTGAGTAAGATAGAGTGCATTCGGATGGAGCTTGGCGCCTGCGACGCCTCGGGCCGTTGTCGTCCGGTACCCAAGGAGGGTTCGAACTTCATGCTTGCCGCCGATGCCATCATCCCGGCCATCAGTCAGGATGTGGATGTTACGGCTGGTTCTGGCCTCGATCTGGCCTTGAGCCGCTGGGGTACCTATGTGGTGGATGAGGTGACCATGCAGACTTCCGAAGAGTGGATCTTTGCCGCAGGCGATGCCGTGCTTGGTCCCCAGACGGTGGCCAAGGCGGTGTATCAGGCCAAAGAGGCGGCCGAGTCCATCAAGCGGTATCTTGAGGGCAAGGACCTCAAGGAAGGGCGTCACCCCTTTTCTCTTGAGTAACAGTTTTTGGCGCAGAAATACCAAAAAAGGCCTGCCGGTTTTTCATCGGTGGGCCTTTTTTTTGTTTACTGACAAATTTGCGCGGGAAATAAATTTTTTAGAACGGCTAAAGTCCCTGTTAAAATCAATGTTTGCATTTTTGAGAATGGATACCATACAATATGTAACCGTCTGATTTTAGTAAATCCACCGGGGATAACCATGACCGAAAATCTGCGCTGTAACATTGGCTGGAACAACCACAATAAAATTCTCATTGTCGAAGATGAATCTTTGCAGCGTCATTTATTGCGGGAGTACTTGAGCGAGGCGGGATATGAGGTGGTTGAAGCGGTTGATGGTCAGGAGGCGATGGCGCAATTAGCCGTTGACCCTGAGATCCGGGTCGTCATTACCGATCTGAAGATGCCTCGGATGGATGGTTTTGAGCTCATCAGGCAAGTCAGAAAAAAACAACTGCACTATATCTATATTCTGGTCCAGACACACCGAGATGATGCAGAGACCCTGGAAAAGGCACTTTCCCTTGGAGCGGACGATTTCTTAAGAAAACCCGTGCGCCCGGTCGAATTGTGTCTCCGGGTCGCTGGAGGGTTCAGGGTACTGAAGATAGAAAAATTTGAGGAACTTATCTTTTTTCTTACCAAGCTCGCCGCCTTGCAGAGTAAGGAAACAGGGAGCCATCTTGACAGGATGTATCATTTTACCCGGGTGTTGGCCAGGGATATTGCCGAAAATGTGCCGGAACTCGGCCTGACCCTCGCCGTGGCGGAAGAGATAGCCAAGGTCAGCCCGATGCATGATCTGGGAAAGGTCGGCATCTCGGTGGAGCTCCTGCATAAGGTGGAGAAATTGAATCATGAGGAGGTGCAATCTCTGCAGGATCACGTTTTGGTGGGAGGTAACCTTATCCAGGATGTGTACGCGCAGACCGAATCAGAATATCTTTTTCTTGCCCAGGAAATAGCCCAGCTCCATCACGAACGCTGGGACGGCAAGGGATACCCCCACGGACTGGCGGGAGATAAGATCCCCCTCTGTGCCCGGATTGTTGCCCTGGCAGATGCCTATGACGCAATGACCAGCAAGCGGAGCTACAGTGTGGGCCTGAGTCACGAGGAGGCGAAACGGGAGATTTTGCGAAACAATGGCAAGCAGTTCGATCCCAAGATTGTTGAGGCCTTTCTTCGACAGGAAGCAGAATTTATCAGAATAAAAGAAGAGTTTCGGGATAATGATTCGCCCCTGTACAGCCGCTAAGGGACGAGTAAACAGGCGGGATTAGACAAAGAGCTGGCGGGCTCAGCGGTGGAAATTGTTTGCCAAGCTCATGCTTTGCACGTATTGGGCCACCCCGCCGGAGATGTGATTGGCAACGCCGGCTAGGTAGGCATCATCCCTAAGCCGCTTTTCTTCCTCTGGATTGCTCAAAAAAGCGATTTCGGTGAGGACGGCAGGCATCTGGGCGCCGATGAGCACCACAAACGGCGCTTTCTTGACCCCAAGATTCGAAACAGCGCTGAATTTTTTGTTCAGGCCGGTCACCATCTCTTCCTGGACCAGCCCCGCCAATTTGAGGGATTCGTTTATCTTTGAATTCTGCATGAGATCCAGGAGGATGGATTGCAGGTCGCTGATTTGCTTGGCCGAGGTGGCATTTTCCATGGCTGCCAGACGCATGGCGTCCTTGTTGCTGGCCAGGTCGAGCACATAGGTCTCAATCCCCCGGGCCTCATGATTCGGCGCGGCATTCACATGGATGGAAAGGAACAGGTCCGCTTCCTTGGAATTGGCAATGGCCGTTCGTTCTTCCAACGGGATAAAGACGTCGCGGGTTCGGGTGAGGATCACCTCGCAGCCAAGCGTTTCCTTGAGAATCTTGGCAACCCTCAGAGCCACATCAAGGACAATGTCTTTTTCCTTGAGGCCACTTGGGCTGCAGGTCCCTGGATCCTTGCCGCCGTGCCCCGGGTCGATGACGATTTTCTTTATGCCCAAGCCCAATTGCCGTTCCAGGGAGTGGGTTCCCACCTTGCTCGCCTGTCTCTTTTCCTTGCCTTTTCCGGCAATGATTTTGCCGATGTCGTCAGGGGGGGTGTCACTCTTCTTCTTTGCGACCCCATCGCTGCTCATCACGTCTATCACCACCCGGAAGGGATCAGCAAGGGTAAACACCTTGTAGTCAGAAATATTGGACTGGGTGTCCAGGACGACCCGGACTGTATTGGGATCAAACTGGGCATTCCTGACCTGTCGTAAGAGGCCGTCCTCGATGGGGATGGTTCGCTCTGTTTCCGGGCTGAGGCGGCTGTTTTCCAGGTCGATGTAAATCCTCCGCTGGTTCGTCTTGTCGCCGGAAAGGGTCTGGTGTTTGAAGGTAACCGGGCCGGTGGTTTCTACAACCAACCGGGTGTAGCGGTTGTTGGACCAGTGGCGGATGGGGAGGACCATCGCCTTGCCGCTTTTTTTAGCAGCAGGATCTTTTTTCGGGGAGTCACTGGCAACCTGGGGGGAAATGCATTTCTCTCCGGCGTCTTCCTGGGTCGTAGTTTGGCTTGGGGTGGAGGCAAACCCCTTGATCAGCAACAGCTGTTCTTCGGCCCCCGCAGCCATGTCGCTCTCCGGGTAAATGGCGATGATCTTCGTATAGGCCCGGGCGGCTTTGCTCGGATCTTTTTTGTCGACAAGATAGATGGAGCCCAGAATAAAAAAGGCGTCATCGGCCAGGAAGTTTCCTGGATAGCGGGTGCTCAGTTCTTCGTAGGCAGCAATGGCCTGGTCAAGATCCTTGCTCTTGCCGCTGTGCTGGAACATGGTCTGGTAGATCTTCCCGAGCATGAACAGGGATTTCGGCGCCGCTTGATGGTCGGGCGCGGCCTTGTATATGCTGCGGAAGGCGGTCACAGAGGTGAGCCAGCTTTTTCGGTCCCCCCCCTTGTCTTTGTTGGTGAGATCCTGGTAATAGGCCTTGGCCTGTTCGTATTGTCTGCCGATATTGTCCTGGTTTTGCTCAGGATTGGCCCAGGTTGGGGAGGCGATCAGGAGCAGGACGAGAATAAAAAGCGGACAGCGGAAGCGGGAAAGTGAAAAAAAAGGTGCCTGCCTGGCAGTATGGCGAGAATCGCAGGTGCAGGCGCGGAGTCTTGTCCGCTCGCCTGATCGTCCTGCGCCTTGTCTCAAATTACTCCACATCGCTCAGCCCTTTGAGTTCATAGAGGAGATCCAACGCCTCTCGGGGGGAGAGGGTGTCGGGATTGATGTCCCGCAACCTGCGTGCAGCCTGGGTTTCTCCGGCACCGAACAGGGAGAGCTGGCCACCTTGCCGGGGTTTATTTTTTCTCGGTGAGGTGGCGATCCTGGGTTCGCCCTGCCGGTTGAATTCGCCCTGCTCGATATTATGCAATAATTCCTTGGCCCTGGCAACCACCTTGGCCGGCACCCCGGCCAGGGCGGCCACCTGAATGCCGTAGCTGCGGTTGGTTCCGCCGGGCAGCAGCTTGTGGAGAAAGATGATGGTGTCGTTCCACTCCCGCACCGCAATGTTATGGTTCTTGACCCGCGGGTTGGTGGCGGCCAGCTCGGTCAACTCGTGGTAGTGGGTGGCGAAGATGGTCTTGACCCCACGGCCGTTTTTGTTGACCAGCTCCTCGGCCACGGCCCAGGCAATGGAGAGGCCGTCAAAAGTAGAGGTGCCGCGGCCGATTTCATCGAGGATCACCAGGCTCCGCTGGGTGGCGTTGTTGAGGATATTGGCTGTTTCGTTCATCTCCACCATGAAGGTGGACTGGCCGCGGCGCAGGTTGTCGGAGGCGCCGACCCGGGTGAAAATGCGGTCCACCACGCCGATCTCCGCCGATGCTGCTGGGACGAAGCTGCCCATCTGGGCCATGAGGGTGATGAGCGCGGTCTGTCGCAATACCGTTGATTTACCGGCCATGTTGGGTCCGGTGATGATCAGAACCTCTTCGCTCTCCTGGTCAAGATGGATATCGTTGGGCACAAAGCGGCCGGGCGGCAGGGCGCGCTCGATCACGGGATGGCGGCCTTCCTTGATGATGATCGCCTCCCCGCTGTTGATCACCGGTTTGGTGTAGCGGTATTTCTGGGCCCCCTCGGCCAGACAGCAGAAAAAATCGATCTGGGCCAACCGGGCGGCGGTAAGGAGAATCCGGGAGGATGACTCTGCCACCGTGGTCCGGATCGCGCTGAAAAGACGGTATTCCAGTTCCAGCCGTTTCTCCTGTGCGCCGGTGACTTTTTCTTCGAACTCCTTGAGTTCCGGGGTGATGAAGCGTTCGGCATTGACCAGGGTCTGCTTGCGGATGAAATCTTCGGGCACATTGGCAAGCTGGCCGCGGCTGATCTCGATATAGTAGCCGAAGATCTTGTTGAAGCCGATCTTGAGGTTGTTGATGCCGGTCCGGGCCCGTTCGCGGGCCTCAAGGGTGAGGATCAGCTCCTTGCCGTCGCGCAGGAGGGAGACCAGTTCGTCAAGCTCGGCATGGTAGCCGGGCTTGATGAGATTGCCTTCCCGCACGGTTACCGGGGCATCTTCTCGGATTCCGGCTTCAAGCAGGGCGTGGAGCTCGGTCAGTTCGTCCAGGGAGGCGCCGAGTGCGGGGAGCAGGGGGCCACCCTCCTCGAGCATTTTTTCCTTGAGCTGGGGGAGCTGGGCCAGGGAGCACTTCAGGGCCGTGAGATCACGACCGTTGGCCGTACCCAGCACCACCCGGCCGTTCAAGCGCTCCAGGTCATAAACCTTGGCCAGCAGCTGGCGGAGATCCTCGCGCAAGCGGGGGGCGAGGTAGAGCGCTTCCACCGTGTTCAACCGTTGCCGGATAGTTTCGACCTCCTGCAGGGGAAACAGCAGGTTCTTCTTAAGCAACCGTGCCCCCATGGGGGTTTCGCAGAGGTCGAGGGTGTCGAGCAGCGAACCCTCCCGGGCGCCGCCGGTGATGGTCTGGGTGAGTTCCAGGTTGCGGCGGGAGGATTCGTCCATGAGCAGGACGTTGTCAAATTCGATGGGGGTGAGCCGTTCGATATGGTCGAGGGCGGTCTTCTGGGTTTCCTGCAGGTAGAGGAGCAGCGCCCCAGCCGCGGCAATCCCGGATTTCAGCTCCTCGCAGCCAAACCCTGCCAGATTGGCCACCCGAAAATGTTCCAGCAGCCTCTGGCGCGCCATCTCGGGATAGAAAACGGAGGGCGACCGTCTGGTCAGGCAGCTTTGGGGAAGAAAGGCCAGGAGCTGGTCTGCCAGAATCGACGCTTCCCCGGGCTCTTCGGGAAGGAGGATCTCCGAGGGCCCAAGGCGGACGAGTTCGTCCAGTAACCCGGCGAGATCTTCCTTCTCGCTCACCAGAAACTCACCGGTGGAAAGATCAAGCAGGCTCAGGCCCCAATTCTTGCCCTTCTGGCAGATGGCGGCAAGATATCGGTTGTCCTTATCATCCAGGAGCTGTTCATCGGTGACCAGCCCTGGGGTCACTACTCGGACCACCTCGCGTCGGACAATCCCCTTGGCCTCTTTCGGATCCTCCACCTGCTCGCAAATCGCCACCTTGAAACCCGCCTTGATCATCTTGGCCAGATAGGAGGAAACCGCATGGTACGGAATCCCGCAGAGCGGCACCCGGTTTTCGTCATCCTTGCTGTTTCTGGAGGTGAGGGTGATGCCCAGGACCTTGGAGGCGGTCACGGCGTCGTCAAAGAACATCTCGTAGAAATCGCCCAGCCGGTAAAAAAGAATGGCATCCTGGTGCTGTGCCTTGATTTCAAGGTACTGCTGCATCATGGGGGTGATTTTTACTGGAGCGGGTGTGGTCTTGGCCATATCTTCGAGAAGGGGGCATCCTTGCGCTGTATTGTCTCGGCGGCAGCGTTCCTGTTGGCGTCCTGTAGCGATTGATAGGAGGTTTTTGGAGAAAAGTCAAGCATAGCCCGCAAATACAAAGGGGTAGAGGTTGTATTTGCCGTACTGATACGCTAGGGTAGAGTGTCAATCGGGACGGTAGGAAAGGATGTTTTTTTACGAATCGGGAGGAAGATATGGGCTGGAAAGGAATGTTGGTTTTAGGCGCGTTGCTGTTGCTTGGCGCGGATAATGTCTCGGCGTCGGTCATCACCATCGATAAGGAGCCGGTGCAGCTTGTCGAACTGCGCAAGGCGTATGAGGCGGAGCTGAAAACCGCCGCCACCCCGGAGGATATCGCAACAACGCAGGAGGAATACGAGCAGGCCAAGAAAAATCTTTCCGCTGCCGAGGGATACGGGCAGAAGCTTTCTTCCTTGGAAGCGGCGAAACAGAAAGAGATCGAGGCAATCAATGGCAAGTATCTTAAGGAGCAGGCAAAGCTGGACGCCTCCACCCGCAAAGCGATTGAGGAGAGATTTGAAAAAAAGCTCGCCGAACTGAAGAACCGGGGCGTGGCCAAGACCAGCAACAGCTATCAGGCCAAGCTGGAGAAATTGGAAAAGGAACTGGTCGGCAAGAATGATCTGGCTGGCGCCCTGGTGGTGCAGGTCGAGCGCCAGAAGATGAGCGGCGCCCCCGTGGCCGCGATTGTCAAGACCGCTTCCGCTGCGGGCAAGGGCAATGCGGTGCATGTGAGTTCGGTTCGCGGGCTTGCCGGAGCCGCAGGCAATATCGCCAACAATATCTACGTCTTTACCCTGGATCGCATCGGCAGCCAGGCCAAGCTGGTTTTTTACGGCTATGGCAACCGGACCGGTGATTCCCATGGCAAGGTGTATCTGCTCGGGCCGGATGGGAGTCGAACCGAGGTGGCCCAGTGGCAGCCCGATCTTCTCAGGGGCCCGAAGGTCTCTGATTTTAAATCCTACACCGATGTGCAACCGATCAGCGCGGATATCTCAAGCCAGGTCAAGCAGCCCGGTCAGTACCGGGTGGAGTTTCAGTACACCGATGGCGACGAGGCCTTCAATATCTACCGGGTAGAGATTCAGATCTAAAGGATGTTTGCGTAGGCAGTGGTGCGCTTTCATCTTGGCAGAGCAGCGGCAAAAAAAATTGTTGCAAACGAGAATAAAAAAAGCCTCGGCAGCCCCGCTGTTCCGGGGCTTTTTTATTGTTTTTGAAACTCCGGGAGGAGACGGGAGAAGGTCTTCTCGATATGTTCCGGGATGGTGCGTACCTCGGCCAGCACGGTCATATAGTTGTGGTCGCCATGCCAGCGGGGCACGATGTGCCAGTGCAGATGGGAGGCTACTCCGGCCCCGGCCACCTCGCCCAGGTTCAGGCCGAGGTTGAAGCCGTCCGGCCGGAGTTGGCGCCGCAGGATTTTGGTGCAGCGTTGGAGCATGGCGGCCAGGCCGTTGCTTTCCTCGGGGGTCAGCTCGGTGATATCGGCCAGATGCCGGGTCGGGGCCACCAGGAGATGGCCGTTGGCGTACGGGAAACGATTCATGAGTACGACCAGTTGCTGGTCCCGGTAAAGGATAAGGTCTGGGGCGGAAAAAGGCTTGTCTTGCGCGGCGCAAAAGAAACAGCCGGTGGTGGGGGGCTTGGTCTTAATATATTCCATCCGCCAGGGTGTCCAAAGCGTTTTCATAGTTTCGCCTGAAGCTGATAAATTTGGCCGTGCAGGGTTTCCCCGACTTCAAGGATGGCAAAGGTGCCTCCCACCCCGGTAGAGCCGGTGGAGGTAAAGCTGCCGGGATTGATGTAGAGAATTCCGCCCAGACTATGGCAGACCGGTCTATGGGTGTGGCCATAAACAATGCAGTCCGCCTCCGGAAAGATCTCGATGAGGCGTTGCTCAAAATCATAGGTGTTGCCAAAGCGATGGATCAGGCCGATGGTGAAGCCGCCCACCTGTATTTCCTTGTGGCTGGGGAGAAGCTGGCACCCCTGGGCAGAGCACATATTGCCGTGCACCGCATGCACCTCCTTGCCGGCAAATACCGTCAGGATTGCAGGATCGGTGAGATCCCCGGCATGGAGGATGATCTCCGTGTCATGGAAGCAGGTGTCCACGATTTTTTTGAAGGTCTCGGTGGGCTGGGAAAGGTGGGTGTCGGAAATGATGCCAATCTTGACGGGGTTCATCGTTTGAGCAAACCTCCTATGCGATAAGGAGAGGTTGCAGCACCGCCTCGGCTTGGGGTGCTGAGATGCCGGCGAGAATAATCCGCTTGTCCCGGCTGGTTTCCCCGCTGGCAATGGTTACGGCTGCCTTGGGGATCTTGAAAAGCTTGGCGAAAAACTGGATGACCGCAGCATTTGCCTTGCCATCCACCGGGGGCGAGGTGATGCAGAGCTTGACCGCGTCGCCGTGGAGCCCGGCGATGCGGGTGCGGGATGATTTGGGTTGCACATGGATGGACAGGCTGACCGAAATGCCGTCAGCCCGCTCCCGCAGATAGGTCATAGGGGCGATTCGTCGGGATTGAAACGATTCGTCTTGACCTCCTTCTCGGCTTCCTCCAGATTGCCGGCGAAAGAAACAGCCGGTCCATGGGTTTCCAGCGGATCTTCAAGGCTGAAGGCCATGTCGCCGTCAAGGTCGGGGAGAATCGCATCTGGTTCCTCGTCCTCATCCATGACCAGCATATCTTGTGGCACCGAGATTGCGGAGGCCAGGGCGATGTTCCGGGGCGAAAAGTCGTCAGCCATTCCTTCCAAGCCGCTCTCCGGGATGTCGATTTTGACATAGAGGTCTGCAAGGTCAGCTTCCTCGGAGGAGAGGTTCTGTTGCTGGGGGAGGGGCTCCGGTTTGACTGCAGCGCGGGCTCGGGGGGCGGAGTTCGAGAAGTTGCTGCGCACCTCTTCCTGTTGCCGGGCCGAACCACTGAAATGCTCCACCGCCCGCGCACTGTCGGCGGGTTCTGTTTCCAGCATGTGCAGGTAGGATTTCAGTTGCTGGCGCAGCTCATCCTTGGCCTGTGCCCGGAGGGATTTGAGGTCGTCAATTTTTCTTTTCAGTTCGGCAATCTCGTAATTGGCCTCTTCCCGCCGCCGCCGCGCTTCTTCCTGGGCTTCTGTGACGATGGCTTCCGCTTCTTCCCGGCTTTTCTCCTTCATTCCGTCGGCGACATTCTGGGCCGCGATGATGGCGCTCTGGAAAGATTTCTGCTGGTTCTGGTAGGTGGCCAGATCCTTTTCCATGGTTTCCAAGCGGCCTTTGAGCTTCTGATTCTCTTCGGAAACCGCTTGGAAAGCCGTGGCGATTTTCTCGAGAAAATCGTCCACCTCTTCCACGTCAAAGCCGCGAAAACGAACATGGAACTGCTGGGATTGAATGTCTTGCGCTGTGAGTATCATGCCTCGGCTCCTTGTGTGTGCCTCAAAAACAAATGGACTCAAAAAAATGGAAAAAAGCCATAGGGGTGCAACATGGCAAAGCGAATTCGCGATATTTCGCAGTTAAAGAGTGCCAGCCGCCAAGCGGTAAAACAGCCACCGTCTTCGATCGCTTCCTGCGCCGGGCGCAGGTTGATATGAGACCACGAAAAGCTCCGGCCTTACCCCATGGACCGTGCCAAGTGCTGCAGGGTTGGGACCAGAAAGCTCCGCAAAAAAATCAGGGCGAGAATGAGGATCATGGGGGAAAGGTCGAGCCCGCCGCCAAAAATCGGCACCAGCCGACGGATGCGGGAGAGCGCCGGCTCGGTGATTTCGTGGAGAAAACGGACAATGGGGTTGTAGGGATCGGCGTTTACCCAGGAGATAATGGCCCTGCCGATGATAACCCACATGTAGGCGCTCAAGGCAAAGTCCACCAGGGTGGCCAAGGCACCTAAAAAATTACCGATAACAAACATAACATGCCTCTTTGTTGAAAAAAAATATGCAACCGGGTTGCGCCTTACTCCGCGAAAAGTCCGGTTAGGTTACAGAGCGATGATTCGGTCAGCCACGGCGATAATCTCGAGGCTGGCCTTGCTCTCCGGCGCACCGAGCAGGAACGGCCTCTGCTGACGGATGCCCATGGAGACATTTTTGTCCTGCGGCATGGCCCCCAAGGCCAGGGGGGTGATCTTGAGGAATCGCTCGAGCACCATGCGCATATTGGTGAAGACATCCTGGCCTTCTTTTTTGGATTGTACACTGTTTATCAGCAGGTGAAAGTGCTTTCTCTCGTGGCGGGAATTGAGCACCTTGATCAGGGCGTAGGCGTCGGTGAGCGAGGTCGGATCCGGAGTCAGGATCACGATGTTTATCTGGCTCCAGGTATTGAACCAGAGGACCGAATCGCCGATTCCGGCGGCGGTATCGATGAGGACATAGTCGAACCGGTCGATGATCTCCTCCAGGCTGTTGGTGAGAAAAGCCTGTTCCTCGTACGAGAGGGTGGCCATTTCCGGTACGCCCGAGCTGGCCGGCAAGACGTGAAATCTGGGGTTGATCTCCACCAGGGAGCTCGCGAGCTCACGGCCCTCTTCGATGGTTTCCTGGATGGTATGCCGGACATTGAGTCCCAGGACCACATCAACGTTGGCCAGGCCCAGATCGCCATCGATCAGGAGGACGGATTTACCTTTCTGGGAAAGAGCGGTGGCCACGTTTACCGAAAAGGAGGTCTTGCCGACCCCGCCTTTGCCGCTGCTGATACAGATGATTTTCGGAGAGCGCTTGGTTTTCGCGGTCATAAACGATTTACCTCTGCAAGAAGCTGTAAGTGTGACGGACGCCTCACAGGGAAGTCCGTAAAAGTAGGGAACAAATTATGCCGCCATCCCCGCCGTAGCCCGCGAGGGTTTTCGTGGTTGCAGCCAAAGCTGGGCGCGTTCTTCCACCGTCACCTGGCAGGAATCCTCTGTCTGGCTGGCGGCTCTTTGACAGATGGCGTCGCCGCCGAGCTTGGCGGCCCGGCTCAGTTCCGCTTCGGCGAGGAGCAGAAGTTGCTCCGGGGCAATGGTCTCATAGGCATGACAGACGGCGATCCCGAGGGCCAGCTTGGGGGTAATGGTGGTCGCACCCGTGGTGAAGGTGGTGGTGCGCAGGGTGGTCCGGATTTCTTCCGCTCGTTTCCGCGCCTTGCCCATCGTGGCGCCCGGCATGATCAGGGCCAGCCCGGTATTTTGGAAGCTGGCGAGGACATCCACCGGATGCAGGCTGGAAGCAAGCGCTGTTGCCGCTTGGCCGATCAAGGTGGTCGCCCCGTTTTTTGCTGGGGTTTTTCCGGAAAGAGTGATGAGGAGAAGGGCGCAGGGCAGTCTGGTCTGCTGGACTCTGGCCAGTTCCGCTGTCAGTTGCTGGTGCAGCCAGGCCTGGTCAGGCAGCGAGGCGTCGCCCGAAGCCACCGCCGTTGCCGGGCGAAGCTGGTCTGCCAACCGCAGCCCGGCCAGGGCTGAAGCCACCTCCGGTACGGGGATGTCCGCATCGATGAGCAGCAGTCCCAGGGGTTCGGGGCGTTTGCCGTTGAGCCTGATGGTGCGCACCGGATGCCGGCTCGCCTGTTTCTCAAGGCTGCGATAGAGCAGCGCCGTATCCGAGGAGGTTTTTCGACTCATGCCACCCTGCTGCCCGGAGTTACCGGGCCGGAAAGGGAGGAAAGCACCAGCCGGTCGCCGTCCTTGGCGGCCAGGACCATGCCGTGGGAGGCGACGCCCATCAGTTTGGCGGGCTTGAGGTTGGCGACAATGATCACCTGACGCCCCACCAGCTCTTCCGGCTGGTAATGCTGGGCAATGCCCGCGACAATGGTGCGTTCCTCCGGCGCCTTGACCGTCAGCTTGAGCAACCGGTCTGATTTGGCGATCTTTTCGGCAGCGATGATCTCCGCCACCCGCAATTCCAGCTTCTGGAAGGCGTCAAAGGAGACGAGCCCCTCATCTTCCGCCGCATTCTCCGGGGTGGGAGCAGCTTCTTTGTCCGATTCTTTCATGGCTTTCTTTGTCTGCGGTTGGGGTTTTTCTTTTGCTTCCCGTTGCAGCCTGGGGAAAAGCTGCGCCCCGGGGGTGATGCTGCTGCCCGGCACAAGCCTTCCCCAAACGGAACAGGCGGAGAAATTCATTTCATCGGCAGTGCCCAGCGCTGCCCCCATCTTTGCCGCGGTTTCCGGCATGATCGGTCGCAGGGTCAGGGTGATGAGCCTCAACGTTTCCAGCAGGGTGTAGAGTACCGTGGCCAGCCGCGCACCCTGTTGCGGATCCTTGGCCAGTTCCCAGGGTTGGGTGCTGACGATGTATTTATTGGCCCGGCTGATCACCTCCCACACCGCACCCAGGGCCCGATGGAAGGCGAAATGCTCCATGTGTTCGCGGTACTGACCCAGCATGGCCAGGGTTGCCTCGCGCAGTTCGTTGTCCTGCTCCGAGGGGGTGCCCGGCTGCGGCACGGCGCTAGCGGCGAAGTTCTTCACCATGGTCAGCGAGCGGGAAAGGAGGTTGCCCAGGTCGTTGGTCAGATCGGAGTTGTGTCGCGCCAGTAACGCTTCCGGGGAAAAGCCGGCGTCCAGACCGAAGGACATCTCGCGGAGCAGGAAATAGCGCACCGAATCCGCGCCGAACTCGGCCGCCAGCTCGCCGGGGCGCACCACGTTGCCTAGGCTTTTGGACATCTTGGTTTCCCCCATGTTCCAGTAGCCGTGGACATGCAGCCGCTTATACGGCTCAAGGCCCATGGCCTTGAGCATGGTGGGCCAGTAAATGGCGTGGGGTTTGAGAATATCCTTGGCGATCACATGCTCGGCCGCGGGCCAGTAGCGGGCAAAATCCTCCCCCCCCGGATAGCCGAGGCCGGAAAGGTAGTTGATCAACGCATCGAACCAGACATAGGTGACAAAACGGTTGTCAAAGGGCAGGGGGATGCCCCAGGTGAGGCGGGTGGTGGGCCGGGAGATGCAGAGATCCTCCAGGGGCTCCTTAAGGAAGGAGAGCACCTCGTTGCGGTAACGTTCCGGGGTGATAAATTCCGGGTGCGTGTTGATGTGGTCGATGAGCCACTCCTGGTACTTGCTCATCCGGAAAAAATAATTCTGTTCGCTGATCTGTTCCGGTTCGGTGAGATGATCCGGGCATTTGCCGTCCACCAGCTCTTTTTCCGTGAGAAACTGTTCGCATCCCTTGCAGTAGAGGCCGGTGTACTCGCTGAAATAGATGTCGCCCTGGTCGTACACCTGCTGCAGGATGCCCTGCACTGTTGCCATGTGCGCCGGGTCGGTGGTGCGGACAAAGGCGTCCGGCACGATGGCAAGCCCCGGCCAGGCCGCGCGGAACATGGCGCTGATCTTGTCCACATACTCCTTTACGGAAACCTCGGCGTCGGCCGCGGCATGGACGATCTTGTCGCCGTGTTCGTCGGTGCCGGTCTGGAAACGGACATCCTTGCCGAGCAGCCGCTGGTACCGGCAGACGGTGTCCGCCACCACGGTGGAATAGGCATGGCCCAGATGGGGCTGGGCGTTGACGTAAAAGATCGGGGTGGTGAGGTAATAAGGGGTCATTGGTCCGGCCCTTCCGGGGCTTTGTGCTGTTTGGGCTTTTTCTTTCTCGGCTGGGTATCCGCTTCCGGGGCTTGGGCTCTGGGTTGGGACTGTCCCGGGGCGGGGAGTGCCGCTTTGGCCTGGCTCCATTCCTCCTTGGAGAGGAGGATGTTTCTTTCCTGGCCTTCCAGCCAGTTGACTTCCAGGGTCTCTTCCAAGGCGTTTACCTTGATAACCTTGTAATTTTTCTCGCCGATGGTGATGATCTTGCCCGGCTTGGGCATCTTCTTGCGCATGGCGTGGTAGGTTTCGTACTCGTAGGTGAGGCAACAGAGCAGCCGGTTGCAGATGCCGGAGATTTTGGCCGGATTGAGGGGCAGCCCCTGTTCCTTCGCCATCTTGATGGAAACCGGGGCGAAGTTTTTGAGATAGGACGAGCAGCAGAGTTCCCGGCCGCAGCAGCCCAGGCCGCCGATCATCTTGGTTTCGTGGCGGACCCCGACCTGGCGGATCTCCACCCGGGTGCGGAATTCCTGGACCAGATCCTTGACCAGTTCGCGAAAGTCAACCCGGGTGTCGGCGGTAAAGTAAAAGATGATCTTGCTGCCGTTTAAAAACCGTTCCACCTTGATGAGCTTCATGGGCAAGCCATGGCTGCCGATGAAACGGGTGCAGACACTAAAGGCTTCCTGCTCGCGTTCAAGGAGGCGGGCGAATTTTTCTGTTTCGTCCCGGGTTCCCCGCCGGACGATCAGGTGGCTGCCCAATCGTTCCGGTTCGGTCCGTCCTGGGCAGGGCAGGGTCCGGGCATGGACGGTGGCCGGCTCCAGGCCGTGTTCGGTCTGGACCATGACCAGCTCATTGACCTTGAGGTTCTGGATGCGGGAGACGGCGGAGAAAAATTGGTCCCCTGGGCGGAAATGGACGGTATAGCAGGTTTCCGCCGCATTGTGCTGGTCTTCATGCACCAGCTCTTCAGGGGGTGTTTCCGGAGTTTCGTTCATGTCTTGCGCTCAAACAGCCCGGAGGCTGAAAAATAATAATGTTTACGGAGTGTAACTGTTCGGAAGCGCCGCTTCGCTGCTGCCACCTCTGCGAGTGTCAATTGTCGGCAGCAGTGCCGACCAAGAGGTCTGCGCAGTGTGCTGTTGCACATGGGCAGGCCGATGACAGGTAAGCGAACCTGTGAGACTCCGAAGCAGATGTGGTGCTGCTGAACAGTTACAAAAGGCAATCATACCATTAAAGCAGAGCAAAGAAAAGTACTTCGCACACCGCAGTGGGGTTGCAGTTGCGGGCCAGTTGTTTTCGTGCCGTCTCCATCATCCCGAGCCGCTCGGTGAGCTGGGGGCTGGACCAGCGGCGGCAGGCTGCCGGGAAGGTCGGCCGGAGATCGTGGTTGATGATTTTGTCGGGGGCCCCATGGAGGTGGAGGAGAAGATCATGGAGCCAGGTGGTGAGCAGGTCCAGGAGCTCGGGAAGGTCCTCCTTCAGCTTGGCCGCTGATTCGGCGAGGTTGCCCAGGGCCTGGATCGTGGCCGGGGTGTCGGGCGCAAGCTGCAGCAGGTTGTCGATAATCTCCCGACGCTGGCCGAGCAAGTCCTTGGCCAGCAGGAGTCTGGCGCGGCCCAGGCTGCCTTCGGCCATGGCCGCCAAGGTGGCCGCGCTTTCCGGCTCGATGGTTGCCTCCCGGCTGAGGATTTTTGCCACTTCATCCTGGGGGAGCGGAAAAAACGGCACGGTCTGGCAGCGGGAGAGGATGGTGGGCAAAATAATCCCCGCCTCGTCAGCGGTGAGGATCAGCATGGTCTGTCCGGGCGGTTCTTCCAGAGTCTTGAGCAGGGAGTTGGCCGCCTCCCGCCGCATGGTGTGGATATCGCAGAGCAGCACCACCCGGAGCTTCGCCTCAAAGGGCGGGAAGGCCAAGGTCTTTTTCAGTTCCCGCACCTGATTGATCTTGATGGCCGCACCCTCCGGCTCGATCACGAGAAAATCCGGGTGGCTGCCGGCATGAAATTTCCGGCAGGAGGGGCATTGGCCGCAAGATTCGTGCTCCAGCGGATTTTGGCAGTTGAGAAAGGTGGCAAAGGTGCGGGCAAAGGTCTTTTTGCCGACCCCCATGGCCCCTTTGAAGAGAAAGGCATGGCTCAGCCGGCCTTGTGCCACGGCGCGGTGCAAGAGCTGTTTGGCCTTGTCCTGGCCGATGATTTCGGCAAAACCAAGGGGGATGTTTTCCTGGGGTGTTTTCATGCCAGGTATCATACCCGATGCGGGAGGGATGAAAAAGGCAAAAGGCGGGAAGGTGAGCGAGGCGCGATGCGCAAGGGCAAGCCGGAAAGAGGTTAGCTGGTCGGAGAGTGGCGATTTTTGATGACCAGCTGCACCGCTTCAATGATCTCGGAAGATTCCGGTCCCTTGCGGATCACCAGATCGGCGCCGGCATCCAGGGCCTGTTGCTTGATTTCCGCCCGTTCATCCGCGGTAAAGAGCAGCAGCTTCACCTCGGCGTATTCCGGCTGGTTGCGGATTTTCTTGCAGATTTCAATGCCGGAGAGAAGCGGCAGGATGAAGTCGATCACGGCGACCGCGGGCTTTTCTTTAAGAATCAGGGCGAGCCCTTCCTGGCCGTTTGTCGCGGGCAGGGGGATGAACCCCGCTTTTTGCAGGAGACGGCTGTAGAGCCGTAAAATAACGGGGTTGTCATCGACGATCACGACCTTGTGCGGGGACATGGACTCGCCGGCTGTTTGTGGTTCTTTGGAATCTTGCAGGACCAAGAGTTGGTCCCCTTGGAGGAGAGAGATTTCCGCTTCGGGAAAGATGGTGTCCTGCCCGTCACGGCGCAAACCGAATATTCTCGCTCCCATTTGCCGCGAAACCTCTTCGATGGTAATCCCGGCCATGCTCGACCCTTTTTGCACCTCAACCCACTGGCTGATCAGAGGTTCTTTGTCTGCCTGTCTGCCGGTGGCGACAAGGAGGTCTTCGGCAATGCGGATGCCTGCCGAGGCAAAGGGCGAAATGACATTGTCGGCGCCTGCCCGCAGGATCTTATGTTCCGAGGAAAGATCTTCGGCCCGGGAGATGATGTGGAGGGTGGGGTTGAGTTCCCTGGCCGATAAAACGACAAAGAGATTATCCGGGTCTTTGTTCAGCAGGGCGATCAGTCCCGTGGCCGATTTGATCCCGGCAGCCCGCAGGGTCTCTTCATGGGTGGCGTCGCCGTGAATATGGAGATGTCCTTGTTCCATGATGTGCTGGCAGTGTTCCGCGGAGTTTTCAATGATGACGAAATCAACCTGGTTGGCCTTGAAATGTTCCGCCGCCGCCGCGCCAACTCGCCCATAGCCGCAGAGGATGAAATGTGACTTGAGCTGAGCAATTTTTTTCTGCATTTTTTTTGTCTCCTTGCCTCCGGTCCAGACCGATTCAACGACTGATCCCACCAATGCGTGGCTGGCAAAGGCCAGGCCGCTAAAACCCAGGAGAATGTAGCCCGTGGTAAAAAGCCGCCCGGTATCGGACAGCGGCCGCACCTCGCCGAAACCGACCGAGGTCAGGGTTATGATCGACATGTACAGGGCTTCGATCAGGGTAAAATCTTCAAGCCACATATAGCCGAAGATGCCGACCAGAAGGAGAGCGAGAAGGCCGGCCAGGGTCCAGGTTATGCGGTGGGGTTTCACGGTCACGATCAAGAGGGAGAGCTTGTCGGTGCCGTGGTTGATGCGGCGGGTGCCGCTATTGGGAAAGGCGATTTCATGAAATTCTTGTACCGTGACCGGAAAGGTTCGTCAAGCGGCAGGAGGAGATTTAAGGAAAAAGATGGCCAAGGGTCTGCCGGCCTGGGGAAAGGGTTGCGGGGTAAAAAATTCTTTTTGCCGAAGCAACGCAATTTCCTGCGGAAAAAAGTGTGGTTTAATGATAGGTTGAATGCTTGTTTTATTTCGCCGCTACTGTGCACACACACTTTTAGGATACGACCATGGGAACGACAGTCCGCCAGTTATACCGCGCCATTGATGGCAACCGTGAATACTGCTTCAATATCGAAAGCACTGCCTCCCTGAGCGCAGCCGAGCTGGACCGACTGCGGCTTGTGCTGGCGGACGGTTTTCTTGCCGAAACGGTCACCGACACCCCCAATCTTGGCGGTGAGAGGGTGGTGGAGCTGGGGCCGCGGCTCAATTTCGCCACGGCCTGGTCCTCGAACCTGGTCTCCATCTGCCGGGCCATCGGCCTGGACTCGGTGACCCGGGTGGAGCGTTCCCGCCGATTTCTGGTGGATCAGGGGGATGATATTCCCGCCTTTGTTGCGGCCAATCACGACCGGATGACCGAGTGCCTCTACCCCGCGCCGCTCACTACCTTTGAAACCGGGGTGACCCCGGAGGCGGTGTATGCAATCGACCTCATCGGCCAAGGGCCGGACGGGCTGTTGGCCATCCCCGGCATCTCCATGGACGAATGGGACCGGAATTTCTACTACGACTACTTTGTCACCAAGCACAAGCGCAATCCCACCATCGTCGAGATCATGGATCTCAACAACGCCAACTCCGAGCATTCCCGGCACGGCTTTTTCCGGGGCAGGCAGATCATCGACGGCGAGGAACAGCAGGCAAACCTCTTTGAGTTGGTCACCGACACCCTCACCGCCCATCCCAAGGGCAGCGTCATCGCCTTCAAGGACAACTCCAGCGCCGTGGTGGGGCATCGGCTGACCACTCTTCTTCCGAATGAGCCGGGCGCCCCGTCCCCCCTTGCTCCCCAGGAGGTGGTCTACCATGTGCTCCTCACCGCCGAGACCCATAACTTCCCCACCGGGGTCGCCCCTTTTCCGGGAGCCGAGACCGGTACCGGCGGCAGGATTCGCGACGTGCAGGGCACCGGCAAGGGCGGCTTTGTCATGGCCGGGACTGCGGGCTATTGCGTGGCCAATCTCCATATCCCCGGCTACGACCTGCCCTGGGAGAACCGCTACCCCTGCCCGGATAATCTGGCCTCGGCCCTGACCATCGAGATCGAGGCCAGCAACGGTGCCTCGGATTACGGCAACAAATTCGGCGAGCCCCTGGTCCTGGGGTTTACCCGCTCCTTTGACCTGCGTCTGGAGAGCGGCGAGCGGTGGGGCTTTCTCAAGCCCATCATGTTCACCGCCGGCGTGGGGCAGATCGATGCCCGGCACACCGCCAAGGCCAAGGAGGAAAAGGGCATGCTCATCGTCCAGGTGGGCGGCCCGGCCTATCGGGTGGGTTTTGGCGGCGGCGCCGCCTCCAGCATGCTCCAGGGCGAGAATGTCAGCGAGCTTGATTTCGATGCGGTCCAGCGCGGCGACGCCGAGATGGAGCAGAAGATGAACCGGGTGATCCGGGCCTGCAACGAGATGGGCGACAAGACCCTGATCGACGTGATCCACGACCAGGGCGCGGGCGGCCCGGCCAATGTCTTAAAAGAGCTGGTGGAGAAATCCGGCGGCCGCATCGAGATCCGCAACATCCGGGTGGGCGACCCCACCATGAGCGTGCTGGAGATCTACGTGGCCGAGTACCAGGAGCGCAACGGGTTTCTGATCCGGCCAGAAAATATCGCAAAGTTCCAGGCGATCTGCGCCCGGGAAAAGGTGGCCTGCGAGGTGTTGGGCGAGGTGACCGGCGATCTCCGCTTTGTGGTGCATGACAATTTGGATGGCTCCACCCCGGTGGATATCGAGCTCAACGAGCTGCTGGGCAATGTGCCGATCAAGACCTTCAGCGACAACCGCCGCCAGCCGGGCCTCAAGCCTTTGGTGGTGCAGGATCTCAGCGTCAAAGACGCTCTGCACAATGTCCTGCGTCTGGTGTCCGTGGGCTCCAAGCGTTTTCTCACCAATAAGGTGGACCGGGCCGTCACCGGCCTTATCGTGCGCCAGCAATGCTGCGGCCCCTTGCAGCTGCCGGTGAGCGATGTGGCTGTCCTGGCCCAAAGCCATTTTGCCAAATCCGGGGTGGCCACGGCCATCGGCGAGCAGCCCATCAAGATGCTGGTGAGTCCTGCCGCCGGGGCGCGGATGGCGGTGGGCGAGGCGTTGACCAATCTGGTCTGGGCCAAGGTGGTAGAGCTTGAGCAGGTGAAATGCTCGGCCAACTGGATGTGGGCCCCCAAGCTCGAAGGCGAGGGCGCGGCCATGTACGACGCGGCCCTGGCCATGCGCGAGGCCATGATCGGCGTGGGTATCGCCGTGGACGGCGGCAAGGACAGCCTCTCCATGGCCACCAAGGTGGGCAAGGAAACGGTCAAGTCGCCCCGGGAGCTGGTGATCTCGGTATACGGGGCGGTGGCGGATATCTCCAAGGTGGTGAGCCCGGACATCAAGCAGCCCGGCTCCACCCTACTGTTTATCGATCTGGGTAACGGCAAAAACCGGCTCGGCGGCACGGCCCTGGCCCAGATCTTGGGCCAGCTCGGTAACGACTCGCCGGACATGGACAACCCGGCCCAGGTGAAACAGGCATTTTGCGCGGTGCAGGAGCTGATCGAGAATGGCATGATTGCGGCAGGTCACGACCGCAGCGACGGCGGCCTGATCACCACCGTGCTGGAGATGGCCTTTAGCGGCAACTGCGGCCTGGAGCTGGCCCTGACCGGCACATCCACCGCCATCGAAGCGCTCTTCAGCGAAGAACTGGGGCTGGCGCTGGAATGCGCGGCCGGGCAGGAAGCGGCGGTGCAGGCGACCCTGGCCAAGTACGGGGTTCCCTGTGTGCTGCTCGGCACAACCACCCCGGTAAAAGAGATCCGGATCAGCTATAACGGGGCAATGGTTCTCGGTGAGGATATGCGTCTTCTCCGCCAGTGGTGGGAGGAAACCAGCTACCAGTTGGAGCGGCTCCAGATCAAGCCCTCCTGCGCCGACGAGGAAAAGCGGAATATCTACGACCGCAAGGGGCCGACCTACCATTTGAGCTTCGCCCCGGAAAAAACCGGTGCCGAGGTGCTGGCGAAAACGAACAAGCCCAAGGTCGCCATCCTGCGGGACGAGGGCTCCAATTCCGATCGGGAGATGAGCTCGGCCTTTTATGCCGCCGGTTTTGAGCCCTGGGACGTGACCATGACCGACCTTTTGGACGGGCGCATCACCCTGGACGGTTTCCGGGGTCTGGCTGCGGTGGGGGGATTTTCCTACGCCGACGTGCCCGAGTCCGCCAAGGGCTGGGCCGCCACCATTCTTTTCAACGAACGGCTCAAAGGGATGTTCCAATCCTTTTACGACCGGCCTGATACCTTCACCCTGGGGATCTGCAACGGCTGCCAGCTCTTCGGTTTGCTGGGTTTGGTCCCTTGGCAGGGGCGGCTCCCGGCTGAGCAGCAGCCCCGCTTCATCCATAACGTTTCAGGCAGGTTCGAGTCGCGCTGGGTCACGGTCAAGGTGCTCAAGAGCCCGGCCATGATGCTCAAGGGCATGGAGGATCTGACCTTCGGCATCCACGTGGACCACGGGGAAGGGTTCCTCCATTTCCCAGACCCGGCCATCAAGGAGCAGGTGCTGGCAGGGAACCTTGCCACTCTTGCCTATGTGGACGACGCGGGCCAGCCCAGCGAGGCGTATCCCTTCAACCCCAACGGTTCGCCCGGCGGCCTCACCGGCCTCTGTTCGCCCGATGGCCGCCATCTGGCCATGATGCCGCATCCGGAACGGGCCTTCCTGCCCTGGCAATGTCACTGGCTGCCCGAGGAGATGAAGCAGCTTGAGGTCTCGCCCTGGCTGCGGATGTTCCAGAATGCCTATGCGTGGTGTATGAAGTAGCGAAAATATGTACGGCTGCGCTGTGAAATGGTATATCAATGCGTGATTGAGTCCGCTTGCCGCCTGTTGGCGCAAGCGATTTCGTATAATCTTCTTGATGAGACCGAATTATGATGAAGCGAGTGGGAATTTTGGCGTTTTGCGTGATGATTTCCAGTATCTCCACCTCGGCGTTGGCCGAGGGCATCGATGGCAAGGCCGTTCTCGGCGGCGCCATCGGCGGCGCGGCTGGCGCCGCGGTTGGTTCCGTGGTTGGCGGGAAGACCGGCGCCATTGTGGGGGCCGGCTTAGGCGGTGCGACTGGTGCGGCCATTGCCGCCGATGACAAACCGGCCAAGAAAGTAGTGGTTATTCATGAAGATGGCCACCATGACAATGGCCGGCATCGTGGCCAGTACAAGCATCGTAAGGGTCATGGGCACGACGATTGATCGGGAATAATTGGGAATTGTAGGCAAAAAAGGGGGGCATCTCGTTGAGATGCCCCCCTTTTTTGTTGTGTGAGCCTCTTGCAAAACGACGAATGAAGCCCAATAATTGTCCTTCCCGCGTAGGCGGGAATTCATAACGCACTGAATTTACAAAAATAGATTCCCGATAAAAACATTCGGGAATGACATATTGGTTATTTTGGAAGAGGCTCGTATGTCTGGATAGATTGTGAAAACAGATTGCTCGCCGTGTCTGCAATTACAGACCGAAAAGCGTCCGTTGGCGCGGGTCCACCCCATTATCCTGCCCCTGATCGGCGGGCAAGCCATCTTCAGCCTGATGGCCTCGGACAAAGAGAAAACGCTCCAGGTTGCGCTGGAATTCCGTCCACTGATATCCTTCCCCTTTTACCTGGCCGGACAAGCGATCCAGGTAATTGATCTTGGCGTCAAGATCGTCCAAAAAATTCAAGGCAAACGCCTCTTGCATCATGGGCAGGGAGGGGGAGCCGAACTCATGCCGACCGTGATGGCTCAGAATAAGGTGTTTGAGCCGGTCACCCAGATCTTCCGGAAAGCCGGAGATTGCATTGATTTTTTCCTGCATCATCTCGATGCCCAATACCATGTGCCCCACCAACCTCCCCCGGTCCGTGTAGTCGAAGGGAAAGGAATCGAAGCTGAATTCCCGGAGCTTGCCGATGTCGTGGAGAAGCGCCCCGGCGATAAGCAAGGAGCGGTCCAAGGTCGGATAGAGGGTGCTGATGCTCTCCGCCAGCCGGGCCACGGCGAGGGTGTGTTCCAGCAAGCCGCCCACATAGGCATGGTGCATCATCTTGGCGGCCGGCGCCTTTTTAAAGGATTGCATGAGTCTCCGTTCCCCGAACAGGGAGAGGAGCAGTTCCTTTAAAAAGGGGTTTTCCACGCTGTTCACCAGCTTGAGCAACTCCTTGGCCATGAGTCCAATGTTGCCCTTGGTGCTTGGGACAAAGAGGGCCAGGTCCACCTCACTCTCCTGCACCCGGCTGAGGGTGTCAATTCGGAGTTGGAGGATTCCTCTGTAACCCTGGGCCTGACCGGTAACGGAAACTATGGCTCCGGCCGGGCATTCGTCCATGAGTTGCTCGGCATTCTCCCAGACCCGGCACGAGATCTCGCCGCTGGCGTCCATCAGGACCAGGCTTAGATAGGGCTTGCCGGCCTTGGTTTCGCCACGGCTCATCTCGCGGACCAGGAAAAGGTCGTGGATTGTTTGGCCGTCAATAATTTCTTGTATCTGGATCTTTTTGTTTACGGTTGTCATGGGCTCGGGAATAGGGTGGAGGGCTTTTCGGAGTGTGCCTATCGTCGTGTACGAGGTCACTATACCAGAGGAAGAAGGGTTTGGAAACTGTGCGGCAGCGCAGCAGAGGAGAAAAGGGGGGAGCTGGTCCTGCAGGGCTGAGCTCGAGAGGTAGCTTATCGGTGGGAGACTTTTTTCTTGTCGACGCGCACAACGCCAAGATGGGGCGGTTGCCATTCAAGGGTGAAAATTGGCCCAATATCGGGGATTGCGGGGAGATAATTCGGGACAAGGTCGCTTAAGGCGGCAGGGGGCGCCCCTGTCATTTTTTCGTGACGCTGGATGGCCTCTAGAACCGTAACCGCTTTTTCAAACGCGGTAATTTCCTCGGCATACCGCTTTTTGACCTGCTCATCTTTTTCGTTAGCGTATAATCCTCGTAACCCGATCAGGGCGGCATAAATATTCCCCCCCTCGGCCGAGAGGATGTTGGCAAGATGCTCGAGCATGATCGGGCCATTGGGTTTTTTTGCGGCAAGATGAAAGAGCTGTGCTGCCTCCAATGGTTCGTCAAGATAGTAAAAATGGTTGAAGCCGACAAAAAAAGGCAGGACAAAGTTATCCGGCAGGGCGGTCATCCCTTGGCTGATCACCCTGTTTGTATACCGAGCATATTCATCATTGATATGGGGCAGGGTTGCCTGGCAGAGAAAATAGGTGTCGATGAATTGCGGATGTAACGCGGCTGCGGCGTTAAGGCGCCGTGAGAGGGGTTCGGCATACTCAAGGGGTTTGCTCGGTTTATAGCTCAGGCCGCCGAAGAAAACACTGGCCTTGATAAATTGTGCCTCCCCGCCGAGTTGGTGGAGATAACCGAGGGCGATTTTCTGGGCTGTCGGGTGCAAGGGGTGGGAGAGTTGCAGGCTCCCTTCGGAAAAACGACTCTCCTGGAGGGAAAATAATGCCCCGTAGAGGAACAGGAGCAGAAAAAAAAGAGGCAGCTTGGCGCTCATTGCAGATCCTTGCGCTGGTAGACAAGGCAGGCAAGCCAGAGAAAAAGGCCAACATAGGAGATGGTCAGCCCGAAATTTATCAGCAGGAGCGAAAGATCCGGGAGCAGGGCCGACGAGGCGATCATGTTCTTGAAATCCAACCGGTCAAAATCCGGGAAAACCGAGGTCAGCCAGCGCAAGGCAGCTTCCAGCCTTGGTTGCGGTTCGGTTTGCAAGACCTGAAGCCCTATGGCTTCCCGCACCACGGGCAAGCCGGAGCAGATGGCATAAAAGGAAAGGGAGATGAGCAGCACTGGAAAACTGCCGCGTACCAGGCCGGAAAACAAAAGAATGACGGAAAGCAGCATCAGCTCCATGGAAAAAAGACCAAGCCAGGAGAGCAGATAGGGCAGGGTGTTGAACTGGCTGAAATAGGCCGGGGTCATCTGTTTGATGATCAGCAGGGCGCCGAAGCCCAGTCCGCACAGGAGCAGGTTTAAAAGGAGAAGAAGTCCGGCGAGACCGGAAAAGATGCCGAGGACATATTCTCCCCGCGAGATCGGGCGCGCCAGCAAAGAATAAATGACCTTCCGTTCTTCATCCAGGGCAATAACCTGGACCCCGTGGAAAAAAAGAAAGATAAAGCCGGAAAGCCATGCCATGGAGAGGATGAAATCACTGGAAGCCCTGCCGATATCCCTGGGAATAAAGTCAAGGAACAGGAGGGCGCCTGCCTGGGCCGCCATGGAAAGGACGATGAGGCCCATGAGGGCATGACGGCGGAGGCCGTCGAGCAGGACGAGGCGCGCCAGAGCGCTTATGCGTTTGAGGGCGTCAGTCATTGTTGCACCTGTTCCACAAGGCTGAGATACCCCTCCACAAAGCTGGAACACCCCTGCTGTTCGGCCAGGGCGTGGGGTTGGCCTTCAAAAAGCTTACGGCCTTTGTGCAGCACCAGAACCCGATCCACCAACCGGTCTACGTCTTCCAGGATATGCGAGCAGAAGAGGATGGATTTGCCCTGCCCTTTCAGATCGGTAATAAGCGCAAGGATATCCGCCCGGCCAATGGGGTCCAAGCCGCTCATGGGCTCGTCCAGGATCAACAGCTCCGGGTCATTGAGCAGGGCAATGGCAAAGTTGGCCCGTTGCTGCATGCCTTTGGAGTAGTTCCGCAGCGGTCGGTTGCGGGCCTCCCACAGTCCGAGGCGGCGGAGCCATTTCTCGGAACTGGTGCGGACCTCCTGTTGTGCCATGTTGCAGGAACTGCCGGTAAAACGCAGCATGTCCAAGACGGTGAGGTTCGCGGGAAAATTGGCGGTCTCCGGCAGGTAGCCGATCCGGGTTCTGACTGGGCGGTGTGTCGGATTTTTGCCGAGGATGGTAATGGCGCCGGCATCGGGCCGGATGAAATCCATGATCAACTTGATGGCCGTGGACTTGCCCGCGCCGTTGGCGCCGATCATGCCGAGGGTTTCCCCGGCCTGCATGGAGAAGGAAACCTCCGCAAGGGCGGCAAGGGCCTGGGTGCCAAGCTCCTTGGCATAGGTTTTGGAAACGGAGCGGAATGCGACAATCGGATCTGCCAACGTCTGCACCTGTCTGTCAAGGAAGGGGAAAAAGCAAAAAAAAAAGGAAACAGCATAAAAAAATTCGGCGGCTCCAGAAAGGAGCCGCCGAATGGCACGAAGATTCTCGTTGATTACAGTGCGGTCCAGTTAGCGGCAGTGGTAAGAACGTTGACCCCTGCGGCGCCAACGGCGGGAACATCACCGATTACAAGAGTATAGGGATCGAGGCCAAAGTTTCCAGTGGCGTTCCAGTATACTGCGGTAACATCACTGTCCACGCCAAAGGTCCGGGGGCCAGTGCGATGTTTTGCCACTGCGGTAAAGGCACTATATTGGAAGGGAGCAGCAGCGTTGCCAAGACCAACTACGCAGCCAATGTTCACACCATTGCTCACGCCGATGTTCAGGCCCGTGCCGCCATCGGTAATCCAGTGGTCGGCGGCGGTGGCCGGACCGGCCAGAACTACGTTGGCACCAATTGCTGCATTCGATGTTGCGGCGGTATAGCCAAAACCACGCCAGTCAACAAAGTAAGCAGCCTGGGATTTCTGGAGATTGACCACATCGCTGGTGGCCGAGGAGTTGAAGGCCCGCTGGCGATAGGCGGCGAACTGCGGGATGGCGATGGCCGCCAGGATGCCGATGATCGCGACAACGATCATCAACTCTACGAGGGTGAAACCTTTTTGGTTCTTCATGATACGCTCCTTTGTGTGTGTGGTGCCTTGCAAAATTAAAAACTTACTCCGTTATATGGTCTAGCCATGGCTTGGGTCAATTCCAATTTTCATGCCAGCACGAGGATTATTTTGAAAATTGGAATTTGTGGTTTGATTTTATGGTGTTGTCTCGAGAGACAAAAAAAACTAACTAGGTGCATGCAGCCGGTTGACATATTTTGTCAGTTATTGATGACGGTATGTGTCAGTCTGGGCAGGGGCAATGGATTTTTTGTTCTAAGAAAAGCGGATACCGTGTATTCTGGACAGGTGTTGAGAATAGTTTTTCTTTTTTTTCTCAGTAGGTTAGCCTCGTGCATGGCCTGTTTGGAAAGCCCGATTGTATTTGTTGATAATACCGTGATGAACCTTGGAGGCGATGCATGCGGGTCTGGAATTTGAAGGCGCAGACGATTCTGGCCTTTTTTCTGGTTCTTGGAATCGGCATGTTGCTGCTCAATGCCGTGTCCATGCAGCTCTGGAAACGGCAGGCCCTGTCCGCCGATCTGGATCATGGCCGGAGCCTGCTTGCGGCCATGGCCAGGAACCTGCCTGCAGTTGGCGGCGCAGAACGGTTCAGCACAGAAGTCGAGCAGATAGTGCAGTCGGATGCGGCTGTTGTCTGCGTCGCTGCGGCAAACGCACAGGGAAAAATCATCAACATCTCCGGGGGATGTGAACACTTCACAAAAGCCTTGGAGGGTGCCTTGGCCAATGCTGTGCACTCTGGGGCTGCGAACAGCCGGCTGCTTTCTCCTCCTCCTGGTAACGATTCAAACCTGCAAAACAATGTGCTCCTCGTTGCCCAGCCCTTCCGGTCGCCGGATGGGTCAAGGGGTGGTGTGGCCATGGTCCGCTCCACCGAACCGATCGATGGGCAGTTGTGGGAAAATGAAAAGATCATCTTGGTCTATATCCTTGCCAATGCGGTGGTCCTTGCGGTTGTGGGTTTTTTCCGCATGGTCAAGCTTGTGGTCCGTCCCCTGGAGCGACTTGCCGAACAGGCGGACACCTATTCGCTCCGCCATGATTTTTTGCCCTTTTCAGGGCGGGTGGGGAATGAGTTCGGTCGTCTTTCCTCAAGCTTGAACCGGATGATTGCGCAACTTGAAGAGGATCGGGGGGCGCTTATGCAAAAGGTGGACTCGTTGCGGCTTGCCAACGAGGAACTGGATCGAAACCGGCGCGAAATGGTCCGGGCGGAAAAGATGGCCTCCATCGGCAGGCTGGCTGCCGGTCTTGCCCATGAGATTGGCAATCCCCTTGGGGTGGTGCAGGGATATTTGGATCTTCTCGGGCAAGGGGAGGTGACCTCCGACGAACGGAAGGAGTTCGCAAGGCGTGCCGAACAGGAGGTGACGCGGGTGGGCAGACTGATCCGGCAGTTGCTTGATTATGCCCGACCGGTTGAAGGCGCCCCGGCGCCGTTGCGGGTGCGGGAGCTGTTGGCGGATTGCCTGGAGCTGTTTCGCCAGGGGAAGGTAGATGGACACATAGAGTTTTCTTTTATTTCTGAGGCGGACGAAGATCTGGTGCTGGCCGATGGGGATGGTCTGCGTCAGATCTTTGTGAATTGTCTGATGAATGCGGTTGATGCCATTGGTCCGCTGCCAAAAGGAAGGATCCTCGCGCGGTGCTTCAACGAGCAGGAGGGGGATCGGCGATACGTCCGGGTTGTTATCGAGGACAACGGTCCGGGAATTGCACAAGAACATCTGGAGAGCGTGTTCGAGCCTTTTTTCACCACCAAGGAGCCGGGCAGTGGGACAGGCCTGGGGTTGGCCGTGTCCTGTTCGCTTGTCGAGAAATGGGGGGGGAGGATGTGGGCGGAAAGCGGGCGTGGTGAAGAGGGGAGGGGCGCGGCCATCTGGATTTCCTTGCCTCTGGCTCCTTCCGCGAGTGGGGGGGATTCTCCGTCGGACAATGGCATGGCGGCGTAACAGGAGATAGGCATGGGTGAGATTGGGCGGTTATTGATAATCGATGATGAGGAAACCATGCTGGAGATGCTTTCCATCGTCACCTCTAAAGCCGGATATGAGGTAACCCTCGCCAGAAACGGCGAGGAAGGGTTGGCCGCCATCGAGAAGGGGCTTTTTTCCCTGATTTTATGCGATTTGAAGATGCCCCGGTTGGATGGGATGGCGTTTCTGGGAAAAGCCAGGGAGCAGGGCGTTGATGCACCCATTATAATGATGTCCGCCTATGCGGCCATCGAGGATGCCGTGGCCGCGATAAAGGGTGGCGCCTATGATTTCATCACCAAGCCTTTTAAGGCGGATGAAGTGCTCCTGACCCTGGGAAGGGCTGCGGAGCATATGCGGTTACGGCGGGAAAATCTCCTGCTGCGGCGGCAGATCGATGATTTGCAGGTTTCGCAGGGGCTTGGTGGGATTATCGCACAAAGCCCGGTCATGACGGCATTCCTCAAGACTGCCTCCAGAGTTGCACAGCACGACATCACGGTTCTCATTACCGGAGAGAGCGGGACCGGCAAGGAGCTTTTGGCGCGGGGGATCCACGCCAAAAGCAACCGGGCGCAAAAACCATTCCTTGCCGTCAATTGCGGGGGGATGCCGGAAACCCTTCTGGAAAGCGAATTGTTCGGCTATGTGCGGGGTGCCTTTACCGGGGCGGAAAAAGACCGAAAGGGGATTTTTCAGGAGGCTGAGGGCGGAACGCTGTTTCTCGACGAGATCGGCGAACTTCCGGCTGATGCCCAGGTGAAATTGCTGCGGGTCCTGCAGGAGCGGGAGGTACGGCCGGTGGGCGGGGCACGGACGGTGCCGGTCGATGTGCGGGTCCTGGCGGCGACAGCCCGGGATTTGCAGGAAGAGGTGAGATCCGGGACCTTTCGGGAGGATCTTTTCTTCCGCTTAAATGTGATTCCTTTGCATGTCCCGCCTCTTCGGGAGCGGAAGGATGATATCCCCCTTCTCTGTATGCATCTGCTCGCCAAGATCGGCAAAAAATTCGGGAAAAGCGTTCCGGAGTTATCCCCCGCCGCCTTGGCGTTGTTGTTGCGTCACCAATGGCCGGGAAATGTGCGGGAGTTGGAGAATGCCCTGGAGCGGGCGGTAGTGCTTGCGGATAAAATTATCCTGCCGGAGCATCTGCCTGAAAATCTGCTGGGGCAGGAATCAGAAAATTGCCTGGAAGGAGTGTTGGGAACATTTTCGTTGAAAAAGGGGCAGCGCGAGATGGAGCGGGTTTTGATCCGACGGGCCCTGGATGCAACCGGGGGCAACAAGAGCAAGGCTGGCCTCCTGCTCGAAATCAGCTATCCTTCCCTGCTCAGTAAAATGAAAGAATACGGTCTGTAGTGGGATACCAGGAAAACTATTAAAAAAGTTTATAATTGTTCCGTGCAAAGAGTGTGTGCTATAAAAAAAAATAACAAGCAGGCATGGTTTTTGGGGATCAAGCGAAAGCGGTCCAGGTTTATTGGTTATCGTAATATGTTGTAATACCGATACTTTTTGTGCTTGTTGGGGTGGGGGGTGTTTCCGGGCATGCTTTTTGTATATGTCAGGAAGCAAGTAGTTATTAGGAAAAATTAAAAATGGTCGTCGATAACACAATGAATTCGCTCAAGAGACAACATAGGCGAGCCGGCTTTACTCTGGCTGAGCTGATGATGGTGATTGCCATTATCGGTATCATGTCGATGATTGCCATCACCATGGGGCTTCGCTATTACCCGGATTATCAGGCCAGGGGAGCGGCTCGCAATCTGGTGGCCAATTTGCAGTTGGCCCGGATAGAGGCGATTCGGTCAAGTGCCAATGTGGTGGTCGAGATGACCCCCGGTGTGCTCACTGTTACTGGCCGGGTTGGGGGCTATCGGGCCTTCGTGGATGACGGCGCGGGAGGCGGTGTTTCCGCAAACAACATCCGTGATGGCGCGGAGCGCATCATTTATACAGAAATCATGCCCGACCGGGTCTCTCTTATCGGGCTGGCCGGTTTCACGGCGGCGGCCGACCCTCTCGCCGCAGCGGGGACGAGGTTTACCCGCTACAATGCGCGGGGTATTTTGCCAAGCGTGGCCGATGCGGGCACCATTACCCTGGGTAATGGTACGAGAACTTATACCGCAGCCCTTTCCACCGCCGGGTATATTCGTTTGGGAGTTTTCTGATGCAAAATATTCAACAGAAAAGGACTCTGGCTTTGCTCTCCAGAGAGGGTTTTACCATTGTGGAGTTGATGATCTCTCTGCTCATCGGCGGAGTGATCATGGCAGGTGTCGTCTCGGCCTTTCTTGCCCAGCATAAAAGCTATCTTGTGCAGGACGACAATGTGTTCATGCAGGAAAATCTGCGCTCTGCCGTGGAAATAATGACCCGGGATTTGCGCATGATCGGTTATGACCCGGACGGACTCGGCGCGGGCATCACCGCTGCCGCAGCCAACAGCCTCACGTTTACGAGAGAAGACGATGCCGCCGGCGCGCTTGAAACCATAACCTACTCGCTGTATGACGCTTATGGCGATAATGATAATGATTTGGGGCGAATTCTCAATGGGGGCGCACAGACACCGGTTGCCGAAAATATCGAAGTCCTTGATTTTGTCTATCTGAACGGCAGTGGCACAGTTACCGCCGCCCTCGGTGATATCCGCACCATACAATTTGCTTTAGTGGTGCGGGCGGAGACCCCGGATCAGAAATATGTGGACACCAACACCTATACCAATCTGCAAGGGACGACGATCTTGGGTCCTCCAGGCGATAATTTCCGTCGTCGTCTCTACCGGAGTTCCGTGTTGTGTCGGAACCTTCGGAATCTGTAAGGAGGCGCAATGCGAAACGGAGAGCGTGGCTTTACCATTATCGAGGTCCTCATTGCCATGTTGGTGCTGGCCACCGGCATTCTTGGCGCGGCTGTCTTGCAGATTACCTCGATCCGGGGAAACAGTTCCGCCTTTGAGATGAACGAAGCCGGAGCGCTTGATGCAGCTTCTTTGGAATCATTGCTGGCGGAGTCATACGCGGCAGGGGGGCTGACTTCGACTCAGCTGTCAACCATGATGGGGGTTCCCATGGGAACCTTGGTGGACATGGATGGGGATGGTCAGGCGGGTTTGAACGACAATACCGTGGCAACTGCGGATTACAACGTTGCCCAGGGGCGTTATACGCTGTTTGTCAATGTTTGGAGCTATACTCCCCCAGCTCCGGCTGTGCCGAATGTTCGCCACCGGATCCGGGCCATTATGCAATGGCAGGGTATTCTCGGTATTCGGCGGCAGATTGTTTTGAACAGCGTACGTGGAACCAAGGTGCCCTGATGGATGCCTTTTCCCGAAAATTGGCATCCTGGTGCCGCCACAATGAACGATCGCAGCGTTTGCTCTATAATAAAAAGGCCGGAATTATGATCGGACAAAATGAAAAGGGCTTTGTGCTGGTTGCGGCCATGGTCATGCTTTTGATCGTGCTGGCAATAGGCATCTTCGCCTCCCGACAGAGTAACACGGAAACCATGATCTCCGGGGTTGAAAAAAACTATAAGGAAAACCTGTATCGGGCGGAGACCGCGGTTTTTGATGGGGCGCAAGAGATCGAAGATGCCAACTACGATGCGCTGGCCGATAGAACGCTTCCCGGCTTGATCTACAAGGATCAACTGGCCATCCGCCCGGGGAATGATACAGACGCGGACGGCATCGTGAGCCCTGCTGAGGTACGGACCAGCCCTGAATGGGACCCTGCCACCGCTGGAGCTGTTTCCCAGGTCTCCTGGGTTACTCCGGCACGGTATATGTGTGTTGATCAAGGGGTTCCTCCCGGACAAAAACTCAGCGGCGATGTAATGGTAAGCTATATGTGCTATGGCAAATCTCAAGAAGACAGCGGCAATGTCACCATCCGGATTGAATTCAGAAAAATATTGAAACAATAAGTGAATCAAAGATCTGGCCAAACCGCAGGCAGAGAGCAAGGAAGGAGAGTCCCATGAAAGCCTATGACCTTAAGATGGTTCGGATTGGCAAGCTGTTCGCTATTCTTGCCCTGGGAGTTTTTTCCCTGGTTGTGCCCACGGGCAAGGCGTGGGCTGCGCCGACCTATATTGATGAAACCAGTGCCCAGTTTTCTTCAACCGGTACCTGGACGACCATCTCCAGCCATTCGGAGGCCTACCCTACGCCGGGGAGCTTTAAGGAGTCGGGGATTGGTGCGGTAACCGCCACTTGGAGCATGCCGGCCACTCTGGCTACCGGCAACTATGAGGTCTGGGCAAACTGGCGAACCTTGAGTACCTACGGGACCTGTGTGCAGTTTGATGTCACCCATGCGGCGGGAACCACCTCGAAGAAGGTCAATCAGAGTACGCCGGATACTCCCCCGTATTTTGGCGCAGGCAACAGAAGTTCTGATAATTTTCTTGGCGTTTTCACCCTGAATTCCTCAAGCAGGGTAAAGCTGACCCATACAGCCAGCGCCGGGAATCTGGCCTCAGCCGATGCCATCATGCTGGTGCCGACCACCGAAACAGCGCCCGTAACGCTTGATATTTCCGATCTACCGCTGGCCAGTCAAATTCAATCCGCCCCCCCCAACCTCATGTTTCTCCTTGACGACTCGGGGAGCATGGACTGGGAGTTTTTAACTCCTGAAGCTGATGGCATCTTTGCTTCTGAATATTATGTGTTCGATAATCCCGGTGATAATGTTTACTCCAGTACCTATATTCTGACTGGTACGGATCGGGCCAAATTCAAGGCCCAATGGTCCGGGTACAACAGGCTGTACTATAATCCGAAAACAACCTATACCCCATGGCCAAGCTTGGGCAATGCCTCAACCACCACGCCCAGATCCCACCCCATGAGTGCGGCGTATACCATCAATCTTGATGCAACCTACTATGCGATAAGTAGTGATATCGTTCTTGATAACAAGGATGCGGCGGCGTATGCCCAAAGCGGCACGGTCAAAGAATCCAGCGCTTCCTATGAATATCTGAGCAGTTCGTATTACCTGGATGTGACCGGGCAATGGGCGACTTGGACCACGCCGGCTAATCTGGCTGGAGATCATGAGGTGTGGGTGTGGTGGACCATCTCCGGAACCCGGGATAATAATGCCAAATATGAGATATTTGACGGCGCAGGGTTAAAAAATACCGTGTTCAAAAACCAGACGGTAAACGGAGGGCAATGGATATCGTTGGGGACATATACTTTCGCGGGCACCGCCAAGGGGTCGGTGAAGCTGACCAGATCCGGAAACGGGAGCAGTACCAGCGCCGATGCGGTCAAGTTTGTGCCTGCGGCCAGCGCATCGATAAATATCCTCAATGCCCACTATTATACCTGGGATGATGTGAACAGCAACGGGGTGCGCGATGCGGGCGAGAGCATCTGGTTGGTCAATCTCACCGACCCCATCGCCTACTACCGGTTTAACGATGCAAATGCCAACGACCGGGTTGAATCAGGCGAGTTGATCGTTACCGCCGCCGCATCAGTTCCGGCAACCGTTCGCACCACCGCCCTGCCAACCTCGGCCAGTGCCTATACGACGGAGAGGCAGAGTTTCGCCAACTGGTATTCCTTTTATCGACGGCGGGAGTTGACCGCCACTGCCGCCATTTCCCGGGTAATCAGCGGCATTACCCAGATGCGGGTCGGGATCAAAAGTATCAACAACAAGATCCATCAGCCCGTAGTGGATGTGCATGTGGGGGCGAGCGACCAGACCGCCACCCTGTATAGCACCCTCTATGCCCTAAATATCACGGCGATGGGTACCCCGTTGCGGTTGGGCCTGAAAAGCGTAGGCCAATACTATGACGTCGATGATGGGCAAGATGGGGGCATAGGCGCCTCGCCCATCGCCACTGAAATCAATGGCGGAGCCTGCCAGCAGAACTTTTGCATCATGATGACGGACGGCTATTACAATGGAAATAGTCCTGCTGTTGGTAACGTGGATGGCAATAATGGCGCCCCCTTTGCCGATGGCTATTCGGATACCCTGTCGGATGTCGCCATGTATTATTATGAAAACGACTTGGCGAATAATCTGGTCAACAAGGTCAAGGAAATCAGTGCCTACGACAACGCAACCTGGCAACATATGTCGACCTATTCCGTTGCCTTTGGCGTTACCGGCACGCTCAACCCGGACTCCTATCCGGAAAGCAATAACTTTAAGAATGCTGCCGGGGCGTATCCGGTTTGGCCGAACCCGACTGCCGGGAGCTTGCAGAAGATCGACGACCTCTGGCATGCCTCGGTCAATGGCCGCGGTTCCTTCCTGAGCGCCGGGGACCCGCAGGAGTTGGTCGATGCACTGACTGCCGTGGTGCAGAACATCTCTTCCAAGGCGGGCTCGGAGTCCTCACTGACCCTGAACAGCGATGGCTTGAGCGGGGATCTTCAGGTTGGCAGCCGCTTGTACGAAACAACCTACAACCCCGGGGACTGGTCCGGCGATGTGAAAGCCTACAGCGTTGATTATATTACCGGAGTTCCGCAGCTCCCTGCGCTGTGGTCTACCCGGCAGCTCCTGGAAGATTTTCTGGACAGTGCTTCGACGGCCCACACCACCCGGATTATTGCCACCTATGACGGTAGCCGTGCCCTTGGCAGCCGAGGGATTCCGTTTAAGTATGCATATCTTACCGCTACGCAGCAGGCATTAATGCACAGTGATAGCACTGCGGTGGATTATCTCCGGGGCGATAGCTCGCTGGAAGTACAGAAAGGCGGCTCTTTTCGCGACCGGGTATGGCATCTGGGGGATATTGTTAATTCCATGGCAGTCTACAATGATGATGTGCTCTATGTCGGTGCCAACGATGGTATGTTGCACGCCTTCAGCGCTACATCCGGGGAGGAGTTGTTTGCCTATGTCCCCAATCTGGTGCTGGGGAATATGTATAATCTCACGCAGACCACGTATACCCATAACTTCTTTGTAAATGCCAGTCCCACTGTTAGGCGGGTTGGTACTTCGACAACCTATCTCTTCGGTGGTCTGGGAAAAGGGGGCAAGGGATACTATTGCCTGGATATCTCTCCGGCAAAAACAGCTACCTTTCAGGATCTGTCCGCCTCCCAGGTGGCAAAGGAAACGCAGCTCAACTCCATGGTGAAATGGGAATATTCCGGCGCATGTCCCACCCTGGATAATGACCTTGGCTATACATTCAGTGATGCCGACATGCTGCGATCAAATGCCACCTCTGTGAACAGCGGTCTGCCCGTCGCCGGATATGTGCTGTTTTTCGGTAACGGCTACAGCAGCCCGAACGGCAGCGCGGTTTTGTACTGTCTCAATCCGGAAACGGGCGCGGTGATCAAAAAGATCGACACCCAGAGCGGTCCCGGCAACGGGCTTACCACTCCGGTAGTGTTTGATGGTAATGGTGATTTTAGAGTTGATTATGCGTACGCCGGGGATCTGAAGGGGAACCTCTGGAAATTCGATCTCTCCTCTGCCGACCCGGCAAACTGGGATGTTGCCTATAAGATTGGCGGTGTGCCCGAACCGGTGTTCAGAACGCAAAGCCCGGGGCAGCCCATAACCTCAAGACCGGAGGTTATGTATGCCCCCAACAATGAGAACACCGGGGAAGCCAATCCTGGATACATGGTAATTTTCGGGACGGGGAAATACTTGGGTGTGTCCGATATCTCCGATACCAGCCAGCAATCCGTTTACGGGATCTGGGATTATGGCGATGATGCCGATAACGCTGAATTTCTTGGCCGGTTTGCTCCGGGGGCAGCCCAAAAGCTGAGCAATCAGCCGGTTGGATATACCCTGCTTGAGCAGACCGATATCTATGAATCGGAGACCGTGGTCGCCAATTTTTCCGCTATTCCTCCCACCACAACGGATGCGGCGACGGTCACTTTTGAGGACCATTCCTCGGGTACCATTACTTCCCGCCTGTGGGATTTCGGAGACACCACCACGAGTACGGCAACCAGCCCTGATCATACCTTCACCGTGCCCGGGATCTATGATGTCAGTCTTACCGTAACCAGAACAACACCCACGCCGGTGGTGTCGAGCGCCAAAGTGGCCACCATAACCGTTAAGCACGACATGGTTGGCGTTATTGCCACGGATCTCCATGACAATCCCGAGCTTCCGGATGCCAGCACGGTATTGGCCTATTTCGAAAGTGCGGTCAGCACCGCGACAACCTCCGGGGTTACCGTGCAGTTCAGTAACCTCTCGCAAGGGCTTGTGACCAACCCTGCCTACTTGTGGGATTTCGGCGATGGCGACACAAGCACTCTTGCTGCTCCGGCGCATACCTATACGGCAATTGGGGATTATACTGTTACCTTGATCGTCAGTTCGGATGAAGGGGGGGACACCAGAACGAATTCTAACTATATCAGCATCTCGCACCCATGGGTGGTCGCCATCGATCAGAACGAAGGAACTGGGGCCACGACCTGGAGCGATGTGAGGGTCTTTAGCAACAATGTGGCTCATTACTGCACTGAAGCTGATGCGACCACCGGGCAGCATAAGAATCCCGGGCCGTGTCCAGATGATCCAGACACCGTCAGCATCAACGAAAATGACCCCGCAGTATATCCAGTGCATCTGGGCTGGTATTTCAATCTGCCCACCCCGAGGGAACGGGTGGTGGTTAATGCGGATATCGGGGGGGGAGTCGCCTGGATTATTTCCCATATCCCGCAGGAAACCATGTGCAGTGCCGAGGGTTATTCCTGGGTCATGGCTCTTGATGCCGCAAGCGGAGGACGCACCGATGCCTCCATCTTTGATATCAATTATGATCGGAGAATCAATTCGGAAGATTTAATCCAGATTGGGACAGAGTGGGTTTCCATAACCGGCTTTAAAGTTGATAAACGGGTGTACATGCCGGGCCGGTTGTATGATGTGAAAACCAAAACGGAGAATATTTATTTTGAGGTGGGGACCGACGGAGGTGATGGAACAGGAACTCCGCCGATTGTTGGTAAAGCACCCCGGCAGGGGGTCGTCCTCTGGCAGGAAATGAATTAAGGGGAGAATTCTCATGCGTACCCTAGCGATCATGGTATTATCGTGCGGTTTACTTTTCGGGATGGGGCTTCAGCCCGCATACGCGAATAAATTCTTCCATCAAGCAACCATCGACGAGATTAGGCAGGAAAGCATCGTCATTGACGACCATGAACATAAACTTGGCCCAGCAGTACGGTTTTTCACTGCCAACAACCAAGAGATCGGCCGAGGGGCTTTTGCCAAGGGGCAGAAAGTCAATTTTGAAGTGAACGAAAAAAATGAACTGGTCTCAGTGTGGCAGTATGCGCCACCACGAGAGTAGGGAGGGGGTGTCTGGTCGCATGGGATGTCTGAATGACGAGGGCTATCTCCTCGACCTCTTGCTGCAAAATCGGTTGATCAATGCCGAGCAACGCACCCTTGTCGAAAACCGCAAGGCCCAACAGCGTCAGCTTCTGCTCCGGCAGCACAGCGCCCGGCGCAAGAGTGATACGGGCAGGGAAAGGGATGATTCCCTGAGCTTTGTTGATATCATCGTCTCGTTGAATCTGGAACTGCCCGGGAAAAAAGGGCAGGCGCTCACCGAGGAGCTGATTTTTCGGGCCGTGGCCAAGGATCTGGGGCTGCCGTTTAAAAAGCTCGACCCCCTTGAGCTGGATCTGAAGACCGTTACCAAGACCATCCCCCGCACCTTTGCCTTCCGGCATCTGCTGTTGCCGTTTTCCATTGCCAATGGCGTGCTTGAGGTTGCCATCTGCAACCCGGACAACAAAACGGTCCTGGCTGAGATCGAGCGGGCCAACCAGCTCACGGTCAAGCCGTATTTGGCCACCAAGAGCGACATCCGTAAGACCCTGGCCGAGTTCTTCGGTTTCCAGTCTTCCATCACCGCAGCGGAAACCCATCTGGCCCGGCCCTTGGTGGATCTGGGCAATCTCGAGCAGTATGTGCGCATCTCCTCCACCGAGGAGGCGGCCTCCTCGGACCAGCATGTGACCTCGGCGGTGGACCATATGTTCAACTATGCCTTTGAGCAGCGGGCCAGCGATATCCACATCGAGCCCAAGCGTGAGCAGGCGCAGGTCCGCTTGCGCATCGATGGGGTGCTGCATACCATCTATAAGCTGCCCAAGGTGGTTCATGCCGCAGTCATCTCCCGGATCAAATCCCTTGCCCGGATGGACATTGCCGAGAAGCGGCGGCCCCAGGACGGGAGAATCAAGGTGGATCGCGGTGGTCAGGAGGCGGAGATCCGGGTCTCCACCGTGCCGGTGGCCTTTGGCGAAAAGGCGGTGCTGCGAATCCTGGATCCGGATATCCTTTTTCAGGATGTGGAAAATATCGGTTTCTCTGCGCGCGATCTTGAAGTGTACCAAAGCTTCATGTCTGCGCCCCATGGGATTTTTCTCGTGACTGGGCCAACGGGCAGCGGCAAGTCCACCACCCTCTATTCGACCCTTAAGCAGATCGCCACCCCGGAGAAGAACGTGGTTACCGTGGAGGATCCGGTGGAGATGGTGCATGAGGAGTTCAACCAGATTCCGGTGCAGCCTTTGCTGGATGTGACCTTTTCCACCATCCTCCGCAATATCCTGCGCCAGGACCCGGACATCATCATGATCGGCGAGATCCGCGATCTGGATACGGCGGTGAATGCCGTGCAGGCGGCGCTCACCGGCCATCTTGTTTTTTCCACCCTCCACACCAACGATGCCGTGGCCTCCATCAGTCGCTTGCTCGATCTGGGGGTGCAGCCGTTCATGATCGGTTCGACCCTCCTTGGGGCCATGGCCCAGCGGCTGGTGCGGAAAATTTGCCCCCATTGCAGCGAGAGCTACCGTGTCTCGACCGACGAGTTGCGCGGTTTCGGCTTGCCGGTGACCGAGGAGGGTGAGATCGAGCTGCGGCGGGGCAAGGGGTGTCCGCAATGCCGGGCTACCGGCTACCTTGGCCGGAGCGGCATTTTTGAGATCTTCGTGATGAGCGACAAGATCCGCAAGCAGATCAGCGGGGGGAACTCTGAAACAGAGATCCGGCAAACCGCCATGGAGGAGGGCATGACCACCCTCAAGGCGGATGCCTGGTGCAAGGTGAAAAGCGGCATCACCACCCCGGAGGAGGCCTTGCGGGTAACCGGAGGGGATTAGCCGCGAGCGTGTGCCCCTCGCTTTTTCAGGCAGGATGTATTATAGTTAAAATAACAATTCCCCTTGTTCCTCTGGAGCAAGGGTTTTTTCTTGAAGTTTTGTGGGTAAGTCCCTGCGGGTGAACATGTGGCTGTGAAGGTTGTCTGCACCAATAAAAAAGCCTATCACGATTTCACCATTGAGTCGGAGATCGAGGCAGGGCTCCAATTGTTGGGTTCGGAGGTGAAGTCGCTCCGGGCCGGTAAGGCCAATCTGCGTGATGGCTTTGCCAAGATCAAAAACGACGAGGTTTTTCTCCAGCGGGTGCATATCTCGCCATACAGCCACGCCACCTACGATGCGCCGGATCCCGTGCGGGAGCGCAAGGTGCTGCTCAAGAAGCGCGAGATTCTCAAGCTTGTTGGCAAGATCAAGGAAAAAGGGTACTCCTTGATCCCCCTGAAGATGTATTTTAATGAGCGGGGGCTGGCCAAGGTTGTGCTTGGCTTGGCCAAGGGCAAGAAGCTCTACGACAAGCGGGAATCGCTCAAGAAGAAAGATACGGACCGCGAGATTGACCGGGCCATGCTAAAATATAGATAGATTTCGTTAACTTATAGTTTTTCTTGTAACTTTTAATCTTTAATTCAAACATGGGGGCGAAACGGATTCGACGGGGATATGTAAGCTCAGGTTGCATGCCGAGGTTTCTACCCACCTCGTAAAATAGGTAGAGCAAAATATAGTCGCAGACGACTATTCTTACGCTGTAGCAGCTTAATGCTACCGGTCTTTCGGCTTATTCCTGCGCGGCCGAAAAGAACGTCGACTAGCGGGATAGCCTACGGTGCGCGCCTGCCGCGCCGATGGCGAAATTCAGTAGGATAGTGCCGAAAGCCTCTTGTTCTGGAGGGGCCAAGGCACGATAAGCAACCAAACAGAACTAAGCATGTAGATATCGGGAGGGGAGTATTTTCGGACGCGGGTTCAACTCCCGCCGCCTCCACCATTTTCGCGGATTAAACAAAAAAGGGACAGCCAGGGTATGGCTGTCCCTTTTTTGTTTGCCCAAAAAAAACGGCGCGCATTTTCAGGGGATTCGGCGCGAGACCAGATCAGCGTGAAGCCTTGCTTTCTTTCTGGGACAAGAGGTGGATCAATTCCGCGCCGTGATCCTCGTATGCCGTGCGAATAAGTTCCTTGAGGGGCGAGCGGATAGTTGCCAGTTGGGGCAAGGGCGGGATAACCGGCAGGTAATGCTCCGGCGGCATTGGCGGATCGATGCGCATTTTGCGCTCCAGGCTTCCGGCCATCCCCACTTCCATGCCGCCCTCCATGCTGCCGGACTTGTTAGGATCTCCCAGGGTTTTGAGGAAGCCCATGATGGAGCCCAGATCGTTTTTTCGGTAGAAGGCTTCGATTTCTTCGGAGATTTCCGCTCGATATTTTTTGAGCTCGTCGAATTTCGTCCGGTATTCGGTCACATGCGCCTCCAACCGTTCGTAGCAGTCAAAAATCATATTTTTAAAACGACCACTATGGGTGAGGCCGTGGATATGCACCCCGGAAAACACCCTTTGCCGAATGGTGTTGGATTCGGCGAGGTAAGGGTCGTAGAAAAGAGCCGCCGGCAACCCGGTGAGTGCGAAGAATTGGTATATCAGCTCTTCGTTTTTAAGGATAATGTAGATACGGATCAGGTCAAAACTGATCCGTTTTTCCAGGATAAAGGAGTATTGCCGTGTTTTTTCGGCAAAGTCGAGTTTGTCATCTTCAATGAGCTTGCGAAAGCCGAAATAACGGTCCGCTATCTCCTTTTTTATCTCATAGGCAAGCACTTCGTGGATGTCCGGGCTGTACGGGCTCATCGCCGTCCTCTTTTATCTTTCTCGTCAATGGAGCAGGTCTGCTTGTTGTCCTGCCATCAAGTGTAGCATAGAAGAGACAATGGCCAGGCCACAATTGTTTCAGCCCAGAATCAGCCCCTGGGCAAAGGAGATCAGCGGGCGCATGATCTTTGGGATGATGCCGGTGTAGAACAGAGCCAGGAGAATGAAAAAGCCCAGGGGTTCCAGTTTATTGTAGATCCGGGCCATTTCCCGGGGCAGAAGATTGCTGAGCACCTGACTGCCGTCCAGGGGCGGGATGGGAATCAGGTTGAAGACGGCGAGCATCACGTTGATCCAGACGCTGGCGGCGATCATCTGGATGAGCGGCCAGAAGAGCGCCATGGGCAGCAAGTTGGCGAGGGGAATCAACAGTCGGGCCGCAAGGCCGCTGGCCACGGCGAGCAACAGATTGGCGGAAACCCCGGCCAGCGAGACCCAGATCATGTCCCTCCGCGGATTTTTAAAATAGCGGGCATCCACCGGTACCGGTTTGGCCCAGCCGATCTTCATGATCAGGAAGGCCAAAACCCCAAGGGGATCAAGGTGGCGCAGCGGATTCAGGCTGAGCCGGCCAAGGCGCTGGGCGGTGGGGTCGCCAAGCTTGTAGGCGATGAAGCCGTGGGCAAATTCGTGCACCGTGAGCGCCAGAAGAAACGGGGGGGCAAGGATGGCGATTTCTTGGATGAGCTTGGGGATATTCATGGGGAGTTATTGGTCCGGGAGAGAAAAATGTTCCTTGATGAAGGCGGTTTCCGAGGCCCGGTCATGGACCAGGCCATCCAGCCGTGCGTCGAGCAGGCAGCGCAGGATGGTACCATAGAGCGGCCCTGTCCGGTAGCCCATTTCTGCCAGGTCGTTGCCGTCGGTTTCCGGTTTCAGCTGGCGCCAATCCGTAACATAGAGGGAAATGGCTTTTTTGCAACCCTTCTTCTTCAGGAGCCCCATGAGGTGCAGGAGCCCTTCCGGGGAAAGATCCTTGAGCAGGTGATACATCCCGCTGGGGGTTTCCGGCATGGCGCGTTTCATGATTGCGGCAATTCGGGTGACCGCGAGTTTTTCCCGGCCAAGAAATTGCCGGTGGCGTAATGGCACCTCGAAGCGTTCGCAAAAGACCACCACCTCACGCACCGGCAGGCTGCTCATCAGGGCCAGCAGATAGACCAGCCATTGGCGGCATGGTTCGTCAAGATAGAGAAGCCGGTGCCAGGCCAGAGCTTGCCGGGTTTCTTCCAGAATCGTGGCGAGTTTCGGCTCGATGCGGAGGGTGGGATGGAGGAAGCGGAGCAGGCCGAGGTCGGCCATGCGGTGTATGGCCGGGATGGGATTCTCTTCGGAGAGGATGCTGATGAGTTCGTTGAAAAATCGGTGGCCGAAGAAGCGGTCGAAAAGCTCCATCTTTACCGCGTTTTTAATGAGTTTTTCCGTGTGCCTGCCGATCTTGAAGCCCATGCGCTGCTCAAAGCGGATGGCCCGGAAGATCCGGGTCGGGTCTTCGACAAAGCTGAGGTTGTGCAGGATTCGGATCTGTCGGTCCTTCAGGTCGTTTTGGCAGTTGAAGAAATCAACCAGGGTGCCGAAGGTGTCCGGGTTGAGGTGGATGGCCATGGCATTGATGGTGAAATCGCGGCGGTAGAGATCGAGTTTGATGGAGCTCAGCTCCACCGTGGGCATGGCCGCCGGATATTCGTAGTATTCCAAGCGGGCGGTGGCGATATCGATTTTGAACCCATCTGGCAGTTTTACCACGGCGGTGCCGAACTTTTCATGGGTCCGCACCTTGCCGCCCAGCTTCTTGCCCAGTTTTTTTGCATAGGCCAAAGCATCGCCCTCGATGACCACATCGAGATCGAGGTTCTTGATATGCAGCAGCAGGTCGCGGACAAAGCCGCCCACCGCATAGGCGTGGCAGCCGGTTTCCTGCGCCACCTCGCCCAGGGTTTGCAGGAGGCAGATGATCTCGCGGTTCAAGACCTCCGCCATCAGGCCGCTCAGGTTGCGGTTGCGGGCGGTGGAGGGTTGATCGGTGTCGGCCAGCAGCCTCCGCGGGATGTGGGCCGGATCGTTGACCAGCAGGTGGAGCAGGTCGGTGCGGGTAATAACCCCCTGGACCACCCCTTCTGCCACCACCGGGATGAAGCGCTGGCGGTTGCCGATGATGAGTTCCTGGATGTCGGCCAGGGTGGCGGTTGGCGGCAGGGTGGCGAAATCGGTGGTCATGTAGTCGCTCACCGGGGAGTCGCCCAACCCCAGGTGGATGGATTTGCCCACCACCAGACGGGAGATGAGGCCGATAGGCTCGTGCCGGTCATTGACGATCAACAGGACCGTGATGTTGTAGCGGTTGAGCAACTCATCCGCGCCGTTGATTGTCAGGGTGGGCGGGCCGGAGATCACCGGAGAGGACATGAGTTCCCGGGCCATCCGCTGGGGGTGGACATGCTTGTGCAGGAGCTGGATCAGCCTTTCTTCCGCCTCGATCAGGGTGAGATCCTTGATGGTGGCCGAGGCGGCCGAGGCATGGCCGCCACCCCCGAAATCGCGGGCAATGGCGCCGACGTTCACCTCCGGGATCCGGCTGCGGGCAATGAGATGGGTGCGCCCCCCCATGTGGGTCAGGGCAAAGAGGGTGTTCAGGTTCTCCATCACCATGAAACGGCGGACAATAACGGAGAATTCATCAATATATTCGGGGGATTCCACCTTGGCCACCACCAGGTCCAGGCCGTGGATGGTATAGGTGGTGGCGGATTTGATCAGGGCATGGAGCAGGGTGACTTCCTGGCTGGTGAGTTCCTGGGCAATGAACTGGGAGATGGCGTTGAGGTTTGCCCCCTGACCAAGCAGCCAGGCGGCGGCCTGCAGATCTTCGGGCGTGGTGGTGTCGAAGGCGAAGTTGCCGGTGTCCTCATAGATGGCCATGGCCATGACGGTGGCCTCTTCCGGGGTGAGGTGGAGGTCTTTTTCCCGAAAAAGCTGGACGAAGATGGTGGTGGTGGAGCCCACCGGCAGGACATGTTCCACCGAGCCGTGGAGATCTTCCGGGGTATCGGGATGGTGGTCGTACAGGTGGATGTCCAGCCCCGGGTTATGCAGGCATTGGGCAAAATCGCCGATTCGGGAAGCCTGGCGGGTGTCCACCACGATGAGGCGGTGGATCTGCTCCTGGGGGATGTTTTTCAGCCGCTGGAAGGTGTAGTGGTATTGCACCGATTGGGCGAGGAAGTCCCGGAGGTTTTTTTCCTGGGAGCCGGAAAAAGCCAACACCGCTTCGGGGTAGAGCTTCTGTGCCGCGATCATGGAGGCCAGCCCGTCAAAGTCGGCGTTTACATGGGTGGTGATCACTTCCATAGTGTGTGCGGCCTCTGTCCTTAGGAGGGGGCTCTGTCCGGAAGGCGGGAGGGAAGTGCAACACGAAAAATGATTTCTTCGGCTTCGTGTTGCAAAAGACCCGGGGAGATGGTGCGCCGCAAGGACAAGCTCTTGGAATGATTATAGACCATCATCCCCCGCGAGCAATGAGATTTAGGAGCCGTTACGAAATTATGATTCAAGAGACCATTTCGTCGCGTTAACAGCAGCCTTAGCGGTCTACGGTTCTTTATGGCGATTACGGCCGCGTTTTAGGGTGATACATTTTGCACGACGGCTCAGCCCCGGGGGTGGAATTTCTGGTGGGCGTTCTTGAGGCGGTTGCTGTCCACATGGGTGTAAATCTGGGTGGTGGCGATGTCGGCATGACCGAGCATCATCTGGACGGAGCGGAGATCGGCGCCATGTTCCAGCAGGTGGGTGGCAAAGGAGTGGCGGAGCATGTGGGGGCTGATTTTCTTGCTGATTCCGGCCAACCGTGCGCTCTGCTGGACGATCTGCCAGAAACGCAACCGGGTCATGGACTTGCCGTGACCGGTGACAAAAAGGAGATCGCTGGCCTTTTTTTTGAGGATGCGGGGCCGGGCGTCCGTGGTGTAGAGCTTAAGGTATTCACGGGCAGCCTCGCCAAAGGGGATGAGGCGTTCCTTGGAACCTTTGCCGAAAACCCGGACATAGCCGCCCATGAGATTGACCCCGGCCAGGGGCAGGTTGACCAGCTCCGAGACCCGCATGCCGGTGGCATACAGCAGGTGCAGCATGGCGTTATTGCGCAGGGCCAGGGAATTCTCATCGGCTGGGGGGGCAAGGAGCAGATTCACCTCGGGGATGGTGAGCACCTTTGGCAGCGGCCGGCCCGGTTTGGGCAGATCCAGGATACCGCTGGGATCGGTGTCGATGCATTTTTCCGCCAGGAGAAACTTGAAAAAAGCGCGCAACGAGGAGATCCGGCGGGCATTGCTGCGGTTCGAGATGCCGAGGTCGTGGCAATGGGCCAAATAAGCGCGGAGATGGTCGGCTTCAATTTCGTTCAGCTGGCTGAGGCGTTTCGGACGAAGAAAATCAAGAAAAGAGACAAGGTCAGCCTGGTAGGCCAGAATGGTGTTGGTCGCCAGACGGCGTTCCAGGGTAAGATACTGGAGGAATTGGTCGAGAAAAGGCTCGGAAAAAAAAGACGCTCCGCCGGATGGAGAGGAAGAAGACGGCGATTGAGGCCGTACCCGGTCGGAGCGTGGGTGATTATCAGCAGGTTTTCCTCGTTTGCTGTTCATCTATTCAATGAGCCAACAAGGAAGAGCGGCAAATTAATCGCGCTCGGTGCGCATCATGAGCTTGCGGATTTTCCGTTTGGACTCGGCTTGTTTGCGGCGACGCTTGTCGCTGGGTTTTTCGTAGTACTCGCGGCGTTTGAGCTCTTTTTTCATCCCATCAAGCTGCATTTTCTTCTTGAGCAGCCGAATCGCCTGTTCGATATCCCCTCTTACCTCTATTTCAATCATGATCTCTCCAGTATGCGGGTTGCAACTTAACGTTTCAGAACCTTTGGCCAACGCCTGTTCCAGAAGAAGCTGAAAAGGCGCAGATTTTTAAAAAGAAACCGTTTATATAGCCGATCATTGCGCTGATTGTCAAATATTTTTTTCTCCTGCCTCCTGGAGAGGAAAGATCTTGCCGGGATTGAGAATGTCCTGGGGATCAAACAGTTTTTTGATCTGGCGCATGAGGGTCAGGGTCGGCTGGTCAAGCTCCATGGACAAATACGGGGCCTTGGTAAGGCCAATGCCATGTTCGCCGGACAGGGTGCCGCCCAAGCGCAGCACCTCCTCAAAAAGCAGCTGCTTGGCGGTATTGGCCTGCCGCACCTCCTGCGGAACATTCCGGTCAAGCATGATATTGACATGGATATTGCCGTCTCCGGCGTGGCCGAAGGTGAAGATGACGACCCCGAGCTCGCGGCTCAATGCCTCTGTGCAGGAGACCAATTCCGGCAATCGGGAGCGGGGAACCACCACATCTTCGCTCATCTTATGGGGTTTGAGGCTGAAGGCTGCTGGAGAGATGGCGCGCCGTGCTGCCCAGAGCTGCCGGGCCTCGGCGGCGCTTTCGGCGGTGCGGCTCTGGATGATCCCCGGTTGGCTTTGTAAAAACTCGCTCAGCTGGCGGGTGGCGAGGGGCACGGTATCTGCCCGGCCGTCAAGCTCTATCAGGAGAAGCGCTTCGGCCTCCTCGGGGCAGGGGAAGGGCAGTTGCTCCCGAACAATGGCCAGGGCGGTCCGGTCCATATATTCCAGGGTGCAGGGGGTATGGTGGGCGAGAATGGCTGCCACCAGACTGGTCGCTTCACCCATGCTGCGACAGAGGACCAGCAATGTGGTGCGGGTCTCTGGGGCGGGGAGGAGCTTGACCGTGATCTTGGTGATGATGGCCAGGGTGCCTTCCGAGCCCACCAGTAAGCGGGTAAGGTCGTAGCCCACCACCCCCTTGGCGGTGCGGACTCCGGTGTGGATGATGCTGCCATCGGGCAGCACCGCTTCCAGGCCGAGGACATAGTCGCGGGTCACCCCATATTTCACGGCGCTCGGGCCGCCGGCGCACTCGGCGACATTGCCGCCCATGGTGCAGAACTGCAGGCTGGCCGGGTCCGGCGGATAAAAGAGGCCGTGCTGGGCCGCCTCTTTGCGCAGATCTCCGGTGATGACGCCCGGTTCGACCACGGCGATCTGATTGGCCCGGTCGATCTCCAGGATTCGGTTCAGGCGGCTCATGACCATGACCACCCCCCCGTTTACCGGCAAGGCGCCGCCGCTCATGCCGGTGCCAGCCCCCCGGGGCACCACGGGAAACGGGGTGGCGGAGGCGAGTTCCATGATGCGGCAGATTTCCGCGGTGGAGGAGGGAAAGACCACGGCTCCCGGGGGATATTCCCGGCCGGTGCCGTCATAGGAATAGCAGGCCAGCTCTTCCGCTACGGTGCTCACCTGATCCTTGCCGACAATTTCCCCCAGTCTGTCGATGGTGTTCTGGTTCATGGCGTGTTTTTCCGATGGGCTGTAGAAATCCCTACAAAATACACAGGGAAGTTATTATAAGAATACGTGTTCGGTTGGCATCGTCATTTTTGCCGAACGGCCAGCGGTGTTGTTGTTTCAGCGTTGCTCCATGTGGGCGCAGGATTCCTTACAAATCAGTACGCAACTATTTGGAAAAAAGCTATGGAAAAGAAGATTCGTTTGGCCCTTATCGCCGGGGGCAAATCCGGCGAGCGCGAGGTTTCGCTGGCCGGGGCCAAAGAGGTGGAAAAGGCGCTCAGCCGGGAAAAATATGAGGTCCGCCGCTATGATCCGGCCACGGATCTGGCCCGGCTGGCTGCGGATGCCGGAACGATCGAGATGGCCTTTATCCTGCTGCATGGCCCCCTGGGGGAGGACGGCACCATGCAGGGTTTCCTCGATCTGCTGGGGGTTCCCTATCAGGGCGCCGGGGTCTTGGGCTCCGCCCTGGCCATGGACAAGAATCTGGCCAAGATCCTCTACAAGCAGGCCGGGCTTACCGTGGCGGACTGGGAGATGGCGCAGCCGGAAGATCAAACAAATCCCCGCCGTCTGCTGGCGTGCCTTTCCCTGCCGCTGGTCATCAAGCCCATCCGCCAAGGCTCCAGTCTGGGGATGAGCCTGGCCAAAAGCGAGGCGGAGCTGAGCGAGGGGCTGATCAAGGCGTTCACCTATGACAGCGAGGTCATGGTTGAAGAGTATGTGCGGGGCAGGGAGATCACCGGCGGGGTGCTTGGCAACAAGGAACTCACCGCCCTGCCCATTGTCGAGATTATTCCCGGCGAGGGGTACGCATTTTTTGATTATCAGGCCAAATACCAGCCGGGAGCCTCCCGGGAGGTATGCCCGGCGGAGTTGGCGCCGGAGGTAACCGCCAAGGCGCAGGCGATTGCGCTCACCGCGCATCGGGCCTTGCAGCTTAAGGGATACAGCCGGACAGACATGATTGTTGCCGGTGATTCCATCTATGTCCTTGAGACCAACACCATCCCCGGCATGACCCCGACCAGCCTGTTGCCTCAGGCGGCGGCCGCCCATGGCTTGCCCTTTCCGGCCTTGCTCGACCGGTTGATCGAACTGGCCTTGGCGGAGAGATAAGCCAAGCGCTAGATTTTTTGAAACAAAGCGGACAGGTTTGCTATACTTTGGAAAGAAGCAGGATAAGACCCCGGCGGCATGCAGCCGGAACATCCAGAACGGAGTAGCTGTCTTGACAGAGTCTGTGCCGGGAAAAGCAGGGCGTACCGCCCTGATTGTCGAGGATGACCATGCTGTCTGCGATCTTTTGCAAAGGATTGTGGAAAGCCAGGGCTACAGCACGGTTGTCTGCGCCACCGGCGCCTCGGCCCAGGCATCCTTTACCGCGAGTTTTCCGCATCTTGTCCTGATGGATTGGATGCTGCCGGACATGGACGGCCTGGAACTCTCCAAGACCTTCCGTGCCTCCGAACGGGGAAAATACCTCACCATCCTGATGATCTCCGGCAAAGACAGCCCCGAGGATATTGCCACGGCCATTGCCGCCGGGGTCAATTATTTCATGGCCAAACCCGTGGAAAGGAAGGTGCTGAATATCTGGCTCTCCGCCGCCGCGCAACAGGTGGAGGATTATCGGCAACGGGAAGAGGACGATCTGGCCCTGGCCAAAATTCAGGAAGAGCTGGAAGAGAACAACCTCCAGCTGGAAGAGGCGCTGGGCCGGGCCAATGCCATGGCCATGGAAGCGGAGCAGGCCTATATCGAGATCAACCAGATATTCAAGACCGTTGCCGGGGGCATTCTCCTGGTGGACACGCACAGCAATCTCCTGCGTTGCAACGAGTCATTTCTGCAGATGGCCGGAATGACTCGGGAGAAGGTGCATGATCAGAAGTGTTACGAAATTTTTCACTCCTGCCTCTGCAATACCGAGGCTTGTCCTCTGGCGCGGATCAGGAAGGGGGAGAAACGCATTGAGAGTGAGATAGAAAAGGTCGGGCCGGACGGGAGAACCTTCTATTACAGTATCATTTCCACGCCTTTCAAGGGGCCGTCCGGGGATCTGCTCGGGGTTGTCGAGCATATTACCGATGTCACCGAACGGGTGAAAGCGGAAAAGGCCCTGGCCGAAAGCGAACATTGCTACAAGGAACTCAGCTTGGTTGATGAGTTGACCAAGCTTTTTAACAAGCGCTACTTTAACACGCAACTGCAGCTCGAGGTGGAGCGGGCCAACCGGCATGGTCATCCGCTCTCGCTTTTATTGATGGATATCGATAATTTCAAGCACCACAATGACACTTACGGGCATGCGGATGGTGACCGGGTTCTCGCCCGGCTGGGCCAGGTGGTTACGGAATCGCTTCGGGTCAATGATGTGCCCTGTCGCTACGGCGGGGAGGAGTTCACCATCATCCTGCCGGAGACCAGCGGTGAACAGGCGACTGTGGTTGCGGAGCGGATCAGGGCCCGTTTTGCCGGGGAGATTTTTCAGCCAACCCCCCAGGAAACGGTGCACAAAACCATAAGCATCGGCGTAACCCAGTACCGCATGGGGGAAAGCGGGCAAAACCTGCTGGAGCGGGCCGATCAGAATATGTACGAGGCCAAGCAGGGCGGTAAGAATCGGTATGTTTTGAAGTAAGCACTTCCCCTCAAAGCGGGGTCGGTTATGCCGGCCCGTCCTTTCTTTGCATCAAAATCTTTTTTCAAAATAGGGGGCAAGCACCTTGGGCAGGGCGATGGTGCCATCCGCCTGCTGGTAGTTTTCAAAGATCGCGGCCAAGGTCCGTCCCACCGCGAGGCCGCTGCCGTTTAAGGTATGGACCAGTGCGCTTTTGTTCTGGCCCTTCGGCCGGTAACGGATTCCTCCCCGCCTCGCCTGAAACTCCCCGAAATTACTGCATGAGGAGATCTCCCGGTAGGTGTCCTGAGCGGGCATCCATACCTCGATGTCGTAGGTCTTGTTGGCGGAAAAGCCAAGATCCCCGCTGCAGAGCTGGACCACCCGATAGGGCAACTCCAGCAGCTGCAGAACCTCTTCCGCATCGGCGAGCAGGCTTTCCAGCTCAGCACTGGAGGTTTCCGGGGTGGTAAATTTCACCAGCTCCACCTTGTCGAATTGGTGTTGGCGGATAAGCCCCTTGGTATCCCGGCCATAGGAGCCGGCCTCGGATCGGAAACAGGGGGTGTACGCCGTGTATTTAATGGGGAGTTCGTGCTCGGCCAGGGTTTCGTCCCGGTGCAGATTGGTCACCGGCACCTCGGCGGTGGGAATCAGCCAAAGATCCCAGTCCTTGATGCCAAAGAGATCCGCCGCGAATTTCGGCAGCTGGCCGGTGGCGGTCATGGTCTGGGAATTGACCAGAAACGGGGGGAGGATCTCGGTGTAGCCGTGCCTCTGGGTGTGGAGATCGAGCATGAAATTGATCAGCGCCCGCTCCAACCGGGAGGCAAACCCCTTGAGCACGGCAAAGCGGGCGCCGGAAAGCTTGGCCGCCCGTTCAAAATCCATGACTCCGGCCGTTTCCCCCAGCTCATGGTGGGGTTTGGCGGCAAAGTCGAATTGCGGCACTGTGCCCCAGCGCTTGAGTTCCAGATTGTCCTTCTCGTCGCTGCCGCGCGGCACGGAATCGTCGCAGAGGTTTGGCAGGGTCAGGACGATGGACTGGAGATCCTCCTCCAATCCGACAAGCTCGCCCTCGATTTTCGTGATTCGCTCTCCCACTTGGCGCATTTCGGCCATGGGTCCTTCGGCGTCAACCCCCGCCTTTTTCAGTTGGCCGATTTCCTGGGAAGCAATCTTGCGTTTATTGCGGAGTGATTCCACCTCGGCGAGCAGGGTGCGGCGGTTCAGGTCGATGGCGGCAAAATCGTCAATGCGGGAATCGGTGACCCCCCGGAAGGCGAGTTTTTCTTTGACGAGATCCAGGTTTTCTCTGATGAATCGTAACTCAAGCATGGATATCCCCTTCAGTCTGCTGAACGGTTGCTGTTTTGGACGGTTGAATTTTTTTACTCCCTTGAGAACGAAGACGGGCGTCTTGTCTCAGAAGGATCTCTCAGAGGGGGTTGTATCATGGCGCAGGGCAGAAATCAAGAGGGCGGCGGTCTGGACAGCGTTAGAGGAATGCGGGGTTGCAGAACCGCAGGGAGACATCCTCCCCGCTCAGCAGATGCTTCCGGTTTGGCGGCAGATGGATGATGGCGTTGGCCGCTTCATTTTTGCGGCAGGGGCGGACAGAGAGATGCTTGCCGCTTAAAGAGGCAACCGCGCCTTTCAGGTTGAGGATCCCGGTTTTTTTCAGCAGGATTGGGGTGGCGAGGGTGGCGCGCACAAGTGGGGGCAAGGGGCGGTGTTGTCTCTGCATCGTGCGCAGGGCCGGGAGGACAAGCTCGTGGAAGAGCAGGAAAACAGCAGGCGGCGGGCCTGGCAGGGCGAAGATCGGCTTGCCTCGGTAGAGACCGAACATGGTTGAGCGGCCGGGACGAACCGCCAAGGCGGTGTAGAGAGGACGAATCCCGAGTGTGGCAAAGGCCTGGGGCAAGAGATCGTAGTTGCCGGGCCCCATGCCCCCGGTGGTAATCACCCCCTGGGATGGACCGTCCAGGGCCTCTCGCAGCAGGGCGACAATCCTGTCGCAGTCATCGGCCACCAGACCAAAATCGCGGGAAGTAGCCCCGCCAGCCCGGAGAAGGGCAGCGAGCAGGAAACGGTTGCCGCCGATGATCTGGCCGGTCTCCGGGGTGTCCAGCGTATCGAGCAATTCGCTGCCCGTGCAGATGATGGCCAGTTCCGGCCTGGCAACAACGGAGACCTGGGCCAGACCGCTTTCGGCAAGGAGCGGCAGATGTTGGGGTTCGATCTTCGCTCCAGCCCGGACAATGGTTTGCTTGGCGGCGAGGTCCGTGCCTCTGGCGCGGATGAAGGCGCCGGGTCGGGGCGGGCTGTGCACCAGCACCAGGGATCCTTTTCTTTCGCAGCGTTCAAAGGGGACCACCTGATTTGCCCCGGGCGGCAGGGCGCCGCCGGTCATGATCGCGATGGCGCTTTTTCGGGTAAGTCTCGGCAGATCGGTGGTCCCCGCGGCAATCTCGCCGGTTATCTTGAGAGAGACCGGCTCTGCTCCCCCGGTCAGGTCGCGGCTGTTGACGGCATAGCCGTCCATGGCGGAGCGGGCAAAGGCGGGCACCGCATGGATGGCCTTGATGGCTTGTCCGGCGATGCGGTCACAGGCCTCGGGCAGGGAGACGGTTTCTGTGCTCAGGGCGGAGCACTGGCTGACAATCAGTTGTTGGGCATCTTTAAGCGAGAGGATCGGCACGGCTCAGTGTCCCATGCCGGCAAGACGGGCAAGGTCATGCTGGTGGTTGATGTTCTGAAAGGTGGTCAGGTCCGGAATGATCTGCAAAATCTCTTCGGCCGTGACCTTACGGATCCGCAGCTTTTCATACAACATCCCGATCTTGTATTGGTTTTTGGCAAGATGATCCTCAATAATCGGCAGAATCTTTTTGCTGTAGACCGCGTACAATGGTTCCGGCCCTTCGGGCAGCCAGGGCAGCACCACCTCATGCTCGCCGGGCAGTTCGCAGAGGAAACGGATCAGCTCCGGGTTGAGCAGGGGCATGTCGCAGCCGCAGACAAAGGCGCGGGGCTGGGAGATGGTTTGCAGGGCGGCATGGATTCCGGCCAAGGGTCCGCAGCCGCGGTATCGATCTGCCGCCATGGGCCAACCGAGAAAATCGTAGGCCTCGGGACTATTGGTAATGAGCAGGATCTCCGGGAAAAGCCCGGCAAGTCTGCGGGTGATGGTCTGGATCAAGGCGGTGCCCTGATGGAGGGCCAGGGCCTTGTTGCTCCCGAAGCGCGAACTTTTCCCCCCCGCCAGAACCACCCCGGCAACCTGGGCTATCATTCCGACGGGGCCTGACGGATGGTGATGATAATCTCCTGGGGATCCTCGCACCCCTTGAGGGAACAGGTCATGCCGGTGATGGCCTGACGGAGAAAGCTTTCCACGAAGGAATTGAGGTAGACCGGTTGGCCGTTGACCAGCAGGCTGGTTTTTTGCCTGGGAAAGGACTTGATGAACCGGGTCTCCAAAAAATCAGCCAGGTCGACGACATCGTCCAGTCCGAAGCAGGGGAGGTCGCCGGGGGGGGTGGTATCGCTGACCATGGCAACCCAGGTGTCGTCCCGGTTCGGCAAGGGCTCAGCATGCAAGGCGGAGCGAAAAACCTCGATTTTGGGGAGTCCCAGCCGCTTGTAGCCTTCGGTGATCACCAGGTCGGTATCGCCGTAATAGCGGCCCACCAATTCGTCGATGCTCAGATCCTTGTCCACATCGCGGATAATGCCCAGGCCGGTGGGAGAAGAAAGGGCCACGGTGCTGGCTCCGGCCTGCTTGTGGCGCCAGGTGTCCTTGCCGGGCTTGTCCATTTCAAAGGCGTGGACATGGTGCTTGATGGTGCCGATGTGGTAGCCGCGGCGGTGCAGTTCCGGAAGGAGCTTTTCCAGAAGCGTGGTCTTGCCGGAGTCGGGTTTGCCGATGAGTGCGATAACAGGAGGCATGGTTTGAGCTGTTTTGATGAAAGAGGAAGAGTTCCGGTCAGCCGGGCGGCCAGGACAAGGTCCGGCCACCGAGAACGTGGAGGTGTAGATGGAAGACGGTCTGGCCTGCCTCGGCACCGTTATTCATAACCAGGCGGCATTGCTCCGCCCCGTTTTCCTTGGCGAGTTGGGCGCCGATGCGGATAAGCTTGCCGATGAGCGCCTCGTCTTCGCCGGCAATTGCGCCCGGACCGCTGAGGTGTTTTTTCGGGATGACCAGAAAGTGGGTGGGTGCCTGGGGGGAGATATCCCAGAAGGCGAAGACCTCGTCATCTTCGTACAATTTTTTTGCAGGTATTTCACCGTTGATGATCCTGCAAAAAAGACAGGGGCTGCTCATCCGCTTCTCCTTGATCTTCTTGTCCCGTATGGTAATGGCTTGAAGCAGGATACTGTCCGGGCCGGATTCTGTCAAATGTAAAGCGGCTGGGCGTGGTATGGGGAGCGCCGTCGCGTTGATGACAGTTTGCGCCTATTCTGGTATTGTTACATCGTGCTGTATGGTTGGCACGGTCATATGGAAAATTGAGTCTGGATATACGGATTTACTGGAACACCCTCAGAGGATAAGCGATGCGTCAGTTTGTTGTTGATGAGTTGAGTCAAGAAGAGCAGGATAATTTGGATTCATATCTGAAACGGAGCTTGAAGGCAGGCCCCATGGAGGGCATGTTTTGGCTGCCGGTCCCGGAGGATCTGCTGGGGGAAGCCCAACAGGGGCACGAGCAATGCGGGCCGTTTTTTTTCGGGATCGAGTTGGGGCGGAGCCGGTTGATCGCAGAATTTCTGGTTCGCAGTCAGTCCAACCTGCATTGTTCGTGTATCAGTTATTCCACTCCGGCCCAGCGCCAGTTTCTCCTCGGGTTTCTCGATCGGATGCTTGCGGATGAACATATCAAGGCTTAGGGGCTGAGCATGCGCAGAGGTGTTTTTCTCTGGCTCTGCCTGGGGCTGGTTTTCGCTTTCCGGGTCGAGCTCTGCCTGGCCGGAGCCGGAGATGATCTCACGGAAAAACAGTTTGTCTGTCCGTTTCCGGATATGACCACCGATGTTTTGCCCCTGACCTATGCCCAGATCAGGGAGGATGCGGTCTCCGTCTATGCTCAGGCGCAGGATGAGGCTGCCGGGGTTCCCCCTGTTCGGGTAACGAGAAAGGGTTTTATGTGGGTCAGCCTCAGCGATCCTCAGCCGGTCATGGTGAACGGGCAGGAGTGGTACAGGGTCAATGAAAGGGAATACATTAGAGCGGACAAACTCAAGCTGGCCAAACCCTCGGGTTTTCAAGGGGTCATGGTGCCCCGGGATTTTGACAAGCAATTTGCCTGGATGATTTTTCATACCCGCGTTTCCCCTGCCCCTGGAGTACTTCCCCTAGAAGAGGAGGACCCGGCCGTGTTGCCGGCGCGGTCCTTGGTCATTGTCCACGAGATCCGGGAAGTCGAGCAGCGCAAGTGGTGCAGGATCGGCACCGGAGTCTGGGTGCCGTATCGCCGTCTCGCCATGGTGATCCCGAGGCTCCGCCCGGAGGAGGTTGGAGAGTCGGAGCGGTGGATCGAGGTGAATCTTACCGAGCAGACCTTATCCGCCTATGAGGGGGATCGCTTGATTTTTGCCACCCTGATCTCTTCCGGGGATGAACGGTTTCCAACGATCAAGGGGTTGTTTCGCATCTGGGCCAAGGTCAGAATCGGCAAGATGAGCGGCGGGGAAGATGATTCGGATCGCTATTTTGTGGAAGATGTGCCGTGGCATATGTATTTTTATCAATCCTACGGATTGCACACCTCGTACTGGCATGATTTTTTCGGACTGCCCAATTCCCACGGTTGCGTGAATCTGGCGCCGAAGGATGCTCTCTGGCTCTTTGAGTGGACGAGTCCGAAAGCCGGCAAGGGGAATTGGCAGGAGGCGACCCGGAGCGATCCGGGAACTTGGGTCTGGGTGCATGAAACTCCTCCCGTGGTTACGGGGGAGTGAAACGGCTTATTGCTGGATGACAACCTCGGTGCCCAGGGCGATGACCTTGAATAATTCCTCAATGTCCTTGTTGCACAGGGCAACGCAGCCGTATGTCCAGCTCCATTTTTCGGCTTCGCCATGGATGAAGATCTCGCCGCCCAGGGGGGTGTCCCAGGGGGGGATGGATTTGCGGGAGATCCTTTCAATGATCCGGTTGTAGTCTCCTTGACTGATGAGCTTTTGTTCAAGCCCCCGCTCGGCGTCTTGAATACTCGGATAGCTTAAGCCCAGCGACAGATAGTATTTGCTGCGGGGGTTTTTCATGCAGATATAATAGCTTCCTTCGGGGGTGCGTTTGTCTCCCTGGCGGATCTTGTCGCCAACCGGGTTGAACCCAAGGATGACCGGATAGGCGCGCAACAGCTTTTCCTCGGAATAGAGGAGGAGCTTTTTTTTTGCCTTTTTGATCACTATTTTGGGATCCTTGAGGGGTGCAGTGACTGGCAGGCCAGGGTCGCGATCCTCATCATCCTGATGGTCGTCTTTGGTCTCCGTCGACGGGAGCTGGGCTGTTTGGGAGGGAGGGTTTGTCGCGCAACCGTTGAGCAGGAAGGTGAAAAGCAGGAGGAGTAGTGCGAAGAGAAAGGCCGGTGGGGCTGAGGACTCCATAACGGAGTGTCGCGAGATTCTGATCATAATGCGATATCCATCATTAGGTTCAGTTGCAGCGCTGTCTGTGGGCCGCCATAGGGTCGAAAATTTGAGGTGAGGCAAGGAGCTTAGGGCGTTTCTCTGCAACGAGTCAGTAAAATCATACGATATCGAAAGCGAAATTGCACAGAAAAACGTGGTGTTCGCTGCAAAAAAAAATCCCCGGCCAATAATGGCCAGGGATTTGCTTCAGTCGCGATCGGCTGAAAAAGTCTTGCTTACCACCAGCAGATGGTCTGGTCTACAGAGAAAACCTTATCAAGCAATGCACTGTAGTCCGGGCTCTCAACATTGAGGTCAAAAGACTCGCAGTCACGACCCTCGGAGACGATCTCCACCAATTTCTTGGTGTCGTCATTGGGCTCAGAACGGTATACATTCAAGAGTTTCATCGGAACACTCCTTCTTGTTGATTGGTCAATAATTAACTTAGCTCTTGTCGGAACGCAGGATGCCGTAGGGGATAATGATCTCAAGGTCGCGCAGCTGCTTGCCGATCTCTTCGAGGGAGATCTTCACCATGCCGTGTTTTTCGACATTGGCGTCCACGGTGGTGTACACCTCGCCTTCCATGTCACGAACCCACTCGATGTTCTCCTTGTGGTAGTCGCTCAGGTCGGTAAGCTCGTTGTTCATAACATAGGCATACGAGTACATGTTCTCGACGGCCAACCCCAGGGTGGAGCGGATGCCGTCCAGGGTGTACTCCTTGTTTACTAACAGAAAACCTACTTTCTTGGACATGGTTCTCTCCTTATAAGGTCAGGTAGCATTCGTAGTCTTCGATGATTTCGCCATGCTGGGACTGGGTGGCCATTTTCTTGGCCTCAAGACCCTTGGGAATATCGGCGGGATCATAGCCTGCGTTCTTGTAGCTGTCCACGCAGATGGACACGTCGTCCGCCAGTTCGCAAAGCTCCGGGAACTCCTTGCACTTGGTCAGATGCACACCGAACCAGCTGAAGAAAACCTTTACTTTGGAGCCCTTGGCCTTGGCGGCCTTGGTGATCCCCATAACATGGCGCATGTTTTGGGGAGAGGTAACAAAAATACCTAAACTTTTAGCCATTTCCTGTCTCCTGATGCAAAATTAGAGGTACAGGCTTTTGCCCGCACCGCGTCGTATGGAGTAAAAAAGCCTACTTTTTCTGGAGGTAGAAGCGGATGAACCCGGAATCTTCTTTCTCGCCAAGATAGATATGGCCGGAACGGGTGCACCAGCCGGGCAGATCGTTACGCGAGCCAGGATCGGTGCCGAGGATCTCAAGGATCTCGCCGGCGTTGATCTTGTCCATTTCTTTCTTGGTGCGCAGCAGGGGCATGGGGCAGCTCAGGCCTTTAGCATCCAGGGTGCGTGTCGGGGTGATACCATCCGGGGCTACTTTGATATCGTCGCTCATGGTTTCCTCCTTAAAAAGGGTATAGGGGTAATTTAGGAAAACTAAAAAATAAGCGGCAGCAGATAGTGCGCTGCGCTGAACTCAAATCCCTCTCCGCAATGGGGAGGATTTTTTACGCAAAAAACAACCAGAGATCTCATGTAACATTGGGTCTCTACCAATATTCATGGGGCATGTCAAGGGAATTTATGAATGGCGGTTCATGCTCGCCCAGGGAGGAAAAGAGACCGTTTTTCAAGAGGATTAGTGGATCTTTGCCTGCCGGATTGGGAGGAAGTTCGGGGGGTGGATGGTGGGAAAATGGTATGGCAAACTTGACAAAATTTTATGGCGCGGGTAAAGGGGGTAACGGTACATTTTCATGATGCGTGGGAAGTTTTAACAGGGATTTTCTGTTTTTTTGTTGAAAGGCTTATCGGTCTGTAATCATTTGCAAAAAATGGGAAGAGGAGGTTTGGGATGGGCGAAGAAAGCGTTATGGGGAGCAAGGTCAAGGAGCTGTATAAGAAGTTGTGCAAGGATGAGTGGAATGCCGTCACCGCCGGGATCATCGTCGCCTTTTTGAGCGTGCTGATTCTGGTCTGGGCTCGGCCTTGGGGCGCGGTCGGCGCGATGCGCAACTGGGGTGAGTGGCTCATTTACGGAGCCGGCATGTGGGATACCCTTGGTCTGTGGGAAAAGGCGATCCCCAAGAGCCCCCTGCTGGACACCGGTTCGGTCATCGGTATCGGCTTTATTGCCGGGGCTTTTGTCTCCGCCAATCTGGGTGACAACTTCGACATCCGCATCCCTCCGGTTTTGGAGATGGTTAAAGGCATGATCGCCGGTATCCTCATGGGTATCGGATCAACCCTGGCCGGTGGTTGTAACGTCGGCGGCATGTATAACGCCATCGGCAACCTCGCGGCCAATGGCTTTGCCATGTGGCTTGGGTTGGTCCTGGGTGTAGTGCTTGGCCTCAAGTATATCTACTGGGAGATGGAGCATATTTCCTGGGGTTCCGGTGGTGCCAAGACCATCGAGGTTCCGGTGGTCATGCGTCGGTTGCTGGCAGTGGCCGGTTTGGTTGGTTTGATCTGGGGCGCCTATGCCTACGGGGATAAGGTGATCAGTGTGGCTGATTACGACAACCTCGGCGCAGAAGACTATCTCGGCATTGCCGGTGGTTTGAGCGGTCTGTTGCTGATTGCCGCCGGTCTTGGCTATACCATGCAGCGCGGTCGCTGGTGTATGGTGCAGGGCTTCCGTGAGCCGCACATGACCGGGGATTGGAGCTTGGCCAAGGGCGTCATGGTAAGCATCCTGATGCTCGCCGTCGGTATTGCGGTGGTCAAGGCCACCGGGCTGCGTGAGCCGGTGCATTATGTGCGCGGCACCTTCGGGATCGGCGGCGTGCTCGGCGGCTTCATCTTCGGCCTGGGCGCCATGCTGGCCGGCGGCTGCGGTTCCGGCACCCTCTGGCGGGTAGGTGAGGGTCAGATCAAGCTGTGGCTGGTGGTCCCTTTCTTTGGGGTAACCAATGCCATCATGAATCCTCTCTTCGACCGGTGGGGTTTGACCGAGGGCACTGCCGAGGCAAGCGGTCCGCTGGGCAAGTGGGTCTATATGCCTGATGCCCTGGGCTACGGCGGCACCCTGGCCATCATTGCGCTGGCCATGTGTCTCTGGTACCTGATTGCCAGCTGGAATGAGGATACCGGCAAGCTCATGGTTGAGATGTAAGTTCGCAGTCGTGTCGCTGGTCGGCATGGGTGATATTGATCGCATTCCCCGGTGTTCCGGGGGGTGCGATTTTTTTTGTCTGCCACCCCCGTAGCCTGGCGGGGAAAGGTTATTTCCCTTGACAGTGCTTTGCCTGTCGTCCTAGCATTGTGGTAGGCGGTTGTGCAAGCCTCAGACATTGAAAGCTTGTGCCGGCACAAGGGGCCGTAGCAAAGCTGTGGAGCTGTCAAGCGGCGATGTTCTGAAATGTAGAGGGTTTTCCGCGGCCCCTAAGCCTCATGCCGAGGCGCGCCATTTTTGTGTCCGCAGGGTGGTTTTATGGTCGAGGCGGTTTCCGGGCTACACCAACATGTCTCCATTTCCTTGGGGCAACTGCTGCAAAACGGCGAGATTGTCGCCATTGTTGATGATGATGCGGCAATCCGCGAGCCGCTCAGGGTCTATTTTGAAGAGCATGGGTTGGCCGTGGCTGAATGCGCCTCGGCGACAGAGCTTATGCAGGTGCTGGCCTCCCGGAATGTGGCCCTGGTTCTTCTTGACATCGGTCTTCCTGATACCGATGGCCTTTCTCTCCTCCCCCAGATTGTAGGGCAATACCCCGATGCCGCAGTGGTGATGCTCACCGGCGTTTCCGAGCTGCGGGTGGTTCTGGACTGCATGCGCAAGGGCGCCACCGATTACCTGTCCAAGCCGGTGCAGTTTGAAGAAATATTCCATGTGGCGCGCAAGGCCCTGGAGAAGCGGCGGCTGGTTTTTGAAAACCGTAAATATCAGGAGGAGTTGGAGGAGGCGCATTTCAGGATCCAGCTGCTGCATCAGTTGTCGGTGAAGATGAATAGCGTCTATTTGAGCACCGTGGAGCTTGATCAGATTTTACGGGCGGTTCTGGTGGGGATCACCTCTCGGGAGGGGTTGGGCTTTAACCGGGCGTTTCTGGCCATGTTCGATGGGGATGGACGGTTTTTGCGGGGGAAGATGGCCATTGGTCCAGGTTCTCGGGAAGAGGCCGGACGTGTTTGGGAGGAGATCGAAGAACGGGACCTTAATTTTTTAGAAATCGTTGATAATTTGAAGGAAACCACCACAAGCCATGACGCAGCGGTCAATGCCATTGTTAAGAATTTGGTGATTTCGGTCGAAGAGACGGGGAATATTTTGATCAATTCCGTGCTGAGCCGCAGGAGTTTCAGGGTTTCGCCGGAAAACGGCTGGGTGCCGAACCCCATTGAGCGGCGGATCGGCAATGGCAACAGGCGGTACAACGGGGCTGCGCTGCATGAGCGTCGGGAAAATGCGGAGGTGGGGGCGCTTGCTGTTCTTGGGGTGCCCAGGGATCTCATCAACATCCTTGATGAGGATTCCTTTGTCGTGGTGCCGCTCTATTCCCCTGGCCGCGCCTTCGGGGTGATTATTGCCGATAATTATGTGACCCGGCGGTTCATTGAGGACGGTCATGTCGGAGCCCTGGAGCTTTTTGCCAGTCAGGCCAGCCTGGCCATCGAACAGAGTCATCTGTACAACGAGATGCAGCAGAAGGTTGCCGAGCTTGAGGCGGTGAACCAAGAGCTTGATCGGAACAAGGATCTGCTGGTCGAAGCGGAGCGTTATTCCGCCTTGGGTCATATGGCGGCCCAGTTGGTCCATATCGTCAGGAACCCCATTACCTCCATTGGCGGGGTCTCCCGGATCCTGAAGAAAAAAAATGTCGATGCCGAGTGGGAAAAATATCTGAATGTAATTATCCACGAAACCGAGCGGGTGGAGTCCACCCTGGAGGATCTTTTTGATTTTGTGGGGCAAGGCGAGATCCACCAGGAGGAACTCCCGCTCTGCGCGCTGATTAGGAAAACGGCCCTCTTGCTTCAGTCGAGCATGGCGAAGCATGGCGTGACCTGGGAGATGGAATGTCCCTCGCCGGAACCGGTTGTCCAAGGAGATCTGCATCAGATCCGCCTGGTGTTTCTCCATCTGTTCAAGAATGCGGTGGAGGCCATGGGTGATGGGGGGAGGTTGACCATTGTCGTGGCTACCCAGGAAGGGCAGGTCATTGTCTCGGTCATCGATACCGGCCCCGGAATCCCTGAATCCTATCTGGATAAGGCCAAGGATCCGTTTTTTACCACCAAGACATATGGCACCGGTATGGGGTTGACCCTGGTGGAACGGATTGTCCGTGCCCATGGCGGCAGTTTTTCTCTCAAGCCCCACCTGGGCGGCGGTCTGGAAGTCAGGGTGGTTCTGCCTCTCCCCTAACTGTCACTGTTGTTTTCCAGAGGTTTTCGCCCGCCCGTGTTGTTCAGGGAAGGAGCCGCAGGGGTACAGGCAAAAATGGGTGGTTCTCTACCCCGCGTCCCGCAGTGTAAGCGGCGCGGCACCAGTTTGGGCATCCTGTTCACGGTATTTTTTGTTGATAACGGTTTACGACGTCGAGCGAGCAAGGTGAGTAGGGATGAAAATCGGAGGAACACCCCCTGTTTTGCAGGGGATACAGCTCCCGGCTTCCGGCCAGAGTGATGGCGGGCCTAAACCGGCTTTGCCGGCAACGCTGCTCTTTGGTCAGGGACAACTGGTCAAGGGGGAGGTGACCGGCTTTACCGCCGAGGGGAAGGTCCTGTTGGATATCGGCGGTCAGGTCATTGAAGCGAGGAGCGAGGTGCCGCTTAAGGTGGGCAGCACCCTCTGGCTTGAGGTGCAGCAGAGCGAGCCTCTCTGGCTGCGGGTGGCCGACAAAAAAGGGGCGGCTCAGGAATTTTTGCGTCAGTACTATGGTGATCCTGCTGCCATGGGCAAAGGGTTGCGGGGGTTGCTTGGTCTTGCCTTTCTCGCGGATGCGGAAAAAATGCTCGCCGATCAGGCCGGGATGCTGCAGAATTTTGCCAATACCGCCATGGGGCCGGAGGGTGACCCCGACCGGATCATCCGCCTATTGACCATGCTGGGCAGCGGCAGCGCAACCGAGAAGAGCGGCACGGCACAGTCGGGGGTGGGCCAGGAAAAACTCCACCAACTGGTTGCCCTTTTGGCCGAGGATCGGGGTGGGGTCCTAGGGAAGGCAAACAGCTCCGCCATGCAGAAGCTTGGGTTGCTCCTGGAGTTGCAGGGCGAACTCAATGCCCGGCCTGCGTCGGCACAGCAGGCGCAGTTTCTCTTGTTTCCCTGTGTTTTTGCCATGGGCGCTGGAGTGGGGCAGTGGCTCTTTACCCTGGACCGCGGGGATGAGCAGGCAAATCAGAGTGAGGAACGGGGGTATGCGCTTTCTTTTTTCCTGGAGATGAGCCGCCTGGGAGAGATACAGATCCAACTTCGGGTCAAGGGCCAGAGCTTGCAAGGGGAATGTGTCGTGAGCGGGGAGGCGGTGCAGGAGCATCTGGCCCCGCAGCTTGCCGAGCTGGAGGAACTGCTGGGCAACCTCGGCTATGAGCCGGTCCATTTTTCCTGCCGGGTTGCCAAGACCAGCATGTTGGAATCACTGAAAAGCGGCATTGAGGCGGCGGCGCAACTGGATAAGGTCAGGATTGTTGATGTGAAGGCCTGACGGCAGGATCAGGGTCTTCGGGGCGGTGGGGTGCGGAATTGCCTCGAAGCCACGAGGCGGCCATGCCGAGCAAGCCGCTCAAACCTGCGCCCAACAAGGCGTAGTGCAGGGCAGTCAGGAAGGATGGCGTATGCTCCGGCCTGAAATCCCGGAGATCAAGACCGTTGGTAACCCCTCGAAACGACAAGGAGAAGAGCAGGGCGGCCTGGGCGATGCCCAGGAGCATGCCCAGGTTTCGTGCCGTGGCCAAAAGGGCCGCGGCTGCTCCAGCCTTACTGGTCTCCACGTGGCTTAAGACCGAGGCGCTGTTTGGCGAAAGAAACAGGGCCTGGCCCAGGCCGAGCAGGCTCAATTGTCCGGCAATGATCAATGGCGTGGTGGAAGCCTCAATGGTGGTGAGCAAGAATACCCCCAGGGTGGAGATGCCGAGCCCGAGAGTGCTGATGAGCCGGGCGCCGACCGAATCGGAAAGCCAGCCGGCCAGGGGAGAGATCACCAGGATCGAGGAGGGGATGGCCAGCATGACCAAGCCTATTCTCGAAGGCGGCAGGCCGAGAACCCGGTCAAGATGAAACGGGATGAGCAGAATCACGGCAAAGAGGACCATGAAGGAAAGGACGGCGCTGAGGATGGCCAGGCTGAAGAGCCGGTTGCGGAAAAGCGACATTGTCAGAAGCGGGTGCGGCAGCCGGGTTTCAATAATGATAAAACAACAGAGGGCTGCCGCCCCGGTACCAGCGGAAAGGAGCAAGCGGCTGACGGACCAGCTGGCCGAGGAGGCATGGGTCAGGGTCAGGGAGAGCAGGACAAGGGCGCAAGACCAGAAGAGACTTCCCAGCCAGTCCAGCGGTCCGGTATAATGGTGCGTTGGTCCGGGTAGGATTCGGATGGCAAGAAAGGCGAAGAGCAACCCCAGCGGGACGGTGATCAAAAAAAGAAGGTGCCAGGAGGCGAGTTCGAGCAGGAACCCCCCCAGGCTCGGGCCGCTCATCAGGCCGAGGGAAACGGCCATGCCGATCAACCCCAGGCCGCGGCCCAGCTGTTCTTTGGGGAAGGTTTCCTTGATGATTGCCGGTCCGGTGGCCATCATCATTGCAGCGCCCAGGGCTTGCAAAAATCTGGCGGAAACGAGGATGGAGAGGGTCGGGGCGTAGGCGCAGGCCAGGGAGCCCAGGCCGAAGATCGACATGCCTGTGGTATAGATCCTGCCCCGGCCAAGCCGGTCGGAAAGATGGCCCCAGAAGAGCAGGGAGGCCGTGATGGTGAGCAGGTAAACCATCACCACCCATTGGGTGTCGGCCAGTGAGGTGTGGAAGTCCTTCATGATAAAGGGGAGGGCGATATTCACCATGCTGCTGTCCAGGGTGGACATGAAAACGCCGGTGGCCACGATGAAGAAGGTCGGCCATTTATTTGCAGGGGAAGACACGGAAGGGATCTGTTGCCTCGGGGGAAAAGAGCGGGTTTTCGCGCCGGAGACAATGTCGCCGGCTGATTTTTTTGTACTGTATCGCAAGTCGGCTGATCCTGCAAAGGGGATTGCGGGAAGGATGATATTTTACGAAGTGAAGCATATTGATTGTGAGGGATACAATGGCTGGTATTTCAAGAGAAGGTGATGAGGAAAGGATTGGACCGTGTCTCGCGGGTTGCAAGGATCCCGCGCTGAAAGAGATTCTGCGCACCGCGGTGCAGGCGGCCCTTGCCGGAGGGGAGGTTTTGCGTGGTTTGTATGATCAGCCCCACCGGATTACCCACAAGGGGGCCATTGATCTGGTCACCGAGGCGGATGTGGCTTCGGAACAGATTGTCCTTGAAATGTTGCGGCAGGCGGGCGGCGGTATCGGTTTTCTCGCGGAAGAATCACACTCCTCCTATGAAAATATCCCCCCAGGTCCGGTCTGGGTTATCGACCCGCTGGACGGAACCACCAATTTCGCCCATAACTTTCCTTTTTTTGCCGTCTCCATCGCCTATTGTGAGGGAACAGTCAGCAAGGTAGGCGTGGTGTACGCCCCCATGCAGGATGAGCTTTTTTGCGCCTGTCAGGGCAGTGGCGCCTGGCTCAATGGTCGCCGGATACATGTTTCCGATGCTTCTACCCTGCAGGATTCTCTTCTGGCCACCGGTTTTCCCTATGCCATCGAGCAGGAGATCGAGGGGGTGATGGCGGTCCTCAAACGCATGCTGCTGCGAAGCCGGGGTGTGCGGCGGATCGGGGCTGCAGCCATCGATCTCGCCTATCTTGCCAGCGGCAGGACCGATGGTTTTTGGGAGATCAATCTCAAGCCTTGGGATACTGCCGCTGGGATGTTGTTGGTGAGCGAGGCCGGAGGCAGGCTGACAACTTATGATGGCAAAGAATATACCCCCTACATTCCGGAGGTGGTGGCGAGCAACGGGAAGATCCATGGGGAATTGGTCGGACAGCTCCTCGATTTCACGCGAGAAAGCGCTTAAATCCGGCCGATGATTTTTGCAAGAACGACGCTGAGCAGCATTTGTTCCTTTTGGGAAAGGGTGGCGGTAATCTCTTCGGTGAGGCGCAGGTGGTGCTGGTGGTGTTCGGCAAAAAGCTCCTGTCCTTTTGGCGTTAGGGCAATCAAGTAGGAACGGCGGTCCGTCTCGTGGGGTGCTCTGTGCAGCAACCCCTGCTGCTCCAGCCGGTCGATCATAACGGTGAGGGTGCCGGTGGTCACCCCCATCTTCTTGGCCAGCTCCTTCATGCGCAACGACCCGGAATGTCCGACAATCTCGATGGTGTGCATCTGGGGGGTGGAAAGACCGGAGTTCTTCACCACATCCTGTTCCCAGGAGGAAAGCTTTTCGTAGAATTCAACGAGCTGGTGGGAGAGTTTTTCTCTTTCGCTTCTGGGGCCGGTCATGGCTTGCCCGCGCAGGTGTGTATTTCAACGGTGAGATGGGAAAGATTGGTGAAATCGCGCAGCAGTTCCTTGTAGTACTCAATCTGTTGCGGGTAATGGGTGACAATGGAGATGATGGCCGCATAATGGGCCGGGCCAACCTTCCAGACATGCATGTCCGCAATGCGGTTATCCAATGTGCCCTCGATTTTTTCCTTTATGGCGGCAAGTTCCTCGGTGCTGATGCTGCCGTCGAGCAGAATGGCGCCGGTTTCCCTTAACAAACCATAGGCCCAGCGACAGATGACCATTGCGCCGACGATGCCAATCAGGGGGTCAAGCCAGTTCCAGCCGAGATATTTGCCGAAAAGCAGGGCGCCAATGGCAAGAACCGAAGTCAGGGCGTCGGCCAGGACGTGCAGGTAGGCCGATTTGAGGTTGTGGTCATGGTGATGATGGTCATCATCTTCCTGGCCCTGGGTGTGATCATGGTGGCCTTGCAGGAGAAAGGCGCAGGCGATATTGACCAGCAACCCGAGGACTGCCACGCCGATGGCCTCATTGAAATGGATCGGCTGCGGGGCCAGGATGCGCTGCCCTGACTCGACGAGCATGATCAGGGCAACGAGGATCAGGACGATGGCACTGGCAAAGCCGCCCAAGACGCTGACCTTGCCGGTGCCAAAGGCAAAAGCCGTGTTCTGGGCATGTTTTCTGGCAAACCGGTAGGCGAAGATCGTTATCAGGAAGGCGGCGACATGGGTGCCCATGTGCCAGCCGTCGGCCAGCAAGGCCATGGAGCCAAAGGCCATGCCGGCAGCAATCTCAAAAAGCATGGTGATGGCGGTGATGATCAATACCTGTCGGGTCCGTTTCTCGCCGTGCTCCTGGATGACGGCAAAATCATGGGGGTGTTGCCAGGGGTCAAGGGAATGGGTGTGCATATGAGTTCTCTCTGGTGAAAAAATGTCTGTGCCGTTTCGGGCGTACGGCGGATGGGCGGCAAAACAAAGGAACGATACAGATGCATTGCTTGAGTGTCAAGATGTTTGAAGGTCAAGCAATGTCGGGGCGGGAAAAGAGTCTGGCGGATGCTTCTATAAAAAAAACGGCCTGCGCAGGAAGATATCCTGTGCAGGCCTGGGCTAACGTGTTTCGCTGTGATTACAGCAGATCGGTTTTTTTGAGGGCAATGATGGCGCCCTGGTATGAGAGAACCAGGACCAACAGCCAGCTTATGAGCAGAATTGCATTCATGATCTTACTCCTTGTCAGATTCAAACGACTTAATACATTTCCTTGACGTCTTCGCCGGTAATCTCGGCCACGGTCAGCTTTTTTGCATCCATCAGCTTCCAGACGTAGGCGATATAAGCGAGAACAACCGGTACGGCCAGGGCCACATAGCTCATGACCGTGAGGGTGTACTTGCTGCTGGAAGCGTTGTAAATGGTGAGGCTCGATTGCAGGTCGGTGAGCGACGGGTAAAAGGCGGTGTTATGGTAGCCGGCCAGGGAAAAGATGGCCAGCCCCACCAGGACGGTGCCGATTCCGCCAAACCAGATGCCGCTGTTCTTGCCGAGAAACCCGGTGGCGGCAACGCCGTAGATCACCGAACCCAACCCTCCCAGCAGCAGAACCAGGACTACGGGCATCCCCAGTAAGTTGTTGAGGTATTTGCCCTTCTCCATGAAGACCAGGCCTGTAGCCGGATCAACGGCAAACCCTTCCATGGTCACCAGACTGATCAGGATGAAGAGCAAAAAGGGGAGCGCCCAGAGGAGGTTGATCCAGCTCGCCTTGCGCGCTCGTTTGACTAAGTTCTCATGCTCAACGTGGTTGACGATGTACATGGCTCCCAAGATGCGGGCCAGGAAGACCAGGAACAGCCCGAAGGCAAGGTTGAAGGGGTTGAGTGCGGCTTCCAGTCCGTGGTAAGGCGTTGCCCAGGTTACGGAGTTGTAGAGGTTCAGGCTGAAGCGGGAACCGGTGAAAAAGGTGCCCACTGCGGCGCCGATCAGGAGGATGCCGACACTGCCGTTGATGCACATGAATATCTCATAGGTCCGGGCGCCGAGCACGTTGTCCGGTTTCTTGCGGTATTCGTAGCTCACCGCCTGGATGATAAAGGTGAAGAGGATGAGCATCCAGACCCAGTACGCTCCGCCGAAGCTGGTGGCGTAAAAGAGCGGAAAGGCCGCGAACAGGGCGCCGCCGAAAAGAACCAGGGTGGTGAAGGTCAGTTCCCACTTGCGGCCCATGGCGTTGATAATCAAGGATTTTTCCTCTTCGCTGCTGGCCGTGGTAAAGATCAGGGTCTGCCCGCCTTGCACAAAGGTCAGGAAGAGAAAGAGCGAGCCGACCACGGAGGCGATCAGCCACCAGAGCTGCTGTAAAACTGAGTGATCCAGGTTTCCTATCATTGTCTTATGCCTCCGGTCCAATCTTGATTTGCTTCATCATGATGCGAATCTCTGCGAGTAATAATGCGGTAAACAGGGTCAGGAACATGAAAAAGGTGATCTGCACATTGCTTGCGGCAATGTTGGTGCTTGCCACGCCCACCGGCAGCAGTCCATAGATGGCCCAGGGTTGCCGACCCACCTCGGCCACGATCCAGCCGGCCTGTTGGGCCACATAGCCCAGGAAGATGGAAAAGAAGCAGAGCAGGTTGAGCCAGCGCTGGTACTCCAGGGTGCCCTTGAAGGCGAAGTAAAGAACCGCCAGGAAGATCACCGGAAACAGGGTGCCCAGGACCACCATGATGTGAAAGCTGTAGAAGGTCGTGGCCACCGGGGGTGCGGCCTCGATCGGATTGTTGAGGTAGCCGTAGCCAAGATCTCCTTTGTGCTGGTCAAAGAGGGCCAAGGCCGCTGCGGCTTCCTCGGCATCCCCTTTATCCTTGGCATATTTGTAGCGGGCCAGTTCGGCCAGGGCGATCTTGCCGGTGACCATGCGTTGTTCGGCGCCGACAACATTGCGCTCGGGGTTACCGAAAACCAGATCGTTGATCCCGGGGACAAAGCTGTTGGGGTCGCGGTTGGCCAAAAGTGAGAGCAGGCCGGGGATTTTTACCTCTTGGTAGAAGGCGGGCAGGTCATCCCCTGGTTTTTTCTTGGAGTTGATGATGCCCATGGCAACGATGGGGGCTTTCTCCTGCCCCACGTACAAGCCCTCCATGGCCGCCAGTTTCATGGGCTGACGTTGGGCCACGTTGAAGGCAGCCTCGTCGCCGGTAAAGCCGACAAAGACGGAGGCGATGAAGCCGAAGACCGCGGCAACCACCATGCTGCGCTTGGCCATTTTCTGGTGCCGTTCCTGCAGGAGAAAGAGGGCGGAGATGCCCACGACAAAGAGGGAGGCGAGCAGGAAGGCGGAGCTGGTGGTATGGGTGAACTTATGGACCGCCACCGGGGAAAGGGCGACATCCCAGAAATTCTGCATTTCAAAACGGGCCTTGTCCGGGTTAAAGGCCATGCCGGTGGGAAACTGCATCCAGCCGTTGGCTACGAGAATCCAGACCGCCGAGAGGTTGGAGCCAATGGCGACCATCCAGGTGGAAAAGAGGTGAAAACCCTTGGAAACCCGATGCCAGCCGAAGAACATCACGGCAAAGAAGGTGGCCTCGAGAAAGAAGGCGAAGATCCCCTCAATGGCCAGGGGGGCGCCAAAAATGTCCCCCACCATCCAGGAGTAGTTGGACCAGTTGGTGCCGAACTGGAATTCCAGAATGATTCCGGTGGCGACCCCGATGGCGAAGTTGATGCCGAAAAGGGTCGTCCAGAATTTGGTCAGTTTCTTCCACTCCTCATTGCCGGTCTTGACATAGATGGATTCAAAAAATGCGATGAGAAAGGAGAGCCCCAGAGTTAAGGGTACAAAAATCCAGTGATACATCGCGGTCAGAGCAAATTGCGCCCTGGCCCAATCCACAGTGGTCAGAATTGGATCTCCCACAATAACCTCCTTGTGTGTGCTGGTGGCAAGAGTATGTGCCTGCCATGATTAAGTTATGCTGTAAAAAAAACGAAGTCGAATGCTTGAATCAACGAGTAGGCAATGTTTGGGTAAGATTTTCCAGAACATGGCCGGCCCGGTCACTCTCGGTGGTGAAATTGGTATTGAGGTAATTGGGAAAGAAAAAAAGTTTGAGAACGGCAAACAAAATGAACAGTTTTATGGCGATGATCTTCCACAAGGTTTTGCCCACCACCATGGAGCGGAAGCCGTCTCGATAAAAAAAATATACTTGTTTTGGCAGTGCGGTCATGCGCGATTTCTCCCGGCGGACATAAACGATCTTCTTCTTTGTTGTATATGGAGGACATTTGCCCGGTCAAATTATTTTTTTTGCATCGGTGCGGTTATGGTCGTCAATCCCGGGAAAAGGTGTCAGGCAGCAGGTCTCTTCCGCAGCCAGGGTGGCAAAGTTCGCCTCCTGCAGAGTGGCCCGGAGCTGCCGGTTGGCTTTGGCCCAGACCTGGTGCACGGTGCAGAACGGGCTTTTATGACAGGATTCGGGCCGGCCCACGCAATCGTTCAGCGATATTTCGCCGATGATCGCCTCGATGACCGCCAGCAAAGTGATCTCTGATGGCTCGGCCAGCAGACGGTAGCCGCCGTTCGCCCCTTGCAGGATTTCAATGATTCCGGCTCTGGCCAGCTGTTGGGCGATCTTGGCGAGAAAGTGCGGCGGCACATCGGTGCGCACGGCGATCTCCTTTCTGCTGACCAGCGTTCCTTTGCCATGTCTGGCAAGGTGCTGCACACAGCGTATGCCATATTCACCCGCGCGGGTAAGTCTCATGGTGCGATCCGAGGTTAATGTGGATATATAAGATATTTTTAGTCTTATATCGAACTTGAGATATGGTTGTCAAGAAAAAATGCGAGAAGATGTCCGGTGAAATTGGCGGAGCGCGTGTGGGCCTGTCTTTATGCGGCGCTCGAGGCTGCAGGGGGTTTTTTCTCGTACCTATGTGTGGTGGCGATACATTTGCTCCGGAACTTGAGCTTGGTGAGGCCGTAGCGGATAACACCGGAAACGTTGCCCACCGCATCGGCCACGGAGAGGCACGTTTCCAAGACAGGGATCATTTTGAGGGGAAAGAGATTTTTAAACCGGCGGGCCATGATATGGGGTGGCTTTTTATCGCAAATATCCCGGATAAACTGGTTGGAGAAAACAGCAAGATTTTGCAGGATCGGCAGTGGTTCAACCAGGGATTCTGCTTCGGGTGGGTTGGAATCCATGCAGGCGATGATGGTCTCGGAAAAATTTCAGAAACGGGCAATTTCCTGGCCGATTTCATGGAAGGTGAGTTGTTTGAACATCAACCGACACATGGCATCTTCAGAACTGCCGCTTGTTGTCCCCGCCTCAATGCGCCGATATACATCCGGAAAATAGATGGTCATGATTATGCGGCCTAGATCGTGTAGAAGCGCACAGACATAGGCTTCTTCCGGAGAGACTGGCATTTTGTATTGCTGGACCAGGTGCTTGCTGAGATTGGCGCTGAGCAAGGAGATGGCCATCTGCTTGCTCAACCCTTCCTTTTCGCCACCGGAACTGAGAAATTCTTCGATAAGGCTGATGGAGATAGCAAGTTCGCGGACAATATCGAGGCCAAGAGCCGATACGGCCCGTTCAATGGTGGTGACGCGTGTCCCGCGAAGATAATAGGCCGAGTTGGCAACCTGAAGAACCTTGTTGGTGAGGGAATAATCTTTGAGGATAACAGCGGAAACGCAGTGTACCGAAGCGCGTTTGTTGAGGGTTATCTTGAGGACCTCATTCACGTGTCCGGAAATGGCTGGAAGTTCGCTCAAATTCATCTTGGCGAAAATCTCAGTGAGTTTCTGATTTTTTACAACCGAACTGGTGTCTTGCTCCACAAGCTCCCTTCTTTAGTTAAAACCGGCTAACGCGCTGAGCGTAAAATACGCAGAATCAATCAGATAAAGTAAAATTTTATAAAATATACCACTTCGTCACAGAGAGCGCAATGGGCAAGGGCAAAGGGCAAGAGAATGGAGAGAGAAAGGGCACGGTTATCCAGAAGCAGTCGCGAGAGCGGCAAGGGCTTCGCGGATGAGCTGACCCGAAGTGACGGTGGTTAAGCGGTGCTCTGCATAGAGAGGGAATGCAACGGTTGCTTGGGGGCAGTGTTTGATCTTTTCTGCCGCCGCAACAACCCGGAGCAGACCGAGGGCTCGGGCGGCCAGGGAACAGACGATGGGGTCTGCGGATTCGAGGTAGGGGAGAAGATAACGGGGTGCTTGCCAGGAGTGGAGAAGCTCCGGGCTGACCTGAGCCAGGCGAGCGATTCCCCACATAAGGCCGCGCTGAAGCGCCGGGAGTTCGAGATAAAAGCCGTCCTCCCGCATGAAGGAAACCAGGATTTTGGTGTATTCCGCGGCAAGGGCGGGGTGGGAGGCGAGGCATTCGGCCATGGCTTCGGGAGCGCCCCAGCCGATACCGCCGGATTCGTCGTTGAGGCTCCACATAAAGCGGCGTATCACGATTCGGGCTGCTTCCAGGTCCTGGTCGGCAAGCCGGGCCGCGGTAACACCCATGGCGGTGATTGCGTGCCAGCGGGTCAACTGGTCTGCGTGGCAGATTCCGGAGAACAGGGCGTTGAGCAGACTTTGGGGCGGGTGGCGTGCCAGTTCGGAAAGAATCTCGGCGGGCACCGATCCGGAAAGCAGGCTGAGAACGGATTTTTTGAGGCTTCTCTGGCTGGGCATGGGGTGGCGTTATTGTCCGGCAAGGCGTTCCCTGCCGCTAAGGATCGGCAGGGAACTGGAGGAGTCCCTATTTGTTCATTGCTTCGGCCACAGCACTGCCCAGTTCGGAGCAGGCCTTAAGTGCTGCGTGGGTGGGGACGTTCTTGATCTTGATCCCCTCACCGATGATCTCAAAACCCATCTCTGTCATGTGGCCGGTGAGATGCTTGACCGCCTCGCCGCTCCAGCCAAACGAACCGAAGGCAGCGCCGATCTTGTCTTTCGGGCGCAACCCTTTCATGTAGGTGATGATGTCGGCCATGGCCGGCATGATGTTGTTGTTCAGGGTTGGCGAGCCGAGAATGACCGCCTTGGCATCGAGCACCTCGGTGATGATGTCGCTACGATGATTTTTGCGGACATGCAGCATTTTTACATTGGTGATCCCTGCCTGGAGCAGGCTGTTCATCACGGCCTTGGCCATCTTTTCGGTGCTGTGCCACATGGTGTCGTAGATGATGACCGCCTTATTTATTGTGGCGCCGCGGCTCCAGCGGTCGTAGGCTTCAAGGATGGTCTGCGGCGAGGTGCGCCAGATCACGCCATGGTCCGGGGCGATCATATCGATTTGCAAACCCATCTCCGTGACCTGGGCAAGCAGTTTCTGGACGATGGGCGAGAAGATCATCAGGATGTTGGCATAATACTTGGAAGCGTGCACCATGAGCTCGTGGGGGTCCACCTCGTCGTCAAAACGCTCCGAGGTGGCCCAGTGGTGTCCGAAGGCATCGCTGGAGATGAGCAGCTTGTCCTCGGGAATATAGGAGAACATGCTGTCCGGCCAGTGGAGCATCTTGGTTTCGAGAAACTGCACGGTCCTTTTGCCGAGGGTGATCGAATCCCCGGTGGCCACGACCTCGAAAGGCCAGTCTTCCCGGTGGAAATGCTCGATCAGGGCTTTCTTGCCCATGGGCGAGCAAAAGATCTTTTCCGGTTTGATGAGGTCGATCATCTCCGGCAGGGAGCCGGAGTGGTCCATCTCCACATGGTTGACGATGATATAGTCAATCTTGCTGGGGTCTCCCAAAACCTGATAGAGATGGTGGATCAGGTCGCCCTTCACCTCTTTTTTCACGGTGTCGAACAGAGCGATCTTCTCGTCCTTGACCAGATAGGCGTTGTAGCTTGTCCCTTTTTCCGTGGAATAGCCGTGGAAGTCGCGGATGTTCCAGTCCACGGCGCCAACCCAGTATATATCTTTCTTGATTTCTATTGCAGCCATGGTGTCCTCACTTGTGAGCCGTTGTCCAAAAAAAACTGTAACCGCAGTGTTGCCGGCGGGGAAATGACGTGCAAGGTATAATAAGGAGGCGTTTCGAAATAAGCAAGAAGATAGCAACGTTGTGTACGTCACTGGCCATGGCTATGATTATTTTGAAACAGTACCTAAAAAAAACTGCCGACCGTTTCCGGTCGGCAGGGTCTTGTTTTTTCGCTCGGATTGGACTTCTCCCCGGGAGGAGAAAAGAGCGTTACTCTCCCTTTGGTGGAGGCGGGGTGAAGACCCGTTGTCCCAGCGTTGCGTCCAGGGTGAAGAGGGCGGTGGCGTCCTTGCCGATGAGTTTGAGCTTGTCAAGGACCGCACCGACATTGGCCTCCTCCTCCACCTGCTCGGAGACAAACCACTGCAGGAAGATGTTGGTGGCATGATCCCGTTCGTCCAGGGCCAGGTTGACCAGATTGTTGATCAACCCGGTTACCTTTTGCTCATGGCTGAGCACTTCCTGAAAGACGTGCAGAGTCGATTTCCAGTCGGTGGGCGGCTGCTTGATCGCCTTTAAGGCCACCCGGCCACCCCGCTCATTGACATAACGAAAGAATTTCATGCCATGGAACCATTCCTCCTGGGTCTGGGCCTGCATCCACTGCGCCGCGCCGGGCAAGCCGACGGAGTCGAAATAGGTGGACATGGACAGGTACATGTAGGAGGAGTAAAATTCCGCATTTATCTGCTCGTTGAGAGCCTTTTCCATGGTTTTGCTCAGCATTTTAAGCCTTCCAGAGTCCGTGGAGATTGCAGAATTCGCGGGCGCTGACCTGGGGTGCGTCCACGGCGAAAAAAGCCTCCGGAGCATCGCCTGGTTTGAGGAATTGGCGGTAGGCCTTGTCCCCGGCGATAAGCTCGATCCACTCAATATGGTGCTTTTCTTCCATGGGATGGGCAACCGCTCCGACCTTCACCTTGTAGCCGCCCGCCACCTTTTCGATCACCGGCACGTGTTTTTCCTTGGCGGCATCCACGGTGTTTTCGGTGAGCAGGGTCATGGGCTGGCCGCAGCAGACCAACTCGCCGACTCCGCCGTGCAGAACTTCAACAATATTGCCGCATAACTCACATTTGTACACTTGCAGTTTTTCAGCCATAGCAGTTCTCCTTAATTTACCAATTTTCGCCAAGTAGTTCGAAATGATCACGGGGATGTGCGCAGGCCAGGCATTTCTCCGGGGCTTCCGCGCCCGTGTGGAGATAGCCGCAGTTGCGGCACCGCCAGGTCACCTTGTCTTCTCTTTTGAAAACCCGACCCTTCTCGATGTTGGCCATCAGATCCAGGTAGCGCTTTTCATGCTGTTTTTCAGCCACAGCAATGGCCAAGAATACTCCGGCAAGATCCGGGAAGCCTTCCTCCCGGGCAATTGCGGCAAACTCGGGGTACATGACCAGGTGTTCGTGGTTTTCTCCGGCCGCAGCTTCCTTGAGGTTTTCCAGGGTGGTGCCGACAACCCCGGCTGGAAAGGTGGCGGTTATCTGGACCTCTCCGCCTTCCAGCATCTTGAACAGCCGTTTGGCGTGTTCCTTCTCTTGGTTGGCCGTTTCGGTGAAGATCTCGGAAATCTGGACATATCCTTCCTTCTTGGCCTGGGAGGCAAAAAAGGTGTATCGGTTGCGGGCTTGAGATTCACCGGCAAAGGCGGTGAGGATATTTTTTTCAGTGCGGGTGCCTTTCAAGGAGCCCATGGGAAACCTCCTGCGTGGAACGCGATGATTGTAAGGGGAAAGCGGTTGGTTTTTTTGTATTGTACATGGTTCTCCGTGGTCTGTGTGGGAAAAAAAACAGGCCAGGCGGAAATCAGGATTGGCATTCCGGACAGGTGCCGGTGAATTCCAACCGATGCCGAAGAATTTTAAAGGAGGTCAGCTTGCCGGCCGCTTTTTCCACATTGAAATCCGGCGGGAGATCCAGGTCGTCAACCCGGCCGCATTGGTTGCAGCGGACATGATAATGGACATGGGCCGAACCGTCAAAACGCTTTTGGGTGCCACCAATATCAAGTTTTTGAATGATCCCGCATTCGGACATGATCTCAAGATTGCGGTAGACCGTGCCCAGGCTGATTTTCGGCAATCGCTTGCGTACCATCTGGTAGAGCACATCCGCCGTGGGGTGCGAGGTGACGCTGCACAGTTCATCGAGGATAATCTGGCGTTGTTTGGTGATCCGCAGGCTGTGATTGTTGAGTTCCGACATGACTTCCTCCCGAGTTTGATAATAATTCTTATTACAAGAAGATTCAGTCAATCGCAAGATTTTTTTGGAAATTATTGACTGTGGGTCAGATTCAAATAACAATAATTTGCTACAATTGAAAAGCAAGGGCTGTTCGTATCGCCACCGCAGTTTTTGGCGGCATTGCACAGGCAGGTCCGTTTCTTTGTCGCCAGTCCTCTTTCCCTGTGCTTGCGCCCCGCCAAGCTTGAGAGTCAATTCTGATATGGGATTTCTGCCAAGCTATCATGCCCTCCACGCCAGCGGCGAGCTCAAGCGGCGGAAAGATGCGGCCCTGGAGCGGCTCTCTTCCTGCCAGCTCTGTCCCCGCCGCTGCAAGGTGAATCGATTGGCCGGCGAGCAAGGCGCCTGCCGCACCGGTCGGCTGGCTGTGGTTTCGGCCCATCATCCCCATTTTGGGGAGGAAGCCCCTCTGGTCGGGTGGGGCGGTTCCGGGGCCATTTTTTTTGCCAACTGCAACCTCGGGTGCGTTTTCTGTCAGAACTACGAGATAAGCCATTTGGGGGAAGGGGAGGAGGTCTCGGCCCCGGAGCTGGCCGCGATGATGGTGCGTCTTGGTCAGCTGGGGTGCCACAACATCAATCTGGTGACACCCAGCCATGTGGTTGCGCAGATCCTGGAGGCCTTACCCCTTGCCGTCGAGGGAGGGCTCTCCGTGCCCTTGGTGTACAATACCAGCGGCTACGACGAGGTGGAGACCCTGCGGCTGCTGGAGGGGATCGTCGACATCTACATGCCGGATTTCAAGTTTTGGGCAAGCGAAAGCTCCCGCCGCTTTGCCAAGGCGGGCGATTACCCGGAGAAGGGTCGGCAGGCTATCCGCGAGATGCATCGGCAAGTGGGGGACTTGGTGATCAATGGGGAGGGGCTGGCCGAGCACGGGCTCTTGGTGCGTCATCTGGTCATGCCGGAGGGACTGGGTGAGATCCGGGAGATCTTGGGCTTTCTGGCCAGGGATATCTCGTCCCGGACCTATGTCAATGTCATGGATCAATACCGGCCCTGCGGCCGGGCCATGGATTTTCCGCCCCTTGACCGTATGCTGAGGCCGGAGGAGTATCGGCAAGCGCTGGCGTTGGCGAGTCAGGCGGGGTTGAGCCGGCTTGAGCAGCGCGATTTTGCCGCCATACTGCGGGCTTTGGGCATTGTCTGAGCCGACCTTGTTGCTGTGTTGGCTTCCCGATGGGCGCAGGGAGGTCTCAGGGGAGTGTGGATATCCCCTTTTTCTTGAAGAATTCCACATAGCGATAATCCGTGGTCTGGAGGTGTTCCACGAACCAGCTGTTTAAAAACTGCATCAGATCCACGCCGATCAACTCCCCGTTTGTAAAGTCTCTTTGGAAGGCCATAACCTTCTTGAGCATGGCGTCGTGCTCCGCCTTGTGCGCTTTTTCCTCGGGGTAGCTGTATTTCTTGAAGAGCAGTTCCTCGGTGGCAAAATGGGTTTTGGTGTACTGGAGCACTTTTTCCAGGGTGGTTTCAACCAACTCGCTTCCCTTGGCCTTGAGCATGGCGTAGTACAGCGCATCGAGGATCTCTATCAGGTCCTTGTGCTGGTCGTCGATTTCCTTGATTCCCACGGAGAATTTTTCGTGCCATTCGATGATTTTCATTTCTTTCTCCTTGTGGCGACCTTCCCTTAGCCCTGAGCCGGAAACTTGCAGGGCGGGCGGTACTCAGTGTCTTGTCGATGCCGGCCTATCCCTGTTCAAGGGCGTTTTTGATGGCAGTAAGAATTGTCTGTATAGTGAAGGGCTTGTTCAGGTAGTCGGTAATCCCCATGGCCAAGGCTTTTTCCCGGTTGATCAGATCGCTTTGACCGGTGCAGAGAATGATCGGCATTTCCGGCTTGAGGGCGAGGATTTCTCGGGCGAGTTCCGCCCCGGTCATGGCAGGCATGGTCATGTCCGTGATCAGCAGCTGGAAGCGATCCGGTTGTTTTTTGAATTCCGCCAGTGCCTCCACGCCATTGGTTCGAGTGGTTATCTGGTAGCCATGCTTGGAGAGTATGGTTGCGGTAACCCCGCGGATCTGCTCTTCGTCGTCAACAAAAAGGATCTGTTCGCCTTTGCCACTCTGTTGTGTCGGCGGGACAGGTGTTTGTATTTCGTCCGGACTCTGTGCGGTCAGCGGGAGATACACCTGGATGCTGGTGCCTTTGCCCTCCTCGCTGTCCACCGTAATATGGCCATGGTGGCTTTTGACGATGCCATGGACCACGGCAAGGCCCATGCCGGTTCCTTCCCCCTGTTTCTTGGTCGTGAAGTAGGGTTCGAAAATCTTTTCCTTTATTTTCGGAGCCATGCCGCAGCCGGTGTCGCTTACTTCAAGCTTGAGGTATTTCCCCGGGGGGAGTTCGGCATCAACAAATTCCTCTCCATCGAGTTCCACTTCGTTCAGGGAGACGAAGAGGGTTCCCCCGGTTTCCCGCATGGCGTGGTAGGCATTGGTGCAGAGATTCATCATGATCTGATGGATCTGGGTGGGGTCGGCGAGAACGGTGGCGTCGGAGATAATGTTTTGTTTCAAGGCGATGGTGGTCGGGATGGAGGCGCGCAACATCTTCAGGGCTTCCTTGACAACCAGCGAGACCTGTAGGGGCAGTTTTTGTTGGTCCACCTTGCGGCTGAAGGTCAGGATCTGCCGGACCAGCTCTGTTGCTCGTTCCGCTCCTTTTTTGACCTCTTCAAGATGGCTGCGGCAACTTTGTGGGTCCGTCGCCTCCATGGCCAATTCGCTGTAGCCGAAGATAATGGAAAGGATATTGTTGAAGTCGTGGGCAATGCCGCCGGCCAGGGTGCCGATGGCCTCCATCTTCTGTGCCTGCCGCAGCTGTTTTTCCAGGGTTAACTTCTCCTCCATTTCTTTTCTGGCGCTGCTGAGGTCATGGAGGGTCATGAGAATGCTGACGGGACGCTCATCATGATCGCGGACTATTTTCACCGTGATTTCCAGCGGGCGCGCAACAGGATTGTCCGGATTATCCGCCTCCATGATCAGTTGCAGATCGCTTTTCTCCTCCTGCGCCCGGCAAACGGGGCAGGGAACGGGTTCGCCCTGTGGGTGGATGATCTCAAGAATATGGCGGCCGATGGCGGTTTCCGGGCTGGTGGAGGTGGCCAGATAAAAGGCCTTGTTGGCCCGGACGATTTCTCGCTTGAGGTTCAGCAGGTAGATAATGTCATCGGAAGCGTCCATGGCGGCGGACCATTCCCTGGCCGATTGTTCCAAGGCCTGCGCCACCCCCATGCGCTCGGTGATGTCCTCGAAGACCCCGAGAACACCGTAGACGGTTCCCTCCCCGTCCCGGAGTGGGACTTTGGTGGTGTCGATCCAGATTCGCTTGCCATCCGCTTGTTGCAGCGGTTCCACGATATGCATTTTTATTTGTTTGCCGCCGATGACCTTCCGGTCATCGGCCCGATAGGCTTCGCCCTCTTCCTTCGGCCAGGGCAAGTCGAAATCGGTTTTACCCGTGATCTGTCCCGGTTCGTCCAAACCGGCGGCTTGGGCAAAAACGCGGTTGCAGCCCAGGTAGGCAAGCGCCTTGTCCTTCCAGAAGATCGATTGGGGAACGGTGTCCAGGATTTGCTGAAGCATGGCGCGGTTCTCCCGCAACGCCTCCTCGGCACGTTTGCGTTCCACCAGCTTCCAGACCGCATCCATCAGCAGGGTGAGCTGGCCGACATCCCCTTGCTGGTAGTCACTCTCCCTGTTCGCTACGCCCAGGACGGCGATAATTTTTTCTCCATGAAACACCGGGATGGTCAGATAGTTGTGGAGGGCTGCATGCCCTTGGGGGCAACCCTTTTTGAATGGGCTATCGGCATGATAGTTATTGACGAGGATGGGCCGGCGCTGGCGGACCGCTTCGCCCCACAGGCCGCAGCTGTCAAGGTGATAACGGGTCTTCGGCTCCACAATGCTGCATACCTGCATGACCTCTCGGGACCAGCTGTTGAGGGAAAATTCGCGGGTTTCCTCATCGTAGTAATAGATGTAACCGATCCTGCTGTCGCTGAGCTGAAGCGCCTGTTCCAGGGCATAGTCCAGGAGCTCCTGCTGGTTTGCGGCTTGAAACTGGAAGATATTGGCGAGACTTTCCAGTCGTTGCTGGTTGAGGAGGATGAGGTTCTCGTTGGCAATGATCGCATCGAGCATCGTGTTGAGCCCCTCGCCCAGAAGACCGATTTCGTCATGGCGGGAGATCTCCATCCGCAGGTCCCGGCGGCCCTCCTTGATCTGCCGGCATACGCCGAGCAACCGGTTGAGGCTCGAGGTCAAGCGGTTGCCGAGGAGTACGGCGAGGAGCGAGCCGGCAACAATGGCCAGCAGGGTGTAGAGGAGGCCGTTGCGGGAAATAAGCACCAGATTGCTCGCGATCTGCTCCTGGCCTTGGGCGATGCGCGCCCAGCCGATAAGGTGTCCGGTGTTGGTCAGGATCGGCGCGGCAATGTCGAGGATTCTCCGATCAGCATAAAGAATCTGGATGGTCGGTTCAGAGCTGAGGAGGGCGCGGCTTTTTTCGTCGCTGAGTTTCTGGCCGATGCGCGCTTCTTCGGTGTGCGCCAAGACCTTGCCGTCGGTGGTGATGACCATCGCAAAATGCAGGCCGGGATACTGGCCGACGGCCAGGACGATCTCCTGGAGCCCTGCCACGTCATTGGCCAGAACCCAGGAACTGCTGTTGATGGCCAGGGTATCGGCGAGGCTTTTGGTCTGCTCCAGGCTCTGTTGGCTCAAAAAATCCCGTTGCCGGGCAACCAGATCAAAAACAAAAAAGGACATCAACAGCAGATGGACCAGGGCCACCCCCAAGATCAGCTGAGAACGGATCTTGGTGGGCCAGAACCCGGTTATAATTGTGTGCAGTGTTGCCATTTGGCTCTTCATCTTAATGGACAGATGCGGAATAGATTTTCAGGAAATCGCGCACCGGCTGGTAGGTCGCTTCCGTCGCATTCTCGAAACGGGCCAGCGGCAATGTTGCGAGAAGGCTGCGGCCTTCTTCGTGGGTGTGCAGGCTAATCAGGAGCGATCGCATCTTGGCCACCACCTCGGGCGGGACATCATCCCTGGCCACCAGACCGTTGTTGGGCAGGGGGGAGGATTCCCATTTTACCTCAAGTTCGGCCGCCATTTTTGGGTTGCGCTCCTGAAAAGCCTGCCAGGGCGGCGGCCAGGTAGCACCGGCGGCGCTTTTCCCCAGATAGACATTCATGATCGATGATTCCTGTGAGCCGGAGAAGAGGCGTTTGATCTCCTTGTTCACATCCAGACCGTGGGTATGCAGAAAATAGAGAGGCATCATGGTGGCCGCCAGGGCGGTGGGGGCGGGGAAGCTGACGGTTTTGCCCTTCAGGTCGGCCACCCGGGTGATACCGCTGTCCTTTCTGGCAATGATGATGCCGCGGAACTTGTCATCCTCGCCCATCTTGGCAAAGATGCGGTAGCCATGTTGCAGGGAGTTGAGGGTTTGGTAGGGATTGGGCAGGGCGAAGTGGAAGTGGCGACTGTAAAGTTTTTTGTCAAACTCTGCATAGGAGCGCGAGGCCTCCAGCTGGATGGTGATGTCGGGAAAGTTCCGGTTCAGGTATTCGACCAGGGGGCCGTAGGTTTCGAAAAGGCGCTGGGGGTTGTGGAGCGGGTGCACCCCGAAGATCAGGACGGTTTGCTGGGCGGTCGGGGTGCTGGTGTAGCTAGGGGTATAGTGTTCTTTTTTTGGGGAATCACAGGCGAGCAGCAGAAGTGGGAGCATCAATGCGGTCAGGAGAGCGGCAAGGCGATTCCGCGGCGGGGAGTGTGCAGTGACCGATCTGCCGGGGTGGACATCTCGCATGGTAATCTCCCGTGTGGCGCAGTGTTGTTAGGTATTTTTGCTACTGTGATGTCCTCAGGTTCAGGATGCAATGTGTGATGAATAAATGTCAAGGCAAAGGATGAGCATTTGCCAAAATGGTACTCCCTGTTTGGTGGCCGGGAAAAAAGTGAAGATCAGGCATCAAGATTGAGAATAACCCTCCCCTTCTGCTTGCCATGGAGAATGGCTTCGATCTGCTGGTCAAGCTCCTTGAGAGAAATTTCCGTTGCCAACTGTTCCAGGTTCGGCAATCGCCAGATGGTGGCGATCTTGTTCCAGATGGGGATACGCACGGACATGGGGCATTCGGCGCTGTCAATGCCCAGCAGGCTCACTCCTCGCAAGATAAAGGGATAGACGTTCAGGGGCAGGTCCGGAGAGGCGACATTGCCGCAGCAGGTCACCGCCCCGCCATAGCGGGTGGATTTGATGGCGGTGGCCAGCATCTCGCCTCCCACCGTGTCGATCACCCCCGCCCATTTTTGCTTGAGGAGCATGCGGCCGCTGCGGTCGATACTGTTTTCCCGGGGCACAATGTCTTGGGCGCCCAGCTCGCGTAAAAAATGTTCCTGTTCCGGCTTGCCGGTGGCGGCGGCCACCGAATAGCCGCTCATCGCCAGCATCGCCACGGCCATGCTGCCCACGCCGCCGGTGGCGCCGGTGACCAGGATCTTGCCTTGATCCGGCAAAACCGGGTGGCGCTGCAGCCGGTCAACGGATTGGGCCGCGGTAAAACCGGCGGTGCCGTAGATCATGCTTTCCCGCAGGGAGAGGGGGGCGGGCAGGGGCATGACCCATTTGGCAGGCACCCGGACATACTGGGAAAAACCGCCCGGCGTATTCATGCCGAAATCATAGCAGGAGACCATGACGTGGTCACCGGCGGTAAAAGCCGGGGCACTGCTTTCCACCACCTCGCCGGCCGCGTCGATGCCGGGGGTGTGCGGATAGCGTCGGGTCACCCCCCGGTTGCCCGAGGCGGAGAGTCCATCCTTGTAATTGAGCGAAGAGTAGCGGACCCGGATCAGGACCTCGCCGGCAGGCAGCTCGTTGAGATCTTTGCTGACAATCGCCCGCTGAAAAAGGCCGGGGGCGGTTTCCGTGACGACCATGGCTTGGAAGGAAGTAGACAACGGGATGCTCCTCTGTTGTGTGGTGCAGGAAAAATGGGTGCGTGAGCGATCTTGGCAAAGACGCACTATACCATGGTGCGGGATGGAAAGCCAATCTCTGTCACTCCTGGCTGGCCGGGGGGTAACGGACTTCGCCGGGGAAAAAAATCTGCTGGACTCCCCTCTTTTTTGCTATCCTGAATCTAATGCAATCTCCCCAGTCCATGTTGGGCTGGCCGGTAATCATATTGACCTTCGAGAGGTGGCGGGGCATGAAACTCTATGACGACAAGCACATCAAGAACATCGTGTTGTTGGGCAGTGTCAAAACCGGCAAGACAACCCTGGCCGAAACCATGGTTTTTGAGGCGGGACTCACCAAGCGGCGGGGCACGGTGGAGGACAAGAACACCATCTCCGACTATCACCAGGTTGAGCACGATCGCGGCAACTCGGTGTACGCCACCTCCCTGCATACCGAATGGCGGGATTACAAGATCAACATCATCGACACTCCCGGCTTGGACGATTTTGTGGGCGAGATTGTTTCCTCCCTGCGGGTGGCCGACACCTGCGTGATGCTGATCAACGCCCAGTATGGGGTGGAGGTGGGTACGGAGCTGGTCTGGAATTCGGTGGAACGATTCAGAAAGCCCATCATTTTTGCAATCAATCAGGTCGATCATCCCAAGGCCAATTATGACGGGGCGGTTTTTTCCCTGCAGGAACGGTTCGGCAAGGCACCCGTGCTGATGCAGTATCCGGTCAACCAGGGTGCCGGCTTCAACGGGATCATCGATCTGCTCAAGATGACCATGTACCGGTTCCCGCCCGAAGGCGGCAAGCCCGAAAAACTGCCCATCCCCGAGAGCGAGAAGGAAAGGGCGGAGCAGCTGCATAACGAGCTGGTGGAGAAGGCGGCGGAAAATGACGAGGCGCTCATGGAGCTCTACTTTGCCAAGGGCAGTCTGGATGAGGATGAAATGCGCACCGGAATCAAGATCGGCATGCGCAACCGGTCGCTTTTCCCGATCTTTTGCCTCTCCGCCAAACAGAATATGGGCAGCGGGAGGATGATGGGTTTCATCGACAACGTCGCCCCTTCGGCCCACGAGATGCTGCCCGAGCACACCCTGGACGGCGGCGAGCTCGCCTGCGATCCAGCCGGGCCACCGGTGCTCTTTGTCTTTAAAACTCTGGTCGAGCCCTATCTCGGCAAGATCACCTTTTTCAAGGTCTGTTCCGGCGAGGTGAGTGAAGGGCAGGATCTGGTCAACTTCCAGACCGGCGAGACCGAACGTCTGGCCCAGCTCTTCATCATGGACGGTAAGGAGCGCAATCAGGTGAAGAAGCTTTCCGCCGGAGATATCGGGGCGACCTTGAAGCTGAAAGGCACCAACACCAACCATACCCTGCACGCCAAGGAGCACAAGGCGGGGCTGGCTCCCATCGAATTTCCCGAAGCGCGGATCCGTTCGGCCATCGTGGCCAAGGAGAAAAAGGACGAGGAAAAATTGGCCGAGGCGTTGCGCGACATGCAGACCGAGGATCAAACCTTCAAGGCCGAGTTTAACGCGGAGGTGAAGCAGTTGATCCTCTGGGGGCAGGGCGAGTTGCACCTGCAGGTGGCCCGCTGGCGCTTGGAGCATGTCTACGGGATCAAGAGCGAATTTGCGGAGCCGAAGATCCCTTATCGGGAAACGATCCAGAGGCCGGCCACCGCCATGTACCGCCACAAAAAGCAATCCGGCGGCTCGGGCCAGTTTGCCGAGGTGCACATGCGGATCGAGCCCCATGTGGAAGGGGCGCCGGACCCCACCGATCTCACTGTGCGCGGCAAGGAAGAGATCGATCTTCCCTGGGGCGGTAAGCTGGTATTTTACAACTGCATCGTGGGCGGGGTTATCGACGGGAAGTACCTGCCGTCCATCCAGCGGGGGGTTATGGAAAAGATGCAGGAAGGGCCCATGACCGGCTCCCATGTGCGGGATGTGCGGGTCATGGTTTTTGACGGCAAGATGCACGCGGTGGATTCCAACGACATCTCCTTCAAGATCGCCGGAGCCCAGGCGTTTAAAGAGGCGTTCAAGCAGGCGGATCCACTGATCCTTGAGCCCATCTACGAGATGGAGATCATGGTACCGGAAGAGGTGATGGGTGAGGTGATGGGCGATCTGCAGACCCGGCGGTCGATCATCAGCGGCATGGAATCCCAGGGCCGCTATCAGGTGATCAAGGCCTTGACCCCTCTGGCCGAGCAGTACCGGTATACCACTGCGCTCAAATCGATTACCCAGGGGCGGGCCAGCTTTAAGCGGCGGTTCAAGGAATATGCGCCGGTGCCCTTTGAGGTGCAGAAAGGTTTGGCGGCGCAAGGCGCTGATTGATCGTGGCAATGGCAGGCGGGCAGTAATAAAAAAAAGGGTGCCGGACCTGTGTCCGGCACCCTTTTTTGAGGGGGAGGGGAAATACTTTGCCTGTGCAACGCAGGAGCAACTGCGCAAGGAGGAGACAGGCGAATGCTAAGCATTTAGTAATTTTACTGAATGCTTAATAATTCTATTTTAGTCTTTCTGCAACTATTTTTTTTGACCTATTCTTAGGGAGTTGGTTGTCTGGGGAGTGGCGGCTGGCTCGGGGATTTGTAGGGACAGGGCGTTATCCGGGGAGGATAACGCCCTGCTTTTTTTGTCCAGGAGGGACTCAGATTTCTTTCATGGCGACGAGTTTCAAGGCATGGGTGGTGCATTTGGTCACGCAGGCCGGTTGCAGCCCGGCATCCAGGCGGTCCATGCAGTAATCGCATTTCACCGCCTTGTTTGTTTCCGGATTGTGCTGGGGGATACCCCAGGGGCAGGCCCCGGCGCAAGCCATGCAGCCGATGCATTTCGGCACATCCACATAGACGATGCCGTCTTCCCGTTTTTTCATCGCCTCTGTGGGGCAGATGGTGACACAGAACGGGTCCTCGCAGTGGTAGCAGGAGCGGAACTTGAATTCGGTTTTGGGAACCCCCCGCACGGATTTGAGCGGTTCATGGCTTATCTCGCAGAGGATCGGACCCACCGGCAGGTTCTTGTTGGCCTTGCAATGGACCACGCAGCCGTGACAGCCTATGCACCGTTTGCTGTTGAGATACAGGTTGTAGGTGTTCATAGTTCCACCTTCCGTTGATGGTTTTTAGAGCTTTTTCGCACGGTGACAAAGGTTTCGCAGAGGTTGAGCCCGCCGCCCACGGGGTCCATGTTCTGCAACTGGCCCTTCATGAGTTTTTGGTCGCTCATGCCCGCATGGTAGGCCCTGGTCTGGAGGGGGATCTGCCGCCCGAAGCCGTGCACGGTATAGACCGCCTCGGGATGGATGAAATCCGTTACCTTGACCGTGATCACGCAGGTGACATCGCCGGAGATGACATCGACGAAATCTCCTTCGGAAACCCCCATCTTGCTGGCTTCCCGGGTGTTGATCCACAGGGTGTTTTCCGGCATCATCTCGTTGAGCAAGGGGTTGTTGACCGTGTGGCTGTGGGAATGCAGCGGTGAGCGGCCGAATACCAGACGATACTGCCCTTTCGGCGGTTTGGCTGGGCTCACGTAAGGCTTCCAGGAGGGAAATCCCCATTCGGTAAGATTCTGGCTGATGATTTCGATCTTGCCGGAAGGGGTTTTGAACTTGCCCTCGAGTTTCTCCCGGTCGAACATCACCGGTTTGTCAGCGTACTCAACAAAACCCTTTTTCTCGAAATCGGCGATACTGAAGCCCGTGGGTTCCAGCTGCCAGGCCCAAAGGTCCTGGGGGGTGGCGAAGGGGAAATATTGCTCAAGCCCGAGTCGGGTAGCAAGCCCCCTGATGATGGTGCAGAGGTCAAGGGTGTCGGCTTGCGGCTCGATAGCTTTGTTGCGCATGATCAGCCGGGGCTTCATCCCCTTTTGCTGGGCGATCATGCTGTCGCGTTCCAGGTAGGTCGATTCGGGCAGGATCACATCGGAATACCAGCCAAACTCGCTGTAATGGGTGTCGATGGAAACGATCAGGTCGCAGTTGTCCAGTGCCTCTTTCTGGGCCTGCGGGTCGGGAAAGCAGAGGAAGGGATCGTGGCGAACGCAGATGATTCCCTTGATCGGATAAGGGATACCTGTGGCCATGGCCTTGTAAAAAAGATGGAAGAGTCCCGGTCCTTTCTCGAAATGTTTGTAGATGTCGCCCACGCCATCGGCTCGTTTGGCGGTCGGCTTGGGTGAGAGTTCGTTGAGGCTGCGGGGGCCTTTTCTGCCGCAGTCTCCGGCACCCTTGGCAAAGATGAGGCCGCCTTCTACCTCGATATTGCCCATCAGGGCGTTGAGGCAGTTCAAGGCCCGGCTGGCGTAAAAAGAATCGTTGTAGCGGGAGAGCATCCAGCCCGGATGGAAGATGACCTTGGGTCGGTCGGCTATGAGCTGGTCGACCAGCTCGTGGATGTCCTTGGGTTTGATGCCGCACTCCTTGGCCGCCCATTCGGCCGAGTAGTTTTCCACGAAATAGGCCAATTCGTCAAAGCCGGTGGTGTAGCGTTCCACGAAGTCCGCGTCATACCCTTCCGCCTTGATGATCTCGTGGATCAGGGCCAGGGCCAAGGCGTAATCCGTGCCGGGCCGCACCTGGAAAAAATTGGTTGCCTTGATCCCGGTCAGGGTCTGGCGCACATCGACATAGGTGAGCTTGCCGCCTTTGTCCAGCATGTCCATGACCTGGTTGACCTCGGCCGGCCTCAGGGAGGAGAGGATGTTGCGGCCGAACAAAACCAGATGTTTGGCATTCTTGATGTCGTAGATAAACCCCTTGCGGCCCAAGCCGAAGAGGGAGAGGCTGGCATGGTGCACATTCCGGCCGCAGGCGCTGTCGTGGTTGCTGTAGTTGGGCGAGCCCAAGGCATGGGTGAAGGCCTTGACCAGATCCTGGAACGGGCCGCCCCTGGAGCTGGCCATGATCGATTCCGGGCCGTGCCGGTCAATGATGGTTTTGAGTTTGTCCGCGATGTAGTCGAGGGCGAATTCCCAGCTCACCGCTTCCCAGCGCCCGGCGCCCCGGCCGCCCCGTCTGATCAAGGGTTGCTGGGGGCGTTCCTTGTCGGCCACCAGGGAGGGGCCGGCCGAGCCCTTGGCGCACAGGGCGCCTTTCAGGATATGCTGGTTGCCTTCGAGCCAGGTCACCGTGTTGCCCTCGACCTCGACCCGGATGGGGCAGCGGACGGTACACATGCCGCACATGCTCCAGACTGATTTTTTCATGATCACGACTCCTCTGAAATTTGCATGCCGTGCGTGGGTTAATTGGCCAGCGCGGCGGAAACCTTCTGTTCCAGCTCGCTTTTGTCGATGGGTTTTACGCAGTAGTCTGCTGCGCCAAGGTGCAGGGCCTTTCGGGCGGTTTCAACGGTCGGATAGCCGGTGAGCATGATCACCCGGATCTTCGGGTTCGCACGGCGGAGTGCTGCCAGCACGCTGATCCCGTTGGTTTTTTTCAGGTTGATGTCCAAAATTGCCAGGTCCACCTGGTTTTCCATGGCATACCGCATCGCTTCCTGCTCGTCGGTAAAGATCGTTACCTGGTGCCCTTTTTTGCTAAGGATTCGCTGGGTCAGTACGGCGGCATCCAGGACATCATCCAAGACGAAAATGTGTGCCATACATTTACCCTCTTTCTGGTGCGCAGGGTGGCTGGCCCAAGGTGTATCCCCAGGCCGGAGCCAGGTTCGGCTCCGCGGCGAGTAAGGGAGGAGTGCGCCGCGGAACCGGATCTGGACGATTGTTTTGCCTAATACAACCCCAACAGCTTAAGGCCGAGCAGTACCAAGCCGACGCACGCAACACGCTTCACCACCAAGGGGCTCAATCGTTTGGCGATCTGCGGGCCAAGGTAGCCGCCCAACAAAGCGGCGGGAAACATGGAGAGAAAGAGCAGCAGGTCGAAGTTGCCGAACTGCATGTGCCGGATGGTCGCCATGCCGGTGTTGAAGAAGATGGCCAAGAGCGAGCTGCCGACTACGATATACATGGGCAGCCCCAGCGCGACAGTCATCAGCGGCACCATGAACGGGCCGCCGCCGAAACCGAACATCGAGGACATTATGGCAATGAGAAAGCCGCCAAGACAGCCGACCCACATGTTGACTTCAAATTCATGACCCCAGAAATCTACTTTCATAACGGATTCCTCCTGATCGTATTTTTATTTTTGGTCCGTGGGACATGACTTGGTGCCTTCCTCGCCCCGTTTGGCACATTCTTCCGCCCGTTTCTTGAATTCTTTCAGGATGGCTTGTTCTTTTTTGTTTTTCTCAAGATAGCCGGGGGTGGTCTGCCAGAACATCAGGGCGGAGAGCACTAGGAGAATCCAGCCGAAGGCGAATTTAAACTGATCCAGGGTGATCAACTCGGTGAGCTTTGGTCCGATGAAACCGCCCACCATCATGGCGCAGCCGATGCCGATGCCGAGTTTCCAGTTGATAAACTTGATCTTTGAGTAGTTGTAGATGCCGGAGCCCTGAGAGAACAGCACGGTGGGCATGACGGTTCCGGCTACGATGGTATGGGGCAGGGCCGGAAAAATGGAAACCAGGATGGGGTTGAGAATGAAGCCGCCGCCCGCGCCCATAAGTACTCCGAAAATAGAGATGCCCAGAGTGAGCAGGAAGGGCCAGAGAAGGTTGATGCTGGTGCCTGCAGTGTTAAGGTAGACGATGGGAAAAGATTGTATGTTGTCGAAGCTTGCCACCTCGCTGTTGACCTTTTTGACCGTTTCTTTGTCTCCGTCCTTGATGCGCTCTGTGACCGCGGTAACGATGACATTATATTTGCCCGGGGCCAGCCCCGTGCGGAGTTTCATTTTGGCCGTGTATGCGCCGTCTGGTTGGGTCTCGACTGTGGCGGCTAGCAGATTGTTCACACTGCGGAAGCGGCCTTTCACCAGCTTCATGGATTCGCGTTTGGAATCTTTCTCGTTCATGGGGTCCAGCAGGTTGCCGCGGGAGCCGAGGATGCTGGCCATGATGGTGGCCTGGTAGCTGTCAATCTTGATTTTAGCCGGGGCATTGTAGGAGGCGTCGGCGCCGATCTTCTTCAGCACTTCTGAATATTTCCAGCCGCTGCCAGCATTCCTGGCTGCTTCCAACTCCGGTTCCATGTCTTTGGGTACGAAAATTTTGTAGAATGCCGGCAGTTCATGGGTCAGGTAAAATTTGTAGGGAATTTTGCCGGTTTTGGGGTCTTTCTTGCTGTCGAAACGGTTGGCGCGTACCATCTTGTCTGCTGCGTAGACCTCGACATAAACCTGGGCGCCTGCAGGAGCCTGGCCGCTGACGGTGATCTCGCCACCGTTGTTCAGGGAGGGTTTGTCGAGAGTAATGGTTGGAGCAGGGGCTTCCTCTTTAGCCTGTGCCTGCTGGGTGATGGGCAAGGCCATCATCACCAGCGCAAGTAACGGCACCATGCTGAACTTAACTTTCATACCATCCACCTCCTGTCTAAATGAGAATGATTTTTTGTAAGACGGCTTCTCCCTAAGTTCCCCCTGTTGTGCCGTTGCACCTCCTTTGTGTTTTTCATTGACCGACAAGCGCGGATGCTTGCTGAATTACGCGCTTGATACGTATTGGTTGAAGTTGAGGAGGGTGGCAGATGCCTCCTCATGGTTTTAGAAAAGCAATAAGAGTGCCACTTGGGTGGAGGAGGGCTTGATTGTTTGTATCGGTTTGAATTTGTGCGGAAGTTGTTGTTTTATTGCTGCGGATAGCAGGTGTGGAAAGGGAGGGAAAGAGGTCTGGCGGTGCAGTAAAAAATATGCACCGCAACTTTATTGCGGCGCCTGTGGTCTGCGGAAAGATGCTGGGTGTTATAGGCTTTGGAAAGCCGGGAGGGGAGGAGCTTAGTGGTCTGGCTGAGTGCGGAATTTATCCGCGACAAGACCAAAGCGACGCATGAGTTTTTGAAAGGCCTGCCGGTTCATGCCGCTTGCCAGGGCGGCGGCCGTTACGTTGCCGCATTTTTGCTGCAGGGCGTGGGTCAGATAAGCGGCGGAGAACTCCTCCACCAATTGCTGTTTGGCAAGGTTGTAATGCAGCCCGTGCAGATCATGGTCAATCGTTTGGGAGGCGGGGGCTTCCGTTTCCGGTTCCCGCAGCTGTCCGGCAGAGATGGGGATCTCATCATCGGCAAGCAATACCGCCCGCTTGATAACATTCTGAAGTTCTCGGACATTTCCTTTCCAGTGCCGTTTCACCAAGGAGGGGAGGGCATCCGCAGCAAAAATTAACCCCTCGTGGTTATATTCCTTGGCAAAGAGCGCGAGAAAATGTTGCGCCAGGGGAGGGATGTCTTCCGGCCGTTCCCGAAGCGGCGGGACGGTGATGGTCACCACATTGAGGCGGTAGAAAAGATCTTCCCGGAAAAGCCCCTGGCGCATTTTCTCCTCCAGATCCTGGTTGGTCGAGGCCAGCACCCGGACATCCACGGCCAGGCTTTTTGTCTGGCCCAAGGGCATGATCTCTTTTTCCTGGAGCACCCGGAGCAGCTTGGTCTGGAGGGCAATGGGAAGATCGCCTATTTCGTCGAGCAGGATGGTTGAGGTGTTGGCTTCGAGAAACAACCCTTTCTTGTCGTGGTTCGCGCCGGAGAAAGCGCCCTTGGCATAGCCGAAGAGCTCGCTTTCCAGGATCTGTTCCGGCAGAGCGGGGCAGTTCACCGTGACCATGGGTTTTTTATTTCTTGCGCTCAGCCCATGCAGGGAGCGGGCGGCCAACTCCTTGCCCGTGCCCGATTCGCCTCGGATCAGCACGGTGACATCGGTATCGGCAAGCCTGCCGATCAGCCTGTAGACCTCTTTGATTTTTGAGGATCTGCCAATAAATCCGGGGAAGGACTCCTGATCCGCCAGGCGACTCTGGAGGCGGCGGTTTTTTTCGAGCAGGCAGAGGTGTTCCAGGCAGCGTTGCAGGATATGCAGCAGATGTTCTTGGTCAAAGGGCTTCTGGATAAAATCATAGGCCCCGTTTTTCAGGGCGGTAATAGCAGATTCCACGGTGCCGTGGCCGCTCATCATGACCACGGCGACGGCCGGATACTCTTTTTTGATGTTTTTCAGCAGCGTCAGGCCATCCAGCCCCGGCATCTTGATATCGGTCAAGACAAGGTCCGGATGCCACTCTTGCAGAATCTCCCAGGCCTTTTCCCCGGAGGGAGCGGTTTTCACCTCGCACCGGCATTTTTTGCGCACGACCCGTTCCAGCATGGCGAGCATGTCGAGGTCATCGTCAACGATGAGGACAGAGGGGGAAAATTCCCCTTCCGGGCAGGAAAAATTGGTCTGTTCTGCGGTCACGCAAGCATCTCCGGCAAGAGTCATGGTGTGGGGACGGTTTATGGCCAGCTCCTCTTTGAATGCCCCATTTCTCTAAAAAAATCAACATGTTCTTGTCTCTTTTTGCTGCCGGTTCAGCCCGATATCCCTTGCGTCAGCCCGGACAACCTGCTAATTGTGAACATGCAACTGCACATTCTGGTGAGTGGGGGGGATTTCGGATGAAAAGACACGCTTTCCTGCTGGGCTGCGTTTTTTTGCTCTGTTGGCACACCCCCGCGTGGGCGGTTCAGGGGCATGGGGTGGCGGAAGGCCCGGTGGTGCATCTGATGGCCCATCTGCTCTTGTTTGTGGCCCTGTTGCTGTTGCTCTATGTTCTGCACACCCGGCCGCCGGACACCGGATTGTCCTGGCGCTCCCTCAAGCTCTCGCTGCTTTTTTTCCTTCTTTGGGATGTGGACCATCTCTTTATCCACTGGTTTGCCGGGGGGATGTACCCCGATATCAAAGATTCGGGTGCCAGCCTGGTGGGAGATTATTTTGTCGGCTCCCGGACTCTGCTCAATCTCATCTATTATTGGGGGAGGTTTGATCACCTGCTCTGTGTGCCGGCTCTTTGGTTTTTTACCAGCGCCCTGCGTGATTTCTCCGAGGTCATCGAGAAGCGGCGGCATAACCGGGCCGGGCAGGTTTCCTGATGGAAGAGGTCTTTAATCTTCCCCTCTTCCCCGTCTACATGGTGGATTATCTCGGCGCCACCGTGATGGTCATTCTCGCTTTTTGCGCCCTGGTTTTTGCCCGGCGTCTCACCCGGCTGGAACCGAAAAACATCCTCTGGGCGTATTTCTTCTGGTTTTCCGTGGTCATGGTGGTTTTTTCCATTTCTCGCGGCATGGGCCATCTTTTGCCCTATGCCTTCCGGCTTGCCCATCTGCCGGAGGTGTGGGATACCCTCGACCCTTATAGCGGGGGATTGAACACCATCGCCCTTTGCGGGGTGGCGATTCTGACCCTGCACTATCATAGTACCGCGGTTTTGATCAACCGGGCCAAGATGGACGCGCTTTCCTTGGAGATTGCCAATGACAGGCTCCGCGAGGCGCATGCCGACCTGTCCCGCCTGAATCAGACCCTGGAACAGCAGGTGGAGGAGCGTACCCACGATTTGCGGCTGTCCGAGGAGAAATTTCGCGGCTTTTTTGAAGGCTCGAAGGATATGATCTATTTTTGTGATGCGGCGGGCAGATTCTCCGACATCAACGAAAGCGGTCTGCGGCTCCTCGGAGTCGCACGGCGGCAGGATATTGTCGGGCAATCCCTGGCCGAGTTTTTTCTCGATCGTGAGCGTGGGGCGCAGTATCGTGCCCTGTTATTCTCGACCGGGCAGGTCAAGGATTTCGAGGCGGAATTTGTCGGCCGGGAGGATGGTCCGTTGTACCTGATGATGACCGCCTCAGCCATTACGGATCGGGAAGGCCGGTCCCTGGGATATCAAGGGATTGCCAAGGATCTCACCCACTTCAAGAAGATGATGGAGCAGTTGGTCCATTCCGAAAAGATGACCTCTGTGGGCCAGCTTGCCGCCGGCGTTGCCCACGAAATCAATACCCCGCTCGGGATTATCCTTGGCTATGCGCAGCTGCTCGAAGAGGATTTTGAGGAGCAGAGCGAGGTGCATGAGACTCTGGGGATCATCGAAAAACAGGCGAAGATCTGTCGGCGGATCGTTGCCGATTTGTTGAATTTTTCGCGACAGACCCAGGAGCACAACAAGCTCTATGGCGATCTCAATCAGTGCCTGGAAGAGGTGCTGGCCATTGTCAATCACACTCTAAATATGGACCATATTTTCATCCATCGCTGCCTTGCCGAAAATCTGCCCAATACCTGCTTTGACAACGAGCGGCTGCGCCAGGTCTTTGTCAATCTCTTGACCAATGCCCACCATGCCATCGGCAGCGAAGGGATTATCGGGGTCTGGACCCGCTGGCATAAGGAGAGCGACCAGATCGAGATCATCATCGGCGATTCCGGCTCCGGTATCCCCCAGGATCAGCTGGGGAGAATCTTTGATCCTTTTTACACCACCAAGGGGGTTGGCAAGGGCACTGGCTTGGGGTTGTCCGTTTCCTTCGGCATTATCCAGGATCATAAAGGGCGGATCGAGGTTAAGTCCCCGCCGCTCGAGCCCGAGCTGGTCACCCTGGACATGCATACGACCTTTCACATCTTCCTGCCGATTATTTCAGCAAGTCAGGAAAAGGAGCAATAATAGGTGGCGCAGATTCTGGTGTTGGACGATGTGCTGGACGCGGGGATTCTGATTCAGAGGATTCTGCAGAAGAAGGGCCATGAGGTGCATGTCTTCCATGACGAGGATGAGGCGCTCCGCTACGTCGAGAAAAACCAGGTGGATCTGGCCATTCTCGATATGAACCTGCGCAAGATGGACGGGTTGGACGTATTGTGCGAGATGCAGAAGTCGTTGCCGCGTCTGCCGGCGATCATGCTGACCGGGTTGCCCAAGGCCGAGATGGCCAAACAGGCGTTTTCCCTTGGGGCGGTAGCCTATTGTGCCAAGCCCATCGACAAAGAGCGGCTGGAAGAGAGGGTGGCCGAGGCCCTGTTGGAGGGGGCGGATCTGCCGGAGCAGTAATCTTTAAGGCTTTGGCGGGGTGGAGCAGGCAAGCTCCCGCAGGGGGATGCGTGTGGGCGGGTCCAGAGTCCGCTTACGGCACCAGGCCTGATTGAGCTCGGCAAGGCGGGTGTTGAAGGGATCCATGAACAGGAGGTGTTCCAGGGTAAAGGCATGGTCGTCCGGGAAATTCAGCCCACAGGCCGAGACCTCGATGGCCTCGCGTGCTGCGTCTACATAGGCCAGGGGCAACCCCTGGGTCCGGCAGATGATGGGCCGGGCCGCATAGATGGAGCAGAGATCATCAAGGAGCAGGGGGCAGCGATCGGGGTCTTCCGTAAGGTTGCGCTCAAGTTGCTCTTGGTCGGTTGCCGGCAGGGCAGCAATGGCTTGCCGCATCCAGGCCGCTTCAAGGGGCAGCACGCTGAAGGCGAGGCAGCAGGAGGCGCAGCCCGGGCCGCAGGAAAGGGTCGCGACATGGCGCTGTGCGACGCGGGCGATCTCTGCGTCAAGGGTTGTAATGAGTTGAAGGTATTCTTGGGTGCAGTCCATGGCGCGGTCATTAAAAAAGGGAATCAACCGCATACGGTCGATTCCCTTTAGAATTTCTGGCGTCCCCAACGAGATTCGAACTCGTGTCGCCGGCGTGAAAGGCCGGTGTCCTGGACCGGGCTAGACGATGGGGACTAATATCCATACAGTGAAATGGTGGGTCGTGCGCGATTCGAACGCGCGACTCTCTGCTTAAAAGGCAGATACTCTACCGGCTGAGTTAACGACCCATCCTGTAGGAAAAGGCACTTTTACAATAGTCGGTTTTCCGTGTCAAGTCTTTGCTGTCTTCTTTTTCCTTTTTTTGCATCACCCTCTTTCTTGGCGGGGTGATAGATAACGGCCTGAGGTTGTGTAATTATTGGGGTTTTTACTCGGACACTTCGCCGCTTAAATAACTTGTGACGGTGGCGTGGGTCTGCTATATCTTCTGGTTTGTTATGGATTACGATGGGCTTCTGCCTGGAGCAGGGCTTTTTTTTCTGACTATTTACTTTTGGGTGCGGTATGGGGTTGTTGGCCAGATCGGCAAGTTTTGTCCGCTATGCGGTGGAAGGGGATTTGCCCCCGAATTTTTGGGAGTTCGCCGCCGAGCGGATCGTCCTGAATTCCTTTCGGGATATTGACGAGAGCTACGAAGAGCGTTCCGTGGGTTGGGTTTCCGTGCTCAATATGTTCGACAGCGAGTTTGCCTATGCCTCCTATGCGGCGGCGGACCATGTCGTGCTTTCCCTGCGCCTTGACGAGCGGCGGGTTTCGCCCAAGGTGCTCAACAAGTTTTGCCTGAAAGAGGAAGAACGGCTCAAAAAGGCGCGGCAGATTCCCAAGCTGGCCCGGGCTCACCGGGTGGAGATCAAGGAGAGCGTCAAGTTGATGCTGATGAAAAAGGCGGCCCCGACCCCGGCGGTCTACGACCTCTGCTGGAATCTGGCCGAGGGGACGCTGCTGTTTTTCTCCACCAGCCAGAAGGCCCAGGAGCTGCTGGAGGAGTTTTTCAAGCAAACCTTTGATCTCAGTCTGATGCTGCAGGTGCCGTATCTCACCGCCGAGCATCTGCTCGATGCCCCGGGCCGCGAGGCCCTGGCCGATATCACCCCCGCAATCTTTATTTGAAACCAGAGGCCTTACGCACATGGATTTAGTTGATCTTATTGACGAAAAACGATTTTTGGGGCAGGAATTTCTCACCTGGCTCTGGTTCAAGAGCGAGGAGCGGGGTGGGACCATCTTTCTCCCCGAGGCGGGCGAGGATATCCAGCTGGTCTTTGAAAAGCATATGATGCTTGAGTACGGCGAAGGCGAAAACCGCGAGAAGCTGATCTGCCGTGGGCTGATGACCGAGCTGCAGGAGGCGCGCACCGGCCTGGCCATGGGCAAGAAGCTGGAGCAGGCCCGGATGCTGCTGACCCGGGGGGAGTATGAATGGAATCTTTCCTTCAAGGCCACCCTCATGGAGTTTCGCAATGTCAAGCCGCCCAAAACCATGGGCTCCTCCGAAGAGGGCAACGAGCCCGAGGCGGTGGAAGGGAGACTGCTTGAGCATCTCAGCTTGCACGAGATGGTGGTGCGCACCATGGATCAGCTCTTTCGCATGTTCCTCGATCTGCGCATCGGTTCCGGCTGGGAGCAGGAGCTGGGCCGCATTTGCTCTTGGGTCCGAAAAGGAAAAGAGACGCACTGACCCGGCCGCACTGTCCTGCCGCCGGTTTCTATAAGGGAGAGAACACCATGGAATTTGAAACTGTCATCGGCCTTGAGGTCCATGCCCAGCTCAAAACCAAGAGCAAGATTTTTTGCGGCTGCACCACCGCCTTCGGAAACCCGCCCAATACCAATACCTGCCCGGTCTGCCTCGGCATGCCAGGCGTATTGCCGGTGCTGAACAAAACGGTGGTGGAGTATGCCATGAAGATGGCCATCGCCACCAACTGCGCCATCGGCCCCATGAACCAGTTCGCCCGCAAGAACTATTTTTATCCCGACCTGCCCAAGGGGTACCAGATCTCCCAGTTCGACCTGCCCATCGCCGAACATGGTTGGGTGGATATCGAGGTGGAGGGGAAGACCAGACGCATCGGGATCACCCGCATCCACATGGAGGAGGACGCCGGCAAGCTCATCCACGACGAGCGCGAGCCCAAAAGCTACGTGGACCTCAACCGCACCGGCGTCCCGCTCATCGAGATCGTCAGTGAGCCGGATATCCGTTCGCCGGAGGAAGCCGCCGCCTATCTGAAAAAATTGCACGCCATTCTCCGCTATCTCGACATCTGCGACGGCAACATGCAGGAGGGCAGCTTCCGCTGCGACGCCAATATCTCGCTTCGGCCTCTGGGCCAGAAGGAGTTCGGCACCCGCACCGAGCTCAAGAACATGAACTCCTTTAAAAACGTGCAGAAGGCGTTGGAGTTCGAGGTGCGCCGCCAGCGCGACCGTTTGCTGGACGGGGAGAAGATCGTTCAGCAAACCCTGCTTTGGGATGCGGACCGCAACGTGACCAATGCCATGCGCTCCAAGGAGGAGGCCCACGATTACCGTTATTTTCCGGATCCGGACCTGGTGCCGGTGGTGATCGACGCAGCCTGGATCGAGGAGATGCGCGCCACCCTGCCCGAGCTGCCCGATGATCGGAAAAAGCGTTTCGTGGAGCAGTTGGGCCTGTCGGACAACGACGCCTCGGTGCTCACCTCTTCCCGTGAGCTGGCCGACTATTTCGAGGCGGCCCTGGCCCAGTATCCCAACGGCAAAAAGCTCGGCAACTGGCTGATGACCGAGCTGATGCGGTTGATGAAGGGCGAGGAGGCCTTGGATATCAGCCAGTGCCCGGTCTCTCCCGAGAATCTCGCCGCGCTGCTGGGTATGATCGACGCAGGCACCATCAGCGGCAAGATCGCCAAGACGGTGTTCGAGGAGATGATGCTTTCCGGTAAGGACCCGGAGAGTGTGGTCAAGGAGAAGGGGTTGGTCCAGATGAGCGACCAGGGCGAGATCCTGGCCATGGTTCAGGAGATCATTGCGGCCAATCCCGAGCAGGCCCAACAATTCCGGGAAGGCAAGACCAAGGTCATGGGCTTTTTCGTCGGCCAGCTTATGAAGCAGACCGGGGGCAAGGCCAATCCGGGGCTGGCCAACGATCTGTTTGTGAAGGCGTTGACGGAGTAGGTGAATCCCACCGGGTCAAGCATGGATAAAACCGACTGGCAGAAAAAAGGCGATGGCCACCGGCAGCGGCTGCGGGACAGGTTTCTGGACCACGGCCTTGACGGCTTCACCGATGCCGAGGTGTTGGAACTGCTTCTTTCCCTGGGCACCCCCCGCAAGGATTGCAAGGAAACTGCTCGGCTATTGCTCAAACAGTTTGGTTCCCTGGCCCAGGCCCTGGATGCCAGCCAAGCGGAGCTTGAGCTGATCGAGGGCATCGGGCCGAAGAACGGCTTCGCCCTGCACTTTGTCCAGTCCGTGGCCCGGCGCTATCTGCGGCAGCGGCTGAAGGCCAAGGAGTACCTCCGCTCCTCCCGCGAGGTGGGGGAGTATCTGGTCCATTCCATGCGCGGACTCAAGCGCGAGGTGCTGATGGCGGTTTTCCTCGACGCCTCCTTGGGGATCATCGACACCCAGCTGGTGGCGGAAGGCACCTTGGCCAGCAATACCGTGCATCCCAGGGAGTTGATCAAGATGGCCCTTTCGCACCACGCCGCCTCAATGGTCATCGCCCACAACCATCCCTCCGGCAGCCTGACCCCTTCGGCGGAGGATAAAAAACTCACCCGCCATCTCTTCATCGCCCTGGGCTTTGCCGGGATTCAGCTCCTCGATCATCTCATCGTGGGGGAGGGGGAGCAGCCTTTCAGCTTCGCCGATCACGGGTTGCTGGAGGATATCCGTCGCCAGTCCCGTCCGCTTATCGCCGGAGAGTGACGGTGCCCGAAGCCATATCCACTGTTTTTACTCCCGCCAGCGGTGAAGAGGTGCCCGGTCTCTATCTGCACATCCCCTTTTGCAAAAGCCGCTGCGCGTACTGCTCCTTCAATTCCCATGCCTGCCAGTCCCCTCCGGCCGCATACCTGGCAGCCCTTGCCAGCCAGATCCGTTATTGGGCTGATCAGCAATGGTGCCGGGAGCGGGTCTTTGCCACCCTCTTCATCGGCGGCGGCACCCCGACCATCTATGGTGGGGATGAGCTGGCCGAGCTGGTCCGTCTGTGCCTCACCTCGTTCCGCTTTACGGAAGATGCCGAGATCACGGTGGAGGGTAACCCCAACACCGTCACGGTGGAGGCGCTGACCACCCTGCGCCGGGCAGGGGTCAACCGGTTGAGCCTCGGGGTGCAGGCATTTTCCGACCGGCTGCTGGGTGCGCTTGGCCGGAGCCATACGAAGGGTGAGGCCTGCGCTGCCATCAAGGCGGCGCGAAAGGGTGGCTTTACCAATATCAACCTGGATCTGATGTACGGCCTGCCCGGCCAGAGCGCAACGGATTGGCGGGAGAGCCTGGACCAGGCCCTTGCCTTCGGGCCGGAGCATCTTGCCTGCTACGAGCTGACCATCGAGGAGGACACCCCCTTTGGTCGTTTGGTGGAAAAGGGCGCGCTGATCCTGCCCGAAGAGGAGGAGGCCATGGCCATGGCCGCACTCACCCACGATCTCCTGGCCCAGGCGGGTTTGCAGCGCTACGAGATCTCCAATTACGCCATGCCGGGCAAGGAATGCCGCCACAATCTCAATTACTGGCGAAACGGCTCGTATCTCGGCCTGGGGGCCGGGGCGGTCTCCTGCCTGTCCGGATTCCGGTTCGGCACGGTACGGGAGCCCGGGGAGTTTACCGGGCTGGTTCAAAAAGGAGAGCTGCCGCTGGCCGAGGGGGAATGCCTGCCGCTGGCGGCGCGGTTCCGGGAAAGCGTGGTCATGGAGTTGAGGATGCTCGACGGGGTGTCCTTTGCCCGGATGCAGCGCCGGTTTGGTTTGACGCCACCGGGCTATTATGGGAATATACTGGATGAATTGCAGGCGCAGGGGCTGATCGTGGTCACGCAAGACAGCCTGCGCCTTACCGAGGCAGGGCTGCCCGTGGCGAATCAGGTCTTGGCCCGGCTTGTTTGAACGATTTTTTTAGGGGTATTTCTCCGCGATGATCTTTCCCGCTAACAGCATTGCTCGAAAATTGCTGGTCACTATGTCGTTGGTGGTTGCCGGACTGGTTCTGGTCCTTGGCGGCCTTGAAATCGTGCAGGAATATGGCCGTTACCGGCACGAGGTAGATGCGCTCTGGGGGCAGCAGGTTGAGGCGCGCAAGAAACAGCTCGAGATGCAGGTCTCGGATGTGGTCTCCTACATCGAGTTCAAGAAATCCCAAGTTCGCGCCAAGGTGCAGGGGAGTCTCGAAGCCAGGGTCAGGGATGCCCATGGAGTGGCAAGCCATCTCTACGAGATAAGCAAAGATTCGCACAGCCCCAAGGAGCTTCGCCGTCTGGTCCGTGAGGCGTTGCGCAAGCAGCGTTTTAACAACGGCAGGGGCTATTTTTTCATCTTTGCCATGGATGGCACGGTGCTGCTCCATGCGGCCCAACCTGAGCTTGAGCAAAAAAACCTTCTGGCCTTGCAGGATACCCAGGGCGCCTTCGTAATCCGGGAGATGATCGAGCTTGCCCGGAGCAAGGGAGAGGGTTTTGTTCCCTACCTGTGGCCAAAGCCGGGGTTTCCCCCGGATCAGGAGTTTGAGAAAATTTCCTTTATCAAATACCTGCCGCAGCTTGATTGTTTCATCGGGGCGGGCGAATACCTGGATGACACCGAGGCCGAGGTCAAGGCCGAAGTGCTGGAGCGTATTGAAAAAAGCCGTTTCGGAGGGGGCGAGTATATCTTTGCCGGGCAATGGGACGGGGTTTCCCTGGCCTACCCGACCAAGGGCCGCAACATGCTGGGGGTGACCGATGCCAACGGGGTGAAGGTTGTGGCGGAAGCCATTGCCCTGGCCCGGAAGGAAGGCGGTTTTCTCTTGTATGTGATGCCGAAAGTGGGTGAGGAGCGTAATTCGTTGAAACTCAGCTACGTGCGCGGTGTCAAGGATTGGCAATGGTATGTGGGGTCCGGGGTTTATCTGGATGATCTCGAGGCTGCCAGCGCCGGGGCCAGGCGGGAGTTGCGGCGCGAGATTGCCATAATTGTCGGCCTGTCCCTGCTGGTGATGCTTGCTATTTTTCTGGCTGGGTTGTTTGTCGTCCGGAAAACGGCGGGGCAAATCCAGCACGCCTTTGCCGCTTTTGAAATCTTTTTTGACAAGGCGGCGCGGGAAAAGGTGGAAATGCAGACCTCAGGCTTGCATTTCGAGGAATTCCGCTCCCTGGCCAAGGCGGCGAACCAGATGCTGGTTGAGCGGCGGGCCATGGAAGAAGGGCTGCGCAAAAGCGAGGAAAAATATCGGGTCCTGATCGATACCACGGGCACCGGGTTTGTAAAGATAGATGGCGAGGGGAGGGTGTTGGACGCCAACCAGGAGTATGTGCGGATGACCGGACACGGGGATTTGGCCGAGATTTTGGGCCGGAGGGTGACCGAGTGGACTGCGGAGCATGATTTGGCAAAAAACCGTGAGGCGGTGCAGGAATGCGCCAGGCTTGGTTTTATCCGCCATCTGCAGATCGATTATGTCGATGGCCAGGGGGAGCTTACCCCAATGGAACTCAATGCCACGGTGGTGCAAGGGGAAGGGCAGCCGGAGATTCTCACCATCTGCCATGACGTCAGCCTGAGAAAACAGATGGAAGAGCAGTTGCGCCAAGCCCAGAAGATGGAGGCCATCGGCACCCTGGCCGGTGGAATCGCCCATGATTTTAACAATATTCTTGCCGCGATCCTTGGCTATGCCGAGATGGCGGCAAGGAGCCTGCCCCCGGAAGCAGGCAGCGCCAAGGCCGATATCCAGCAGGTTCTGCGGGCCGGGTTGCGGGCCAGGGATCTGGTGAAGCAGATTCTGACCTTCAGCCGGAAAAGCGGGGAAGAGCGGGCGCCGATCTCGCCCAGGCCCATCGTCAAGGAGGCGCTCAAGTTTCTGCGGGCCTCGATTCCGGCAAGCGTTGAAATCCGCGAGGATATTGCCTCGGACTGTGGCGCCATCCTGGCCGATGCCACGAATATCCACCAGATCGTGGTGAACCTTTGCACCAATGCCTTCCATGCCATGGAGGCGGCAGGAGGGGTTCTGACCGTGATCATGAAAAACGTGGAGCTGGATGCAGGGGAGCTCGCCGGGGAAGGGGATCTGCAACCCGGGGCGTATGTGCTGTTCAGTGTCGGCGACACTGGGCCTGGGATGACGCCGGAGGTTCTCTCCCGCATCTTCGACCCGTATTTCACCACCAAGAGTGTGGGCAAGGGTTCGGGCATGGGGTTGGCGGTGGTGCATGGCATAGTCAAAAATTATGGCGGCATGGTGCAGGTGGACAGCACCATGGGCAGCGGCACGGTTTTTCGCGTCTATCTGCCCCGGATCGGCAGTGGGGCGGATGCGCCGGAGAGCGTGCAGGAATGGGCGCTTCCTTCGGGCGGTCAGGAGCGGATTCTTTTTGTCGATGACGAGACAAGCATTGCCGAGATGGGCAAGGCCATGCTCTCCGGGCTTGGCTACCGGGTGACCGCCAGAACCAACCCCCTTGAGGCCCTGGAAGAGTTTCGCCGCCAGCCTGGGGACTTTGATCTGTTGATCACCGATCAAACCATGCCCAAGCTGTCCGGGTTGCAACTGGTTCAGGAAGTCCATGATATCCGGCCCGGCCTGCCGGTGATCCTCTGCACCGGGTACAGCGCGGCGATCGAGGAAGAATCCGCCGCAGCGCAGGGCATCAATTATTTTCTCATGAAGCCTCTTACCATGCGGATGCTGACCGAGACGGTGCGCAAGGCTTTGGGGCAGTGAAACGTGCAGAGTGAAAAATTAAAAGGGTGGGGCTGCCTGTAATGGCAAAAGAGAAAATATCCTACGTGTGCAGCGTCTGCAGCGGGGTGTTCAGCAAATGGGCCGGGCAGTGCGACGGCTGCGGCGCCTGGGACACCCTGGCCGAGCAGCAGGCCGCCGCAGGGGTGGCGGGCCGTTTCCAGGGCTATTCGGGTTCCCTGGCCAAGGTGCAGACCATGGCCGAGGTGGGCAAGGATGAGCTGGTCCGTTTTTCCACCGGCATGGGCGAGCTGGACCGGGTGCTGGGCGGGGGGTTGGTGCCGGGCTCGGTGGTCCTGATCGGCGGCGATCCGGGGGTGGGCAAGTCCACCGGCTTGCTCCAGGTCTGCTGCAACCTGAGCCTTACCCGAAAATGCCTCTATGTGACCGGCGAGGAGTCGCTCCAGCAGATCGCCATGCGGGCCAGGCGGCTCGGTCTGCCGGATCAGGCCTTGCTTTTGCTGGCGGAAACCAGGGTGGAGGATATCTGCGCCACGGCGCTCAAGGAGCAGCCCGAGGTCGTGGTGATCGATTCCATCCAGACCATGCAGGTGGCGGACAGCCAGTCCGCGCCGGGCAGCGTCAGTCAGGTGAGGGAATCCGCCGCCCTGCTCACCCAGTTCGCCAAGCAGACCGGCATCGCCATCTTTCTGGTGGGCCATGTCACCAAGAGCGGCGACCTGGCCGGGCCCAGGGTGCTGGAGCATATCATCGACGTGGTCTGTTACATCGAAGGCGGCGGCGATTCCCGCTTCCGGGTGATGCGGGCGGTGAAAAACCGCTACGGGGCGGTGAACGAGCTGGGGGTTTTCGCCATGACCGACAAGGGTCTGCGCGAGATCTCCAACCCCTCGGCCATCTTTCTCTCCCGCCACGCCGAGCCCATGCCCGGCAGCGTGGTCATGGCGATCTGGGAGGGCAGCCGCCCCCTGTTGGTGGAGATGCAGGCCCTGGTGGATGACAGCCACAGCGAGAACCCTCGGCGGGTTACGGTGGGTCTGGAGCAGAACCGGCTGGCCATGCTCCTGGCCGTGCTGCACCGGCACGGCTCCATCGCCACTTATGGCCAGGATGTTTTCATCAACGTGGCGGGCGGGGTGCGGGTCAGCGAAACCAGCGCCGATCTTGCCCTGCTCCTGGCGGTTTTTTCCAGTCTGAAAAACAAGCCCCTGCCCGTGGAGTTGGTGGTTTTCGGCGAGGTCGGGTTGTCCGGCGAGATCCGGCCCGTGCCCAGCGGCCAGGAACGGTTGCGGGAGGCGGCGAAGCATGGTTTTAAACAGGCGATTGTTCCCTTGGCCAATGTGCCCAAGGGCGGGGTTGCGGGCATGGAGATCATCGGGGTCCGGAAACTGGCCGAGGCCATTGCCGCAGTCCGCTAAGGATGGCAGGCCACCGGCTACTTTTCTTGCAGTCCGGGAGGTCTTCAAGCATTGACAGCCCTTTTTTGAAATGGTACATAACTGACGGACTTTAGGAGGAATGGCCGAGTGGTTTAAGGCGGCGGTCTTGAAAACCGTTGTACGCAAGTACCGTGGGTTCGAATCCTACTTCCTCCGCCAACAACATGCGAATACGAATTGTGGAGAGCTGACCGAGTAGGCCGAAGGTGCTCGCCTGCTAAGCGAGTGTAGGATCAAAAGTTCTACCGAGGGTTCGAATCCCTCGCTCTCCGCCATGTTCATTTGCGGAGCAATCCGTTTGTCTCACAACAAAAAAACCCGCGCCAGAAATGGTTAGCGGGTTTTTTTGTGTCTTATGTCCCGCTGGGGGGCAATGCGGGGTTTGACCGCTAATGCGGTTGCAGATGCTCGACCTCCCGGCTGTCGCATTTTGGGCAGATATCTATCCTGTCTGCGATCACTCCGGTGTCGACGCAAAACGGCGGATAACAGTCGGGACAAAAACAGGTAAGACACTCCTTGCATCGCATCAGACTGGCGGGGGACTTCCGGCATTTTATACAGACGGCCGCAGTTTGCTCTCCCATAGTGTTCCCTCCTCTCCCTGAATTATGACCATAAAAGAAGATTATCGCGGATGCATGACAACAGTCAAGAAAAGGCTGGGAGAAATACCGGCGAGAATTTCTCAGTGGAACACTGCTGCCCGCGTGTGATAAGATAGTTAGGCAGCTGGTTCTCCCATGGCAGATGTCTGGAACGGAGCTTCCTGGTATTGGAGGGGTGATGCGATGAAAGTAAGTGAGCTGCGACTTATTCAGAAACGGTTGGCAGAGGATGCGCTCTATTTTGGTCAAATTGACGGCAAGCGTGGGCCCAAGACAGATAAAGCCCTTGCGCTTGCTTTGGCCTTGCGCTCCGCGGAACTTCCTGAACAGTGGCAAGGTTGGTCACAGGCAAGGTGGGCTGTCGCCTATTTGCAACTGCTCTGCCACGATCGAAACATTGATGCCGGAAAGATTGACGGCCTCTATGGGCCGCAAACGGAAAGTGCGGCCAGGAGCTTACGGATTCTTAATGCCACCGGCTCCCTGCCCCGGGGCTTTGGCGATATCGTTCCTCTTCGCGCCAATCCGCATCAATTCCCGATGGAAGGCGAGGATGGACTGAGCGATTTTTACGGGAAACCGTGTGCCGTGCGATTGGTTCAGGTCCAGTGCCCGTGGACCCTTCGTCTGGATTGGGACCTCACCAACACCACCCGCACCATTTCTATCCATGAGAAGCTCAGCGACAGTTTAGCGAGGATCCTGCAAAAAGCGTATGCGGTCTATGGGCTTGAAGGTCTTAAGAACCATGGGCTGGACCGCTACGGCGGAAGCTTTAACTGTAGAAAGAAGCGCGGGAGTGTGTCGGCATGGTCCACCCATGCGTGGGGCATAGCCATTGATTGGTATCCCTCGATGAATAAATTGGCCTGGGGCAGTAACAAGGCCACTCTTGCGCATCCCGATTTGGATCCCTGGTGGGGAATATGGGAGCAGGAAGGGTGGCTCAGCCTTGGGCGCTGCGAAGATCGTGATTGGATGCATGTGCAGGCCGCAAAGCGCTAACAAGCAAAGCAAGTTTCCTCCCTCAATGGTCGGGGTAGTTATAGTTGTGGGGCCGACCTGAAGCCTTCTGCATACGGAGCGATTGCAAGATGAACCGCCCTAAGCAAGCAGTTGTGGTGATACATGGCATCGGTGAACAGCGTCCCATGGAAACACTCCGGAGTTTCGTGGAGGCTGTTCTGCCCGAGACATTGAAGAGCGCGCAGAAAAAATATCGCAGCAAGCCCGACCAAATGAGCGAGTCCTTCGAACTCAGGTGCCTGCAGGCCCCCAAGGACCGGGAAGCACACCGCCCTATTACCGAATTCTACGAATATTATTGGGCGCATCACATGCGCGATTCCAAGTATGGTTCAGTATTCTCCTGGCTTGGCGGACTGCTGCTGCGGCGACCATGGAAGATTCCCCGGAAACTGCTCCCGATCTATTTCGTAACCTACAGCGGATTGCTGCTGGCGGCGGCAATTTTAATCTGGGGGCTGTTCGACCAAACTAGTCAATCGCTGATGGCTCGGTTTACGGTGCTGTATGAGAAGAAACAGCTGTACTTTGCCCTGGCGGTTCTTGTCTTGCAGGCCATCGGTAGCCGTTTCCTCCTCGGCTACGTGGCTGATGCCGCCCGGTATTTGACGCCCTCTCCCGACAATATCGACGAACGGAACAAGATCAGGGCGGAAGGGATCAAGCTGCTCCGGGCGCTCCACAAGTCCGAGAAATACTTTCGCATTATCGTTGTCGGACACAGCCTGGGGTCGGTTATCGGTTACGACATGATCCGGCACCTCTGGATGGAATTGCGGGAATCCCACAATCCCTGCCCTAAAAAACAGCCGGAAGCCCTGGGGTTTGATGGGGTGGCCGCGCAGTTGCAGCACGGAACACCAACTGTTGATTCCAGCGAAGTGGAGGCCTTCCAACAGAAGCAACATGAACTTTGGCGGGAGCATCGTGAGGTTGGTATCCCTTGGCTTGTCACGGATTTCATTACGGTCGGTTCGCCATTGACCCACGCCACCCTGCTCATGGCGGAAGACCCGCAGAGTTTCGAGCAGCGCAAGATCGAGTTTGAGTTTCCCTGCTGTCCGCCGGCCTCCAGTGAGGAGACGCATTACCAAAAAAACTATGAATCTCCTGAATATTCACATCCGGTAAGCGTGCGCATTCCAAACCATGGGGCGCCGTTCGCCTCCACCCGCTGGACCAATCTCTTCTTTCCATACCGCATGGGCATCCTTGGTGATCTGATCGGTGGACCGCTTGCCGGAAGCTTCGGCAGGGGCATCCGGGATGTGCCCGTGCGTTCAGGCCATGGAGGATTTCTCAGGAAAACCCTCTACTCCCATGTTTGCTACTGGAAGCCGCCTGAGGAAGGAGCGGAAAAAGAAGAGGAGCATGGGCCGGAGAGCAATAGCCTCACGGCCCTGCAAGCGGCCATGCGGCTGGAGAGTTTGCGCTCTAAAGAGGTATGGCCGGAACCAACCCCGCTTCGGCCAAAGGGGAGCTGAAAAATTGCATGTTTTTTGAGCTCCGGGGGTGGGAGAAGGTTTTTTCCTTGCTCTGAGCAGGCACGCTCGCTGTCAACCGGTGGCCGGGCAACTCGGCATCACTGAAACGTCTAAGGAGGAGAAAATGAAATACCGCATTGGTCCTTGGGTTCAGCGCATATCTGCAGCTTCGCTTCTTGTCCTTGCCGCAACTCCATCGTGGTCTGAAGAGGTTGCCAGTCAAGGCACCAAGCAAGGGACCCTTTGGGTTGCCCCGGCGGACTGGTTTGTCTATCTCGTAATTTTTATTGTGTTAATCGGAACTCTGTTGGCCATGGCCTTGCTTCGCGCTGCGCTCACGCTCTCCAGCTGGTCTTTGGCCGATGCCTTGTCCGAGGAGGTTGAAGTTACCGCGATGGAAAAGGATGCGGCCGGCGCAAGCAAAGTGGTTTTGGATGCCTCGGGTAAGCCTCTGATGATCACCGAGCTGCGCGCCAGTTCGAGCCGGATGGTGGCGCTCATGGGGATGATCGCGATTCTGCTGATGTTCCTTGGCTTCGGCGCCTTCGCCCTGTTTGTTTTCGCGAAAACGGGCAGCATGCCTGAGTCAATCGAGCAGGTGGTGAATTATCTCTTGGCAGGACTCACCCTGTTTGCCCCGTATGTTGTGAACAAATTTTCAAGTATTTTTGAGAGTCTTGCGCCGAAGAAGTCGTAACTTTTCTCGGGGGTGGGGATGTGTCCCTCGGAGTACCCGGGTGCCGTTTATCTTGGTTGTTATCTGTTGAACAAGAGGAGGGAAAGCATGGAATTTTTCGCATGTCCTTGTCCCGGCAGGGGAAGGGTAATGATGGACGGAAACGAGCAGGGCGACAACAAGGAGGATGACGGGAGCGTCCGTACCTTGCAATGTGGCCGTGGGCTGCACCGGATTGCTCTGGAATGTGCCGACGGGAAACAGTGTCTGGATTCTCCCCGAAACGTGATGATTGCGAAGACCAATCCAATCAGCCCCGAGGAGGTGGCCTTTCGATGCGCATCCTGAAGCTGTTTTCGGTATTTCTCCTGGCCCCCATTTTTTTTACGTCTGGTTGTGCCCATTATCCCGTAAACCCGCCGCAGACCGGGCATGATCCGAATGTGGGGTATCGCTACAAGGTCGTCCGCGAGATCCTCCCGGATCCCGACCGCCCCTTTGTCCTGCTTGCTTTTTCCGGCGGCGGAACGCGGGCCGCGGCCTTCTCCTTCGGCTTGATGGAAGAACTCAACCGTATTGCCTATACAGCCAAGGATGGGACGAAGCGGAAGCTTCTTGATGATGTTGAGATTATCTCCTCGGTGTCCGGAGGGAGTTTTACTTCTGCCTACTATGCGCTCTATCCGGAAGAGTTCTACGAGACCTTTCCGGAGAAGTTTCTCTACCGGAATATCGAGGGGGAGCTGATCGCCAGGCTGGTGAACCCCTATAACCTGCTGCGTCTCGCCTCCCCTGATTTCAGCCGGATAGACATGGCGGAAGAACTGTACCGGGATACCATTTTCGGCAAGAAGACCTTTGGGGATCTTATCAAGAACAAAGACAAAAAGGTCCCGTTTCTGGTGTTGAACGCCACGGATATCGCCATTACCCATCGATTTGAATTCACCCAGGACCAGTTCGATCTTGTCTGTTCCGATCTGAGCGATGTCTATGTGGCGCGTGCGGTGGCCGCGTCCTCGAATTTTCCGGTGGCCTTCGCGCCGCTGACCATCAATGCCTATAAAAGTGAAAAAGCCTGCGGCCCGTTGCCGCAATGGATCGGCCTGGCGCTTGCCGGGAAAACCTACGACCGGAGGTATAATGATGCTGTGGCCGGTAGATCATACCGCGAGCCGGATGCTCAATTTGTCCATCTGCTCGACGGTGGGCTGGCGGACAACCTCGGCTTGCGGGGGCCGCTTCAGGCGATAACCACCACCGATTCAGGATGGAGTATCCTGCAAGCCCTCAATCAAAAGAAGCGCAATCGGTTGATGGTGATTGCCGTGAATGCAAAAACCTCGAAAAGGCGGGATTGGGACAAGAAAAGCACCCCTCCGGGAATCGGCGCGGTCTTGGAGGTGGCGATGAACGGCCCCATGGATGATGTCTCTTTTGACAGTGTTGAGAATGTTGACAATCATTTCAGCTCCATGGAGCAATTGGCGCGGAGTGTCGAGGCCTGCAACAAAAAACTTGAGGGATGCCCGGATGCTGCCCGGATTCCGCAGCCGATCGTCACGGACTTCACCTTTGCCGAGCTCTCCTTTGACCGGATTGAGGACCCACGCCTCAGACGTTGCCTGCAAGAGCTTCCCACCTCTTTTGCCCTTCCCCGAGAAACCGTTGATCTGCTGCGGGTGGCGGCAGCACAGCTCTTCATGACCTCTGCGTCGTTCAGGGAGGGAATGCAACAGCTTGACCCGGCCTGGATACCAAGAGAGGTGGTTATAGATCCGCAGCTGATTGAGGCGGTGTGTCAGGACATTAAGAGTGAAGAGGGAAGCGAGTGACAGGGTGGACAGCTTCGGCTGCTGTAAGAATTTTCACATGGAAGATAACGGAGAAAAAGTGGTAAGGTGACCGGAATGTCGGCCGCAAGATTGGAAGGGCCGGTTCCACCGTTAGTTTTTTCAGGACCCTATTGTGCATGTGAAAAATAGCCCTCAAACATTGTTTCTTTCTCCGCAGCAGGTTGTGCAGGATGTTCTTTTGATTGTGATGGGCAGCGTTCTGTGTGCCACCGCAATCAATGGGATCCTGATTCGTCAGAATTTCGTTACCGGCGGGATTACCGGCATCTCGTTGATAATCCATAAATTCATCCCAGGGGTTCATCTGGGGTGGATTTATGTCGTGCTGAATGTGCCGCTTTTTGCCTTGGCCTGGATGGCCGTAGGCAGACGGTTCTTTTTTTACTCCATTTTTGGCGCCCTTTCCTTAACGCTGGCCATCGCCTTTGTGCATCTCGATATCAACCTGGATGACAAGATGCTCAATGCCTTGCTGGCCGGGCTCATTCTCGGGGTCGGGGCGGGGCTGTGTTTACGGTCAGCGGGGTCGCAGGGCGGCACGGATATCCTGTCGGTGATGCTCATGCAGCGATTTTCCGTGGGGATTGGCAATACAGTCTTGGCGGTGAACGCCATTGTGCTCCTGTTGGTATCCATCTTCTATTCCATCGAGGCGCTGCTCTATACCCTGATCGTTCTTTATGTTGCCTCCAAGTGTGTCAATCTTGTGGTCACCGGACTCAGCCAACGGAAAGCAGTGTTCATCATCTCTGCCCAATGGGAGGAAATATCCCGGGAGATCCTCAAGGATATCCGGCGCGGGGTCACTATTATCAAGGGGGAAGGTGGGTATGCCAGAAATGAGGAGCATATCCTCTATGCGGTGGTTCCGCTGACAGAACTGGGCCAGTTGAAAAGACTGGTGCAGCAGATCGATCCCGCAGCTTTTGTGGTTATAAACGATACCTTGGAAGTCGTAAATTACAGGATCGGCAATCAGCCGCACTGGTAATGAACGAATTGCCTATCATTCAGCGGATAAGCATCTTCATTTTGATCATCAAAGGGGGGGGACGGCCAGCGGTGGGAAGGGCGTTGCGATAGAGAGGTCGGCCGCGCCTGTTGCAGCGAAGGGAGCCGATCCTCTCGGGCTGCCGCTGTCGCAGGGCACAGGGATGCCTTTGTCCTGCATCCCCTCGGGTTTTTCGTGGTTTCCCCAAGGGGATGAGGTTCGGGCGGTTTTCCGAATTGTCTGGTTTTTTATTTGACCAGATATTCGAAGAGAAACTGCCGGTTTTCGCCGTTTCCAAGTTTGGTTCCTACCTCAAAAACGTATTTTCCCTTCTGGCTCAGGGCAACATCTGCGCCGAAGCTTTCCTCCATGGCCATCATCTTCATCGCCGCCGTTTTTTTGCCGACAGGATCAACGACCTTTACCGCGACTACCCCTGTCCTTATAGGTTTGCCGGTGGCAACATCCGTAAAGGTGATCATAAGGTGGTGGGTCATGGCCATGCCTGCCTGGGCCATGGCCTTGCTGGTGTCGAGCAGGTGGGCCGATCCCTTGACTCCTTTCACCGTTGCGGCGGGCAGCATGATCTGATCGCCACCCATATCCATATCCATGCCGGCCATGGCGTTATGGTCCGCGGCACCATGCTCCATTGCTTGCACTCCAACGGCCAGGGCCAGAAATAGCAGGGCGGTTATCAGCTGCGTCAGGTTTTTTCTCATGGTTTTTCTCCTCTATGGGTTATTGCAAGGGACGGATTATTCCGTGTGAGCACAGGGTTGATAAGGCTTATGCCCCTTCCACCTCTTCCTCGGCGGTGGCGGTCATGCTGTCTTGTAATTTCCGGCTGCGCCAGAGAAAGAAGATGACCGGGTAGACCAGCAACTCCATGACCCCGGAGGTCACGACGCCGCCGACCATGGGCGCGGCGATGCGTTTCATCACATCGGCGCCGGCGCCGTGGCTCCACATGATGGGCAGCAGACCGGCGATGATCACCGAGATGGTCATGATCTTGGGGCGGATGCGCTTGACCGCTCCGTGGTGGATGGCTTGGACCAGATCGCCCCGGGTGCGCATCCGGTCGGCATCACCCCAGAGTTTATAGGAGATATCGAGATAGAGGAGCATGACCACCCCGGTCTCGGCATCAAGCCCGGCCAGGGCGATAATTCCGACCCAGACCGCCACCGAGGTGTGGTAGCCGAGGAGATAGAGGAACCAGAAGGCACCCACCAGGGAAAAGGGCACGGCCAGAAAGACGATGGCGGTTTTCACCAGCGACTTGGTGTTCAGGTAGATGATCACGAAGATGAGCAGGATGGTGAGCGGAATGATCACCACCAGCCGCTCTTTGGCCGATTGCATGTATTCGAACTGGCCGCTCCAGACAATGGAGTAACCCGGGGGCAGCTTGATTTTGGCTGCCACTGCGGCCTGCGCCTGTTTCACGTAAGTGCCGATGTCGATGCCGGTGATGTCCACATAGACCCAGGCGGTGCGGCGGGCGTTTTCGCTCTTGATCGCTGGCGGCCCCTTGTGCATGGAGATGGTGGCCACCTGGGAAATCGGGATATGGGTGCCGTCCCGCAGGGGTACCAGGATGCGGTGCAGGGATTGCAGGTCGTTGCGGTAGTCGCGCAGGTAGCGGATGTTCACCGGATAGCGCTCCAGTCCTTCCACGGTCTGGGTGATATTCATCCCCCCCACCGCCGACTGGATGATGTCTTGCACCTCGCCCACCGTAAGGCCGTAGCGGGCCGCGGCCGCCCGGTCGACATTGAAATCGAGATAGTTGCCGCCCACCACCCGTTCCGAATAGGCGCTCAAGGTGCCTGGCAGGGTGGAGATCAGCGCCTCGATCTCCTCGCCGATGCGGCTGAGCTCGTTGAGATCGTTGCCCATGACCTTGATGCCCACCGGGGTCTTGATGCCGGTGGAGAGCATGTCGATCCGGGTTTTGATCGGCATGGTCCAGGCATTGGTCAAGCCGGGAAACTGGATCGCGTTATTGAGCCGTTCGATGAGCTGTTCCGGGGTCATCCTTTTTTGGTCCGGCCAGAGCAGGCGGAAGGGCTTTTGTAGCCAGCTCGGCCAATCGCTGTAAAAACGGGGGACCTCCACGGTGCGCCACTGCTCTTCTGGTTTCAGGGTGATGGTGGTTTCCAGCATGGACAAGGGGGCCGGATCGGTGGCGGTCTCCGCCCTGCCGATCTTGCCGAAGACCCGCTCCACCTCGGGAAAGGCGGCGATGATCCGGTCGGTCTGCTGGAGCACTTCCTTGGCCTTGGTGATGGAGATGCCCGGCATGGTGGTGGGCATATAGAGCAGGTCGCCTTCATAGAGGGGCGGCATGAACTCGGAGCCCATCCGGCTGATGGGCCAGGCAATGGAAGCGATCAGGAGCAGGGCCACCAGGATGGTCCCCTTCCGCTGGCGGAGGACAAAATCGACCACCGGATGGTAGACCCGGATCAACAGGCGGTTGACGGGGTTGGCGTGTTCCGGCTTAATCTTGCCGCGGATGAACCAGCCCATGAGCACCGGCACCAGGGTTACCGAGAGCAGGGCCGCCGCGCCCATGGCGTAGGTTTTGGTGAAGGCCAGGGGCTTGAAGAGCCTGCCGGACTGCTCCTGCAGGGTGAAGACCGGCAGGAAGGAGACGGTGATGACCAGCAGGGAGTAGAAGAGGGTGGGACCCACCTCTTGGGCCGAGGCCAAGATGATCTCCCAGTGCGGTTTTTTGCCCCGGTCCCGCTCCAGATGTTTGTGGGCGTTTTCGATCATAATGATGGCGGCGTCGATCATGGCGCCGATGGCGATGGCAATGCCGCCCAGGCTCATGATATTGGCGTTGATCCCCTGGGCGTGCATGATGATGAAGGCCATGAGGATCGCCACCGGCAGGGTGAAGATGGCGACAAAGGCGCTGGGCAGATGGAAGAGAAAGAGCGCCGTCACCAGGGCGACCACAATGCTCTCCTCAAGGAGCTTTTCCTTGAGGGTGCTCACCGCATGCTTGATCAGACCGGAGCGGTCATAGGCCGTTTTGATCCGGACGCCTTCGGGCAGTCCTGCCTGCAGGGCGGCAATCTTCTTTTTAACGTTTTCGATCACGGTCAGGGCATTGCCGCCGAAGCGCATCACGACAATCCCGCCCACCGCCTCGCCTTTGCCGTCAAGTTCGCTCACCCCGCGGCGCAGTTCCGGCCCGATGCGGACCTCGGCCAGATCCTTGACCAGGACCGGGGTGCCCAACCGATCGGTGGAAACCACCACCTGTTCAATGTCGGTCACCGATTTGATGTAGCCTAAGCCTCGGACCATGAATTCGGACTCGCCCATCTCCACCAAGCGGCCGCCCACATCGTTGTTGCTCTGCTGGATGGCCTTCCGGATCTGCGGGATAGTGATGTGGTAGGCCAGCAAGCGGTTGGGATCCACGGAAACCTGGTACTGCTTCACGTAGCCGCCGATGCTGGCCACTTCGGAAACCCCTTCCACCGCAGCGAGCTCGTAGCGCAGATACCAGTCCTGGATGGAGCGGAGCTGCTGCAGGTCGTGGCGATCGCTTTCCAGCACGTATTCGTAGACCCATCCCACCCCGGTGGCGTCCGGGCCCAGGCTCGGCGTTACCCCCTGCGGCAGTTTCTTGGAGGCGTAGTTGAGATATTCGAGCACCCGGGATCTGGCCCAGTAGATGTCGGTGCCGTCGTCAAAGATCACGTAGACAAAGGAAAAGCCGAAAAAGGAGTAACCCCGCACCACTTTGGCATGGGGCACGGCCAGCATCTGGGTGGTCAGGGGATAGGTCACCTGATCTTCCACCACCTGGGGGGCCTGACCGGCATACTCGGTGAAGACGATGACCTGGACGTCCGAGAGATCGGGAATGGCGTCGATGGGGGTGTTCTTCAGGGCATAGCCGCCGCCCACGATCAACAGGGCGGTGAGGAGGATGACCATGAATTTGTTGTTGATGGACCACTCGATTATTTTGGTGAGCATGGGTGCGCCTATTTCGGTTGGCAACGAACAAGCTCCGCTGCCAACGGTTGTCGATCTGTTGCCCTTGACTGTCTTTTGGGGACCTGTGGCTTTTCTCCTTCTTTACGAGCCCATCATTTTGCGAAGAGAGAATCGAGGGATTCCTCGGCCTTGGGCCCGGGCTTTTTCCCCGCAGGCGGGGGCTGCTTTTCTGGCTCCGTCATTTTCTGCGTCGCCGCCCGCAGGGTACTTTCCGAGTCGAGCATGAACTGGGCGGAAACCACGATGCGCTCTTTTTCGCTCAACCCCTGTACCACCTGGACAAAGCCATCCTCCGTCTGCAATCCCAACTTCACCAAGCGCGGTTGGAATTTGCCGTCCCCCAGGGCGACGAAAACCCGCTGCTGTGCTCCGGAGTTGATCACTGCCTCCACCGGGATGGCGAGCACGTTCTTGATCGCCTGGGTCTCAATGCTGACATTGACATACATGTCCGGCTTGAGTTCGAAACCTGGGTTGGCCAGGTCGATCCGGGCCTTGACGGTCCTGGTTTTGGCCTCCACGTAGGGGTAGATGGTGCTGATTCTGCCCCGGACCGGCTCCCGCTGGTAGGGGAGCTGGATGCTCGCCGTCTGGCCGACCTTGAGCCAGGGCAGCTCATATTCATAGATGTCCGCATAGACCCAGACCGTGGAGATATCGGCGATCTGGAACAGCTCCATCCCCGCCTTGACAAACATGCCCTCGCTGATCTTTTTCTGGGTGATAACCCCGCTGTTTTTGGCGTAAAGGGTGAGGGTCTTCTTGGCCGTGCCGGTTTTTTCCAGGTTCTTGATCTGGGCCTCGCTTATATCCCAGTAGCGTAAGCGCTTGCGGGAGGCTTCCAGCAAACGGGAGCCGCTGGCGGCGATTTCAGGCACCTCGCTGTTGGCAAGGGCACCCTTGTTGCGCAGGGCCAGGAGGTACTCTTCTTGGGCGGTGACCAGATCCGGGCTGTAGATTTCCAGGAGCGGCGCCCCCTTTTTGACCTGGCTGCCGGTTTCATTGACATAGAGGCGCTCGATCCAGCCGTCGATCTTGGAGTTGAGGGAATATTGGTGTGGCTCCTCGTAACCGACCAACCCGACGGTGCGGATGGTCCGGCTCATGTCCCTCCGGCTGACGGTGGCGAGCCGCACCCCCATGTTCTGTTGGGTCACCGGATCGATGGTGATGACCCCGCCTTGGGTGTTTTCTTTTCCCGGTTGTGCTCCCTTGCCGGGCCCCGCGGTTTTCAGCGGGGTAAGGGTCATGCCGCAGATGGGGCAGTTGCCCGGTTTATCCCGAATAATGAAGGGATGCATGCTGCAGGTGTATTTCTGGGTTTCGGCGTGTGCTTCGCCGGGTCCGGCCGAGAGGTGCAGGTGCGGGTGTTCGCCGGCTGGCGGTGAAAAGACCACCGGGCCGGTAAGGGTGAGCAGGAGGCTGAGAAAACCGGTCAGGAAAAATGTGCTGGTCCGCGGCATGGTTATTCGCCCTCCTGGCCAGGTGCTGGCGGTTGTCCGGCATTATTAGCGGCCGGGTTGCCGGGCTGGCCGGATTCCGCTTCCAGCCGGGCGAGGTTGCGCTGTCCGTCGCTTAGGGCCTTCTGGTATTGCAGTTCAAAGGTGTAGAGGGTCATCAGGTTGTCCAGCAGGGTGAGGAAGGGAATCTTGCCCACCTGGTAGCCGTTGATCGCCGATTCCAAGGCCTGGCTGGCCTGGGGAATGATACCGGTCTTGTACAGTTTGGCCTGATCGTGGTTGGTCTGCACCTGGCTGTAGGCATCCTGGATATTGAAAAGCACCTGATTGCGGAAATCCTGATACTGGGCAAGGGCCATGCGTGTCCCGGCCGCTGCTTCGGCGGCTGCAGCACTGCGTTTGTCCCGGAAGATCGGCAGGTTGATCCCCACCTCGATTCCGGCAAAGTCGGTGCCGGAGTCAGCATTGTTGGGCTCCCGGAAGGTGTAGGCCAGGCCGACCTTGAAGTCCGGGTTGTAATCGAGCTCGGCCAGTTTGTGCTGGGCTTGATAGCGATCGATCAGGGAGCGGTAAGCGGCATACATGGGCCGCAGGGTTTCCGCTTTACTCTGCAGGTCCTCCAGGGGGGTATCGATGGCGGCAAGGGGTGGATCGGGGGTGTCGGCCACCGCCGTGGCCGAGGGGCGGTTGACCAGACGGTTGAGACCGGCCAGGCTGGTGAGGTGCTGCTGGCGCAGGCTGTAGAGGCGATCAAGGAGTTTGCCCCGTTCCACCTGGGCCTTGAGTACATCCTGCTGTTGGCCCTTGCCCACCTCGTAGTTGGCCTCGCTCAAGCGGATGAAATCATCCAGCAGCCGCATGTTCTTTTCGATGATGCGCACGGCCCGGACGGTATAGGTTAGGGAATAGTACGCCTCCTTGACTTGGCGGCTGAGCTGTAACTGCTGCTCGGCCAAAAGGGCCTGGTACCATTTGGCCTGGAGTTCAGCAATCTCGGTTCTGGCCGCGAGTTTGCCGGGGAAAGGAAAATCCTGGGAGAGTTTGACGATCTTGCCGCTCATGGGAAAGATGTTGCCGGAAAAGGAGTCTACTGGATAGTTGCTGAAGGAGAAGGAGAGGGATGGATCGTTCAAGGAGCCGGCGGGGATGATATTGTGTTCATAGAGGCGGAAGCGGGCTTCGGCTGCCTTGAGCTCGGGGTTTTCGGCCAGGGCTGTAGCGATCAGCTCCTCCAGAACCGGCGGGAGGGTATTTTGCGCTGCATGCGCTCCCCCTGTGGTGGCGAGGATAATAAGCAGGGCGGCTAAGTAACGTATGGGCGTATGCATTCCTCTCTCCTTGTAAAGACTCACTGGTCGGGTCAGAAACAACGCAAGGAATATGCCAGGTAGTTTATTTCTTGTTATATCATGATCTTGTCTGTTTATTGTCTAGCTGAAATGGTGCTGAATGAAGAATAGTCTGTAAGTTGACTGAGTAATATTCTTTAATTTGCCGTATCTTTCGCGGGCAATCGGTCAGGGAATTTTTGGAATGCAGTAAAAAAACGGCACCATGAAAAATCTTCTTCCTTTTCCTCTGGGATGTCAAGAGCTCCCCGGAGGCGCACAGGTTTTCTTGCTTGCACGGCACAGAGATTGCGGCTTTTTATACCGTAAAGGGGGTCGATCTGCCCCAACTGTACCGTTGCGGCGAATCTGTCTTCGGCGGGCCGTATAAGCGTTACGGCTGTAGGAAAAGTCTTAAAAATATGATACGCTTCATTAATCCGTTGTTTGAGGCAGACCCAGGCAACGTGAGCATTCGCACGGGTCGAAAGAGGAGAGAAACCTCGTTGCGCCTTTTATCCCGGCAGGAGAAGCCGTGGAGCACAGGCTTATTCTCCAAACATGTGCCCAGCCCCAAGGAGGCAGTCCATGGAGAGGAAAGGCATGAATGCCCTGGTGGGAGCAATTGAGGCCGGCGGAACCAAATTCGTCTGTGCTGTCGGGACGAGTCCGCAAGACCTGACCCGGACGCAGTTTGCTACCGGAGACAATCCTGACACCTTGTTTTCCGCGGTTACGAACTGGTTTGTTGAGCAACAGCGTCTGCGGGGGATGCTCCAGGCCATCGGCATCGGCTCATTCGGTCCGGTGGATCTCGACAAAGGTTCGCCAACCTACGGCTATATCACCTCCACGCCGAAAGCCGGCTGGAGCAATACCAATATCCATGGTGCGGTAAAAAGGGTTTTTCCGCATATCCCGGTAGCGATCGACACCGATGTCAACGGGGCTGCCTTGGGCGAGTATTATTGGGGCAATGCGGTCGGCTTGCACGATTTTGTCTATATCACTATCGGCACCGGTATCGGCGCAGGCGGGATGGCGGGAGGGCAGCTGCTGCACGGCCTTGTCCATCCCGAGATGGGGCACATCCTGCTTCCGCGCATCCCCGGTGACACCTTCGCCGGAGTATGTCCTTTCCACGGTGGGTGCTGGGAAGGGCTGTGTTCCGGCCCGGCGCTTTTGGCGCGATCCGGGATGAGCGCGGAGCTCCTCCCCGCGGAGCATGAGGCCTGGGAAATGGAAACCCAGTACATTGCCTCCGCTATTGCCACCATCGTCTGCGTTTTATCGCCCCGGCGGGTGATTATCGGCGGGAGTGTGCGAAAGGGTGGGCAACTCGGTTCGGATCGGTTTTTTCAGATGATCCGCGAGAAGGTACAGCTCGTGTTGCATGAATATATCGTTTCTCCGGCCCTGCACGAGGAGATCGGCGGTTATATTGTGCCGCCGCTTCTTGGTGACGATGCCGGGGTGTGTGGAGCCATTGCCTTGGCGCAGCAGGCAGCCGCCTAAGTTTTTTTTTCGAATTATTCCTTCGTGGTTGCGGTGCAACAACCTGCAAGCACGGGGGGAACCATAAAATCGACACAGGAGGTTGGTCAACATGAAGGTGCGTACCCTGTTTTTGCTGATTATCTTAGGTGTAATCACCGTTTTTGCTGCGCTCAATTGGAACGCGTTCATGGCGCCGACCACCCTATCCTTAGGGGTTGCCAACGTTCAGGCACCCCTCGGAATCATCATGCTTGGGTTGTTGGCTTTTCTCTCGGCGGTGTTTCTTATTTTTATCGTCTCTCTGCAGACCTCGGTCCTCTTTGAGGCTCGCCGCCATGCGCGGGAGCTGCAGGCCAATCGAGAGCTTGCGGACCAAGCCGAGGCTTCACGGTTTACCGAACTGCGCGGATTCCTGGAAGGAGAGTTGAAAAGGCAGGCAGGGTTCGAGGCGGAGTCGAAGGGGGCCGTGCTGGCAAGACTGGATCAGCTGGAGCAGGATCTCCGCGCTTCGGTGGAACAGTCGGGGAACATGCTCAGCGCTTACATCGGTGAGCTGGAAGACCGGCTGGAAAAGGTGGTCCAGGGGACGACTTTGCAGTCGCCGTCCTGATATTGGTATCGAGGTTTGGATGTGTCACGCGCACATTCGCTTTGAGCAAAAATATAAAGAGAAAAAGGAGGTTGTCGGATGCAAGAGAAAACAGGCGATAATGGCTGGAGCCCGTATCTTGCCGGAGCCCTTGTCGGGCTCCTGGCGATTGTTTCAGTGTATGCAACGACCCAGTGGATGGGGAAAACCACCTACATCGGGGCATCGACCACCTTTGTCCGCGCTGCCGGCCTTTTGGAGCGGACGGTTGCGGCGGAACATGTTGCGGCAAACGACTATTTCGTCAAAGAAAAGGTCCGGGTTGATTGGCAGTTTATGTTGGTGCTCGGAATCTTTGCCGGGGCGTTGCTTTCTTCGCTCTCTGACAAGAGTTTTAAACTGGAACGGGTACCGCCCCTCTGGGCGAAGCGGTTTGGGCCCTCCCTCGGCAAACGAGCGGTGGGCGCTTTCGCCGGTGGGGTTGTCGCCATGGTCGGTGCCCGGATGGCAGATGGCTGTCCAAGCGGACATGGACTCAGCGGCATGATGCAGTTGTCGGTAAGTGCCTTTGTCGCGTTGGCTCTGTTTATTGGCGTCGGCATGGTTGTCGCGCATCTCGTGTATGGAGGACGGAAAGCATGAGTATCGATCAATGGTTGGGCCTGGTTACAGGAATTGTATTCGGGTTTTTGCTGCAAAAAGGTCGCGTTCTCCGCTTTGATAAGCAGATCGGGGCGCTGCTGTTTCAGGACATGACAATATTCAAGTTCATGCTCTCGGCAGTTCTCGTGGGCATGGTGGGGATTCTGCTCCTTTCCGACCTGGGAATTATCACCTTGAGCCACAAGCCCATGAATCTTGGCGCTGTGGTGCTCGGCGGGGCCTTGTTTGGCGGGGGTTGGGCGATCATGGGCTTTTGTCCCGGCACCTCCATCGGTGCTTTGGGGGAAGGGAGGTGGCATGCGATTTTTGCCGTTGTCGGCATGATCGTGGGTGCCGCAGTCTATGCGGAACTCTTTCCCTTTTTTAAAGCAACTGTTTTGGCCTGGCAAGATTTTGGCAAGATCGGCTTGCCCGAAGCGCTTGGTGTTTCGCAATGGCTCATCGTCCTCTTGTTTGGCGGCGGGGTTATCGCTCTGTTCCGTTGGTTTGAAAAGAAGGGGTTGTGAGCTATTAGTCTGGCATCGAGAGGATGGCTCCCTGTGGGCGGGGTTGGGCCTTTCCAGTCTTGTCCACCGGTGATCCGTACAGGGACGTGAGACAATGAAACGAGACGTTCTGAATCGGTATGAGTGCTCTCCCGACGGCAGCATTCTCATTGATGTTGCCGCCGCCGGCGTGGAGGATCTCTATGAAGATTTTGACAAGAGTGCCCCTTATATTCGCAGGGACTTGGATCAGGATCTTGTCGACTACCTGATCGATTGTGCGAGGGAGTTGGGGCGGGAGCCTTTCTCCATTCGTTTCACCCTGGCAAAGATCACCGATGACCGTCGTTTCGCCCGGATCCGCCGGAGCGTGAATGTCTTTTTCCTCTATCTTGCCGAGAAAGAACGGCAAAAGATTCATCAGATGACCCGCAGGTCGTTTGTGCTTTTCTGTATCGGCCTTGCCATTCTTTTCATCTCCGTCTGGGTCAACCAGTCCATGGAATTAGAGCGTTCGGTGGTGGGGAATGTCTTCGCGGAGGGCCTCACGGTCGCAGCGTGGGTGTCATTGTGGGAAGCACTGGCGACTTTCTTGGTTGAATGGTTTCCCCGCCGCAAGGATATCGAGTTGTACCAGCGGCTGGCCCACGCGAAGCTTATCTCCCGGTTAGAGCCGACGAGCGGCAATGTGGACTCGGGGCAGGACACGCAGGCCTGTGTGCGCTAGGGTTTTATCAGGTTCGTGGTAGCAGAGCTTTCTGTCCGGCGAAACGCAATTCCCGGCCCATGAGATTATTGTTCAATAAACCAAGTGAGGGGGGCACGTGATGAGCTTTGGCCAAGCAATCAGAACCTGTTTTTCTAAGTATGCGGAGTTTAACGACCGGGCTTCTCGGCCGGAATTTTGGTGGTGGACGCTCTTTGTGGTGTTGGCGTCCATGGCTGCTGGCATTATCGGAGAAGCGGCTTCAGCTCTTTTTTCTTTGGCCACAATCCTGCCGGGGTTGGCGGTGGGGGCGCGAAGACTGCATGATACAAACAGGAGCGGCTGGTTTCAGCTCCTGTGGCTCATTCCCGTGGTCGGCTGGATTCTGCTTATCGTCTGGTTCGCGCAGGCAGGCAAGGAGCCGAATCGTTTCGGTTCCGCTGGATAGCGAGAAAAATGGCGGAAGAAGGAGCGTGCCTCCGGGGTATTGCTCCTCCTGAGTTTTTAGGTATAAAAAAAACCGCGCCAGCAATGGTTTGCGGTTTTTTTATGCCTTGGCTCTGTGGACTCAGGCGGAGTGCTTTTGCAGTTTGCTGTGGTGGATCGAATAGCTGAAATAAACGAGAACCCCGATCCCCAGCCAGACCGCGAAGCGAACCCAGGTAGTCCATGGGAGAAAAGCCATCAGCCCGCTGCAGGAAAAAGCGCCGAGCAACGGGAACACAGGGTTGAGCGGGTTTTTGAAGGGCCGGGGCAGGTCCGGTTGCTTGATGCGCAGGACGACCACCCCAAGACAGACCAGAACAAAGGCGGCCAGGGTGCCGATATTGACCAGCTCGGCCAATTCGCCCAGAGGGATGAAGCCGGCGATCAGCGAAATGAGCAGACCGCAGATGGCGATGACCCGGACCGGTGTCTGGGTTTTCGGGTGCACCTCGGCAAAGAACGGCGGGAGCAAGCCGTCTCGGGACATGGCGAAGAATACCCGGGTCAGCCCGTAATAGAGAACGAGCATCACCGTGGTCAAGCCGGCGATGACGCCGGTGGCAACCAGGGCCGAGGCCCAGTTGACCCCGATCAGGTGCAGGGAGTGGGCTACGGGGGAAGGGACGTTCAGCTGGGTGTAGGGCACCATGCCGGTGAGCAGCCCGGCGACCACGATGTAGATAGCGGTGCAGAAAACCAGGGAAAAGATGATGCCGAAGGGTACGTCGCGTTGCGGGTTTTTTGCCTCCTCGGCAGCGGTGGAAACCGCGTCGAAGCCCACATAGGCAAAGAAGACCATGGCCGCCCCGGCCAGCACCCCGACCGGCTTGCCGTCCGGGCTTTGGCCGCTCCAGCCAAAGGGCATGAAGGGGGTCCAGTTTTCCGGATTGACATGGAACGCAGCCACGGAGATGAACACTCCAATGGTCAGCAGTTTGACAAAGACCATCACCATATTGGTGCGGGCGCTCTCCCGCATCCCCAGCATCAGCAAAACCATGAGAATCAGGACGATGCCCGCCGCCGGCAGGTTGATGATTCCGCCCTGCATGGGAGCCTTGGTCAGGGCGTTCGGCAGGGCGAGGCCCACGGCGGTGAGGGCATTGTTGAAGTAGCCTGCCCAGCCGGTGGCCACGGCGGCGGTGGCCACCCCGTATTCGAGGATCAGATCCCAGCCGATGATCCAGGCGATCAACTCGCCGAAGGCGACATAGCTGTAGCCGTAAGCGCTGCCGCAGCCGCCCACTGCCGCAGCGAGTTCGGCATAGGCCAGGGCCGCGAAGGCGCAGGCGATCCCGGCGATGACAAAGGAGAGCACCACGGCGGGACCTGCTTGGGTCGCAGCGGCGATGCCGGTGAGGACGAAGATCCCGGTGCCGATGATGGCCCCGATCCCGAGAAAGGTGAGATCAAAGGCGGAGAGGCATTTGTGGAGGCCGGTATGGTCGAAATCACCCGGGGTGGTGGATTTGGTGCGAAAAATTTTCATGCCCATTCCTTCGTGAATGGATTGCGGTGATTGGCCTCAGGTCGGATGTCTTAGGTTGTAAAATGGGTCACCAGCCCCAGAGCGTCTCCCGCTGGACCCAGCCGGTGAGCCCGGATTCATGCTTGACCTTGACCCAGCCTTTTTTGTGGGTCATCGTCCGCAGGACCACGCCACGGGTGGCATTGCCTATGATGCGCTCGCTTTCCGAGGGTCCTTTCCGGATAATGGTTTTTTCTTTTTCAACGATCATGTAGGGCGTTTTGCCAACCAGGGTTTTGTATATCCAGCCCGTGTCCGATTCATAGTCCGTCACCTTGAGCCAGCTGCCCTTGCGGCTGACCACCTGCAAGGGGTACCCAATCCCCAATTCCCACTTGATCGGGTATTTTTCTCCCGGCCCGGAACGCATTCTCGCCTTGGCCTGTTTGATACTCACCATTTCCGCGTGGGCCATGGTGGTGAAAACGAATAGAAAAACGAGTCCGAAACAGAGTCGCCGGATCATAACAACCTCCTTGCGCTGTGTGGTATTACGGTTTACTGGCCGAGGAGAGCCCCCTGTCCGGAACGGCCAAGGGGATTCCGCCTATTTCCAGAGAGATGGCGTCAAATTGGCAGGCCTTGTTCATGCAGGCCAGACAGGTGATGCACTCGGGGTCATCGGGAGATTCATTGAATTTGACCCCCATGGGGCAGACATGGTGACAGGCCTTACAATTGGTGCATTTGGCTTTATCGAGGTGCAGCTTGACCAGCCGGACCTTGCTGAAGAACGCATAAAAAGCGCCCAAGGGGCAGGCTGTTCGGCAGAAGGGTCGACTGGAAAAGACGGCCCAGAGCAGAAAGAGGACCATCACTACGAATTTATTGAGGAAGAGCAGGCCGAGGGTGTTGCGGAGATTGGGCTGGAGAAAGAGCATGGGTAGCCCGGCTTCCAGGGTGCCGGCCGGACAGATAAACTTGCAGAACCAGGGGTGGCCGGTGCCGAATTCGTCAACGAGCACCAGGGGCAGAATAACGACAAAAAGGAGCAGGATGATGTATTTGCCATACGAGAGCATGCGCGGGATTGCGAATTTTCGGCTGGGGATCTTGTGCAGCATTTCCTGGATAAAGCCAAAGGGGCAGGCCCAGCCGCAGATCATTCTGCCGAACAGCCCGCCGAGGACCCCGATGGTGCCGAGCACCGAAAAACCGAAATAATACTGGCCGTTTTCCAGGGCGATGCGCAGGCCGCCCAGCAGCTGTTGGATCGACCCCATGGGGCAGTAGCTGGTGGCCGCAGGGCAGGAGTAGCAGTTCAGCCCAGGCGCGCAGATCACCTTGAGCGGTCCCTGATAGATGGTTTTGCTGAAGGGGAAGGACCAGGAGCTGTTCGTGAGAAAACCGACGATTACCTGGACCCATTTGCGAACGCTTTCCATCTCAGCCAATCCCTATACAGCTCAGGCATACCTGCAACGCCTGTTCCAGGACGCGGGACGGTTCCCCGGTGGCGACGCCGATCAGCCAGAGGAAGAGAAAGGCGGGGATCACCACAAATGGTCCTTTGCGGAGTGACCTTTTGTGGTGGGATTCGCGGCTGGTTGGGGGCATGGTCTTGTCCTTCTGCGTTTTTTCAGGTGAGACGGGCTTGAACCGCGGCGGTTTTGTCGCCCAGCTTCACATCCTTGTCCCGCCTCTCGTCGAGCATAATCTGGGTCACGACCCGCTGGGCGCCGCGGCCGAAGGGCAGCCCATGCAACCGGGAGGCCAGGGCGAGGAGCACCTCGACTTCACCTTCGATGATCGTTCCCATGTCGGTCAGTTCGTGGCGGACACCTTCCCTGCGTAAGATCTCCTGGATATCGGCTACGTATTGGCCTACGCTGGGGGTTTGGGTGCCCAGAGGGATGATGGTCAGTTGCATGATCGCCATGATTTTTTCCCTAACGCATGTTGCCGGTAATGGAAAAATAAAAAAACATACCACAGAGATGTAATGGCTGCAAAGTAAAGGGTTCTGGCGAATTGGCATCGGGCAATTTTTGCCGCGAAACCGGCGCATCGAGGGCCTAAACGCTTGACCTGCAAAAAAGAAAACGACTCGCCTGTGGTCTCGCTTTTCTCCTGTCTCCGGTTTTTTCCGGAACGACAGCGCCGTCTTCTGGCGGAGGTATCAGCCGATCACTCCTTGTCCTGGAAGGTCTCAATCTGTGCGAAAAGTTCCTCGTCCAACAGATCCGGGTTTTCGCTATTGTAATAGAGAATGTTTTTCAGATGGAAAAAGCTGTCCAGGTCCATCTCGTAAAAGTGCAGCGCCAGACCATCTTCTTCCACCCGGACAACCGTGCCCTTCATTTTCAGAGTCAGATGACTGGTTGAACCAACCAGTCGCAAGGAGACCAGGCAATTTTCGCCGATCGTGTGTCCGGTGACGCCAAGCACGAAGACGCCCTTAAGACTCAGGTCCGCAGTTTTGCACTCCGCATGGCGTTGGTCCGGAAAGTCCAGGCCGATGAGCACTTCAAACGGAACCCTGCTGTTTTTGCGTTTGTTCTTCATGGTTGGACCCTCTTGTCCTGTGCTCTGGTTGCCTGCGGTACGCAGCGCTCCTGTCAGGATGTTAAAAAAACAGCCGTGTTTTTTACTTCGCAATTGCAAAAGTGAATCGTCTGATTCCCCATAAATTGCCGAAAAAAGGGGGCCTTCGACCGCCTGCTATTTCGGCATGAAAAGAAATCCCTCCCGCTCCAGTAACTGGCCGAGATTCAGCAGTTGCAGCTCCTGGTCTTCCGTGAGGCGGGCCGGGCCGAAAAGGTCGCCATTTTTGGCCCGAGCCAGGGAGAGGGCCGGAACCGCTGCCTGTGCAAGGCTCCGGCAGAGAAGCACTCCGTGCCAATGCCCGCTGCTCACCACCACAAGCATGGAGGCCTCTTCATCGGGGATATCGGCCAAGCCAATGCCGCGAGGGATCATAACGGGGAGAATCAGTTTTTTCAGTTTTCCGTTTTTCAGCAAGGCAAGCGAGCCTTGCATCTGTCCGGCCAGACTGTGAAACCAGCCTCCTAAATCTTTCAGGGGAATCTGGCTGGTTTTGATGTATTGCTTTCTCTTTTTGGGGGAGAGCGGTTTGATGAGGGCGATGTTTTCTTCGGCAATAGCGAGGGACAGCTTGCCGATGCTAATCTGGCGGATCAAGCCCCCCGGTTCAATCGGCAGGGGTTTTGGCGCTGTAGTTTTGGAAACAACCTTGCCCGGAGCTATGCCTGTGGCGGCGCGGACGGTATTGGGCTCGTTCCGCGCTATTGGGGCTTCTTCCAAGGAAGTCGGCGTTTCCCAGGAATCTAAATCGGCGGCAGATTCAGGCGATTGCCCCGAAGAACCGGCGGGAGACGCAGCTTTTTCCGCAGCCACCTTCTCCTTGAGTTTGGCAAACTTGCCATACACCCTTTTGAACACCTCGGCATCCCGGTCCGGGTCGAATTTGGAGTCCTCGTACATGTTGACCACATGGGCCATGGTTTCCTTGAGGAAATCGATGAACTCCGGGGGAACCTGGCCCTGCCGTTTTTGGGCGTAGAGGAGAACGCTGTCCGCCATGGTAAGAATGGTCAGGGCGTTTTTTCTGCTTTTGAAGCGGTTTTTCAGGCAGGTAAAGGCTGCCTGCAGCGGTTCGATTTTTTTCTGGGACAGGCTCCAGTCCTGGGAGAGGATCTCTGTTTTTAGTTTCAGGATGGATTCGTCGATGGAAAGAATCACCGGTATTACTCCACAGCCATTGGCTTTATAAGGGTAAAGAAGAGCAAGAGTTGCGCAGACTGTGAAGCGCAACTCTTGCTCGGGTATTTTTTTCATCCCCTCTCAGGGCAAGCGGGGCCAATGCCCTATTGTGACTGGATATTTTGTAGAGTACTATAGCAGAAATTGTCGGAGTTTGGCAACAGACAGTTGTGCGGGAGGGCAGTTCTGTCGCGGCTTGTTCGTCGGGGTGAGACGATGCCGGCAGTGGTTGGATACCAAGCGGCAGCACCATCGCAGGTACTGCTGTGCGCGGGTCCTAAAAAAAGATTCCCGGGTGATCGGGCAAGGAAACACGAGACATGCTTGAAGATATGGTTTCTTTTTTTGTCCTCCTGTTCGGGGCCTTGGTCGGGAGCTTTCTCAATGTGGTCATTGTCCGTTTGCCCGAGGAAGGAGCCTCCGTTGTTTTTCCTGCCTCGCATTGCCCGGCCTGCAAAAAAAACATTTCCTGGTACGACAACATCCCGGTGCTGAGTTTTCTCTTCCTGCGCGGCAGGTGCCGCCAGTGCGGAGCGCGGATCTCCTGGCGGTATCCCCTGGTGGAGAGTGCCATGGCGCTCCTCTCCCTGGCTCTGTATCTCCACTTTGGCCTTTCTCTTCTCTTTCCCATCTATTTTCTTTTCTGTGCGGCCCTCATTGCGGTGATCTTCATCGATTTGCAGCACCAGCTTATTCCCGACGTGATCAGTCTGCCCGGCATCGTTCTCGGATTTGGCCTCTCTTTTATCAACCCGTTTGTCACCTGGCAGGAGTCCGGGTTGGGGATTTTGTTCGGGGGGGGGAGTTTTTATCTGGTTGCTCTGGTGTATTACTTGCTCACCAAGCGGGAAGGCATGGGCGGCGGCGACATCAAGCTGCTTGGGATGATCGGCGCTTTTCTGGGCTGGCACTCCTTGCCCTTTGTGGTGTTCGGCAGTTCGCTGCTGGGTACGGTGGTGGGGGTCGGGGCCATGATCAAACAGGGCAAGGGCGGCAAAACCGTTATCCCCTATGGGCCATTCCTGGCCATCGCGGCGCTGCTCTATCTCTTCTTTCGGCGGGAGATCCTCTCCCTTTTTGTCCGCTATGTGCTCCATGGCTGATGAGTGCTGATGGAACCGCCAGACGAGAAAGTTTAGAGGAGGTTTTCTTTCTTGAGATACACCTGGAGAATGGAGACAGCGGCCGGGGTGATGCCGGAGATCCGTGCTGCCTGGCCCAGGGTTCGGGGCTGGATCTTGGTGAGTTTTTCCACCACCTCACGGGAAAGGCCGGACATACTCTGGTAGGGGAGATTTCCCGGCAGGAGCACTGACTCCATGCGCCGGAAACGGTCCACCTGCTCGCTCTGCCGCTCGATGTAGCCATGGTATTTGATGGCCAGTTCCACTTCCCGGGTAACCTCTTCCTCGGGCCGCGGCAAGGAGAGGCCGGTGAGCTGAGCCACGGTGACAAGATCCATTTCCGGTCGTCGCAAAAGGTCGGCGGCACTCACCACGGTTTTGAGGGTGGCGCTGCCCATGGCCACCAACCGGTCGTTCAGTTCCTGCTTGGGCCGGAGCGCGGTGGTGTTGAACAGGGCCAGGGTTTCCTCTATGGCCTGTTTTTTGGCCACAAACAATCGGTAGGTTTCATCCCTCACCAATCCCAAGTTTCTGCCAATCTCCCCCAGCCGCAGGTCGGCGTTGTCTTCCCGCAAAAGCAGCCGGTATTCCGCCCTGGAGGTGAAGAGCCGATAAGGCTCCTTGGTGCCCTTGGTGACCAGGTCGTCGATGAGCACCCCGGTGTATGCTTGGGAGCGGTCCAGGATGAGGGGGTCCTCCCCGCGCACATATTTCACCGCATTGATTCCGGCGATCAGCCCCTGGGCTGCGGCCTCTTCGTAGCCGGAGGTGCCGTTGATCTGCCCGGCCAGGAAGAGCCCCCGGAGCCGTTTGGTTTCAAGGGAGGGATGCAGTTCCAGCGGATCGACATAATCGTATTCAATGGCATAGCCGGGCCGGATGATGGCGACATTCTCCAGCCCCTTGATGCTGCGGAGCATGGCGGTCTGCACATCCATGGGCAGGCTGGTGGGCAAGCCGTTGGGGTAGATCTCCACGGTGTCCAGCCCTTCGGGTTCTAGAAACACTTGGTGCCGCTCCTTTTCCGGAAAGCGCATGACCTTGTCTTCCACCGATGGGCAATAGCGGGCCCCCACCCCTTCGATAATCCCGGTATACATGGGAGAGCGGTCGGTGCCCGCCCGGATGATCGCATGGGTGGTCGGGTTGGTGTAGGTTATATGGCAGGGCCGCTGCGGCAGCACCGGCTGTTTGCCCCTGTTGGAAAAGGAAAAAAGGTTGGGCGGCTCATCGCTGTACTGGGCTTCGAGTTCTGAGTAATCGATGGTGGTTCCGTCCAGGCGCGGGGTGGTCCCGGTCTTCATCCTCCCCATGGCCAGCCCCAGCTCCTTGAGATGCAGGGGCAGCGTAAGCGATGGCACGTCGCCCATGCGGCCGGCGGGGAAATTCTTCAAGCCGATATGGATCAGGCCGTTTAGGAAGGTGCCGGTCGTGATGACCACGCCCCGGGCGGTGATCTCCTCATCGAGAGAGGTGATCACCCCGGTGATCTCCCCGTTCTTTATGAGCAGACGGTCGGCGGTTCCTTGCCGGATATGAAGATTCTCCTGCTGCTCCATCACCGACTTCATCCGCAGCCGATAGAGAAGCCGGTCGGCCTGGGCCCGGGAAGACCAGACCGCCGGGCCCTTGCGGGTGTTGAGGCGGCGGAACTGGATGCCGGTGGCGTCGATGTTTTTCGCCATCTCCCCGCCGAGGGCATCAATCTCTTTGACCAGATGTCCCTTGGCCAAGCCGCCGATGGCCGGGTTGCAGCTCATGGCGCCGATGGTGTCAACGTTGATAACGAGCACCGCGGTGCGGCAACCCATGCGGGCAGCGGCCAGGGCGGCTTCGCAGCCGGCATGGCCTGCGCCGATTATAATGATGTCGTATTGAGAGGAAGTCGGCATGGGTGTGAGTGAATTGGGGGAAGTTTGAGTTGCCGTTACGGCAGAAGCCTTGAGTTGCCCTTGAAAAGGCGGTCATTATAGCGGGGTTTCCGCGGATTTACAACGCAACCTTTGGCTGCCACCAGATCATGGCCCATTGCGGGGCGGTCTGCCGGGTGAATTGCCAGGTTGTTTCGTCAAGCTGGCGGAGGCGGGCATCCACGTAGGCGGTAAGGCGGGTTTCTTCGGCGGGGCTCGGATTGTCCACCATCCAGCGGTATGATTGGATGGCCTCTTCCCGCGAGCCATAGCTGCGGTGCGGGTCCAGGCTGATAAAGTCGACATGGGCATGGATGCCGAGGCTGTAAAGGATGTTGACCGTGAAGATGTAATCCGGGCCGGGCTGAAAATCACGGCCAATGGCAGCAAAAAGGTCCGGATCAAAGGGCCCGGCCCCGACCCGGTCTGCCAGGTAGACCCCCTTGTCTGCCCAATTGTTGAGTTTGCGCAAAGCTCCGGCGAGGTCATCCACGGAGAGCGAACGGGAGGCAATGGCCACATCGTGCCGAGCAATGGAGAGTTTCTCCCAGTCATCGTCCCAGGAGCCTTGAATGGTGCGGATGTTGGCAATTCCCTCCGCGTCGGCCCGTTTGTCGAGTTCCGCCAGCATGGCGGCGGAATAGTCGAGGGCGGTGAGTTGGCGCACCTTGCGGGCCAAGGGAATGGCCAGGGTGCCCGGGCCACAGCCCACGTCCAGCACACTCCAGTCCGGTTCGGTCTGGATACGGGACATGAATTGCGCGACAAAGGGGGAGTCGATGTTGCGCTCGGCAAACGAGGCGGCCCGCCGGTCCCAGTCGGTGCTCTTTTTCTTTTTCCAGGACTTGTCGGCTCTGGACTTCCGCCACATGGTGTCCCAGTCGATATCCTGATAGCGCATCGTCATTTTTTAGCTGCGGCGGGTGAGGCGGTTGACAATGATGGTCAGTTCCTTATCTTCGCTGCGCATCTTGCGGGCGCTTACCGCTATTTCGTATTCCTTTTCCGCCAGCAGGAGAAATTTGGGCAGGCTTTTGCGGCGGACATCGTGGGCCAGATAGATGACCCCGTTTTCCGCCAGCAATGCGCGGAAGATATTCAAAAGCGGGGTGAAAAACTCTTCCCGGAAAAGAATTTCGGCCCCGATGATGGTGTCGAAGCGCGGCAGGGTCGGCGGTTTCAGCCAGTCGAGCAACCGGCACTCCACCCCTTTGAGCCCGCTGGCCGCGGCGCTGACCCGTTGAAAATCGAGAATGTGGGGCTCGTAATCGGTCAGGGTCACACGGTAGCCGGCCATGGCGGCGGCAAGACCCGGGGCGCCGAGGCCGGCACCGAGTTCGATCAGGCTTTGCCCCTCTTTGGCCGGCGGGGTGGTGAGCATGAGGTCCGCCAGGACCATTGCGGCTTCCCAGAGTTTTACCCAGAAGGGAAATTCTTCCACATTCTTGAAGGGATCTTTTCCGGCCAGAAGCGGTTCAAGGTCGGTGACCTGGAGGAGCTGGATTTCCTTGCCGCGCAGGTGTAAAGGCTGGAAGTCCACGGTGTATGTTTTTCTGATCTCCCGCAGACGGGCATACTGTTTTTCGGGAAGCAGGGTAGGATCCATCTGGTTCTCCATGGCGGCGCAGGGGCGCCGGTGAAGTTATCGTTGCAGAAAAAGGGCGATCAAGACCAGGGCCGCGACCAGAAAGCGGTAGTAGGCGAAGATGGCAAAGCTTCTGGCCCGGATGTATTGCATGAGAAAGGAAATGAACATGTAGCCGGAAACGGCGGCGGCAAGAAAGCCGGCAACATAGAGAATGGTTTGCCCCTCCACCATGCCATTTTTGATGATCTTGGGAATTTCGTGCATCCCTGCTCCGAAGATGATGGGTGCGGAAAGCAGAAAGGAAAAACGGATCGCCGCTTGCCGGGTGAGTCCCATGGCAAGTCCGCAGGTGATGGTGCTGCCGCTTCGCGATACTCCGGGGATGATGGCGCAGGCCTGGGAAAGGCCGATCAGCAGGGCATTCATCAGGGTTATTTTTTCGAAAGCACGGGTACGTTTGCCGGTGCGGTCCGCAAGGAGGAGGAGCACTCCTGCCCCGGCCAGGGCGGTCGCCACCAAGGCCGGGTGGCGGAAATAGTTTTCCGCTGCTTGTCCCAACAAGAGGCCGGCCAAGGCTCCGGGGATGGTGGCAATGGCAATGAAGAGCGTCATCTTGCGCAGACGGGCTGTTTCGCTTGGCTCTTGCTGGAGGCCCAAAACGGCCTTGCCCATCTGCCAGAAATCATCCCGAAAATAGGCGAGGATTGCCAAAAGAGTGCCGAGGTGCAGGGCCACGTCAAAGGCTAGGTCGGATTCCTGGGCCCCGAGAAAATAATGGGCCAGGGCCAGATGGCCGGAGCTGGAAACGGGCAGGAATTCGGTGGCGCCTTGGATGATGCCAAAGATGATTGCTTCGATGAGGTTCATGGTTTGGCACTATACGAAAGGGAGGCGGAAAAGTAAATACCGATGGGAAACGATATGTGGGAATAAAAAAAAGCCCGGCCAGAGGCCGGGCTTTTTAGATGCGCCTGTAACAGGTCATCACGAGGGGATTAGCAACCCTCGATGGCTTTCTTTTTCTTGGCAGCAACGATCTTGCCGTCTTTTACTGCAACTTTGTCGCCAACCTTAGCAGCGCCTTCAACGGTGGATACAGCGCCTGCGCAATCTACGGTTACCTTGGTGCCTTCAACCTTGGTTACGGTGCAGTCGCTAGCGAAAGATACGGCAGCGCCGCTTACTACGAAAGCCACAGCCATTGCCAGGGAAATCATCTTCTTGCTCATGTTCATCTCCTCTTAAGTGGTATTTGGGGAAATATTTCCTGTTGTTCGCAACAGGAAAATAATGAATGACAGTTCATTAAATATACGGCACGAGCACAGGATGTCAACCCGAAAGTTCCCTTTTTATTTCAGGATGGCGTTGAGATCGTTCACCAGGGTCTGATGATCCACATAGCCATCATACCGTTTGACCACATTGCCTTCCTTGTTTACCAGAAACGAGGTGGGGATGCCGAGGATGCCCCCGAAAGCCCTGGGGGTTTCCGAGTCGCTCAGCAGAACGGGGTAGTTGATCTCCATCTTCTGGGCGAATTTATCAACCAGGGAGCTGCCGCCTTGGTCGGTGGAGATGCCGATCACGGTAAATCCTTTCGGTCCGTATTCTTTTTGCAGCTTGATGAAATCCGGAATTTCTTTACGGCAGGGAGGGCACCAGGTGGCAAAGAAATTGATGAGCATTGCCTGGCCCTGATAGGCGCTGGCCTTTACCATGGCGCCATCCTTCACTGAGGGCAGGGCAAAGGAAGGCATCTTGGTGGCACCCTGGGCAGCGCCTACCATCAGGGTGAAAAGGGCAAGGGTGATGGTGAGAATGCGGGCTTTCGCCGCCATGGCTTTCATGATCTGCATGAAGGACTCCTGGGTAAAGGTATGCCGCCGGGTTGGTCTATAATCGTTTCCCAAAATACTATCTTTTTACCTCCTTTTTCCGGGAAACAAAAGGGGAAAGATTGGTCTGGCGGCGCAGGGATTTCAGGAGGACATCTTCCCCCGGCTGAGACGTTCCCCCCTGGCGGAGATCACCACCTCCTGCACGGGAATGGTCTTGCCGGAGCGGGAAAGGGCCTGGCTGACAATATGGCGCATGTTGCCGCAGCAGGGCACCTCCATGATCGCCATGGTGATGCTCTTGATCCCGGAGGAGGCAAAGATTTCGCTGAATTTCTGGATGGCGCCTTCCACATCGTCAAATTTCGGGCAGCCAAGCATCACTGCCTTGCCGCTCAGAAGGTCGCGGTGAAAATCAGGGTAGGCCACCGGCACGCAGTCGGCTGCGATCAGGAGATCGGCGCCTTTGAGAAAGGGGGCACTGGGCGGCACCAAGCGGATCTGCACCGGCCAGTGGCTCAGGGCGGAACCGCTATTGCCCAGGGAAATCGGGGCATTGGCGGACTGGCAGGGGGTGGCTGGGGTAAAGGTCTGCAGCTTGGCCGAGGGACAGCCGCTTACGGGCGGGGCGGGGTGGTTTTTTCCCCCGTCTCTTTTGCTGAGCAGCTCTTCCACCGCCTTTTCGTCAAAATCGTCGGCTTCTCGCTCGATGATGCGCAGGGCGCCGGTGGGGCAGTCGCCCAGGCAGGCGCCCAATCCGTCGCAATATTTTTCCGCCAGCATCTTTGCCTTGCCGTCCACGATCTGCAGAGCACCTTCCGCACAGGAGATAATGCACTGGCCGCAGCCGTTACACAAGGATTCGTCTATCTCTATAATCTTTCTCATTATTTTCATGGCAATATCTCCGTTATCCCTTCAGCAGCACCTTGGCGGCCAGAGTGGCTCCTGCCTTGGTGAGGAAGGAGCGGTCGATGATCTTTTGCAGATGGGCCGGGGGGGAAGGCGTATCTTTCTGTTTTTCTTCCAGGTTGGTGATCAGGTCGGCGTCGTACAGCACCTTGAAGTTCATGCTCTCTTCCGGCCTCGGTAGATGATGGTGGCCGATGATGTCGCAAACCTCGTCGATGAGGGGCAGGGGTGCGTCAAGCGCGAGAAGAATCTCCCGGGCCACCGGAGGACCTTCAAGATGCTGGTGTTTGGGGGAGGCGCTGTGGTATTTGCGCTCCGACTCTTTGATGCCGATGTCGTGGAGATAGGCGGTAATCTCTACGACTGCCGGGTTGCACTCCTCTTTTGCCGCGATCTCCACGGCGTGGCGGGCCACTCGGCTGGCGTGGCCGATGCGGCGGAAGTCGTCAGCAAAGTAGCGTTTCATTTCCACTCCCACCCGTTCCTTGAGCAGCTCCTGCTTTTTGGCCAGCAACTCCGGGGGCAGGGAGCCCAGACACTGGGAGGCGTAGGGGCAATACGAAGCGCAGCCGAAATCGTTTTTGGGGTTCAGCATCCGGGTGGAGCACTGGCCGCATTTGCGGCTCACGTCGTCTTTGAAAAATTCCACACTGTTGCCGCATTTCGGGCAGGTTGCCTCGAAGACGGCATTGGCATCCCAGTAGCGGCTATCCTGGCCAGGGCACTGCATGGTAATCTCCTTGCATGGGCAGGCGAGTGCGGCGGAGAGAGGATCGCCACACTCGCCTTTTTTTATCCGAGGATGGCTTTCAGATCCTCGGCCGGGGTGGTGACCGGCTTGATGGAGAAGTTTTTCACCAGCACGTCCAGCACGTTGGGGGTGATGAAGGCGGGCAGGCTGGGTCCGATCCGGATGTTCTGGATGCCCAGGTTCAGCAGGGTCAGAAGGATGACCACCGCTTTCTGCTCGTACCAGGAGAGCACCAGGGAGAGCGGCAGGTCGTTGACCCCGCACTCAAAGGCGCCGGCCAGGGCTACGGCGATCTGAATGGCCGAGTAGGCATCGTTGCACTGGCCTACGTCGAGAAGACGCGGGATGCCGCCGATGTCGCCCAATTTTTTGTCAAAGAAACGGAACTTGCCGCAGGCCAGGGTGAGAATCATGCAGTCTGCGGGGATCTGCTCGACGATCTCGGTATAGTAGTTGCGACCGGGCTTGGCGCCGTCACAGCCGCCCACCAGGAAAAAGTGGCGGATGGCTTTGGCTTTGACCGCGGCGATAACCTTGTCGGCCACGCCGAGCACGGTGTTTCTGGCAAAACCTACGAGAACCGAATCCTTGTCCAGGGTATCGCTGAACCCGGGCAGGGCCAGGGCGCGGTTGATAACCGGGCTGAAATCTTTGTTCTCGCCGATGTGTGTCACCTCGGGCCAACCGACCAGACCGGTGGTGAAGACATTGGCCTTATAGGAGTCAAGGGGCTTCTGGATGCAGTTGGTGGTAAAGAGGATGGCCCCCGGGAACTCGGGCATCTCCTTATGCTGATTCTGCCAGGCCGTGCCGAAGTGGCCATAAAAATGGGGGTACTTCTTCAGCTCCGGATAGCCGTGGCAGGGTAGCATCTCGCCGTGGGTGTAGATGTTGATTCCCTTGCCCTTGGTCTGCTCAAGGAGCATGGCCAGGTCTTTGAGATCATGGCCGGTGACCAGGATACATTTGCCGGGGATATGCCCCAGGGGTACCGGGGTGGGAACCGGGTGGCCGTATGTGCCGGTGTTGCCCGCATCAAGCAATTCCATGGCCTTGAGGTTCACCTCGCCGCATTTCAGGGCAAGAGCCACCAACTGGTCAAGACCGAGATCCTTGCGGGTCAGGTCACTCATGGCCTCATGGATGTAGGCATAGACCGTGTCATCTTCCTTACCGAGAATGGCGGCGTGGTCGGTGTAGGCGGCAAGGCCGCGCAAGCCGTACATGGTGATCTGCTTTAAGGATTGCAGGTCAGCATTGGCATCCAGGGTGTTGATGAAGTTCAGGGCTGCTCCCTGTGCTTCCAGGCCGCTCAGGGAGTCGGCCGGGGTAAAGGTGGCTGCCGGAGCGGTGGTGTCAATCGTGCCGCCAGCCGCCGTAACCTTCGCCTTCAGTCCATCCCGCAAGGTGACGGTTTTGCGGATCAGGGCCTCAAAACGGCTGGGGTCAAAATCCACATTGGTGAGGCAGGAAAAAATCGCTTCGCAGGTGAAACGGTCCACCGCGTTATCTGTAACCCCGACCTTGCGGCCGGCGCTGGCAACAAGGCTCAACCCCTGGACCGCATGGGTCAGCAGATCTTCCAGCCCGGCGACTGCTTCGTTTTTTCCGCAGACACCGATGGTGGTGCAGCCGGTTCCTTTGGCGGTCTGTTCACATTGGTTGCAAAACATGGCGATTCTCCTTGTATGCTGTATTGGTTGGGGTAACCCGTATTGGTGCATTTGTTGATCAGACTATAGCCTTGATTATCCGGCCGGGCGTTGACTTAAATCAAGAAGAAAGAGTTTTTTAGTCCGATTTGTTTTTTTGTCGCACGAGGCAACGGAAAGATGCGGAGGGCAAAAAAAATAAGCATGAATAATGTAGTGTTGCGGTTTAGAATAACCGGCGCGGACAGCATTTTTTCCCTTCACCTAATTATGACAGGGGCGGCATGGAATATCTCTTGGTTATCGGTTCGTATCTTATCGGTTCAATCCCCTTTGGCCTGGTTTTGGGAAAGGTGGCGGGCGTTGATGTCCGCGCTGCGGGCAGCGGCAATATCGGGGCCACCAATGTCGCCCGGCTGGTAGGCAAAAAAGTCGGAGCCCTCACCTTGGTCTGCGATGCGCTCAAGGGTATTCTGCCGATGCTGGTTGCGGGTTGGCTTTTGGCCGATGGCAGCGGGCGGGAACTCTGGGTACCGCTTTGCGGCGGCGCGGCTTTTCTTGGCCATCTCTACCCGCTCTATCTGAAGTTTAAGGGCGGCAAGGGCGTGGCCACGGCGCTGGGGATCTTTCTTTATCTGACGCCGGTGGCTGCGCTCATTGATCTGCTGATCTTTGTCGGAGTGGTCTACAACTGGGGGTATGTCTCCTTGGGTTCGCTCACCGCAGCCCTGCTGATGCCGGGGCTGGTCTGGCTGCTGACCGGCTCGCTGAGCAACTCCTTGCTGGCGTTCGGGATCGGGGTGCTGATCTGGGTCAAGCATCGGGAGAATATCGAACGGCTTATGAAACACGAGGAAAAGAGCTGGCGGAAAAAAGACGGTGACTCAGGCAACCCATGACCAACGATGAATGGAAGAAGATCGTCGAGGCCAAGACCCTCTTGGGCTTGCCGGATCATGCGACCCTGGCGGAGATAAAAAAGGCGTTTCGCCGGCTCTCCAAGGAGCATCACCCTGATCTTGCCCACCACAGGGACGCAGGGCAAGATCAGGGTGATGGGCCGCGGCTGGAAATGCACCGCCTCACCGAGGCGTACCAGATTCTTCTGGAATATGGGAAAAAATATAGAATTCCCCTGGTGCCGGGGGAGGATCAGCCCCTTGAGGGGGAAGACTGGTGGATGGAGCGCTTTGGTGAGGATCCCCTTTGGGGCCCAGGCCGCAACAGTTAATGCGTCCTGATCAGAGGGCGGCCATTTACTTCGCCGCCCCGGCCTCCCTCGCTGTCCTGCGAATAAGCCTCTTGAACGGCATTGCTGCCGAACCCCTGCCTACTCCATGAATTTCTTGTCGATGGTTATCTTGGCCCGGCTTTGCAGATACGCGAGCCAGGCACCCATGACCTCCATCTGTTTCTCCTGGGTCAACATTTTCCGCAGGGCTTCTTTCTGGCTGGCAAAAGCTTCCTCGCTCGCCGACTTGCTTTCCTTGAAATGGAGCACATAAAAGGTGCTGCCGTCTTCGCCGATCTCCTTGGGATAGGGCGAAGCAGCACTGAGTTTCAACCCTTGCGCAACCACGGGGGCGGGTAAGGTGCTCGTCGCCTGCTGGCTTCTCGTGAAAAAAGGTGTTTCCCTGACGCTGCTCTTGGTCTTTTCTGCTGCAGCGATAAGGGAGCCTTCCTTCTTTGTCTGGTCCAAAAGGGCTACGGCCGCATCCTTAGCCTTGGCATGGGCCTGATCGTCAAGGAAATCCTTTTCCACCCTGGCGCGAACCTCTGTCAGCGGCGGTACTTGGGGCTCCTTCACCTCGTCAACAAAGCAAATGGCATAGCCGCCGTTGATTTCGAGCAACGAACTCAGCTCTCCCATCTTCAGGCTGAAGATGGTTTTGAGCAGCGCCGGCTGTCCTGTCAGGGCCTTGGGCGGATTGGCTTGGGAAAAGGAATCGGTTGTCTGCACCGCTGCTCCTGCGCTGGCCGCATACTTATCCAGGCTGCCAGCCTGGATGATTCCTTCGTAGGCCTGGTTTGCCAGCTGGAAGGTAAGGTCCTTGCCGCGCTGCGCCTTGAGTTCAGCGGCAATCTGATCCCGCGCCGCAGCGAGGGGGGTTACGCTCGCCGGGCGGATTTTCTCAAGTTTGATCAGGTGGAAGCCGAATTGTGTTTCCACCACGCCGCTGATCTCCCCTTCCGTAAGGGCAAAGGCCGCTTCGGCAAAGGGCGGGACCATCTGTTCTTTGCTGAAGAAGCCAAGGTCGCCGCCGTTTTTACCGCTCGCGTCTTCGGAATGCTCCCTGGCCAGTTGGCTAAAATCCTTGCCTGCCTTGGCCAGCGCCAGGATGGCCGCCAGCTTTTTGCGTTTGGCGTCTCGCAGCTCCGGGCTCTCATTGGCGTCGGACCGGATCAGAATATGCCGGGCCTGGCGTTGCTCGGGGGTGGAGAATTTGTCGGGGTTCAAGGTGTAAAACTGTTCGATTTCCTGGTCGCTCACCTGGATGGCGGCCAGTCCCTGCTCCTGGAGAAAGGTGATGTAGCGCAGTTTGACCTGCGGTTCGGTCAGGTAGGCTTGCTTGTTCCCTGCAAAAAAAGAATTCAGATCCTGGTCTGCAATCGGGCCTGCGGTGCGGAAATCATCTGCGCCGAAGGCGACATACTCAAGCTTGAGCTGGTCGTTATCAAGGGCGAAACGGTCTTTGAGCTCGCTGTCGGAGACCCGGGCAAAGCGGGAAAGATGGGCGATAATCTTGCTGTGGAGGAGGTCGTTGCGGACGGAGTTTTCAAAATCCGCCGTGGTCATCTTTGAGGAGGCCAGCATCTTTTTGTAGCGGTCGAGCTTGAAAATCCCCTCTTCCTTAAAAGCGTCCATGCCCTGGATAACCTTGCGCACTTCGTCGCTGCCGACAATCAGACCTGCTTCCGTGGCGCCTTGCTGCATGACCAGTTCCTGGACCATCTGGTTCAATACCTGTTGCTTCAGATTCAGGGCCTCAAGAAGCCCAGCGGGCAGGGTGGAGCCGAACTGTTCCTGGTATCGAGCGATGGTTCGGTTGTAGGTCCGTTGGTATTGCTGCGAGGAAATGCTCTGGTCATTAACCGTGGCAATGGAGTCTGGGCCGCCATTTTGGCTTGTTCCCACCCCCCAGAAGATAAAAACCAGGACAATGATAAGGATGGCTGCCTGGATAACGGTCGATTGGGCCTTGCGGCGCATGAAGTCGAGCATGTGTCACCTGTGTGGTAATGAAAAGGGTGTTTTGTTAAAAATTCAGGAAGTTATCCTAATTTTTTTCGTGAAGACCGTCAATCGATTTAACCGGGAGGGGATACCGTCGCACCCCTTACACCTTGGCCAGGTTTTCTCCCACCACCGTGTTTACCACCAGGGGGACGTCAAGTTGCATGACCCCTTCCATGGCCTCTTTGACCACCGCGCCGGTTGCCTCGATTTCCGCGGCCGGAACCTCGAAGACCAGCTCGTCATGGATCTGGAGCAGAAGTTTAGCGTGTAACCCTTTTTCCGTGAGGTGTTGGGTGGCGGCGATGGTGGCCAATTTGATGATGTCCGCGGCCGTGCCCTGGATGGGGGTGTTGATCGCGGTGCGCTCGGCGAATTCGCGGCTGGCCTTGTTGGAGCTGTTGATGTCGGGCAACAACCTCCGCCGGTTGAGGAGGGTGGTGACAAAGCCGTCCTTTCGGGCCTTTTCGACGATCTCCTCCATAAAACGCTTCACCCCGGCATAGTGGGCGAAGTACCTTTCGATGAAGGTGGCGGCCTCCTTGCGGCTCAGGTTGAGTTGGGCGGCAAGGCCGAAGGCGCTTATTCCGTAAATGATGCCGAAATTGATGGTTTTTGCCACCCGTCGCATCTCCGGCGAGATAAAGGCAGGGTTGACCCGGAAGATCTCGGCCGCGGTCTGGTTGTGCACGTCCTCGCCTGCGCGGAAGGCGGTAAGCAGGGCCGGATCCTGGGCATAATGGGCCATGACCCGCAGGTCGATCTGGGAATAATCCGCCGATAAAAAGAGCTGCCCCGGCGCGGCCACAAAAGCGGCCCGGATCTTCTGGCCCTCTGGGGTGCGGATGGGGATGTTCTGCAGGTTGGGGTTGCTGCTGCTCAACCGGCCGGTGGCGGTGACCGTCTGGTTGAACGAGGTGTGGATCCGGCCGGTTTTGGGATGGATGAGCTCCGGCAGCTTGTCCACATAGGTGTTTTTAAGCTTGCTCAGGGTCCGGTGGGCCAGGATCGCCGCGGGCAGATCGTGCTGTCGGGCCAGGCTTTCCAGAACCTTGACATCGGTGGAGTAGCCGGTTTTGGTTTTTCGCCCCTGGGGCAACCCCAGCTTGGCAAAAAGGATCTCGCCGAGCTGGCGGGTGGAATTGATATTGAACTCCTCCCCGGCCAAAGCATAGATGGTCTTTTCCAGCTCTGCCAGCTGGAGGCCGAAATCCTCGGACAACCGCTGTAGTTGCGCCTGATCCACGGTGATCCCGGTCTGTTCCATCCGAACCAGAATGGGAACCAGCGCCATTTCCAGGGAGGAAAAAAGCTTCCAAAGGCCGAACTCTTCGAGCTGGGGGTGGAACCGTTGCCAGAGGAGAAAGGCGCCGATCACATCCTCGCAGGAATAGTTTTTGGCCGCTTCCGGGGCAACATAGGCAAAGCTGTCGGGCCGCTTGTCGCCCTCGGTGACTTCAGCGAAACTGGTCAACCGTTTGCCGAGCATCTCCAGGCACAGGTCGTCTAGTTTCTGGGAGCGGCGAGAAGGGTCCAGGAGGTACGAGGCGAGCATGGTGTCCCACAGGGGACCGCTCAGAGGGAGGCCATGGCTCTCCAGGATGGGGAGATCGAATTTGAGGTTATGGCCGAGCTTGGGCAGGTTGGGGTCGGAAAAAAGCGGCGTCAGGTGTTCCCGGGCCAGGGCAAGGGGGAGCTGGTTGGCCAGCAGGTTTCCCTCGCTGTCCCGGTGGCCGATGGGCAGGTAATAGGCTTCTTCGGCCGTGGAGCAAAGAGAGATGCCCACAAGTTCGGCCACCAGCGGGTCAAGAGAGGTGGTTTCCGTGTCCAGCACCAGCACGGGTCCCTTGCTCAGCTGTTGGCAGATATCCTGAAGCGCTTTTTCCGTCTGGACCAAATGGAACCCCTTGGTCTCGAGGGCAACGGCGGTGGTCTGGGGTGCTTTCACCAGACGGCTGAAATCGAGGAAGGTATAGAGCTCCTGGAGCTTTTCTTCGTTGGGCTCCGGGATCTCGTATTCCTGCAACTCCGGGGTGGCAAGATCTTCAATGAGGGTGATGAGTTTCCGGGAGAGGAAGGCGTTCTCTCGGTCGGCCAGAAGTTTTTCCCTAAGCTTTGCCTGGGAGATGGTCTCGAGATTCTGGTAGATCCCATCGAGGGAGCCGCATTGCGTGATCAGCTTTTCCGCAGTCTTCGGGCCGATGCCCGCCACCCCCGGCACGTTGTCCGAGCTGTCGCCCATCAGGGCGAAAAAATCGAGGAGCTGCTCCGGGCCGAGATTGTATTTTTTCCGCACTGCGGCAGGGTCCATGAATACGTCCCGCATGGGATCCCAGACGGTGATGGACTCTGAAACCAGCTGCAGCAGGTCTTTGTCCCCGGAGACCACGATCACCGGGTGGCCTTGACCGGCAAGCTTTTTGGCCGCCGAGGCGAGCAGGTCGTCGGCCTCATAGCCCTGACGTTCCAGGCAGGCGATGTTGTGGGCGGCGACGATCTCCTTAATATAGGGGATCTGGCAGGCAAGGTCGTCGGGCATGGTCGGACGATTTGCCTTGTACGCTTGGTACATCTCGTGGCGGAAGTTGGGCCCTCGGACATCAAAGGCGATGCCGAGAAACCTGGGCGCTTTTTCCCGCAAAACCCGGAGGAGGATGTTGGTGAACCCGTAAACCGCATGGGTGGGCAGGCCGCTTTTGTTGGTAAGCGGCGCAATGGCATGGTAGGCCCGATAGATATAGGCGCTGCCGTCGATGAGATAAACCGGTTCTTGTTGATTCATGGGGCATGATACTACCAGCCGCGGGGTGGTTTGGCAACAATGTCGCGCGCGTCCTGGTGGGCAACAACATCCGGAGTCGGAGTCGGATCATTTTGAGGAGAAGGAGAGTTGGGTCGGGAGGGGAAATGTGTTGTTTCAGGTTGAATTATGGTCCTTTTTTGGTGACGATGTTTTTTATTTTAAGTTTGTAATTAAAAGGCCGATATGATAGATACAAAGCTGTCGGTGGGTAAGGGGACAGGGTGTCCCCCGGAGCTTCAATCTCCATCAGCGGCTACAAAAACCTGCAGAGAATCAAGGATCCGGTCATGAAACTAACAGGCATTTTTCCTCCGATCAAAACAGAGAAGGTTCAGGTTAAGAAATCTGAAGGCGCTGCCCCTGCCACGGCTGCCAAGAGTGCTGCTCCGACGGATCGGGTAGTGCTGTCGGCTGGTTCCCTGGAAGTGCAGAAGGCAAAGGATATTCTTGAGCAGACTCCGGAGGTTCGTGCGGATAGGGTTCACGCGCTCAGGGAAGAAATTTCCCGCGGCGAGTATCAGGTCGATCCTTACCGTCTTGCCGATAAAATGATGGCCAGCCTCCTTTCCGAGACCTTGGTCGAGTAACGGCCGGCCGGCCGTTACTCTCTTTTCCCTTTCGGTTTTCCTCAAAGCAGCTCCTGTTTCCCCTCTTTTTTCGCGCATTCCTGCCCCTTGCCGTTGCCCCTGCTATTCCGCCGGTTCATCCGTGGTGAAAACGGGCCAGCAGGCATCGTAGCGCGTGGGATCCTGTAATACCTGCTTGGCCAAACGTTTCTCGGGGTTGATTGCCACCGGTCCGAGCAGGTTGGCCGTCATCCCTTCGGGGTTGTCCTTGGGGATGGTCAGGATGAGCAGAATTTCCAGCGCTTGTTCCGGCAAAGCTTGCAGCTCCTGGCGGGTCGAGGCGGAGATTTCCGCTTGGTATTGCGGGATCAGCAGAGCGGCCTGGATCACCACAAAGGCGAGCTTCGGGTCGTTCAGGGACTGCAGCCAGAGAAACGGCGATTCTTCTCCGTGCGGCTTGACAAAGAACCGCATCGAATTCGGGAAGCCCAGAAAAGGGGAGGTCATGGTAATGATCTTCTCGGGGTTTACCGACAGTGCGCCAAAGCGGCTGGTGGGCACCGTGATTGCTCCCTTTTTTTCTGTCTTTTCAGTGCAGGGTGTTGTGGCCATGGCGTGCATCATCCTTTCCTCCCTCGGGGCTGCAGATCGGTATAATGGAGTGTGGTCGTTCTCATCGTGTCATTCCCCGGGTTGAATTTATTTGCCCTTTTCAGGCGGCGGCTTGATTCGTGTTTTCTCGTCGCCAAAGACAGAGGTGAGGGAAGCAAGATCTTCCGGGGCCTCCGTTGCGGCGCGAATGTTTTCCTCCACGATGCGGAGGTAAATCTCTTCCCGGTGGACCGTGACCTCGGCCGGGGCCTCGATTCCGATCTTGACTTGGCCGCCTTTTATCTCAAGAACCCTGACTGTAATCCCGTCGCTTATGGCAATGGCTTCTCCCGGTTTCCGGGTAAGTATCAGCACTGTGTCGCCCTCCCTGGCTTGCTTGATGATCGAATACACTCTTCCCTGAGTGTATCTTCCTTTTTTTGCAAAGAGAAAACAATGGTTACTTAAGGAAATCCAGCAGGCTCATCTGCATGGTTTTGGCTGCGGCCGCCAGCGCAGCTTCGTAGGCGGTTTCCTTGGACTTGAGTTCCAGCAGCGCTTTGGTGAAATCGGTATCTTCTTTTTCCGAGAGATTTTCCGTGGTGGCCAGCTCGAGCTTTGAATAGATCTGCTGCTGGACCATGATCCGATTCACCCGGGCGCCAAAGTCGGAGACCTGGGTGGAAAGGTTATCCATTACCGTGTTGGCATCATCAACGGCCTTGTTGATACTCTGTACCTGCATGGTGTCGGGGGTGATGCCCGACATTTCCAGGAAATTGCTGGTGTCGGTGTAGGTAAAGCTGTATCGCTCGGTGTCGGTGGTTTCAAGTTTTAGGTAGCCATCACTATTCCAGGAGGCGGTCATGCCGGGGATGCCGTTTATTCTCGCGGCAATATCTGCCGGGCTGTCAGTGGCAAGAGCGATCCCAATATCCATGGTGCGATTCGTGGGCGGATACGTGGAGTGGTCGGTCACCGTAAAGGCGATTGTCCCGGAGGTAAAGGCGGTGTCCTGTTTCTCAAGTCCGGTGTTGCCGCTGTCCAGCTTGGCGGTGGTGTCGGTGGCTTTGTTCAGGCCCGTTACGGAGCTGAATTTCTCGCCGAGCAAGCTGTCTTCCAATTTTTTCAGCATGGCAAAAATACCGGTGTCCAGCACGGCGGTTTTGCCGTTTTTGGCCACCTCCAGGGTGCTGATCTTGCCAACCTTGATTGCCAGGTCATGGTCAGGATCCCCGGCATAGCGGACGTTGCCATCTTGTTTTTGGATGGTGATCATTGTCAAGAGGCCATCCCCGACGGTATCGCTGCTTTCGCCGGTGATGGCTGTTCCCCCATCCAGGCCGAGGGCGACGAGGCCTGGTTCGGTAATCGGGGTGGTTTGCAGGCTAAAGGGCTGATTCGAGGAAAGTTGTACGGTGCCGAAGTAGACAGTATCGCCTGCGGCGCCGTTAAGCTGGGAAATGGCTTCCCCATTGGCGTTTGTTGCAACCTCGATATTCCTGCCATCCACTGCGGTGAGCGAGAGGATGCCGCTGCTGTCGCGGGAAGCGATAACGCCGGTGGTCGCAGAGTGGGCATTGATCGCATTTACCAAGGTGTTGTCTGAGTCCTGGCCAAGAACGGCAGCCGCGGCAGGATTGGTTACGCCGTCAAAAATATCCTGCCCGTTAATCAGCAGATCGCCTGAGGCGATGTTTGTGAGAGGTGGAAGGGGCAGCGTTTGCGTTACAGCTCCAGCGGCGACTTTGTTTGCCGGAGTGATGTCTGCCCTTACTCCGGTAGAGGCAAATTTGGCATTGATCGCCGATGCCTTGGCTGCTGCCGAGGCATCGGCATGGGCGGTGGAATCGGCATCAGCAACGGTGGCGTCAATGGGGAGTCCGTTGATGGCCAAGTCACCGGTGTTCAGGTTGTATTGTGTCGGTGCGGCAGCGGCGAGGGCGGGTAACGGTTGGCCGTTGATGTGATACCCTGCTGTCAGGTCGGCGACAAAAGGTTCCGGCTCAATGTCCGTGTAGCCGGTGGTCCGGTAGCCGCCAAAGATGTATTTGCCGTTCACGTCGCTGTTGGCAAGGGTAATGGCTTCTTCCCAGAGGTGACGGACCTCTTCCGCCGCACTGGCCCGGTTTTGCGTATTGACCGTGGCATTTGCCTGTTGCAGCCCCAAAACCTTGGCGCGCAAGGTGAGGTCCTTCATCTGGGTGAGGGCGCTTTCCGCGGCGGAGATGCTCTTGTCGCCGAAGGTAAGATTGTCCTGGTAGGTGGTGATCTGGGTAAGCGTGGACCTGAGCCCCAGGGCGGTTATCAGATTGACCGGATCTTGGGAGATCGTTGATATTTGTTTTCCCGAGGAAATCTGTGAGTTGACCCGGCTCATGGACGTGGTGAGGTTGTTGAGATCCCTCAGGGTCTTGTTATGGACTGACTGCATGGTAATCCGCATGGGTTATCTCCTATCGTACCGAATCAAGCAGGGTCTGCAGCATTTCGTCCGACATGGTGATGAGGCGGGCGGCGGCGGTATAGGCGTGCTGGTATTTGACCAGATTCGCCATTTCTTCATCAAGGGAAACGCCGGAGACCGAATCGCGCATTTCGCTCACCTGATTGTTTACCAGCACCGTAGAATCGTAAGTGCGGCTGATGGTGCGGGTGGTGTTGGCAACCTGGCCGACCAGGGTATTGTAAAAGCCATCCAGAGTGTTTTTTGCGCCCCCGGTATACTTAATAGTCTCATCGTGCTGGATGCTCGTGATCTTGAGGGAATTAGTGTTGTCCCCGCTAAATATTTGCCCTTGGGCGCCAACGGTGCCTGCGGCCAGGTTGTTGAAATTGTTCGTAATCACGCTGTTAACGCCGATGGTTGCCGCGCTGCTGCCGGTGAAAAAGGTGTTCAGCCCGGCAACCTGCAGAAGGTTGGAGGTGTCATTGGCAAAGACGAACTGGTGGTTGGTGTCCGGGGTGAGGCGCAGGCTGGCGTTGGAGGGGGAGGCCTCCACCCAGCGTGTACCCCCGGTAACCGCGCCGGCGTTCGTCATGGCGGTGTTGATGGCGCGGACCACACCGTTTAAATCGTAGGCCCGCTCCAGGGAGACGGTAACGGGCTGGGGCAGGGCCAAGGAGCCATCGGTGTTGTAAACCCAGATATCGAAGCTGCCGCTGGTGTCGAGTTCGTCAAAATAGTCGAAGCCGGGCAGCAGGGGGCCTTGGGAACTCACTTCCGGGCCATAGGTGATGGAGCCGTCGCCGGTTTGCGTGTCAAAAGAAGAGACCGTGGTTCCGGTAAGGCCGAGCTGGGCCAGGATGGAATCGGTGGCCCCGGCTTTGAGGGTAAAGGTGTTGGTGGAAAACAGGGTGATCTTGCCCGTGTTGTGGGTGGCATCGGCGGTGTAGGTGTTGCCGGCGACAGTGGCGAGACCCAGGTCCGCGATGGTCGCTGGGCCAGCGGCAAAAAGGGTTATGTTCAGGTTGTCCACGGTGATTGAGGAGCCGTCTCCCTCATTTTCGTTGTAAAAGACGAGGGAGTTGGCAACGCCGCCATTGCTGCCGGTGCCGGCGGTGGCTTTGATGGTCACCGGATTGCTGGTGGTGGCGAGGCCGTTGTAGGTGGAAAGGTCACTGGTGATTTCGGCGGCCAGGTGTGTGGCAAAGGCGGCATTGTCGCCCAAGTCTCCGCCCACGCCGCCGACCACCGTGTAATTCACGGCAACACCATTGACGGTGAGGCTGATTATGTCTCCCGCCTGAATGTTGCTCGCGTCAACCGACAAGCTTCCCGCCATCTGGGTGGTGAGTCTTGCGGTGACGTCGGTTGCTGCTGTATTGATCGCGGTCACGGCGTTGTAAGCCTTGATCGTGGCCAGACCATTCAGCGGGGTGCCGCCAATGATTTCTCCGACAGCGCGGTTGTTGATGGTGATGCTGTCCGGGGCAATGGTCAAATTTGCGGTGATCGGATCGATGGTGGCGGTGAGCCGGGCAACATCTTTCGCCTGCGCCGAACCGGTCAGGGCATCGCTGAACATGGTAAGTCCGACCCCTTGGGAGTGTTGCTGGTTGATCTCCCGGATCATCGCGTTGGCAAAGGCGTCGAGGCGGCCGAGGAAATTGTTCGGGTCGCCTTCAACCAGATTGCCGCGGACCTCAAGCCAGCCTCCGATCTTGCCGCCCAATTCGGCCCCGCCGCCGATGGGCCGGCGGGTTTCCAGGCCATTGCTGTCTTTGTTTACCCAGATGAGTTCGTTGTTTTCCCAGTCCACCTGCCAGGATTGGTTGCTTTCCACCAGGGTGTGGCCGTCGGCCATGAGAATGGTGTAGGCGCCGTTTTTATCTTCGAAGAAAGAGACGTCGAGCAGCTGGGAAAGCTCCCGGACCAAGCCGTCTCTTTTGTCGCGCATGTCGTTTGCCTCGCCAGCCGCGGATTCCGCGCCGGAAATCTGGACATTGAGGTCTGCGATCTGGGTGACAATGGAGTTGACGTCTTCGATGGCTGTGTCGAGACTGATCCCGATATCGAATTTGGCCTGGGTCAATTCGCCGGTCATGGTGTGCAGCTGATCAATGATCAGCTGGGAAGACTGGACCACCTGTTGTCTGGTCGCGGATATTTCCGGGTTGTCGGCCAGCTCCTGCCAACTGGACCAGAATTGGTTCATCAGATCGTTGATGGCCAGGCCCGGCGCTTCATTGAACACGGTTTCCACCAGCCGCATGGATTGCTGCTGCGCTTCCAGGCTGCCCAGGGTTGATTCCTGGTTGGCGAGGCGCTGCACCATGAACTGGTCGTAATTTCTCAGGATGCTTGTGCCCTTAACCCCGCCGCCGAGCATACCGGAGCTGATGGGGGTCGCATTATGGGTTTCAAGCTGCAGCGACTGTCTGGTGTAGCCGGGGGTGTCAACATTGGCAATATTGTGCGACGCCACCTGGATAGAAAGCTGGTGGGTGAGGAGCGCCTCCTTGGCAATGCTCAGCACATGTCCAATGCCGGCCATGGTCTTAGACCTCCCGACTGATAAAGGAAGGTTGATTCAGGGAGGGCTTTTTGCTGCGCCCGGTGAGGCCGTACATGGGGCGTTCCGCTATCCCGCTGGTGATAAGGGAAATGGCGTCATTGAGATATGTTTTTACATCCGCGGCAAAGTGCTTGTTGATTTGGGTGCGGCTGAGGATCTCTTCCCGCAGTCCGCTCAGTTTTGTGCGATACAGGTTCAGCGTTTCCCCCTCTTCCTGGCTGAGGAGGGGGATGAGGGCCCCAAGTCTTGCAGTTTTTCCCTTTGCTTCCGGGCAGAGCTCCCTGGTCAAATCGGCGAGCAGAGAATCCAGGGCCTGGAGGCGGCTCAGTCTGTTTTCTTTCTTGTTGCTCAAGAGAATGAGGGCCTGCATGTCCATGATCACCAGGGCTTTTTGTTCTTCGTTCAAGATGACGAGCAGGTCCTGGGAAAGGAGGATCTCCTGCTCCAGGGCTTCGAAGAATTTAGCCGGCAGGGCGTGTTGCTCTGTTGTCTGCTGCATGGTTTACTTCTCCTTACTCGTTGGGCTCTGCGGGGCATGGGCTTGTGAGAGTTGCCGGTAGAGCATCTCGCCAAAGCCGAGGCCGGAGCTTGCCGCCATTTTCTGGGTCATCTGGTCATCCTGGATGGACTGAAACATTTCCTCGCCATAGCCGCCGTCAAGCAGACCGCTTTTTTCGATCCCCTGGCGGGCTTGGCTCAGAATCTGTTTGAGCATCAGGGCTTCAAAGCCGGCGCAGGCCTCGCGGAGTTTCTTCTCCTTGAGCGTATCGGCAGAATTGCTGATTCCCTTAAGCCCGCTTGTTGCTTCGCTGATAATATCCATGCCGTTTCGTTCCTAGTCCCGATAAACGGGGTAAGTGTGTTAACGAAATTATTTTCTGCCGGAAAATAATTTTTAACTCGCTAAATGATTTCCAGTTCGGCCTGCAAGGCGCCTGCGGCCTTGATGGCCTGAAAGATGGCGATGAGTTCCCGGGGCGCGACGCCCACCGAGTTCAAGGCCCGGACCACCTCGCCCAGGGTGACGCCCGGTTGCAGGGTTACCACCTTTTGCCCGACCTTGGCCGTGTCAACCGGGGCATTGGCTGCAGCACCGGGCTGGGGCGGGGGCTTGACTTGCAGGCTCAGATTCCCATGGGAAAGGGCCATTTGACTGATGGTGACATTGTCGCCCATGACCACCGTGCCGGTCCGTTCGTTGAGGACCACCCTGGCCCGCCGTTCCGGGTTGATTTCGATGTTTTCCAGGGCTGCCAGCAGCGCGACCTCCTGCGCCTTGAATTTTGGCGGCACTGCGACATCCACCGAGGCACCGTCCCGGGCGGTGGCGTAGGCGCCGCCCAGATAGGCGTCAATGGCGGTTTTCATCAGGGAGATCGTGGTGAAATCCGGGGCGGCCAGGCTGATGGTGATGCTCTCCTTGTTGGCAAAATTCACCGGCACTTCCCGTTCCACCGAGGCGCCGTTGGTGATCCGGGCCACGGTCAGATGATTTGCTTGTTTTGCCGCGCCCCGGGCTGCGGGGTCGGCTCCGGTGCTGATGGGCCCCTGGGCCATGGCATAGACATTATTGTCCAGACCCTTAAGGGGGGTGACCAGCAGGGTGCCGCCTTGCAAGGATGTGGCATCGCCCACCGAAGATATGGTTACGTCGATCCTCTGGCCCACCTTGAAGAAGGGCGGCAGGGTGGCGGTGACCATGACGCTGGCGATATTTTTCACCTTGGTAGCTTCCGGGTCCGCCTTGACCCCGAGATTGTTGAGCATATTGGTCAGCCCCTGGCCGGTAAAAGCGGCTTTGTTGCCATCGCCGGTGCCGTTTAAGCCGACCACAATGCCGTAGCCCACCAGCTGGTTGTTCCGCACCCCCTTTACCGAAGCCAGATCTTTTAAGCGGACGGCATGGGCAAACCCGGTGTTCCAGAGAAAACCGAGCAGAAGCGCGGCGACAAAGAGCAGGGTTGTTCGCCGTATGGTCTGGCTTGTATTTGTGAAGGGTACGGTTGTCGTCTGCATGGAGCTGTCCTCAACCTGTATTTTTTTGAGCCTGTACCTTGTAATCCTAGCAAGCAGCGTGCCACGGGAGATGGGTGTGTTGTAATGTGCTATTTTCAAAGGGAATATTCTTTTTATCATGGCGTCGCCCCATAGAGAGGAAGGAATATTTTGCCTAGCGCGTTGCTTTGCTCTCCTAAAACGGCCACACGGTGTCCAGGGCCCTGGCCAGCCAGCCCGGTCGCTGCTTGTCGCCGAGAACCCCCTGGCCGCTGTATTCGATCCGGGCGTCGGCAACATGGGTCGAGAGGACCGAGTTGTCCTGGGCGACATCCTGCGGACGGATGATGCCGGAGAGGATGATGTGCTGGGTTTCATCGTTGACCTTCACCTCCTGGTAGCCGCGGATGTTCAGGTTGCCGTCTGTGGTGATGTCGATGACCCGGGCCGAGATGGTGGCGGTGACGTTGCTTTTCCGGTCGGTCTTGGCCTTGCCTTCGAAATCATTGGTCAGCCTGGCCTGGAGTTCGGTGAGCGAGGGGGTAAAACGGTGGTTGTTATCCGCCAGCCAGGTCTCCAGGCCGAACATGCTGGAAATGCCGCCGGTGGCGCTGGAGGTCCGCTGGGTTTTGGTGTTGGCTTCCTTGTTGGCCTTGGAGGTTTCCACGATGCGGACCAGAACGATGTCGCCGATCTTTTTCGCCCGGCTGTCCGCATACAGATCTAAGCCGCTGGTGCTGGCCGCGTAGATTGTTCCCTCCGGCTGGACTTGCGCGGCTTTGGGCGGGGTGGGCAGGGTGTAGCGCTCCGGCAACTGCTGGGCTTGCTGGCTGCCGGCGCAGGCGGAAAGGCCGGCGAGCAGAAGGATGCCGATGGTGGTGTGCTGTAGGGTGCGCATAATCTTCTCCTTTGATGGATGGGATAGCTGTCTCAAAATTCTGCCTCCACAAGGCCGACGTCCAGAACCCGGGCATGGATCTCCCTGCGGCTCATGAGGTTTTTGACCCGGATCATTTCGCCGAGTGCCCCGGAATTTTTTGCTTCTCCAGGCGCGGTTATCTGAATTGCCTTCGATTTTGCCATGATGGTCACCCGCTCGCCCCGTTTTACCAAGTTTGGGGCATCAAGGGATTGTTCATAGAGGATGGCTCCGGCCGGCAGCGAGATTTTGAGCTTTTGCCCGACCGCCTGCTCCGGGTCTTTAATGATCCCGCCATCCAGCATGGAGATATCCTGCCGCCGCATGGCGATGTCATCGCGGCTGAGGATATCGTTTCGGTTCAGCCGTTTTGTGGTGTTGGCCACCGTGCCGAAAAGCCGGAGATCGCCGCTCATCTTCACCTGGCCTTGCTCCAAACCCTCTTGCAGGATGTCGATGCTGACATTCTTTTTGCCGGGCCGGAAGTCGGATGGCCTCTGGGTGACCCGGTAATCAAAACTGCCCGCCGGGATGGTCATGGCCAGGGGCTGGACGTTGAAATTGGTGATCTTGACGTCCTCCTTGGGCCAAGGGGCATTTCCAAGGACAACCTTGCTGAAGATCGTTTCCAAGGCGGCAAGTTCCGGGGCGGCAATGCTCTCCGCCGCCTGTCCGGAAAGAGGACAGGCAAGGCAGAACAGCATTGCAACCAAGAGGAGACGTGTAATACGCAGCAGCATCTTAAATTCCTTTTAACGGACCAGGGTGTTGGCCACTTCCAGCAGCTTGTCCGCGGTGGTGACCGCCTTGGAGTTTACTTCGTAGGCGCGCTGGGTAATGATCATGTTGACCAGTTCCTCGGTGACATCCACGTTTGAGACCTCTATAAAGCGCTGCTGGATGGTGCCCAAGCCCTCGGTGCCGGGGTTGGCCTCGGTGGGGGCGCCGGAAGCCAGGGTTTCCTGGAAAAGATTGGCGCCGTAACTGCGCAAGCCGCCGGGATTGATGAAGCTGTGCAGGGTGATCTGGACCGTGGCGAGCACCTGCTGCTGGGCATCCTTGGCGGTGAGAAGGCCATTGCTGTTGATGGCGATGGAGGTTGTTCCCTGGGGCACGGTAACTTCAGGCTGCAGCCGATCGCCGTTCTGGGTGACTACGTTGCCGTCGCCATCAAGGCTGAAGGCGCCGGCCCGGGTAAAGTAATCCTCGCCATCGCGGATCACCTTGAAAAATCCGGCGCCCTCAATGGCCCAGTCCAGGTCGTTGCCCGTTTCCGTCAGGCTGCCCTGGGTGAAGATTTTTTGCACCGAGGTGGGGCGCACACCGAGGCCGACCTGGATGCCGGAGGGCACCCTGCCGCCATCGGCGGTTTCCGTGCCCATGGCCCGGATTTCCTGGTAGTAGAGATCCTCGAATTGGGCCCGGCTTTTCTTGAAGCCGGCGGTGTTGACGTTGGCCAGGTTGTTGGCGATGGTGTCCAGCTGCAATTGCTGGCCGGTCATGCCGGAGCGTCCGGAGAATAGTGAGCGGATCATGCTGGTCCCCTTGTCTTAATTGGTAACGGTTATCCTGCCAGGCTGCCGACCCTGCGCACGGCAAGGTCGTCCAGGTCGTCCACGGCCCGGATCATTTTTTGTTGTCCTTCGTAAGCGCGGTAGAGATCGATCATCTCCGTCATTTCCGTGACGGTGTTGACGTTTGATTTTTCCAGATGCCCTTGCAGGATCTGGACACTTTCCGGGGTTTCCACCGCCGCGCCCTCCACCAGACGGAAAAGGTTTTCGCCTTCTTTTTTCAGCCCCAGCGGGTCAACGGTGTTTACCGACAGGCGGTCAACCTTGATGCCATCGACAAAAACGTTGCCGTCGCGGGCGATATTGACCTTGTTGCCGTTGATGGTGATGGGGCCGCCATCGCCCAGCACCGGGTAGCCATTGGCGGTGACCAGCACCCCTTCGTTGTTGCGCTGGAAGTTTCCGGCCCTGGTATAACGCTCCCCGGCCGGGGTCTCGACCCGGAAAAAACCATCCCCGGAGATGGCCAAATCAAGGGGTGCGTCAGTTTTTTGAACAACGCCCTGCTCCTGGACCGTGTTGATCCGCAACCCCTTGCCGACCCGTTGGCGGGAGCGATTCGCCTGGTAGAGCATCTCGTCGAAAGTGACGGTTTCTTTCTTGAACCCAGGGGTATCAACGTTCGCCAGGTTGTTTGATACCTGGTTCAGCCGCTGTTCCTGGTTGATCAGGGTTTCAACGCTTTCCAGTAATCCGAGTCTGTTGTTGATGAACATGGCATCCCTCTCTGTGTGTGATGCATTCTATTGTTGCAAGAGGCGTGCCGGAATCTTTGCTTGGCGGGGGCGAGGTTTTTGTGCTGCTATAAATTAAATAAATACAGCAAGATGTGTGATTTTTTGTGGCTGGTTTGGTCTGGGGAGGCGGGTGTCAAAAAAATGGATGCGGGGCGGGGAGGACCGGTATTTTTTTCCTAGTGTCGCGGTGAATCGGACGGGGGGAATGAATGAGGTTTTTTTTCAGGAGGGCGTCATCTTGGTGTTGGCCCGGTAGATAAAGGCGAGGATTTCCGCCACCACCAGATAGGTTTCCGGGGGGATGTCCGCATTCAGGTCCAGTTTGGCCAAAACCTCGACCAGATCGGCATCCTCTTGAATGGGGATGCCATGTTCCTTGGCCAGGGCGATGATTTTTAGGGCAATGTCTCCCGCTCCCTTGGCGATAATCTTGGGCGCGGGATCCTGGCTTGTATCGTAGCGGAGGGCAACAGCCTTTTTTTTTGCTGGTCTATCTGGCATTATGGATGCCTTGGGAAAAGTGGTGTTGGTATGGTTGCGTGCCCCGGTAATTCACTTAAAAGAGTATACCCCACAACAATCGGATCGGATGAAAAAAATGGAATTCGGACAAATCTTGCAGCAGGGAAGGCTGGTCTTGCGGTACAAACGGTTTCTCGCCGACGTGGCCATGGACGATGGCCGGCTGCTCACCGTGCATTGTCCGAATTCCGGCAGCATGTCGGGGTGCAAGGAGCCGGGAAGCCCGGTGCTCGTTTCCTTGGCGGACAACCCCAAACGCAAGTATGGCCATACCCTGGAGATGGTCCGGGTCGGCACGACCTGGGTGGGGATCAACACCGCCCGCACCAATGGCTTGGTCGCCGAGGCCATCCGTGCCGGGGTGGTGGCGGAGCTGGCCGGGATTGAGATGATCCGGCCCGAGATCAAGGTCTCGGACAAGAGCCGCTTGGATTTTTTGCTCACCCGCGGGGAGGAACAGATCTATGTGGAGGTGAAAAACTGCAGCCTGGCCCTGGATCGGGCGGCCATGTTTCCCGATGCCGTGACCACCCGGGGGGCGAAGCATCTGGCCGAGCTGCTCACCCTGCGCCAAACCGGCTGCCGGGCCGTGGTTTTTTTCTGTGTCCAGCGGGAGGATGTGGATTATTTTGCCCCAGCCGCGCACATTGATCCGGGTTATGCCCAGGCGTTGCGGGAGGTGGCGGCTCAGGGGGTGGAGGTGCTGGCCTATGGGGCAACGTTAAGTCCGGAGGCGATCACCATTGTCCGGCCGCTGCCGGTGCGGTTGGACTTGTAAAAAGCAAAATGCACAGGGTAATTTTCTCAGCTTGCTTCGCAGCAACCCTTACAATAGAGTGGATACAGAAAACGGCCGCCTGTTGCGGCCAGGGGAGAATATGATGCAGAAAAAACCAAAAGCAGTGGTCTTACTCAGCGGCGGCCTTGATTCGGCCACGGTCTTGGCCATGGCCATGGGTGAGGGGTATGAGTGTTGCTGCCTGAGTTTTGCTTACGGTCAGCGCCAGCAGGTGGAGCTGGAGCGGGCCAAGGCCAATGTGGCCCGGCAGGGGATCGAAAAGCATCTCATTCTCCGCCTCGACCTCGACGCCATCGGCGGCTCGGCCTTGACCACGGATGCGGCGGTGCCCAAGGGGCGCAGCCAGACGGAGATGAACGCCTCCATCCCCATCACCTATGTGCCGGGTCGCAACACCATCTTTTTGTCCTATGCCATGGCTTGGGCCGAGGTGCTGGGCGCAGGCGATGTCTTTATCGGGGTCAATGTCATGGATTACAGCGGCTATCCCGACTGCCGCCCGGAATTTTTGGAAGCCTTTGAGCGGGTGGCCAACTTGGCCACTAGGGCCGGGGTGGAAGGGGAGACCCGTTTGCGCGTCCATGCCCCGCTTCTCAAGATGACCAAGAAGGAGATCATCGAGAAGGGGTTTGAGCTGGGGGTGGATTACGGGTTGACCCATAGTTGTTATGACCCGGACGGGCAGGGGAGGGCCTGCGGGAGTTGCGACAGTTGTCTCTTGCGGCTCAAGGGGTTTGCCGAGGCTGGGCGGGTTGACCCGGTGGAGTATCAGTAATAATGCACAATGAAGAGGGCAAAATGAAGAATGCATTGGGCGGGTTGTTCATGGTCGGCCTACCTGGGACGGAGCTGGATGATTCCACCCGCGACCTTATTAATAGGTATGGGATCAACAACTTCATTCTGTTCAAGCGAAACGCCGAGAACCCCGAGCAGATCCGTACCCTTTGCCTCGAGCTTGTTGCGGCCTGCCGCGCCGCTGGGCTGGGTGCGCCGCTGATCTCCATCGATCAGGAGGGCGGCACCGTGGCCCGGCTCAAGGGACCCCATTTCACCGAGTTTCCCGATGCCAGGGTGCTGGCGGAAAGCGAGCGGGCCGAGGAGTTGCTGGTCGAGTATGCCAAAACCTGCGCCCGCGAGCTGCTGGCGGTGGGGATCAACATGAACCTGGCTCCGGTGCTGGATGTGAGCCCTGCCGGATTGGGCTTGTTCATGGAACGCCGCGCCCTGGGCGGCACCCCGGAGCAGGTGGCTCGTCTGGGCGCGTTGGTGATCACGGCCATGCAGGAGAACGGGTTGGCTGCCTGCGGCAAGCATTTTCCCGGCTTGGGCGGCGCAACCCTGGACCCCCATAAGGTGTTGCCCGTGGTGGATCGTTCCCTGGAGGAGCTGCGCGGGTGCGATTTGGTGCCCTTTGCTGCCGCGATCCGGGCGGGGGTGGCGGGGGTGATGACTTCCCACACCGTGTACCCGCAACTTGATCCGGATCAGCCCGCCACCCTGTCGTCGCGGATCTTGGGCGGAGTGTTGCGTGACGAGCTGGGCTACGACGGCATGGTGGTTACCGACGACCTGGAGATGGGCGCCATCGAAAATGACGGTACGGTGGCGGATGCCGCCCTTGTTGCTTTTAAGGCCGGGGCGGACATGTTGTTGATCTGCCATGAGCATGTGAAGATCATTGCGGCTTATGAGTTATTGAGTAGGGCTGTGGGCGGGGTGGTTTCCGGGGAGAGGGTGCGGAGGTCGCTGGAGCGGATTGGTGCTGTGCGGAGGCGGTTTGCCAGGGGGTGAGGGTGGGGTTTTTGTGTATATTTCCGACCATCATGATTTTTGGGGTGATGGGCAGAGACTACAGAATAACTTATTATACGGTAACTCATCATCTGGTGTAGAAATTGAGCGATGACAATTACAAAAAAGAACTCGAACTTGAAGTTCTTGAATATTTCAATCCCGTCTATGAGGAGATAACTAATGACTGCCTCGAAGTAATCGAGGCCACGGAACGCCCAGATTTCATATGTAAACGCAGTAATGGGTTACATGTTGGGGTTGAAATTGTTCAAGTTAGGAGGGGACACCCAAACGATGTTTTCTTCGATAAGTTTATTAATAAAAACATAAAGATAGATCCAGAAAAATCATTAGACATCATCTCGTCACTCATATATGAAAAAGAGAAAAAACGTGACTCGGAAAATTGGAAATTTCCAAACGCCACAATACTCATAGTGCAACTTCAGGAGTCACCTCTTTGGGAATTGGCTAACGCTCTTACCGAGGAGATGTTTCCAGATTTAAAAAATTATGGTTTTTGTGAAATATGGTTGGCTGATTTTAGCGAGCTTGATGCATACAACAACATTGAATTATTTTGTTTGTTCCCCTCAGACTTAAGAGGGTATTACAAACGGCCTATCCAGAAACCATATGGATAAGGATAACCGTATAGCAAGGCAATTCAGCGGAAAACTAGGCCTGCGGCCTAATTTCGGCGGGTCTTTGTCATTATGATGTGTAAAGGCGAAACGATATCAGGGCCAGATTTTTTCAGATTGCTTTATGAGGACGACAAATTTTGTGCAGAACTCGGGCGTGCCGTCCTAGCTGCAGGTCGGCTGGAAAGCCTTCTTAAGCAATACATTGCCAAGCACGCCCCAGAAACAAATATGTCAAAAGCGGCATTGGGCGAATTGATCAAGTTTGCCAGAAAACATACACTTCTCCATCAAATGTTACCAGCCCTGGAAACATTGAAGGACCAACGCAATTATCTCACGCACAATATTCACGCACTCCTGTCGGGGCTGATCGAAGAAACTATTTTGGAAAGATCTGGACTGCTTGATTCGGATATCCATACTTATACTGAGCGGGCCTGGCAGCTCAAAGAAAACCTCAATGGTCTTGCGGACATTATCAATGAGAATCATACATAACCACTGCATGTGCCGGATCATCGATAAATTCCGCTCCCGGTGATGCGGGGCGATATCAGCCAATCGCAGTAGTCAGAGAACTAGGCTTTACCCTTCTGTACTTTTTCTTTGCTTGCCCAAAGAAAAAGTACCAAAAAGAAAAGGCACCCTGCCACTTGTCCCGCCGTTGGCGGGATGCCCTGTGCTCCTCGATGCTGCCGGGGCTTTGCAAACTCGGCTGCGCCTCAAACAGTGCAAAGCCCTTTTTCGGCAGCCTCTGCGGTGCTCGGCGGCGTGACAATGGGAATAGGGCAAAAGCCCCTCCAAATCCTTAAATCAACAATAATTGAGTGAACACATGGAACTCTCCCCTTTTCTGCAAGACCTCTCCCGGCAACCCATCATCCAGCGGCTCATGGTGGTGGCGATTTACGCTTTGCTGGCCAAGGCGGTGGATATCTTTGTCAACCGCATCCTCAAGCGGTTGGCTGCCGCCTATACCACCACGGACCTTGACGACAAGGCCATCGATATCCTCCACACCCCCATTGTGGTCAGTATTTTCTTTGTCGGTATCCTCCATGCCTTGAGCATGGAGCCGGGACTTTCCCCGCCCTGGGAGAAATTTGTGCCGGACGTGGCAAAAAGTATTGCCCTGGTCATCTGGACCCTGGCCGCGCTGCGCCTCTTCATGGTCCTGGGCGAGCATTATCTGGACTCCATTTCCGAGCGGGGCAAGATCGGGGCGGATCTCTTTCTTCTCCTTAAGAATGTGGTCCGGGTGGTTATCTTTGTTTCCGCCCTGCTTTGGCTTCTTTCCATCTGGAACGTCAACCTGGCCCCGCTCTTCGCCTCCGCCGGTATCGCCGGTATCGCCGTGGCCCTGGCGGCCAAGGACAGTCTGGCCAATTTCTTCGGCGGCATCAGCATCTTTGCCGACAAGACCTTCAAGGTGGGCGATTACATCATCATCGACAACGATCAGCGGGGCGAGGTGGTGGAGATCGGGGTGCGCTCCACCCGGATCATGACCCGGGACGATGTCCTGATCACCATTCCCAACTCCATTTTGGCCAACAGCAAGATCATCAACGAAAGCGCGCCGGTCCCTCGTTTCCGGATCAGGGTGCCGGTTGGGGTTGCCTACGGCAGCGACTTGGCCCAGGTGGAGGCGGTGCTCCTGGCGGTGGCCGCCGCTAATCCCGCGGTGGTTCAGGAGCCTGAGGCCCGGGTACGGATGCGCTCCTTCGGCTCCTCGTCCGTCGATTTTGAGCTGCTCTGTTGGGTCGAGGATCCCCGGCTCAAGGGGCTGGAGATTCACAACCTCTTGAAGGGGATCTACAAGGCCTTTGCCGAAAACAAGATAACCATCCCCTTCCCGCAGCAGGATGTGTACATCAAGCAACTCCCGGAAGCGGGTGAAAAATAGGGAGCTGATTTTTCCGCTGAGGATCCAAAAAAAAATCTTGGCGTTGCGTGGGCGCAGGATGTTCCGTTCGCTTCCTGCGTGTGCTTCTTGGTACATAAGGTTGTTCCCCTAAAACCGGGGCAAAAGAGAGGGGATTCCCGCCTCTTTTGCCCCGGCTTTTTTATTTTCCCCCACACGAAGAGAAGCTGTTTTTCGCCCATCATTATGGTAGAATACAATTGAAAGCTCTCCAGTCGGCTGCCCCTTGCGGGCGGCAACCTAATCACTGTGATGGAGGAAATGCATGGAACTACAAGTTGAAGGAAGGAATCTGGAAATTCGTAAGGCCTGGCAGGACAAAATCGAAGAGGAGAAGGGGCGCCTTGATCGCCACCACCCCGGTCTTGTTCATCATCTCCGTGTCTCCATTGAGGAGACCGCCGGGCATAAGGCAGGCGGGCATGAGGTCCGCGTCATCGCTTCCGTTCCCAATGATACCGTGGTTGTGAAAAGAAAAGGGGAGACGGTGCGGCCCCTGCTGGTGGAAGCGTTTGACACCCTTGGCCTCCAGTTGAAGGAGCTGCAGCGCAAGCGGCGGCAGACCGTCAAGGAGCCGGAGGGTGTTGCCGCGGGTCCGGCCATGGGTACCATTAAGAGCCTGTTTCCCTATGAGTCCTACGGCTTTCTCATGACCATGGACGGCCAGGAGGTCTATTTTCACGAGAATGCCCTCAAGGATGTGACCATGGCCCAGTTGGCCGAAGGCGATGAGGTCCGCTTCGGCGAGGGTGAAGGGGACAAGGGGCCGACCGCTGCCTGGGTAAAGCTGGTAAAGTAACGGCCGCTAAAAGAAACAAACGCTGAGTCGCAACGGGCGCAAGGATTTTTTCTTATCCTTGCGCCTTTGCCTTACATATCATGATGCTCTCCCGGGGTGCCTGGGAGTGAAGGACAGAGAGATGACCGTGCTGCAGCAGGTTGAGCTTGGCTCGGAATACCTGCAGGAAAATGAAGAAATAATCTGCCAAAAGATTGCCGCCCGCAAGAAAGAGCTGGGCGGCAATCTTTTGATTTTGGGACACCATTACCAGCAGGAGGCGACCTTCCGGTTCGCCGACCTGACCGGGGATTCCCTCAAGCTTGCCCGTAATGCCGCCGAGGCCACGGACCGGAAGTACATCGTCTTCTGCGGCGTGCATTTCATGGCGGAATCCGCCGATATTCTAACGGCCCCGGATCAGGTGGTCATCCTCCCCGACCTGCGGGCCGGTTGCCCCATGGCCGACATGGCCACCAGCGAAGAGGTGGCCTGGGCCTGGGAGGATCTGGCCAAGGTGACCAGCGGTCGGGTTATCCCGGTGACCTATGTGAACTCCTCCGCCCTGCTCAAGGCTTTTGTCGGCAAGCATGGCGGTTCGGTCTGCACCTCCTCCAATGCCGAGCGGGTGCTGACCTGGGCGCTGGCTGAGGGAGAGAAGGTCTTCTTTTTCCCGGACGAGCATCTGGGGCGCAATTCCGCCAGCGCTTTGGGGATTGCCGAAGACGAGGTGGTCCTCTGGCAGCGCGCCAAGCCCTTGGGCGGCAATACCCCGGCCCAATTGGAGAAGGCGAAGGTCATCCTCTGGGATGGCTACTGCACGGTACACATGCAATTCACCGCCGCCCATGTCGCTGGTTGGCGGGAGCGCGATCCCGAGGTGCGGATCATTGTCCATCCCGAATGCCGCAACGAGGTGGTGAATCGGGCCGACCAGTACGGCTCCACCGAGGCGATCATCACGGCGGTGCGCGACTCCCCGGTGGGCAGCAAGTGGGCCATAGGCACCGAGGTCAACTTGGTGAACCGGCTTAAAAGCCAGTACCCGGATCGGGAGATCCATTCCCTCTCGCCCTTCCAGTGCCTCTGCTCCACCATGTACCGGATCAAACCAGGTTACCTGCTCTGGGTGCTCGATAACCTGGCCCAGGGCAGGGTGGTCAACCGGATCACCGTCTCCCCCGAGGTAGCGGCCGAGGCCAAACTCTCTTTGGACAGAATGCTGCGGATCTGAGCCCATGCACACCATCTATTTCGACAACAACGCCTCCACCCCGCTGGACCCTGCGGTGCGAGCAGCCATGGCCCCTTATTTGGCCGACTGTTTCGGCAACCCGGCAAGCTCCCACCGTTTCGGCGAGGCTGCCCGGCACGCAGTGGAGCTGGCCCGCGAGCAGGTGGCCGGATTGCTCGGCTGCCATCCGGGCCGGATTGTTTTGAACAGCGGTGGCACCGAAGGCAACAACACCGCCATCTTCAGCGCAATTTGGGGGAATCCCGGCAAAAAGCACATCATCTCCTCGCAGGTGGAGCATGGTTCGGTTCTGGCGCCCTTGGAATTTCTCGCCTCTCAGGGCTACGAGGTGGAGCTGCTGGGGGTGGACGAAAACGGCACCCTTGACTTGGACGCGCTCAAAGGCGCGATCCGGCCGGATACCGGTCTGGTCTCCCTCATGGTGGCGAACAACGAAACCGGCGTGCTCTGGCCCATGGCCGAAATCGCTGCCATCTGCCGGGCGCGGGGCGTCTTGTTGCATTGCGACGCCATCCAACTGGCCGGAAAGGCAGCTCTTTCGGCGGAAGCGTTGGGGGTGGATTACCTCACCATCGCCGGTCATAAGCTGCACGGCCCGAAAGGGGTCGGGGCGCTCTATGTGAGCCGCACCGCACCCTTCACCCCCCTGATCATGGGCACCGGTCAGGAAAATGGCCGCAGGTCCGGAACCGAAAACGTGCCCGGCATCGTTGGGTTTGGCCAGGCCTGTGCTTTGGCCGCAGGGGTGGACGAGGCAGCGCATCGGCGGCTGGCCGCGCTGCGGGATCTGCTTGAGGCGGGGATTGTCGCGGCGATCCCGGAGGTGCGGATCAATGGTGCGCTCTCGCCCAGGCTGGTCAACACCACAAACGTGAGTTTCCGGCACGCGGCTTCGGCCGGGCTGATTCAGGATCTCGATGCGGGCGGCATCGCGGTTTCGGCCCATGCCGCTTGCCAGACAGGCGATGTGGACCCCTCGCACGTGCTGCGGGCCATGCGGGTCCCTGAGCCCTATCTGCACGGGACCCTGCGCATTAGCCTCAGCCGGTATAATACGGCGGATGAGGTTGCGGCCCTGTTGACCCTTTTGCCGAACGCGGTAGCTAAAGCAAGACAGGGTTTCGCCCTCTAAGATAGCCCTCAGAAAAGAAAAACGGAGTTGAGTATGTGCGGAATCGTTGGCTATATCGGACAGCGGCATGTGGTGCCCATCCTTCTTGAAGGCTTGAAGCGTCTGGAGTACCGGGGCTATGATTCGGCCGGGGTGGTGTATGTCCATGGTGGCAAGCTCCAGAAATATCGGGCCGCCGGCAAGCTCGGCAAGCTGGAAGAGCTGCTGGAAACCGTGCGGGACCGCGACAGCCACATCGGCTTGGGCCATACCCGCTGGGCCACCCACGGGGCGCCTTCCGAGCTCAATGCCCATCCGCACTGCGATTGTAGCGGCGATCTGGTTGTGGTTCATAACGGGATCATCGAGAATTACCATACCCTTCGCGAGGAGTTGCAGGGGCGCGGGCATGTCTTCTGTTCGGAAACCGACACCGAGGTGCTGGCCCATCTCATTGAGGAACACCTCGGCGGTGGGGATCTGGTCAAGGCGGTGCGCCAGGCTCTGAAAAAGGTCGAAGGCTCGTACGCCATCGGGGTTTTGTGGGCCGGCCAGCCGGACCGACTGGTGGCGGTGCGCAATCAGAGTCCCTTGGTTCTTGGAATTGCCGAGGGGGGCGGATGCCTCATGGCCTCGGATATCCCGGCCTTGCTTCCCTACACCAACCAGGTGGTTTTTTTGGAGGATCGGGAGCTTGCCGTCCTCAAGCAGGGGGAATGGCAGGTGATGGGTCTTGGGAATGGCCGCAAGGTGGTCAAGGAGATCAAGACCATCGAGTGGAACGCGGCCATGGCCGAGAAGGCTGGCTACCGCCATTTCATGCTCAAGGAGATCTTTGAGCAGCCCCAGGCCATTCTTAACACCTTTCGCGGCAGGCTCGATCCGGAAACCGGCAAGGTGCAACTGCCGGAGATAGGCTTGAATGCGGTGGAGCTCAAAAAGATCAGCCGCATCTCCTTGGTGGCTTGCGGTACCTCTTGGCATGCGGCCCTGGTGGCCAAATACTGGTTGGAAAAATGGGTGGGTATCCCGGTGGAGGTGGATATCGCCTCGGAGTTCCGCTACCGGCGTCTGCTGCTGGACGAAACCGTGATGGTGGTGCCCATCTCCCAGTCCGGGGAAACGGCCGATACCCTGGCGGGGCTGCGGCTTGCCAAGAAGATGGGGGCCAAGGTCATCGCCATCTGCAATGTGCTGGGCAGCACCATCACCCGGGAAGCGCACGGCACGATTTACACCCATGCCGGACCGGAGATCGGGGTGGCCTCCACCAAGGCCTTCACCTGCCAGCTCACCGCCCTGCTCCTGCTCACCCTTTTCTTAGGCGAGGTCCGCAAGACCATGAGTGCCAAGAACCGCAAGGCAATCGGTCATGCCCTTCTCGAACTGCCCGCGCTCATGGAGCAGGAGCTGCCCCGCTTGCAGGAGGAAACGGCCCGTATTGCCGAGGCCTTTACCCACAGCCGGGATTTTCTCTACCTGGGCAGGGGGAGCAATTTTCCCATCGCCTTGGAAGGCGCCTTGAAGCTCAAGGAAATATCCTATATTCACGCCGAAGGGTATGCGGCAGGGGAACTCAAGCACGGCCCCATCGCGCTGATCGACCGGGATATGCCGGTTCTCGCCCTGGCCCCCAAGGACAGCGTCTATGAGAAGGTCATTTCCAACGTGGAAGAGGTCAAGGCCCGCAACGGCAGGATCATCCTGGTGGCGAATGCCGGCGACAAAAACTGCCGGCGCATCGCCGAGCAGGTGATCACGGTGCCTCTCTGCCACGAGGAGCTGAACCCGATCCTCTTTGTTGTGCCCCTGCAGCTGTTGGCCTACGAGATTGCCAATCTGCGCGGCTGTGATGTGGACCAGCCCCGGAACCTGGCCAAGAGCGTCACGGTGGAATAGGGAGGACCCCTCCTATTTGCAGGCCGGACCTCTGAAGCCGAAAAAGAACTTGAGCCCCTTGCGTACCGGCGCGGAAAATATCTTTTTGGAAAAAATCGAGCCGACCACCCTTTTGTTGATCTCCCCCAAGGTGGGGTAGGGGTGGATGGCCGAGGCAATCTTCGACAGGCTCATCCCGCCGTTCATCACCGCAACCCACTCGCCCAAGAGCTCCCCGGCCTGGGGGCCGAGAATCTGCACGCCCAGCGGTTTTCCCCTTCGGCCCAGCAACAACTTGATCCTCCCGACACTTTCTCCCTCGGCCAACCCCCGGTCGTTATTGCTGAACTCCTCGCTCCACACCGTGTAGTCGATCCCGGCTTTTTGGGCTCTTTTTTCGTTGAGGCCGATGGAGGCCAGACCCGGATGGGTATAGGTGCACCAGGGCACCAGGGAGTAATCAACCTTTTTGGGCAGATGAAAGATCGCCTTGCTCAACACCACCCCGCCTTCGTAGCCTGCAACATGGGTGAACTGATAGCCGCCGATGACGTCGCCGGCTGCATAGATATGGCGGTGGCTGGTCCGCAGAGAGCGGTTCACCGCAATCCCTCTCTGATCGAAAGGGACATCGATTTTCTCCAGTCCGAGCCCCGCCACGTTGGGGGAGCGGCCCATGGCGACCAGGATCGCTTCACCCTTAAGGCGCGTGGTAACGCCTGCCGCATTTTTCACCACCACCTCCCGTTCGTTGCCCAGATCGGCTACTCGGACCACCGAGGTGTTGAGCAGAAAGGTTACCCCCTCCTCCTCCAGCGCCTGCTGGACGATCTCGGCCATATCCCGGTCTTCCTTGCTCAGGATCTGGTCGCTGCGCTGGATCACCGTCACCTTGGAACCGAGTCGGCAAAAGGCCTGGGCCATTTCCACGGAAATGGGGCCGCAGCCGAGGATGATCAGGGTGGCGGGCAGTCTCTCCAGCGAGAAGATATCGCGGTTGGTGAGATAGGGGGTTGTGGCCAATCCTGCGATGGGGGGAATGGTTGCGGAGGAGCCGGTGGCGATGACCCAGGCGCGGGCGGAGATGGATTTGCCTCCCAGCTGCATGGCGTGTTCATCGGTGAACACCGGGTTGCCGAATTCCACCTGGGCCCCGAGCTTGCAAAACCGCGCCACCGAATCATGCTTCTGGATAACGCTGATCACCGACTGGATCCGGGCGGCGACCTGGCGGAAATCCACCTCCGGCGGGGTAATGGCTGGGAGGCCGAATTTCGGCCCGTTTTTCATGAGATGATAGACATGGGCCGTCTTGATCAGGGTCTTGCTCGGCACGCAGCCGTAGTGGAGGCAATCGCCGCCCAGGGCCGCTTCTTTTTCCACCAGCAGGGTCTTGGCCCCAAGCTGCGCCGCGCCGGAGGCGACGGTGAGTCCGGCCGCGCCGCCGCCGATGATGCCGAGATCATAATCATAATCAGCCATGCTCTTTCTCCTGTTGGATCATTGCATGCCATACTGCCATGGGCTTAAGGCAAGGGCAAGAGGGACTCTCAGGGTTGGCTTGAGAATTTGCGCCTTCCATAGTAGGATGTGGGCCAGTATAGAGACGATGAATTTCTGCTTGCGAGCCAACCTTTCGAGATGCGTTTTTCATGAGTATACCCCATTATTCTGCCACAGCGGCCACGGGAACACCAGGGGAGCGGTATGTTTTCTTGCCTGGCCCCGGGGTAAACCGTTTTTCTAACACCTTGAGATCTGAACAGTGATGGTGCAACGCTGGATTTATGATGCAGAGGAGGGCGCAACATCGTTGCACCCTCCTGTCCTTTTTCTGCCCGGCTGGGGATTTCCCGGACAGGTGCTCGATCTGGCGGAAAGGCGATTTTCCTGGGCAAGGCCGCTTGCGCCGCTGGACCCTGCCACCGCGCAGGCGGAGATTCTCGCTTTTCTTGGCGAACATAATCTGGCTGCCATTCATCTGGTCGGCTGGTCCATGGGCGCTAACCTGGCGGTGGATTGTGCCCGCGCCTTTCCCAGGAAAGTAGCGTCCCTGAGCCTGCTGGGCATGCGGTCTTCCTGGCCAGCCTCGGAAATAGAAGCCATCCGCCAGGGTCTGGCGGCTGAGCCCCTCTCTTTTTTACGGGATTTTTACCGGAAGAGTCTTTTGGGGTATAAAAAAGAATCCCGTCGCTTTGTGGCCGAGCAACAGGAACCCTTGCTGGCTTCTCTCGATATGCAGCTTCTTGGCCGGGGCCTCGACTATCTGGCCCAATGGCGGTTGCCCAAGCAAGGGATGTCATGCCCGGTTTCCTGCTGGCATGGGCGGCGGGACATCATCGCCCCGGTAACGGAACAGGGAGTGATCTCCGGAGCCGGCACCAAAATCCTTGAGCATGGCGGGCATGCTCTTTTTCTTGACCCGGAGTGTATTGTTTGTGAGTGATTCGCGGAAGCAAAGAATCCGGCAACGGTTTTCCCGAGCCGCCGGGACCTACGACGCCCATGCCGAGACGCAGAAGGATCTGGCCGCTCGCTTGCTCCGGGAGCTTCCCGAGGGAACGGGGGTGGAACGGATACTGGAGATAGGTTGCGGCACCGGGCATTTCACCGCTCTGCTCGCCGTCCGCTATCCGGAGGCGCGGATCACTGCCCTGGATTTTGCCGAAGGCATGGCCCGGCTGGCTGGAAAGCGGTTGGCAGAGAAGCGCAATGTTTCCGTGCTGTGCGAGGACGGGGAACGGTTTCTCTCCGGGTGCTCCGGGCATTTTGAGCTGATCTGCGCCAACTCCACCCTGCAGTGGTTTGATGACGTCGGAGGGGCCTTGCGCCGAATCGGTGGGCTGCTTTCCGAGAAAGGATGCTTTGCCGGGGTGCTCTTCGGCCCCAGGACTTTTGTTGAGTTGGCCCAGGGGCTGAGCCAGGTCTTTGGCCGGGAGGTGCGTCTGCCGCCCCACGGGTTTCCCCCCGGCAAGGATCTGGAGTCCATGTTGGCGGAGATCTTTCCCCGTTTTTCCGTGCAGGAAGAAAGCAGGGTCAAAAACTATCCCTCGCTGCTTGAGCTGCTGGACCATATCCGCAAGACCGGTACCGGGGGGGGGCAGTTGCCGGCGCCATTGACCCGGGGGCGGCTGCAGCAGCTCGACGCCTGGTTTCAGGCAACCTATTGCGGGTATCCGGTCACCTATCAGGCCTTTGTCGTTAAGGGGGAACAATGAACGCGATCTTTGTCGCCGGCACCGGAACCGATGTGGGCAAGACCCATCTCTGCGGGCTCCTGCTGGATTTTCTTCTGAAAGAGGGAATCCAGGGCGGCTATCAGAAATGGGCGGCCACCGGGTCGGAATATCCGCCCGCCGATTTGGCGCAATGCCTGGGTATGGCGGGGGTGTCCCTTGTCCCGGAGCTGGTCAGCAGTCAGGTGGTGCATCATTTCGCCCTGCCCGCCTCGCCCCATCTTGCCGCAGAGCAGGAGGGCCGGGTTGTCGAGCCGGAGTCGATCCGCAGGAATTTCCGGGAGATGTGTGGTCTCCATGAACTGCTGGTGGTGGAAGGGGTAGGCGGGGTGATGGTGCCGCTGCGCCGGGACCTGCTGCTCATCGATCTTCTTGCCGAGTTGAAGATCCCCACTCTGGTGGTGGCCAAGAGCGGCTTGGGCACCATCAATCATACCCTGTTGACCCTTGCGGCGCTGCGCCACCGGGAGATCCCCGTCCTGGGCGTGGTGTTTTCCGATGGTGCGCCGGAGGAAGATGCGCTGCTGGTTGCGGATAATATGCGGACCATCGGCGAGATGGGTCAGGTTGCGGTCCTGGGCCGCTTGCTGTATGCGCCGGATCCTGGCCGGGCCAAGGAAGGGTTTATCCCGATTGGCCGGACCATTCTTGCGGCGATCCGGAAGGGCTCTTCCCTGGGCTAAGCGCCCTGTCTTGCTGGCTTCCGGTTAGGTCCCCATTGAGATCTTCCGACCTTTCCTTCCCTTAAAAATAGTGCCAGATGGTTTCGTAGTCGGAAACGCTTTCCCCGTCCTTGCTCAACCGTTCCAGATAGTGGAGGATCGGCACGTCCGTGGTGATGAAGGTGGAGGTGTCTTGAGCGACCTTTTTTTCCCAGGAATGAAATTCGTATACCCGCGCCCCGTCGGGAAGAATGGTGAGAAAATTACGGTATCCCCGGTCGCGCAGGTAGCTTTTCCCCTGTCTGGGGACATTGAAGACCGCTTCGTCGGTTCTGGCCAAGCCCGGCAGGAGGCGGGCCTCTTCCTGCTGCTCCTGGAGAAGCCTGGCAATGGGGGTGCGGTAGGCAAGGGTCTCGTCCTTGCCCTTGGTGTTGAAGGTGTAATAGGGATCAATGCCGATCAAGCGCAGGAGACGGCGCAGGGCGGCGGCCTCGAACCGTTTTGAGGCGTAGTAGGTGTAGACCAACTGGTTGTAGACCGGGATGCCGCGCAGCCGGAATTTGTTTACCGCGGCAACCGTATCCGGCGTCACTTCGTAGGGATGCTGGACATGGGTCATAATCGTCACCTCCCTGCGGCCCGGCTCACGGTATTGGCTGATCAGCGCGGCCAGCCCTTCCGTGATCCGCATGGGCATGGTGACCAGGGTCCGGCTGCCGATGCGGATGCGTTCCACCGTAGGGATTTCCGCCACCTTGGCCAGGATGGCGGCCAGGGCCTCATTGCCCATGGCCAGGGGATCGCCGCCGGTGATCAACACTTCGTGGATCGCGGGATGATCGGAGATCCACTGGACTGCGGCATCGACCTTTTCCATGCCGGCAAAGGCGCCGCTGGCCATGACATCGTCGATCTCCCAGTTGCGTTGACAATAGACGCAGATCTGGGGGCAGGTGTTGTAGGGCTTGAGGATGCAGATCGCCGGATAGCGCCGGGTAACGAGATCAAAGGGAGAGGTGTCCTCCTCGCCCATGAAATCGAGGCAGGAGACATCTTCCACCGCGGCGATTTCCTTCACATAGCTCATGGGCGGCAGCACCTGGGCGCGGATGGCCGCATCCCGCTTGCTCCCGATTTCATCATCCATCAGGGAAAGGTAATGGGGGGTGATCCCGAAGGGGAGCCGATTTTCCTTGGCCGCCTTCAGGGCGTTGCGTTGCGAACCGCTGAGTTTCACCATCTTTTCCAAGGTGGCAAGATCGCGGACAATGTGCCGGATCTGCCAGCGCCAATCGTGCCAATTTTCCAGGCTGCCGCCCAACACCGAGAGGATCTTTTCCCGTCGTGCCTGTCGCCGCAGTATCGCCTTCTCCTCAAGACCGGACGGATAGGCGGACATGCGGCGGTCCACTTCATCCCAGAGATTGTCCAGCTGGCGGGAACGCTTGACTGCCGCCTTTCTCCCGCTTGATCCCACCGCGGTCAGGTGGATGGCGTCCGGCGCCTTGCGAAGCGCTTGGCCCTGCATGCCAAGGAGCAGATGGAGGAGATCGGCAAAAAAGGCAGGGGAGAGTTCCGGCCGCGGGAGATCATGGCCGATATCCCAGAGGGCCTGGAGGATACTGAAGCCTGCGGCCTGCTCGGAACCTTTTTTGAGGATGGTGCGAAAGGAAAAGCCGCAATCGCGGATGCGGGCCAGCAGGCTGGCGTCATCGCTGCTGGCCTCTTCCACGGCCTGCTGTTCCACGTTGAAGGTGAAATCAATGAGCTGGCCGCGCAGCTCTTCGATATCCTGGGCCAGGCCAATGCGCTTGAAGATCCGCGGGTTGGTTTTTTTGAGGTATTTTGCGGTAAAGATCGAGATGTCCATGGCTACTCCTGAAACTGACAGTGCTGCCCCGAAAAAAAAAGGGTTTCCGCGAGGGGAAACGAGGGCAGAACGACACTGGTTGGAATTGAGTTGACAAGAAAACAAGACACGGGTGCGCATGCTGCAATGACGAGGCATCCCGTGTCGCACTTGACGGCAGAAAAAAGCAGGGGGTCAATAGCCTGCCGGGATTTCAATACTGATTGAAGAGGAAAGTCAACAGAACTGCAGGGTAATCGAGAGCGCGGTCACGGTCAAGGCATGGGGAGAAAATGGAGGGGGGAGATAGAGCGCTCCCCCTCCCGGTACTTGCTTGGGCGGTCTATTTGCTGCAGCAGCTCTGACCGGAACGGCTTTCCGGTACCCCGAGTTTCTTGAGGATCATGGCCAAAGGGCAAAACTTGGAAAAGCCGTATTGGAAAAGATTCGCCCCGACAAAAGCGGTGAGGAAATACCAGTAGGGGTGAATCCAGGTGCCCAGGGCCAGGCTGATCAGGATGAAGGCGCCGGCAAAAACATGAACCCAGTCCGTGATGATCATAGGAGCATCTCCTTAATGGTGTTTGAACTCAGGGAACTTCGCAGAAGAGTTCCCGCATGTTTTTGATCAATTCGGTCACCCTGCCTTCGGCGATCCGGTTGTAGATGAAGTTCGCATCCTTGCGGTAGGCGATTATCCCCTGGTTGCGGAGGATGGAGAGATGCTGGGAGACATTGGCATTGGTGGTGTGCACTTCTTTGTGGATGTCGCCCACGGTCAATTCCCCGGCCTGCAACAGGCAGAGGATCTTCAGGCGGATGGGGTGCGACATGGTCTTGAGGAGCTTGGCAATATCCTCGATATGCTGGTCGTGCATGGGGCTGTTTCCTTCCCTGAAGTTGAGCTGTAAATCGTGCGGGGCCTCTTCTCTGTAAACTGAAAAAGTTAGGCTCCTTGTGAGAGCGTCACCCGCACGGGATCACCCACCTTTCCCTCAAGAATCTTTGCCGCATTCCCCTTGCTAACAGCCAATTCAAGATAGCCGCGGCTGCCGATGAGGGCAAGAACTCGGTTGTCCGGCCGCGATGCGTAAGCGCTTGTCAGGCCGGTCACTTGCTGATTCTTATGAAAGATCTGGATGGACGCCGGATCAGCTTTCAGGTCGGCAAGAACACCCTGGTGGATATTGGTGGTCAGGTTGCCGAAATGATCGATGTGGATCACGGACCCCGCTATGTTGCCATGAATCCGGTCAATTTGCAAGGTGGGGGATGCAAGTTTTATAAGATTTTCCTTAAGTGCTTGCCTGCCAAGGCGGGAGAGGTCGGCACCATTGGCCAGGGCGGCTGCGACCGGGGCGAGGATGTCCCGGCCGTGAAAGGTGGCGCTCAGCGGCCGACGATACAGGTGCGGGCAGTCGATGAAGATCGCATGCTGGAAAAGGGATTCACCAAGAAAAGGGGTGAGCAACCCGTTGTCCGGGGCAAGAAAATAGTGGTCCATGGCCCGCACAATCAGGAGCTCGCGCGCGGTTCCCACCCCGGGATCGACCACGGCGAGATGGATGGTGCCGTGAGGGAAATACGGGGCTGCTGCCTGGAGCAGAAAGGCCCCTTGGGCAATATCCTGAGGGGCAATCGTATGGCAAAGGTCGATGCGTTGCGCTTGGGGAGCCTGAGCGGCCAGAATCCCTTTCATGACCCCCACATATTCATCCTGCAGGCCGAAATCAGTGGTTACGGTGATGATGGGCGGCATGGCGTATTCATCCATTCTGTTTAAAAAGAGTCATTGGCAAGGGTTTCTTGGGTGTCCAGGGACTTGGTCAGGCCAGACGGTGGCGCAATTGTTCAGCAGGTCCTGAAAAGATTCCCGCCAGGAGGTGGAAAGCGCCGGGGCCGCAAGCACCGTTTCCCAGTGGGGGAGTGGCCACCATTGTCCGCGCAAACCGCCTTGTTGTCCTCCCCGCCATGGCGTTTTTTTTCTGCACCCCGTCGCCGAGAAAGCCCGTTTTCGTGAGGAACAGGCTCCTATGGACAGGGAGTTTGCAGAGGCCGGTAACAATCTCCCGGCCATGAAAATTTTCGACTGTGGGGATCCCGATATTGAGGGAGATGAGCTGCACGGCAGGGCCTCCGGAGGAGCAAAGCGAGAAAAGTGTTTGATCTCTCAAAAACTGCGACAATAACTGTAATCGAGAATTTGCGCTCAGGCGAGCAGGAAACGAAGGGTTAGGGAACCCTGACCTTCGCAAGGTGCTAATTGCAGGAAAAACAGTGGGTTGGGGGAAAAACAATTTACATTCAAAAAGCGTTCTGCTGATAATAAACCGTATGGGTGGAAAAGAAAGAGGGGATGCAAGGGTAAACAACAAGGGAGGATGTAGATGATCGGCGGCAATGTCTCTATAAAGGTAAAGATCGGTGGGGGATTTGGAATCTTTCTCGTGTTGCTTGGGGTTATTTCGTTGGGCAGCTTTTTCGGCCTGCGGACTATTGAAGGGCATTCCCATCTCCTGCTGGAACATAATACGGACAAGAGTTTTCTTCTGGAAAAACAGATCGACCATCTCAACTGGCTGAACAAGGTCAACGAGATTTTCCTCCGGGACGGTGTGTCCAAGCTGGAGGTGGAAACCGACGATCATAAGTGCGGCTTCGGGAAATGGCTATACAGCGACAAGACCCAGGCCATGTTGCAGGAGGGCGGCCAAGAGGCGGAACTGCTCAAGGCCATTGAGGGGCCGCACAAGAAACTGCACGAGTCGGCCATTGAAATAGGCCACACTTATGGTGCCGGGGATATTGCCGGGGCCAAGCAGGTATACAATACCAAGGCCCTCTCCGCCTACGGCGAGATCAAGGGGCTGCTGACCCAGATCAGAGAGATTGCGGATAAGGATATTGCCGAGGAAGATCAGAAGCTTGAAAAAGCTATCTCCGTCATCAATGCTTCCACCATCAGTCTCTCCATTTTCGGCATACTCTTCGGGGTTCTTGCCGCCATCTTTATCACCCGGGGCATCACCGTGCCTCTGATCCGGGCCATTTCCGGCATTACCGAGGGGTCTGCCCAGGTGGACCAGGCCTCCAATCAGATTGCCGATTCAAGCCAGATGCTGGCGGACGGGACCTCCCAGCAGGCCGCCGCCATCGAGGAAACCTCCGCCTCCATGGAGGAAATGGCCTCCATGACCAAGCAGAATGCCGACAATGCCAGCCAAGCGGACCGCCATATGAAGGATGCCCACAAGGTGGTGGCGGAGGCTGGGGCGGCCATGGAGGAGCTGACCCGTTCCATGGCGGAGATCTCCAAGGCCAGCCAGGATACCCAGAAGATCATCAAGACCATCGATGAGATTGCCTTCCAGACCAATCTGCTGGCGCTCAATGCCGCGGTTGAGGCGGCCCGGGCCGGGGAAGCCGGCGCCGGTTTTGCCGTGGTGGCGGATGAGGTGCGAAACCTGGCCATGCGTGCCGCCGAGGCTGCCAAGAATACCGCAACCCTCATTGAGGGGACGGTGGAAAAGATCGGTGCCGGTGCCCAGCTGGTGGAGAGGACCAGTACCGCTTTTTCCCAGGTCTCCGGCAGCACCGAAAAGGTGGGCGCCTTGATCAGCGAGATCAGCGAGGCCTCCAAGGAGCAGGCCGGCGGTATCGCCCAGATCAACAAGGCCATTTTCGAGATGGATCAGGTGGTGCAGCGGATTGCCGCCAGTGCTGAGGAGTCTGCTTCCGCGGCCGAAGAGCTGCATTCCCAGTGCGGTCAGGCGCAGGAGCATGTCGCGGACATGGCAGGCGTGATCTATGGTGCACAGGCCAAGCAGGTGAAGATGGGCACCGCGCAGATCAAAAGAATGGGCAGCACTGCCCCGAGGCGTCTTGCGACGCCATCGGGGCAAAAGGGTGGCAAGAGCCGGGCTGTGTCAGCGCCGAAGATGTTGCCGACAACCGGTGGAGAGGATGAAAATTTTACCGATTTTTAACCGATGACCGGGCCAGAATGATGGCCAAAGGACATTGGGGCAAGTAGGGGGAACGGAGAGGATTCGTTCCCCCTTTTTTTTTGTGCAGATCTCTGCCTGCTCTGCCTCAGCGCACGAGGCGGTGGATACCGACCATTTCGGTGCGGCTGCGCAACTGGGTCTGGTAGCGGCGCAGGGCCTCTACCGTGGCCGGATAGGGATGGCCGATGCCCACCGCCTGTCCATGCTCTCCGGCGAGCTTGACCAGAAGCTCAAGTTGGGCCCTGATCTTGTCCGGATTCTGGTCGTTGTCGAGAAAGACGGTGCGGCGTTCTGTTTTAACCCCCATTTCCCGGGCAAGATCCGTGGCAACGGACTGGGGTGCGGTCACACTGTCCAGGAAAAAAAGGTTGCGGTTCCGGACGAGGGCCAACAGGGTCCGCATGGCCTCGGGGTTGGAGGTGAAACGGGAGCCCATGTGGTTGTTGATCCCGATGGCGTTGGGCACCGTTTGCAGGTCCTCATTGAAAAGGGTCCGCATGGTTTCCGGGCTCATGGCCGTGGTTAGGGTGCCGGGGCTGCCATTCCACTTTGGGTCCATGGGCTCAAGGGGCAGATGGAGAAGGATATCGCTCCCTTTGGCTCGGGCCTGTTTTTGCAACTCCGCGGAAAATGGGGTCCCTGGCAGGAAGGCGAAGGAAAGGGGCAGGTCTAGGGCGATGGCGGCCCTGCCGGTATTCTGTCGATTGCCCATATCGTCAATGACGATGGCCACAAGGGGTTTGTCCGACCGTGGCTTTTTTGCCGTTTTTTTGTGGGGGGGCACGACCGGTTGCGCCTGGGGAAGAGGTTTCTTCTTGGCCTGTTCGCTCAGCTGGGGAGGGGTAATTTCCCCCGACTTGCCCGGAAAGAGCAGCATGAAATAGGCGCCACCGGCCAGGGTCGCAACCACAAAAAAGAACAGGCAGAAGAAGCCGACACCTCGGTCCCCCTTCTTTTTCGCCCCTTTCCGGGCGGGTTTTTTGGAGGAGCCCTTGGGCATCGCTTACTTGTCCCGGCTTAAGACATAGTGGGCCAAGCCGGCCAGAGGCGTCTTAGCCGGTGCCTCGCCGAAGATGGTAAGTCCGGCAAGCGCCTCTTGGATCAGTGCTTCCGCCTGCTCCCTGGCCAGGGAAAATCCCTGGTATTTTTCGATGATGGCCTGGGCGTGAGGCAGTTCTCGGCTGCGTTCCTGGGGTGTTCCCTTGAGTAAAGCGATCAGCCGTTCGCGATCTGGGGCTTCGGCCTTTGCCAGGGTCTTGATCAGGGGCAGGGTCATCTTGCCTTCCTGGAAATCGTTGCCCACCACCTTACCGGTCTTGGCCGGGTCGCCGAGATAATCCAGCAGGTCGTCAACGATCTGGAAGGCCAAGCCCAGGTTGGTCCCATAGGTGCGCAGGGCGATCCGTTGGGCGGGGGAGCCCTGGTTGTGACCAATGCCCGCCTCGCAGGCCGCGGCAATGAGGGCGGCGGTTTTGCCCATCAGGACCTGGAAATATTTTTCCTCGGAGATGAGCATCTCTGTGGCGTTGTGCATCTGCATAAATTCCGACTCGACCATGGCCGCCGTGGCGCGGCCGATTAGGGACATGGCTGTCGGGCCGCCCACCTCGCTGGCCAGGGCCATGGCATGGGCATGCAGATAATCCCCGGCCAGGATGACCGGCTCCATTCCCCAGAGAGTATTGGCGGTTTTGGCCCCCCGCCGCAGGGTGGCGTGATCGATGACATCATCGTGCAGCAGGCTGGCCGCATGGAGATACTCGAAAGAAATGGCCAAGCGCGGGGTATCTTCAGGGGGAGTCCCGACCAGGCTCGCGGCCAGCAGGGTGAGCAGCGGGCGGATGCGCTTGCCGCCCTGGAAGATGGCATGGCGGATGATCTGGGCCAGGAGCGGGCTTTCAACGATGGCCAGATCAGCCTCCATCACCGCGTCGATTTGCACCGCCTTTTCTTTGAAAAGCGCAAGCAGCTCGGAGTTGTTCATGATCTTTTCTCCGTAATCGTTTTCATAATTTTCGGCTAGTCCTAGTATGGTAAACGTTCAGCAGTGCTGCAGATGCGCGGAAGAGGTCTGCAAGCTATAGCCAGCCTATGCGAGCAGGGTGATGACAAAGCAGCTGCGGTGCGGCTGAATGGTTATGATTCCTCCTGGAAAAAATCCCGCACCGGACCAAGTTCTCGGCAGATCGGGCTCTGGGGCAGGCTTTTCAAGAAGAGTCTGCCATACTGCTTGCTAAAGAGGCGGACATCGCAGATGGCAAGCACCCCCCGGTCGGTGGAGCTGCGCATCAACCGGCCCACACCCTGGCGCAGGGTCAGGATGGCGCGGGGGATTTGAAAGTCGAAGAAGGGGTTGCCGCCCTCATTTTTGATCCGTTCCATGCGGGCCATAATAACAGGGTCCGAGGGGACTTCAAACGGAAGTTTGTCGATGATCACGCAGCTCAGCGATTCGCCCACCACATCCACCCCCTCCCAGAAGCTGGCCACCGCCAGGAGGACGGAATGGGTCTGTTCCTGAAACTGCTCAAGCAGTCGGGCCTTGGGCGCCTCCCCCTGCATCAGCACCGGAAATGGCAGGCGGCCGAGGAAAACCTCGTGGGCCGCGCGCATGGCGTTGATGCTGGTGAAAAGTACGAGGGTCCTCCCGTTGGCCGCCATGATCAACTCCTGCATCAGTTGCTGGGTAGCGGCCGGAAACTCCCGGGCCTGGGGCTCTGGAAACCCCTTGCCCGGCACAAAGAGCAGGGTCCGCTGTGCGTAATCAAAGGGGGTGGTCAGGGTTATGGTTGGGGTGTTTTTGGGCAAGCCGATGCGGTTGGCAAAGTAGGTGAAGGTATTGTCCGTGGTCAGGGTGGCTGAGGTGAAAATCACACTTCGGGTCTGTGCGTAGAGGAAATCCTGCAGCTCTGAGGCAATGTCAATGGGCGAGGCGGACAGGGCCACGGTTTTTTCCCGCCGCTCGTACCAGTAGACCGAGGAGGAGTCTTGCGCTTGGGTGATGGTGGTGAAGGAGGCCAGCATCTCTTCCGCCCTCCGCTGCATGCCTTGCCAGGACTCCCCGTTCATGGCCGTTTTGGCCAGTTGATTGCAGAGCCCCTTGATCTGGTCGATGAACCGTTGCCGTTCTTCATCCCAGCCGGGGAAGCGGTCGATGAATTGCAGCAGGGAGAAACGGCCCCGCTCCCTGGGGAAAAGCTCGGCAAAGAGATCGACCTGTTTGGCCAGTGCCCGGGCGGTTTGGATAACTCCGTCCTTGGCGCGGCCCACCAGATCGGCTTGGGCTGCGGTTTCCAGATCCTTAACCAGATCCACCACCTGATAATGGCTGAAGGAGGTGCCGAAGTATTGGGTTGCGACGCTTTCCAGGTGATGGGCCTCGTCGAAGATCACCGATTCGTAGCGGGGCAGAACCTCGGCATGGCCGAAACGGCGCAGGGCAAGGTCGGAAAAGAAGAGGTGGTGGTTGACCACCAGCAGCTGGGCCTGGCCCGCTTTTTTGCGTAGCTGCGTGATGAAGCAGGAGGAATTGTCCGGGCAGTTGGTGCCCAGGCACTGGCTGGCCGAGGCGGTGATAGCCTGCCAGAGCGGGGCATTGTCCGCCAGCCAGGAGAGTTCGCTCCGGTCGCCGTTTTCGGTTTCTTCAAGCCAGTCGGCGAGCCGCTGGGTGTCGCGGTCGTCGGCAAAGAGATTTCGCTGGGGTGAAGCCAGGAACTGCTGCCAGCGGTAGAGGCAGAGGTAGTTTTGTCTGCCTTTGATGCAGAGGGCGTTCAGGTTTGGGGCAAGGTGTTTTCGGATGAAGGGGATTTCCTTGGTGAGAATCTGGTCCTGCAGGTTGAGAGTATTGGTGGAAACCACCACTTTCTGGCCGCTGAGGATGGCCGGGACAAGATAGGCCAGGGTCTTGCCGGTGCCGGTACCCGCCTCTACCGCCAGCATCCCCGGCTGACCCAACCGTTCCTCTTCCGACAGTTCCAGAGTGGCAGCAATGGCTTCGGCCATGCGGAGCTGGCTGGGGCGCGATTCGTAGCCGGGCAGTTTTTGGGCCAGGATGCCGCCTTGGGCAAAGATTTCGGCCATGGTATCGGAGAGGGACGTGGACATCTGGCTTTACTCTGGCTCAGGATTCAAGGGGATTTCTCTCCTGTTGACAAGGGGAAAAGCATTCTGCTAGCCTGATCAAGGAGAGAGGAAATGCGACCAGGCTTGGCCCAAGGTCGCGGTCATGGCTGAATTGTGACATCTATACCATAAGGAGGGGAAATGAACGAAATTAAAAAGATTTTGGTTCCCGTGGATTTTTCAGAGAATTCGCAAAAGATTCTCGCTACGGCCGCTGATTTTGCCGCCAAGTTCAAGGCAGAGCTGGCGGTTGTTTTTGTGGTGCAGAGCTTTGACGATTATTCCGGTTTTTTCGTGCCCCACATGCCCATCATCCAGCTGGAAGAGGAGATGATCAAAAGCGCCACGGAAAAGATGAAGAGTTTTGTGGTGGAAACCCTTAATGGTTCGGTTCCCCATACCACGGCGATCCTGAGCGGCGACGTGGTCGAGGAGCTCAATCGCTATGCCGGGACAGAGAAGGCCGACCTGATTGTCATGGGCACCCATGGATACAAAGGACTGGATAAGATCCTTTTCGGCAGCGTGGCGGAAAAGATTGTCAAAACCGCGCCCTGCCCGGTGCTGACCATCAACCCTTACCGGTAGAAGATTCAGCTGAGAACCGCGAGCAGCCCGGTGGTTGTCGCCGGCCCTTGTTTCGGTTTGGCCATGGGGGTTCCGGTCAGTTCGGTAAAAAGGTCTCTGAGGGTGGTCCCCTCGTAGGCGTAAAAACGCAGACCCTTTTCGGTCGGCCGGTTTTCCAAAAACGGCAGGGAGGCCCGGTTCAGTTCGTTCCCAGCCCCTTGCAGGGCTGTAAGCTGCTCGGCAGAGATTGTCCCGCTGGCGGCAACCCCGAGCAGCTCCCGGTTGAAATGGACCCGGGCAGCCTCGATGGCGGTTTTCAATGCTTCAGTCTGGGCGTCATCTGCCATGTTTTCTTTTTGGGTCGGCAGGATGAGGCTGACCAGCAGCCTGGAAGGCTTGCCGGTGAGAGCCTCATACCTCTCGGCGAGCAGGCCCTGGACCTCTTCGTGGGTCGTCACCAGCAGGGGAAACTCCGGTGCCCTGGGATCCCGGGTGTAGAGGCGGCCCCAGGCCTTGATCAGCCGGGCCACGTTGATCGTCGGGCCGCTTGGCCCCGCGCTTGCAGCAAGTTCCCGGAGGGCCTGCCCCTCTTCTTCGTCTTCCTCCTCTTCCCCTGACGCGTCGCCCCGGATGGCGGCAAAGAGTTCCGCTTCCTTGCCCGAGATGGCCATGAAGCCTTGGTTGATTTCCCGCTCTTCCTCCCGGAACATCTCCGCCAGCTTCAGGATGAGCATGGCCTGCCAGAGCACTTCGTTCTCTGCTTGTTGCGGCCGGTCGGTTGGCGTGCCGGAGCGCAGGCTTGCAGCCAGGGCGCCGACCGTGGCCTCGTCCCGGTCAGCATGTCCGGCGGAAAGAGAGGCGAGAAGTCCGCTGTGGAATTCCGCTTCATGGCCCCTGAGTTCTTTGGCCAGGGAGTGGAAACGATCCTGCTCTCTGTCGGAAAGCTGCACCGGCGTGTATCCTATGCTGGACTCGGGTGTTTCGTTTTTGTCGGCCAGGGGGGTGTTCGCGTCCGGCAGAGTATAAAAGAAGAGGGCGTCGCACAGGAGCCGGAAGGGTTGCAGGTCAGAGGGATGGGGGCTGGTTTCCGGAGAAAAAAGGGCGTTGAGCGATTGTCTCATTTGTAATTCCTGTTACAATGGGCTGGAAATCTCCCCGGGTAGAGCCAAGGGGAATATGTGAATAAAATTAAACAACAGGCTGCACATGCAAAAGATACAGGAGCATATTACCCTGGCTATCCTGGGTATTGTCTATCTGCTGGCCAGTGTCCGTTATTTTCCCGGGCGGGCCATGCATTCCATCGTGGAAACCCTGATCCATATCCTCTCCGTGGCGCCGATCAATCTGGGGGCCACGTTGGTGATTGTCGCCGTTCTGCAACGCTTGGTCAAAGAGCGGCTGCCGTTCAGCAGGTCGCTGCGTTTTTTCCTGGTTATCGCTATTTCGCTGGAGTTCATCCTCGGGCTGGCCCATTATTTTGAAATAAATGGGGCGGTTTAGCCTGAGCGGATCAGGCCGAAGATAGCTCAGCGAGAGTGCGAAGCAGATGCGGTGCTGCCGAATGGTTACCGGATCAGCGAGTTGCTGGTGTGCCAGCCGGAAGGCGCAGTGGTGTTGGGCAGGACAATGGATTTTTTCCCGAGCACCGTGCCGGGGTTGGTCACCGCATTGCAGCCTGTCTGTACCTTGTCGCCAAATATTGCCCCGAATTTGCGTAATCCCGAACTGATGGGGCCGTCCGGGGTTTTCACCAGGACATCCCCGCCGGTGAAGCGCAGGTTTGCCAGTTTGGTTCCAGCCCCCAAGTTTACCTCGTTGCCCAGGATGCTGTCGCCCAGATAGGCGAAATGCCCGGCTTTGGCATCGTCGAGGAAGATTGCGTGCTTGACCTCGGTGACATGGCCGACCACGCAGCGCGCACCCACCAGGCAATGGCCCCGCAGATAGGCGCCCTGCCGGATCTCGCTCTGATCGCCGATGATCACCGGACCCTTGATGAAGGCCCCGGATTCCACCAGCACCCCCTTCCCTATACTGAGCGGGCCGCCGGCCAATACCGCCCCGGCCATGAGAACGCTGGCTCCTTCCAGAAGCACGCCCTCGCGGAAAACCTTGAGCCTGCCCTTGGTGGCGTCACCAAATTCGATGGTGAGGTCGGTGGCTGCAAGCAACAGCGTGTCGTGGAGAACCAGGGTGGCCGGAAGGGGGCCTGGGTTTTGCGGCCAAGCGATTTGCGGCCAGGGATACTCCGTCATATAGCTTTTCAGCCGGGCCAGCGCCTGCCAGGGGTATTCCTCCGCGACGAAAAGAGAGGCATGCACATAGTGGCTGAGATCAAAAAAAGAAGCGTTTGTAAGGTTCATCGGGATCGGTTGCCGGTTGTTTTTTGTTGGCCGTCATGGCATGATTGCTTAAATGCTCTCTGTCGTCCCGGGGTGGAACACTCTGCCGGACGCAGGGGTACTATGGTGCAAAACCACGATTTCTTCAAGCAGATTTCAGGGCTGCTCCCGCTCAGCGGATATCGCCTTGACTTCATGGGGAGGCGTGCTTATGTTGCCAAACTTAAACCCTTGTTCTCTTCGCCACCCTCTTGTTTCGTCAAGGGTGGTTTGTCGATAAAATATAACCTGGAGGCATGTTGTGGATATTAATGATTCCATGACCTCAGAGTTGAATGATTTTCATGATTCCGAAGGGCAGGAGATCCCCGGGGAATTGCCGCTCATGGCGGTACGTGATGTGGTTATCTTCAATTATATGATCATCCCCCTCTTTGTCGGCCGGCCTGCTTCGGTGGGTGCGGTCAACGATGCGATGAGCAAGGACAAACTCCTCATGCTCGTTACCCAGAGGGACGCCTCTCTGGACGAGCCGCAGGCCGAGGATATGTATGATGTGGGCATGGTCTGCATGATCATGCGCACCCTCAAGCTGCCGGACGGCCGCCTCAAGGTGCTGGTTCAAGCCCTGCGCAAGGCGCGGGTCGAATCCTTTGTTCAGGAAGAGCCCCACCATATCGCCCGGATCGAGTTGATCCAGGATGAAGAGGAGGAGGAGGTCTCCGTGGAGATGGAGGCGCTGATGCGCAATGTCCGCGAGCAGACGGAAAAGATCCTCTCGCTCAAGGGCATCATGTCTTCCGATCTCATGGTTATCCTCAATAACGTGGAGGAGCCGGGGCGGCTCGCCGATCTGGTGGTCTCGAACCTCCAGCTCAAGGTTTCCGAGTCCCAGTCGGTGCTGGAAACCTTTGATCCGGCCCTGCGCTTGAAAAAGGTGGCCGACTATCTGCAAAAAGAGCTGGAAGTCTCCACCATGCAGGCCAAGATCCAGTCCGAGGCCAAGGAGGAGATGAGCCGTACCCAGCGCGAGTATTACCTGCGCGAGCAGTTGCAGGCCCTGAAAAAAGAACTGGGCGATATCGATGACCGCTCCCAGGAGATGGAGGAGTTGCGGGACAGGCTGGCCAAATGCCGGATGCCGCCCGAGGTGAAGAAGGAGGCGGCCAAGCAGCTGAAACGGCTGGAGACCATGCATCCCGATGCCTCGGAGGCCTCCATTGTCCGCACCTATATCGACTGGATTCTCGACCTGCCATGGCGCAAGGGCACCAAGGACCGCATCGATCTCAAGCTCGCCAAGGCGGTGCTGGACGAGGATCACTACGGGCTGGAGAAGGTCAAGGAGCGGATCCTTGAATACTTGGCCGTGCGTTCGCTCAACAAGACGACCAAGGGGCCGATCCTCTGTTTTGTCGGACCCCCAGGCGTGGGCAAGACCTCGCTCGGGCAGTCCATCGCCCGGGCCATGGGCCGGAAGTTCCACCGTATTTCCTTGGGCGGCATGCACGACGAGGCCGAGATCCGCGGTCACCGCCGCACCTATATCGGCGCCATGCCGGGTCGGATCATCCAGGGGTTGAAAACGGCGGGGGCCAACAACCCGGTCTTCATGTTCGACGAGATCGACAAGGTCGGCGCCGACTACCGGGGCGACCCATCCTCCGCCCTGCTGGAGGTGTTGGATCCGGCCCAGAACACCGATTTTACCGACCATTACCTCAACATGCCCTTTGATCTTTCCAAGGTCATGTTCATCACCACCGCCAACATGGCGGATACCATCCCGGCTCCGCTCTATGACCGGATGGAGGTGATTCGTCTGGCCGGTTACACCCTTGAGGAGAAGGTGGAGATCGCCCGCCGTTATCTGGTCCCCCGGCAGATTGAGGAAAACGGCCTCACCGCCAAGCATCTCAAGTTCGACGATGTGGTGCTGGCCAAGATCATCACCAACTATACCCGGGAAGCAGGGGTGCGGAATCTGGAGCGGGAGATCGGCACCATCTGCCGCAAGAATGCCAGGAAGGTCGCGGAAGGCAGCAAGGGGCCTTTTCCCCTCACGGATCGGACCCTGAGCAAGTTTCTCGGCCCGCCCAAGTTTACACCAGAGTCGGAAACCGAGATCATCGACCAGCCGGGCATGGCCACCGGTCTTGCCTGGACCGAGGTGGGCGGGGAGATCCTCTATATCGAGATCTCCATCTTGAAGGGGCGCGGCAACCTGACCATGACCGGCCAACTGGGCGATGTGATGAAGGAATCCGCCCAGGCCGCTCTGAGCTTCTGCCGCTCACGGTTGAAAAAGCTCAAGCTTGCCGATAATTATTTCGAGGAGATCGATATCCATGTGCATGTACCGGCCGGCGCCATTCCCAAGGACGGGCCGTCCGCCGGGGTGACCATCGCCACCGCCATGTATTCGGCGCTTTCCCGGAAAAAGGTGCGCCAGGATGTGGCCATGACCGGGGAGATTACCTTGCGGGGGAGGGTGCTGCCCATCGGCGGTCTCAAAGAGAAGGCCTTGGCCGCCCTGCGGGCCGGGATCACCACGGTGATCATCCCGGAGCAGAACAAGAAGGATCTGGTGGAGATTCCCGAGGATCTCCGCAAGAAGATCAAATTCGTCCCCGTGAAGAACATGGATCGGATTCTTTCCATCGTTTTTCAGGATTAAGACAGCGACGCAGGCAGAGCGCGATTCGGCGCTGCCTCGTTGCATGGTGAAAACCCGCAGGAGATGACCTTCTTGGGCCAGGGAAATGGGTTCCAGAAAAAAGGCAGACGGCCGCCCAGCGGTACCCGGCGCATGGCTGTCTGCCTGGCTGGCGCGCTCTTCCTGGTTCTGGCTGGCTTCGGCCTCTGGCTCTGGGCCTACGCCATCACCCCCCTGCCCATGCGGGCAGGGGCCGAGCTGCATGTCCTGATTCCTCCCAAAACAAGCCTCAGTCGGATCCAGGCCATTCTGGTTGAAAACGGGGTGATCCCGCCGGGCCGCAGCTTTTATTATCTCGCCAGAATCTCCCGGCTCAGCCAGCGCTTGCAGGCCGGGGAGTATCGCTTTACTTCCGGCCAAACCCCGTATCAAATCCTCAGTATTATTGCCACCGGCTCCACCGTGCGCTGGTCGGTCACCATCCCCGAAGGCGCCAACATCTATCAGTTTGCCGATATCCTGGCCAAGGGCGGCTGGGGGGAGCGGGAGATTTTTCTCGGTCTGGTGCGTGATCCGGAGATTCTTGCCCGGTATGGGGTGCGGGGGGCAAGCCTGGAGGGCTATCTGTTCCCCGACACCTACCAGCTGCTGCGCGGGCAGAATCCCAGGGAGATTGTCATTATGATGGTTGAACGGGGCAGGCAGGTGCGGCAGGAATTGGGCGACTTGCGTGAGAATGTTTTGGGTCTTTCCCCCCACGAGGTGCTCACCCTGGCCTCCATCGTGGAAAAGGAAACCGCCGCCCCGGAAGAGCGGCCCCTCATCGCCGGGGTCTTTGTCAATCGCCTCCAGCAGCGGATGCGGCTGCAGACCGATCCCACCGTAATTTACGGCCTGGTCGACTTTGACGGCAATCTCACCCGGAAAGATCTGACAACGCCAACCCCGTATAACACCTATCTGATCAACGGTCTGCCTCCAGGACCCATCGCCAATCCGGGCCGTGCCGCCATTGAGGCGGTACTGCATCCTGCCTCGGAATCCTATCTCTATTTCGTTTCAAAAAACGACGGAACCCATTATTTCTCCCGCGATCTGGCGGAACATAACCGGGCGGTGTTTAGGTATCAAAAAGGCGGAAGCAAACGCTGATTGGGTTTTCCCGGGAAATCGGGGGAAAACTCCGGGCAGCAGCTGCAGCTGTCGCCGCATGGCTGCTCCCTTTTTTGCTCGGCAAGTTCCTCGTAGAGGCGGGCGGGCGGTGGAGAAAAGTGCGGAACCGAGGCGCATGCTCAGGGGCATACGCCTCGGCGGGGAGTTTATTCCTTAAGAAAGTCGATCTTGCTCTCGGTGGGCGGCATGTTTGCTTCCGGGATAATGCTGATCTCGACCTGATTCTCTTGTTCCAATTCGATCAGATCAGCCCGTTTTTTGTTCAGGATGTACTGGGCAACCTCCATGGGCAGGCGGCAAACCACCCGCTTGACATCCTTTCTGGTAACTCCGGTCTGGATATGTCTGAAATGCACCAGGGCCTGGGTTTCCACGGATCGGACCATGCCGCGTCCTTGGCAATGGGGGCAGATCCGGTAGCTGCCCACCGCGACCGGGGCGGCCATCTTTTGCCTGGAGATCTGCATAAGGCCGAATTTGGAGATCTTGGAGAAATCCACCTTGGCCTTGTCTCGTTTCATGGAGTCGCGCACCTTTTTCTCCACCTCGCGGATGTGTTTGGAATCGCGCATGTCGATGAAGTCCACGACGATGAGGCCGCCCAGGTCGCGGAGCCTCAGTTGGCGGGATAATTCCTCGGCCGCCTCCATGTTGGCGAGGAAGATGGCGTCTTCAAAGCTCTTGTCCTTGCCGGTACGGCCGGAATTGACATCGATGGCGACCAGCGCCTCGGTGGGGTTGATGACGATGGAGCCGCCGGAGTGCAGGGGCACGGTGGGCTGGTAGATCTGCTCGATCTGTTTTTCCACATGGTATTGGTGGAACAGGGGCTGGATTCCCTTGTGGAGCTTGGCCACGGTCGATTTGCGCTGAGCCGCCGGCAGCAGTTCCAGGAAGTTGTTGACCTGGGCCAAGGCCTCTTCATCGTCCACCAGGATCTCTTCGATCTCGGAGGTGAAATGGTCGCGCAAGAAGCGGGAGACGATGTTCTGTTCCTTGTGCAAGAGGGCCGGGGCCTTCAGGGTTTGCCCCTGTTTCTTGATCTCCTTCCAGAGATTGAGGAGGTAGCGGACATCCTGGGCCAGCGCGGTTTTGGTGATCTCCTGGCTGGCGGTGCGGACGATGTAGCCGATACCCTCGGGGATGCTGACGCTGTCCACCATCTCCCGCAGCTTGTTGCGTTCTTCCTCGGACTCGATCTTGCGGGAGATCCCGGCGCTGTCGCTGCCGGGCATGAGCACCAGGTACCGTCCCGGCAGGGAGAGATAGGTGGTGAGAGTCGCGCCCTTGTTTCCGGTGGCCTCCTTGACCACCTCAACCAGCACCTCCTGCCCCTTGCTCAAGACATCCTGGATGGGCAGATCCTTCCAGTGGGTGTCCGCGGCAACTTCGTTGGCGTAGTACTCGGGATGGATGTCGCCGAAGGGCAGAAAGCCGTTCTTTTCCGTGCCGTAATCGACAAAGGCGGCCTGGAGGTTGGCCTCAACCGCAGTGACCCGTCCCTTGTAGATGTTGCCCTTGGTCTGCGCCTGGCTGACCGTTTCCACGTAAAAGGATTCCACCTTGCCGTTTTCCAGCAGGACCAGACGGCATTCTTCCGGTTCATCGGTGTTGATCAGCAGCTTCAGGGTGGTATTGCCCTTGGCCGGCGGTCTGCTCTCCGTGGCCTTCGGAGCTTCCGTACTGCGCGCCGCGGCTTTTCTGGGCGGGCGTTGGCGCGGCTGTCTGGCCGGGGTGGCGGGCTTCTCTTTCACCGCTTCGGCTTCGTGCGGGGCGGCTGGCGCGGCGTGTTCGCCCTCTCCGCCCGGTGCGGCTTGCTGCCCTTCCGGCCTCGGGGTTTTCGACCTTCTCCGGGGCGGTCTTTTCCTCCGGCGGGGCTTGCTGCCCGTGGGGGAGGTGGTGTCGCCCTCGGCCCTGGATGTTTCGCCGGAGGAGGGAGCGGGTGCGCTCTGGCCGGAAGCCGGGGCTGCTGCGGGGGAAGCCTGGCCGGCGGCTTGGCCTTCTTCCTCGCCGGGGCGGCCTGGCTTTTTCAACCATTTGCTCACCCGGGAGAGAATGGAGCGCTCTTCTCCGTTGTTCTCGGGTCCCTGGCCGTTTGGCCGTTCATCTGCTGGTTTGGTAGTATCGTTTGTCATGGTGTATCGTCTCTATGATGCGGCCGCTTGCGGCCAGTTGTTGTAAGATGCTCTGCGTGCTGTCCGGGTCCAGATTGAGGGCCTCGCTGACATCGGTGCTCGTGCAGGGTCTTCTTTTCAGCATTTCAATAATTTCATCTTCGGAAAGATTTCGGAATTTTTCCCGCTCCCGGGTGGTAAAATCAACCAGGATCTCCACCTCTCCTGGAAGCTGGCGGGCAACAGCTTCCAGTTCCGTCTGGCTCAGCGGCTTGGCAAAGCTTTCCAGCGGCGGCCGGGCCACGGTGTTGAGCTGTACCTTGTCCGGTCGGATCTTTTGCACCGCCGCGATCAGGGCCGCGATGTCTTCCGGGCTGTCGTTGATTTGGCGGGCCAGGAGGATTTCCAGCCAGAGTTTTCCGGAAAATTCCCTCCGGAAGGTGATGATTCCTTCGATCAGTTCGGCAAGGGGCGAGCAGGCCGCTGGTCGGTTGATGCGCCGGTAGCTCTCCTCCCTTGCCGAATCAAGGGAGGGGATGACGATATCCGCCGCCAGCAGGTCCTGGCGCACTTCCGGAAGGTAGAGCAGGGAGCCGTTGGTCAGGACCACCACCGGCTTGTCGGCTTTTTTCTTGAGATAGCGGATTACCTGGCCGATGCCGCTGTGCAGGGTGGGTTCGCCGCTGGCGGTGATGGTGAAAACATCAAGATGGTTCAGGAGTTGGCGGTCCGCCAGGACGGTGTCAATTTCCGCCAGAAGATCGGGGAGGGGAATATACTCCTTGCGGGTACAGGTGAGGGTAGTGGTGGCGCCGATCTCGCAATAGATGCAGTTGAAATTGCATATCTTGGGAGGAACGAGATCAATGCCTTGGGAAATTCCCAGGCGACGGGAATTAACCGGGCCGAATACATATTTCATGGAGTTTTACGGGTCCGCGGCGAAACGGCTGAGGATAGAGGTCTGTGCGTTAAGGGTCGCAGGAGTATTTTCCTCCGCTGATAGGGAGCCTTCTTCATTAATGGCTAAAATATAGCAATCCGCAGCTCTTGGCAAGGCAAATTTAGCCCCAGGAGACTTTTGCCTTGACAGCAGACGGCGGCCTGCTAGTATTTACAATTTTGATGAAAGTATGAAACTTCGGGAAAATTGACGGGAATCGACCTATGAAAAAGATGCGCAGTGATGCAATACGGAAAGGGGTGGAACGGGCGCCGCATCGTTCCCTGCTCAAGGCCATGGGCTACACCAACGAGGAGATCCGGCGGCCTCTGATCGGTATTGCCCACGCCCACAGCGAGATCGTCCCGGGACATTCCCATCTTGATAAGATTGTGGAAGCGGTGAAGACCGGGGTTCGCATGGCCGGCGGCACGCCGATTGCCTTCGGGACCATCGGGGTTTGCGACGGCCTGGCGATGAACCACAAGGGCATGAAATATTCCCTGGCCAGCCGCGAGATCATTGCCGACTCGGTGGAGATTATGGCCATGGCCCATCCCTTTGACGCCATGGTGTTGATCCCCAACTGCGACAAGGCGACGCCCGGCATGCTCATGGCCATGCTGCGGGTCAATATCCCGGCCATCATGGTGAGCGGCGGGCCCATGCTTACCGGGCGCTTTCGTGGCAAGGACGTGCATCTGGTCAGTGTTTTTGAAGGGGTTGGCCGGGTGAAGGCCGAGACCCTGAGCATGGAAGAACTGGACGAACTCGAAGATAACGCCTGTCCCGGCTGCGGCTCCTGCGCCGGGATGTTCACCGCCAATTCGATGAATTGCCTCACCGAGGCCATTGGTCTTGGCTTGCCGGGTAACGGGACCATTCCGGCCGTTGCCGCCGCCCGAATCCGGCTGGCCAAGGAGGCGGGTATGGCGGTGATGGATCTGCTGGCCGAGGACATCCGGCCGCGGGATATCGCCACCCTCGCAGCCTTTGAAAATGCCATGGCCATCGACATGGCCTTGGGCTGTTCCACCAACACCGTTCTCCATGTGCCTGCGATCGCCAGGGAGGCAGGGGTTACGCTGCCTCTGGCCCTGTTCAACGAGGTGAGCGAGCGGGTGCCCCATCTCTGCAGCCTGATCCCCGGCGGGCCGCACAGCCTGCAGCAGTTGGACGAGGCCGGCGGTGTGCCTGCGGTGATGCACGAACTGATCAATACCGAGAAGGGGCTTAATCTTGAAGTTATGACCGTTACCGGCAAGACCTTGGGGGAAAACCTGGAAAAGGTTCGGGTGCGGGATGCCGATGTCATCCGCCCCGTGGATGACCCATACCACGCGTTCGGCGGCATCGCCGTACTCTACGGGAATCTTGCCCCGGACGGTTGCGTGGTCAAGCAGTCGGCGGTGGCCGAAGAGATGCTCAAGCACAGTGGGCCGGCCCGGGTGTTCGAGTCGGAAGACGAGGCTCAGGCCGCGATTTTGGGCGGCAAGATCAAGGAAGGCGACGTGGTGATCATCCGCTACTGCGGCCCCAAGGGCGGTCCCGGCATGCCGGAGATGCTTTCGCCGACCTCGGCCATTGTCGGCATGGGGCTTGGCAAGAGCGTAGCCCTGATAACCGACGGTCGTTTCAGTGGCGGAACCCAGGGGGCCTGCATCGGCCATGTTTCGCCGGAAGCGGCGGATGGCGGCCCCATTGCCTTTGTTGAAGAAGGCGACCGGATCACCATTGATATCCGGCAGAAATCGATTGAACTGGTGGTGGCGGAAGAGATTCTGGCCCAACGGGCGCACAACTGGCAGCCGCCCGCGCCGAAGATCACCACCGGCTATGTGGCCCGTTATGCCAAGCTGGTGACCTCCGGCAGCACCGGTGCCGTTTTGCGAGAGGATGCTTGCAACCGACAGGCGGATTGAAGAGCTGTTAGGAAATAACGGTTGCTTGCGGACCAGTACGCGACGACTTTTTGTGTTGTTTTTGCCAATGCGCATGAGACACTTGTTTTTAATAACGGCTGAGGGCACGGTTTGAGCGTGGGGCTGACGGGGAAGACATGGCAGATAAACGGATAACTCCAGGCAGTGTCCTGTGCAGTATCGTGGTGACCTTGATCGCCCTCGTCGTCCTCGGCTCCGGCCCGGCCGCGGCTCGCCCCATTCCTTGGGAGATCACGGCGGACAGCCTTGTCCATCTAGATGACCCCAATAGCATCCTGGCCGAAGGCAATGTCATCATGATCCGGCCCAAGAGCCAAGGGCCAGGCGGCATGTATATCCGGGCGGATTGGGCTCGCTACGACGTGGAGCGCGGCACGGTCAAGGCCCGGGGCAATGTCTACATCCTTTCCGGCCGCGACGAGATCACCGCCAAGCGCGCGGATCTGGATCTTGAGGCCGAGACCGGCACCTTTACCGAATCCACCATCTTCATGGCCGACACCCATATGTATGTCACCGGGGAAGAGGTGGAGAAAACAGGGGAGTTCAATTACACCCTGAAAAAAGGGTGGGCCACCGCCTGTAAGCCCGAGGAGGGCAAAAGTCCGCCCTGGTCGTTTACCAGCAGCACCACCAAGCTCACCCTGGACGGCATGGCTCAGATGACCAACGCCGTCTTTCATGTGAAGGACGCGCCCGTTGCCTATACCCCGTATATGACCTTTCCCGCCAAGACCAAACGGGAAAGCGGCCTGCTCTTTCCGGAGTGGTCGACTTCCAGCCGGGACGGCCTCGGCCTCATGGTCCCGATTTTTCTCAATGTCTCACCGAGTACGGACATCACCCTCTATCCCGGCTACCTCGCCAAGCGGGGTGTTCAGTATGGGGGCGAGTTCCGTTATGTGCAGGGGCTTGATTCCCATGGCACCTTCATGCTCAACTATTTGCGCGATAAGCTCGACGATGGCGCAGATCTTGCGGAAGAATATAAAAAGGACGGACTCATCCGGCGCGAGACCAACCGGTATTGGCTGCGGGGCAAGGCCAACCATGATTTCGGCGACCACCTGATCGGCAGGCTTGATCTTGATCTTGTTTCCGATCAGGATTACCTGCAGGAGTTCAGGGACGGGGTCACGGGCTTTACGGCGAACAACCTCCTGTTTCTTGATGAGTTTGGCCGGGATCTGCAGCAGGAAACACTGCGTGAGCGGGAGTCTTCCGTGCAGCTGGTCAAGTCCTGGTCCAACATGGTGGCCAGCGCCGAACTGCGGACCAGGCAGAATACCGCCCATGACATCCGCCTTGTCTCGGACACCAACGGTGATGGCGTGTTGGAGGAGGGGGAATACACCTTTTTGTCCAGGGCGAACAGTCCCCTGCAGGCGTTGCCCAGGCTTGATTTCACCGGGAGAGTACCCATTAGCGGAACCCGGATGAGCGCGGCGTGGGATTCGGAATACGTGAATTACTGGCGGTCAGAAGGGGTCGGGGCGCAGCGGCTGGATCTGCACCCCAAGCTGATCACCTTTCTGCCCCGGGGCGGATGGCTCGAGGGCAAGATCAGCGGCGGGGTGCGGGAAACAGCCTATCAGCTTGAATCCTATGGCGATTCCACCTGGGAGAAGGACAGCTTTTACGACCGACAGGCCTATGATTTTACCGGCAACATGGCAACCACCTTTCTGCGTGATTTTGACTTTGGTAGTGCTGGCTGGCTGGAGCATCTGGTGCGGCCGAACCTCCTCTACGAATACCTGACAAGAACCCAGGATCTGCCAAATATTGATGGGAGCGTGGGTACGGCTGCTTATTCCGAAAGCTCGGACCGGGCCACGAATATTTTTGACAGCGTCGATCGTCTGGAGCGGAAAAACTGGCTGACCTGGCAGCTCAACAATTACTTCACCCTGGGCGGCACTAAGGATAACGGCGATTTCTGGAGCCGCAATCTCGGCCAGCTTAAGCTTTTGCAGACCTATGACCTGCGGCGGGAAAACCCGGAATCTTTAGGGCTGAGCATCACGGATCGACGCTACGACTGGTCCGATCTCCGGTTGGAGACGGCGGTGTCGCCGACGGCAAACTGGACGGTGGGGTATCAGACCAATCTGAGCATGTACGGCAAAAATATCACCCGCTACGAATTGATCAATCAATACCGTCTTGCCAAAGAATATACCCTGGGCCTCAACTACCGCTATCTACAGGACAGCGGCATGGTCGCCCCCTATTTTTACACCGATCTCGGCGAGTCCTCCCATGACCTGATCGGCTCGGTGGGGGCGCGTCTGAGCGAAACGGTGACGGCCTCCTACTATCTGGTCAAGTCGTTTACCGAGGACCATACGGTGGAATCCCGTGCCCGCTTGGTGTATCAACCCGCCTGTTGGACCATGGAGCTGGAGACCAGCACCACCTCGGATGACCAGCGGGTGATGCTCATCTTTTCCCTTGAGGGTGTCGGCCGGGCCTTCCGGGTTGGGCGTGACCTCTGATCGGTCTTGGAGTGAGCGCTGAAGCCATGACCCAAGCGTATTACGATATCTTTAATGGCGATGCGGACGGCATCTGCGCCCTGCACCAGCTTCGCTTGGCCGAGCCCCGGGAGGCCGTGCTGGTGACCGGGGTCAAGCGGGATATCCGGCTGCTTGATCAGGTGGCCCAGGTGCGGGGCGGAGAACTCACCGTGCTGGATATCTCCCTGGACAGCAACAGGGGTGTCTTGGTGCGGCTGCTTGATTTCTGCCGGGTTTTCTATGTGGACCACCATTACGCCGGCGATCTTCCCGTAAGCCCCAATCTCATTGCCCACCTTGATCCCAGCCCCGAGGTCTGCACCTCCCTTATTGTCGATACCCTGCTGGGCGGGCGTTTCCGAGCTTGGGCCGTGGTTGCCGCCTTTGGCGACAATCTGCATGATTCGGCCCGCAAGAGTGCTGCCACCCTGCATCTGACCGAGGACCAGATGGCCCGCTTACGGGAGCTGGGCGAGTTGATGAATTACAACGGCTACGGGCAGACGGTGGCGGATCTGCATCTGCCGCCCCAGGAGCTGTATGCCGCAGTCAAGCCCTATGCCGACCCTCTGGCCTTTTGTGAAGAAAGTCAGATCCTCCCCCTCTTGCGTCAGGGGTTTGCCGATGATTTGCGGCGGGCCAAGGCGGTGTCGGTCCTGCGGCAGACTCCCCATGGCCGTATTTTTGTCTTTCCCGCAGAAAAATGGGGGAGCCGGATAGCCGGGGTCTTCAGCAATGAAAAGGCCAGGGAACAGGTGGATATGGCCCACGCCTTGTTGGTGGACCAAGGCGATGGTAGTTTCATGGTCAGCGTACGCGCCCCCCTTTCCCGGCGGCATGGGGCCGACAGCCTGTGCCGGGCTTTTCCTACCGGCGGCGGGAGGGCTGCGGCGGCCGGGATCAATGCCTTGCCTGGTGACCAGGTTGAGGCTTTTTGTCAGAAATTCAATGAGGTCTTTTCCCCATGAGGTTTTTCGTGCTCCACAGAATCGCTGTTGTTCTCTCCTTCTTGTGTGTCACTGTTTTTTTGTTCTACGGACCGAGTTATGCCGGAGCCGGGGCTGCAGAGCCGCAGCTTTTGGCCGCCGAGCTGGTTGAGGACGGACAAGCCATTGATCTTTCCACTCCGCGGTATCAGGAGCTTATGCAGGAACTGGTGAAGCAGCACGGCTTCAGCCAGGAAGAGCTGGATCGGATCTTTGCCGGGGTCACCATCAAGAAACGGGTGCTGGAACTCATGGATACCCAATGGGAGGCCAGACCCTATTTCGACTACTTTCCCCGTTTTATAACCCCGAAGATAATCCAAGAGGGAAAAAGACTTCTTGTCGAACATCGGGCGTTGCTGGACAGGATCGAACAAGAGATCGGCGTGGAGCGGGAGGTTGTCGTGGCCATCTGGGGGATTGAAAGCAAGTTCGGCGACCACAAGGGAGCCTTCAGCATGTTCCAGACCCTCAACACCATGTTCGATGCCTATCCTCGGCGGAGCAAGTTCTATCGGGGCCAGCTGATCGAATACCTGCTCCTCTGCCGGGAGAACGGGGTTGATCCGCTGGCGATCACCGGTTCCTATGGCGGGGCCTTTGGCCAGACCCAGTTCATCCCTTCGAGTTTTCGGCTCTATGCCGTGGATTTTGACGGGGATGGACGCCGGGATGTCTGGGAATCCGTGCCCGATGTCCTCGCGAGTATCGCCAACTATCTCCATACCTTCGGGTGGACGTTTCAGGCCCCGATTTATCGGGAGATTGGCAATACCCTGAACGGAGAGAAGCTGGAAAAAGCCTATGCCAAAGGGAGAAAAGGTTTTGTTTCTTGCAAGGAGGTGAAAAAGATTCAGGGGATAGATCTGCCCCGTTCTCCGGAAAACAAGGATCTCACCATTGTCGGCCTGGAACTGCAGGACGGCGGGATGCGCTACGTGGCCGCGTATCCGAACTTCCAGGCCATCACCAAATGGAACAATTCCAACCGCTACGCCATGGCCGTTGTTGAACTGGCGGAGAAATTTAAGGAGTAGCCCCGCTGGGACTGCGGTCGGGCTCTCTTTTTAGTGTTTGAAATACCGCTCGGTTTCCGCCTTGACCACCTGGGCCAGCAGGAGCAAGCCGACGATGTTGGGGATGGCCATCATCCCGTTCATCAGGTCGGAGAAATTCCAGACGAATTCCAGTTTCATCATCGCCCCCACGATTACCATCGCGACGAAGACCACCCGGTAGGGGGCAATAGCCTTGCGGCCGGCGAGGTATTCGATGGCCTTTTCCCCATAGTAATTCCAGCCGATCAGGGTGGAGTAGGCGAAGAGTGCCGTAGCCAGAGCGATGATCACCACGCCGGTATGCCCCAGGGTCTCGCCGAAACTGACGCTGGTCAATTCTCCCGGTGCCACGCCTTGCAGCCATGCAGGGCTGGTCAAAATTACCAGTGCGGTCATGGTGCAGACCACCAGGGTGTCGATGAAGGTTTGGGTCATGCTCACCAGGGCCTGTTTGACCGGATCGCGGGTCCGGGCGGCGGCCGCGGCAATAGGGGCCGAACCCAGTCCCGACTCATTGGAAAAGACGCCCCGGGCGATGCCGTAGCGCATGGAAGCGGCGACCATTGAGCCGGCAAAGCCGCCGCTGGCAGCGGCGGGGTTGAAGGCGTGGTAGAAAATCAGGCCGAGGGCATGGGGGATTTTCCCGGCGTTCAAGGCGAGCACCAACAGCGAGGTGGACACGTAGCCGATGATCATGAAAGGCACCAGCAGGGAGGTGAAGCGGCCGATGGATTTGATGCCGCCCAGAATCACCAGCCCGGTCAAGAGCATCAGGGTTGTGCCGGTCAGCCAGGGTTCGATGTTGAAGGTCGATTGAAAAATGGTGGCCACCGCATTGGCCTGGGTCATATTGCCGATGCCGAAGGTCGCCAGGGCGGTAAACAGCGCGAAGAGCCAGGCCAGTTTGGGTAAGCCCGCGCCCTTGGCCAGATAGTACATGGGGCCGCCGCGCATGCCGTGTTCGCCCTTTTCCCGGTATTTCACGGCCAGCACCGCTTCCGCGTATTTGGTGGCCATCCCGACCAGCCCCGTCATCCACATCCAGAATACCGCGCCCGGACCGCCAAGGCTGATGGCGGTCGCCACCCCGACAATGTTGCCGATGCCCACAGTAGCGGCGAGCGCCGTCATCAGCGCGGCGAAATGGCTGATGTCGCCGTCGCCGGCGTGTTCCTTGTGCCAGATGAGCCGCAGGGCGTGGGGCAGGGCGCGAAACTGCATGCCCCGCAGGATTACGGTGAGGTAGAGGCCGGTCCCTACAAGCAGGGCAAGCATGGGGGGGCCCCAAATCCAACCGGAAAGAGTGGAAATCAATAACTCGATGGAATGCATATGGGCGCGCCCTCGGTGGAGGTTTTTGGCTGAGACAAAAGCTTGTCTGGACAAAATACCTGAAAAGGCAGGGGAGGCAAAGGGGATAATGCTGGGCAGGTAAAGAGGAGAGGGGTCTTTCGATGAAATCATCGGGAAGCGCAATAAAAAAGGAGCCGGGTTTCCCCGGCTCCTTTTTTGGTAACACTTGAAATGGCAATCGTCTATTTGACGAAATCCTTGCTGCCGTCCACCAGGGTGGAAACCACCGAAGGGTCGGCCAGGGTGGAGATGTCGCCAAAGTCATGAGCTTCGGTCTCGCCGGCGGAGATCTTGCGCAGGATCCGCCGCATGATCTTGCCGCTTCGGGTTTTGGGCAGCCCTTGGGCAAATTGGATGAACTCCGGAGTGGCGATGGGGCCGATTTCCTTGCGGACATGGGTCCGCAAGGCAGCGCGCAGTTCGTCGCTGGGTTCTATCCCGGTCTTTAAGGAGACATAGGCGTAGATGGTCTGGCCCTTGATCTCGTGGGGCGCGCCGACAACCGCGGCCTCCGCCACTTGCGGATGCGCCACCAGGGCGGATTCGATCTCGGCGGTACCCAGACGGTGGCCGGAGACATTGATCACGTCGTCCAGTCTTCCCATGATCCAGAAGTAGCCGTCCTCGTCTTTGCGGGCGCCGTCTTCCGGGTCGTAGATGCCTTCGTATCGGCTGAAATAGGTTTTTTTGTAGCGGGCCGGATCGCCGAACACCCCGCGGAGCATGCCGGGCCAGGGTTTACGGATTACCAGATGGCCGCCCTCGTTGGGGGCCGCTTCGGAGCCGTCTTCGCGGAGAATGGCCGCATCAATGCCGGGCAGAGGGTGGGTGGCCGAACCGGGTTTGAGCGGGGTGGCAAAGGGGAGGCCGGAGATCATGATGCCGCCGGTCTCAGTCTGCCACCAGGTATCAACAATGGGCAGCTTGCTCTTGCCGATATGCTCGTGGTACCACATCCACGCTTCCGGGTTGATGGGCTCGCCCACCGACCCGAGAACGCGCAGGGAGGAAAGGTCGTACTTTTCCGTCCACGTTGCCCCTTCCCGCATCAGGGCACGGATAACGGTGGGTGCGGTGTAGAAGATGTTGACCCGGAATTTCTCGCAGATATGCCAGAAACGGTCGGGTGCGGGCCAGGAAGGCACCCCTTCAAACATGAGGGTGGTTGCACCCAGGGCCAGCGGCCCGTAGAGGATGTAGCTGTGGCCGGTGATCCAGCCGATATCGGCGGTACACCAGTGCACATCGTCGTCTTTGATGTCGAAAACCCATTGGGTGGTGTGGGCGACATAGGTCAGATAGCCGCCGGTCGTATGGACTACGCCCTTGGGCTTGCCGGTGGAGCCGGAGGTGTAGAGGATGAAGAGATTGTCCTCCGCCTCCATGCTTTCCGGGGCGCACTGGCCGCTGATCCCGTCGGCAGCCATTTCCTCGTGCCACCACAGGTCACGGCCATCCTGCATGGCAATCTCATTGCCGGCCCGCTTGACCACGATGCACTGGGTGACGGAATCGCAGCCCTGTAAGGCATCGTCGGCCGCGGGCTTCAGGGGGATGGTCTTGCCGGCCCGGAGAACGGCATCGGCGGTGACCAGCACCTTGGCCTCGCAATCCTGGATACGGCTCTTGAGGCTCTGGGCGGAAAAACCTGCGAAAACCACACTGTGGATGGCACCGATCCGGGTGCAGGCCAACAGGGTGATGGCAAGCTCGGGGATCATGGGGAGATATACGGCAACCCGGTCGCCTTTTTTCACGCCCTGTTTCTTGAGCACGTTGGCAAAACGGCAGACTTCGGTGTGCAGCATCTGGTAGGTGTAAACCCGGACATCTTCCTCGGGTTCGCCCTGGAAGATGATGGCGGCCTTGTTGCGGCGGCCGTTTTCCAGGTGGCGGTCAAGACAGTTGGCGGAGACATTCAGCCTGCCGCCCTGAAACCATTTGATCTCGGGTTTGTGCATGTCCGCCTCAAGCACCCGGGTCCATGGTTTTTCCCAGGTGAGGAGCTCTGTGGTGCGATCTGCCCAGAACCCTTCCGGGTCATCCATGGAACGCTGGTAAATGGCTTCGTACTCAGCCATGCTCTTAACATGCGCTTTGGCCTGGCCCGCGACCGGGGGGGCGAACAGGCGGTTTTCCTGCATCGTACTTTCAATTTTTTTATCTTCGCTCATTATTGCCTCCGAAATTTTCTTAACTCGAGGATATAGGGATATATACCTAAGGAAGTAGAAATATATAACGAGTGTGGGCGACAATTGCCACATTTTTTTATCAGATATCGAGCAGGTCCCAGCCTGCAACAGGCCGGGCGGCAGGGAAGCGAGGTTTTGCGGAGCGCAGTTCCCTGGGTGCGGTTTGGCCTCTTTTCTGCTATGGTGCAAACCGTTGAGAGATCATGGGGAGGTGCGGGAGCGGATGCGGATTTTGGCGAAAACAATAGGGATTGTGGTTGGGGTGCTTATCCTGGGCTGCGGGGTGATGTTTGCCGGGATTCCGCCCGTGGCAGGGCAGTGCGCTCAGGCGGAGGCCACGGCGCCCCTGGTGGCGGAATTGCCGTGGCTGCAGGATGACCTGGGGTATGAATCCCTTGGCCCGGCCATCGACCGGAGCGTGCATTATCTCAGGCAGCTTCCGGCGGAAAAAACCTTTCTTCTTTGCGGGGAGCACTATTCTGTAGCCTGGCTTATCGAGTCCCTGCTCAGCTTCAAACGAATCATCGCGGAAAAACCCTCCCCCCAGGCCTTGACCGCTCTTCTTAAAAAACAGTTCATCCTCTGTCAGGCCGCAGGCAGAGGTTCTGATCGCAAGATGCTGCTCACCGGCTATTTCGAGCCTCTTTTCAAAGCCAGCCTCACCAAGAGTGCGCGCTACCGCTATCCCTTATATCGCAGGCCCCCGGATCTGGTCACTATCCCTAGGGGGAAAGGGGAGGAGAAGAAGAGCGGGCGGATGGAGAACGGGACCCTGGTTCCGTATCCTACCCGGGCTGAGATCGAGAAAGGGGACTTGCTGGCCGGGCAGGAATTGGTCTATCTGGCCGATCCCGTGGACGCCTTTATTCTGCATATCCAAGGTTCCGGTCGGATAGAGCTTGCGGACGGCTCGCAGCGCCGGGTGCAGTTTGCCGCGAAAAACGGCCATGCATACCGGAGCATCGGGCGATTGTTGGTGGAGAAAGGGGTCATGCCTCGGCAAGAGGCAACCCTGCCGAGGATTGTCCGCTACCTCAAAGAGCATCCCGAGGAACAGGAGGCGATCCTGCACTATAACGATTCCTTTGTCTTCTTTCGCTGGGGGGATGGGCCCGCCGTTGGGCCCCAAGGGTGTCTGGGGGAACCGCTTACCCCCGGCCGCTCAGTGGCCCTTGACCAAAAGTGCTTTCCGCCGGGGAGTCTGGCTTTTCTCACGACCCGCAAGCCAAGAGTCAATGCGGCCGGGGAGATTGTCGGCTGGGAACCCCTAAGCCGTTTCGTGGTGAATCAGGATTCCGGTTCGGCCATCACCGGACCTGGGCGGCTGGATCTCTTCTGGGGGGGGGGGCGTTATGCCGAGGTGGCGGCGGGTAACATGAAACATCCGGGCGTGCTCTATTTTCTGGTGAAAAAGAAATAGTTGTCAGAATCCGGCCCGTTCTTATACAATCCTTGCAGGGCATCGGTTTTGCCGGGGGAAGACAATAATCAGGCCGGAGAGGTGACAACGGCTGGGTTCCATGTGTAATGGCGCCTGAATCAAGGGACGGGACATGTTGGAGAGGGGAAGGTCATGAAACAGACGGAAATAGATTACTGGATCACCAGCATGTTGGAAACCTACGGCAATGTTTCCGACCTCAATATCACGGTGGGCAAGCCCCTGCAGGTGGAAACCTCCGGACAATTGGTGCCGGTGTCGGTGGAGCCCCAGGTCCCTGCGCTCACCCCCTTTCAGGCCGAGGTCTTTGCCCTCAACCTCATCGGCGGCAATAAACGGCTGCTCGATGATCTGGTCAAGTATGGTTCCTGTGATCTCTCCTATTGGCTGGGGCAAAAGGCCCGCTTCCGGGTGAACGTATTCTCCCAGAAGACCAATCTCTCCACGGTGCTGCGGAAGCTGGAGATGAAGATCCCGACCATCAGCCAACTGAACCTGCCCAAGCTCTTTCATAATATGGCCGGGGAGCGCAACGGCATCATCCTCGTCACCGGCGCCACCGGCTCGGGTAAGTCCACCAGTCTGGCCGCGTTGCTGGACAAGATCAATGACGAGAAGCCGGTGCATATCGTCACCCTGGAGGATCCCATCGAGTATGTGCATCAGCACAAGATGGCAACCTTCAACCAGCGTGAGTTGGGCAACGATTTCGACTCCTTCGCCTCGGGGTTGCGGGCCGCCTTGCGGCAGGCGCCCAAGGTCATCCTGGTGGGCGAGATGCGCGACCGGGAAACCATGGAGATCGGACTTTCCGCCGCGGAGACCGGGCATCTGGTGCTTTCCACCCTGCACACCGTGGACGCGGGCCAGACCATCAACCGTATCCTGGGCATGTTCGAGCAGGAGGAACAGGCCCAGGTTCGGAACCGGCTGGTGGATACCATCCGCTGGATCGTCTGCCAGCGGCTCCTGCCCAAGGTCGGCGGCGGGCGGGTGGCGGCCTTCGAGATCATGGGCATGAACCTGCGGGTCCGGGAGTTGATCATGACCGGAGAAACGGAAGACAAGACCTTTTACGAGATTATCGCCGATGCCAAGGCCCTTGGCTGGCAGACCTTTGACCAGCATATCCTCGAACTGTATGAGGATGGCTTGATTACCGAGGAAACCGCGGCCAGCTACTGCACCCGGAAAACCGCGGTCAACCGTGGGCTGGACTCCATCAAGTCCGCCCGGGGTGAGTCCACCACCGGAATCACCGGCCTGGCCATGGATATGAAAAAGGAAGAGAAGCGGCGCTCGGGTTTTTAGAAGCGGCCAGGAAAGAATCTCTGCGGACTTGACCAGTTCGTTATGGCACGTACCACTTTTCGGAGAAAAATATGCTAGCCCAGTGTCCCCATTGCCAACAGTCCCTCATGCTGAGCGAAGCCCAGCTTGAAAAGATCAAGGCTGCTCTTGCCACCCTCTCCGTGGGCAGAACCCTGAAGATCGGTTGTCCGAAATGCAAACAGCCCATCGAGCTGAATGCTGACGGCTCGGTGGCCGGTCAGCCGACGGGCGCTTTGATGGACGTGCTTTTTGCCGAGCACACCGGCAATGAGGACCAGGCGGCAGCGGGGATTGTGGCTGCGGCCCAGAAAAGACCCCAGCCGGTGCGTCTGCCTCCTGCCGCCCCCAAGCCGCCCGATCTTGGCTGGCTGTCCAGCGGGGTGTACAGCGCAAGGGAAGCGGTGGAAAACGTACCCCACGCCCTGATCATGATCGGGGACGATGAGATTACCACCCAGGTGACCATGGCCTTCGGCGAGATAGGCTACCAGCCCACCTATGTCCGCTCGGCGGAAGAAGCCATCGAGAAGATGCAGTTCATGAATTTCGAGGCGGTGGTACTGCACAGCAGGTTTGAGGGGGGGAGTCTGGAGGGTTCCGCTGTCCACAAGTATCTGCAGGAAATGGCCATGTCCCGGCGGCGGTATATCTTCTATATCCTGGTCGGCCCGGAATTTCGGACCCTGTACGATCTGGAGGCGTTGGCCAACAGCGCCAATCTGGTGGTGAACGACAGTGATGCCGGTCATTTTTCCATCATCCTGAAACGGGGGATGAACGATTACAACGAGCTGTTCGGCCCTTATCTGGAAGCCCTCGGCAATTATGGGGTGAAGTAGGGTGTGCGGCCGCCTTTTTCCCTGAGAGGCAGAATTACCTTGAGGCCATAACCACCCTGTTGCGCCCCTGCTCCTTTGCCTCGTAGAGCGCCTTGTCCGCATGGGCATAGGCGGCTTCCAGGCTTCCGGCCTCGGGGTCGAGTCGGCTGATCCCGATGCTGACGCTGAGGTGTCTCTCCGTCTCGTCCCGGCTAATGGTTTTTTCGGCAAAGTTTTTTCGGATTCGCTCGGCCACGGCCATGGCCTCCTCTTCGTTTGCCTCCACCACAATAGCAGCAAATTCCTCCCCTCCCATGCGGCCGAAGATATCCGCCCTTCGTAAGCCCTCCGTGCAGATCGCGGCAAAATCCTGCAGCACCCGATCCCCGGTTTCGTGGCCGAAGGTGTCGTTGATCTCCTTGAAAAGGTCAAGATCGAACATCAGGAAAAAAAGATCCTTGTTGTACCGCTTGCTCCGGGCAGCCTCTTGCTCGGCGAGCAACAGGAAATGGCGTCGGTTGAAGACCCCGGTCAGGCCGTCCATGGTGGCCAGCATCACCAGTTTTTCTTCCTTGACCTTGCGGTCGGTGATATCCATAACCGCGCCGACCGCCCAATAGGCGTCGTCCTTTTTCACCCGGGCGACAAAGACCTCGGCCGGGAAGATCCTCCCATCTTTTTTCCTGGCCACGAGTTCCCGCGATTTGTCAAGGATGGGCCCATGGCCTGTCTGCCAGAACTCTGCCAACCCCTCGTGCGCGGCTTGCTGCATTTCCTCGACGACCACCAGCCGGTGGAGTTTCTGGCCTAGGATCTCCTCGCTGGTATAGCCAAAGATGCGTTCTGCCGCCGGATTGAAGAAGCGGACCGTGTCCTGGTCGTCGATGAGGATCACGGCGCTCTGTACCGAGTTGAAAACAACCCGGAAGATGTCCTCGCTCTCCTGCAGCTTGTTTTGGGCAGCCTTGCGTTCCTCTTCCATGGCGCCGTATCGGGACAGGAGGGAGTCCAGCTTGTCGGAAAATGCGGCAAGTTCCAGGACTCTGGTGTTTCTGCCGCACATGCTCTGTTTCTGTCGGAGAAGGGCTTCTTCCAGACAGGCAAGGAACTGGCCGGAAAGGCGGCGCACATATTTTGAAAAAAAGAAGGAAAGGAGCAGCGATACGGTCAGCAGCAGAGCAAGGGTCACCGCAATGGTGAGCATGATTTTTTTGCGGGCGGTCTGGACCGAGGCAAGATCAACCCTCTTCCCGGCCCACAGTGAAACGGTGTCGTTTTCTCCGGGGAGGAAGGGAATCCAGGCCATCTTTTGGTCGGCAATGTTCCAGATGGCGGTTTTTTTCGAGGCGAAAATCTGTTTGAGCCCGGGAAAATCCTGAAAGGCGGTGGGATTGCCCTTTGCCTCCGCCAGATAGCAGCCATCGTCCAAGACCCACCGTATCTGTGGAAAGAGTTGGGTGAGGACACCCATGTCGATGTCGGCAATATAGGCTCCGATTGTTTCTTCCTCCGCCCGGATCGGGCTGAAAATCCGGATAAGCAGCTGGTGGTCGGGTTGGTGCGGCTCTGCTTGCTGATTTTGGTGCAGGGGAACGAGGAGAAAGCCTTTGTCGTGCATGGCGAGCGTCTTTTTTACTGATTCCGGATCAACGGTAAGCGCAGGGTTTTGCTCCTGCTGGTATTTCGTGGAACCCGGAATTCTGGAGAGGGAAAACCGCACCACCGAGTTCCGATCCAGAACATGGATGTGCACCACATCGCTATTCCTGGCAAAGGCGCGGTTTAGCACGCCTGTGTAACGGAGAAAGGCGGTCTCTCTGTCGATGCTGCCGGCCCTGCTTTTGCCGTGGTCCAGAATTTCCATGACCGCCGGAAGCTGCGAGACAAAATCGACCATCTGCTGGTAATGCTCAATCCGTGTTTCAAGGTGATGGAGCTCATCCTTCATGAAATGAAGTTCCGCGTTTTCTTCAATGGCATTCAGCTGGGCGAGGATGCCATTCAGGGTGAAGAATGAAAACGCTGTCAGTGGGGCAAAACTGAAAAGAAGGAGAAAGCCCAGCACCAGGGTGGCAAAGTTTATCTGCCGGGGGAAAAAAGGTTTTTTCAGGTCGTCTGCCATGCGGTGTCCGTGTCCTGGAGAGTGCAGTCTCATGCCGCGAGAAAAGATTTTTTTTAATCGTAACTTTTGGCGGCGGAAAAATCCAGCGATATCCTCGGCGAGCTGGCCGAGTTTTTTGGCTTTGTCCTTGTCCGGCAAAAGGAGGACTGCTCAGGGAAGCATGGCGGGGAGGAGGGCCAGCAGATGTTTGCGCAGGGCAATGCAGGCCAGCAGGGTAAAGGCGGAGGAAAGCAGCATCAAGCGGTTGGCGCGGAGAATGTCCTGCGGTTCGATGGGCCGGGTGGCATCGCCGATGGTGGGTTTTTTCACTACCCTGCCGAAGTAGCTGTTCGGGCCGCCCAGCTGCACCCCCAAGGCCCCGGCCACCGCAGCTTCGCTGTGGCCGGAATTGGGGCTGGCGTGGGCAAAGCGGTCGCGGAGCAGGAGCAGCAGAGAGCGTTTTGGCTCGAGCCCAAGCGGGAAGGCAGCGGCCGGGATCATCAGGGAGGTGATCCGGGCGGGAACAAAGTTGGCCAGGTCATCCAACCGGGCCGGTCCCCAGCCGAACTTGCGATAGTGCTCGTTTTTATAGCCGAACATGGAGTCCATGGTGTTGATCGCCTTGTAGAGCATGGCGCCCACAGGCCCCCCCAGCAGGGCAAAGAAAAGCGGGGCGGTCACCCCGTCCACCATGGATTCCGCCACCGATTCCACCGCCGCCCGTGCCACCCCGCTTTCGTCCAGACCGGCCGTGTCCCTCCCGACGATCATGGACACCCGTTTGCGGGCCTCGGGAAGATCTCCTCCCTGCAAAGCGGTGTAAACCTCGGTGCTGTGGCGTACCAGATCCCGGGCGGCAATGGTGGTGTAGAGGATCAGGATGGAGATTGCCGTGCCCAGCCAGGGGTGGAGCAGGGTTGTCCCTGCGATTATCCCCCAGGTCGTTGTCCCGGTGAGCGCCAGAACAAGGAGAACGGAGGCGATCCCGGCAATAAATGGCGGCAAAACGGCACGGGTGAGTTGTTCGCACCAGTGGCAGGCCGCACCGATGAGCCGCACCGGATGCGGCAGCCAGCGCGGGTCGCCAAATAACTGGTCGAGAAGAATGGCAATGAGGATCTGGTATTCGAGTGCGATCATTTGCCGAGCAGCCGGTAGATGGCGTTCATGTCGATCTGGCTGCGCACCGCCTCGGCCAGCCGGTCGAAGGCCGGTTCCAGGTCGTAGGCGGCCTGCACCTTTTTCAGCGGGGGAAGCCCGCGCCGTTCCCGCAGCCGGTCGATGAACCAGCGCCGGAAGGGGTCCGCGTCAAAGATGCCGTGCAGGTAAGTGCCCCAGATGGTTTGGCTTGGGTTGCCGACCCCGCCGCTTTCCCCGTTGCGGAAGGTGAGGGTGTCGCAGGTCCGGTTGGCCCGGCTCTGGCCGTGGTGGATCTCGTAGCCGTGCACTGCAAGGGACGAGGCGAGATGGGTGCCGCTCTGCCGAACCAGGGTCTTGTCTTTTTCCAGGACGGTGGCAAGGTCAAGCAAGCCGAGGCCGGCCAGGGTTTCGCCGGCGGATTCGATATGATGGGGGTCTTCAATGCTTGTCCCCAGCATCTGGAAGCCGCCGCAGATGCCGACGATCTCCCGCCCCTTGTTGCTGTATTTTTTGAGGGCCTCGGCCAGACCGGAGCCGAACAGCCACTTGAGGTCACCGATCACATTCTTGCTGCCCGGCAGGATCACCCCGTCCACCTCCGCGAGATCGGCCGGGGTTCTGGCTATCTTGACAAAGAGGTCCGGCTCGGCCAGAAAGGGCTCGAAATCGGTGAAGTTGGAGATATGCGGCAGGTCGATGAGCGCCAGGGTGACATGCTCGCCCGCGGGGCGGTGCGGGCTGAAGAGACCGGCCTTGAAGTTCACCGAATCCTCTTCGGGCAGGCCGAGGTTTTTCAGATAATCCACCACCCCCAGCACCGGCTTGCCGGTTCTTTTTTCCATGTACTCAAGGGCATCGTCGAGTAGCGATTTTTGGCCGCGGAAGCGGTTCACGATGTAGCCGGCGATCAACTCCCGCTCCCACTGGTCCAGAATCTCCATGGTACCGACAAAGGAGGCGAACACCCCGCCCCGGTCGATGTCGCCCACCAGCAGGACCTTGGCCTCGGCATAGCGGGCCATGGGCATGTTGACGATGTCGTGGGCCTTGAGGTTCACTTCGGCCGGACTCCCCGCCCCTTCCAGGACCATGACCTCGTATTCGGAGGCCAGGGAATCGTAGGCCGCCTGTACCGCGAGAAAGGCCTGGGGCTTGTAGGCTAGATAATCGTTCACCGTCATATTGCCCACTGGCTTGCCCAGGAGAATGACCTGGCTGCCCGTATCGCTGGAAGGCTTGAGCAGAATTGGGTTCATGCGCACATCCGGATCGAGGAGGGCGGCCTGGGCCTGCACCACCTGGGCCCGCCCCATCTCGCCGCCGTCCCGGGTGACAAAGGAGTTGAGCGACATGTTCTGCGCCTTGAACGGGGCGACCCGCATCCCATCCTGCAAGAGGATGCGGCAGAGGGCGGCGGTGAGCACGGATTTGCCCGCGTTGGAGCAGGTGCCTTGGAACATGATGGCCGGGGTCTTGGGCATGAGCTTACGCGCCTTCTTTGCTGAAGATGACCAGGTTGCGGACCTTGCCGGAAAAGGGCAGGGTCAGGGTGACGATCTCCTGCAGCCGATAGGGGGAGTGCGGTTGTTCGCTGCGCCAGGTAGCGATCTCCTCTTCGGCCCGCGGGCCCTTCATGCAGATGACCCGGCCGCCCACAGGGTTGACCGCCTCGGTGTGCAGGAGAAATTCCCCGAGGTTGGTGAAGGCGCGGCTGGTGACGATGGGCACGCATAAGGTTGTGCCGTCCACCACCGATGAATTTTTTTCCAGCCGGCCGCAGAGCACCTCAATGTCGTTGAGCCCCAGGGTCCGGATCACGTGGCGCAGAAAAGAAACCCGTTTCTGGCGCGGCTCCACCAGGATGACCGGCAGCTCGGGGCGGGCGGCTTTGAGGGCCAACCCGGGAAAGCCTGCACCGCTGCCGATGTCGAGCAGCGGCGGCTGCACACTCTCCGGCACCGGGAGAACCCGGAGCAGGCTCAGGGAATCGAGAAAGTGGCTCTCCCAGATCTCCCGCAGCTCCGCTTTGGCCACCAGATTGATCTTGGCGCTCCAGCGGAGCAGCTCTCCGCAATAGGCCACCAGCCGACCCTGGGCCTGTTCGTCAAGGGGGATCCCCATGGCGGCGAGCCCTTCCTGGAGGATTTTTTTGGACTGGGCATCGCTCATCCGACAACGGCCTCCCTGTTTTTTAGATGCACCAGGGTGATGCCGGCCAAAACAAAGGCCACGGCCGATAGATTGACATTGTAAAAGGCAAGTCCGGCCAGGGAGGCAACCAGGGTCAGGGCGCAGAGCCACCCCGAGTTGCGCCAGACCGCAAGTCCGGCCAGGGCCAGGCTGGTCCAGGCAAAGACCTGATTGTACATCAACTTGCCGATCATGGCGCGGACCAGGCAGATGGTCTTGTCCGGCGAATCCGCGCAGACCCCCACCAGCCGTTCCGCAATAAAAACCCCGTGGCGCAGGGCGGTAAAGGCAGCAAAACTGCCAAGCACCAGGAGCCCGACGGGCAGCAAGGGGCGCAGCGAGATAAATCGATTCTCTCGCCAGAGAGGGTAGGCCAGCAGCAGGCAAAGAAGCGTCCATATGTCCGCCTGCCAGTTCAGTGGGGTTTCATTGAGCAAGATCGCCACTGCCCCTGCGGCCAACAAGAGGCCGCTGAGTTTTTCGAGCCAGGACAGGCCGTTTGCCCTGCCCTGGCGGCGGGAAAACCAAGCATAGGCCAGGGCGGGGATGGCAAAGCCGAAGTTGTTGAAATTCCGGTACCGGGCGTCAAGGACCAGGCCGAGGACCGCGATCAGGGCGCAGGCGATAACTCCTAAGCGCAGGATACCGTGCACGGCTTCCGGGCTGAGGCGGGATTTGGAGCGCAGGAAATCCAGGGAACCATCAAGGCTCAAATGGGTGGGGGGGGTACCGGAAGCGATGGCCTTTAAGGTCAGGAGATAGAGGCTGCCACTCAGTGAAAGGACGACAAACCCCCAGAGGTATTCATAAGTGTTGGTGGAGATGATGGAAAATTGATGCCCCTGCAATACGATGAGGATGGCCCCGCCAGCCATGGCCGTGGAAAACAGCAGCCAGCGGCTCGCCCCCATGGAGCCATGACCCCGGGCAACGAACAGGGTCAACAGGGCAATGATCGCGGATTGGGTAAAGAGTATGCGCCAGTTGGGAAAACTTGAAACCGGACCGGAAAGGATATGCTTGTCGGTCCGCTCCGGGCTGTACAATCCCCAGTAGCCGCCCACCGCGCCTTCTTTGATTCGTTTCCATGGCTGGTCAAAGGCTTCGATCAGGTTGTACTGCCAATGCTCCTGTTCGGCCAGGGCGATGAAACCGCGGATGAAGCGGGCCTGATTCTCCAGACTGGGCAAGGCGCCTTCCCGCATGCGTCCCTGGGAGGGCCAGCCGGTTTCGCCGATCAGGATCTCCTTGCCCGGGATCTTTTGCCCGATCTCTTCGCGGATCTTTTTGATATGCGGTATGGCCCCGCTGATCGCGAGAGGATCATCCTCCCAATAGGGCAGGATGTGGATGGTGACGAAGTCGCAGGCCGGGGCCACCTCCGGGTGCTTGAGCCAGAACTCCCAGACATCGGCATAGGTGACCGGCACCCCGGGCAGTTCGGCTTTGACCTGACGGATGTATTCGGCGAGCTGCGGGCCGGTGATCTCCCTTCGGAGCAGCGCTTCGTTGCCCACCACCACGGCGCGGACGCTTTTCGGGTACTGTTTGGCCAGGGCGACCACCTTGGCCAGCTCCTGCTGGTTGAGCTTGGGATCCGCGCCGATCCAGGCACCGAGCAGGACCTGCATCCCGTATTTCTCGGCATACTTGGGCAGGGATTCAAGCCCGGCCACCGAATAGGTGCGGATGCAGGAAAAGCGTTGGGAGAGGAGGGCCAGGTCCGCGTCGATCCGGGCATCGGCAATGGTCATGCCCTTGCTGAAATCAAAGGGGGACTGGTCCCTTTCAAAGGGCGCATAGGAGACGCTTTGCAAGATATGGCCATCAGCCACTCCCGCTTCCGGGATCGGGCGGGGTTGGCCGATTCCATACCAGAAGCCGAAGATCGCGGCCAGGGCCAGGCCATAGGCAAGAGCCGTGCGCAGGATTGTATTCAAAAGGTTCACCTTTTTGGGTGGGGCGCGGAAGATTTTTCTTCTTGTACCCTGAGTGGCTGACGCGGTCAACGGCAAAGACTTGCGCCGGATACCGGTCAACCCGGCGGTGTTTCCGGGAGGTTCAGGCATTGCGGGCTGCGTTGGTAGCGGGAGGGATTGCGCGGGTCCTGATGGATGATGAGATCGGCCAGCGGGAAGGCGGCCAGGATGGCGTTTTCCACCTCTTTTGCCACCCGGTGCGCCTCGGAAAGGGGCAGTTCCTGGTCCAGGTCAAGATGGAGCTGGATGTGCATGGTCTGCCCGGATTGTCGGGTGCGCAGGTCGTGGATCCCGAGCACCGTCCCATGGGCCAGGGCGATATCGCAGATGCGCTGGCGGGTTTCCTCCGGAAGCTCGCGGTCCATGAGAATCCGCATGGCCTCTTGCCCGATCTGCCAGGCGCTGTAAAGGATATAACAGGCAATGGCCAGGGCGCCCAGGGGGTCGAGCAGGGGGTAGCCGGAGCCGGCAAAGAAGAGGGCGACGATGGTGGCCGTGTTGGTGAGCAGATCGGTTTTGTAATGCAGGGCATCGGCGCGGATGGCGGAAGAATTGGTCCGCTTGATGACGTAGCCCTGGAAGGCCAGAAGGATCAAGGTGGCGCCAATGGCGAAAACCATGACCCAGAGGCCGAGATTGATTGCTTGCAGGGGTTGCGGGTGTTTGAGCCGTTCGGCACCGTGCATGAGCAAAAAGATGGCCGAGCCGGCGATAAAGCAGGCCTGCCCGAGTCCGGCCAGGGCCTCCGCCTTGCCGTGCCCGAACTGGTGATCCTCGTCCGGGGATTTGAGCGAATAGCGCACCGCCAGCAGATTGATCAGCGAGGCGGCCCCGTCCATGAGCGAGTCCACCAGGGAGGCCATGACGCTTAGGGATCCGGTCATGAACCAGGCTGCCAGCTTGACCCCGATGAGGACCAGCGCCGTGGCGGTGGAGGCGTAGGTCGCCCGCTTGAGCAGGGTGTCGGTGTCGCGGGGCATGGTTCTTTTCATGAAAGGTTCTGATCCTTCATAATGGTGACCACCCGTTGCGGGAAGGGAATGGTGATGCCGGCTTGGCCAAGTGCCTGATACACCGCGAGATTTACCGCGTGCATGGTTTCGATGTAGCGCTGGGTGGGCGCCCAGTAGCGGTAGCCGATGGCCACCGAGGAATCCTGAAAATCTTCGATGCCGATCTGCGGCGCAGGCCCGTTCTGCAGCTGGGGAAACCCGGCGAGGGCCTGGCTGATGACCGCGATGGCGCGGGCGGGATCGGCACTGTAGCTGATGCCCACCGAGCTTTCCACAATGCGGTGCTCCCCGGAATTATGCAGGATCTCCCCGACAATGTGCTTGTTGGGCACGGTGATCCTGACCCCGTCCTCGGTGCGCAGGGTGGTGTGGGCCAGGGTGATCGTCTCCACCACCCCAAAGACCCCGGCCACCGTGATGGTGTCGCCGACGAGAAAGGTGCGGCCCAAAATGATGGCCAGTCCGGCCCCGTAGTTGGAGAGCGGACCCTGGAGGGCATAGGTGGCTCCGAAGGCCGCGGCGCCGATGGCCGCGATAAATGGGGCGATGGTGATGCCAAACTTGCTGAGGGCAATGATCACCGCAAAACCGATGACCACGATCTTGGCCAGGGAAGAGAGGAAATGGCCCAGGGTGACGTCGATCTCCCGTTTTTCGCAGAGTTTGCTTACGGCGGTGGAGACCCAACTGCCGAGCAGGAAGCCGCCGATGAGGATGATGATCGCCCCGACCACCTGAAAGCTGTAGTCCACCAGAAAGGCGGTGCCCCTGGTGACGATGGTGTGCAGTGCTTCAAGCTGCTGGTCCATGCTTGTTTCTCCCGGTTGAATAGGCGCGTACGGAATCTATCCCATCATAGCGGGATTGGCGGATACTGTCGAGGGGTTCGCAGGGATGCGGCTGAGTTTGCCGATTGGCGAGGGAGAAGCGGCAATAGCTAATAGGGACGGCGGCCGATGATATTTCCGGCCGGCGCGTAGTTGCACACCCAGACCTGGGAGCTGTCCTCGCAGATGGCTTTGGCGCAGCCGACCTCCCGGGTGGTTCGCCAGACCATCTGGGTGTAATGGCCGCAGCTTTTTCCGGAAGGGGCAGCGCAGGTGTTGCTGGCTTGGGAGTACCACGATTGCTCAACACCCCAGCTGGCAACGACATTTTTTTCCGTGATGGGCTGCGGGGAGAGGCGCCACTGCCAGCTGCTCTTGCCCGGGCTTCTGGTGCCGGATTTCCAGGCGCTGGCCCAGTAGATATTTTCTCCGAGACCGGACTGGCTGTGTTTCATCCCGCAGCCTGTTTTTTGGAGCTCCTTGGCCCAGGCGGCCGCTTGTCCGGCAAGGGCATCGGACCAGCGCAACTCCGGAGTGCCCACTGCGGCGCGGAGGATATTGTGTTCTTCCAGCATGCACATCGCATCAACCGGCTTGTCCTGTGCCGGGCTGGGCTGAGCGGAAAGAAGAGAGAGGAGGAGCAGTGAACCGGCAAGCAGGAGATCTCTGCGGAACCTTATCGTCGGTTGCTGTTGCATTGGCAGGTCTGGGTAATCACGAGGTCGAGGTTATGGAAAAAAACCAAGGATTCCGGGTCTTCGGGGTTTTGTGCCAGACGTGCCTCGTACAGGGCGAAAAGCCGGGCGAGGACATGGGGAGCCTCTTCTTCCGGCAGGGAACCCAGACCATCCCACAGGGTAGCGGTGTTCATGGCTGAACAACTTCCGCTTCGCCGGGATTGGGATCCGGCAATTGCTCTTGGCCATGATCGCGGGCCACCAGCATGTAGATCGAAGGCACCACGAAGAGGGTGAAGATGGTGCCAACCGCCATGCCCCCCACCAGCACGAGGCCGATGGAGTTTCGCGCTGCCGCTCCGGCGCCGGTGACCAGGGTCAGGGGAAAATGCCCGGCCACCGTGGCGGTGCTGGTCATGAGGATGGGGCGCAACCGGGTCATGGAGGCTTCCCGGATGGCGGCCAGCTTGGGCAGCCCCTGTTCCTGCAGGGTGTTGGCGAACTCGACGATCAGGATGCCGTTTTTCGCCACCAGGCCGACGAGGGTCACCAGCCCGACCTGGGAATAGATGTTCAGGGTGGTGGTCCAGCCGTGGGTCCAGAAGGGCACATTGGGGTCGGGGATCTTCAGGAAGGTGAAGATCAGGGCGCCGAACATGGCCAGGGGCACCGAACCGGCCAGGATGACAAAGGGGTCGCGGAAGCTGTTGAACTGCGCGGCCAGAACCAGAAAGATCAGGACCACGGCCAGACCGAAGGCGGGGAGGAACTTGTTGCCCTCGCTGCGCAGCTGCCGCGATTCCCCGGTGTAATCAAGCGAATATCCTTGCGGCAGGATTTTCGCCGCCTCGTCTTCCAGGTAGCGCAACGCCTCGTCCAGAGGGCGGATGGAAACGCCGCTGATCTTGACCGCGTTCAGCTGTTGGAAGCGGTTCAGGGAACGGGGCACCGTGGAATCCTGAATGGTGGCCACGGTGGAAAGCGGCACCATCTGGCCGTTTGGTCCGGTGACGTAGATCTTCCGCAGTTGTTCGGGATTGAGGCGATCGGTCCGGGCGATCTGGGGAATGACCTTATAACTGCGGCCGGCGATGTCGAAGCGGTTGACAAAATTGCCGCCCACCATGGCCCCCAGGTCAGCGCCCACCTGTGCCAGGCTGAGGCCCAGATCCGCCACTTTTTCGCGGTCGATGACGAACTCCGACTGAGGTTGGTCGATTTTCACGTCGATGATCGGCGGAAAGGCAAACATGCCGCTCTGCATGGCCTTTCGCTGGATCTGCTGGGCGAATTCCAGGATCTGCGGGGTTTCCGCGGTGGAGGCGAGGACGAATTCCACCGGAAACTGGCCGCCGCCCGGGAGCGAGGGGCGCAATACCGGGAAGATCCGGATGCCCGGCAGACCCTGTAATTTTTGTTGCACCTCGGGCATGAGCTGAAACACCGAACGCTCGCGCTGGGCCCAAGGCTTGGTGACCATGCCGCTAAAGCCCGAAGTGGGCTGGGTGAGCTGAAAGGTGAAGTCCGTTTCCGGGAAATCGAGAAAGATCTTGTTGGCGGCGGCGGCATAGCCGCTGGTCTGGTCCAGGGTGGAGTTGGCCGCCGCATCGACGATGCCGAAGATGACCCCCTGATCCTCGTTGGGGGCGAGCTCCTTGGCCGACATGGTGAACATGGGGATGGTGAGCAGGGTGATGACGATCCAGACCGTGTAGACCGCGGGTCTGGCGGCAAGGGTGGCATCGAGCCAGCGGCCGTAGGCGGTGCGCAGCCGAGCAAAATCGCGGGCGATCCTGCCCGCCAGCCCATGTTCTTCAATGCCGGGTTTGAGCAGCTTGGCCGACATCATCGGCGACAGGGTCAGGGCCACGATCCCGGAGATGGTCACCGCCCCGGCCAGGGTGAAGGCGAATTCCCGGAAGAGCGAACCGGTGAGTCCGCCCTGGAACCCGATGGGCATATAGACCGCCGCCAGGGTGATGGTCATGGCGATGATCGGCCCCACCAGCTCGCGGGCGCCAAGCAGGGCGGCGTCCAGGGGCGATTTGCCTTCCCGGAGGTGGCGTTCGACGTTTTCCACCACCACGATGGCATCGTCCACCACCAGCCCCACGGAAAGCACGATGGCCAGCAGGGTGAGCAGATTGATGGAAAAGCCGAAAAGCTGCATCAGAAACAGGCCGCCGATGAGGGAGAGCGGGATGGCCACAATCGGGATCAGCACCGAGCGGAAGGAACCGAGGAAGAGAAAGATGACCAGCATGACGATGAGCAGGGTGTCGCCCAGGGTTTTGGTGACCTCGTGGATGGCATCGTCGATGTAGGCCGTGGCGTCATAGGCGATCCGCCCCTTGAGGCCGGTGGGCAGATCCTTTTGGATGGCCTTCATTTCCGTGCGCACCAGCTTGATCATGTCCAGGGAGTTGGCGTTGGGCAGGGGCCAGATCCCCATGAAGGTGGCGGTCTGGCCGGAAAAACGCACCTCGCTGTCATAATCCTCGGCCCCCAGGGCCACCTCGCCGATATCGGCCAAGCGGATGGTGGCGCCGTTCTCTTCCCGGACCACCAATTGCTTGAATTCTTCCACCGAACGCAGGTCGGTATTGGCGGTCAGGTTGACCTGGATGAGCGCTCCCTTGGTTTGCCCCAGGGCGGCAAGATAGTTGTTGGCCGCCAAGGCTTTGCGGACCTGGGCCGGGGTGACGTTGTAGGCGGCCATGCGGTCGGGCTTGAGCCAGATGCGCATGGCAAAGGTGCGGCCGCCGCGGATGTCGGCGCGCTGCACCCCTTGGATGGCGGAAAGACGGGGCTGCACCACCCGGGTCAGGTAATCGGTGATTTCGTTCTGGGTAAGCACATCGGAGGTGAAACTGAGATAGGCCGCGGCAAACTGGTTGTCCGCCGATTCGATGTTGATCACCGGCACCTCCGCCTCCGGCGGCAGGTCGCGGCGGACCTGATCCACCTTGGAGCTGATCTCGGCCAGGGCCTTGGTCGCATCGTAGTTGAGTTTTAAGCGGACAGTGATGGCGGAGACGCCTTGGGAGCTCTGGGATTGGAGGTAATCAATGCCGTCGGCCGCGGCAATGGCCCGTTCCAGCGGGGTGGTGATAAAGCCCCGGACCAAGTCGGCATTGGCGCCGACATAGACCGTGGTCACGGTGACCGAGGCGTTTTCGCTCTTGGGGAACTGGCGGACATTGAGGCTGCGCATCGCCTGCAGCCCGGCAATGATGATGAGCAGGCTGATCACCAGGGCGAGGACTGGGCGGCGGATGAAGATATCGGTGAATTTCATGGGATTTCGGCTTGGGCGGCTTAACTGTTGTTTGGCTTGGGAGTGAGGCTGAATTTCGGGGTCAAGGTATTGTCCACCACGACGGACTGGCCGTTGCGCAGCTTGAAGACGCCGGAGCTGACCACGGTGGCGCCTTTATCAAGACCCGAGACAATGGCGACGAAGTCGCCGCGTTTCTCCCCGATCCGGACAAATTGCTGGCGCACCGCCAGGCCGGAGGTGCCGGTTTTTTCATCCTTGCGCTCTTCCACCACGAAAACCGAATCCCCATAGGGGGCCGGCAGAATTGCGGTGGCGGGGAGGGCTACGACCTGATTTTTCCCCGGGAGCACCACGGCCACGGAGGCGAACATGCCGGGGTGCAACCGCTCATCCTTGTTGGCCGCCGTCGCCTGTACCCGGACATTGCGGGTGGCGCTGTCCGCCTGCGGGTTGATGGCGGTGATCTTGGCGGCAATGGCTTCTCCGGGCAGGGCGTCGGAGGTTATCCGCACCGCCAGGCCCGGCTGGATTCGGGCCAGGTCCTGCTGGGGCAGCATGAAATTGATAAAGATCGGGTCCATGGCCTGGAGGGAAACAATGGGGTCCCCCTCCTTGAGGATTTGCCCCAAATTGACCAAGCGGATGCCGAGCCGGCCGGAGAATGGGGCGCGGATCGTTTTTTTGGCGATGGTCGCCCGAATCGTGTCGGCCTGGGCCGCAGCCTCGCGGAGTTTCGCCTCGCCCTCGTCGTATGCCGCCTGGGAAACCGCGTGTGTCTCGATGAGTTGGCGGAGGCGCTCGAAGTTGACCTTGGCCAGGGCGGCCTGCGCTTCCGCTGCCTTGAGCTGCGCTTCCTCGGAAGAGGTGTCCTGCTGGAGCAGGAGGGAGCCTGTCTGTATCCAGGTGCCTGGAGTAAGGTCAATGCGGGACACCTTGCCGGGCAGTTCCGCGGCAACGGTCACGCCTTGCGCCGCTTCCAGCGAACCCACCGCGGAGAGGGTTCTTTCCCAGGATTCCGAGTGGGCCTTAGCCGTGGTTACCGTTTCCGGCGGCGGGACAAAGCTGTTCTTTTTGCCCACCATCTTGAAGATCTGCAGACCTTTGATGCCGGCAAGGAGGCCGATCACCAGGAGCAGGCCCAAAATGGAGAGAAGGATGCGTTTTTTCATGGGCGTAATTCTTTCACTGGGCGAAGGTTTTTGAGGAAAAGAAAGGGGGAATCCTTCTGTTTTTTGTCTGAACGGCATGTGCTGTGGAGGATAAGTTAAATACACATTTGACTTATCCGTCCGGTCCCGTCAAGGTTTTTTTGGTTTTTCGTCTGCGCTTCTTGTGCACCCCAGCACTGGGTCCGTCTGAAAAAAAAATGGTGGCTGCGCTCTTCTTGGGGGGCTTGCAGGTGTAGGGCGGACAAATATGTAACCATTGCCCGCGTGAGGCTTCAAAAATGTAGATGTTTTCCTTGGCGCCTATTTTGGGCCTTTTGTTATTCTTTCTGATTAGTTGAATGTTTTCATTATGTTATCTTATTTTTCCCTGCGCGGGGTTGCTGGCATGAAACTTGATATGCAACAGGCTGAAAGGATGCGACGCCGGAAAACCCCTTGCGCAACCGTTATATTCTGGTAAATATAACGCTATGAAAAACAAAGCACGTCAAGAAAAAGTGGGGGAGGGCTTCGCGTGGCGGGGGCGGCTCTGGCTCGAAGGGCAGGAGGGCACCTTTCTCGGCTATGGCCGGGTGGTGCTGCTGGAGCAGATCCGGGAGTCCGGCTCCATCGCCCAGGCGGCCCGGGGCATGGAGATGTCCTACAAACATGCCTGGGATCTCCTCGAGTCCATGAACCGTCAGGCCGGCTGCAAGCTGGTGGAAACCTCACGGGGCGGCAAGAGCGGCGGCGGGGCCAGGCTCACCCCGACGGGGGAGCGGGCCATCGCGGTTTTCTGGCAGTACCACGCGCGCTTTCAAGAGGTTTTGCAGGAAATGACCGCGCAGTTGGGGGATGTGCTGGGTGAGGCGGGAAGTGGTGATCGTTCCTCCTGAATACAGGCCGTATATCTTTTTCATATTCATTATAAGGAGCCATGCCATGGTGTTGCGAACCCTCATTGCCCTCTCCGTTGTCCTCTCTTCGCTCTCCTGGGTGCCAACCCCGGCCAGGGCGGAAACCGAGCTGCTCGTCTCGGCCGCCGCCAGCCTGACCGAGTCGTTCAAGGAGCTCACCAGGGTGTATGGACTGAAAACCCCCGGGGTGAAGGTGCGCTGCAACTTTGCCGGCTCCGGCACCCTCCTGCAGCAGATTTCCCAAGGCGCTCCGGCGGATCTCTTTGTCTCCGCCGATCAGGAGACCATGGACCGGGCGGAAAAGAGCGGGTTGCTTGTTCCCGGAAGCAGGCTCAATTTCGTGGGCAATTCCCTGGTGCTGATCACCCCGGCGCAGATGGTCCAGGTGACCGACCTTGCTGATCTCAAATCCGTCAAGGTGCAACGGATCGGGATGGGCAACCCCAACTCGGTGCCGGCGGGAAGATACGCCAAGGCGGCCCTGGAAAAGCAGGGTCTCTGGCAGGATCTGGCCCCCAAATGCGTCATGGGGATCTCGGTAAAACAGGCGCTTGAGTATGTGATGCGGGGCGAGGTGGAGGCCGGTTTCGTCTTTGCCTCCGATGCGGTGGCCGCCAAGGAGCGGGTGCGGGTGGCCGCGGAGATCCCCACCGTAAGCCCCATTGTCTACCCGGTGGCGGTGGTGGCCGGGAGCAGCCAGCAAGCGGAGGCGCAGGCCTTTGTCCGCTTTTTGCAAGGTAAAGAGGCGCAGACCATCTTGGCGCAATACGGTTTTAAGAAGCCATAGTTTCAGGAACCTCAAGGAAACCAGCATGCCCGATCTCACCCCCCTCTGGCTCACCTTACGGGTGGCAACATTTGCCACGGCGATCGCCTTTGTCTTTGGTGTGGCTTTTGCCTGGCTCACCGCCCGCTTCAGTTTCTGGGGCAGGGATTTTCTCGACGCCATCCTGACCCTGCCCCTGGTGATGCCGCCCACGGTTCTGGGCTATTACCTCATCGTGGTCTGGGGCAGAAACGGCTGGCTGGGCAGTTGGCTTAACGCGCATTTCGGGATCAGCCTGATGTTCACCTGGCAGGGCGCGGTGCTGGCCGCCACGGTGGTCTCCTTCCCCCTGCTCTTCAAGTCCGCCCGGGCCGCCTTTGAAGGGGTCAGTACCGAATACGAACAGGCGGCCCGCATCCTGGGCGACACCGAGCTGCGGGTCTTTTTCCGCATTACCCTGCCCCTGGCCGCCCGAGGGCTGCTGGCCGGGACCATGCTCGCCTTTGCCAGGGGTATGGGGGATTTCGGCGCAACCCTGATGGTGGCGGGCAATATCGAGGGCAAGACCCAGACCGCCTCCATGGCCGTATTCGATGCGGTGCAGGCCGGGGATTACACCCTGGCCAATACCCTGGTGGTCATCATGTCGGTGGTCTGCGTCGCCATTCTCGTCACGATCAACAAGCTGGCCGGCAGAGGGAGGGGTGGGCGATGAGGCTTGAGGTGGATATCAAAAAAACCCTGCACTCGGGGGCGAGGCGTTTTGGACTGGAGGCGGCTTTTTCCTCCCAGGACGATCTCACCGTGATCTTCGGCGCTTCCGGCTCGGGCAAGAGCCTCACCGTCCAGGCCATTGCCGGGCTGGTCACCCCCGAGCAGGGCAGGATTGCCGTGGACGGCGAAGCGCTGTTCGATGCCTCGCAGGGGATCAATCTCCCGGCAAGAGCGCGGGGGGTGGGGTATCTCTTTCAGGACTATGCCCTCTTTCCCCATCTCACCGTGCGGGAAAACATCGGCTATCCCTTGAAGAAGGGGTACCGTTTCACTCTCCTGCCCGAGGCGCGTAACAAGGTGACGGAGATCATGGAATCCTTCGAGATCACCCATCTGGCTGGAAGCTACCCGGCGGAGTTGTCCGGGGGCCAGAAGCAGCGGGTGGCCCTGGCCCGCGCCATGATCAAGAAGCCCTCCATCCTCCTGCTGGACGAGCCGTTCTCGGCTCTCGATTCCATGCTCCGCCACCGGATGCGCATGGAGCTGCTGGAGATCCGGCAACGGTTCGCCGTGCCCCTGGTGGTCATCACCCATGATCCCGCCGATGTGGAGGTCTTTGGCGACACCCTGGTTGTTTTTGCTAACGGCAGGGTGGAAGAGGTCAGCAGCCGCAAGACCCAAGGGGTGTCGGCGGAGGAGGATGGCTGGCGGAGTAAGGTGTGTTGGCGGGCGCAGTGGAAGAAGGAAAATCTTGGTGCCGAGGGTTTGGTGGCGGTGTCAGGGGGTTGAGGGGGGCAGTTGAGGAGGCAGTGTTGCTATTGGTGGCCGAACAGGGGGCGTGATCTGTTTTTTCTTCCCATCTTGACGGAGATACGTCTATGTTGTACAGTCTTTCTGTACAATAAAAAAGGGAGGGCATTATGCTCCAGACAACGTATTCCAAGGCCAGGGAAACATTAGCCAGCCTGTGTGACGAGGTCACCGAGAATCGGGAGATCGTCGTTATCACTCGCCGCAAGGGCGGCAGTGTCGCCATGATCGCGGCCGACGAACTGGTGAGCCTTGTGGAAACCACCCATCTGCTACGTTCTCCGGCAAACGCCGAACGGCTGCTGGCCGCACTCAACCGCGCCCTCAAGCGCGAAGGGGAGCCGTCCACCGTCGCGGAACTCCGCAAGGAAACAGGACTTGAAGGGTAAACCCCGCGAGGCGGTCTTTCAGAAAGAGTTCCGCGAGGATATGCGGCACTGGGTTGAAACCGACCGCAAGGTGGCGCTGCGGGCCTTTAGCCTGATCGAGGCCATCATGCGCGATCCTTTCTCCGGGATCGGTAAGCCGGAACCCCTCAAGTATCTTGCTCCCGGCACATGGTCCCGCCGTTTAACCCAAGAACACCGCCTCGTCTACCTCGTCCGTGACGACCGAATCGATTTTCTTCAAGCACGCTATCATTACTGAACAGGCGGCATTCAGGATTTTCCTACCGCAGGAAATCGGGCTCGTCCCCATTTTCTTGCTCCCCTGGTTGGCAGGAATTAAGTATTATGTCCCCGGAATTCCTTTCGGCACTAATGCACCGTTCTCTCCAGTATGATTGTCGGAAAAGATCTTATTTTTTAGGAGGTTTAATTTCATTTAATATGGATACAAACATTGCTTCACACTCATCAGTATAAGCACCATGATGACGCTCAATAAAGCCTTTTGATTTTGAAAACCTTGCAATAATTTTTTCACACATATTTTGAAAATTAGCCTTATTTCTATTAGTGAAGTTTTGATAGAAACCCTTGAAGTATTCTTCGAAAAATCTCGCTTGCTTACAGAAATAATAATCAATATCTTGCGAAGAAAGTAGCTTGTATGCAGCCTGTAAGTGGTCGAATACATCTGAAGGTTTTGTTTTCGTTAAACCAAATTCCAAATGCCATCTTGCCATTTGGTTATCAATATATTTGGTGTCATAATAAGGTGTGTTCTCTGCAGTTCCATATGCGTTTTCGAAGTATTGTTTAGCCATCGAAAAATCATTTATGAACATGTTGGCCATGCCATATTGTAACCAAAAGTGTGGACTTCTATCTAGCCAACTTAAGGTTGATTTTAAGTTGTTGAAGAAAGTCCTTAAGTTTGAGCCTCGATTGTCATCTGGGAGCATAAAGTTAACATTTTTAAATCTCAGTAATTCCTTAAACACACTGTCGTTAACTTGGCTAGTTTTCTTGATTGTTTCAAAATGAGCAATGATATCAATCATTTTGTCCACAATCTCTCTTCCTGAGAAATATTTATTAAGAATATATTTTGATAAGATTCCAGAGCTTATTTCGACATGGCCATCCTTAAAAGTTAGAAGAGTTTTAACGATTTGATTATTTGAAAATTCAGAACTATATATTTGTTCATTTCCGCATATGTCTGAAACAAGTGACTTTCTAGGGGAAAAAGGGAGCATTCCTAATAAGATAATTACAAAAATCACATCGCGATTTTTGTTTTTAGTGTTACGCAAATCAGATAAGAATTTATCAAGCTCGTTGCGAACATATTCTGATTTAAAAAATTCTAATAATATTGAAGAAAATTTACCTTCACATGTTTCTGACAAATATCTTTCTTTTTTGTTGTTTGACCACGAGTTTTTTACCCCCCAATAACCTATAAAATTGCATATCCTATTCAAATTTGAAATTTCGTCACTACACAGATGGTCAAAGTCTTCTTCGAAAAAATTCAAATCAATATTGGCTAATGCAATTTTCGTGCGTTCTATGAAATCTGTTCGGCCAGCCAAAACAAAAGTGGCTCTACCTCCAAAGAAAGCATACAAATCTTTGATGACATCTTCATGCCGAAATGCATTATCGATTATAAATATTGGAGATGGTGAGATGTCGTTTATAATAGTTACGTCTCTTTTGTAGTCGCCTTCTTCATTTGTGAGAAAAAACACATCTTTACCTTGACTGCATATAATTGACGATAATTGTTTTATATAAATTGTTTTACCGCAGGCTATTTCGCCGATGACCAAAAAGTTTTTACCATCAGCAACAAGTTGTGCATTTTTATCAACATCAATTCTTTTGATCAAATAATTTGACTCATCAGTAACAGATGTAAATATCTCCGATTGAAGCAATTTCCCTTTGAAAAAAAGTTCTATAATTTGATTGTCTGTAGGTTCTTTTATTCTCTCGGTAATGGTGAATTTGCTAAAAAATTCTAAATCATCGGATTGCGCCGAGGTATCGTCAGCGATTATCTCTGAAACCAATTTTGCGAATTCATCGATCCCAATATCAAGGACAGATCCATACTTAGATAATTTGAAAATTTCCTTCTTGTCTTCGCCGGGTTTGACAATGAAAAAAGTCTTGCTTTTAACATCAATATCATTTTTTATGATTCTTTTTATGTCCAAATCATACATTGAGTATCCGACAAAAAATATTGCAGATGCATGCTCAATATCAACTGAGAAAGTACTTTTCCATTTAGAGTTGTTTAGCGTTTCTGGAGTAACATAAGAAGAGTCGGATAATTTGAACTCTTCAGACAGGGCATCTTTGGTTAAATTTTCTATTGTTCCGTTTAGGTGGACGCATTGATTGTTCTGGCTATACTGTGATGGCGCTGAAGATATGCTGACACTTTCACAAACTTTGCCAACGTTGTTTGAGGCAATTTCAAACACACGATCATAATTAGTTGTATAAACTCTCCGCCAGCTTTTTCTTGCAATTAATTCATGAAATTTAGATACTTCTTTTATCGAATACTCAGATTTCAAAAGATCAACCAACTTGTTGGGTGGCTTATTGTCCAAATAATATTCAGATGAATAATATAAATCATCATCTTCGTCAATTTCGGCAATTTTGCATATTTGTCTAGATAAGTTTATAGAGTCTCTTGGCATTTCTCCTTTAATGTTTTTCGAACCAAAAGAAAATCCTGCACCTGTAAACAAAATTGACGTGCCATTGTTGGATTTGCTTAGGTGTGCTCGTAGTCTTAATAAATCTTTTGTCATTATTTGTCTCCAAAGGTTATGGATATCGTTTGCTATATGAAAAACATTTAAGATGTTAATGCCGAAGATAATATTCCCCCGTATGGGCGAATATGTGGCTGAGTATATAATTCCGTATAAAAACAATCTGAATATTATCTGTCTACCTGACAACAAGGAGCAATACAAGAAATTTGTTCTTTATGGACAGAGGGTTAGGTCGGTATACCTGTCCTGTTCTTTCGCTCAGATATGGGGACAGATTTATTGTCTCTGTAACTACTAAAAATAGTTCTGTCTCCATTTTCGTTTGCGACCAACAGAATGCTTGAACATTTCCCCTTCCGGCTCTAAGCTGCATTAGGCGCTTCACCCTTGGAGATGCCGACCGCAAAGAGGCCCATTATGAATAAAGACAATATATTCTCGCTGCTGGACCGCACCGGTCCGTTCGCCACCGGGGATCACCCTCCGGCCCTGGCTCCGTTTTCCTCTGAGGCGCGGTTGTTCGCCAGGGGGTTGGACGAGGCCGACATGGCAACCCGTTACCGGATTCTGCGCAACCAGATCTTTGAGTTTCTCGACGTGCGTTCTTTTCGCGAGATCCAGGCGATCATTGCTGATCCGGCCCGGCGGAAGCTGGTCAACGAGCGGGCCTATCGGCTGCTGGGCAATATGTTCGGCATCGAGGGCAACGCCCGGGAGGTGATCCTGCGGGTCAACACCTATTCCCGGACCGCGGACGGGGTGATCAACTACCTCAAGGGCAAGGTGCTGGCCAACTACGCCTCCTACATCGAGATGACCAACGAGATCGACTCCTGCAAGTCCCCGGTGGATCTGATGCTCATCCTCTTTGACGACCGCTACCACAAGAAGGCGCGGTTCGAGGCCAAGCGCAAGCTGATTTTGATGAGCCTTGCCGCTTCCATCGACCAGCGCGAACGGGAAACCGAGGTGGAGGGCAAGTTCGGCCAGTTCCTCGACTTTTTGAACGAACATGTCTGGAGCAAAAAAAACCGGATCGGCGAGCTGGAGATCGTCTATCTCCTGAGCGACCATGACCCGGAGACCTTTGCCTGCACCAAGGTTTCCATCATCAGCCGGGAGCAGGCCCGGACCATAAAAAGCAAGGCCAACCAGAAGCTCACCCTGATCAAGCGGAGGCGGTTCCAGGCCAACGGGGCCGAGGTGCCGATCTATGTCTCCATCCGCAAGAAGCAGTCCGAGGCCAAGGTGCTGAAGCTCCTGCGCAAGGGCGAAGAAAATCCGGCCGTGGCGGTGGATGACGAGCTGGGCCTCATGGGGGTGGTGGACTCGGTGGCCGAGGTCAAGGCGTTCCAGAAACACCTGACCCAGAGCGCCACCCGGGCCGGCTCCCTGATGACCCTGGAGGAGGTGACCGACACCCTGTCCGGCGGGGGGCATCAGAGCGGCAGTATCGGCAGCTCCGCCAAGACCCAGATGTTCAAGTTTTTCGCCCGCATGGGCGGGATGCGCGTGGAGTTCATCGTCCACACCAACCGCTCCTACCTCAATTATATGTATGAGCGGGAGGTCTCCCACGACGAGTACGAGGTGAAGCGGATCTTCGACTCCGGGGTGGCGGAGCTGCTGTTCCCCCAGGATATCTACGAGATCGACATCGCCGAGAAGAAGGAGGCGGTGATCCGCTGGTTCAGGAAGCGGATCGAGGAGTTTTGAGGGGGACGGCTTGTTGTTGCCTTCCCCTTGACAGTTTTTCGGAAAAACGGTAAGTCCTTTCAGTAGGTTATGGGTTTCCTGGAGTGAAACCGCGGTTTCTTCTTTCGTTTTCTGTCTGCACTGGGGAGTAAATGGCCACAAAATTCGAGTCCGCCGGAAAACCGGCAGCTTCCACCCAACGGTTGCTTCAGGCTATTCCCAAAGTTGACGAATTTCTAGGCTGGCTGGACCCGGCTCTTGATGCGCCAGCTTTTCTGGTGAAAAGCACGGTGCGGCAGTTACTGGAGTCGCTCCGGCAGGAGATCCTCAAGGGCGGAGCGATCAAGCCCGCTGATCTGAGCCAGGCAGCCCTGCTGCCCCGCTTGCACAAGCTGCTTGCAGCCAGGCTCCGTCCCAATTTCCGCACCGTGATCAACGGCACCGGCGTGGTGATCCATACCAACCTCGGCCGCTCCCTGCTGCCCGAGGTGGCCATGGAGAGCCTGTTGGCCGTGGGCAGCCGTTATTCCAATTTGGAGCTTGATCTGGCCACCGGCAAACGGGGCAGCCGCTACAGTCTGGTGGAGGAGATCCTCTGCGAGCTGACCGGGGCGGAGGCCGGGTTGGTGGTCAACAACAATGCCGCCGCGGTGATGCTGGTGCTGGACACCCTGGCCAAGGAGCGCGAGGTCATCGTCTCCCGTGGCCAGCTGGTGGAGATCGGCGGCTCCTTCCGGATCCCCGAGGTGATGAGCCGCACCGGGGCCAAGCTGGTGGAGGTGGGCGCCACCAACCGCACCCATCTCCGCGATTATGAAAATGCGATCAGCGAGGAAACCGCCCTGCTCCTCAAGGTGCACACCAGCAACTACCGGATGATCGGCTTTACCTCCGAGGTTCCGCTTACTGAGCTGGTCACGCTGGCTGGTAAGCACACCCTGCCGGTGATGGAGGATCTGGGCAGCGGCTGTCTCCTGGATCTTTCCCGCTTCGGCTTGCGCAAGGAGCCCACGGTCGGCGAGGTGGTCCGGGCCGGGGTCGATGTGGTGACCTTCAGCGGCGACAAGCTGCTGGGCGGCCCCCAGGCCGGGATCATTTTGGGCAAGAAAGAGATCATCGCCCAGATCAAGCAAAACCCCATGACCCGGGCGCTGCGTATCGACAAATTCACCCTGGCCGGGCTGGAGGCGGTGCTGCGGCTCTATTTCGATGAAGAACAGGCCATTGCCGCCATCCCCACCCTGGCCATGCTGGCCATGCCCTTGGCGGTCATCGACCGGAAGGCCAAGCGCTTGCGCCGCTTGATCGGTAAGGAGCTTGGCTCGGTCTGCAAGGTGGAGCTGAAGAATATTACCTCCATGGTGGGCGGCGGCTCGCTGCCGGAACAGCCCCTGCCCAGCCGGGCGGTGGCCCTTGCTCCCCTGGACCGGAGTGTCAATGAATTGGAAAAGGGCTTGCGGGAGTTGTCCCTGCCGGTGCTCGGCCGCATCGAGGACGACTGGCTGCTCCTTGATTTGCGTACCGTGGCGGACAAGGAAATCCCGCTGTTGGCCAACTGTTTGAAAGAAGTTTTCGAGGCGAAGAATACATGACCATCCCCCTCCTGTTTGTGGCCGGGCCTCTGATCCCTGCCGATCTGCACCGCTTTTCCACCCTGTTCACCAAGACCGCTTTTGATTTTTTCCCCTGTGAGAGCGCGGAGCTGATCCCCTTGGGCGAAGGGGAGGGCAAGCCGCCGGTCGAGCTGAAGGCGGGCCTCAAGCTGATTCGTGACAACCATCTGCCCGTGGTTGATCCGGAGCGAGAGGAGCTGCTCTTGCCCATCTGGGGCGGGGAAACACTCTGCGGGCTGTTGGTGGTCCGGGGCGGGGAGTCCCAGCTCTACGGGATGCCCCTGGTCTGGCTTGACGAGCAGAGCCATATCATCTCCCGGGAATTTTATCTGCTCAAGCAGAGCTGCCAGGATCCGGGTACCGGTTTGGTGAACGGCTTCCATCTTCGCGGTGAGCTTGAGGCTTTGCTGCAGGAAGCGGCGGAAGCCGGAGCACTCGTGGTCCCGGCCACCCTTGCCCTGCTTGAGGTGTATCCGCGCACCCGCGATGCCGACCGGAGTCTCCGCTATATCGTGCGGGCCGGCAGCTGTCTGGCCTCCATGCTCGGCGAGGATATGCATCTCCACCATCTCGGCGCCGGGATTTTCGGTCTGCTCTGGTATGGCTTGGACATGGAACAGGCCCGCCAGATGGGAGATTCGCTGCTCCTGCGGCTTAAGCGGGAAAATTTTGTCACGGCCCGTCTCGGCATCACCACCGTTACGCCCCATGATCCCGAGGAGAGCGGGGCCCCGGAACAACTTCTCGAGCAGGCGTGGCAGGCCCTGCGCACCGCCCGTTTGCGGGGGCCTTTCTCTCTCTGCGGCCATGTCACCGCCCGGGATATTGAATTGCACCCCTTTCGGAAAACCTCGGAATCGGTGCTCAGGAAATTGCGCGCGCTCTATCGCGGGAAAAACAGGTTCTCCCTGGTCTTGGTCCGCATGGATCAGGAGCCGGCCAGCAACCATTTCTCCAAACGGCTCAGAACCCTGGTCGGCCAGGATCAGGGGTTGGTGCTGGTCAGCCAGCGGGAGGCGTTTCTCTTCCTCGATGGGCTCGATGGCGAGGCGGCCCGAGCCTGGCTCAAGGAGTTCCGCGACAAGATGGAGGGTATCGGCGGCAGCTCCTTTTCCATGGGGGTGGCGACCTTTCCCTTTCACGACTTTAAAAAATCGGACTTGCCCCTGAACTGCCGGAAGGCGTTGCAACATGCCACCTTTTTCGGCCCGGATTCCCTGGCGGTTTTTGATGCGGTCAGCCTCAATATCAGCGGCGATATCTATTATAACGAAGGCGATCTGGTCAAGGCCCTTGGCGAATACCGGCAAGGTCTGCTGCTTGAGCCGGGCAATGTGAACATCCTCAACAGCATGGGGGTTGCCAACATCCAGCTCAATCGGCCCAAGGGGGCTCGGGCCTGTTTCCAAAAGGCGCTTGGGGTTGCGCCGGAAAATTGCATGGCCCTGTTCAATCTGGGTTTTATCTATCTGGAAGACGGGGAACCTACAGAGGCGCTGGCGCTCTGGGAAAGGGCGCTGGCTGTAGACGGCGACCAGCCCGATCTCTTGCAGCATCTTGGCATGCTCTATTGCCGGCAGGGACGATATGGAGAGGGGCGTGCGGCCTTGGAGGGTTGTGAGAAGCTGATGCGGAAGAAGTCTTCCTTGGGCGGAGAGCCCATGGTGGTGGCGCGCTGGCTTGGACGGGCCTGCGAGGCCTTGGGGGACAATGGTTCGGCCATTGCTGCCTACCAGCGTGCGGTGAGCGGCAATCCCAGGGACGCCGGTTCGTTGAGCAGGCTTGGCCACCTCTATGCCGTGGAAAAACAGGGGCAGGATATCGCCCTTGCCCTGTGTGGTCAGGCGGTTGAACTGGACGGGGGCAAGGCAGACCACTGGTATCGCTTTGCTCAGGTGCAGGAGATGAGCCAGGATCAGGAGGGGGCAATGCAGTCCCTGAGCGAATGTTTGCGCCTGGACCCGCGTCAGGCCAAAGCAGCATTGTTGCTGGGTCGGATCTTCGTGCAGCAGGGCAAGCCTGCCAAGGCCAGGAAGCTCTATAAGAAGGTGTTGCGGTACTCCCCGGAGTTTGGTCCGGCGCAAGAGGCGTTGGCAGCTCTTTCCTGAACCATGTTGTGTGCAGACAAGCTCTGTACAGGAGATCAAAGATGAGAGTGACCAAGGCTGGGGTTGTCGATGAGCGGCAACAGTATTCGCTGGATAGTTTTCAGGTCGGGGATTCCTGGCGGTTGTTTCGGATCATGAGTGAGTTTGTCGAGGGTTTTGATACCCTGGCCAGCATCGGGAGGCCTGCGGTGTCGATCTTTGGTTCTGCTAGAACCAGCCCGGATAACCGGTACTATCAACTGGCCGAACAGATCGCCCAGGATCTGGCCATGGCCGGGTACGGGATCATCACCGGTGGCGGTCCCGGGATCATGGCGGCAGCCAACAAAGGGGCGGCCATGGCTGAAGGACTTTCCATCGGCCTCAACATCAACCTGCCCTTTGAGCAGGAGCCCAACCCCTTTACCAATGTGCCGCTCAGCTTCAAGTATTTCTTCGTGCGCAAGGTGATGTTCATCAAGTATTCCATGGCTTTTATCGGCATGCCCGGCGGTTTTGGCACCATGGACGAGCTGTTCGAGTCCTTGACCCTGATCCAGACCAGGCGGGTCAAGCGCTTTCCGGTCATTCTGGTGGGCTCTGATTACTGGGGCGGGTTGGTGGATTGGATCAAGGAACGGCTGTTGGCGGAAAATTATATCAGCGAGGACGATCTCCTCTATTTTCAGGTCATGGATGACCCGGATGAGGTGGTGAAATACATCAAGCGCACCGTGGTGCTGTAAGCGGGTTGTTGCTGAGAAAAACATAAAAAAAGGCCCTGTCCGAAGAATATCCGGGCAGGGCCTTTTTTGTGGTTCAGGATAAGGAAGGGAGGGTGCGCCCTTCTTATTTAACGTTCAGCGATCTCTTCCGCAACCGGATGGTCTTGGGGGTCACTTCCACCAGTTCGTCATCATTAATATAGGCGATACAGTCTTCCAGGCTCATCTGCACCGGCGGGACCAGAACCACGTTTTCATCGGAGCCCGAAGCACGCATGTTGGTGAGCTTCTTGCCCTTGGCCGGATTGACCACCATGTCCTGGTTCCGGGCATTCTCGCCGATGATCTGGCCGGCATAGATCCTGTTGCCCGGGCCGAGGAACAACCGGCCACGATCCTGGAGGTTGAAAAGGGCGTAGGCCACGGTAGTGCATGTATCCATGCTGATGAGGACCCCGTTGACCCGGTTGATGATGTCTCCGGCATAGGGACCATACTCGGCAAAAACGTAGTTCATCATGCCCAATCCCTTGGTGGCGGTCATGAATTCCGAGCGGTAGCCCAGCAAGCCGCGGGTGGGAATCTTGTAGACCAGCCGGTTCATGCCGTTTGCTTGGGTCATTTCCTGCATCTGTCCTTTGAGCATCCCCAGCCGTTCGATTACCGCGCCAGCGTACTGTTCGTCCACGTCAATGGTCAGCTCTTCGTAAGGCTCGAGGGTGACGCTGCCTTCTTGTTTCATGATGACCTGGGGGCGGGTGACCTGGAGCTCGAAGCCCTCGCGGCGCATCTTTTCGATGAGGATGGAAAGATGCAGCTCGCCCCGGCCGGCAACGACATAGCCGACGCCTTCCGTCATGGGTTCTACCCGGAGGGCCACGTCGGCAAGGGTCTCTTTCCGGAGTCGGTCTTCGATATGACGGGAGGTGACGAATTTTCCATCCAACCCAGCAAACGGGGAGTCGTTGGGGATGAAATTCATCGAGATGGTCGGCGGATCGATCTCGATCAGAGGCATGGGCATGGGGTTGTCTGCGTCGGTGAAAGTCACGCCAACGGTAACGTCATCCATACCTGCAACGGCAACTAGCTCGCCAACCCCCGCGGAATCGGTGGCCACTTTTTGGTCGGACTCGAAGCGGAAGATCTTGGTGAGCCGTGCCGAGTGGATGCTGCCGTCGCGCTTGACCACGGCAATGGGTTTGTTGATGCTCAGGGTGCCGTTTGTTACTTTGCCGATGCCCAAGCGCCCAAGATAGGGGGAGTGGTCCAGAGAGCTGACCTGCATCTGCAAGGGGGCATTTTGGTCGCCTGATGGCGGGGGTACATGCGCGGCGATCAGCTCGGAGATCGGCACCATATCGGTGGATTCATCGGCGAGGTGATGCTTGGCGTAGCCCTGTTTGGCAGAGGCATAGACCACCGGGAAATCCAGGAGGTGGTCCGGGGCTTCAAGTTTGACAAAGAGGTCGAAGACCTGGTCAACCACCCACTCGCAGCGGGCCGCCGGCTTGTCGATCTTGTTGATCACCACAATGATGCGCAACCCTGCGGCCAGCGCCTTTTTCAAAACAAAATAGGTTTGGGGCATGGGGCCTTCCTGGGCGTCCACCAAAAGAAGGCAGCCGTCCGCCATGCGCAGGACCCGTTCCACCTGACCGCCGAAATCGGCGTGTCCGGGGGTATCAATAATGTTGATCCAGTAATCCTTGAAGCAATATGAGCCATTCTTGGCGGTGATGGTAATACCGCGTTCCTTTTCCAGGTCCATGGAGTCCATGAGGCGTTCGGCTACTTCCTGATTTTCCCGGAACATGCCGCTTTGCTGGAACAGTTGGTCGACCAGGGTGGTTTTTCCGTGGTCAACGTGGGCAATAATGGCGACGTTTCTGATTTTACTTTGATCCATAACTTTTTGACTTCCCATGAAAAAGGGTTCGTCCCCGGTTGGGGAAAAAAAGAGGCATCTTAAATGAAAGTTGGGGGAAAGGCAAGGAAAAACCAAAAAATCAGCAAGATAAAGAGGTGAAGCGTGTCGCGCCATGGTCTCGGCGGGAAGGGAGCTTGCTCCTGGGAAAAATCCGGTTTGTGGTGAAAATTCACCCCACCGTGCCCCACAAAAAAATATTTGATTGGGTGGAATATGGGGAATCTTTCCACTGAATACTTTCTGTGGTGTTTTGCTGTCAAGTTGTGTCCATATGTAGTGTTTTTAAGGCTTTGATTAAGGGGAAAGAATAAGCTGTTCCGCTTGTTTTTTCCTTGACACTGATCGTTCATTTTCACTATAAGGGTACATAAAGTGGTGTAAAGTGGGTAATCGGGGAGTAACAGGGGGCTGCGTGTGGTTGAAGGGAGTGTGAAGAATCCAGTCTGTCGTTTCCGCAGTCGCTCCGAGCATGTCCTCGACGCGAAAGGCAGGCTGAATATCGCGACCAGGTTCCGCGAGTCCTTGCGCAATCAGGGCGATGAACGGCTCATGGTCATTCCCTGGCACAACTGCATTCGGGCCTACCCGCTGCCGCAGTGGGAAGAGCTGGAGGCGGCCCTTTTGGCGCAAGGCCAGAAAAGCCCTGAAACAGTCAAGTTGATTCGGTACATGATCGGCGGCGCAGAGGAATGCGCCCTGGACAAGCAGGGGAGAATACTGCTTCCTGCAACCTTGCGGGAAGATTGCGGCATCAAGAAGGAAATCGTAGCGAACGGCATGATTACCTATTTTGAAATCTGGGATAAGGAAGTTTGGGCGGCTGAAAACAAACCGACCGCCCAGAATTTCCAGAATTTCGAGCAGGTTCTTCAGGAATTGGGGCTGTTCTGATCCGGTATGCAGCCATCTCATCTCCCGGTCATGCTCGAGGAAGTGGTCACCTGTCTGGCCCCGAAGGATGGAGGTCTGTATGTTGACGGCAATCTGGGGTTGGGTGGCCATACGGAAGGAATTCTTGAGGCCTGCGGTCCCACCGGGCAGGTTGTGGGGTTTGACTGGGATGCTGCGGCTCTGACCCTGGCACAGGAACGGCTGGCCCGCTTTGCAGGCCGTGTTCGCTTTGTGCATGAAAATTTCACCTCGATAAAGGAGACCCTGATGGAGCTTGGCATTGGCACAATTGATGGCCTGCTGCTCGATCTGGGTCTTTCTTCGTTGCAGCTGGACGGAAGTGGTCGCGGTTTCAGTTTTAAAGGCAGCGAGCCGCTTGATATGCGGATGGACCAGCGTCAGGCCACCACGGCGGCCGAGTTGGTCAACGAGGCCTCCGAGGAAGAGCTGGCCGACATTTTTTTCTACTATGGCGAAGAGCGCCAGGCGAGAAGGATCGCCGAGCAAATTGTCGCAGAGCGTCGGAAAGAGAAGATTGTTACCACCGATCAGCTTGTCGCTCTAGTGGCGCATGCCATTCCCAAGCGTTTCCATCCCCCCAAAATTCATGTGGCCACCAAGGTGTTTCAGGCGTTGCGCATCGCCGTAAACCGGGAGCTTGACAGTCTTGAGCAGATACTGGCCGATGGCGCTACCCTGCTTGCGCCCGGGGCCAGATTTTGCGTCATCTCCTTCCATTCCCTGGAAGATCGGTTGGTGAAACAGGCCTTTCGCGAAAATCCCCTCCTCGAGGTCGTGACCGCCAAGCCCATTATCCCCAGTCGTGCTGAATGCGTGCGTAATCCCCGAGCCAGAAGTGCCAAGCTGCGGGTTGCCGCACGAGGAAGAACCTGAGATGCGGGATTATGCGAATAAATACTCCGGCGGGGGTAGCAAAAGGCAACATGTAACCGGGCGCCGGGGCAACGGTTCGGATCGGCAGGTGCCTTTCAAAATTATAGGGGTGGTGGCGGTTGTCGCCATGTTGTTGGGGGTCGCCAGCAGCCTCTGGTTTGGCGTGGCTTTGCAAGACAACCTTGGCCGACTCGCGAAAAACAAACAGGAAGGAACCGAACTCATGGCTGCCAATGCGGCGCTCTCCGCGGAAAAGGAAGCGCTGCTGCAGCAGGGGAAGATAGAAGCTGCGGCGGCAAGGCTGGGATTGTTCCCGCCGTCTGACAAGCAGAAGAGAAGGCCATAGGCCCCGGGATGAAGAAACGGGCAATGGAGGGGAAAGACCGAAAACCGGCCATGGTGGGCGGTTTTTTTCTCTTGTTGGCCCTGGTCTTTGTCGCGGTGGCCATTAAAAGTCAGTTTTTTGAGGGAAGCGGACAACCGGAGCAGAGCGAAGGGCCAAAGGACGAACAGGCCAGCGTCGTACGGGGCGGCGGGAGAAGAAATATCTATGATCGGAACTTCATGGAACTGGCCGTGAGTTTTCAGCGGAGTTCTCTCTATGCTCGCCCCTTGGAGCTTGAAGCGCCCGAGGAAGTTGCCCGTGAGGTTGCAAAAATTCTTGGACTGGATGAGAAAAATATTCTCTCGGCCCTGAAGGGGGAAAGAAGTTTTGCCTGGTTGGGCAGGGATCTTTCCCGCGAGAAAGCGGTGAAAATCGCGGATCTCAACCTGAAGGGGGTCTACCGCATCAACCAGGTGCAGCGGTTTTACCCGGGAAATCAGCTTGGCGCCCATGTCATCGGTTTTATTAAGGATGAACAGGGGTTGGCCGGGGTCGAGTTTTACTATGACAGTGTCCTGCGGGGCGGCGGCGTATACGACCAAAGACTTGCGGCGGCAGGGGTGAGCCGGAAAATCGCCGAGGGGAGTGACAGCGCCAGCCTTATCCTGACTCTCGATATTCATCTCCAGAATGTTCTTGAGCAAAAGCTGAAAACTCTGGTGCAAAATACCGGGGCCAAGGGTGGGGTGGCGGTGCTCATGGTCCCGGATACCGGGGAGATTATCGGCTTGGCAAGTTTGCCGGATTATGACCCCAATCGCTTTTGGGAATTCCGGGCTGAGGCGCGCAGAAATAGGGCCATTGAAGATGTCCTTGACCTTGGCGCCATGGACCGGCTCTTCCAGGCGGCGGCGGTCATGGAGAAGAGGATTGGTCAGAAAAAAAACGTGCTGGCGGAAGACGAGCCGGCTCCCGAGATGGAAGCGGTCCAGCGGAGTGTCTGGAACGAGGTGCAGGGCGGCAGGTATATTTCTCTGGAAGGGGTTGGCTTTGGCCAGACCGTGTTGGGGCGTGATGAGTATAACGCCTTTGCGGACAGAATCGGTCTGACCGTCAAGGGGGAAGTGGATTTGCCCGAGGCGCTGTTTACCGTAAAGGATATCCCTGGAGGGGTAACGAACAAGAAGGACGAAGGGGTTGGTGAGGAAAGCTCTCCGGATCCGAGCAAAACCATGGTCCCGCATCCCGATAAAGATTCTGTCGCAACAGCAACCCCTCTGGCGTTGCTGTCGGCATTTTGCCGGTTGATCAACGGAGGCCAGGTGATGACACCCCATGTGCTCCGCGCTGTCTGGCAGGATGAGCAGGTGTGGGATGTCCCGGTCCGGCAGGGAATAGGCGAGTTTGCTGTGCCGGCCCAGGTAAGCGCGAATATGCGCAACGAAATGAAAAAGGCAGCAGGGGCCGGGCGGGGGAATTTTCTCATCGAATCGCTGCTGCAAAAAAATAGTGCGGTATCAAGCGAGGCGCAGTCAGCCGGGGACGGGGGCGAAAATACGGTTGCAGGGAAGGCGGTGATGGAAAGTATTCTCTTGGGGATGGCCCCGTTGGAACATCCGGAAATAGCCATGATCGTTGTCCTTGAGGACGCCCGTCTCGACCTGCAGTCCAGATCGCCGGTTCGGGATCTGGCCGAAGAAATGATGCCCCAGGCGAGAGCGGCGTTGCAGAATCAGGTAAAGCCGCCCAGCGCCAAGGAGTTGGCGGTGCGGGAAGGCGGCTATTACAAAAAAATGGAAATGATTCAGGCGAAATCCACCCTGCCCGCTGCCTTGGGCCAGGGTCCGCAGGGGCTTGTCATGCCGGATGTTCGGGGCTTAAGCGGGCGCAAGGCGATGCAGATTTTGCAGCCTTATGGGGTAAGATTGCAGATTACCGGCTCAGGACAGGTGGCAAGTCAATATCCGCTTGCAGGCTCAGCCTTGCGGGGTGTGGAAGAGTGTGTGCTGAATCTTAAGGCGATGCAGTAAGGGAAGAAACCGGGTACTGGACATGGGAAAAAATAAGAACCTTGCCGCAGTATCTCTGAGGAAACTGGCCGAGGAGCTGGAAAACGTGAACCTGGACAGGCTGGAGGATAAAGCGATACGCAGCATCACCGCCGACTCCCGACAGGTCGGGGAGGGTTCCTTGTTTGTCGCAATTCCGGGGCTGACGGTGGATGGCCATGATTATCTGGATGTTGCCGTAAAGAAAGGGTGCGCGGCCGTGCTGGTTGGCAAGGGCCGGTGCCGCGGCTGGAAGCATGCCAAGGTTGCCTGTCTGGAGCAGAGCGATCCGGCAAAAGCCCTTGGCCAGTTGGCGGCAAGGTTTCATGGCCATCCCGCTCGCCGGATGTGTATGGTCGGAATTACCGGCACCAATGGCAAGACAACGACAACCTATCTCCTGGAGTCGATGATCCGCGAGGCAGGGGGCAATCCCGGGGTGATCGGCACCGTGAACTATCGCTATAATGCGGTGGAGATCCCTGCCCCCTTCACCACCCCTGATCCAGTGAGCCTGCAACGGATCCTGGCGGAGATGGCGGAAAACGGGGTGACCCATGTGCTCATGGAGACCTCCTCCCATGCCTTGGAGCAAAAAAGGGTGGCCGGCCTCCGCTTCGATGTGGCGCTTTTTACCAATCTGAGCCGGGATCACCTTGATTTTCACGGGGATATGGAGAGCTATTTCGCCAGTAAAAAAATGCTTTTTACCGAGTACCTGAAAGAGGATGGCAAGGCGGTGGTCTTCTGTGATGACCGCGATGAAACCGGGACGGATTGGGGGCATCGGTTGCTGGCAGAACTGCAGGCAGACAAAGCGCTGGGGTACACGGGGAAAAAGGGGCGGGTTCTGTTAGATTGTGGTTTTTCAGGAACCAAGGTGGCTGTGCAAGAGGCCCGGGAGAGTCTGGGCGGCACCGTAGCCAGTTTGGCAACCCCGGTTGGCGAGCTGCAGGTCCGTTCCGATCTGGTTGGCACCTTTAACCTGAAAAATCTCCTCGGTGCGGTCGGGGTGGGTGTGGCCCTGCGGATTTCCCCAGATGAGATTGTTGCCGGTCTGGCCCACGCCCAGCACGCGCCCGGACGATTGGAAAGGGTTCCCGCTCCCCCGGGAGTGAGCGTTTTTGTTGATTTTGCCCATTCACCGGATGCGCTGGCCAATGTGCTCCAGACCATGCGCCGCCTCACCAAGGGACGGTTGCTCGTTATTTTCGGCTGCGGCGGCGACCGCGACCGGGGGAAGCGCCCCCTGATGGGCAAGGTTGCCGGATCGCTGGCCGATGTGGTGGTGCTCACCTCGGATAATCCGCGGAGTGAAAACCCCGCTGCCATCCTGCGGGATATTGAGGCGGGGCTTTTGGAAATCGCCCTGCCGCGCATGCGGCTTGAGGCGCTTCTTACGCGGGAAGCACAGCAGGGTTACGATATTGTGCCCTCCCGGAGAGAGGCGATCCGGGAAACCATCCGTCATGCCCGGTCCGGAGATGTGGTGTTGTTGTGCGGCAAAGGACACGAGACCTACCAAATAACTCCGGAGGGGAGATTTTTTTTCGATGACAGGCTTGAAGCTGCGGCCCAGGCGGCAGTGATCAACTGGTAATGTTCGAAAAAGGTTGGCAGGTTTTTTTAAAACAGGGGGGAGCGTGATGGAACTGGCAGCGGTACGCAAGACAGGGGCATGCACGATGAACACCGGAAGAAGAGAAAATAAATCCGAGGCAGGTGTTGGCTCCATGCAGAATCCAATCTGGACGCTCTCCCAGGTTCTTTTGGCAACGGGAGGGAGGTTTCTCGCCGGCAGAACCGAGGCCGGTTTTCGGCGGGTCTGCACGGACAGCCGGGCTGTTGAGCCGGGGGATCTTTTTGTCGCCCTGCGCGGGGAAACCTTTGACGGCCATGCCTATCTTGCCCAGGCGGTGGAGAAAGGGGCCGCCGGGTTGCTGGTGGAAACGATGCCCGAGAAGATGCCGCCGGTGCCGGTGGTCTTGGTAGCGGACACCCTCCGGGCTCTCGGGGATCTGGCCGCCTACCGGCGATCCCTGATGCCGGATCTGCAGGTGGTGGCAATGACCGGCAGCTGTGGCAAGACCACGGTCAAGGAGATGATCGCCGCGATTCTGGAAAGGGAATACAACGTCTTGAAGACGAAGGGAAATTTTAATAATCTGATCGGTCTGCCCCTTTCTCTTTTGCCTGTGGAATTGCACCATGATTTTGCCGTATTGGAAATGGGCATGAATCAGCCCGGCGAGATAGCCCGCCTCACCGAGATTGCCGACCCGGATATCGCCTGCATCACCAATGTTCAGGATGCCCATTTGGCCGGATTGAGTGATATCAACGGGGTAGCCAGGGCCAAGGGCGAGCTCTTTGCCGGCATCAAGGCCTGGGGCAAGCTGGTGGTAAATATTGACGACAAAAGAGTCCGGGGCATCGCCCGGCGCTGCAGTCAGAAAAAAATTACCTTTGGCCGCAGTCCTAAGGCGGATATCCGCGGTCTGCGCTTGCGCAGCCTTGGGGAGCGCGGCATGGCCTTTACCCTGAAGATCGGCAGTAACGTGGGTCGGGTGAATATCCGGGGTCTTGGCGCCCATAATGTGCAGAACGCCTTGGCCGCAGCGGGCATGGCCCATGCGGCGGGGGTGAAATTTAAGGATATCGTGGCCGGGCTGGAGAGTTTCGCCCCCTTTGAAAAACGGCTCCAGGTGCAGAAGCTTTCCGGCGGAATCAGGCTGGTGAACGACGCGTACAACGCCAATCCCTCCTCGGTGCTGGCCGCCCTTGACACATTGCGTCAGATGGACCGCACCCATAAAAAAGTGGTCATCCTCGGGGACATGCTGGAACTCGGGGCACAGAGTGTTGCCTCGCATCAAGACATTGGCAAACAGGTGGCGCGGCTTGGCTTCGACGGACTGCTGGTGGTCGGCGACTTTGCCGAAACCTTGGTGAGCGCGGCCTGGAAAGCGGGGATGAGCAAGAAGAAAGCCATGTTTTTTGCCAAAAAAGAACAGATCACGGACTGGCTGCGTGAGAGCATTGATGCGGGCTTCCTGCGCCCCGGGGATTGGGTGCTGGTCAAAGGCTCGCGCGGGATGCGGATGGAAACAATAACCCACGATCTGCTTGAGAAGCAGGGCTAAGGATAAGAAACCATGCTCTACCATTTTCTCTATCCGCTCCATGCCTATTTCAGCGCGCTGAATGTTTTTCGCTATATCACCTTTCGCGCCATCGGAGCAACGCTGACCGCTTTTCTGATTCTGTTGCTGGTTGGCAACAGATTCATCAAAGCGCTGCAGAAAAACCAGATCGGTCAGGTGGTGCGGGACGACGGCCCGGCAAGCCACTTCAGCAAGCGGGGAGTGCCCACCATGGGAGGGGTGCTCATTCTTTTTGCCGTAACCGTGACCACCCTGCTCTGGGTCGATCTGGCAAACAGTTTTGTCTGGATCATCCTCGGGGTGACCCTCTGGTTCGGAGCAATCGGCGCCTATGACGACTACTGCAAGATTAAAAAACAGAACAGCAAGGGGTTGAGTGCCCGGGGGAAGATATTCTGGCAGATCCTCGGCGCCTCCATAGCCGGGTTGCTCATCTATTTTGATCCGAATTTTGACGGACACCTGAGCTTTCCCTTTTTAAAGAATATACAGCCCGACCTGGGCACCTATTATGTGTTGTTCGCCATTCTTGTGGTGGTCGGCGCCTCGAACGCGGTGAATCTCACCGATGGCCTCGATGGCTTGGCAACCGGGCCTACGGTGGTGACGAGCAGTGTGTATTTGCTCTTTTCCTACCTGGCCGGACATGCCGGTTTGGCGGCATATCTGCAAATCCCCTATGTGCCTGGGGCAGGCGAGGTTGCCATCTTCTGCGGCGCCCTGGTTGGCGCCAGCCTTGGCTTTCTCTGGTTCAATGCCTACCCGGCCCAGATCTTCATGGGAGATGTGGGCTCCCTCTCCATGGGGGCAGCGCTCGGCATGGTGGCGATCATCATCAAGCAGGAGATGCTCCTCTGTATTGTCGGGGGAGTTTTTGTCATGGAGGCGGTTTCGGTCATTCTCCAGGTGGGTTTTTTCAAGATGACCGGCGGCAAGAGGATCTTTCTCATGGCCCCGTTTCATCATCATTTTGAAAAGAAGGGGTGGACAGAGCCAAAGGTTGTGGTCCGATTCTGGATCATCTCCATCGTCCTGGGCTTGACTGCCTTGGCAACCTTGAAGCTGCGTTAGAACAAACAGGCGGAAAAGGCAATGATGCACTGGAATCTCAAGGAAATACTGAAACCCGGAGCCCATGTAGTGGTGGTGGGCTTGGGCAAGTCAGGTGTTTCCGCGGTGCGATTCCTGCTCAAGCTTGGCGTGAAAATATCGGTTTCAGAGGGTGGCCGTCAGGAGAACCTTGAAGGAGACTTGGTTCGGTGGCTGAAGGAGAAAAGAGTTTTTGTAGAAACTGGCGGCCATACCTCTGAGCTTTTAACTTCGGCGGACTGTATTTTGGTAAGCCCTGGCGTACCGCTGGGCATCGCACCCCTTGCAGCGGCAAGGAAAAAAGGGATCCCTGTTTTGGGCGAGCTGGCTCTGGCCAAGGATTTTCTCAAGGTGCCGGTGGTGGCGGTGACCGGTACCAACGGCAAAAGCACGGTGACGAGCCTGATCGGCGATCTCCTCACCGGCAGCGGGAAAAAGGTTTTTGTCGGCGGCAATATCGGGGTTCCCCTGGCCGAGTATCTGGCCGGCCCCCAGGAGTGTGAGGCGGTGGTCCTTGAGGTGAGCAGCTTCCAGCTGGACAGCGGTGGTGAGTTTCGGCCCCAGGTGGGGGTGTTGCTCAATATCAGCCCGGACCATTTGGATCGCTACGATTCTTACGAAGCGTATATCGATTCGAAAATGTCGCTCTTTAAAAACCAGGCGCCCGGAGATGTCTCGGTCTTGAATGGCGACGATTCAGCAATCGCTGCGTGGTTGGCTGCAGAGGGTGCACAGAAAAGCCCTTGGCCGATTCGAGGAGAAATCAGGCAATACCGGAGTGGATGTACGAGCGGGATAGCCGCGTGCCTTAAGGGAACCAAGGTGCTGCTTGCTTCCGCAGAAGCTCCGGACAAGTTGGCTGAAGAATACGAGTTGTCGGGTACCCACCTTGCCCAGGCACCAAATACGGAAAATGCCATGGCGGCGATCCTTGCCGCCCGGGCCATGGGGTGCAGCCCGATAGCCATCCAGAACAGCCTGGCTGGTTTTACCCCCCTGCCGCACCGGTTGGCCCTGGTGGCGGAGATTGCGGGTGTCACCTATTATGACGACTCCAAGGGGACCAATGTCGGCGCTGTCTATTCCGCCCTGGCAGGCATGAAGCAACCGGTGGTCCTCATCGCCGGCGGCCGGGAGAAGGGTGGCGGCTACGAGATGCTGATTCCGTTGGTGCAGGAAAAGGTCCGAGGGATGGTTTTAATCGGCGAGGCACGGGAGGCAATGGCCAAGGCTTTTGCTCAGAGCACCCGGATTGATTTTGCCGAATCAATGGATGAGGCGGTACGAAAGGCGGGAAGTATGGCGGAGAAGGGAGATGCGGTTCTTTTATCTCCGGCCTGTGCAAGTTTTGACATGTTCAGAAGTTACAGCCATCGGGGCGAGATGTTTGCCCAGGCGGTAGGCAGGTTGGGGCGGCAGGACGCACAATAGGAGTGCTTGACGGAAAAAGTCCGGACGGTTTTGTGTCTGAGGGGGCACGGCTGGGGCGGCAAAAGGCGAGGACGGGATAATGCAGACAGTGTGCTGTGTGTGCCAGAAAACCAAGAGCCAAACAGGATGGATACAGGAGCAGCTGGTGAGTAAGGGAAGTCGGGTTTCCCATGGATATTGCCCGGACTGTTTTGATCGGACCATGGAGCGGGCCCAAGGGTGGTTGTTGGCGAGAAGTGCGGGAAATCGGGGCTTGGCCCTGGGACGGTAAGGAATAAGAGAGGAATGTTGATGCGGATGATCGTGACCGGAGGAGGAACAGGAGGGCATCTTTTTCCCGGCATTGCCGTGGCCGAAGAGATGTTGCGCCGTTTTCCCGAGGGCAAGATCCTTTTTGTCAGCACGGATCGCGCCATTGACAATAAGGCCCTGGCCGGACGTTCCTTTGCGAAAAAGGCGATTGCCTGCCTGCCCATAAAGGGAAAGTCTCTCTGGGGAACCATCAGGAGCGTGGCCCAGCTGCCCATCAGCCTGTGGCAGGCCTTGCGGATTGTGGGTGGATTCAAACCCCAGCTTGTTTTAGGGGTGGGCGGGTATGTGACTGGGCCGGTAGTGTTGGCGGCACACCTCATGGGAGTGAAAACCTGTATCCACGAGCAGAATTCTATTCCGGGCATGGCCAACAGGATGCTTGGAAAAATCGTTGACCAGGTATATATTTCCATCCCCGGCTCCGAGGATTTTTTCCCCAAGGGAAAGAGTGTGCTGACCGGGAATCCGGTGCGGGCTGAGTTGCTGGCAACGGCTGCTCAGAAGAAGGAGCAGGGGGCAGAAAAAACGGTCCTGGTTTTGGGGGGCAGTCAGGGTGCGCACCGGGTCAATGCCTTGATGGTGGAGGCCTTAACCGCGCACCAGTCTGGTGAGTCCGTTCGGGTGCACCACCAGACGGGAAACAGCGACGAAGCATGGGTGCGCAAGGCGTACGAAGAGGCAGGGGTTCCAGCCCAGGTCTCTGCCTTTATCACCGAGATGGCTGTGGCGTACCGGGACGCGGATCTTGTAGTCTCCCGGGCCGGGGCAACAACCCTGGCGGAGCTGGCGGTACTGGGCAAGCCGGCTATTTTGATTCCCTATCCGTATGCCGCGGATGACCACCAGACGACCAACGCGGCGTATCTGGTACGGGGCGGGGCCGCCGTGATGTTTCAAGAGCGGGATCTCGATGGCTCAAAGCTGCGCGAGACGATACTGGGTCTGCTGGACGATGGCTCTCGGTTGCAGGGGATGGCAACGCAGATGCGGCAATACGGTCGGCCGGAAGCGACCGACGCCATTGTGGAAAAAAGCATGGAGTTGTTGGCCGCCTGAGCGGTCGAGGGTTGAGGATACCATTGCATGTATAAGAAAACACAACATATCCATTTCGTGGGCATCGGCGGCATAGGCATGAGCGGCATCGCCGAACTGCTCCTGAATCTCGGCTATGTCGTGAGCGGTTCGGATCTGCGGGAGAGCGAGATCACCAAGCGTCTGGCCGGGCTGGGAGGCACGGTACACGTCGGCCATCAAGGGCAATGGATTGCCGGCGCCGACGTGGTGGTGACCTCCTCGGCGGTACGGGAAAACAACCCGGAAGTGCAAGCGGCCCGTGGTGCGCATATCCCGGTCATCCCAAGGGCGGAGATGCTGGCGGAACTGATGCGCTTGAAGAAATACGGGATCGGCGTGGCGGGCAGTCATGGGAAAACCACCACCACTTCCATGCTCGGCTGGCTAATGGCTGAGGCAGGCCTTGATCCCACGGTGGTGATCGGCGGCAAGGTCAACAGCCTGGGCACCAACGCAAAATTGGGGGAGGGGGAGTTCCTGGTTGCCGAAGCGGATGAGTCCGACGGCTCCTTCTTGAAATTGTCCCCGGTCCTTGAGATCGTAACCAATATCGATTTGGAACATCTGGACCATTATCGGGATATTGAGGAGATCAAGGCCGCCTTCTTGGAATTCATCGAGAAGCTCCCTTTTTATGGGGCGGCGATTGTCTGCCTGGATGATGTTAATGTTGCTTCGATCCTTCCGCAGATCAGGAAACGGGTGATCACCTACGGATTGACCAGTCAGGCCGAGGTACATGCCAGAGCAGTAACGGCACAGGGCTTGACCTCGGTTTTTGAAGTCTGCCGGAATGCGGAGGTGTTGGGGGAGATAACCCTCAATGTTCCCGGCCAGCATAATGTTTATAACGCCTTGGCCGCCATCACCGTGGCCCTGGAGCTGGATATCCCCTTTCCCGTGATCCAGCAGGCGCTGAAAACCTTCAGCGGCGTCCAGCGGCGGTTGCAGATCAAGGGTGAGGTGAATGGGGTCATGGTTATTGATGATTATGGCCATCATCCCACCGAGATCAGGGCGACCTTGGCGGCGATGCGTTCGGCCTGGCCGAGAAAGCGGCTCATCGTCATGTTTCAGCCCCATCGCTACACGCGCACAGCCGGGTTGTTCAAGGAATTCAGCACCGCCTTCCATGAGGCGGATGTCCTGTTGCTCACGGAAATATATGCGGCCAGCGAAACCCCCATCGAGGGAGTCAGCGGGGCGGCGCTCTTGCAGGAGATCAAACTGCACGGGCAGAAGAACGCTCATTTTGTCGCGGATGTCGGCTCTCTGCCGCGCACGGTTTTGGGCATGGTGGAACCCGACGATATCGTCTTGACGCTGGGTGCCGGCAATATCTATCAGGTTGGCGAGGAACTCTTAGAGAAACTGGAGCAGGGCCATGGTGCCTGCTAGAGCCTGCAACCTGCATGGCAGGCCAGACGGGGTGGTTCTGCCTGTAACGGGACCGAGGAAGATGCAAAAAGGGATGGACAAGGGGTGGCCGGAGCAACTGCGTACCCTCTGGCCAGGCGAGATCGAATGGGACAGTCCCATGGCCCGTTGGTGCACCCTGCAGGTGGGCGGCCCGGCCAAGGCCATCGCCATGCCGGCCAGCCGGGAAGAATTGCAAAGCCTTATCGCGCTGTTGGCCCGACTCGGGGTAAGTTGGCGGGTTATCGGCCGGGGCAGCAACCTCCTTGTCTCGGATGCGGGCTATGATGGGGTCATTGTAATGCTGGGCCGGAAGTTCGCGGCCATTTCCCAGCACCCCGGGGAAAAAGCCGGGGAGAGACGGGTGCGGGTTGAGGCAGGATGCAGCCTGATGAAGTTGGTCAACTGGTGTGCTCGCCAGGGATTGCAGGGTTTGGAATTTGCCGCAGGCATTCCGGGCTCGGTGGGTGGCGCAGTGGTTATGAATGCCGGGGCCTGGGGCATGGAGATGGGTGAGACGCTCTTCTCGGTTTCCTTCTTGCGCGAGTCCGGGGAGATTGTGGACAGAGAAAAAGAGGCTCTGCTCTTTTCGTACCGCCATTTGGAGACAGAGGGGATGATTGTTGTGGCGGCGGAGTTTTTATTGCAGGCTGGGGATCGGCAGCTCATTGAGAGGAAATGTGCTCAGTTGATGCGGGAGCGGAAAGAAAAGCAGCCGCAGGGTTTGGCCAATGCCGGGTCGTTTTTTAAGAACCCCGCAGGGTTGCCTGCCGCCGGCAAGCTTATTCAAGACGCTGGACTCAAAGGGGTTTGCCTCGGTGGCGCGCAAGTTTCCGAGGTGCATGCGAATTTTCTCGTGAATACCGGGACTGCCACACCCCAGGATTTTCTCGGTTTGATGCGGCTTGTTCAGGAAAAGGTTGCAGAGCGGTTCGGTGTCTGGCTGGAGCCGGAAGTACATATTCTTTAAGCGGTTTGGGCAAAAAAGGGGCAAAAACGATTTTGCGAAAGGGAAAGCCCATACAGCAGCGCTACGGGAGCAGCAAGAAAAGCCGCACCCTGGACCTGAAGAAAAAACTGGCCATTTTGGTGGTTGGTTTGCTGCTGCTGGTAGCAGGTTTTGCTGTGGTTGGCTTTATCGTTTATAAAGCCATGGGGCGGGCGGATTTTTTCCAGATCACCGCCACCAATATTCAGGGCTGCCGGAGGACCACTAAGAACCTCATTCTGGAAATGAGCGGAGTGGATGTGTACAGCAATCTCCTGGCGCTCGATATCAAGAGGGTGAAGTCCGGGATTGAGGCCCATGAATGGGTCGAATCGGTGGAGATCGAAAGGGACTGGCCCAACCGTTTGACCATTGTTGTTAAGGAACGACTGCCGGTGGCCATTGCCAGCCTTGATAACGGGCTGTTCTATCTTGATCAGAAAGGAGTGGCCTTTGCCAAGGTATTGCCGCCCGAGGACATGGATTATCCCATCATCTCCGGGTTGAAAAGGGATGAATGGCCGCGGAACCTCAAGGATTCACCATTGGGGGAGGCCCTGCAGCTCATTAAATATGCGGGCCAGGGGAGTTCCATTCTGCCAAAGCAGAATATCTCTCAGTTGCATGTGGACGGGGATGAAAATATCATCCTCTATCTGGTGGACCGGCCGTTTCCGATCCATCTGGGAGCAGGCAATGTCGGGACCAAATATTACTGGCTGACCAAGGTGCTGTACAAATTGTACAAGAGCAAGGAATTTGACAAAGCCGCCTATGTGAGAATGGACTATGGGCGGAACCAAGTTCTGGTAGGTTTTGACGAAGAAGGATGAGCTGAAAACGTTTCTCCCGACATGCTCGCATCGGGGGATGGATAGGTGTCCAGCGGAAAGAACCAGCGGACACGAGCAAAGAAGCAACGGTTTGGCTTGTGATAACCGTCGGTGGCGTGACTTGTTCCGGGATCGACTAAAGGTGAATAAATGGCACATGAAGAACGTGGCGATCTGATTGTCGGGCTGGATATCGGCACCACCAAGATATGCGTGGTGGTTGGGGAGGTCCATGATAACCGCCTTGATATTATCGGCATTGGCCGGCACCCCTCGGTGGGCTTACGGCGCGGGGTGGTGGTCAATATCGAGAGCACCGTCCATTCCATCAGGCAGGCAGTGGAAGAGGCGGAGCGGATGGCGGGCTGCGAGATCGGCTCCGTGTATGTGGGCATCGCCGGCAGTCACATCAAGAGCTTCAACAGCCACGGTCTGATCGCCATCAAGCATAACGAGATCCGGCAGGACGACATCGACAGGGTGGTGGATGCGGCCCGGGCCGTACCCATCCCGCCGGACCAGGAAGTGATCCATGTGCTCCCGCAGGAGTTCATGGTGGACGGACAGGCGGATATCCAGGATCCCCTCGGCATGACCGGCGTCCGTCTCGAATCCGATGTGCATATCGTGACCGGTTCGGCAACCGCGGTGCACAACATTGTCAAATGTTGCAACCGGGCCGGACTTGAGGTGACGGATGTGGTCCTCGAACCCTTGGCCTCGGCAGGCGCGGTCCTGACCCGGGAAGAAATGGAATTGGGGGTGGGGTTGCTGGACATCGGCGGCGGCACTGCCGATTTGGCGATCTTTGCCGATGGGACGATCAAGCATACCTTTGTTCTTGGGCTGGGCGGACAGAATCTCACCAACGATCTCTCCATAGGGCTGCGTACTCCGCAGAAAGAGGCGGAAAGGCTGAAGGAGGAGTTCGGGAGTGCCTTGGCCTCGCTGATCGACAAGGATCAGGTCATCGAGGTGCCCAGTGTGGGGGGGAGAAAGAATCGGAAGCTTTCCCGGCGGGTCATGGGAGAGATTCTCGAGCCCCGGGTTGAGGAGATGCTTACCCTCATCAATCAGGAACTGTTGGATTCCAAGTACAAGGAAATGGTCAACGCCGGTATGGTGCTGACCGGCGGGTCCTGCCTGCTGGCCAACATGGAAGAGCTGGCGGAACAGATCTTTGATCTGCCGGTGCGCATCGGCCGGCCGGAAAATATCGGCGGGGTGGTGGATGTGGTGGGGACACCGCAGTGGGCAACCGGCGTTGGTCTGGTTGTCTACGGTATGAAGAATGGACCGGGGGAGAGATTCAAACGGCCCAAGGGTGGAATAGTAGGGAGAGTCACCGGTCGGATGAAAGACTGGTTTAAGGGAATAGTATAAAAACGCTCATCAGGCGCCAGGCGATGTAGGGGAGTAGGTCAATGACCTTGAACAGGGAGAGCAGGATATGACTTTTAAATTCGCGGAAACAGAGTCACGGGCAAAGATCAAGGTTTTTGGCGTTGGCGGCGGTGGGGGCAATGCGGTCAACACCATGGTGGACAGCAAGATCCTCGGGGTGGAGTTCATCGCCGGCAACACCGATATCCAGGACTTGGAGAAATCCAAGGCCGATGTCCAGGTGCAGCTTGGCAAGAGTGTCGCCAAGGGACTGGGGGCCGGAGCCAACCCTGAAAGAGGCAGGGAGGCGGCGGAGGAGTCCATCGATGAAATCAGAAAGCAGTTGAAGGACTGCGACATGGTTTTTATCACCGCCGGCTTGGGTGGCGGAACCGGGACCGGGGCCGCGCCGGTTATCGCGAGAATTGCCAAGGAACTTGGGGCCCTCACCGTGGCGGTCGTTACCAAGCCCTTTGCTTTCGAGGGCAGAGCCCGGATGAAAAATGCCGAGCTTGGCTGGAAGAATCTCAAAGAACATGTGGACACCATCATCACCATTCCCAATGACCGCTTGATTTCCATGAGCCAGAAGGGGACCCGCTTCATCGACGGGATGAAGATGGCGGACGATGTTCTGGTGCAGGCGGTGAAAGGCATTACCGATCTGATCAACCTGCCCGGCTATATCAACCCGGATTTTGCCGATGTGCGTGCCATCATGAACGAGATGGGGCAGGCGCTCATGGGTTCAGGCTATGGGGTGGGTGAAAACCGGGCCGTTGAGGCGGTGAACATGGCGATCAACAGCCCGCTTTTGCAGGACATCAGTATCGATGGCGCCAAGGGGGTTTTGGTCAATATCTCGGCCAGCCGGGAGACCTTGACCATGCCGGAGGTGACCGAGGCAACCACCAAGATCTACCAGGAGGTGCATGAGGACGCCAATATTATTCTGGGCGTGATCTTTGACGAGAATCTGGGAGACGAGTTGCAGGTAACGGTTATTGCCACCGGTATCCGCGATACCGTGGAAGAGATCGAGGAGTTGCCGGACAAGGTGCAGCTCATGCCGAAAAAACGGGAGCCCGCCGCACAGCAGCTGCCGTTCAGAAAAGGGGAGCAGGGCATGGCTGCGGGCCGCGCTGTGGCCAACGGTATGCAGAGATCCTATGCCAACAATATTTTAAACGAGCAGGACTACGACCGGCCGACCTTTTTGCGCCGGAATGAAAGCTGATCGCCTTGTGAATAAGAAAAAACACAGAGTTGTTTAGAAAATGGTGGTAACGCGCAGGCTGTTGCCATCATTGTTGTACTGCCAATAAAAAGCGGATAGGCAATGGCTGCCCGCTGTCAACCACTGCCAGGGCGGACCTTCCTCCCTGGCACGCTCGAAATGGAGCCCATGCGCCAGCGCCAACCTGTATCCGGTGATTTCCTTGCCAGCGAAAAAGGGACGCAGCGGAAGAAGTGGAAAGGGCTACTGCCGGTTGCCCTTATCTTTCCAAACAGGTATGGACTGGGCAATTCCAACCTGGGGTTCCAGCTTGTCTATGCTCTGGTAAACAGCCTCCCTGGTTTCGTTTGCGAGCGGTTTTTTTATCAAGAAGGCCAGCCCCCGGTTTCCCTGGAATCGGGACGCCCCCTCCGCGATTTCCCGATCCTTCTCTGCTCGCTGAGCTTTGAACAGGACTTCCTCAATCTCTTGGCCCTGTTTTCTACCGGCGGCATTGAGCCCTTGGCCGAAAAACGCAGCGCAAAGACGAGCCGGTTTCGCCCTGGGCAACCCCTGGTCATCGGAGGCGGTGTTGCCACCTTTATCAACCCCGAGCCCCTGGCCCCCTTTGTGGATCTTTTTGTCGTGGGGGAAGCGGAGCCGATTCTCCCGCAACTCATGGAGCATCTTGCCGAGCACCTGGCAAACGAAGAACCGGAAGGTCTGCTCCGAGGAATCGTTCGGGAGTTCAGGGGCTGTTATGTCCCGCGCTTCTATGCCATGCATTATGGGGAAGACGGGATCCTGAACAGAATCGAGGTGGATTCGGCAGCGCCGAGCCGGGTCCGCCGCCTGGTTCTTGAACATTCCGAGGTGGCCGGACATTCGAAACTTCTCTCTCCGGACGCTGAGTTTGCCAACCTTTTTCTCACCGAACTGGGCCGCGGTTGCAGCCGTGGCTGCAGGTTCTGTGCGGCCGGATTTGTTTACCGTCCACCCCGACTCTGGCAGGCGGAAAGCATCTTGGCCGCCTTGGCCGAGCGGCCGGAAGAGATACAACGGGTGGGTCTGCTCGGCATGGAGATGGCCCGGGTTGAGGATCTTGCCAAGATTGCCGATTATCTGTTGCACGAAGGGTGTGCCCTCTCTTTTTCCTCCTTGCGGGCTGACGCTATCAGCGGTGAGCTGTGTCATCTGCTGGCGCAAAGCAAATTGAAAAGCGCGGCAATCGCACCGGACGGCGGGTCGGAAAGGCTCCGGCGGGTAATCAATAAAGGAATCAGCGAGGAGGATGTTTTGTGTGCGGCAGAGGCTCTGGCCCGGGCCGGGATCAATCATCTCAAGCTTTATTTTATGATCGGTCTGCCCACGGAAACCGAGGACGATCTGGGGGAACTTTTGCTCTTAACCGACAAGGTGCGCAAGACCCTGCTCGGTGTAGGGCGGGAAACGGGACGCATGGGCAACATAACCCTCAGTGTCAACAGCTTCGTGCCCAAGGCCTGGACCCCGTTTCAGTTTCATGGTTTTGCGCCATTGACATCGCTTAAAAAGAGCATAAAATTCCTGCGCAAAGGGGTGGCTGGTATGGCGAATACCCGTCTGGTTGTTGACCAGCCCGGCAACGCTTTTTATCAGGCGGTACTGGCCCGCGGCGACCGCAAGGTCGGCCTGGCACTCTATGCCATGCTGCAGGGGCAGCAGAACTGGCGGCAGACCATGCAGGGGTGCGGCATAGAGCCGGAAGGATATGCCATGCGCCAGCGTGGCCAGGAAGAGCTTTTCCCCTGGGAAATTATTGATCATGGGATCGATCGACGGTATCTCTGGGCGGAGTATCGGAAATCCCTGGAAGAAAAGTCAACGATTGCCTGTGACACAAAGCGGTGCAGGCGCTGCGGGGTATGCCATGATTGAAAGAAAAAAAACGATGGATGATGCGGCCAGTATTGCCAATCTGAAGCCTTTTCGCTTGGTGAAGTTTTTTTCCTACAGCGGCTTGGCGGTTTTTCTCCTGTTTACCCTGGTCCTGTCCTGGATCATTTCGAACCACGCCAAAAAGGTTCTCCTGGAACGAAGCGAAGCCTATGCCTTTGTGGTGGCCGAGAACCTCAGCCACCAGGTGTTTCAGCAATTTGTCCTGCCCACGGTGGTCCGGTATGGGAAGATCGCCCTGCGCAAGCCCGAGCAGTTCGCCCGGCTTGACGCCGTGGTCCGCACTGCCACGCACGGCATGCGGATTCAGGCGGTAACCATCTTCGATTCCAAGGAAAACATCATCTCCTACAGTACGGTGGCCGCGCGCATTGGCCGCACAGGAGAGGGCGGCATTGAATACCGCAAGGCTCTGGCCGGCAATAACAATTCCGTGGTCCGCTCAACCGGAACGCTGCTGAACCTGCTGCCTGGTGCGCGGCCCATAACTTCGCAGCTGAGCACCTTTATCCCCTTTCGTCAGTATCAGGTCAACAACCAAAAACGCGACGTGATCATGGGGGTTATTGAAGTGGTTCAGGATCTCTCGGAGGATGTCGTCGCGATTACCAAATTGCAGGGCTCCATCATTCTCACCTCCATGCTGATCATGTCGGCCCTCTTTGTGGTCCTTGGTTTTATCGTGGCCAGGGCGGACCGGATTATTGAGGCCCGGGCAGAGGAGCGGCGCCGCCTTGAGCAGCAACTGCATCAGAGCCAGAGGCTTGCCACCCTCGGCAAGATGGTAGCCTCGGTTTCCCATGAGATAAAGAATCCCCTTGGCATTGTCCGCAGTACCGCTGATATTCTCGGAAAACGGCTGAAGAGCGTGGCGCCGGGCAATGAACATCTGGCCGAGATTATCGTGGAGGAAACAGGCCGGCTGGATGGCATCGTCTGTGAGTTTCTGGATTTTGCCCGTCCCCAGGAGCCGAGGATGGCAGCGACCTCGGTCAATGAGATCTTCAGTAAGATTCTCAAATTCATGGAGCCGGAACTGGAGCGGCAGAACATTGTTTTGGAAACCGCGCTTTCCCAAGATATGCCCAAGGTAAACTTGGATCAGGGCTTGATCTACAGGGCTTGTCTTAATATCCTGGTGAACAGTGTGCAGGCGATGCCGGAAGGGGGAAAGCTGAGGGTGGCAACCGAATATCAGGAAGCAACGGGGATGGCGCTGCTTGTCGTTACCGATACCGGGGAGGGAATGTCCCTGGAAAAACAGGGGCATATCTTTACTCCGTTTTATACCGATAAAAACCGGGGAACCGGACTTGGCTTGGCTATTGCCAAAAACATCGTTGACAGCCACCAGGGAACTATCTCGGTGGAGAGCAAGGAAGGGGAGGGAACAACCTTTATGATCGCCCTCCCCGCAAAGTGATCAGCTTTTCTTGTCCGTCGGTTTCTGCCCTTCGATTTGTTCCTTGAGCAGATCGCGGTCGCGGCGAAGCGCTTCGTAGGTTTCCATGGCCTGTTGTTCCGCCTCGCCCTGGTTGGTTTTCAGCTTCTCCACCCGCGCCTTGACTTTTTCTTCCTTAATCTTTAGTTCGTTGGTCCCGAAGATGGAAGAAGCCAGGTATTTGCTGGAAAATTTCATCAGGGCAATATCGTCGGTTTTGATCTTTGCAAGGATTTCCTCGTCGATGTCATAGGTCTCCAAAAAGGAGCTGTTGAAAACAAAATCCCGGAATTTGTCAAGGTCGGTGCTGGCCATGAAAAACATCTTCTGGGCTTGCTCGCTCAAGGTGGCCTGCAGGCCGAACGACTTGCGGCGCATGACGATTTCCATCCATTCCCGATTCATCTCGTCCGACTCATCAATTCCCTGATCAATGCGCCATTCACGGATGGTCTGCTCCTTTGGTTCTTCATGCCCTTTGCAGTAAGGTTCTTTAACGAGGAAGTAGAACTCCTCAGCCGCAGTCCCCTCGTTGCCTGCCGCATGAAAATAAGACATCCCCACCGGATAATAACGGCAGGTCGTTGGCCGGTAAGGATAGATGGTGCACCCTTCTTCGGTGACAAAGGGGCAGCGGCCATTCTCGTCGAGATGGATCTTTACCCCTGGCAGATCGGTCTTTTCCAGGTAGGTCGGGGTTGTGAAACGCAGAAGAAATTCTTCCGCTGTAAGGTTGAGGGGGCGCCTGATGCGGAGAATATCATACGGGGTCAAAATGATATTGATATTGCCGCAGCAATTGGTAAAGCAGGAAACTCCGGGATGGCAGCGGAATTTCAGGGTGCTGTCCGCCGTGAGTTTAGCGGGCATGATATTGCTTGGATTGTTGTCCGCAGCGAACAAAGACTTGTTGAAAGAAGGGGATTCTGGTGTCTGTTCTGACTTGCTCATGGTGACGACCTTCGAAGAATGTGTTGTTAGGATACAAAAAGCGACCGCATTATAGCTATCAGGATCGTGAAAAGCTTGGGCCCTGATGGTGCAGAAAGGAAAGCATTCAGACTGTTTCTGCGCTTTTAGCCAGTTATATCAACAATGCGTGACGATGCCAGGGGTGATTTTGGCAACACAGTAACCACGGGATGGCTCTCTGTCAAATTCATTTCTCGAAGGAGAAGATGGAAGCGGGTAAGGAGGGGGAAATGATTTTTCCCAGGGGCGCAAATCAAGGGGAGAATTTCCCCTCAGCGAGTTGAGAAGAATAGACGGGTGTTCCGTTCGCAACGAGGTTGCAAACAAAGGGATATGTAGCAAAAAAAGCAGGGTGTGCAGGTCCTGTGATGGAGAATGGAAGCAATGTTTTTTTCTTGACTTTTATCAGGTGAGAAATTATACAGACCAATGTTCTAGAAAATGAGTCGCTCTTCAGTTTTGTGTAAAAAAGAAGAAAAAATTTGCAAAATTAGCCGCTTAGATATGGGGCGGCGAGAACTTTTCTCTTCTTGAGGATATCTCGAGGTGGTCGTTCAGATGGTCAACGGGTTCATGGTCTTTCTTTAGAAGCGATTGCTTTGAGCGGTTTTGAACCTGATGGTTGTCATTTAATATGGTAAACGCGAATTTCGTAAGATCGGAGTTCGGAAAATTCAATCCAAGTGAGGAGGTTAGTGAATGCCAAGTTACGTAGATCCTTCTAAATGTGACGGCTGCAAGGGTGGTGACAAAACTGCCTGCATGTACATCTGCCCCAATGACCTGATGGTCTTGAACAAGGAGGAGATGAAGGCATACAACCAGGAGCCTGATGCATGTTGGGAATGTTACTCCTGTGTAAAGATTTGTCCGCAGGGCGCCATTGCTGTTCGTGGCTACAATGACTTCGTACCCATGGGTGGCCAGGTTCATCCGATGCGGAGTTCCGATTCCATCATGTGGACCGTTAAGTTCCGTAACGGCAACATGAAGCGCTTCAAGTTTCCCGTGCGGACCACCGCTGAGGGTGCTGCCAATGCATATCCTGCACTGAAATGCACGAACCTGGACGACGAGTTGCTCTCCACCGAGAAGCAGCTGCCCGTACCGACCATGGTTGCCAAGTAAGTTTTTGGATAATTAACTGATTTAATACAATTTCTTAAGGAGATTTACTATGGCGTTACCTAATAAGCCGCTGGGTGAATTGGCAGCCGTTGCCAATCCTGAGGTTGTCGAGCACGATGTAGACGTTCTGATCATCGGTGGTGGTATGGCTGCATGCGGTACTGCTTTCGAGATCAAGAAGTGGTGTCCTGCCGACATGAAGATCAAGCTGGTGGACAAGGCATCCATGGAGCGTTCCGGCGCTGTTGCCCAGGGCCTTTCCGCCATCAACACCTACATTGGTGACAACAAGATCGAGAACTACGTAAAAATGGTTCGTAACGATCTCATGGGTGTTGTTCGTGAAGACCTGATCTACGATCTGGGCCGTCACGTTGATGATTCCGTACATCTTTTCGAAGAGTGGGGCCTGCCCGTTTGGAAGCTCGATGCCAACGGCAACAACCTCGATGGCGCACAGCCTGCTCCGAAACTGACCGAAGGCGGCAAGCCCGTTCGTACCGGTAAGTGGCAGATCATGATCAACGGTGAGTCCTACAAGTGCATCGTTGCTGAGCCCGCCAAAACCGCTCTCGGCGACGAGAACATCATGGAGCGCGTATTCATTGTTAAGCTGATCCTTGACAAGAACAAAGCAAACCAGATCGCAGGTGCTGTTGGTTTCTCCACCCGTGAGAACAAGGTTCACGTTTTCCGTTGCAAGACCGCTCTGTGTGCATGCGGCGGCGCAGTAAACATCTTCCGTCCCCGGTCCACCGGTGAGGGTAAGGGCCGCGCTTGGTACCCCGTATGGAATGCTGGTTCCACCTACACCATGTGTGCACAGGTTGGCGCCACCCTGACCATGATGGAAAACCGTTTCACGCCTGCTCGTTTCAAAGACGGGTACGGACCGGTTGGTGCATGGTTCCTTCTCTTCAAGGCCAAAGTACAGAACGGTCTTGGTGAGTTCTACGCCAACAGCGATTCAGTGAAAGGTGAGCTTGAGAAGTTCATGCCTTACGGCGCTTCTCCGGTAACCCCGACCTGCCTGCGTAACCATCTTATGCTCAACGAGCTGAAAGCTGGCCGTGGCCCGATCTACATGGCTACCGACGTTGCTCTGAATGCCTTCATCGATGCCAGAAAGGCTACCGGCATGGACGAGAAGGAAGTGAAGAAGTTCTGGAAGCATCTCGAGTCTGAGGCTTGGGAAGACTTCTTGGATATGTCCGTTGGTCAGGCTGGTCTTTGGGCCGGTGCGAACATCGAGCCCGAGAAGGTTGGTTCCGAGATCATGCCGACCGAACCATACATGCTCGGTTCTCACTCCGGCTGTTGTGGTATCTGGACCTCCGGTCCGGACGAAGCATGGGTACCCACCGTTGACGGTCCCCGTAGCCATCAGTACAAATGGGGCTACAACCGCATGACCACCGTTGACGGTCTCTTCACCGCAGGTGACGGCGTTGGCGCTTCCGGTCACAAGTTCTCTTCCGGTTCCCATGCCGAGGGTCGTATTGTTGCCAAGCAGATGGTTAAATTCTGCCGTGACAATGCTTCCTTCAAGCCTGAGCTGCCGAAGTCCGCTCAGGAGTATGCTGATGAAGTATACGCACCGGTTCGGCGTTACCTTGAGTTTGTTGGCGCATCCACCGCTGCCGACGTTAACCCCAACTACTGCAAGCCTGCCGGTATCATGATGCGCCTGATGAAGGCCACTGATGAGTACGGCGGCGGTGTTGCCACCTACTACATGACTTCCGGCAAGCTGCTGAACATCTGCTTGGATCTTCTCCGCATGCTGCGTGAAGACGCTGAGTTGATGGCTGCTGGCGACCTGCATGAGTTGATGCGCGCTTGGGAGAACTACCATCGTATCTGGTGTGTAGAGACCCATATCCGTCACATCGAGTTCCGTCAGGAGAGCCGCTACCCCGGGTTCTACTACCGGTCTGACTTCCCGACCGTTGACGATGCCAACTGGAAGGCATTTGTTAACTCCACTTTCAATCCTGCAACCCAGGAGTGGAAGTGTGAAAAGGTTAAATGCATCAACATCGTTGAGACCGAGCCGTGGGTCTAAGTTTTACCACGCACCTGGTATAACGGTATAAGAAATCTCCAGGCACCCCAAAGGTGCCTGGAGATTTTTCTATGAGATGGTCGCATAAGTTTTTTTGGTTGAGGTGGCCAGACGGGCACCAACGTATCCTGGTCGATTGAGCCAAAAAAACTCGTTTTCACAGATAAATACTATTTTACTTAAATGGAGGAAGGCATGACAGACGAACGCAGCGCACCCGCAGGTGCTGTACTTGTCGTTGGCGGTGGCATAAGCGGGCTTACGGCCGCCTTGGAAGCCGCTGAAGTCGGAAAAGATGTTTTTCTGATCGAGAGAAATCCGTATCTGGGTGGTCGGGTTGCGCAGCTGAATCAGTACTTCCCGAAGCTTTGTCCGCCGAGTTGCGGACTGGAGATCAATTTCCAGAGGATTAAAGCCAATCGTCGGGTTCGCGTCTACACCATGACCGAGGTCAAGAGTGTTGCCGGAGGGCCGGGCAAGTATCAGGTCACTCTGGAGAGCAAGCCGCGCTTCATCAACAACAATTGCACCGCTTGCGGTGCTTGTGCTGATGCCTGCCCCGATGAGCGTGACAATGATTTCAATTTTGGCATGAACAAGAGCAAGGCGGTGTATAAGCCTCACGACATGGCTTTTCCCATGAAGTATGTGCTTGATAAAGACGCTTGTAGTGCAGCCGGGTTGCAGGCGGTCAAAGATGCCTGCAAATACGATGCGGTTGAGCTTGATATGGCAGCCAAGGAATTCACCGTTGACGTGAGCGCCATTGTTTGGGCTACTGGTTGGAATCCTTATGATCCGACCAAGCTGACCAACCTTAAGTACGATTCCAGCAACGCGATCATCACCAACATGATGATGGAGCGTTTGGCTGCGCCCAACGGCCCCACCGGCGGCAAGATTCTCCGTCCCGGCGATAACAAGGAACCCGCAAGCTTTGCCTTTGTTCAGTGCGCCGGTTCCCGTGATGAAAATCATTTGGAGTACTGTTCTTATATCTGCTGCATGGCCTCCATGAAGCACATCAACTATATCCGTGAACAGTATCCCGAAGCGAAGATCACCGTTTTCTACATCGATCTTCGGACTCCCGGCAAGTATGAGAAGTTCCGTGAGAAATTGATGTCTGATGCGAACATCACCTGGGTGAAGGGCAAGGTTGCCGATATTGTTGCCGAAGCGGACGGGTCTGTTACCCTGATCGCTGAAAATGCTGTGACCGGTGATAAGATCAAGGAAACGGTCGATCTGGCCATCCTTGCTACCGGCATGGAGCCTGCGGCCAAGGCCCAGGCCGCAGCGCTTGGACTTTCAGTTGACAGCAATGGATTTATTCTGGCCGATGCGGAAGGCGGGATGGTTTCCGCCGGTTGCGCTAAAAAAGCAGCCGACGTCGTAACCTGTGGCCAGAGTGCAACGGCAGCAGCCATGAAAGCTATTCAAGCGTCCAGGAGGTAAGGTGAATGGATAAAAAATACGGTGCATATCTCTGCACAGGTTGTGGTATAGGAGATGCCCTCGATATTGCGGCGCTGGCAAAGGCGGCAAGCGAGAACGGCATGGAGGCCAAGACCCACGAGGCGCTTTGCAGTGCGGCCGGTCGTGAGTTGATTGAAAATGACATCACCAACGACGGGGTGAACACCTTGGTTGTTTGTGCCTGTTCCCCCAGGGTCATGAAGGATGAGTTCAATTTCGGGGATGATAAGTACGTCACCCGTGCCAACCTGCGGGAAGGCGTGGCCTGGTGTGCCGAGGCAGTCACGGAGAAACACACTGCCGAGAAGGTGAAGGAATTCGCCACGGAAAAGGGACAGGATTATATCCGCATGGCATGTGTTCAGGCCAAGAAAGGTGATGTGCCCGATCCTTACAAGCTTGAAACCCTGAACCGGAAGATTCTTGTAATGGGTGGTGGTATTGCCGGCATGACTGCAGCCATCGATGCTGCCAAGGCTGGGTATGCAGTAACCATCATTGAGGCCCAGGATAAGTTGGGCGGCAAAGCGCTTGGCTGGCGGAAGCAGTTCCCCATGTCGGCTCCGTGGACCGATTTAGAAGAGCCCACGGTTCAGGCCATGGTCGATGCGGTTCAGGCCGAGGCTGGAATTACCCTGAAGACCTCTACGGAAGTGGCCCGTATTGCTGGGGCTCCCGGCGCTTACAAGGTAACCCTTAAAGCGGCTGGCACCAAAAGTGAGTGGGATGCACCGAAAAAGGTTGGTGTTGACGAGCAGGATAAAATTTCCAAAGGCGAGATGGAAGATCCGAACGCTGGCCTGAAGCCCTATATGGCAGATGATGCAGACGCCGAAGATTTTGGTGCGGTTGTGCTCGCCACGGGTTGGAATCCTGCGGATGTTTCCGAATATGCCCATCTCGGCTATGGCAAACTGAAAGGCGTGGTTACCAACGCCGAGTTTGAAAAACTTGCCAAGACCGGCAAGGTCCCGGCCAATGTTGCCTTTGTTCAGAGCCCCGGCGGCGCTGAGCATGATCAGGATTTTCCGTATTGCAACTCAGTAACCAGCATGGTTGCTTTGAAGCAGGCCCAGTATGTCCGTGAAGACAATGCTGAAGGCAAGGCCTATGTCCTCTATCAGCACATGCGGACTCCGGGCAATATGGAGATGTTTTACAAGGGTGCCCAGAATAACGACGGTATCTTCATGACCAAGGCCACAGTGACCCAGGTTGAAGAATCCGGCAATGGGCTGGCAGTTCACCTGAAAGACACCCTGCTCAACGAGGATGTTACTCTCAATGTGGATATGGTGGTTCTTGCTGCAGGTATGGTTCCGACCACCTCCGACAAGCCGACCATCAATCTTGCCTATCGTCAGGGTCCTGGTTTCCTTGACCTGGAACTCTTCGATGGCTATGCCGATTCGCACTTTATCTGCTTTCCCTATGAAACCCGGCGTACCGGGGTTTATGCCTGTGGTGGTGTGCGCAAGGCCATGAACATGGAAGAAACCATGGATGACGCTTGCGGCGCAGCGCTCAAGGCGATTCAGTCCATTGAATCCGCGGATCGCGGCGTGGCGGTACATCCCCGTTCCGGTGACGGCACCTATCCGGAATTCTTCATGCAGCGTTGCACCCAGTGTAAGCGTTGTACGGAAGAGTGTCCGTTTGGCGCCCTTGATGATGACGAGAAGGGAACACCCAAGCCCAACCCAACCCGGTGCCGCCGTTGTGGTACCTGCATGGGTGCTTGTCCCGAGCGGATCATCGGCTTCAAGAACTACAATATCGACCAAGTCGGCTCCATGGTGAAGAGCATCGAAGTCCCGGATGATGATGAGGACAAGTTGCGCATCATCGTTTTTGCTTGCGAGAACGACGCCTACCCTGCTTTGGATATGGCGGCTATGCGTAAGCTCCCGCAGAATGCCCTCATTCGGGTTATTTCTGTTCGTTGCCTTGGCTCGGTGAACATGGCCTGGATCAAGGATGCGCTTTCCGCCGGTATGGACGGTGCGCTCCTTCTCGGCTGTAAGTTCGGTGATGACTATCAGTGCCATTTTGTTAAGGGCAGTGAACTGGCCGATAAACGTATGGCCAACATTGGCGAAACCCTGGGCAGCCTCGGTCTTGAGCCGGAGCGCTGTGCGGTCCGCCAGATTGCCATTAACGAGTATAATAAAGTAGATGAAGTCATTAACGAGTTTGTTGAGGCGATCATCGAACTTGGCCCGAACCCCTTCAAGGGTTTTTAAGCCAGGTCAGTAAGAAATAAATCGTTCAGCAGGTCTTTGTGCCTGCTGAACGATTTATGTTGGGAAGGGGTGCGTTTCGGCGCATGAGTCATGGGTCAGTGTGAGCTGACAATTTGAGGGAGAAATACTGGAGGCGTGTTATGGCTGAAGGAATGAAGGTTGAACCTGATTTAGAGTTTATAAAGTATTTAAAAAATGCTGGCGGGGACACCTTGAAGAAGTGCTATCAATGTGCCACCTGTTCGGTTGTTTGTCCCCTGTCTACTGATACAAAGCCATTTCCCAGAAAGGAAATGATTTGGGCGCAGTGGGGCTTGAAGGATAAGCTGGTTGCTGATCCTGATGTCATGCTTTGCCATCAGTGCGGCGATTGTACCGCTTATTGTCCCCGTGGCGCCAAGCCCGGCGATGTTCTCGGTGCGATTCGGGCCTATGCCTATACCCATTATGGTTTTCCTTCAGGTCTTGCCAAGCTGGTGAGCAAGGGCAGTAACCTGCCGCTCATTATTGCTTTGCCCGCCTTGGTAATTCTGGCAGTATGGTGGTTGTCCGGCGGCATGGCTCTGCCTGCGGCCGATGCCATTGATTTTGGCATGTTTTTTGATTCGCGCAAGGATCATCCTACCCTGATCGGTGGTTTGACCCTGAATGTTCTGCTCATTGACGCCATTTTTGTCCCAGCTCTCGGTTTTGCGGTTTTTGCCGCGTACAAGGGGGTTTCGAACATGTGGCGGGCAATGGCCGCCAACCTGCCGGTGAAGAGCGAGTTCCGTCCTTCCGCCCTGCAGTTTGTCACCGAGTTCCTGGTGCCATCGCTCAAAGAGATCCTTGCCCACAAGCGATTTAAGGAGTGTGGGGCGAACCTGAACAGGGTCAATGGCCATCTGCCGTTGCTCTTGTCCTTTCTCGGGTTGTTTGTCGTTACCACCTATGGGATGATCCGCAAGGATATCCTTGGCATGTTTATCGAAGGTATGCATGGACCGATTCCTCTCGCCGACCCCTTCAAGTTGCTGGCCAACATCAGTGCCATTGCCTTGATTGTCGGCGTAGGCATCCTCTGGATGAACCGGGCCCACATGGAAGAGGAAAACAATACCACCCCGACCTTTTATGATTGGTTCTTGATTGTTAAGATCATGACCGTCGGTATCACCGGTCTTTCCGCGGAATTGACCCGGTTGATCGGAATCCCCGTGCTGGCGTACCTGTTCTATTTCATGCATCTGGTTTCCGTGTTAATGTTGTTCCTGTATATGCCCTATTCCAAATTCGCCCACATGGTATACCGGACGTTTGCCATGGCGTTTGAGAAATATCGCGAGAGTGCGTTTGCCAAGAATATCGAAGACTAAGCGAAAACCGTATTGACCAATCAGGCGCTCTTTCTCATGATGGAGCGCCTGATTGTTTTTTGCTTCTCTGATTGTCTGCGTCGCTTAAAAAATAAGTTGATATTTCGGAATGAAGCGATTAGTATTGCCCGTCTTATCAAGCTGGCGTAGCTCAATTGGTAGAGCAGCTGATTTGTAATCAGCAGGTTGCGGGTTCGAGTCCCATCGTCAGCTCCACCAATGCGAAGCTGGCGATGGCTTGATATAACGACTGATTAAGTGGCTGCCATCGGGCAGTCTTGTGTTTTCGTGGAGGGGTTCCCGAGTGGCTAAAGGGAACAGACTGTAAATCTGTCGGCAATGCCTTCGGAGGTTCGAATCCTCCCCCCTCCACCATTTATGCTCATGGTGGGAACACGGTAAAACATAAGTTGTTGCCGTCATATTCCTGCTTTTTCATTTGGCTTGTGGTTCGTGAAAGCGGGAATAGCTCAATTGGTAGAGCATCAGCCTTCCAAGCTGAGGGTCGCGGGTTCGAGCCCCGTTTCCCGCTCCAGTGATGGCACAAAATACCTGGCTCAGCAATAGGGTGAGCAAACTGGCTTCTTTTTTTTGTTTGGACTGTTTGGTTGCCCACGTGGCTCAGTAGGTAGAGCACTTCCTTGGTAAGGAAGAGGTCACCGGTTCGAATCCGGTCGTGGGCTCCATTTTTTTAGTGATTTTCAAACATTATTAGGTTGGAAGTAAAGCGCAACCGTTGAGAAATCCGGGCTGAGGAGGAGAAGGACATGGCAAAAGAGAAATTTGAACGCAAGAAACCGCATGTAAATATTGGCACGATCGGCCACATCGATCATGGTAAGACCACTTTGACCGCGGCCATCACCCGAGTTCTGTCACTTAAGGGTTTCGCCAAGGCGACCGCTTTTGATCAGATCGATAAGGCTCCGGAAGAGAAAGAGCGTGGTATTACTATTGCGACCGCCCATGTAGAATACGAGTCCAACCTGCGTCATTATGCCCATGTGGACTGCCCCGGTCATGCTGACTACATTAAGAACATGATCACCGGTGCGGCGCAGATGGACGGCGCTATCCTGGTTGTTGCTGCAACGGACGGCCCCATGCCCCAGACCCGTGAGCACATCCTGCTTGCTCGTCAGGTTGGTGTTCCCTCCATGGTCGTCTTCATGAACAAGTGCGACATGGTTGACGATCCCGAACTCATCGAGTTGGTTGACATGGAGCTGCGTGAGCTTCTTACCAAGTACGGTTTTCCCGGCGACGACACCCCGATCATCCAGGGCAGCGCCTTGAAGGCCCTTGAGAATCCGGAAGACGAGGCTGCATCCAAGTGCATCTGGGACCTGATGGACGCATGCGACAGCTTTATTCCCGAGCCTGCCCGCGCCCTTGATAAGCCCTTTCTGATGCCGGTGGAAGATGTTTTCTCCATCTCCGGTCGTGGTACCGTTGCCACCGGTCGTATCGAGCGCGGTAAGGTAAAGGTCGGGGAAGAGATCGAGGTTGTTGGTATCCGCGATACGGCCAAGACCACGGTTACCGGGGTCGAGATGTTCCGTAAGCTTCTCGATGAGGGTATGGCCGGCGATAACGTTGGCGTCCTGCTGCGCGGCTTGAAGCGTGAGGATATCGAGCGCGGCCAGGTCCTGGCCAAACCGGGTTCCATTACTCCGCATACGAAATTCATGGCTGAAGCCTATATCCTTTCCAAGGATGAAGGTGGTCGTCATACCCCGTTTTTTAATGGATATCGTCCTCAGTTTTACTTCCGGACCACGGACGTGACCGGAGTTGTCAAGCTGCAAGAGGGCGTTGAGATGGTAATGCCTGGTGACAACGTGACCATTGAAGGCACCTTGATTACCCCGATCGCCATGGAAGATGGGTTGCGCTTCGCGATTCGTGAAGGCGGCCGTACCGTGGGCGCCGGTGTTATCAATAAAATTATCGAATAGTCGCCAGCACGGTTTTGACTGGAATAGAGGAAATTAGATGCGAGATATTATTACATTGGGTTGTCAGACCTGCAAAAGACGTAACTACACCACGACCAAGAACAAGCGGTCTACTCCGAGCAAGCTTGAGTTCAAAAAGTTTTGCCCTTTTTGCAGATCGCATACCCTGCACAAGGAAACGAAATAGTTTTTAGGCCAGTAGCTCTAATGGTAGAGCATCGGACTCCAAATCCGAGGGCTGGGGGTTCGAGTCCCTCCTGGCCTGCCAGAGACGAGAGATTGTGATTGCTTCGCCCTTTTCTGGTATGAGGGGGCGAAGTAGTTATTTGGATAGTCGGTGCTTTTCATTGTGCCCGAACTCCACCCTTCATGTGTAAGAACGATCAGCCTGTGCAGGAAGAGACGATCATTATGGCAAGCAAGGAAGACCGATTGGCTAAAAGTAAAAAAGTCGCGGGCAATGATCCTGAGCAGGGATCTGCATTCAGGCCGGGTCGGATTAAAGAATTTGCCAATGAAGTGAAAAATGAATTCGGCAAGATCGTTTGGCCGGCCAAAAAACAGACTGTTGGCACTACGGCGGTAGTTGTAGTTCTGGTGATGATCATCTCCTTTTATTTGGGAGCTGTTGATCTGCTGCTGGGGAAAATAATCGGTTATGTTTTGCGGTAGGAAGCCAGCGTAAGCCGGGAGAGAGACAGCATTATGGCACGTCACTGGTATATTGTTCATACATACTCCGGCTTTGAAGAGCAGGTGAAAACCAGCATGCTTGAGCGCATTAAAACTGCTGGTCAGGAAGAGCTGTTTGGGGAAATTCTTGTTCCTACCGAACAAGTTGTTGAAATGGTGAAGGGCGCACGGAAAACCTCGTCCCGTAAGTTTTTTCCAGGCTATATTCTGGTAAACGTCGATCTGAATGATGAAACCTGGCATACAGTTCGGGGCACCCTGAAGGTAACAGGTTTCGTCGGTAACGATATGAGCCCGGAGCCTCTTTCCGATGAAGAGGCCATGAAGATTATTGGCCGGATCAAGGATGGCGCTCTCAAGCCAAAGCCTAAAGTTTCTTTTGAATTTGGCGATGTTGTCCGGGTTATCGATGGGCCATTCACCAATTTTCAAGGTGTTGTGGATGAGGTTTTTCCGGAAAAGGGTCGGGTCCGGGTGTTGGTTTCCATCTTTGGTCGCGAAACCCCGGTAGAGCTGGAATATATTCAGGTGAGTAAAGGCTAGTCGTACTATTTTGCAAGTGCGACATGAATTGCGTAGCACATAGAGGTAGTTGTTCCGCTAAATTTATGATGTCGGTTTACTGGGGTCTTGCGGCAGGGTAACGAGCAGGGAATCGGTTTTCGACATGTGGGAGTCCCAGCAATGGCTAAGAAGATTGAAGGATACATAAAGTTACAGATTCCAGCCGGCAAAGCGAATCCGTCCCCCCCTGTTGGACCGGCCCTTGGCCAGCGCGGCGTCAATATTATGGAGTTTTGCAAGGCGTTTAATGCAAAAACCCAGTCGGAAGGCGATACGGTTATCCCTGTAGTGATTACTGTGTATGCTGATCGGTCGTTTACTTTTGTTACCAAGACCCCTCCTGCCTCAACTCTGCTTTTTAAAGCATGCAGTCTTGGTAAAGGATCCAGCAATCCCAAGCGTGATCGTGTGGCGAAGATTACCCGCGATAAGATTAAAGAAATTGCCGAGAGAAAACTTCCCGATCTGAACGCCTACGATATTGACGCCGCAATGCGGATTATCGAAGGAACTGCGAGAAGTTGCGGGATTACAATCGTCGATTGATCTACGGTTGACGATGTTTAATAGATTTTTAATTGGTTAACCGTAGCACTTCTGATGTGGAAGGCTTGAAAGTTTGGAGATCGCCATGGCAAAGAAAGGCAAGCAATATAAAAACAGTGCTGCACAGCTTGATCCGGTGAAGGCTTATAATCTGGAAGAAGCTGTTACTCTCGCGTTACAGAGTAAGTTCGCAAAGTTTGATGAGTCGGTTGATTTGGCTCTCAATCTTGGCGTTGACCCTCGCCATGCCGAGCAGATGGTGCGGAGCAGCGTAGTTCTCCCTAATGGTACTGGCAAAACCGAGCGTGTCCTTGTTTTTGCCAAGGGTGAAAAGGTCCAGGAAGCTCTTGATGCCGGCGCTGATTATGCTGGCGGGGATGAGCTTCTCGAGAAGATCCAAGGCGGCTGGCTTGAATTTGATAAGACCATTGCCACCCCTGATATGATGGGAACCGTGGGCAAGATCGGCAAGATCCTCGGACCCCGCAATTTGATGCCCAATGCCAAGCTTGGCACGGTCACTTTCGATGTCGGCCGGGTCGTCAAGGAAATCAAGTCCGGCAAGGTTGATTTCAAGGTTGATAAGGCCGGGGTTCTCCACTGTATGGTTGGGAAGTCCTCCTTTGGTACCGAAAAATTGCAGGAAAATATTTTGGCCTTTGTTGACAAGGTTATTCAGCTCAAGCCCTCTTCCAGTAAGGGCGTTTATTTGAAGGCGATTTTCTTGTCCACCACCATGGGGCCTGGTTTGAGGCTTGATCCCATGGAGTTGCGGGTTCTTTGCAAGCACGCCTGATGCATGTTGTCCCCGCTGGTTGCAACCAGCGTTTTTTATATATTTTGTTTTAAGCAGTTAAGTCGTCAAAGACCGTGGGTACCTAAAGGTTTAATCGGCGTTTTGGTTCTCTGAGAGACTCAAAGCGCGGGCCTGCCGAGGCGGAATGTCATTGCTTTTCGCAGTGTCGTCACATGGGTTGTTTTCATTTTCTGGAAAGAGCCTATTCGTCTGTACCGGTCGACCTCGACTGCTTCTCGCTAACCCTAATATGTTGTTAGTTTAAAGGAGGTAGAGGAATTGAATCGAGACGATAAGGTTGCGGTAGTCGAGGAACTCAGCAGCAGATTGGCCCATGCCAAGTTTGCGGTTGTTTCCGATTATCGTGGTCTGACCGTGCCTGTCATCTCACAACTCCGCCGTGACCTCAAGCAGAGCAACGCCGAAATCCGTGTCGCAAAAAACACCTTGCTGCGCCGGGCTATCAAAGGTACGCCTTTTGAGCCCATGGATCAGTTCCTGGAAGGAACAACGGCTGTTACTTTTGCGGATGGGGATCCGGTGGCACCGGCTAAAGTTTTGGTTGAGTTTATTAAGACGAACCCAAAGCTTGAGATCAAGGTGGCTGTTTTAGATGGCAAATTGCTTACGGCAGACGATCTCAAGGCATTGTCCACATTGCCTGGCAAGGACGAACTCCGCGCGCAACTGCTTGCAGTCATGCTCGCTGTTCCCACCAGTTTTGTACGGGTGCTCAGCGCTGTACCACAAAAGGCGTTGTATGCATTGCAGGCAATAAAAGACCAGAAAGGTCAGGGCGACAACTAAACAAGAATAGTATTTGGAGGATATAGCAATGGCAGTATCAAAGGAAGATGTAATTGATTTTATCTCTAACATGACCGTTCTCGAGCTTTCCGAGCTCATCAAGGAACTTGAAGATAAGTTTGGCGTTTCCGCTGCCGCTCCGGTAGCAATGATGGCTGGCCCCGCTGCCGGCGGTGAAGTTGCGGCTGCCGAAGAGAAAACCGAGTTTGACGTAATCCTCGTCACCGCTGGCGACAAAAAGATCGGCGTCATCAAAGAGGTTCGCGCCATCACCTCTCTTGGTCTCAAGGAAGCCAAGGATTTGGTCGAAGGCGCACCCAGCCCGATCAAGGAAGGCGTATCCAAAGATGAAGCTGCCGATATCAAAGCCAAGATTGAGGCTGCCGGTGGAACTGTAGAGATCAAGTAGTGTAAACTTCGTATGGCTTTCTTGCTGAGCTGCTCAGGTTTCAGCAAGAAAAAATAGCATATTCTGGGGCTGACCAAAAGCCCCAGGGATCAACAAGAGATGCAGCGACGCTACGGGGGAAACCCCGTAGCGTTCTTGCGTTCTTATCAAAGGGAGAGATTTGGCCACCATGAATTATGGCACAAAGCACCTCCTGACGCTCCACACCGGGGAGCCCGTTCCCTTCCGCTACCGCTAAACAGATGAGGGTATTGCTGCATGCAAACTATCAAACGAGTTCGGAAAAGTTTCGCTAAAACCAAGAGTATTGTTGAGATCCCACATCTCATCGAGATGCAGCGCCTGTCTTACGAAAAGTTTCTGCAAATGGCTACAGAGCCAGATCAGCGCTCGGACAGCGGTTTGCAGGGGATATTTAAGAGTGTATTCCCCATACAGGATTTCAATGGCACCTGTTCTCTTGAGTTTGTGCGCTATAACTTTGGAGATCCGAAATATTCCGTGGATGAATGTATTCAGCGGGGTATGACCTACGAGGTTCCCGTTAAGATTACAGTGCGCCTTGTTTCCTATGATACCGATGCCGAAACCGGTGTGCAGAATATCCGTGATATTAAAGAGCAGGCGGTTTACCTGGGCAGCATGCCCTTGATGACCAAAACCGGGGTCTATGTTGTCAACGGGACCGAAAGGGTTATCGTCAGTCAGTTACAGCGTTCGCCCGGCCTTTTTTACAGCCATGACGGCGGAAAAACCCATTCCGGCGGCAAGCTTCTTTATTCGGCCAGAATTATCCCGGTGCGCGGCTCGTGGATTGATCTTGAGTTTGACGCCAAGGATATTCTCTACGTCCGTATCGACCGCCGTCGTAAGTTTCCGGTGAGCACGCTGCTTAAGGCCCTTGGCTACAGTGGTGATGAGCTCTTGCGTTACTATTACGATACGGAAAAAATCTCCGTGAGCCGGAAAAAATTCAAGAAAGAATTCTCCCCCGATCTGATGGTTGGGCAGAAAGTAACCCATGATATCGTTGATCCGAAAACCGGGGAAATTATTGCCAAAGACGGCCGCAAGATCGGTAAAGCACTGGCCAAGAAGATTTTCGAAGCTGGGGTCACCCATTTTGATATAGAGGCGGAGAGTCTGGTTGGCAAGTTTCTTGCCCGGGATATCGTTGATCCCAAGAGTGGCGAGATCATTTTCCCCTGCAATACCGAGTTGACCGAGACGATGCTTGAGGAGATTGTTGCGGCCAAGATTTCGGAATTTGAACTCCTCTTCATCGACGGGATCAAGGTTTCCGACTCTTTCCGTAAAACCCTGGCTCTGGACAAGGTGAGTACCCCGGAAGAGGCGTTGCTTGAAATATACCGCAGACTGCGGCCCAGCAGCCCCCCAACCCACGAAATCGCCTCAGCATTTTTCGAGAATTTGTTTTTCAGCGCCGACACCTATGACCTTTCCGAGGTTGGCCGTTTTAAGATCAATGCCCGGTTGGGGGTGAACACCGATATCGAGCACCGCACCCTGACCAAGGACGACATCATGTTGGCGGTAAGGTATCTGGTGCGTCTCAAAGACAGCCAGGGCCCCATTGACGACATTGATCACCTTGGCAATCGTCGCGTTCGTACGGTTGGCGAGCTGGTGGAAAACCAGTATCGCATGGGCCTTGTCCGGATGGAACGCGCAATTCGCGAGCGGATGAGTATTCAGGAGGTTGAGGCCTTGATGCCCCATGACCTGATCAATCCCAAGCCGATTACCGCCGCGATCAAGGAATTCTTTGGCACCAGCCAGCTTTCCCAGTTCATGGATCAGACCAACCCCTTGTCCGAGGTAACCCATAAGCGTCGGTTGAGCGCGCTTGGACCGGGTGGTCTTTCCCGCGAGCGTGCGGGCTTTGAGGTCCGCGATGTCCATCCGACCCATTATGGCCGGATTTGCCCCGTAGAAACCCCCGAGGGTCCGAACATCGGCCTTATTGTTTCACTTGCCACCTATGCCCGGGTCAATGAATTCGGTTTTATTGAAACGCCATACCGGAATGTCAAGGGGCGTAAGGCAACGAAGGAAATTGCCTACATGACAGCTCTGGATGAACAGGAGCATGTCATTGCCCAGGCAAAAACCGAGCTGGACGGAAAAGGCAAGATTATTCCGGATACGCTTATTGCTCGGCAGGATGGCGAGGTTCTTTCCACCGAGGCTGATGCCGTAACCCAGATGGATGTTTCTCCGAACCAGTTGGTGAGTGTTGCCGCCTCTCTTATCCCCTTTTTGGAGAACGATGATGCCAACCGAGCCTTGATGGGATCCAACATGCAGCGCCAGGGCGTTCCTCTTTTGCGCCCTAAGGCTCCTTTGGTCGGGACCGGCCTTGAATTAACGGTAGCCAAGGATTCCGGTGTTTGCTTGCTGGCCGGTGGTGATGGGGTTGTGGAAGAGGTCGATGCCAACCGGGTCGTTGTTCGCTACGATGAGCCAGGAACCGACGGCTTTACCACCGGCATCGGGATCTATCGTCTTGAGAAATACAAGAAATCAAACCAGAATACCTGTTTTACCCAGCGACCTCTGGTAAATCCCGGACTCCGAGTGAAAAAGGGAGACATCCTCGCCGACGGACCGGCCTGTGATCAGGGCGAATTGGCGTTGGGCAAGAACGTGACCATCGCGTTCATGCCGTGGCGGGGCTACAACTTTGAGGACTCCATCCTGATCAGCGAGAAGATGCTGAAAAAGGATACCTATACCTCGCTCCATATCGAGGTGTTCGAGACCGTTGCCCGTGATACTAAATTGGGCAAGGAAGAAATCACCCGCGATATCCCCAATGTCAGTGAGGAAGCGTTGCGCAATCTCGACGAGTCCGGGGTTATCCGGATCGGGGCAGAGATCAAGTCCGGAGATATCCTGGTGGGCAAGGTAACCCCCAAGGGGGAAACCCAGCTTTCTCCGGAAGAAAAATTGTTGCGCGCCATCTTCGGCGAAAAGGCCGGGGATGTAAAAGACACCTCCCTCCGCGTACCTCCTGGGGCCGAAGGGGTGGTCATCGACGCCAAGGTATTTTCCCGCAAAGGCGTAGAGAAAGACGAACGCACCCTGGCCATTGATGAGTTTGAGATCAAGACCCTTGAGCGGGATATGGAAGACGAGGTCAACTGTCTGAAAAAGGGTGTCCGCAACAGTCTGGCCGATCTTCTCGAAGGCAAGACCGCGACTGCGGCGATCAAGGATAAAAAAGGCGAGGCTCTGCTTGCCAAGGGCAAGAAGATCTCCCGCGAAGTGATTGAGCAGTTGTCTCTCTCTACCATTAAGCTGATCAGCTATGCGGAAAAAGACAAGTTCGAAGGCGAAGTGACGCTTCTATTCGAGCGGTATGAAAGCCAGGTCAAGCTCGTGAGAGACCGGTATGAGGCCAGGATTTCCAGACTTAAGAAGGGGGATGATCTGCCCCCCGGCGTTATTCGGATGGTTAAGGTCTATGTCGCCACCAAGCGCAAGTTGTCCGTGGGCGATAAGATGGCCGGCCGCCATGGTAACAAGGGTGTTGTTTCCCGGATCATGCCCGAAGAGGATATGCCTTATTTTGCCGATGGTACCACGGTGGATATTGTTTTGAATCCCCTGGGTGTTCCGTCTCGTATGAACGTGGGGCAGTTGTTGGAGGTGCATCTTGGTCTGGCAGCCAAAAGACTTGGCCAGCAGATTCAAAATCTTGCCGATCTGCAACAGGTTGCCGCAGTGAAGGAAAAATTGAAGAAGGTGTATGCTGCAGAGGAATACACGAAGCTGACCGAAGGGTTGTCGGATGATGATCTGTTAGTCCTTGCCCGGCGCATGGGATCGGGTGTGCATATGGCTACCCCGGTATTTGACGGGGCCCATGAAAGTGAGATCCGGAGTCTCCTGGTTGAGGCCGGAATGGACGAGGTCGGCCAGGCTACCTTGTATGACGGGTTGACCGGGGAAAAATTTGACAACCCGGTCACCGTTGGCACCATGTATATTCTGAAACTCCATCATTTGGTTGATGATAAAATCCATGCCCGTTCCACAGGGCCCTATTCGCTGGTTACCCAGCAGCCCCTCGGCGGCAAAGCGCAGTTCGGTGGACAGCGTCTTGGCGAAATGGAGGTCTGGGCCTTGGAAGCGTATGGCGCAGCATATACTTTGCAGGAATTTTTAACAGTCAAGTCTGACGATGTGGGCGGTAGAACAAGGACATACGAGCGAATCGTTAAGGGCAATAACTTTCTTGAGGCAGGCTTGCCGGAATCTTTCCATGTCTTGGTGAAAGAACTCCAGGGGTTGTGTCTTGATATGGAACTGCTTGACGAGAAACCGGAAGTTTAGGTCCAGAGGATCTTGCCGTTCGAAGAGATTTGATTATTCAACATAGATAAGGGTGCTGCCGTGGAAGAACTTTTCAGCTTTTTTTCCAATCCGAAAGGACCGTTAAAATTCAATGCCGTGCGAATCTCCTTGGCCTCGCCGGAAAAAATTCGCGACTGGTCTCATGGTGAGGTGAAAAAACCGGAGACCATTAATTATCGGACTTTTAAGCCGGAGCGCGAAGGACTGTTTTGCGCCAAGATCTTCGGGCCGGTCAAAGATTACGAATGCAATTGCGGCAAATACAAGCGCATGAAGCACCGCGGCGTGGTCTGTGAAAAGTGCGGGGTTGAGGTTATCCAGTCCAAGGTCCGGCGGGAAAGGTTGGGGCATATCGAGTTGGCCGCGCCTGTCGCCCATATTTGGTTTCTCAAGAGTTTGCCGAGTAAAATCGGCAATATCCTCGATATGACCCTGAAGGAGCTGGAAAAGGTACTCTATTTTGATTCCTATGTGATTACTGCCTCCGATGAGCCCTCTTTGCCAGTCAGCTCTCTGCTGACCGAAGAAGCCTATCGTCAGGCCAGGGAAGATTTTCCCGGTAAGTTTAGCGTTGGCATTGGCGCGGCGGCCATCCAGGAGATGATGCAGAAGCTCGAGCTAGAGCCCTTATCCAAGGTGCTGCGCCAGGAGATGCGGGAAACCGGTTCCGAGGCCAAGCGCAAAAAATTGGCCAAGCGGTTGAATGTGGTCGAGGCTTTTCATGAGTCCGGCAACAAGCCCGATTGGATGATCCTCGATGTTATCCCGGTGCTGCCTCCTGACTTGCGTCCCCTCGTGCCTCTGGAAGGCGGACGTTTTGCCACTTCTGATCTCAACGACCTGTATCGTCGGGTAATCAACCGGAATAACCGCCTGAAGCGGTTGCTGGAACTCGATGCCCCGGAGATTATCATCCGTAATGAAAAGCGGATGCTGCAGGAGGCCGTGGACGTACTGTTTGATAATGGTCGGCGTGGTAAGGTGATCACCGGGCCCAACAAGCGGCCGCTGAAATCGCTTTCCGATATGCTCAAGGGCAAACAGGGACGGTTTCGTCAGAATCTCCTCGGCAAACGGGTGGATTATTCCGGTCGTACCGTCATCGTGGTTGGTCCGCATCTTCGGTTGCATCAGTGTGGCCTGCCGAAGAAGATGGCCTTGGAGCTCTTCAAGCCCTTTATCTACAACAAGCTGGAGATGCTTGGCTATGTGACGACCATCAAAAGCGCGCGCAAGATGGTGGAGAAAGGGACCAAGGAGGTCTGGGACGTCCTCGACGATGTGGTCAAGGAATATCCCATCATGCTCAACCGGGCACCCACCCTGCATCGTCTCGGTATGCAGGCCTTTGAGCCGGTACTGATCGAGGGCAAGGCCATTCAGTTGCATCCCCTGGTCTGTGCTGCGTTCAACGCAGACTTTGACGGGGATCAGATGGCCGTGCATGTGCCTCTTACGGTTGAGGCGCAGGTGGAAGCCCGGGTTTTGATGATGTCCACCAATAATATCCTTTCTCCGGCGCACGGTGAGCCGGTTATCATTCCTTCCCAGGATATCGTTCTCGGTCTCTACTATATGAGTCGCGATCGTCATTTCGCCGCGGGTGAAGGCAAGGTTTTCAGCTCTCCGGCCGAGGTTCGCATGGCCTATGATCATGGTGCCGTGCATCTGCAGGCCAAGATCAAGGTTCGGCGGCAGGGTGAATTGGTGGATACCACGGTGGGTCGTGTTCTCCTTGGGGAACTGCTTCCGGAAAATGTCCCTTTCAGCCACGTCAATCAGGTGATGGGGAAAAAACAGCTGGCCAAGCTCATTGATCATACCTATCGCTACGCCGGCACCAAGGCTACGGTTATTCTGGCCGATCGTCTCAAGGATATGGGGTATGAATTCTCTACCAGAGCATCCATCTCCATCTGCATCAACGACATGATGATTCCAGAGACCAAGGAGGTCCAGGTAGCAAAAGCCGAAAATTCGGTGATGGAGGTTGAGCAGCAATACCGGGACGGCTTGATCACCGATGGTGAGAAGTACAACAAGATCGTTGATATCTGGTCGCGCGCCACCGATGAAGTGGCCAATGATATGATGCAGGAAATGAGTGTCCAGTACCTGCGGGACAAGAGCAACAAGATGTTTGAGTCCCCCAGTTTCAACTCCATTTATATCATGGCCGATTCCGGTGCCCGCGGCAGCCGTGACCAGATCCGGCAGCTTGCAGGTATGCGTGGTTTGATGGCCAAGCCATCCGGTGCGATCATCGAGACCCCGATCAAGGCAAACTTCCGGGAAGGTCTGAACGTTCTGGAATATTTTATTTCCACCCACGGTGCGCGGAAAGGCTTGGCGGATACCGCGCTTAAAACGGCAAACTCCGGTTATCTGACCAGACGGTTGGTGGATGTGGCCCAGGATGCAACCATCATCGAGAAGGATTGTGAAACCCTGGACGGGATTTTGATGGAAGCCCTGCTCGAAGGCGGGGAGGTGATCCAGCGCGTGGGCGATCGTATCTTGGGGCGTGTCGCCCTGGAAGATGTGATCGATCCGTTTAACGGCGAGATTATTGTCGAGGCCAACGAAGAAATTACCGAAGACAAGGTCAAGCAAATCGAGCAGGCCGGTATTGACCGGGTGATGATCCGTTCCGTGCTTACCTGTCAGGCTCGGCGCGGTGTCTGCAGTTCGTGCTATGGGCGTGATCTTGGCCGCGGGCACATGGTCAACATGGGCGAGGCGGTCGGTATTATCGCCGCGCAATCCATCGGCGAGCCCGGCACCCAGCTCACCATGCGGACCTTCCATATCGGTGGTACCGCAAGCAGGAGCGTGGAACAGGCCGAGGTCCGATGCCAGCACGGCGGGACCGTGCAGTTCCAGAACATGCATTATGTGCAGAACATTGCCGGGACCATGATTGTCATGAACCGGAATGCGGCTGTCTCCATCATTGGTGCCCAGGGTCGGGAACGGGAACGCTATCAGATCAACTATGGCGCGCAAATCTTTGTCAAGGAGGGGTCGGACATTGAACCGGATACCCTGATTGCCAATTGGGACCCATATACCATCCCCATCGTCAGCGAGATCGGCGGCGTGGTCAAATTTGGTGACATCCTCGAGGGTGTCACCATGCAGGAGCGTGTTGACCCGGTTACCGGGAAATCAAGCCATGTTATTGTTCCTTCCCGCTCAGGGCAGCATAACCCCCGTATTACCCTGAAGGATGAAACCGGCAAAACGGCAAAGTTGCCCAAAACCGGTTCTCCCGCCCGATATTCCCTGCCGGTTGGTGCCTTGATTTCGGTTGGGGAAGATACCGTCATTGAGCCGGGAACCGTGCTGGGCAAGATTCCACGGGAAACCACGAAAACAAAGGATATCACCGGCGGTCTTCCCCGAATTGCCGAACTCTTTGAGGTTCGTAAGCCCAAGGAGTATGCGGTCATTACCGAGATTGATGGGCAGGTAAGCCTTGGTAAGGATCTTAAGGGCAAGAAGCGGGTTATTATTACCCCGGAGGTGGGCGAGGCCAAGGAATATCTTATCCCCAAAGGCAAGCATGTCAGCGTGCACGAGGGCGATTATGTTAAGGCCGGTGAGGCCTTGATGGATGGCTCTCCAGATCCCAATGACATCCTCCGCGTTATGGGTGTCAAGGAGCTGGCCAAGTTCCTGGTGAACGAGATCCAGGAGGTGTATCGTCTCCAGGGTGTAAAGATCAACGACAAGCACATCGAGGTTATCGTTCGCCAGATGCTGCGTCGGGTTCAGATCACCGGGGTGGGTGATTCCACCTTTATGTTGGGCGAGCATGTCGAGTGGTGGCGGTTTAAGGAGGAGAATGAAAAGCTTCTCCAGGAAGATGGCCGGCCGGCAACGGCGGAACCGTTGCTCCTTGGCGTGACAAAAGCCTCCCTCAGCACCGACAGCTTCATTTCCGCGGCCTCTTTCCAGGAAACCACCAAGGTCTTGACCAATGCGGCCATGGCCGGAAAGATCGATACTTTAAGGGGCCTGAAAGAGAACGTGATCATGGGACGATTGGTCCCTGCGGGAACAGGCTTTGCTGACTATACGGGTGGAGTGGACAAATAATATATATTTGCCTTGACAAGCATTCGCCCTTCGAGTAAATATGCCGTTTTCCTATGCCGCGCAGTGGAGTTTGGCAAGAGGAAGATGCTACTAATTAATATCAGTACTATGGGAGTCGATTTCAATGCCAACCATTAATCAGCTGGTGCGGCACGGACGGAAAGTAAAGATCAGCAAAACCAATACGCCTGCGTTGAAGGGTTCTCCGCAGAAACGTGGTGTTTGCGTCCGTGTATATACCACTACCCCCAAGAAGCCAAACTCAGCCTTGAGAAAGGTTGCCAGGGTGCGGCTGACCAACGGGATCGAGGTTACCTCGTATATCCCAGGTATTGGCCATAACCTTCAGGAGCATTCCGTTGTCCTGATTCGCGGTGGCAGGGTGAAGGATCTTCCCGGTGTCCGTTACCATATCATTCGTGGTACCTTGGATACCCTTGGTGTTGCTAACCGTAAGCAGGGTCGTTCCAAGTACGGAGCCAAGCGCCCGAAATAAGCGGTTTGCCTACTGTGTGAGAAGGAGTTTTAGAGATGCCTAGAAAAAGACTTGTTGCAAGACGCCCGATCGAACCGGATCCGCGTTTTAATAGTGTGCTCGTTTCCAAGTTTGTTAACGGGCTGATGGAGTGTGGCAAGAAGAGTATAGCTCGGGGCATTTTTTACGGCGCCATGGATATGATCGAGAGCCGTATCACCGAGGCCGATCCGATCGTGGTCTTTGAAAAAGCCTTGGAGAAAGTGCGCCCCCGGCTTGAGGTGAAATCTCGGCGGGTGGGTGGTGCTACCTATCAGGTGCCGGTTGAGGTTCGTCCTGAAAGAAGAAATGCCCTGGCTATTCGCTGGTTGGTTGCCTTTGCTCAGAAAAGACCTGGGAAAACCATGGCTGATAAGCTGGCCGGAGAACTTGCTGATGCCTACAATAACCGTGGCGCGGCAGTGAAAAAACGCGAAGATACGCACCGTATGGCCGATGCCAACAAGGCATTTGCCCATTACCGCTGGTAATTATTGGGCTCTTGGTTTTCCTTGGTTGACAAAACCGCGGGGAGGGGGTATTAACACCAATCCTTGTCGGGCGGGTTGGTTTTTCCAGCCTGTAAAATAAGTGTCCAGGGGAAGGCAAGTGGTTGTGAAAGATTCGCTGCGGTACCTGCGCAATATAGGCATTATGGCCCATATTGATGCCGGGAAGACAACAACGACAGAGCGCATTCTCTATTATACGGGGCGTTCTCACCGGATGGGCGAGGTTCATGATGGCAATGCTGTCATGGACTGGATGGAGCAGGAGCAGGAACGCGGTATTACCATTACCTCCGCGGCCACAACCTGTCAGTGGAAAGACCACACCATCAATATAATTGATACACCGGGGCATGTTGATTTCACTGTTGAAGTGGAACGGTGCCTTAGGGTTTTGGACGGCGCCATCGCAATTTTTTGTGCGGTGGGAGGGGTTGAGCCCCAGTCTGAAACAGTTTGGCGTCAGGCGGATCATTATAAGATCCCCCGGATTGCCTACATAAATAAGATGGACCGGCTCGGGGCTAATTTTTACCGCTGCGTCGAGATGCTTGAAGAGAGGCTGGGAGCAAATCCTTTACCTCTGCAGCTTCCGGTTGGAAAGGAAGAGACATTTAGGGGTATCATTGATCTCGTCGAAGAGAAAATGATGCGCTTTGATGAAGATACAAAGGGATCCAGGGTTGAGTACGAGCCTGTCCCCGAAGAGTTCAAACAAGAGTCTACGGCCGCAAGAATGGCCCTTATCGAGAAGTTGGCCGACTTCGATGATTGGGTCATGGAAAAATTTCTGAATGAGCAACCTGTATCGGTTGATGATATCAACCGGGCAATCAGGACTGCAACTCTGAATCTTGATGTCGTGCCCGTTTTGTGTGGGAGCTCCTTTAAGAATAAAGGGGTTCAGCCATTGCTGGACGCAGTAATTGCATATCTGCCTTCGCCTGTCGATGTTCCGTCGGTACAGGGGGTTAATGCAGATGGTGTGATGGAAACGAGAAGGGCCAGTGAAGATGAGAATCTTTCCGCCCTTGTTTTTAAGCTGACGTCCGATCCTTTTGTGGATATTTTGGCGTATGTGCGTGTCTATTCCGGCGTTATGAAGGTCGGGGATAGGGTGTACAACCCAGGAAAGAAAAAAAAGGAAAAGATCGGCCGAATTGTCAAGATGCATGCCAATAAGCGGGAAGAGGTTGGCGAGCTGAAGGCAGGGGAAATCGGGGCTGTGGTTGGGCTACGTTTTTCCATCACTGGGGATTCGCTTTGTGAGTCGGGAGATACATTTACTCTCGACACCATGGATTTTCCCGAGCCGGTTATAAGTGTTGCGATCGAGCCCAAAGGCAAGGCCGACGAAGAAAAGTTGAAGGAGAGCCTGGCAAAGATTGCCTTGGAAGATCCCTCCTTTTCTGTGACCATCGATCCTGATTCCGGTCAGACGCTTATTTCAGGGATGGGTGAGCTTCATCTTGAAATTATTGTCGACCGACTTATTCGAGAGTTTAAGGTCGGAGCAAATATTGGTAAGCCGCAGGTTGCGTATAAAGAAAGCGTAACCAGCCTAGGGAAGGCAGAAGGGAAGTTCGAGCATCCGACGACTGCTGGCAAAAGTCAGTATGGCCATGTTTGGTTGCAGATAGAACCCCTTGAACGCGGTGAAGGTTTTCAATTCGAAAGTTGTATTGCCGATGATGTTATTCCTCCGGCAATTGTTCCGGCCATCGAAAGAGCAGTGCACGATAGCCTCGATGCCGGGACCTTGATCGGCTTTCCGATAGTTGATTTGAAAGTTAGTTTGGTTGACGGCTCTTATCGCGATGATGATTCAACCGAACAGGCCTTTGGGGTTGCCGCAGCCATGGCATTTCGGAAGGCCGTTTCGGAAGCCTCTCCGGTTTTGCTGGAGCCTGTTATGGATGTAGAGATAACTCTGCCTGAGTCGTATCTCGGGGAGGTCATTTCCGACCTGACGGCCAAGCGGGCAAAGATTCTTGGGATGGAGAACCGGATTGGCGGCCTTCAGGCGGTTAAAGCCCAGGTGCCTCTGGCTGAGATGTTTGGTTATTCAACGGTGTTACGTTCCGCCACTCAGGGGCGAGCAAATTTTACCATGCAATTTGCCGCATATGACAGGGTGCCGGATCATATGAGTGCAAAGATAATTAAGCGGATTCGAGGTCTTTAACTCGAACGAGACGCAAGCAAATAAAGAGGAAAGGACATGGCAAAAGAGAAATTTGAACGCAAGAAACCGCATGTAAATATTGGCACGATCGGCCACATCGATCATGGCAAGACCACTTTGACCGCGGCCATCACCCGAGTTCTGTCACTTAAGGGTTTCGCCAAGGCGACCGCTTTTGATCAGATCGATAAGGCTCCGGAAGAGAAAGAGCGTGGTATTACTATTGCGACCGCCCATGTAGAATACGAGTCCAACCTGCGTCATTATGCCCATGTGGACTGCCCCGGTCATGCTGACTACATTAAGAACATGATCACCGGTGCGGCGCAGATGGACGGCGCTATCCTGGTTGTTGCTGCAACGGACGGCCCCATGCCCCAGACCCGTGAGCACATCCTGCTTGCTCGTCAGGTTGGTGTTCCCTCCATGGTCGTCTTCATGAACAAGTGCGACATGGTTGACGATCCAGAACTCATTGAGTTGGTTGACATGGAGCTGCGTGAGCTTCTTACCAAGTACGGTTTTCCCGGCGACGACACCCCGATCATCCAGGGCAGTGCCTTGAAGGCCCTTGAGAATCCGGAAGACGAGGCTGCATCCAAGTGCATCTGGGACCTGATGGACGCATGCGACAGCTTTATTCCCGAGCCTGCCCGTGCCCTTGATAAGCCCTTTCTGATGCCGGTGGAAGATGTTTTCTCCATCTCCGGTCGTGGTACCGTTGCCACCGGTCGTATTGAACGCGGCAAGGTAAAGGTCGGGGAAGAGATCGAGGTTGTTGGTATCCGCGATACGGCCAAGACCACGGTTACCGGGGTCGAGATGTTCCGTAAGCTTCTCGATGAGGGTATGGCCGGCGATAACGTTGGCGTCCTGCTGCGCGGCTTGAAGCGTGAGGATATCGAGCGCGGCCAGGTCCTGGCCAAACCGGGTTCCATCACCCCGCATACGAAATTCATGGCTGAAGCCTATATCCTTTCCAAGGATGAAGGTGGTCGTCATACCCCGTTTTTTAACGGATATCGTCCTCAGTTTTACTTCCGGACCACGGACGTGACCGGAGTTGTCAAGCTGCAAGAGGGCGTTGAGATGGTAATGCCTGGTGACAACGTGACCATTGAAGGCACCTTGATTACCCCGATCGCCATGGAAGATGGGTTGCGCTTCGCGATTCGTGAAGGCGGCCGTACCGTGGGCGCCGGTGTTATCAATAAAATTATCGAATAAGGTGGAGTGAGCATGATTCAGACACAGAAAATACGCATCAGGCTTAAGGGTTACGACCATAAGCTTATCGATCAATCCACTTCAGAGATTGTTGATACGGCAAAGCGTACTGGTGCAACTGTAGCTGGCCCGATCCCTCTGCCAACCACCATTAACAAGTTTTGTGTGTTGCGTTCTCCGCATGTGGACAAGAAGTCCCGTGAGCAGTTTGAGATGCGTACCCACAGACGGTTGCTGGACATACTTGAGCCAACGCAGCAGACCATTGATGCGCTTATGAAGCTCGAGCTTTCCGCCGGGGTTGATGTGGAAATCAAGCTTTAAGATTATGAAACGGTTGTGCCGGTTAACGGTACAGTTGATGTCAGAGAAGAAAAAGACAGGTAGGAACAATGCCTAAAAAATTAGGATTACTGGGTAAGAAGATTGGTATGACCCGTATCTATTCCGAAGATGGCTCTGCCGTCGCGGTAACGGTCATTGAAACTGGACCCTGCGTGGTGCTTCAGAAAAAATCCGTTGCCGATGAAGGGTATGATGCCATTCAGGTTGGTTTTGGCTCCAAGAAAGAATCCCGCTTGAATAAGCCGGACGCTGGACATGTCAAAACTGCGGGAAAAGGCGGCTTTTATCACATCAAAGAGTTTCGGGTTGCGGATGCCAGCCAGTTTGAAGTGGGTCAGGAAATAGTAGTCTCGGATCTCTTTAAGGTCGGCGACATCATTGATGTGAGCGGTGCTGTCAAGGGTCGTGGTTTTCAGGGTGTTATAAAAAGACATGGCTTTAAAGGCGGCCCGGGTGGTCATGGCTCCATGTTTCATCGTGCTCCGGGTTCCATTGGCTGCAGTGCATGGCCGAGCCGGGTTATCAAAGGCAAGAAGATGCCTGGGCATATGGGCACCAATTTGATCACCAAGAAAAATGTGACCATTATGGATATCCGGCCTGAGCAAAATGTGCTTGTCGTCAAAGGCGGCGTGCCTGGTGCAAAACAGGGTTTGTTGCATATTTATACAAAATAATGAGTCTTAGTTGCCTTAAGATTTATTTTGGGGGTGCCGGAAATGGCAGTTACTGAAATATTCAATGTAGATAATGTGAAAGTGGGTGATCTTGAGTTGAACGACAATCTCTTTGCCGTTCCTGTCAACCCCCATATTATTCATGAAATTGTGAGAATGCAGCGTGCGGCTCGCCGGGCTGGTACCGCCTGCACAAAAACCAGGACCGAGGTCCGCGGCGGTGGCAAGAAGCCTTGGAAGCAGAAAGGAACTGGCCGGGCTCGTGCCGGCACTCGGACCTCTCCTCTCTGGCGTGGTGGTGGTGTTGTTTTTGGACCCAAGCCCCGTGATTATTCCTTCAAGTTGCCCAAGAAGGTGAAAAAGCTCGGTCTGCGTATGGCCTTGAGTTCACGCTTTGAGGATAAGCTTGTCCTGGTGCTTGATAATTTTAAAATTGAAGAAATCAAGACCAAGAAGTTCATCGGGGTTATGAATACCCTGAAGATCGAGAATGCATTGATCGTGATTCCTGAGCGCGATGACCATCTTGAGCGTTCGTCTCGCAATGTCCAGGGATTTAAGGTTATTCCGACGGCAGGGCTGAATGTCTATGATATTTTGCTCCATAAGCATATTATCTTACTGCAGCCTTGTATTGGCCAGCTGGAAGAGAGGTTATTGTCATGAAAGATATGTTCAGCATTATCAAGAAACCTTGCTTGACAGAAAAGGCTCTTGGCTTGCAGGAGATCAACAATCAGGTTGTTGTTAAGGTTGATCCCCGAGCCAATAAAATTGAGATCAAGGATGCTGTTGAGAAACTCTTCAGTGTCAAGGTTCTCAAGGTGCGGACTGCAAATATGCACGGCAAGATGAAACGTGTGGGCAAGAGTTTCGGGCAGCAGTCTGACTGGAAGAAGGCCATTGTTACTCTTGCCGAAGGGAATAAGATCGATTTCCTTGAGAAGATTTAAGGGAAGTCTCGTCGGTAAGAGTTATAATTTTTGTTACGAATACGTTTAAATATTATCGGGGTTTGAAATGGCATTAAAGACCTATAAACCTACATCACCGGGCAGAAGATCACTTGTTACAGTTGTCAATCCCGAGTTGTCAAAGGATAAACCGCAGAAATCGTTGATTCGTCCTCTTAGTAAAACCGGGGGGCGGAATAACAATGGTCGCATTACATCCAGGCATATTGGTGGGGGTCATAAGCGTAAATATCGTTTGATCGATTTCAAGCGGGACAAAGTGGATATCCCTGCAAAGGTTGCAGCCATTGAATACGATCCGAATCGTTCGGCTAATTTGGCTCTGCTGAACTATGTCGATGGTGAAAAGTGTTATATCCTTTCTCCGCTTGGCATCAAGATTGGTGATACGGTTGTTGCTGGTGAGGCTGTTGATATCAAGCCTGGTAATTGTTTGCCCATGGGCAACATGCCTTTGGGCAGCATTATCCACAACCTTGAGATGAAAATCGGCAAGGGTGCGCAGCTTGTGAGAAGCGCTGGTGTCTCCGCGCAGCTTATGGCTAAAGAGGGTGAGTATGTCACGGTAAAATTACCCTCCGGCGAGGTCCGCAAATTTCATCGTAAATGCCGGGCCTGTATCGGCCAGGTTGGAAATAACGAGCATGAAAGCCAGAAGCTTGGCAAAGCTGGCCGCAGTCGCTGGAAAGGAAACCGGCCCAAGGTTCGTGGTGTTGCCATGAACCCGATTGATCATCCAATGGGTGGTGGTGAGGGTAAAAGCTCCGGCGGTCGCCATCCTTGTACCCCGTGGGGTGTTCCCACCAAGGGCTATAAAACACGTGGCAAGAAGTCATCCGACAAATTTATTGTTAAGAAAAGATCATAATTAGGGGGTATACAAGTGGGACGTTCAGTTAAAAAAGGTCCATTTGTAGATGACCATTTGATGTCAAAGGTCATGAAGGCCAAAGACGAGGGCTCCAGAAAGGTTATTCAGACCTGGTCCCGTCGTTCTGATGTAATTCCGGACATGGTTGGACTTACCTTTGCTGTGCATAATGGCAAAAAGTTCATCCCGGTTTTCGTGACCGAAAATATGGTAGGGCACAAGCTCGGGGAATTTTCTCCGACCCGTACCTATCATGGTCACGCAGCGGACAGGAAGAAAAAGAAATAAAAGCTGCTAAGCCGGACACGGTCTTCAGGTAAAGAAAGGAGTTCATTCGATGGAAGCAAAAGCGCTTGCTCGTTATATAAGGATTTCGCCGCAAAAAGCCAGACTGGTTGCTGATTTGGTGCGCGGAAAAAGTGTAGATCACGCCATAAACGCACTACGGTTCTTGCCGAAAAAAGGCGCCCGTTTGCTGAAAAAGGTTATTGAATCTGCGGTTGCCAATGCCAGTCAGAATGAGAGTATCGATGTCGATACCTTGTATGTAAAGTCTATCTTTATAGATGGCGGTCCCATGCTGAAGAGAATTATGCCGCGGGCTCAAGGTCGGGCAAACAGAATTCTTAAAAGAACGAGCCATATCACTGTTGTTTTGGACGAGCAATAACTGAATACGGAAGCACGAAGGTATTCGTTTGTACTTTGATTTGCATTTCAATGAGAATGGAGGAAGGTTTTGGGCCAGAAAGTTAATCCGATAGGTTTACGACTGAATATTATACGTACCTGGGACTCCATCTGGTACGCCGACAGGGATTATGCCAAAAAATTTCTAGAGGATCAGAGCCTGAGGAAGTTCCTCAAAAAGCGGCTCTATCATGCTGGCATTTCCAAAATTCAGATAGCCCGAACCGGCGATAAACTCCGGATTAAGCTGCATACTGCCAGGCCTGGCATTGTTATTGGCAAAAAAGGGACAGAGATCGAAGTCCTGAAGGCTGAAATTGATAAGTTGACCGGCAAGGAGTGCGTGCTTGATATTCAGGAAGTACGTCGTCCTGAGGCGGATGCGCAACTGGTGGCCGAAAATATCGCTTTGCAACTTGAAAGACGTGTTGCCTTCCGTCGCGCCATGAAGAAGTCAGTAAATATGGCCTTGAAGTTCGGCGCCAAAGGTGTTAAGATCGCGTGTTCAGGCCGGTTGGGCGGGGCAGAGATTGCTCGTCAGGAGTGGGTGCGTGAGGGGCGTGTTCCTTTGCATACTCTTCGTGCTGATGTGGATTATGGTATTGCAGAGGCGAATACTACCTATGGCAAAATCGGCGTAAAGGTCTGGATCTTCAAAGGTGAAGTTCTGAGCGCTGCCGACAAGATTGCCGAATAACTCGTCGTCGAGTAAAACGGCTTTAAATAAGTCAGTCACAGATAGGATATACAGATGTTAAGTCCAAAAAAAGTAAAACATAGAAAGATGTTTAAGGGCCGCCTGACTGGTGCAGCATACCGCGGGTCTGGATTCTCTTTCGGTGAATATGCCCTTAAGGCTGTCGGCTGTGGCAAGATGACCGCCCAGCAGATTGAGGCGGCTCGTATTGCAATCAACAGAAAGATTAAAAGAACCGGCCAGCTCTGGATCCGTGTTTTCCCGGATAAGCCTATTACCAAGAAGCCGGCGGAAACTCGGATGGGTAAAGGTAAGGGGAATCCAGAGTATTGGGTTGCCCAGGTAAAGCCGGGGCGTATTCTCTACGAATTGGCCGGGGTTGATGATGATTTGGCCCGTGAGGCTTTGCAATTGGCCGCCAATAAGCTGCCATTCCCGACTAAAGTGATTTATGTGGGGGACACGTTATGAAAATGAAGGATATACGCGAGCTTGGGAAAGATGAGCTTGTTGCCAAGGTACGGGATTTGTCTGAAGAGCATTTCAAATTGAAATTTCAGCATGGCATCCGTCCTTTGGAAAATACGGCAAAATTGCGGCAATTGCGCAAAGAGATTGCCCGGATGCAAACCGCTCTTACTGCGCATACTGCCTAAAGTAACTGCTGGTTTCTGACCAAGATACTCGCTTTTCCGAGCGCTTGCGTCAATCGATAACGATATTTTGTAGGATACTTTCATGGTTGATGAAAAATCGAATAAGAAGACAAGGGTTGGTTTTGTTGTCAGCACCAAGATGGACAAGAGTGCTATCGTGCAGACCGAGCGCCTTGTTCCCCATAAACTCTATGGGAAGTTCATGCGTCAGCATAATAAATGCATGGTCCATGACCCGGAAAACAGCTGCAGCGTCGGCGATAGGGTTTTAATTGAAGAGTGCCGTCCGCTGAGCAAGAATAAACGGTGGCGGATTATGGAAGTCATCGAGAAAGCCGTTTAATTGCGGTTTTTGATAACTAAGTCCCAGGCTGATTGTTTGGGTACTTCTAAAGTGTTTTGCGGTTGGTGAAGAGATGATACAAACAGAAACCGTACTTAATGTTGCAGATAATTCAGGCGCCAAGAAGGTCCTTTGTATAAGAGTCTTGGGTGGAACTAGGCGTCGATATGCCTCTGTTGGTGACTTGATTGTTGTCACCGTTAAAGAGGCGATCCCGAACGCAAAAGTAAAGAAGGGTGATGTTCTCCGGGCCGTTGTAGTCAGGACGGTCAAAGAGATTCGTCGCACGGATGATACGATCGTTCGTTTTGATGATAATTCAGCCGTGTTGCTCGCAAATTCAGGGGAACCGATCGGCACCCGTATTTTTGGCCCGGTCGCTCGTGAGTTGCGGCCTAAGGGATATATGAAAATTATTTCACTTGCCCCTGAAGTTCTGTAATTACGGTTGAAACCAGAGCTTGATATTTAAAGAGAGTTCCCGTCTGCATTGTTGGACGGTTGAGAGGCTGAAGGCATGAGAACAAAAACACATCTGAAAATCAATGATCAGGTTGAGGTGATCGCCGGCAAGGACAAAGGTCGTGTCGGCAAGGTCATCAAGGTTAATGCCACCGATGGCAAAGCCATTGTTGAAAAGATCAACATGATAAAGCGGCACACGAAGCCCAGTCAAACGAACCAGCAAGGCGGAATCATTGAGAAGGAAGCGGCTCTTGATGCTTCTAATCTGATGGTGATTTGTCCGAAATGTTCTAAGACTTCACGTGTAGGCAAAAAAATACTGGAAGATGGATCCAAGGTTCGTGTTTGCAAGAAATGCAACGAATCTTTAGAGGCGAAAGCCTAATAGATCCTGATTTTTTTTGGAGGCAAGGATGGCTGGGGTAAAAGAGATATATCAGGGTGAGTGTGTTCCGCAGCTCATGAAGGAATTCGGCTACCAGAACATTATGCGTGTGCCGAAGATCACTAAGATCGTGCTGAATATGGGCTTGGGTGAAGCTGTACAGAACCCCAAGATCATTGACACTGCGGTTCAGGAACTGACCTTGATTGCTGGACAGAAGGCTGTTGTTACCAAGGCGAAAAAATCTATTGCCGGCTTTAAGCTGCGTGCAGGAGTGCCCATTGGTTGCAGGGTGACACTCCGCGGTGATCGGATGTATGATTTTTTTGCCAAACTGGTCCATATTGCCTTGCCGCGAGTTCGGGATTTTCGAGGTTTATCCACGAAGGCTTTTGATGGACGTGGCAATTATGCCATGGGCATCAAGGAACATATTATTTTCCCTGAAATTGACTACGACAAAATTGACAAGATCAAGGGACTCAATATTGCGATTACTACGACCGCCGAAACAGATGATGAGGGTCGGTTTCTTTTGAAAGCAATGGGAATGCCCTTCAGGAAATAGCACAGGGTAAGGAGGAAGAAGTTGGCTAAAAAGTCTTTGATAGCAAAGTGCAAGCGGACCCCGAAGTTTGCGGTACGGGCTTATAACCGTTGCGGTTTATGTGGTAGATCAAAAGCCGTTTATCGGAAATTCGGTGTTTGTCGTATCTGTTTTCGTTCTTTGGCTAATCGTGGTGAAA